>NZ_JBBHZG010000001.1:0-6429 GCF_037482305.1 Pseudokineococcus sp. 5B2Z-1
ACACTTGACCAGAACCACGCGACACCGAGCCCACCGACGGCAGACCCAGCACCACCAGCCCAGCCCACAAAAAATGGCATTCGACTTTGGTACGCTGTTGAGTTCTCAAGAAGCAGACCCGCCAGGAGCACCGGTGGAGACCACCTGCGCCTCCCTGGAGGCAACCGCTCGAACCTAGACCCCGGGGTCTCAGGCCGTCAACCACCGAGGTGGTCCGGCCGGACCCGGCTTCCCGGTCCCTTGCGGCGACGTGAACGTTACCCCACGGCGGGGGGTCGTCCAAACCGCCGCCGGTGGCTCCCCGACGGCCCCCTGGGGCAGCCGGCGTCGGGGTCAGCCGGCGTCGAGGAAGGTGCGCGCCCTCGACGTGACGACGACGGTGAGCGGGCCCCCCGCCACCCGCGCTCCCGGCAGGAGCGAGAGCACGGGCACGTCGACGCTCGCCACGAGCTGCACCTGGGCCGTGCGGCCGTCGGGCGTGCCCGTCCCCGGGCCGAGGACGACGCCCTCGAGGTCGTCCCAGGCCGCTCTGCGGCGCAGGTGGTCCTCCGCGGCCGCCCGTACGGCGGCGTCCGTCAGCGGCACTCCCCCGGAGAGGCCGCCCTGGCCGTAGTAGGCGACCTCGTCCACGGCGTCTGCGGCGTCCGCCGCGGCGGCGTCCGCGGCGGCCCAGACCCGCTTGCGCTCGAGGTGAACCGCCGAGGCGGCGGTGACGACGAGGACGACGACGAGCGCGAGGACGGCGTAGCCCAGCACGAGCAGGGTCACCTGGCCCTCCTCCGCCCGGTCGCCGGCACGCCTGCGAGGGGTGGTCCCCCCGCCGCTCACGGCGCCCCCGCGAAGCGGTTGCCGGCTGCGGTGCCGGTGGCCTCGACGGGCACGCGCGCGGGCACCACCGCCGCCAGGGGCGCGGGGACGCCGGGGAGGACCACCTCGAGCTGGACCGTCGTGCGCACGAGGGACCCGCCCGCACCGCAGGGGTCGGCGTCGCAGCGCACGTCCAGACGCGCCGAGGCGGGGTCCACCCCCTGGTCCTCCAGCGCGAGCGCGACCACCGCCTCGGCGTCGGCGCGCGCCGCCGACGACGTCGAGCCCGACGCGGAGGCGATCACGCGGGCGGCCTCGCGAGCGCCGGCCTCGGCCCCGAAGGCCCCGGCCTGAAGCTGGGCCACGGCGATGACGAGGTACACCACCGGTACGAGCAGGAGGACGCCGAGGCCGACGAACTCCACGACGGCGCTCCCTCGGTCGGCGTCGCCCCGCAGGTCGCGGACGCGCCTCCGGACGCCGACGAGCGGGGCCGGCAGGGCGGCCCTCACGCGCCGCCGCCCTCGACGACCAGCCCCCTGCCGGTGAGGTCGAGCGCGTCCCCCACCCCCACCAGCCCGGCGACCGGCAGCGGAGCCCGCACGCGCACCTCCACGAGCTCGCGACCGCCGACGGCGCGCACGCTCGCGCGGACGTCGCGCGCGTACGCCGGGGACAGGGCCGCGGTGAGCAGCTCGCGGGTGCGCTCGGCGCCGTCCTCCGGGGTGCGGTCCGCGAGGGCGCCGTACCGGGCCCCCTCGGCGGCGCAGTCCACGACCGTCGCGCGCACGTGGAGGACGACGGCGAGCTGCACGACCCCCACGAGCACGAGCGTCAGCAGCGCGGAGACGAGCGCGAAGTCGACGACGGCCGCCCCTCGGTCGTCCCGCGTCGCCGTGGTCAGCCGCCGGCGAGGACCCGGTCCATCGCCGTGGTGAAGACCTGCGCCAGGCGAGGACCGGCCACGGCCCACAGCGCCACGACGAGGCCCGCGGTCATGAGGGTGACCATGACCCAGCCGGGCACGTCCCCGCGGTCGTCGCCGCGCAGGCGCGCGATGCGGTGGGCCAGGCCACGGCCCAGGGCGGCGGCGGCCCGGGCCGCCCTCGTCGTCGTGCTCGTGCTCATGCGGTGCTCCGTCTCGGTCGGTCGCGTGGGGAGGATGGGTCGGGTCGGGGAGGTCGGCCGGGGAGCCGGCTCGCTGGTGGGCCGTCGGGTCGGCCCGGTCGGTGCCGTGCGAAGGGCCGGACGCGCAGCCGTCACGGGCGCGGTGCAGCTCTCCTGCGGGTCGCGCGGCCGGGGCGAGCGGCGACGCCGGACGGGGACACGCGGTCGGCGGCGGCGGTCCGGAGGGCGCCGGGCCCGCGAGGCGCCCCCGGCGCACGTCGGCACCCGGGGTCACAGGTCGAGCCTCAGGACGGCCAGTCCCGGGAAGACCGCGAAGACGACGGTGATGGGCAGCACGAGGAAGACGACCGGCACCATCATCGCGATCTCCTTGCGGCCGCCGCTCTCGAGCAGCGCCCGGCGGCCCTCGTCGCGGACGTCCTGGGCCTGGGCGCGCAGGACGTCGGCGAGCGGCGTCCCGCGCTCGACCGCGACGGCGACCCCGTCGACGAAGCGCGCCAGGCTGGGGAGGCTGGTCCGGTCGGCCAGTCCCTGCAGCGCCTGCACCAGCGAGGCACCCGCGCGGGCCTCGGCCAGGGTCCGGCGCAGCTCGCCCGACAGCTCGCCGGCGCACGTGCGCGAGACGCGCTCGAGGGCACCGACCGCCCCCTCGCCCGCCCCCACGGACAGGGCGAGGAGCTCGGCCACGGTCGGGAACTCCGCCGTCATGCGCTCCTCGCGCCGTCGGACGGCGCGCGTCAGCCACCAGTCGCGGGCGAGGACGCCGGCTGCGCCCCCCAGGAGCACGAGGAGGGCCAGGGGCACGACGGCGACGCCCCGCGCGCTCGCCACCGCGCCCGCCAGGAGCGCGCCCACGACCAGGCCTCCCGCGCCCCACACGACCTGCTGGGCGCGGAAGTCCTCCACGGAGGTGGTCGCCCCCAGCTGGTCCAGACGGGTCCGCACGCCCGCGCGGCCGCCGAGCACCCGCTCGATGCCGCGCACGGCGTCGGCCATGACCGGGGCGAGCATCCGCTCCACCGCCGCCAGCGGTCCGGCGGGCGCCTCGCGTCGCAGCAGCCGGGACGGGGGCACCGCGTCGCGCACGTAGGGGGCGACGCGGTCCTCGATCGAGACCCGTCGGAGCAGCGGCAGGCGCACGAGCGCCAGCCACAGGCCGAGGCCCGCCACCAGGCCCAGTCCCGCGCCGGCCCACGACCACGGCGCCGCCGTCGCGGGGGCCACGGCCACGAGCGCCGCCGTCACCGGAGCACCCTCTCCTCGTCGGGCAGCCGCCCGAGACGGACCATGAGGCGGTAGGCGACGACGGACGCGGCGCCACCGCACGCGAGGACGACGGCGCCCGCCGCGCTGTCGTAGGCGTCGACGGCTTCCGGCCGGGTCGCGAGCAGCGCGAGCACGACCCACGGGGCGGCCACGGCGAGGCGGGCGCCGTTGACCGTCCAGCTCTGCCGCGCCTCGAGCTCCGCGCGCGTCCGGGCGTCCTCCCGCAGGAAGGTGGACAGCGTGCGCAGGAGGCGGCCCAGGTCGCTGCCGCCGACCTCGCGCGTGAGGCGCAGGGACTCGACGATGCGGTCCGCCACGGGGTCGGCGAGCGCCTCCTTCAGCCGGTCGAGGCAGTCCCCGAAGCGGCCCGTGGCCCGGTGGTCCTCCGCGAAGGCCGCGAAGGCGGGCCGCAGCTCGACCGGCCCGCGCACCGACAGCTGCGCGAGCGCCTCGGGCAGCGACAGCCCCGCGCGGATGCCCGAGGTCAGGTGGTCGACCGCCTCGGGCCACTGCTCCCGCGTGCTCGTGCGCCGGGCGCGGGCCCGGGAGCGGACGACGGCGCGCGGCCCCGCGGCGGTGATGAGCCCGAAGGCGGTGGCGACGACGGGCGACCCCGCGACGAGGAGCACCGCCGTCGCCACGACGAGCCCGACCACCGCGGCGGCCGCGACGAGCGCCCCCGGTCCGACGCCGGCCATGTCGGCCTGCACGAGCTCGTCGCGCAGGGCGGCCGCGCGGCGCGACGAGCGGCGCGGGGCCGTCGGACCGGCCGCCGGCACCCAGCAGGACCACCAGACGCAGAAGAGGCCGGCGCCGGCCGCGAGGCCCACGAGCGCGCCCACGTCAGCCGCCGCCCAGCAGGGCGCGCAGGTCGTGCCCCGCCCGCTCGAAGCGGTCCTCGTGCGGCGGGAAGCCGTCGGCCCGCACGAGGTCGCCGGCGACCGTCGTGAAGACGTCCGCCACCTCGACGACGCCGTCCTCGACGCGCCCGGGCACCGCGACCACCTCGCGGACGCGGCGACGGCCGTCCCGGTCGAGGGCCACGTGGACGACGAGGTCGACGCTGCTCGCCACGGTCGGGACGACGAAGCGGCTGCTGACGTTCTCCCCCGCCAGCAGCGGCAGGGTGCACATCTTGGCGACCGCGTCGCGGGCGCTGTTGGCGTGCACGCTGGCCATCCCGGGCAGGCCGGAGTTGAGGGCGATGAGCAGGTCGAGGCTCTCCTCCTGCCGGACCTCCCCGACGACGACGCGGTCGGGGCGCATGCGCAGCGCCTCCTTGACGAGGCGCCGCAGCGGGATCTCGCCAGTGCCCTCCAGGCCGGGCTGGCGGCACTGCAGCCCCACGCAGTCGCGCAGCGGCACCTTGAGCTCGAAGACCTCCTCGCACGTGATGACGCGCGAGCGCGGCGGGATGGCGGCCGCCAGGCAGTTGAGCATCGTCGTCTTGCCCGCCTGCGTCCCCCCGGACACCAGCACGTTGAGGCCCGCGGACACCGCGGCCTCGAGGAAGGCCGCGGCGCGCGCGGTCAGCGTCCCGAGGGCGACGAGGTCGTCCAGGCGGTCCGCCCGGACGACGAACTTGCGGATGTTGACGGCCCAGTGCTCGCGCGTGACGTCGGGGATGACGACGTGGAGGCGGCTGCCGTCGGGGAGGCTCGCGTCGACGAAGGGCGAGCTGAGGTCGACCCGGCGCCCCGAGGTCTTGAGCATGCGCTCCACGAGGTCGGCGACCTTCTCGGCCGTGAGGATCGTCGTCGTCAGCTCCGGCCGCCCGCCGCGCGCGACGAAGACCTTGCCCGGCTCGTTGATCCAGATCTCCTCGACCTCCGGGTCGTCGAGGTGCTCCTGCAGCGGCCCCAGCCCGCCGACGGCGTCGAGCACGCGCTTGACGACGCCCGTCTGCTCCGGCAGGCGGGGCAGCGTCCCGAGGAGGGACCTCTCGTCGTAGTCGGCGACCACGTCCTCGACGAGCGAGCGCAGGACGCCGGGCTCGCGGGCGGGGTCGACACCTCGCCGGCGCACCAGCTCGCGCACCTCGTCCTCGACGATGGCCACCGCGTCCACCCCGGACCCCCTCCTCCGCCCCGGCTCGGCACCGGGTACTGCTGCGCGTGGCGGGACGGCGTGTGTGAGGCCCCCCGCGATCCTCCTCGTCACGCTAGGCAGACGGGGCGTCCCCGTGCGGGCGGTCCACATCCCCCGTTGTGGTGACAGCGCGTGACGGACGGGGTGTGCGGGGCCTGTGGACGGTCCCGGCGGGCGGCCGGGGCGCCGAGCAGGCTGCCGGGGTGGACCACGGCCCCCTGCGCCTGACGCTCGTCGACGACGCCCCCGCCCTCCGTCGGGCCGAGGTCGACGTCGACCTGCCCAGCACGGGCGCGCCCCTCCGCCTCGCCGACGTCGCCGGGGAGCTCGCCGCCCACCTCGGCGCAGCGCCCACCACCGGCGGCCGGTGGTGGTGCGAGGGCCGTCCGCTGCCGCCGGGTGCCGCGCTCGGTGCGCCGCCGCTCGTCCAGGGCGCCGTGCTCGTCCGCCGCCCGGGCGAGGGCTCGCGGCCCGGCACTGGCGGACGGCAGGAGGAGCCGTCCCGCACGGGCCCCGGCCGGCGGGCCGGCGTCCTCCACCTGCACGTCGTGGCGGGCCCGGACGCCGGCCTGGTCGTCCCGCTCCCCCCGGGCCGCCACGTCCTGGGCCGGGGGGCCGGGGCCGACGTCCGGCTCGACGACCCCCGCCTGTCGCGCCGCCACCTGCGGCTGGACGTCGACCGCCGCGGGGCGCTGGTGACGGACCTCGGCTCGGCCAACGGGACGCTGGTCGACGGTGTCCGCCCCGGCCCGGGCGGCCTGGCCGCCGGGACGGGAGCCCGCGTCGCCGCCGGCGCCGGCGTCCTCGAGCTGAGGCTCGGCGGCGAGCCGCCGAGGGCCGGAGGCTGGGACGGCCGCGGCCACCGGCTGGTGGCGACGACGGGGCGGGCCCCCGCGGGGGACGTCGGGTCGCGGGTCCGCGTGCCCGCCGAGCCCGGCAGCCCGGAGCGCCCGCGGACGGCGTGGGCCGCCGCGCTCGTCCCCCTCGTCGTCGCGGTGCCGATGGCCCTGCTGTGGAGCCCGTGGGCGCTGCTCATGGGCCTGGCCTCGCCGCTCGTGGCCGTCGTGACGACGGCCGGTGAGCGGCGCGCCTGGTCCCGGCGCCGCGCGGAGGCCCGGGCCCGGGGGGGGGGGGGGGGGG
>NZ_JBBHZG010000001.1:6545-19267 GCF_037482305.1 Pseudokineococcus sp. 5B2Z-1
CCCGCGCCGCCCGGCTCGCGCGGGCGGCGCGGGCGGAGGCCGAGCGAGCTGTCCGCGCCGAGGAGACGGTCTCGCGCGCCGCCTCGCCCGGGGCCTCGGACGTCGTCCTCGCCCTGTCCTGCGCCGGCGGCCGGCTGTGGGAGCGCGCCCGCGGCGGGCCGGTCCTGGTATCGGTCGGCACGGGCGAGGCGCCGTCATCCACCCGCGTCGTCGTGGAGGAGGACGGGCGCGAGCCGACGACCCACCGCCCGCTCCTGCGCGACGTGCCGCTGGCCGTCGACCTCCTGGCCGCGGCCCCGGCGGGCGTCGTCGGGTCGCCGGACGCCGTGCTCGCCACCGCGCGGTGGGTCGTCCTGCAGGTGGCCGGCCTCCACGCGCCGTCCGACGTGCGCGTGCTGGTGCTCGCCGCGCCCGGCGCGGGAGCGGGGACCGACGGCCGCTGGGACTGGGCGCGCTGGCTGCCCTCGGTCGGCCCGGCCGGCGTCCTCGCGGAGCGCGGCGAGCGCGAGGACGCCGTCGCCCGGCTCCTCGCGGACGCCGAGGCCCGCGCCGACCGGCCCGCGACCGCCTCGTCCGGCCGGACGGCGCCGCGCACGCTGCTCGTCGTCGACGACGACGAGCAGGTCCGCTCCACCCCCGGCCTCGTGCGGCTGCTGCGAGCCGGAGCACCCGCCGGGGTGCTCGCGGTGGCCCTCGCCCGTGGCACGGGGTCGCTGCCCGACGGCTGCGCAGCCCTCGTGGCGCTCGGCGGGGAAGGAGCCACGGGGGTGCGCGTGAGCGGGCCGCACGGGGTGCTGCAGGGGACCGCGACCGGCGTCTCGGCGGCCACGGCCGCCCGTGCGGCACGGGCGGCGGCCCCGCTGCGGGAGGCGCAGCCCCCCGGCGGGACGGCGGGCGCGCCGCGCAGCGCCCGCCTCGTCGACCTGATGGGGGACGGACGGGCGCCCACGCCCGACGACGTGGCGCGGACCTGGCGCGCCACGTCGGCCGCGGGCGGGTCCACCGCCGTGCCCGTCGGGCGGGACGCCGCCGGGCCCCGGCTCCTGGACCTGGACGCCGACGGCCCCCACGCCCTCGTCGCGGGGACGACGGGTGCCGGCAAGAGCGAGCTGCTGCGGACGCTCGTGACCTCCCTCGCGGTGCACCACTCCCCCGTCGACCTCTCCTTCGTGCTCGTCGACTACAAGGGCGGCGCGGCCTTCGCCGGCGTCGCGGGGCTTCCGCACGTCGCCGGGCTCGTGACCGACCTGGACCACGCGCTGACCGCCCGCGCGCTGCGCTCGCTGGGGGCGGAGGTCGCCCGGCGCGAGCGGCTGCTGCGGGCGGCGGGCGCGGAGGACCTGCGCGCCTACCGGGCGCGCCGGCGCCCGGGCGACCCGGCCCTGGGGCGGCTCGTCCTCGTCGTCGACGAGTACCGCGTCCTCGCCGAGGAGCTGCCCGACTTCGTCGAGGGCCTCGTGCGCCTGGCGGCCGTCGGGCGGTCGCTGGGGATCCACCTCGTCCTCGCCACGCAGCGCCCGGCGGGCGTCGTCGGGCCGGACGTCGCGGCGAACGTCAACCTCCGCGTCGCCCTGCGCGTCCGCGACGAGCACGACTCCCTCGACGTCGTCGAGTCCCGCGCGGCGGCGCACCTGCCGCCCGACGTGCCGGGCCGGTCGCTGTGGCGCGTCGGCGGCGGTCCGCTGGAGGAGGTCCAGGTGGCCTCCACGGGCGGCGCCGGGCCGCGCGCCGCCCGCGTCCGCGCCGTCGCGGGCGAAGGCACCGTCCCCGCGGAGGCCCCCGCGTCGCCGCCGGGTGGCCGTGGTGCCGCGGAGGACGAGGACGACCTCGGCCGCCTGGTGGCCGCGGCGGCCTCGGCGTGGCGCTCCGCCGGTGGCGAGGCCCCACCGAGCCCGTGGCTGCCCCCGCTCCCGACCGAGGTCGCGCTGCCCGCGGCGGCGCCCGGGGACGCCGGGCCCCTCCTGCGCTGGGGTCTCCTCGACGACCCGGAGGCGCAGGAGCAGCGGCCGCTGGCGTGGGACCTCGCGCGCCGGTCGCACCTGCTCGTGGTCGGCGGGCCCCGGTCGGGGCGCACGGGCGCCGCGCGGGCGCTCGTGGCGGCCGCCGCCGCGGCGGGCGCCGACGGGGTCGTCGTGCACGTCGTCGACCCGGCTGGTGGTCTCGCGGACGCCGTCGACCTGCCCGCGGTGGCGTCCGTGGTGGCCCACGACGACGAGGAGCACGCCCGGCGGGTCCTCGAGCACCTCGCCTCCCTGGTCGACGCCCGCCGGGGCGCGGCCGCGGGCGGGGGCGCACCCCACGGGCCGGACGGGCCCGTCGTCGTCCTCGTCGTCGACGGGTGGGAGGTCGTCCAGGCGTCGTGGGAGTCCGCGCAGGGCGGCGCGTGCACCGACCTGCTGCACCGCCTCCTGCGGGAGGGGCCCGCCGCCGGGGTCCTCGTCGCCATGACCGCCGACCCGCGGGTGCTCGGCGGTCGCACCGGCGCGGCCTTCGCGGAGAGGGTCGTCCTGGGCCTCGCCGACCCGGTCGACGCCGTCCTCGCCGGCCTGCCCGCGCGCAGCGCCCCCGGCCCCGGCGCGCCGCCCGGACGCGGCGTGCTCGTGCGAGCGGCCGCCGGCCCCGGCGGCGCGCCGGCGGAGCCGCAGGAGGTGCAGGTGGCCCGCGTGGGTCCCCTGCCGGGCGGTCAGGTCGGCGGGGGCGACCGGACCCCGGTCCTGGGGGCGAGGGACGTGCGCCGGGCGCCGCGCCTGCCGCCCCTGCCGCGGCGGGTCACCGCGGACGAGCTGCACGCCCTACCCGCGCCCCCCGGCCCGCTGTTGCCGTCGCCCCGACCGGCCCCCGGCGCCGCCGTGCCCCGGTGGGCTCCGGCGGACGGGTCGGAGGGCGTCGCCGGTGGCCGTGCGGGCCGAGGCTCCAGCTGCCCCCCGGGTGGGCGCGCGGGAGGACGCGCGAGCGGGGGCGCGGAGCCGCGGCTGCTCCTCGGCCTCGCCGGCCTGGGCGCCCCCGAGGACGCCCGGGGCACCCCCGGTCCCCTGGGCGGCACCCCGCTCGCCGACGTCCGACCCGACCGCGACGGCCCCGTGTGGTCGGTGCTCGGCGCACCGGGGAGCGGCCGCTCCACGGTGCTCGCGGTCCTCGAGCGCTCGGCCGCGGCGGCCGGGTGGGCCAGCGTGCTCCTGAGCCCCGCAGGCGCGGCCACCGCGCCCCCCGGTGGCCGAGCGCTGCGGCCGGCGGTCGGGGACGGCGGCGAGGCGGCCGCCGCACGGCTCGAGGACGCGCTGCGGCGACGCTCGGGCGCCGAGCCGCTCGTCCTCCTCGTCGACGACGCCGAGCTCCTCGAGGGCACGGCGCTCGGGCGGGCGCTGGCCCGGGCGGCCGAGGCGGCCGGTCCGGCCGGAGGCGGCCGGGCGGTGGCCCCGGCGGCCGACGGCGAGGAGGACGGTGACGGAGAGGGCGGCGACGGGACGGGCGTGGGCGAGCAGGACGGGTCGCCCGAGCGCGCGCGGGAGCTCCTCCGGCCCGGCGACCTCGTCGTCGTCGCCACCCGCACCGCCGTCGCCGGGGCGCGCGCCGGCGGGCTGCTCGCGGCCGGCCGGCGGACGCGCAGCGGCCTGCTCCTGGGCAGCCCGGGCGCGGCCGACGGCGACCTGCTGGGGCTGCCGCCGGGCGTGCGGTGGCCGGCCGGGCCACCCGGTCGGGGCCTCCTCGTGCGGCGCGGGCGCCCCTTCGTCGTCCAGGTGGCCGTGCCCGACGCCACCACCGGCGCTCGGGCGGGCGCGCCGGGCGCACCGACCGGTGCCTGAGGTCGCCCGCCCCGGCCCGGTCCGCACGGCCGACCCGGTCCTCGCGGCCGGCCCGGTCCTCGCGGCCGGCCCGGTCCTCGCGGCCGCTCCGGACGGCCTGGTCTGCGCGGACGGCGAGGACGGCGAGGACGGCGAGGACGGCGCGCAGGGTCCCGGCGCTGGCACCCTCGCCGGGGGCGCGAGCCCACGACGTCGGGCGCGCCGCGGCGCCGGGCCACCGGCGTGTGGTCTGCTGCGGACGCGGGCGTCCGGGGTCCCCGGCGCCCGGGCGTGCGGGCCCGGCGCGGCAGCCTCTGCTGCTGCCGCGGGGCGCGAGGCGCTCCCGCCGCAGGAGCGGGCGGCGAGGAGCACCTCAGGCCGTCCGCCGGTGACGACGAGCAGGAGACGACGTGGGCGAGGCACCGCAGGCCGGCGCGCCGCAGGGCGTGCAGCCACCCCCCGGTGGGACGGCGGAGCAGGGGCCGGACGACCCGGCCCGGGACCGTGGCGCGGCAGGTCGCGTGGTGCGCCCCGCCCGCCCCGAGGACGTCCCCGCCCTCGACGGCCTCGTCCGGCGGCTGGCGCTGGACGAGCATGAGCCCGACGCCGTCGAGGCGTCTGCGGACGACCTGCGGCGAGCCCTCTTCGGCCCTGACGCCGTCGCCGGGTGCCTCGTCGCCGAGGTCGGCGGCGAGGTCGTCGGCATGGCCCTGTGGTGGACGACGTACTCGACGTGGCGCGGACGACCGGGCGTCTGGCTGGAGGACCTCGTCGTGCGCCCCGACGAGCGCGGCCGCGGTCACGGGCGCGCCCTGCTGGAGGCCCTGGCGCTCGAGTGCTCGCGGCGCGGCGGAGCCCGCCTCGAGTGGTCCGTGCTCGAATGGAACGAGCCCGCGCGCGGCTTCTACGCCGCCCTGGGCGCCTCGCCCCTCGAGGACTGGACCACGTGGCGGCTGGACCGGGGCGCCCTGGCCGCGCTGGCCGGGGGCGCGGCGGCCCCCGGCGCGCCGGGGACGGCCGCCCCGGCGTGAGCGGCCCGTCGTCGTGCGTCCTGCGTGACCGACCCTGGCCCGCTCGCCCCTCGGCGTGGATGATGTCTCCTCAGCAGGTGGTGGGACCGCGCCCCTGCACGAGCAGACGGCGAGGGCGACGTCCATGGCGAGGGTCGAGCACGACGCAGCCGGGGCCGCGCGTCCCCTGGTGCCGTCGGTCGACCTCTCCGGCCCGCCTCCCGTCGAGGCACGTCCCACCTCGGGGCGGACCTCCGGTCCGGCGCCGCGCGAGGCGGCTCCGGTGACGCCGCCGGGACGCGTCGAGCTCCGGCTGCCGGCCGACCCGGCCTACCTGTCGGTGCTGCGGACCACGGCGGCGGCCCTGGCGGCCCGCCTCGACCTCAGCGTCGACGACGTGGAGGACCTGCGCATCGCCGTGGACGAGGCCGCCTCGCTGCTGCTCGCCCCGGCCGCTGCGGGCCACCACGAGGAGCCGCCGCGGCGACCGCCCGGGGCGGACGCGGTGCTCGAGGCCTCCTTCGACGTCTCGCCCGAGCGCCTCGTCGTCGAGGTGCGCGGCCCGGCGAGCCACCTCCCGGAGCGGGGGGCCGTCGCGTGGGCCGTCCTCGAGGCGCTCGTCGGCGAGGTGCGCACCGACCGCACGCCCCAGGGCAGCACCATCCGGCTCGTGCACGTGACCGGGGGCGCGGCGTGACGCCGGCCGGACGTCCTCGGCGCCGGGCGCCGGGGACGAGCGCGGCGCTCGCCGCGCGGACGCCCGCACCCGCGCCGCGGGGCACTCGGCCCACCGCCGCCCCGGCCCGCGTGCCCGCGCCCGCCCCGCCTCCCCCCATCGAGGCGGCTCCCGTCGAGGCGGCTCCCCTCCAGCCGGCCCCCGTCGACGTGGCTCCCGTCGCGGTGGCGCCCCTGGAGACCGCCCCGGCGTCGACCACGCCCCAGCAGGCCGCGGTGGACGCGCTGGTGCGCCTGGACGCCGGGGACCCGGCGCGGGCGGCCGCCCGCGACCGCGTCGTCGCGGCGCACCTGTCCCTCGTCGAGGCGCTGGCCCGCCGCTACACCGGGCGCGGCGAGCCCTACGACGACCTCGTGCAGGTCGGCACCATCGGCCTGCTCACCGCCGTCGACCGCTTCGACCCGGGTCGCGGCGTGCCCCTCGGCGCCTTCGCCGTGCCCCACGTCCTCGGCGAGATCCGCCGGCACTTCCGCGACCGCGGCTGGGCCGTGCGCGTCCCGCGGCGGCTGCAGGAGCACGGTCGCGCCGTCGCGGACGCGCGCGCCGCCCTCGTGCAGTCCCTCGGGCGCGCCCCCACGGTCGCCGAGGTGGCCCGCGCCTGCGGGCTCGACGAGGAGGTCGTGCTGGCCGCGCTGGAGTCGGCGGGCGCCTACGCCACCGTCCCCCTCGACGACGACGCCCCCTCGCAGTGGGCGGCCGAGGACGCCGGGCTCGCGGAGGTCGAGGACCGCGCCGTCCTTCGCCCCCTGCTGGAGGCGCTGCCCGCCCGCGAGCGGCGCATCCTCGCGCTGCGCTTCGTGCGCGGTATGTCGCAGAGCCAGATCGCGGCGGAGGTCGGCATCTCGCAGATGCACGTCTCCCGCCTCCTGGCGCGCACGCTGGCCCAGCTGCGCGACCGCCTGGCCGACTAGCCCCGGCCCCGCGGCTCCCCGCGCGGTCGGGCGACCCGTGGGCCCCCGGCCTCAGAGCAGGGTGCCGTCCTCCTCCGGGCGCGCGGCCGGCAGCGCCCGCGTCACGGCGCCGCTGGCGAGGGCCAGGCCGACGACCGCCGCCAGGGCCGCCACCCCGAGCGCCGCCCACCAGGTGCTCGAGCCGCTCGTCTCGGCGAGCACCACCTGCACGGCGACGAGCAGCTGGAGGAGCTGCCAGACGAGCGCCGGCGCCCGGCCGCGCCGGCGGCCCCGCGCCATGCCGACCGCGCAGCCGCCGAGCAGGGCCGCCAGGGCGAGGGTCAGCACCGTCGTGCCGACGGCGAGGCCGGCCGACGCGGCGAGACCCTCGCCCGTGCCGACGACGTAGAGGACGGCGACGGCCACGAGGAGCATCGCCTCGACCACGAGGCCCGCGACCACGAGGCGGACGGCCGGGGCGGCGGCCCCGACCGGCTCGTCGACTTCACGCCCGGTCCCCCGGTCCTCCGGGCCGCCGGGCCGCTGCTCGTTCGCGCTGGGGCCGACCACGCCCCCACGGTAGCCAGGCGCTCCGCCACGACCGGGTGACGACGACCAGGCGCCGGTCCTGCTGCGCCCGGGAACACGTCTCCGGTGGCGACCGTTGCAGGCCGCAGCGACCATGAGCGGACGCCGGAGGACCCCGGTGCGGCCCGCCGTCGGGAGGGCCACCGGCCGCCCCGACCCCGGGCGGTTCCGAGCGGGAGCCGGGCCGACACGCAGGAAGTTCCCAGCGTGTGAACCCTTGAGGAACGGCTCCCCCTCTGTGATCCTCGTCCCAGGACGAGGGGCACCGCTTCGGCGGGGCCCCTTTTCGTGGGACACGCTCGTGAAGACCTTCACAAGCGCGGGAGGTCCGAGCCCGTCCCGCCGCACACGACCACCGCCGCACGACCGACCTGGAGGACCACCCATGGACTGGCGCGACAAGTCCGCCTGCCTCGACGAGGACCCCGAACTCTTCTTCCCCATCGGCAACACGGGCCCGGCCCTGCTGCAGATCGAGGAGGCCAAGGCGATCTGCAAGCGCTGCCCCGTCGTGGACACCTGCCTGCAGTGGGCCATCGAGAACGGCCAGGACGCGGGCGTCTGGGGCGGCATGTCGGAGGACGAGCGCCGCGCGCTCAAGCGCCGCGCCGCGCGCGCCCGTCGCGCCGGCTGACACCTCGCCGGCTCGCCACGGCCCACCGCCGCGGCCCGAGGCCCCCGGTCCCGCACGGGACCGGGGGCCTCGCCGCGTCCGGGGTCCCCGCACCGCGCCGTGACGGCGACGGCCTCACCGCGCCGGCACGGGCAGGGGCTCAGCGCACCGCCACCTCGCCCAGCCGGCAGCGCACGCGCACGGCCGTGCCCGGGCCGTCGTCGCGGTTCTCCCACCGGATGTCGCCGCGCAGCTCGCCCCGCACGAGCGTCTGCACGATGCGGCTGCCCAGGCCCCCGCCGCCGGGCGCGCGGGCGCCGACGCGGAAGTCGGCGGGCAGCCCCACGCCGTCGTCGCACACCGCGAGGTCGAGGCGGGCGCCGTCGCGCTCGGCGCGGACCTCGACCGTCCCGTCGCGGTCGGCCAGCCCGTGCTCGACGGCGTTGGTGACCAGCTCGGTGATGACGAGCGCCAGCGGCGTCGCGTCGTTGGGGTCCACGAGCCCGAAGGAGCCCGTGCGGCGCGCCTTGGCGCGCGCGCCGGGGGTCGCCACCTCGGCGGCGAGGAGGAGCCCGGTGTCGACGAGCGCGTCGAAGTCGACGGACGCGTCGTGGGTCTGCGACAGCGTGTCGTGCACGAGGGCGATGGTGGACACGCGCCGCATCGCCTCCGCCAGGGCCGCCTTCGCGTCCGGGGACTCGATGCGCCGCGACTGCAGGCGCAGCAGCGCGGCGACCGTCTGCAGGTTGTTCTTCACCCGGTGGTGGATCTCCCGGATGGTGGCGTCCTTGGAGATGAGCTCGAGCTCGCGGCCCCGCAGCTCGGTGACGTCGCGGCACAGGACGAGCCCGCCGACGCGGACGCCGTCCTCGACGAGCGGCACCGCGCGCAGCGACAGGGCGGCGCCGCGCGTCTCGACGTCGGCCCGCCACGGCGCCTTCCCCAGGAGCACGATCGGCAGCGACTCGTCCACGGGGCCGCTCGTGTCGATGAGCTCGCTCGTCACCTCGGGCAGCAGCCGCCCGGCGAGCTGGCCGATGAGCCCGAGACGGTGGAAGACCGCCTGCGCGTTGGGGCTCGCGTAGAGGACGACGCCGTCGGCGTCCACGCGCACGAGGCCGTCGCCGACGCGCGGGGAGCCGCGGCGGTGCGTGCTGGGGGTGTCCTGGTTCGGGAAGCGGCCCTCGGCGACCATGCCCATGAGCACGTCGGCGCAGGCCATGTACGTGAGCTCGAGCCGACTCGGCATCCGCAGGGACACGGCCGTCGTGTGACGGGACAGGACGGCGACGCGCCGGCCCGCGCGCTGGACCGGCGCCGTGGTCGTCCGGACGGCCGAGTCCTCGTCGTGCTCGGGCTCGCCCTCGCTGACGACCTGCCGCGTGGCCCACGCCTCGTCGACGAGCGGGCGCCGCCCCCGCGGCACCCGGCGGCCCACCTGGTCGTCGTAGTACGCCGTCGGGCCGGTGGACGGGCGGCAGTGCGCGACGGCGACCCAGTCCTCCCCGCCGGAGGCGGGCACCCACAGGACGAGGTCGGCGAAGGCCAGGTCCGAGACCATCTGCCAGTCGCCGACGAGCAGCCGCAGCCACTCGGCGTCCACGGGCTCGAGGTCCGTGGCGTCGCGCAGCAGGTCGCTCATCGTGGGCACGCGCCGACCCTACGGCGCGCGCCCGGCGCCGGGCCGGGCGGCGGTCCGACGGCCTGGTGGCCGCCGCTCGCTACAGCGAGCTGGAGCGCACCGCCCCCCGCAGCAGCCGCAGCGCGACCGACAGGGGCGCGATGTCACCGCGCTCCAGGCGCCGCACCTCGTCGAGCACCCGGCGCGCCCGCTCCAGCGGCCCCGGGTGCGCCGCCTCCCACGCCTCGACGCGGGCGTCGGCGCGCTCGACCGCCGTGCCCGCGGCCGCAGCGGGGCCCTCGGCGGAGGGGACCCCCTGCGCGCCGTCGTGGGCCAGGACGGCGTGGACGAGGGTGTCCAGGGCCGCGTAGAGGTCGTCGCGCAGGGCCCCGCGGGCCAGGGTCTGCCAGCGGTCCTCGCGCGGCAGCGAGGCGATCTGCCCCAGCAGGTCGTCGACGCCGTAGCGCTCGGAGAGGGCGAAGTGCACCGCTGCGACGTCGTCGACCGGGGCGCCGGTGGCCGACGCCGTCCGGGCGACGTCGAGGAGGTCGTACTCGTCGAGCAGCCCCGCGACGTGGGCCGCCAGCGGCTCGGGGAAGCCGTCCGCGACGAGGGAGCCCGCCTGCCGGTCGAAGCGCGAGCGCTCGCGGCCGCGCAGCAGCTGCCCCACGCGCCCGCGGTAGCGGGCGACGACGGGCTCCGCGGCCGCGACCTCGGCGGCGACGTCGAGCGCGCCCGAGCGGTTGTGGACGTACCAGCGCACGGCCCGGTCGAGCAGGCGGCGCAGCTCCTGCGTCGCCCGGGTCTGCGCGGCGGTGGGCACGCGGCCGTCCTGGGCGCGGATCGCGGTGTAGACGCCGGGCGCGTCGAAGACGGCGCGGGCGACGGCGTAGGCCCGCACGACCGAGGCCGAGGACGCCCCCGTCTCCTCGGTCGAGCGGAAGGCGAAGGTGATGCCGCCGCGGTTGACGAGGTCGTTGACGAGGCAGGTCGTCACCACCTGGCGCCGCAGCGGGTGCTCCTCGAGCCGCCCGCCGAAGCGCTCGACGAGCGCCGACGGGAAGTAGTCCCGCAGCATCTGCTGGGCCCACGGCTCGTCGGGGACGTCGGACGCCAGGACCTCGGCGGAGAGAGTGGTCTTGGCGAGCGCCAGCAGGACGCTGGACTCCGGCGTGGTGAGGCCCAGGCCGTCGTCGGCGCGGGCGGCGAAGCCCGCGTCGTCGGGCAGCGCCTCCAGCGCCCGGTCGAGGTGCCCGTCGCGCTCGAGGCGCTGCACGAAGCGGTGGTGCACGGGCAGCAGGCTCGGCGCGAGCACCCGCACGTCGCCGAGCAGGGTGTTCTGCTCGTCGTTGTCGGTGAGCACCAGGCGCCCGACGTCCTCCGTCATCGCCAGCAGCAGCGCGTCGCGCTCGGTGCGGTCGAGGTCCCCGGCGGCCACCACCTGGTCGAGGAGGACCTTGATGTTGACCTCGTGGTCGGAGCAGTCGACCCCGGCGGAGTTGTCGATCGCGTCGGTGTTGAGCGCCACCCCGTGCAGGGCGGCCTCGACGCGGCCGCGCTGGGTGAGGCCGAGGTTGCCGCCCTCGCCGACGACGGCGCACCGCAGGTCGGCGCCGTTGACGCGGATGGCGTCGTTGGCCTTGTCGCCCGCGTCGGCGTGGGTCTCGGTGGACGCCTTGACGTAGGTGCCGATGCCGCCGTTCCACAGCAGGTCGACGGGCGCCTGGAGGACCGCCCGGATGAGCTCGGGCGGCGTCATCGCCGTCGTCGACGCCGGCAGCCCGAGCACCGCCCGCACCTGCGGGGTGATCGGGACGGACTTGGCCGTGCGCGGCACGACGGCGCCGCCCTCGGACAGCAGCGAGCGGTCGTAGTCGTCCCAGGACGAGCGCGGCAGCCGGAAGAGCCGCGCGCGCTCGGCCCACGACCGCTCCGGGTCGGGGTCGGGGTCGAGGAAGACGTGCCGGTGGTCGAAGGCCGCCACGAGGCGGGTCCGCGTCGACAGCAGCATCCCGTTGCCGAAGACGTCGCCGCTCATGTCGCCGACGCCGACGCAGGTGAAGGGCTCGGCCTGCACGTCGTGGCCGAGCTCGCGGAAGTGGCGCCGGACGCTGACCCAGGCGCCGCGGGCCGTGATGCCCATGGCCTTGTGGTCGTACCCGACCGACCCGCCGGAGGCGAAGGCGTCGCCGAGCCAGAAGCCGTGCTCGGCCGCGACGGCGTTGGCGAGGTCGGAGAAGGTGGCCGTGCCCTTGTCGGCGGCCACGACGAGGTAGGGGTCGTCGGCGTCGTGGCGCACGACCCGCTCGGGCGGGCGGACGGCGCGACGACCTCCCTCGGCCGGCGCCAGGTCGTCGGTGACGTCGAGCATCCCGTGGACGAAGGCGGCGTAGCAGGCCCGGCCCTCGGCGGCCCGCTCCTCGCGCCCCACCTCGGGCGCCGGCGCCCCCGTCGTCGACGACGCGAGCAGCCGCTTGGCCACGAAGCCGCCCTTGGCGCCCGTCGGCACGATGACGGCGTTCTTGACGACCTGCGCGCGGACGAGGCCGAGCACCTCGGTGCGGAAGTCCTCGCGGCGGTCGCTCCAGCGCAGGCCGCCGCGGGCGACGTCGCCGAAGCGCAGGTGCACGCCCTCGACGCGCGGGGAGCAGACCCAGATCTCGTGCACGGGGCGCGGCTGGGGCAGCTCGGGCACGAGCCGCGGGTCGAGCTTGAAGGCCAGCGCCGCCCGGCCGTCCCGGGCGCCGGGGCGCTCCGCGTCGTCCGCGCCCGGGCCCTCCTCCTCCCTGCGCCCGTCGACCTCGCGCCCGTCGACCTGGGGCCCGTCGACCTCGGGGTCGCGCTGGAAGGCGTTGGTCCGGGTCGTCGCGAGGACCAGTGACAGCACGGCGCGCAGGGTGCGGTCGGCGTCGAGGCCGTCCACCTCGCCGAGCGCGGCGCGCACGCGCGCGGCGACCCGGGCGGCCGCGACGGCGCGGGCGGGCGTGACGTCGTCGGCGAGCGCGGCCGGGTCCACGCCGGTCTCCTCGAGGTCCTCGGCCGACGGCCCCCCGGCCGAGATGCCGCCCGCCCCGGCGGGCAGGTCGGGGTCGAAGCGCGCGGCGAAGAGCTCGAGCAGCCCGCGGACGATGCCGGTGTGCGCGAGGAGCGTCCGCTCGACGTAGGTCTGGCTGAAGGGCAGCCCGGCCTGGCGCAGGTACTTGACGTAGGCGCGCAGCACCGAGACCTGGCGCCACGTGAGGCCGGCGGCGAGGACGAGGCGGTCCAGCCCGTCGGACTCCGTGCTGCCCCGCCACGCCTGCCAGAAGGCGTCCTCGAGCAGCTCGCCGGGGCGCCCGGGCGGGGCCTCCCGCGCCCACTCCCCGGCGGTGTACCGCAGGCCGAAGTCGAGCAGGTGGGCCTCGCGCAGCGGGCCGGCGACGGCCGGGGTGCCCTCGTCGCCGGTCCCGCCCCCGCCGTCGCGCGCCCCGGCGTCGCCGGGC
>NZ_JBBHZG010000001.1:19382-145073 GCF_037482305.1 Pseudokineococcus sp. 5B2Z-1
CGCGGCTCGAGGCGGTAGGGCCGCTCGTCGAGGACCTCGACGCCGAGGTTGGCGAGCACGGGCAGCACGCTCGTCAGCGGCAGCGGCGAGCGGCGCAGGAGCGACAGGCGGTGCTCGTCCGGCCCCGCGTCCGGGGGCGTGCGCAGGTGCAGGACGGTGTCGGCCTCCCCCGCCTCGACGCGCTCGAGCCGGGCGAGGTCGGCGACGGCGTCGGCCGCGGTGAAGTCCTCCTTGTACGCCTCGGGGAACGCGCTGCCCCAGCGGCGCAGCCGTCGCCCGGCGGCCTCCTGGCCGACCTCGGCGGCCAGCGCCACGGCCAGGTCGTCCTCCCACGTGCGCACGACGCGGGCGAGGTCGTCGACCAGGCGCGCCTCGTCGACGTCGGCGAGGCCGCCCTCCCCCTCCGGGGCGCGGACGACGAAGTGGATGCGGGAGAGGACCGAGCTCGCGACCCAGACGTAGTACTCGACCTGCTCGGCGCGGAAGGCGCGGCGCAGCAGCTCGGAGACCCGCAGGCGCACGGCCGTCGTGTAGCGGTCGCGCGGCATGTAGACGAGCACGGAGACGTACCGGCCCCACGGGTCGGCCCGCAGGAAGGCGCTCGGCGCCCGGCGGTTCTGCAGGCCGAGGACGGCGAGGGCCGTGCTCGCCAGCTCCTCGACCCCCGCGAGGCGCAGCTCCTCGCGGGGGAAGGTGTCGAGGACGGCGAGCAGGTCGCGCCCGGTGTGGCTGTCGGCGGGGACGTCGGCGAGGCGGAGCACCTCGGCGGCGCGGCGGTCGAGCAGCGGCACCGTGAGCAGGGACTGGGTCGAGGACCCGGGCGCGTACAGCCCGATGACGCGCAGCTCCCCCGCCCGCTCGCCCGCCTCGTCGTGGAGGGCCGCCACGACGTGGTCCACGTGGTCGCGCCGGGCCACGCGCGAGCGGACGTCGCCGAGGGCCAGGCGCAGCTCCTCGTCGTCGCGCAGGGGCGCGGCGAGGGCCGGCGGCAGGGCGTCGACGGGCCGGCCGCCCGCCGCACCGGGGGCGTCGGCCCGCTCGGGGCGCAGGAGGCCGAGGCCCCGGGGCTCCGCGCCCGGGCGCAGGACGCGCGCGCCGAGGACGACGAGGTTGCCGTCCGCGACCCAGCGCAGGTAGCGCGCGGCCTCCTGCGCCGCGTCCCCGGCGGGCATGGCGTCGGCGGCGGCCCTCAGCAGCCCGAGCACCTCGCCCGTGTCGGCGGCGGCGGCCCGGACGTCGGCCACGACGCCGCGGACGCCGGCCACGACGGCGTCGAGGCGCTCCTCGTCGACCGGGTCGACCTCGACGTGGATCCACGAGACCGGGTCGGCGCCCTCGCCGGGGCGCAGCACCGGGTGCACGACGGCGCGGACGCCGAGGCCCTGCCGCTCGAGCTCGGCGAGCACGGAGTCGACGAGGTGGGCCACGTCGTCGGTGACGACCTCGACGACGGCGTGCAGGCCGCGCCACTGCGACCCGGCCGGCAGCGCGCGCACGCGGGTGGTGCCCGGCTCGAGCCCGGCGGCCAGCTCGGCGTGGCTGCGGGCGGCCCCGACGAGCTCCTCCGGCGAGCGCTCGGCGAGGTCGGCCAGCGGCGCGCGGCCCCAGTAGGCCAGGAGCAGCTCGCGCAGGTCACCACCGGCGCTCCCCGGCCCGACGCCGCCCGAGGAGCCGACGGCCTGCGCCGCCACGTCCGAGAGGAGCTCCTCGACCCGCCCGTCAACCCCGCCGCGCAGCATGCCCGCGACCCTACCGACGGGCGCCCGGCGCGCCCGGTCGCCACCCGTGGCCCCCCTGCGGGCCCCGCCGGTACCGTCCGGCCATGCGCCTCTCCGCCGACGTCCGCTACCCCGCCAGCGCCGCCGAGGTGGGGCGGATGCTCGCCGACCCGGGCTTCGTCGACGCCCGCGACGAGGCGACGCACCCCCTGTCCCACTCCGCGCGGGTCGAGGGCTCGCCCGAGGGCGCCTTCGTCGTCCGCAGCACCCGGGTGATGCCGACCGACGACGTGCCGCAGGTCGCCCGCCGCCTCGTCGGCGACAGCCTCGAGCTGCACCAGACGGACAGCTGGACGGCCCCCGCGGCCGACGGCGCGCGCACCGGGACGATGACGATCGAGGTCGTCGGGGCGCCCGTCGTCCTGCGCGCCGACCTGCGCCTGGAGCCCGACGGCGACGGCGCGTGCACCGAGCGCATGGCGGGCGACCTCAAGGCCTCGGTGCCCCTCGTCGGCGGCGCGCTGGAGAAGGCCGCCGAGCCGGCCGTGCGCGCGGCGATCCGCAGCGAGGAGGCCGTGGGCCGCCGCTGGCTGGCCGAGCGCGCCGGCTGAGCGCGTCCGGCTGAGCGGGTCCGGCCCGCAGGACCGGTCCCGCGGCGCCTCAGCCCCCGGCGACGAGGTCGCGCAGCTCGGCGGCGTCGTACCAGAGCAGGTCGCCGTCCTCGGCGCCGTCGACGACGAAGGCGGCGTCCTCGTCGCCCGCACGGGCGGCGGGCAGCGCCTCCGCGGCCGCCCGCACGGCCCCCTCCGCGGCGGCCTCGTCGCAGTGGGCGCTGACCACCGCGCGCAGCGGCACGGGGGCGCCGAGCTCGACGGCCGAGGGCGGCTCGTCGTCGCCGGGCCCGCCGAGGGCCCGCGCGTCGCCGTCCGGGACGTCGGCGGCGAGCACGAGGCGACGGCGCGGCGCCGCGACGTCCTCGGCGAGGAGCGCGAGGGAGTCGGTGGCCGCGTCGAGCAGGGCCGAGAACTCGAGCTCCTCGTCGTCGCCCTCGACGTACCACTCGCGCAGCGCGGGCGTGGCGGCGCGGGCCCGGCCGGGCGGCACCTCGCCGGCCTCGAGCCAGGCGGCGAGCAGCGGGAGGGTCGCGGGGACGTAGACGCGCACGGGGCCATCCTGCCGCCCCGGGCGGGCGCGACGGCGCCGCGGCGGGGGCGGGCGGCTCAGCGGCTCAGCGGTTCAACGACCGGGCGAGGCGGTGGCGTCGACGAGCTCGGCGAGCGCGTCGGTGACGCACGCGGCGAGGACGTCGAGGTCGGGGACGCCGTCCCGGTCGGCGTTGAGGCCGTAGGAGACGACGCCGTCGTAGCTGGTGACGCCGACGGCCAGGCCCTGCCCCGCCGCGAGCGGGATGACGGGGTACGCGGCCCGCAGGAGCACCGGTCCGACGTAGAGCGGGTGCTGGGGGCCCGGGGCGTTCGTCACGACGAGGTTGAAGACGCGGTGGCTCAGCGAGCCGGCGACGCGCACACCGAGGGAGTGCAGCGTGGGCGGCGCGAAGCCCGCGAGGCCGGCGAGCTGGCGCGCGCCGACGCGGCGGCCGCCGGCTCCGTCGCGCATGGCGAAGGACAGCTGCTGCAGCCGGACGACCGGGTCGGGCTCGCCGACGGGGAGGTCGACGAGGTGGCCGACGACGCTCGTGGCGGGCAGGACGGCGCCCGTGGGCGCCTCCCCCGGCTCCCTCGTCGCTCCGCCGGCGTCCCCGTCGGCGGACCGCACGCTCACCGGGACGAGGGTGCGCACCACGGTCGAGGGGCCCACCGGCAGGCCGCGCGCGAGCATCCAGCCGCGCAGGGCGCCCGCGAGGACGCCGAGGACGACGTCGTGCAGGTCGGTGCGGGTGGACAGGCGCGGCGGCTCGGCCTGGCCGCCGGCCCCCCGCTGCTCCCCGGGCCTCCCGGTGCGGGCGGCGGCCCGGCGGCGGGGCCGCGCCTCGAGGGCGCTCCGCACGGCGCGGTAGTCGTCGAGGTCGGTGTCGACGGCGGCGAAGCGGCGCTGCTCGCCGACGACGACGTCGAGGGGGCTGCCCTGCGGGCCCGTCGCGGTCGTCGCGGCCCGCGCCAGCCCGCCGGCCGTGCCCGCCGCGCGGTGCAGCGACGCCCGCAGCCCCGCCGCTCCGGAGCGCAGCGCCTCGAGCACCTCCGGCGGTCGCCGCACCGCGTCGACGACGGCGCCCGCCACGAGCTCGACGGGCGTGGGCTCCGGCGCGGGGCGCCACGTCGTCCCCGGGACGGCGCCGCTGCCGGGCGCGTCGTCCCACAGCACGTGGCCGAGGTCGACGGCCGCGACGCCGTCGACCATCGCCTGGTGGGTCTTCGTGATGACGGCGAGACCGCCGCCCTCGAGGCCCTCGACGAGGTAGACCTCCCACAGCGGGCGCGTGCGGTCCAGGCGCCGGGGCTGGACGCGCGCGACGAGCTCCGCGAGCTGGTCGCGCGAGCCGGGACGCGGCAGGGCCGTGCGACGGACGTGGTGGGCGAGGTCGAAGCGCTCGTCGTCGACCCACACCGGGTTGGCGAGGTGGCCCGGCACCGAGCGCAGCCGCTGGCGGTAGCGGGGGATGTAGGCGATGCGCGCGCCCACCCAGCGGGCGAGGTCCTCGACGTCGAAGCCCTCCGGCGGCGGCTCGAGCACCATCACCGAGCCGATGTGCATGACGGTGGAGGCGTCCTCGAGGTAGAGGAAGGACGCGTCCAGGGCGCTCAGCCGCTCGGGCACCGCCGCTCCTCTCCCCGCCCGGCGGGTCGCCCGGGACGCCCGACAGCCTGCCCCACCCGGACGACCGCCGGTGCGCGACCGCGGCGGCGCTCAGCCCGCGCGACGCCGGGAGCGGGCCCGGCGCACCGCCGCGCGGGCGCGCCGCGCGGCTCGCGCCCCGCGGCCCGTGGCGCGGCGCTCGGCCGCACGGCCCCGGTCCGGGCCACCACGGTCCCCGGGGACGGACCCCTCCGGCCGCGCGCCGCGCAGCGCCGCGGCGAGCGCGGCCACGGCCAGGCGCGAGGGCGAGCGCGGCGCCGTCTCCACCAGCGTGCGCCCGGCGAGCAGCGCCGCGTCGTGGGCCGCCCGGTCGTCCGGCACGAGGGTGACGTCGTGGGCGCCCGCGAAGCGCGCGAGGGCGTCGCGGACGCGGCGCTCCGGCGGCGACCCCACCGCGGACGCGCGCACCCGGGTGACGACCACGCGCGGCGGCGGCGCCGCGGGCACCGCCTCGGCGAGGTCGGCCAGCCCGCGGACGAGGCGCTGCAGGCCCACGGCGTCGGCGGCGCCGACGACGAGCACCTCGTCCGCGGCCGCCAGGGCGCTGAGCGCGGCGCCGTTGCGCCGGGGCGCGGCCGTGTCGTAGCTGAGCTCCTCGTCGGCCTCGAGCGGTGAGCCGAGGTCGACCACCACCCAGTCCGCCTGCGCGCGCGCCACCTCCCAGACGCGCTCGAGGGAGGCGGGCGCGAGCTCCGGCCAGCGCGAGCTGCGGCTGACGCCCCCGAGCAGGCGCAGGCCGGGCGAGACCTGCACGGCGGCCCGCGCCAGCGCCCGACCGTCGAGGGCGCCGGAGGCGGCGGACCGGCACGCTGCCGCGAGGCCGGGCGACTCGTCGAGCAGCCCGAGGACCTGCGCGGCGCTCGCCGCGTGGGTGTCGGCGTCCGCGAGGAGCACCTGGTCGCCCGCGGCGGCCAGCTCGGCCGCGAGGCCCGTCGCCACCGTCGTGCGCCCCGGCGCTCCCGGAGGCCCCCACACGGCCACGAACCGCCCGGCCCGGCCCTGGCCCTCGGGAGGCGCGACGGCGAGGTGGAGCTCCGCCGCGTCGTCGGGTGCCGAGGGCAGGGCGTCGGCCGGGTCGGACGTGCCCGCCCGGTCTGCGGTCCGCAGCACGGCCGGGGCGGGCTCCGGGCGCGCGCCCGCAGCACCGGCGGCGCGGGCGCCCTCCGAGGGGTGGGGGCCGGCGTCGGCGTCGGAGGGATCGACCGGGCCGGCGCCGTGACGGCCCGCACCGCTCGCCGCCGTCGGGGAGCCCTCGTCGGCCGCGCGCCGCCGCGCCCCCTCGACGAGCTCCTCGAGACGCGCCGCGGGCACGTCCGCCGGCACGACGACGTCCACGCCAAGGGCGCGCAGCCGCGGCTCCTGCTCGCGCAGGGCGGCCGGGGCGGCGAGCCCGACGACGACGAGCCCGCACTCGCGCAGCCGCACCACGGCGGGGCGGTCGAGGCGGTGCAGGTCGGCGGAGACGAGGGCGGCGCCGGCGCGACCGGTGGCCGCCACGGCCAGCAGCTCGGGGAGGTCGGCGCAGCGACGGAGCACGACGAGGGAGCGGCTGGCGCCGATGGCCGCGACGAGCGGCGCCTCCCACGCCCCGGTGACGGCCACGAGGACCCCGGTCTCAGCCACCGGTGCTGTCCCCCGGCGTCGCGCCGCCCGCGGTCCCGCCGTCCGTGGCCCCGACACCGGCGTCGCCGTCGGCCGGCGCCGCCCCGGGCGCCGCTCCCCCATCCACCGGCGCACCCGCCGTCGGCTCCGCAGCCGGCCGCGCCGCCCCGTCACCGCTCTCGGAGGCCCCGGGCGCCGCGCCCGTCGGTGACGCGCCCGAGGAGGTCGTCGTGGGAGGCGCGGGCGCACGGGTCGCGGGAGCCGCGGCCGTGGGGGCGTCCGTATGGGCGGGGGCGGCGGCCTGGTCGGCGGCGTCCCGGGACCCGACGGGGTCGAGGTCGTCGGCCCCGTCGTCGCCGCCCCCGGGGGACAGCACGAGCTGCACCTCGGCGTCCGCGGCGAGCGCGGCGAGGACGTCGGGCAGCTCGTCGGTGCCCACGAGGACCTGCACGGTCGTCGTGGCGGCGGAGCCGAGGGCGCCGGGACCGGCGTCGACCTCGGACACGGGGGCGGCGACGACGACCCGTCGCGGCTCGAGCAGCGCCCCCGGCGAGCCCAGGTCGACGGCCGTGACCCACACGTCGACGAGCGCGCCGGGCACGAGGTCGGCGGGCAGCGCCCCCTCGACGGGGACGCCGACGGGCCGCACGTCGAGCACGCCGGGGTCGCCCAGGGCCGCCGCGGGCACCAGCTCGCCGGCGCCGACGCCGCGCAGGGCGACGAGCTCGCCCTCCGGCGGGCGGGCGGCCGACAGGTAGGCCGCCGCCCCGCCCCCGCCGTCGAGGCGCAGGCGCACGACCTGGAGCTGGTCGGCCCCGACGCGCTCGCCCGGGGTGAGGGCCTCGGCGGCCGCGAAGACCGGGACGGTGCGGTCCGCCGACGCGACGAGCCGGGCGCCGGCGACGACGGCCGCGAGCACGAGCAGGACGCCGACCACCAGCCGCGGGTCCCGCCACGACGGCAGCGCCACCCTCCGGGCGGGTCCGCCCCCGACCTCCGCCGCCCTCGTGACCGCCGCCACCCGTCCTCCTGCGCGTCGCGTCGCCCGGCCCCCGCGGCCGCCCGCCGGGGCGCCGTCGTGGCGGGCCGGCGAGCGCGACCCGGCGATCGTGCCAGCGCCGACGCCGCGCCCCGCCCCGTCGTCCACAGGGTCACCCGACCGGGCCGCAGGGTCCTCCGACCGCGTGCCAGACTCCGGCCGCGGCGCCCCCTCCGGGGCCCGCCGGCCGCCGCGGGGCAGCCCGCCGGCGCCGCGCCCGACCCGAGGAGGACGCGTGCCCGCCCGATTCCTGCCGCTGGCGGACGTCGCCGAGATCCTCTCCATCTCCTCGGCGCAGGCCTACGCCCTCGTGCGCTCCGGCGACCTCCCGGCCATCAAGGTGGGCGGCCGCGGCCAGTGGCGGGTCGAGACCACCGAGCTCGAGTCCTACATCCAGCGCATGTACTCCCAGACGCGAGCCCTGGTCGAGCGCGGCGGGCTGGACGAGGCGGCCGAGGCCGCCGCCGCGGACGGGCTCGAGCGCGGTTGATCGGGCTCTGAGCCGCCCGGTCGGTCGGCTCGCGCCGGGCACCCCCGGGCTCGGCGCCCCGCGCTCGACCTCCCGGCTGCGGAGCCGGGGCGGCGTCAGGCGCTGCGGACCGCGAGCAGCGCCCCGATCGCGACCGCCCGCACCTCGAGGACGGCACCCGCCCGCCGCGGCTCCCCCGGGGCGTGCAGGGCCAGGTCGACGTGGTCGCCCGCGACCCGGTCGATCGTGCCCGCGAGCTCCGCGCCCGCGACCGCCACGCGCACGGCGGCGCGGTCGCGGGCGAGCGCCCTCAGCGCGGTCCGCAGGGAGGTGCGCCGCAGCACCTCGCCCGCCGGCGGGGCGACACGGCGCGGCAGGCCGGCGACGGACGCCACCGAGGCCAGCGGGACGAGGGCCTGACCGCGGGCCTCCGCCAGGACGACCCACTCCGGGGCCGCGTCGTCCACGCGCCCCGCCACCACGGCGCCGTCGCGCAGGTGCAGCGCGACCTCCAGGGCGCCCGCGGCCCGCAGGCGGTCGGCGAGCCAGACGTCCGCCTGCTCGGCCCGCGTGCGGTCGGCCACCTCGGCGCGCAGCTCGGCCGCGGCCTCCTGCTCGAGCTGGGCCTCGAGGTCCTCGAACAGCCGCTGCCAGCGCACCACCGCACCGTACCGGCGAGTGCCACCGACGACCGAAGGGCCCTGCACCACACTGAAGAGTGGTCGTCGACACCAAACGACACCAAACGATGGTCATCGACGGGTCGGTCGAGGTAGGACTGCTCCCACCACGCCGGAGGTGCGGGCTCGCTCGACGCCCGCGCACCACCCGGTCGGCCCAGCGGCCGGCCCCTCCGGCCGACGACGTCCTCGAGGAGCTGCCGTGAGCACCACCCGCCCCGACCCCCGCGACGCCCGGGGACCGGCGTCCCCCACGGCGTCCGGCCGCACCCCGTCCGGCCGTGGCCGGGCGCTGCTCGTCCTGCTCGCCGCCGCGGCCCTCGCGGTCGCGGGGGTGGCAGCCCTGGCGACCGCCGTCGCGGGCCCGGGCACGGGCACGGGGACGTGGACGGCGACGGGGCAGGTGCCGTGGCCCCTCGCCCCCGCCACCACGGCGCAGGACCTCCTCGTCGCGGCCGCGACCGGCGCGGCCGGCGCACTGGCGACGGCGTGGGGCCTGGCGGCCGGAGCGGTGGCGACGGCGCGGCTCGCGCCCGGGGCCGGCGCTGCGGACGCCGTGGCCGGCGCCGCGTCCCGCCTCCTGCCGGCCGTGCTCCGCGGCGCGCTCGTCGCGGCCCTCGGCGCGGGGCCGCTCCTCGCCGCGGGCCCGGCGAGCGCCGCCCCGGCCGCCGTCACCCCCGCCGCCGTCGCCCCTGCCCTCGTCGCCCCTGCCCTCGTCGCCGCAGCCCCCCTGGACGTCGCTCCGGTCGCCGCGCCGCTCGTCGCCGCCGGGCCGGCGACGACGTCGGCGCTCGACGGCACGACCACGGCGGTGACGGCGACGTCCGGTGCGTCGTCCGCGGGCGCGGACGGCGCGCCCGACGTCACCTGGAGGCCGGCAGCGCCGCCCCGCCCGGTCGCCCCGCACGTCGAGGCGTCCGGCGGCCTGCTCGTGCCGTCGCCGCGGGAGTCCGCCACCGCGGACGAGGCGGGCGCCGTCGTCGTCGTGCGCGGGGACACGCTGTGGGACATCGCCCGTCGGCACCTGCCCCCCGGGGCCGACGACGCCGAGGTGGCGGCCGCGTGGCCCGCCTGGTACGCGACGAACCGCGCCGTCGTGGGCGACGACCCCGACCGGCTCCTGCCGGGACAGCGCCTCGTGCCGCCCGCGGCGACGACCGGCGGCCTCCGGTGACCGCGGTGCCGGTGGACGTCGCGGCGACGAGGAGGGCCCCCGCTCCGCCGACGCCCCCGCGCCCCCGCACGTCGCCCGTCAGGCGGCGTCACGCCCCCGCCGGGGCGCCCCGGCCGACGGCCGACGACGCCGCCGCACGGACGGGCGCAGCGGCCGGGACGTCGCGCGTGCGGCTCGCCCCCGCGCCGCGGACCGAGCCGGAGCCGCTGCCCGGCACGGGCCCCGACGCCCTCGCCGCCCGCCGGGCGTGCACCGCCCCTCCCGGCCAGCAGGTGCTCGTCCTCGCGCCTCCCCGCCGCTGCGCCGGCGCCGCGCCCGACGTCGACCCCCTCGTGGCGCCGCGCCCGAGCGCGGACGACGAGCTGAGCGACCCGGGGCCGACGTGCGCCGCCCTCGCGAGCGCCGTCGTCGAGGTGCTGTCCGGGCACCGCCCGGCGGCCCAGCTCGTCCGCTGGACCACCCTCGAGGTGCACGAGGGGCTCGTGCGGCGGGCCGCCCTGGCCGCTCGGCTGCGCCGCCCTCGCCCGGGCGCACCCGGGCCGACGCGCTCGGGCCGGCCCGCCGTCGTCCGTCGCGTCCGGGTGTGCCGGCCCGCGGAGGGCGTCGTCGAGGCCTCGGCGGTCGTCGTCGACGGCGACCGGGTCCGTGCGGTCGCCCTGCGGCTGGAGGGCTGGGACCGCCGGTGGCGGGCGACCGCCGTCGAGGTGGGCTGACAGCCGCCCCGCTGTCCCGTACGGCACCACCGTGGACGGCAGCGCCGCGAGCGGCGCCGCACGGACGACGACGGCCGGGCCCCCTGCGGGGACCCGGCCGTCGTCGCCGCGCGTGCGCGGGTGCTCAGCCCTGGCGGCGCGCCTGCCGGCGCTGGGCGCGGTTGCCGTCGCCCGAGACGCGGGTGCCGTCGGCGTTCTCGACCTTCTGCTCGACGCCGCCCTCCTCGTCGACCGACCCGGCGCTGTAGGCCAGGCGCTGCGGCGTCGTCGGCTCGTCGAGGCCCTTGGCCTTGAGCTGCGGCGCGGCGGCGGCGATGCCGGCGGCCAGGGCGCCGGAGGCGGCCCCGGACGGCGCGGCCTGCTCGGGCGCGGGCGGCGCCACCTGCACCTCGAGGTTGAAGAGGTAGCCGACCGACTCCTCCTTGATGGCGTCCATCATCGCCGTGAAGAGCAGGTAGCCCTCGCGCTGGTACTCCACGAGCGGGTCGCGCTGGGCCATCGAGCGCAGCGAGATGCCCTCCTGCAGGTAGTCCATCTCGTAGAGGTGCTCACGCCACTTGCGGTCGAGCACCGACAGGACGACGCGGCGCTCGAGCTGGCGCACCGCCTCCTCGCCGAGCTGCTCCTCGCGGCGCTCGTAGGCGAGCCGCACGTCGCTGAGCACCTCCTCGAGCAGCATCTCCTTGGTGATCCGGTTCCGGCCGCCGGCCTCCTCCTCGAGGTCGGCCACGGTGAGGCTGATCGGGTAGAGGGTGCCGAGGGCCGTGACGAGCTGGTCGAGGTCCCAGTCCTCGGCGAAGCCGTCGGCCGTCGCCGCCGTGATGTACCCGGTGACGACGTCGGTGACGAAGTGCGAGACCTGCTCCTGCAGGTCCTCGCCCTCGAGCACGCGCCGCCGCTCGTCGTAGATGACCTGGCGCTGGCGGTTGAGCACGTCGTCGTACTTGAGGACGTTCTTGCGGATCTCGAAGTTGCGGGCCTCCACCTGGCCCTGCGCGCTCTGGATGGCGCGGCTGACGACCTTGCTCTCCAGCGGCATGTCGTCGGGGAACCCGGTGCGGGCCATGAGCGACTCGGCGGCGCCGGAGTTGAACAGCCGCATGAGGTCGTCGCGCAGGGAGAGGTAGAAGCGCGACTCCCCCGGGTCGCCCTGGCGGCCCGAGCGCCCCCGCAGCTGGTTGTCGATGCGCCGCGACTCGTGCCGCTCCGTGCCGAGCACGTAGAGGCCGCCGAGCTCGGTGACCTCGTCGTGGCCGGACTTGACGGCGTCCTCGGCCTCGGCGAGCACCTCGGGCCACAGGGCCTCGTACTCCTCGGGCTTCTCGGCCGGGTCGAGGCCGCGCTCGTGCATGCGGCTGACGGCGAGGAACTCGGCGTTGCCGCCGAGCATGATGTCGGTGCCGCGGCCGGCCATGTTCGTGGCGACCGTGACGGCGCCCTTTCGCCCGGCCATCGCCACGATGGCCGCCTCCCGCGCGTGCTGCTTGGCGTTGAGCACCTCGTGGCGCACGCCCCGCTTCGCCAGCTGGTTGGACAGGCGCTCGCTCTTGCTCACGCTCGTCGTGCCGACGAGGACGGGCTGGCCCTTCTCGTGGCGCTCGGCGATGTCCTCGACGACCGCGTCGAGCTTGGCCTCCTCGGTCTTGAAGACGAGGTCGCTCTGGTCCACGCGCTGCATCGGGCGGTTCGTCGGGATGGGGATGACGCCGAGGGAGTAGGTGCCGTTGAACTCGGCCGCCTCGGTCGTGGCGGTGCCCGTCATCCCGGACAGCTTGTCGTACATGCGGAAGTAGTTCTGCAGCGTGATGGTGGCGAGGGTCTGGTTCTCGGCCTTGACCTCCACGCCCTCCTTGGCCTCGATGGCCTGGTGCATGCCCTCGTTGTAGCGGCGCCCCGCGAGGATGCGGCCGGTGTGCTCGTCGACGATGAGGACCTCGCCGTCGGTGACGACGTAGTCCTTGTCGCGCGTGAACAGCTCCTTCGCCTTCACCGCGTTGTTGAGGTAGCCGACGTACGGGGTGTTCACCGAGTCGTAGAGGTTGGAGATGCCGAGCCGGTCCTCGACCTTCTCGATGCCGCTCTCGAGGACGCCGACGGTGCGCTTCTTCTCGTCGACCTCGTAGTCGACGTCGAGCTTGAGGGTCCTCGCGACCTTCGCGAACTCGGCGTACCAGCGTGTCGCGTCGCCCTGCGCGGGGCCCGAGATGATGAGCGGCGTGCGGGCCTCGTCGATGAGGATCGAGTCGACCTCGTCGACGATGGCGAAGGCGTGGCCGCGCTGGACCATCTCCGCCGTCTGCCACGCCATGTTGTCGCGCAGGTAGTCGAAGCCGAACTGGGTGTTCGTGCCGTAGGTGATGTCGTTGGCGTACTGCTCGCGCCGCTGCTCCGGGCGCATGCCGTCGGTGATGCAGCCGGACGTCACCCCGAGGAAGCGGAAGACGCGCCCCATGAGCTCGCTCTGGTAGGACGCGAGGAAGTCGTTCACGGTGATGACGTGGACGCCCTTGCCCGTGAGCGCGTTGAGGTACGCCGGCAGCGTCGCGACGAGGGTCTTGCCCTCGCCGGTCTTCATCTCGGCGATGTTGCCGAGGTGCAGCGCGGCCCCGCCCATGACCTGGACGTCGAAGTGCCGCTGCCCCAGGCTGCGGCGGGAGGCCTCCCGGCAGTTGGCGAAGGCCTCGGGCAGGAGGTGGTCGAGCGACTCGCCGTCGGCCACGCGCTCGCGGAAGCGGTCGGTCTCCTCGCGGATCTCCGCGTCGGAGAGCTTCTCGAAGTCCTCCTCGAGGGCGTTGACCTGGTCGGCCAGGCCCTGCAGCCGCCGCACGGCGCGGCCCTCGCCGGCCCTCAGCAGCTTCTCGAGCATCCCCACGTCGCGAACTCCCTCGTCGTCCGCGCGCACGGGCTCCCCCGGAGGGCTCCCGCGGCGCTGGTCAGGTCGGCCGTCATGCTACGCACGCAGCGCTCACCGGCCGTCGCGCCGCGACGGTCCCGCCCGGGTCGGACGCGCCTCAGCCCGCGACGAGGTCCTGCTGGTCGGGGTGGCGCTCCAGCCACGCGGCCACGTAGGGGCAGTCCGGGCGCACGCGCAGGCCGCGCTGCCGCAGGTCGTCCATCGCGGCGCCGACGAGCCGCCCCGCGAGCCCCTCGCCCTGCCGGTCGGGGTCGGTCTCCGTGCTCACCAGGGCGACGACGCCGTCGTCCACCGGCCGGCCCACGAGCTGCACGAGCTCGCGCCCCTCCTCCAGCAGGACGTAGCCGTCCCCGCGCCGCTCCACCGTCGTCGTCTCGTCCGCCATGCGGCCAGCGTGCCGCGGCGCGCCCGCCCCCGCCCGCGGGAGGCGGTGCGTCGACGGGAACGTCGTTGCCCGGGGCCGTCGACGGCGGCAGGGTCGACCCCATGTCGTCCTCCGCACCGATCGACGCCGTGCCGCCGCGCCCGGTGGCCGCCGCCCTCCCGACCGCGGCGCCCCACCTCGGGGCCGGCGGGGGCGTGCGGCTGCGCGCCTACCGGGAGGACGACGTCGACGCCGTGCTGGCGATGGCGTCGGAGGCGGAGTTCGCCCGCTGGACGACCGTGCCGGTGCCCTACGGGCGCGGGGACGCCGAGGCCTTCGTCCGCGAGGTCGTGCCGGCGGGATGGGCCTCCGGCGAGGCGATGACGTGGGCGCTGGACGTCGACGGCGAGCACGCGGGCAACGTGGCACTGCGCCCGACGGGCACCGACGGCGTGCTGTCGGTCGGTTACGGCCTCGACGTCCGCTACCGCGGCCGCGGCGCGGTCTCGGCGGCGCTGCGGGTGCTCCTGCCGTGGGCGGCCGAGCACGGGGCCGCCGCCGTCCGCTGGAGCGCCCAGCTCGGCAACTGGCCGAGCCGCCGCGCCGCCTGGGCCGCAGGCTTCCGCGTCGAGGGCGCCGTCCGGCGGGCGGAGCTCCAGCGCGGCGAGCTGCGCGACTGCTGGGTCGGCACCTGGGCGGCGGGCGACCCGACCGCGCCGGCCGCCCCGTGGCTCGACGTCCCGCGCGTCGACCTCGGCGACGTCGTCCTGCGGCCGTGGCACGACGACGACGCGGGCCGCGTCGTCGAGGCCTGCACCGACCCCCTCACGCGACGCTGGCTGCCGCGGCTGCCGGAGCACTACGGGCTGCAGGACGCGCGGGACTTCGTCGAGGGGATGCGGCGGGACGCGGCCGAGGGGCACGCCGTGGCCTGGTGCGCGGCCGACGCCCGCGACGACCGGTGCCTGGCGTCCGTGACCCTCTTCGCCCTGGGCCAGGGCGGCCGTCCGGCGGAGATCGGCTACTGGGCGCACCCCGACGCGCGCGGGCGCGGCGTCGTGACGGCGGGCGTGCGGGCCGTCGCGCGCCACGCGCTGCTGCCCGCGGAGGTCGGCGGGCTCGGCCTGCCGGCCGTGCTCGTGCGCGCCGAGCCGGGGAACGCCGCCAGCCGCGCCGTCGCGCTGCGCGCCGGCTTCGCCCCGGCGGGCTGGGACCTCGCCGGGGGCGGGGAGCCGGACGACCCGCCGACGCCGCTGGACCGCTTCGTGCTGCGGGCGCAGGACCTACCCGACGCCTGAGCACCCGACGGACGAGGGCCACGACGTCCGGCCCGGGTCCCCTCCGCGGACGGGAGCCGTGAGGGCCACACCCTCCGGGCGGCCGGGATCGGTCAGGTCGCGCGCAGGGCCTCGAGCAGGGCGGGCGCCAGGTCGCCGGGGCCCGTCACGGCGACGTCGTCGAGGCCGAGCCACGCGGCCATCGACCGCAGCTCCCCCGCGAGCTCCTCGGCGGCGTGCGCGGGCGCCCACGGCTCGGCCCAGGCGGCCTGGACGCGCAGGACGCCGTCGGCCCGGTCGGCCTTGAGGTCGACGCGCGCCACGAGCTCGCCGTCGAGGAGGAGCGGCAGCACGTAGTAGCCGTGCACGCGCCGGGCGGCGGGCACGTAGATCTCCAGCCGGAGGCGGACGCCGAAGAGTGACTCGGTGCGCGAGCGCTCGAAGACGAGCGAGTCGAACGGCGAGAGCAGGGCCCGGCCGGCGACGCGCCGCGGGAAGGCGGCGTCGCGGTGCAGCAGCGCCGGGCGCGCCCACCCCCGCACCGTGACGGGTGCGAGGACGCCGTCCTCGACCAGCTCGTCGACGGCGCGGCGCGAGGCGCCCGGGCGCAGGCGGAAGTAGTCGCGCAGGTGCGCCTCGGTGGCGACGCCGAGCGAGCGCCCGGCGATCTCGACGAGGCCGCGGACGGCGTCCGCCTCGTCCGGGTCCGGGGCGCCGGCCACCTCGGGCGGCAGCACCCGCTCGGGCAGGTCGTAGCGCCGCTCGAACTGCGCGGTGCGCCCGGCGGCCGTGAGCTCGCCCGACCAGAAGAGCTGCTCGGCGGCGGCCTTGACGTCGCGCGCCGGCCCCGCGAGCACGGCCTCGGTCGGCGGGACCATCCACGAGCCGGCCGAGCTGCGCGGTGCGCCCGGGTGCAGGTGCGCCGTCAGCTGCGCGGCCGTCATGGCCCCGCCCTCGCGGACGGCGCCGAGGACCTCCTCGAGCAGCCGCGGCCGCTCCGCGAGGATGCGCCGGTAGCGCCCCCAGGCCTCGTCGGCCGCCCGGGCCATGCGCCAGCGCAGGAGCCGGTGGGTGGCCGGGGGCACGAGGCTCGCCTCGTGGGCCCAGTACTCCACGAGCCGCCGCGGCGGCCGCTCGGCGGCGCGGCGCAGCAGGTCGTCGTCGTAGGGCCCCAGCCGGCTGAACAGCGGCAGCCGGTGGCTGCGCGCGACGACGTTGACCGAGTCCAGCTGGAGCAGGCCCACGCGGTCGAGGACGCGCTGGACGTGCCGCATCGTCGGCGCCCCCGGCGGCCGCCGGTCGGCGAACCCCTGCGCCGCGAGCGCCGTCCGCCGCGCCTGCGCCGCGGTGAGCACCTCCCGGCCCCGCGTGCGGCCGGGCCCTCCCCCTCGCCCGTCCGCCACGGCCGCCGATGCTGCCACCCCCGGACGGGAGCGGGGCGCAGCGGTCCCGCCGGCCGGTCCTCGGGCGGTCAGGGGCTCGGGCGGTCAGGGACTCGGGCGGTCAGGGACTCGGGTCGAGCAGCTTCTCCTTGACGGCGTACATGGCCGCCTCCATGCGCGAGTGCAGCTGGAGCTTCTCGAGCAGGTTCCGCACGTGGTTCTTCACCGTGTTCTCGGAGATCCAGAGCTCGCCGGCGATGTCGCGGTTGGAGCGGCCGCGCGCGACGAGCCGCAGCACCTCGAGCTCGCGGGCGGTCAGCCGCGGGGCGGGCACCGCGGGCGCGTCCTCGCGGGTGGCGCCCCTCCGGCTGAGCGCGGCGAACTCGGCGAGCAGGTGGCTCGCCATGGACGGGCTGATGAGCGACTGCCCGCCGTGCACGGCGCGCAGGCTCGCCGCGATCTCCTCGCCCGGCACGTCCTTGAGCAGGTACCCGTTGGCCCCGGCCTGGACGGCGCTGAAGAGGTCGGACTCGTCCTCGCTCATCGTCAGCATGAGGATGCGCGCGCTCGGGGCCACCTCGCGGATGGCGGCGCACGCCTCGATGCCGCTGCGCCGCGGCATCCGCACGTCCATGAGGACGACGTCGGGCAGCAGCTCCTCGGCGCGCGCGATGGCCTCGGTGCCGTCGGCGGCCTCCCCGACGATGACGATGTCGTCGTCGAGCTCGAGGACCCGCTCGAGCCCGCGGCGGTAGAGCACGTGGTCGTCGACGACGAGGACCCTGATGCGCTCTGGCGCAGCGGGTCCGACCGGCCCCGCCGCGGCGTCCAGCACCGCTCCGGGGACGGCGACCGTCCCGTCGGCACCGACCGTCCCGTCGACACCGCTCTGGGATCCCGCCCGCACCGCTCCGGCGTCCGCGCTCGGCACGTCCATCGCCCTCCCGTCCACCCCGGCGGGTCTTCGCCCGTCCGGGGGCCGGCGCGAGCATGCCAGCGGCTGCCCTCGCCCGTCTCGACCGGCCCCGTCACGATCGGGCCACGCCACGAGGGCCGCGAGGGCCACCGGCGCGCCGACCGGGGACCGCTTCCCCGTCCGAGGTCTTCGGAGCCCGTCGCCCACCGGTTGGGCCGCACCCCCCGGGCGCGACGCCGGCCCACCCGGGAGGGCCGGCCGCCGGCCCCGGGCGCACGCCCGGGGCCGGCGGCCCCCGTCCGGCTAGGCGCTCACCGCCGCGGGGGTCTGCGCCCCGTCGGCGCCGGCCGCCTCCGCGGGCGCCTCCTCGAGCCGGATGACGCCGTAGCTCCAGCCGCGGCGGCGGTAGACCAGGCTGACCGCGCCCGTGCTGCGGCACAGGAAGAGGTAGAAGTCGTGGCCCAGCGCCTCCATCTGGGCGAGGGCCTCGTCCACGCTCATGGGGTGCGCCAGGTGCGTCTTCTCCCGGATCCGCACCGGGGAGGCGCCCACGGCGTCCGCCAGCCCGTGCTCGTCCTCCCCCGGGCCCAGCGCGCTCACCGTCGCGTCGGGCTCGTCCTCCTCGCCGGACGCGCCGTCGTCGCCGGCCGCGGGCGGGGCGAGGCCGAGCGGCGGCACGGACGACGCCTCGGGCACCGAGCCGCGGCGCACCGACGGCGGCGTCTGGCGGCCGTGGTGGACCTTGCGGCGGTCACGCAGCCGGCGCAGCCGCTCGAGCAGCTTCTCCTCCGCGAGGTCGAGGGCGCCGTGCGCGTCGTCGGCGCAGGCCTCGGCGCGCACGACCTCCCGGCGGTGGCGCAGCGTCAGCTCGACGCGCTCGCAGCTCTGCGGCTGGCGCGGGTTCATCTCGTGGCTGATCACGACGTCGAGGCGGTCGGCCCGGGGGGCGACCTGCTCGACCTTGGCGAGCTTGTCCTCGAGGTGTCGGCGGAAGCGCTCCGGCACGGTGGTGTGGCGGGTGGTGAGCGTGATCTCCATGGGTCCTCCAGCGATGGGGGGTGGGTCTCGACGCGCCGGCCCGGGAGCTGTCCCGGCGGGCGGTCCTCGGTGCTCAGGCACCACCTCCCCGCGGCAGGAGGGCGGGGGGCCGGCCGCCGGCCCCGGTGACGACCGGGGCGGCGGCGGGCGGGGCGGGGCGGCGCAGACCGGCCCGCGGGAGCGCTCCGCGCAGCCCCGCCCCGACGCCGTCAGGCACCGGGCGAGACCGCCGGGCGAGCTCCATGTCGGGACGCTAGCGGCCCCGGGGGCCGCGCGACAGCCCGGCCCGCCGACCGGGCGAGCGGGCGTCCGCGCTCGGCGGACGCGTCCCGGACCCGGCCGGTGGTCGCGGCGACGCCGTCGCGTCGCCGACGACGGCTCGAGCTGCCGCACAGGCGCTCTCGCCGCGCCGGAGCGCGAGCACGCTCGACCGCCCCGGTGGCCTGCGGTGGTCGACGCTCACAGCGCGTCACGACCCCGGTCGCCCTCGTCCGGCCGCCCGTCCCGGGGGCCGGTGCGGTCCGACCGGCGGCGCCCCGCCCCCGGCGGCGGCGCGGCGAGGACGACCACCGCCCCCTCGACCCGGCAGCCGGCGAGCGCGAGGACGCGGGCGGCCTCGGCGAGGGTCGAGCCGGTGGTGACGACGTCGTCGACGAGCAGGCACCGCCGCGGCGGGGCCGCGCGGACCACCAGCGCCCCGCGGCGCGCCGCCGTCCGCTGCGCCGCGGTGCGGCCCACCTGGTCGCCCGCCCCCCGCCGCATCGCGAGGACGCGCCGGACGGGCACCACCCGCCCCCCGCGGGCGAGCGAGGTCGACCAGCGCCGGGCGAGGTCGGCGACGAGGTCGTCGCCGCGCGCGCGGACGGCGGCGCGGGTGGACGGCGCCGGGACGACGGCGAGCGGGCCGCCCACCGGCCCAGCGTCCGCCGCCGCGTCCAGAGCCGCTGCGCCCGCCCGGCGCAGGGCGTCCGCCAGCAGCGGCGAGAGGTCGTGGCGCCCGCGCTCCTTCCACGCCAGGAGCAGACCGCGGGCGGCGCCGTCGTAGCGCGCCGCGGCGCGCACGGGGGGCGCGGTGGCGACGGGCAGCTCGACGAGGCCCAGCGGGGGCGCGGCGAGGACGGCCCGGCACGGCGCGCACCACGGCACGTCGGGCGCCCCGCACCCGGGGCAGGCGACCGGCCAGACGAGGCGGCCCAGAGCCGCCCATGCCGCCCGCGAGGGCCCGGGAGGGGCCGCGTGCCGCGCCGGTGAGCCCACGGGAGGAGGCTGCGGGCCCCACGGGTCCGGTGGCGGGCCGGCGGTGCGGTCGGTGGACGGCCGCCACGGCGGCGCCCCTGTGCGCGGGAGCCGGACAGCCCGCCGCCGGGCTCAGCCCGGGTAGGACGGGTCGGTCGAGGTCTCCGAGCCGGGCCGCACGACCCAGGCCAGCCCGGCGGGCTGCAGCACCCCACCGCCGGGGGCGTCGAGGAGCACGCGCCCGGCCGCCTCGGCCGACGTCAGCCGCTCGACGCCCTCGGGCACCTCGACGGCGCGCACGTCCGATCCGTCGACGGCCACCCGCAGCAGCTGCGCCGGGCCCTCCTCGCGGGATCCGACGGCCACGACCGTCGTCGCGTCCTGCCACCCGGCGTCGGTGACGGACACGAGCCCGGGGACGGGCGGGGCGTCGGGCACGTCCAGACGCACCGGCGCGCCCTCGTCGTCGCGCACGACGCCGGCGACGTCGAGGTGGGCCCCACCGTCGGCGTCGGTCGAGGCGACGACGACGCGGGCGCCGTCGCGGGAGACCTGCAGCGCTCGCACGCGCCGCCCGTCCAGCCAGGGCGCCTCGACCGTGCGCACGTCCCCCGCCGCGTCGACGGCGAGGACGGCCCCCCCGGCGTCGGCCGGCGTCGTCCAGACCCACCCCCGGACGTCGACGCTCGGGGCCACGAGGTCCTCGCCGGCCACGACGCCCCGCAGCCCCGGCCCCTCGTCCGACTCGTCGGGCACGCCCACGAGCAGGCGCCCGCGCTGCTGCACGAGCACGGCGAAGAGCCCGTCCACCCCCACCGCCGGGTCGCTCGGCAGCAGGGAGGACACGTCGAGCAGGCCGGGCACCAGCTCCGCCCCGTCGCCGTCGAGCCGGGCGATCCGTCCCCCGGACAGGACGACGGGCGGGCCGGCGGGAGCCAGCGGGTCCAGCAGCCCGAGCTGGGCGTCCGGCAGCCCGAGGGCGCTGCCCGCCGAGCTCAGCTGCACCTCGCGCACCCCGGGGACGGGGCTCAGCGTGGCGCGCAGCTGCGCCTGCATGAGCAGGCGCGTGCCCGGGTCGGCGGCCCGCGCCTCGTCGGAGAGGTCCACCACCGCGGTGCCGCCGGGGTCCAGGGGCACGGCGGGCGGGGAGCTCAGCAGCCGCGTGCCCTCCGGGAAGGCGGTGGTGACCGCCCCCGCGAGCCACTCCGAGGGGCCGGCGAGCAGCTCGGAGACGAGCAGGGTGGCGCTCGGCGAACGCCCCGGGAACCAGAGCAGCTCGGGCACGAGCGCGGTGCGCGTCGGGTCGAGGAAGGTGAGCGGGTAGGCGCGGTAGACCTGCCGGAAGACGTCGCGGCTGACGACGACCTCGTCCGGCGGGTCGCTGAGGCGCCAGACGCCGTCCGCCCGGACGACGTCGAGGTCGACGGAGTACGAGGCCCGGGGCGGCGCCGTCGTCCACCGGCCGCGCCGGTCGACCTCCCCGACGAGGGGTGCGGTGACCTGGACGGTCTGCACGGTGCCCTGCGTCACCGTCGACGTCGGGCGCCCCGGGTCGGCGGCGGGCGGCGACACCCCCGTGCCGCCGACGACCAGGCCGCTCGCCGCGATGACGACGACCCGCTCGGAGGGGCGCCAGGACCGCGCCGCGCGCGGGGTGAGGAAGAGGCGTGCCGTCGCGGAGTCGTCGTCGAAGGCGGCCGAGGCGCGGAGGAAGCCCTCGACGACCGTCTCGGGCGAGGCCCCCGGCGGCGGGCCCTCGGCGAGGAAGCCCAGGGCCGGGCCGGGCGCCGCCGGGGCCGGGCCGCCCTCGACGGGCCCGCGGCGGGGCAGGTCCACGCAGCCGGTGAGCAGGGCGAGGACGGCGACCAGCAGCAGCGCGACGGCGGCCCGCGACCACCGCGCCCCGGGGCGGGGCTCAGCCACGGCCGGCCGGCGGCGGCAGGACGGGCAGGGACGCCGTCGCGATGGTGTCGGCGGCCGCCTCGGTGCCGGCGTCGCCCCACGCGCCGGGCGAGCCGGCGGCGCTGGGGACGAGGACGACGCCGGGCAGCCCCTCGACGAGGACGCTCGGCGCGGTCGGGTCGTCCGGCGGGGCGGCGGGAGCCAGGTCCACCGGCATGGGCAGCGGCGACATGCCCACCGCGCCGCCGGCCACCCGCGGCAGCAGCAGGCGGAAGGCGGCGCCGAGACCGAGCTGGCCGACGACCTCGAGGCGGCCGCCGTGGAGGACGGCGTCCTCGGTGGAGATGGCGAGGCCCAGCCCGCTGCCGCCCGTGGTGCGGGCGCGGGCCGGGTCGGCGCGCCAGAAGCGGTCGAAGACCCGCTCGGCGTCCTCGGGCCGCAGGCCGATGCCGTGGTCGCGCACGAGGACGGCGACCGCCGACGCGTCGGCCGCCAGCTCGACCTCCACCGGGCGGCCCTCGGCGTGCTCGACCGCGTTGAGGACGAGGTTCCGGACGACCCGCTCGACCCGCCGCGGCTCGACCTCCGCCGTCACCGGGCCCTCCGGCACGACCACCGCCACGGCCACGCCCTGCGCGGAGGCCACCGGCTCGGCGTGCTCGACGACGCGGGCCACCAGCGCCGCGAGGTCGACGACCTCGGGGTCCAGCGCCGCCGCTCCCGCGTCGAAGCGGCTCATCTCCAGCAGGTCGGCGAGCAGGGCCTCGAAGCGGTCGAGCTGGGTCATGAGCAGCTCGGCGGAGCGGGAGGCCGCCGGCTCGAGGTCACCGCGCGCCTCGTGGAGCACCTCCCCCGCCATCCGCATCGTCGTCAGCGGGGTCCTCAGCTCGTGGGAGACGTCGGAGACGAAGCGCTGCTGCAGGCGGGAGAGCTCGGCCAGCTGCGTGATCTGGCGCTGCAGGGACGCAGCCATGTCGTTGAAGGTCCGGCCGAGGGCGGCGAGGTCGTCCTCGCCGCGGACGTCGACGCGCTGGTCGAGGTCGCCGGCCGACAGCCGCGCGGCCGCGGCGGCCGCCTCGCGCACGGGGCGCACGACGAGCCGGGTGACGACCGAGACGACGCCGCCGAGCAGCAGGACGAGCAGGAGGCCGCCGACGACGAGGACGCGCTGGACGGCGTCGAGGGTCTCCTGCTCGCGCCCGAGGTCGATGACGAAGTAGAGCTCGTACTGCCCCGCGAGCGCGAGGTCGACCCGCTGGCCGACCGCGAGGCCCGGCGTCGTGCCGCCGTCGCTGCTCGGGAGGGCGACCGGCGCGGCCTGCTGCTTCGACTGGTCCCGCACCGCCTCGCGCAGCGCGTCGGGCAGCAGGCCGGGCGTCAGCCCGCTGCTGTAGAGGCTGTTGATCGTGACGGTCGCGTCGCTCTCCGGCACCCGCAGCAGGAGGAAGCCTGCCGCCCCCTCGCCGCCGACGTCGCTGAGCTGCTCCTGGTTGTCGAAGACGAACTGCTGCAGCTCGACACCGGTGGGGACGTCGGCCTGGTCCAGGCGGTCCTGGAAGGCGCGCGCCCCCGCGGCCGCCTCGTCGAACGCCTGGTCCCGGCGGGCCTCGAAGAGCCGCTCGCTGATGGCGTCGGCGAGGAAGCCCCCGACGACCGCCATCGTCAGCACGCACAGGACGACGGTCAGACCGACCACCCGGACGGTCAGCGAGCGGCGCCACCGCCGCGCCGCCCGGCCCCCCGCCGCCCGCAGGCGGCGCCCCAGGCGCCCCGGCACGGCGTCAGCCGGCGTCCGCGCCGGCCCGACCGGGCTCGTCGGACGACGGGGAGCCCGGCGCGCCCTCCCGGACGGCGCCGTCCCCCGCCGGGCCGCCCTGGGCGACGGCGCCGGCGCGGTAGCCGACGCCGCGGACGGTGAGCACGACCTCGGGGTGCTCGGGGTCGTGCTCGATCTTGCTGCGCAGGCGCTGGACGTGGACGTTGACCAGGCGCGTGTCGGCCTGGTGGCGGTAGCCCCAGACCTGCTCGAGCAGCACCTCGCGCGTGAAGACCTGCCACGGCTTGCGGGCCAGCGCCGCGAGGAGGTCGAACTCCAGCGGCGTCAGGGCGATGTGCTGGCCGCCGCGGGTGACGGTGTGCCCGGCGACGTCGATGACGAGGTCGCCGGCGCGCAGCGTCTCGGGCACCTCGTCCTCGCGACGGCGCAGCCGGGCGCGGACGCGGGCGACGAGCTCCTTCGGCTTGAAGGGCTTGGGCACGTAGTCGTCGGCGCCCGACTCGAGCCCGGCGACGACGTCGGAGGTGTCGCTGCGCGCGGTGAGCATGACGATCGGCACGTCGGACTCCGCGCGGATGCGCCGGCACACCTCGATGCCGTCCACCCCCGGCAGCATGAGGTCGAGCAGCACGAGGTCGGGCTTGGACTCCCGGAAGGCGGCCAGCGCCCCGGAGCCGTCCGCGCAGAAGGACGGCGTGATGCCCTCCCCCCGGAGCACGATGCCGATCATCTCGGCGAGCGCGGTGTCGTCGTCGACCACGAGCACGCGGTTCGTCATGGGGCCATGGTCGCACCCGGAGGACGGCACGGCGGTGAAGCCCTGCCCGGGCGCGCGTCCCACGGGGGCGCGCGCCCCGCTCAGTCCGAGGCCCTCCCGGCCGCCGCCCCCAGCAGCTCCTCCAGCTGCTCGGCGGACCGGTCGACGTCGTGCAGGCGCCGCACGTCCCGGGCGCCCTGCGAGCCCATGCGCGCCAGCTCCTCCGGTGAGGCGGCGAGCACCCGGCGCAGCGCTCCCGCGAGGGCCACCGGGTCGCCCGGCGGGACGAGCCAGCCGTTCTCCCCGTCGCGCACGAGCTCGGGCACGCCCGCGACGGCGGAGACGACCGCGGGACGTCCCACCGCGAGGCTCTCCATGAGGGCGATGGGCAGGCCCTCGGCGAGGCTGGGGAGCACGAGCGCACGGGCGTCGCGCAGCATGCGCGCGACGTCGTCCGCGCTCCGCCATCCCTCCAGCACGACGACGTCCTCGAGCCCCAGCCGACGCACCAGGCGCTCCAGGTCCGCCCGGTCGGGGCCGTCGCCCACGAGGCGCACCCGCAGGTCCTCCGGTCGGGCCTCCCCGGACGCGAGCAGCGCGTGCACGCCTTGGACGAGGAGCCGCTGGCCCTTCTCCGGCGCCAGGCGCCCCACGCACAGCAGGTCCACCGGTCCGCCCGCCGTGGGCGGTGCGGCGAGGGCCTCGGCGTCGCCCACGAGGAAGGCCGGGGCCACGCCGCAGCGGACGACGTGCACCTTCGCCCAGGTCTCCGGCGGGACCCAGCGGTACAGCTGGCCCCGCGTGTACTCGCTGATGGCCACCACGTGCGACGCCGAGGCGGTCTTGAGGTCCAGGTGCAGCGACGGCGCCCGGTCCCACTCGTACGGCCCGTGCACGGTCATGCTCCAGGAGCCCCCCGACAGGGCGGCGCCGAGCATGGCCACCGCCGCGGGGCCCTCGCTCGTGTGCGCGTGGACGTGGCGGACGTCCGCCCGCTCGCAGGCCTCCGCCAGGCGCAGCGCCTCGGCGAGGTAGACGAAGGGCCAGACCGCGCCCTTGGCGCCGGGCGCGCGCAGCCGCGCCGCCAGCGCGAGGGCCCTGGCGAGCCTCCGGGGCCGGCGCAGGGCCCAGCGGGCGAGACCGGGCGCGGCGGACGGCAGGCCCGGCACGAGGTAGCCGGTGGCGCGCTGCTCGTCGGCCGTCCCGGACGCCTCCACCTCGGCGGGGTCGGGCGAGCGCATCGAGAAGGGCCGCACGTCGTGGCCCCGGCGGCGCAGCGCTGCGACCTCCTCCCGCACGTACGTGTCGCTGGCGCGCGGGTAGATGTTCGCGAGGTACCCGGTCCTCACGCGGCGCTCCCCGAGGAGGCGTGCTCCGGGCCTGCCTCCGACCCCGCGAAGGCGCTGTCGCGCGCCTGGTCCCAGGTGAGGACCGGCGTCCACCCCAGCTGGCGGCGCGCCACGTCGGCCGGGAAGCGCAGCGGCTTGAACATGGCCTGGAACTTCACGGGGTCCAGGACGCTCGGCAGCTTGCCCCCCGTCCGGGGGAAGAGGACGCGGCCGGACAGCCGGGCGACCCGGGCGAGGAGGAGGGCGGCCGCGTAGGGCACGACGACGCGGCGGTGCACGCCCGTCGCCGCGGCGGACGCGGCCGCGTACTCGGGCGAGGTGACGACGTCCGGGTCGACGACGTTCGCGGTGGTGCCCGAGGGCACGTCCGCCGACACCGCGGCGGCGAAGGCCTCGGCGCAGTTCTCGACGTGCGTCAGCGGCAGGCGCGTCCGCACGACGAGCTGCAGCCCGCCGACGCGCTGCCCGACGCCCGGGACGTCGGGCCGCTCGGCTCCCCAGATGAAGCCGGGACGCAGGACGACGAGGCTCCACGGCGCCCCCTCGGCCGCCTCGCGCAGGAGCCGCTCCTGCCAGACCTTGGCGCGGGCGTACCCGTCGCGGCGCCAGGGGCGCTCCTCCAGCGGCGAGGACTCCGTCAGCGTCCCTCGCGCCGCCGACCAGTCGTAGACGGAGAAGCTGCTCGCCAGCACCAGGCGCCGGACCGCTGCGCCCGCCGGGCTCCGCAGCCCCTCGAGGAGGCGCTCGGTCCCGCCGACCGTGCTGGCGAACTGCTCGCTGGGCGAGCCCTGCACCTGGGCCGCCAGGTGGACGACGACGTCGCAGCCGGCCAGCGCGCGGTCGACGGCCTCGGGCGAGCGCACGTCCCCCACGACGACGTCGACGTCCGCGTCGCCCCAGGCGCCCGGTCGGAGCGAGCCGTCGCGCACCAGCGCCCGCACGGCGTGCCCGTGCCGCGCGAGCGCCGCGACGACGGCGGCGCCGAGGAAGCCGGAGGCACCCGTCACCAGCACCGTGCTCATCGGGGGGCGCTCCTCTCGATCTCGGACACCAGGGCGTTCACCTCGGCCACGTCCTGCAGGCTCACCGGTGGCGGCGTCCCGTCCCTCAGCGCCGCGTGGAAAGCGCCCACGAGGCCCCAGAGTCCCTCGTAGGCCCCGGGACCACCGCTGATCTTGCGGAGCAGCCCGCCCACGGCGCCGACCGCCTCGCGGCGTCCGCTGTCGAGCCCGTTGAGCAGGGGCACCAGCGGGCCGGGGGCGCCGCGGAGCTCGCTGCGGACGACACCCGTGCCGTACAGGTCCGCCCGGGCCCGCATCCGCGTGCCCTCGACGACGACGGAGAAGACGTCGGGCTGCGCGGAGGCCGAGAAGGCGAGGCTCGCGGTCGCCGACGACCCGGTGACGAGGCTCCGCATCTCGTCGACGGCGAGACGGGACGGGTGCCGCTTGGCCCAGGCGGTCGCGACGCCGGTCGCCGGGCCGGTGAAGGCGTGCGCCAGCGACGCGAGGTGCGGGAGGAAGTCCGAGACGAGCCCCGCCGGCAGCCCGAGGGCGAAGTGGGGCGCCGTCCCCTGCACGAGCGGGCCGCCGCCCGTGAGGACGTCCAGCGCCACGGTGACGTCGACGTGGACGACGTCGCCCAGCCGCCCCTCGTCGCGCCAGGCCAGCAGCGTCCGGACCTGGCTGTTGAAGAGGTAGTTGTAGTCCTCCAGCAGGTGGACGCCGTTCGCGCGGGCGAGGCCGAGGAGCTCCTCGAGCTCCTCCGGCGACGCCGCCAGCGGCTTCTCCACGAGGACGTGGACCCCGCGGCGCAGCGCCTCGCGGGCGAGGGGGACGTGCGAGGCGGGCGGCGTCGTCACGTGCACGACGTCGAGGTCCGCGGTCTCGAGCATCGCCACGGCGTCGCGGAAGACCTCGGGGCGCGGCCCGCGGTCGGCCGCCTCGTCGGCGGCGGCGCGCGCCGCGCCCTCGGAGGAGTCGCAGACCGCCACGAGCGCCCCGCCCGCACCGGCGGCGAGGGCGCGCAGGTGCTCCGAGCCGATGCCACCGGCGCCGATGACGGCGACCCGCGGCGGACGTCCGAGCGCGGAGGGAGACGCTCCTGACACGGCGACCGGCGCGGTCACCGGGTGGTCGAGGCCCTGGGGACCTGCCTGCATCGCGTCCTCCCGTCGGGTCCGCACCGGGCCGGCGCGGGCGGCGGCCACGCTAGGGCACGCCTCGACTCCTCGGGCACGAGGCCGCGGCTCTCGACGGGGTGGAGCCGGCGGAGTCGTCCGTACGCTCCGGAGTGGCATGCTGCCCCCCGCGCGAGGGCGCGCACGCCTGTCCGTCGACCCCCGTGAGGACCCGCCATGACCGAGCAGACCGCCTCGACCGAGGACACCACCCCCGACAGCGCCCGCGGCCCCCGCATCAGCGTCGTCGGCACCGGCTACCTCGGCGCCACCCACGCCGCCGCGATGGCCGAGCTCGGCTTCGACGTCATCGGCGTCGACGTCGACCCCGCCAAGGTCGAGGCCCTGTCCGCCGGCAAGGTGCCCTTCTACGAGCCCGGGCTGCCCGAGCTGCTCGTGCGCGGCGTCGAGTCCGGGCGCCTGCGCTTCACCACCGACCTCGCCGAGGCCGCCGCCTTCGCCGACGTCCACTTCGTCTGCGTCGGCACGCCCCAGCGCCCCGGCTCCAACGGCGCCGACCTGCGCTACGTCGAGGCCGCCTTCGAGGGCCTGGCCCAGCACCTGACCCACGACGCCCTGCTCGTCGGCAAGTCCACCGTCCCGGTCGGCACCGGCGCCCGCATGGCCGCCCGCGTCCGCGAGGTCGCCCCCGCCGGGCTGCGCGTCGAGCTCGCCTGGAACCCCGAGTTCCTCCGCGAGGGCAAGGCCGTCCACGACACCCTCTCCCCCGACCGCGTCGTCGTCGGCGGCGCCTCGGAGTGGGGCGACGACCTCCTGCGCCAGGTCTACGCGCGCCCCCTGTCGGAGGGCACCCCCTTCATCGCGACCGACCTGCCGACGGCCGAGCTCGTCAAGGTCTCCGCCAACGCCTTCCTCGCCACCAAGATCAGCTTCATCAACGCGATCTCCCAGGTCTGCGACAAGGCCGGCGCCGACGTCACCGTCCTGTCCGACGCCCTCGGGCACGACGTCCGCATCGGCCGGCAGTTCCTCAACGCCGGACTCGGCTTCGGCGGCGGCTGCCTGCCCAAGGACATCCGCGCCCTCATGCACCGCGCCGGCGAGCTCGGCGCCGACTCCCTCGTCGCCCTCATGCAGGACGTCGACGAGATCAACATGTGGCAGCGCCAGCGCGTCATCGACATGGCCGTCCAGGCCTGTGGCGGCAGCGTGCTCAACCGCCGCGTCGGCGTCCTCGGCGCGGCCTTCAAGCCCGACACCGACGACGTGCGCGACTCCCCCGCCCTCAACGTCGCCGCCGGCCTGCACCTGCGCGGCGCCCAGGTCGTCGTCTACGACCCCGAGGCCGGCGAGACGGGCCGCAGGATGTTCCCGACGCTCTCCTACGGCACCTCGACCGAGGAGGCCGTCACCGACGCCGACGTCGTCCTCGTCCTCACCGAGTGGCCGGTCTTCCGCCAGGCCGACCCCGCGAAGCTGCTGGGCCTGACCCGACCCGGCGCCACCGTCATCGACGCCCGCAACTGCCTGCCCGCCGACGCGTGGCGCCAGGCGGGCTGGACCTACCGCGGGCTCGGCGCCGCCCGCTGATCTCCGCCTGCGGGCGGAGCGACCGGTCGTCGCGGTCCTCCGCCCGCAGGCCGGTCGGCCGTCGGCCTCAGCCCTCGCTCAGACGGAGGCCCGGCGGGCGGGCAGCCGGTAGATCGACTCCAGCGGGGTCCTACGGACCAGGGTGCCGATGCCGACGGACCCGGCCACTGCTGCGGCGACCATCACGGGCAGGGCGACCACGCCGAGCACGGGGTGCGGCTGGGCCCCGCCGAAGGGGCCGACGACCAGCGCCAGGAGGCTCGTCATGGCCGACAGCAGGATGAAGTGCGTCACGTAGACGACGAGCGTCAGCCGGCCGAGGACGTCCAGACGCAGGGCGCTCGTGAGGCGCGGGGCGTGGCGCAGGACCAGGACGCCCGCGGCGACGGCGAGGGCGCTGAGGACCACGGGGACGATCGGTAGCCACTGCAGGACGAAGAGCCTCACGACGACGACGGCGCCGAGGAAGGCGACGACGGCGAGGACGGGGGCCACCCGCGTCGACCCCTGGACGGCCCCGACCAGGCGCGGTCCGAAGTGGGCGCCCACGAGGAAGAAGAGCAGGTAGTGGGCGACCCCCTCGTAGCCGATGCTGCCGCTGTCGAGGGGCCCGAAGAAGGCCGCGGACAGGAGCGTCGCCCCGACGAGCTGGACCGCCAGGGGCACCCTCCCGGCCATGAGCTTCGTGACGACGAGGACCACGGCGAGCGCATGCAGGTACCACAGGCCCGACGTCGGCCAGACCGGCGACACCAGCAGGCGGACGAGGTCGGTCTCGTCAGGTCGGGTGGCCAGCGGGACGAGCGAGAACCAGGCGAAGCGCACGAGCGTCCACACGACGTAGAGCCAGAGGAGCGGCGCCAGCCGGTAGCGCCACAGGTGCCCCCAGGAGCCCGTCAGCGCCGATCGGGACAGGACGCCCGAGACGAGGAAGAACAGCGGCATGGGGAAGGTCGCGAGCAGGTCGCGGGCGACCACGTAGTCCGGGTGCACGAGGCCGAGCGGCGCCAGGAGGATGACCGCGTGGTGGATGACGATCATCACGATGGCGACACCACGCGCCCCGTCCAACCACTGCACACGCTCTGTCATCGTCACCCCTGTCGACCACGGACGTCGGTGACCACGATGGCAGACGGTGAGGTGACCCAGAGCACACTTCGGCCTGTCGTCACCCGGACGAGCACTCAGGCTCCGAGGCACCCGAGCCCGCCGGCGCGGTGGCGCCGGCGGGCTCGGGTGCAGGTCGTACGGGCGGTCAGCTGGGCGCGCCCCAGTCCTCCCGGACGACCTGGAGGTCGCCCCACGGGAAGCCGGCCATCACGGCGTACTGCGGCGTGCCGTCGAGGATGCCGTTCCAGGGGTTGCTACCAGTGCGCGTCCTGATCCCCTCACCGCTCTCGGCCTGCACGGACACGGCGCCGGCGGTGTCGGTCACGACGAAGCCGTAGCGCTGGGCCGCCCGGGCGACGGCCTCGGCGACCGGGTGGAGGCCGAGCCGCTCGACGTCGACCGACGGGTCGAGGCGGAAGCGCGTGCCCATAGGGATGGCCGAGGAGCTGCGGTCCCAGCCGTCGCTCCTCGTGGCGGGGTAGTTCACGTCGCTGTAGTGCGCGATACGCGGCAGGAGCAGCGAGACGGCGTGGTCGACGTCCCCCCTCGCCGCCTCCCCCATCTGGACGGCTCCCAGGGACGACGCCAGGCCGCTGGCGCTGGCGCCGAAGGTCTTCGGGAAGGCGCCGTCGCTCTGCGATATGCCGTCGATCCGGCCACCCCAGCAGGCTGACCAGCCCGAGGACGTCTTCCGGGCCTTCCAGAACTCCCAGAGCTGGTCGGTGCTGGGCGAGTAGACCGTCAGGTGCCCGTCGGTGCCCTTGGCGGGGATGGCGTCGGCGGGGATCGGCACGTCCTCGAACTGGCCGCCGGGCCCGTACAGCGCGGGAGGCGTCCACCCCTTGCCCTGGCAGTCGTCGAAGCGCACGTCGACGCGCCGCTGACCAGTTGAGGCCATGTTGAGAGAGGCACCGAAGGAGAAAGCGTTGAAGGCGGCGACGCCGCCGTAGCGCGACGTCACCTGGTGCTCGAGGTTCGCCACCATCGCCCGGCTGCTCGAGTCGAGGGGCGCGCGGGAGACGTCCTTGGCGAAAGCGTTGCTCGGCGGCAGCGCGGGGTACTCGGCGACGGAGGCGCTCGTCCGGGTCGTGTCTGCGAGAGCGCCCGAGGACGCTCCTCCCGTCACGGCGACGGCCAGTGCGATCGCGGCGGCCGTGCGTCGGAGATGGCGGGACGTAGCAGGCATGCAAGGACTCCTGTGGTCGGAAGCGGGGGCTACCACCCCATCGGGTGAACCGGGGCGGAGCCTAAGCGCCCTGACGAACCTGTGGGGCCGGCGGCGCTCGGCATCTCCCGCGTCCCCGCCCGCCGACCGGGGAGCTCGGCGCTCGGCTAGGCCGCCCGCCCGTTGAGAGCGGTGCTGCGTCGAGCGCTCCTGGCGAAGAGACCGGCCGCGTAGGGGAGGTCGTCGACGAGGTAACGCCGCGCCATGCGCCGCGGCTCCATCGCCAGGCGGTGGAGCCACTCGAACCCGCTCTTCTGGATCCCCTCGGGCGCCCGGGAGACGCGTCCGGAGAGAAAGGTGAGCGCCCCGCCGCACCCGATGAACCACGCCCGCGGGAGGGTGGAGCGCAGCACGCCGATCAGGCGCTCCTGCTTGGGGAAGCCGAGGCCCACGAGCACCAGGTCGGGCTGCGTGCGCTGCAGGTCCTCGACGATGGCCCCCATCTGGTCCTCGTCCCGCTCGAAGCCGTGGGGCGGGCAGTGCCACCCGGCGACGCGGAGCCCCTCGTGGTCCGACGCCAGGTTCTCGGCGGCCGCCTCCGCGACGCCCTCCTCCCCGCCGAGGAGGTAGACCGACCGCCCCGCGGACGCAGCGGCGGCCGGCAAGGAGCCAGCCAGGGAGGCCCCCGTCACGCGCTCCGGCAGGGGGCTTCCTTGGATCCGAGACGCCCACACGATCGGCATGCCGTCGGCGACGACGATGTCGGCCTGCGCGGCGATGCCCTGCAGGTCGGGACGACGCAGCTGGCGGAGGATGTCGACGTTGGGCGTCAGGAGCATGCCTCCGCGACCAGCGGACATCTCGCGGAGGACGTGGTCGACGACCTCCGTCTCGGTGACGGCGTCGAAGGCCACGCCGTCGACGACCACCTTCTGCGGCGCCGCGGCGTCGACGGTGTGGTCATGGGTCTGCTGAGGGACCAGGACCGGCGACGCTGCCAGCTCCTCGGGGGTCAGAGCCGGTCGGGTGGTCATGACCACAGTCAAGGGCATGATGCGGCCTGGCCCAAATCGTGCGCACCGAGTTCACGAGATGTTCACAGGTCGACGAGCCTCGTCATCACGGCGTCATCACGGCCGGCGGGTCAGCGCGTCGTCTCGTCCCGGTGCCACGTCGCGGGGCCACGTCGCGCTCGCAGCCGCGCCAGCGCAACGACCATGACGTAGACGGACGTGGACGGCAGGGTCCGCGGGTCTCGGCGCACGTCCGACAGGAGCGAGCGCACCGTCTCCCCCGTGCTCGTGGCGTGGGCGACCTCGCCGCTGCCGGCGAGCTCGGCGTTGCCCTGGGCCGTCCGGGTACGCACGGCGAGGAGGCTCCGAAGGGTCCGCGGCGTCTCCACCTCGAAGACGTGGTCGGTGAGCACGACGCGCTCCTCCGGGGCGAACGTCCGCTGGACGAAGAGGTCGTCGCTCGTCACGGGGGGGAACGCGCCGAAGCGTCGGCGACCCGACTCGCTGACGCCGTAGAGGCCGAGGCCGACGAGCCCGTCGGTCGTGTACGGGATGCGGGCGTAGGCGGCGTAGAAGGCGCGGACAGCCCACGGCCTCCCCCCGACGCGGAACCGCACCCGGGGCGCCGCGACGCGCGGTCGGGCACCCGACAGGGCGTCCGCGACAGCCCGTAGCGCCGGCGCGCCCACGACGACGTCAGCGTCGAGGTAGATGCGCGGGAAAGTCGTCGAAGCGGCGTCCCCGGCGTCCAGGGCGAGCCGCTTCGACCCCTCCTCCAGCTCGAGGACCCTCACCCCGGGGCGCTCGCGCGCCACCGCGGCGGTGCGATCGGTGCAGCCGTTGGCCACGACGACGACCTCCGCCGCGTCGCCGAGGTCGTGGACGAAGCCGTCGAGGCAGCGCCCCACGACCCGCTCCTCCTGATGGGCGGGGATGACGACGGAGAAGCGCACCACGTCGCTCACCGGATCTCCCGGACGACCTTCGCCGGGACCCCGGCGACGAGGACCCCCCCGGGCACCTCGCCACGGACGACGGCCCCGGCGGCCACGACGCTGCCCGACCCGATGCGCGAGCCGCGGAGGACGACCGCGTTCGCCCCCACCCAGACGTCGTCGCCGATGGACACGGGCGAGGTCCGGTAACGGGGGGCCCCCGGCGCGACGGGTCCGACGACGTGGTCTTCGTCGTGGATGGAGACGCGCTCGCCGAACATGACGCGCGAGCCGATGGTGAGGCCCTCGAAGACGCAGACGTAGGCGCCGACGTTGAAGAAGACGTCGTCCCCCCACGTCGTCGGCGCGTCGATGACGCCGTGGAAGTCGCCCGCGACCACGCAGCGCTCCCCACGGTCGAGACGCCCGCCCGGCCCGATCCGGACGTCGACCCTGGGCCCGAAGGACATGGGCCGACCGGACAACGCGGGTCGGCGCGCCAGCGCCGCGTAGTACCGGAGCTTCCGCTCGGCGTCGTGCGCCCGCTGGCGGGGCGTGCGCCCCTCCTGCGGCGTCGGGACGTCTCGGCCAGCCGTCATCTCCCGGAGCACAGCGCGACCCTAGCGAGGAGGACGCGGTGCCGGTCGGCCCCGAGGTCGACGGCTACGTTGACCACAGAGCCACCACCCGGGGTGGCCGTCCGGGACGTCGTCGGAGGCCACGCCATGACAGCGAGCACGGAGCCCGCCGCGCAGGAGGGACCGGTGACCGCGGACGTGACCGTGGTCATGCCCGCCATGAACCGTGCCCACCTCATCGAGAGGGCGTTGGAGAGCGTGCGGCGCCAGACGCTCGCACCACGGCGGGTGGTCGTCATCGACGACGCCTCGGACGACGGCACGGCCGACGTCGCACGCCACGCCGGCGCCGAGGTGCTCGAGATGCCTCGGCGGTCGGGCAGCGGTCCCGCGCGGAACGCGGGCATCAGCTCCGCCGACACCGAGTGGATCGCCTTCCTCGACAGTGACGACGAGTGGCTCCCCCACCACCTGCAGACGGTCCTGGGGCTGGCGCAGGGGCACGTCCTCGCCTCGACGGCGGCGACGTCCACGAGCGGGCGGTGGCTGGGAAGCCCGCGCCCCTCGCCCGAGCCGGTGACACCCAGGAGGGTGCTGGTCCCGAGCGACCTCGTGGTGACGAGCGCCACGGTGGTGCGACGTGACGCCCTCGAGGCGGTGGGCCTCTTCCGGCCCCTCCCACGCGCCCAGGACATGGACGCCTGGATCCGGGTGCTCGAGCTCGGCACCGGCGTGGTCGCGGGCGAGGCGACGGTCTTCTACCACGAGCACGACACGCAGGCGGTAAGGGACGTCGGCATGATGAGGTCCGCCTTCGAGCGCATCATCGAGGACCACTCCCAGAAGTCGTGGATGGACCAGGCGCTCCGTGACGGCGCGCTCGCCAGAGTGGTCTGGGACGACCTGCGAGCCGCGCAGCGCTCGTCCCGTTGGCGCGACGCAGCCGGCTCTGCGTGGTGGCTCGTCAGGCGACCGGCGGCGGTCGGCGCGGTCGGCTCGGTCCTGGCGCAGCGCCGCCGCGCACGCCGCAGAGCGGCGCGCGCGGCGGGCTGACGCGTCAGGAGGCGCAGGCGGGGACGGTCGGTGCGGTGGTGGCGCTCGGGGCGGACGGCGTGCCCGGCTTGCCGTAGTCCATGGGCAGCGCCTGCAGCTTGTGCCAGGGGAAGCCCTTCATGACCGCGTACTGAGGGGTCCCGCCGAGCACAGAGCTCCAAGGGTCGACGCCCGTCGTAGCCTTGAGCCCGGCACCCGTCTCGCCCACGACCGCCACCGCACCGGCCGCGTCGGTGACGACGAAGCCGTACTTCTGAGCCGCCTTGGCGACCGCCTTGGCGACCGGGTGGAGGCCCAGTGCGTCGACGTTCACCGAGGGGTCGAGACGCAGTCGCTGGCCCTCCGCGACGGCCGAGGACGAGGTGCTCGTGCCGTCGCTGCGGACCGCCGGCCAGCTGACGGTCTTCCAGTGCTTCGGGCTGATGAGCTGCAGTGACATGGCGTGGTTGATGTTGCCGGCCTTCACCTCGTCGGCGCGGACAGACCCCGGCGCGATGGCGATACCGCTGGCAGCGGCACCGAAGGTGCCTTTGAAGTTCCCCTCGCTCGTCGAGAAGTCGTCGATGCGACCGCCCCAGCAGGCGTACCAGCCGTCCGAGCGCTTCTGCGCCTTCCAGAACTCCCAGAGGGTGTCTGAAGAAGGCTGGTAGATGCTGAGGTGCATGTCCGTCCCACCGGCCACCACGGCGTTGGTCGGCACGGGGACCGAGGTGAACTGGCCGCCCTCGCCGTAAAGACCGTCGGGTGTCCTCGACTTGTTCTGGCAGTTCCAGAACTTGATGTCCACGCGCTTCTGCGTGGCGGGCACGGTGTAGACGCTCGTCCCGAACTTGCTCGCGTTGAAAGCGGCGACGCCGCCCCAGTGGTCGGCGACCTGCTTGGCCACGTCTGCAGCCATGGCCTTGGAGTTGGGGTGCAGCGGCGCCTTGCTGACGTCTTGGCGCCAGAACTGGTTCGAGCTCGCGACACCGGTCGACGGGCTGCTGGCGACGACCGAGGTGACCGAGGTCGTCGAGCTGGGCGCAGCAGTGGCCACCCCGCCCCCGGTGAGGGCGACGAGGCCGAGCGCAGCCGCGCAGGCGAGGGGTCGATGCAGGGCGCGACGGATGAGGGGAGCGATCAACGGAGGTTCCTTCCCTAATGGCTCCCCATCCGTGGGGTGCCGTACGGGAGACATCGCGCGCATGGCTTTCCTCCTTGACGTCAGGGAGCGCCGGCGACTGGTGCCGTCCTTCGGCAGGGCGAACGACGCTGGGCCGATACGGGGAAAAGCTCCGTGCATCGGCGCGGCCTGCGAAGACGCCGTTCAAGGGCGGTCAGTCGACCGAAGCGGGTCTCCTCCTCAGACGAAAGTCGCCTCCCCGCGCGAACGCCACGAGCCGAGGCTGCAGGACGAGCCCCGCGAGGAGGAAGAGGAGGTAGTTGGGCAAGGGGTATGGCACAGGACTCAAGAGGACGGCGACGCCCCAAGCGGCGGCGCCGCCCGTGAGGACGAGACGCCACCCCACGAGGTCGGAGTCGTCCGGGCTGCGGGACGCCACCCTGCCGACGACGGCGGACACCGGACCGAGCACCACGGCGGCGAGCCACAGGAGGGCCCCCGGCAGACCCAGCTCAGCGGCGCGCCCGAGCGGCACGTTGTGGACCTCGATGGCGATGTTGGTGATGGGGTAGTCGTCCGCCTGCCGGACGTACTCGTCGCTCACGTCGATGAAGCGGGCCCAGCCGACCCCTGTCAGCGGTTCCCGTTCGACGATGCGCAGAGCGGCCTCGTTCACGTTCCTGCGGTCGTCCAGCGAACGGGTGGTCGTGGCCCGCTCGTTGACGGCCGCCTGCAGGGCCGGAACCGCGGCGAGCAGGGCCACCACGACCACCGTCCCACCGACGAGGAAGACCGGTAGGAGGCGACGCAGCCTGCGCTGCTGCAGGCAGACCACGACCACGCCGACGAGAGCGCCGAGCCAGACGGAACGGGTCAGCGTGAGGAGCACACCGATGGAGCACAGGACCGTCGTCGTGAGAGCGACCCTGCGCCACCGTCGCCCGCACCGGGAGGACAGGAAAGCGGCGGCGAAGGCGCACTGGACGAGGACGAGCCCCATGGCCTCGCTGGCGAGGAAGGGCCCGCGCGATCTCCCGGCCTGGATGCCGAGGGAGGGGTCAGCGATGTACTGCGGGAAGACCAGGGGCGGGGCGACGCGCTCGAGCACGGCCGTGACGGCGAGGTAGAGGCCGAGCAACGTCAGGGTCTTGAGGAGGAGGTCCCGACGCTGCGGGGTGCAGAACACGACGGGCGCGAGGGTGAAGAGGAGGAAGGGGACGACGAGGCGGTCGGCGAGCGCGAAGAGCCCGTACCCGGTCAGCAGCGTGCCGGTGACGAAGGCCGACCAGGTGGCGAGCAGGACGAGCGCCACCATGGCGACGTGCACGGGCCGGACCCTCAACCTCGTGCGCCGCCACGCCCACGGGTCGAGGACGAGGAGACCCAGCGCCGCCGCGAGGGTCAGCCGGTCAGGACTGATGGGGAGGCCGAGGGCGTCGGACCCCGTCCCCGAGACGACGTTGAGGACGAGGGTCGCAAGCAACAGCCACAGGTACGCCGGCCGCTCAGGGCCCCAGCGCCTCATGAGCGCCCGCGCGCCCGCGCCTCCGGGGCTCCTGCGGCGTCGGCGGTCGCCGGGTCGCTCTCGTGGTCACCGTCAGGACCCTCGGAGGGCGCGTGCGCCTGACGGCCACGCCGCCGCTCGAGGAGGACCGCCGCGAGCAGCCCGACGAGAAGGCCGGCGACGAGACCGAGGAGCCCGTACCGCTGCACCTGCGTGGTGGCGGTGTCGAACGACGGTTCCGCCGCGGCGACCGTCACGAGCTGGTAGGAGAGGTCCTCGGTCGTGACGGCGTCCTCGTACCTCGCCTCGAGGGCGTTCTGGCGTGCCGTGAGGACCGACAGCTGCGCCTCGAGGTCCACCAGCTGCGCCTGGACCTCTGCCGACGGCGGCGCGATGGCCGAGGCGCTCTGGATGTCGGCCGAGAGGCGGTCGCGCTCCGCCGTCACTTGCGCGACCTCCCGGGAGAGGTCCGCGTACTGCGCGAGAAGCTCGTCGGCGTCGCTGTTCGTGTTGACCCGGGCGGACTGCTCGAGCAGGTAGTCGGTGATGGCGGCCGTCCCGCGGGTCGCGACCTCCTGCGTCGCCGCGGACACCTCCACCCGGATGATGTTCGACTCGGGGATGGGCGACGCGGACACCTCGTCCACCTCGTCCGCGTCCGCGCCGAGCACCGGCTCCAGCGCGCCGAGGGCTTGGGAGTTGTCGACGTACCGCGCGGTGCTCTCCGCGAGCTGGCTCGCGGCGTAGGCGTACCCCGGCACGGACAGGGCCAGGAGGTCGTTGCTGCCCACCGCGACGCGGGACTCCGACGTGTAGGTCGCGGGGGTGGCCGCGCCGACGGCGGCGCCGACCAGGGCGCCGGCGATCGTGAGGACGGCTCCGACCACCCAGTGCCGCCGCAAGGCGGTCAGGGGGCTGACGGGCTCGTGGTCCACCGGGACCACCTCGACGGGCACCTCGGACGGGCCGGTGCTCGGCTCGGTGCTCGACACCTGCTGCTCCCCACGGTCGACGACCTGACCGGTGGAGGGTACGGGCCCGCGCTGGGGGCCCACGGACGCGCGGGAAGGGCCGTCACCCGGGAGGGTGGCGCGGCCGGGCCCGCTCGCGGCGCTCAGTACGCCCCCTTGCCCTTGACGACCGAGCCCACCGTCTTCCACAGGATCATCGCGTCGGTGGCCGGCGACCAGCTCTCGACGTAGCGCACGTCGAGGCGCTCGGACTCCTCCGCCGACAGGTGCGAACGACCGCTGACCTGCCACAGGCCCGTGATGCCGGGCTTCACGGCGAAGCGGCGGTGCATGTCCTGGCCGTAGCGCTCGACCTCGGACGCCAGCGGCGGGCGGGGCCCGACGAGGGACATCTCGCCCTTGAGCACGTTGAAGAGCTGGGGCAGCTCGTCGAGGGAGTAGCGGCGCAGGACCCGCCCGATCGGAGTGACGCGCGGGTCGCCCTTCATCTTGAACAGGACGCCGTTGCCCTCGTTGCCCGCCATGAGCTCGCCGAGCCGCTCGTCGGCGCGGTCGACCATGCTGCGGAACTTCAGCATGTCGAAGGGCCGGCCGTCCTCCCCCACCCGCTCCTGGCGGAAGAAGACGGGACCGGGGCCGGACCGGTGCACGAGCAGGGCGAGCACGGCGAGGACCGGGGAGAGGGCGATCACGCCGAGGCCGGCACCGCCGACGTCGACGACCCGCTTCACCAGTGCGCGGACCCCGCGCAGCTCGGGGCGCTCCAGGTGCAGCAGCGGCAGGCCGGCGACGGGGCGGATGGCCACCCGGGGGCCGGCCACCTCGGCGATGCCGGGGGCGACGACGAGGTCGGCGGTCGTCTCCTCGAGCCGCCAGCCGAGGCGACGCAGCCGCAGGCTGTCCATCTCCGCGCACGGCAGGACGACGACGGTCTGGATGCCGTCGCGGCGCACGACGTCGACGACGTCGTCGAAACCGCCGAGGACGGGCGCCGGCAGCTCCTCGACGACGCCGCCGGGGCCCACGAGGGACGCCGACGTCGTGCAGCAGCCCACCACCTGCAGGCCCTGCTGGGGCGCGTGCTCCAGCTGGCCCACCATGTCGCGGATCCCCTCGGCGCGACCGACGACGAGGGTGGTCGCCGTCCGGCGACCGGCGCGGCGCAGGCGGTGGGTGCGCTTCCGCAGCGCGTAGCGCGCGGCCAGCGTGAGCAGCAGGGCCGTCGGGAGCGCCACGACGACGTAGCCGCGCGCGACCTGCAGGTCGAAGGCGTACGCGGTCGTCGAGACGGCCGCGACGACGCTCACGCCGGCGAAGGCGACCCGTCGCGCCTCCTCCGGCCCGGTGAAGAGGAAGCGCGTCTCGTAGCCGCGCATGACGGCGACGGCGGCGACCCACAGCACCGGCAGGAGCAGGACCGACCAGGCGGGCTGGTGGGTGATCTCCCACCACCAGGCGCCGGACCCGAGCGAGCCGAAGCGCACCGCGTAGGCGACGAGCGCCGCCACCAGGGCCGCCGCGCCGTCGACGAGGGGCAGCCGGCGGGCGTAGCGGCCCTCCCAGCCGGCGTCGCGCGGGTCCTGCGTGCGCGGCGCAGGGGCCGCCGCGACGGGCGCAGCGGCGGCGGTGGCCAGCGGCGCGACCGCACCGTCCTCGACGACCGGCCCGTCCGCGGGGGTCGTGCGAGCGGGCCTCGGCACGCGGGCGAGCGCAGCGGCGCTCTGTCGTCCGTCCATGGGGCGCGTCCTCCGTACCAGCGCCCCGGAGGACGCCGTCGACACCTGTCGGTCAGGAGCGGACGCCGCTGTCTCGCCCGCCCAGGCTAGGGGCCGGAGGGCCATCCGTCACGCAGTGACGGCACATCGGGACGACCTCACTCCGACGGGTGAGGACGGTCACGGAGCGTCGATGCCGGCGTCGCACCCGGGCCGCGACGATCCTGCGGCGCGCCGCTCGCCGTCGGCCCCTCGTGCGAAGATCCGCCCACGGGGAGAGGGGACGCGCGCGAGACGCCCGCGGGCCCCCACGACGACGGCGAAGACAGGGGCGCGGCGGGCATGACGGAGCAGCAGGGCTGGGCGCGCCCGGGCGACCCCGACGGCCGCCGCGACGACGCGGCACCGGGAGGAGCGGCGAGCGAGGGCTGGTCCGTGGGCGCCCCCGGCGCCCACGACGCGTCCGCACCGCCGCCCGCCCCCGCCGGCGGCTGGGGCCCGCCCCCCGGCGCCGGCGCCGCGTGGTCGGCGCCGCAGCGACCGGGCATCGTGCCGTTGCGGCCGCTGGGCGCGCTGGAGCTGCTCGAGGGCGGCTTCCGCGCCATCAGCGCCAACCCGCGCGTCATGCTCGGCGTGAGCGCCGTCGTCTTCGGCGCCGTCGCGGTCATCTCCCTGCTGCTGACCCCGCTGTTCGGCGGCGCGCTGGCCTCCTTCGTCAACGACTCGCTGCCCGCGGAGGCCACCGCTGGTCCGGGCGGCGAGTTCGGCGCCCTGGACTTCGCCGGGGTCGACCCGGTCACCGGCGTCGTCTCCCTCGTGGCGACGACGGTCCTCACCGGGCTCCTCGTCCTGTCGGTCAGCGGGTCCGTCATCGGGCGCACGGTGCCGGCGGGCGAGCTGTGGCGGCGTGTGCGCGGCCGGGTCCTCGCCCTCGTCGGGCTCGCCCTGCTCACGAACGTCGTGCCCGCCGTCCTCGTCCTGCTGGGGGCGGGCCTCGGAGCTCTCCTGCTCCTCACGGGCAGCACGTCGGCCGGGGTGGTCGGCATCGTCCTGGGGACGCTGCTCGGCGTCGCCGCGGCCGTCTGGCTGACGGTGTCGTGGTCGCTGGCCGCCGTGGCGCTCCTGCTCGAGGGACGCGGCGTCGTCTCCGCCCTCGGACGCAGCACCCGGCTGGTCCGCGGCACCTTCTGGCGCGTCCTCGGCGTGCTGCTGCTCACCTTCGTCCTGTCGTCGATCGCCACGAGCGTGCTCGTCGTCCCGGCGGGCCTCGTGGCCGGCGTCATCCAGGTGGCCGCCAGCGGCGGCGCCGCCGACGCCGCGGCCCTCTTCATCACCCTCCTGCTCTCGACCGTCGCCAGCGTCCTCGTCCAGCCCTTCGTCTCGGCCGTGCGGGCGCTGCTCTACACCGACCTGCGCATCCGTCAGGAGGGCCTCGACGTCGAGCTGGCCCGGGCCGCCGCGGAGCCGACGTCCTGAACGGCGCCCTGGACGCCGCGCCGGCGGCCGTCCCGGCCCCCGTCGATCTCGGCCGGGACGAGGCGCAGGACCTCCTCGTCCGCGAGTTGAGCGGCTCGGTGTACGCCGAGGCGCGTCCCGGGCTGCTGCAGCGGGCCCTCACGTGGCTGCGCGACCGCGTGCTCGAGCTGCTCCCCGACGACCTGGACGCCGGCCCGGCCGTCGACGCCCTCGTGGTCGCGGCCCTCGTCGTGCTCGTCCTCGTGGCGCTCCGGGTGGGCGCCCAGGTCGTGCGACGCCGGCGCACCCCGGAGCCCGCCGCCGCCGAGGTCTTCGCCGGCGCCCGCCGCAGCGCCGAGGACCACCGCGCCCGCGCCGACGCCCTCGCCCGCGCGGGCGACTGGCCGGGGGCGGTCGCCGAGCGCTTCCGCGCCGTCGTGCGCGGCGCCGAGGAGCGGGTGCTGCTCGACGAGCGCCCGGGCCGCACGGCCTCCGAGGCCGCCGCCGAGCTGGGGGCCGCCCTGCCGCCCGTCGCCGCCGACCTGCGCGCCGGGGCGCGGGTGTTCGACGACGTCGTCTACGGCTCCGCCCCCGGCAGCGCGGAGGACGACGCCCGCCTGCGCCGTCTCGACGACGCGGTCCGCGCGAGCCGGCCGTCCCCCGCCAGCACCGGGGCGCCGACGTGAGCACCGCCGCTCCGGTCGCCGCCGGCGCACCGCCCGAGAGCGCCGGGGACCGGCCCCGCGCCCGTCGCCGACCGCGCCGGGGGCCGGTCGCCCTGGCCGTGCTCGCCGTGCTCGTCCTCGTGGCCCTCGTGGTCGGCTCCCGCGGCACGGGCCGCGGGGCGCTGGACCCCGCGAGCCCCGAGCCGGACGGCGCCCGCGCCGTCGCGCAGGTGCTCGGCGACCTCGGCGTCGAGGTGACCCGCACGACGAGCGCCGCCGCCACGCTGGACGCCGTGCGCGCCGCCGGACCGGGTGGCGCCGCCGTGCTCGTCGTCCCCACCGCCCCCCTCGGCACCGCCCAGCTCGAGGACCTCGCGGCCTCGGGCGCCGACCTCCTCCTCGTGCAGCCGACGGCCGATGACCTCGCGGTGGTGGCCCCGTCGCTGCGGCTCGGCGAGGACGTCGAGGCGGCGAGCGCCGTGCCGCCGCAGTGCGACCTGCCGGCCGCCACGGCCGCCGGGCCGGCGACCGGCGGCGGCGCGCTCGTCGAGCCCCGCGACGACGAGGACCCGGACGTCACGCTCTGCTACGGACTCCCCTTCGGCGGAGCGCCGTACGCCGTCGTCGAGGCCTCCGGCGGCGACGGCACGGGCGAGGGTGGGAGCAGGCGCGTCGTCGTGCTCGGCCAGCCGGACGTGCTGCGCAACGAGAGCGTCGCCGACGAGGGCAACGCCGCCCTGGCACTGGCCACGCTCGGCGCCCGTGGCTCCCTCGTCTGGTACCTGCCCGACCCGCTGGACCCCGCGCTGTCCGACGAGCCGCTGCCCCTGTCCGCCCTCGTGCCGCCCGGGCTCGTGCGCGCCGCCCAGGTGCTCGGCGTCGCCGCCCTCCTGCTCCTGCTCTGGCGCGGGCGCCGGCTGGGCCGGCTGGTGCCGGAGCGCCTGCCCGTCGTCGTGCGCGCCGCCGAGGCGGTCGAGGGCCGCGGGCGCCTGTACCGCGCCTCGGGCGACCGCGCCCACGCCGCCGCCGTCCTGCGCTCCGCCTGCCTCGGCCGTCTGGCCGGACGGCTCGGTGTCCCGCCCTCCGCGGGCGCTGCGGCCGTCGTCGCCGCCACCGCCGCCGCGACGGGACGGCCCGCCGCCGAGGTGGACGCCCTGCTCCGCTCCCCCGCCCCGGGCGACGACGAGGGCCTCGTGGCCCTCGCGCACGCCCTCGACGCCCTCGAGAGAGAGGTCCGCCGATCGTGACCGACCCCGACCTGCCGCCCGACCAGCCGCCCGCGCCCGTCCTCGACGCCGGCCCCGGTACCGCGCCGGACCTCGCCGCCGACCTGCCGGCCGAACAGGAGCTGCCCTCGGCCGAGGAGGCCCGCGAGGCGCTGACGGCGGTGCGCGCCGAGGTCGCCAAGGCGGTCGTGGGCCAGGAGGTCGCCGTCACCGGGCTCGTCGTCGCCCTCCTCTCCCGCGGCCACGTGCTCCTCGAGGGCGTGCCGGGGACGGCGAAGACGCTCCTCGTGCGCGCGCTGGCGGCCTCGCTGCGCCTCGACACGGCGCGGGTGCAGTTCACGCCCGACCTCATGCCCGGTGACGTCACCGGGTCGCTCGTCTACGACGCCGGGGTCTCCGACCTCGTGTTCCGCGAGGGCCCCGTCTTCACCAACCTCCTGCTGGCCGACGAGATCAACCGGACGCCGCCGAAGACGCAGGCCTCCCTGCTGGAGGCGATGGAGGAGCGGCAGGTCACCGTGGACGGCCGACCGCGCCCCCTCCCCCGGCCCTTCGTCGTCGCGGCGACGCAGAACCCCGTCGAGCAGGAGGGCACCTACCCCCTGCCCGAGGCGCAGCTCGACCGGTTCCTCCTCAAGCTGCGGCTCCCGCTGCCGCCCCGGGAGGCGGAGCTCGAGGTGCTGCAGCGCCACGCGACCGGCTTCGACCCGCGTGACCTCGCCGCCGCCGGGCTCCGCGCCGTGGCCGGCCCCGAGCACCTGGCCGCCGGCGCCCGGGCCGTCGGCGGGGTGCGCGTGGCCCCCGACGTCCTGGGCTACGTCGTCGACGTCGTCCGGGCCACCCGCGAGGCGCCGTCGCTGTCCCTGGGCGTCTCGCCCCGCGGCGCGACGATGCTCCTCGCGGCGAGCCGGGCGTGGGCGTGGCTGCAGGGGCGCGACTACGTCACGCCCGACGACGTCAAGGCCCTCGCCCCCGCGACGCTGGGCCACCGCGTCCAGCTGCGCCCCGAGGCCGAGCTCGAGGGCGTGACCGTGGACGCGGTCCTCACCAGCGTCCTCGGCGGCGTCGCCGTCCCGCGCTGAGCCCGGCGTGCACGTCACCGGACGCCTCGTCCTCCTCGTCGCCCTCGGCGCCGTGCCCGTCGGCCTCCTGCCGGGGTGGGCGCCGCCCGTCACGTGGGCCGCGCTCGTGCTCGTCGCCGTGGGCGTCGACCTCGCGCTCGCGGCCTCCCCCCGGCGGCTCGGGCTCGAGCGGCAGGTGCCCGCGGGCGTCCGCCTCGGCGAGCCGGCCGAGAGCGCCCTCCTCGTCACCAACCCCGGGCCGCGCCGCCTGCGCGGCGTCGTCCGCGACGCCTGGGGCCCGTCGGCGGGGCCGTCCGGGGACCGGCACCGCGTCGACGTCCCCGCCGGCGAGCGCCGCCGGCTGGTGACACCGCTGCTGCCCACGCGCCGCGGCGACCGGGTGGGCGACCGCGTGACCGTCCGCGCCGTCGGGCCGCTGGGACTTGCGGCCCGGCAGCGCTCGCGCGAGGTCCCGGCGTCCCTGCGGGTGCTCCCGCACTTCCGCTCCCGCCGCCACCTGCCGAGCCGCCTCGCCCGCCTGCGCGACCTCGAGGGCCGCTCCGCCGTGCAGGTGCGCGGGCAGGGCACCGAGTTCGACAGCCTGCGCGACTACGTCGAGGGCGACGACGTGCGCTCGATCGACTGGCGCGCCACCGCCCGCCGCCAGGAGCTCGTCGTGCGCACGTGGCGGCCCGAGCGCGACCGGCGGGTCCTCCTCGTCCTCGACACCTCGCGCACGGCGGCCGGGCGGGTCGCGGACGCACCGCGGCTCGACGCGGCCATGGACGCGGCCCTGCTGCTCGCGGCGCTGGCCTCCCGGGCCGGGGACCGCGTGGACCTCGTCGCCGCCGACCGCCGCGTCCGCGCCCGCGTCGAGCGGACGACGGGCGCGGCCCTGCTCCCCGCCCTGGTCCAGGCGATGGCCCCGCTGGAGGCCCGCCTCGTCGAGGCCGACTGGACGCTCGTGGCCCGCACGGTGCGGACGGCGCTGACCCGCCGGGCGCTCGTCGTGCTCCTCACGCCGCTGGAGCCGGCGGCCGTCGAGGAGGGCCTGCTGCCGGTGCTCGGGCAGCTGACGTCACGCCACCAGGTCGTCGTGGCCTCCGTCACCGACCCGCGGGTCGAGGAGATGCGTGACCGGCGCGCCGACGCCGTCGAGGTCTACGACGCCGCCGCCGCGGAGCGGGTGCTGCTCGAGACCGACCGTCTCGTCGAGCGCCTGGGCCGGGCCGGCGTCCACGTCGTGCGCGGGACGCCGGAGGAGCTGCCCCCGCGCCTGGCTGACGCCTACCTGGCCCTCAAGGCCGCGGGGCGGCTGTAGGTTTCACCGGCGACCACCCGCTCTCTACCCCTGGGGGGGACCTCGGCATGCCGGACGACGCCAGCGTCCCGCGCGACGTGCTCGTCTCGGTCGTCGTTCCCGTGCACGGGGACCGGGGCGGGCTGCGCTCCACCCTCGAGCACCTCGCGGCCCAGCGGACCCGTCGTCCCTTCGAGGTCGTCGTCGTCGACAACGGCGACAACGGTGACGTCCGCGCCGTCGCGGCCATGGTGCCCGGGCTCGACGTCCGGGTCGTAAGGGAGCCGCAGCGCGGCTCCTACGCCGCTCGCAACGCCGGGGTCCGCGTCGCTCGTGGTGCCGTGCTCGCCTTCACCGATGCCGACTGCCTGCCCCGGCCGACCTGGCTCGAGGCGGCCGTCGAGGTGCTGGAGCGCGAGGGCCCCGGCGTCTTCCTCGGTGGGGCGGTCAGCATGCGGGCATTCGACCCCTCCCGTCTGACGCTGGCCGAGGTGTGGCAGTTCGGGAACGATCTCCGCCAGGACATCTACGTACGAGAACTGGGCTGGGCCGTCACCGCCAACCTGGTCGTGCGCCGCTCCGACTTCGAGCACGCGGGGCTCTTCGACGCGCACCTCGCGAGCAGCGGCGACCGTGAGTGGGGTCAACGCGCTTCGCGCGCCGGCCTGCGCGCCGTCTACGCCCCGGAGAGCGTGGTCGACCACCCGACGAGGCCGACGATGCGGCCCCTCCTCGCCAAGATGAGGCGGGTGGCGCGGGGTGGTGTCGCCCTCGAGCGCACCTCAGGGCGCCCGATGCACCCTGACGGGTGGCGCCGAGCACTGGTGCCTCCTCTGCGCTCGACGTGGCGGCGGGCCGAGCGCCTCCGAGCGCGACCCGTGGACAGGGCTCGGCTGGTGCTGGCCACTGCGCTGGTCCACGCCTACCGCCTGGGCTACGAGGTCGTGCACCGCGTGAGCAGCCGCGGATGAGGCGCGCCCCAGCACGCCCTTCCTCCCGCCCGGAGCTGGTGGAGGGAGCCCGTTCTCGCCACCACACGTCTAAGGAGTGCGTCCATGCCAGGCCTTGAGCCCGTGCACGACGAGGAGGCCCCGGAGGTCTCGGTCGTCATCCCCACCCTGGACGCCGTCCGGACGCTGGGCCAGCAGCTCGACGCCCTGGCGCGGCAGCGGACGCAGCGGACGTTCGAGGTGCTGGTCGCCGACAACGGGTCGACCGACGGCACCCGTGAGGTCGTCGCCGCCTACGCCGACCGACTGCCGGGCCTGCGATGGGTCGACGCCAGCGCGCGCACCGGCTCGAACGTCGCCCGCAACATCGGCACCCGGGCAGCGCGAGCCGACCTCGTGCTCCTCTGCGACTCGGACGACGAGGTGGACGACGACTGGCTGGAGGCGATGGCCTCCGCTCTCGAGGGAGCCGGCGGGGTCGGTGGTCGCCTCGAGCGCGAGCAGCTCAACAGCGACTACGCGAAGTTGTGGGGACGACCGGCCGGTGAGGCGGGCATCCAGGTGCACCTGGGTTTCCTCCCCCGACCCATCGGCGCCAACGCCGGCTTCCGACGGACCATCTGGGAAGAGCTCGGCGGCTTCGACGAGGACTACGTCCGGGGCGGCACCGAGACGGAGTTCTTCTGGAGGCTCCAGCTCGCCGGTCACACGCTCGCGGACGTGCCCACGTCGATCGTCCACTACCGCATGCGCACCTCGTTCAAGAAGTCCGTCAAGCAGATGTACATCTGGGGCCGCCAGCACCCCATGCTGTACCGCGACTTCCGCGCGCACGGCATGCGGTACACCCCTCGCGACACGGTGAGGAGCCTCCGGTCGATCCCCCACCTCGTCCGTCTCGCCGCCAGGGACCGCACCGGGAGGCTCTGGCTGTGCCGTGAGGTCGCCTACCGGGCGGGACGCGTCGTGGGCAGCTACCGGTACCGCGTCGTCTACCTGTGATGGACCGAGCACCGGTGGGAGGCGGAGACCGGTGAGGGGACGCACGGGCTCCTCGCGCGCGCTGCGGCGGGAACGGCGCGCGAGCGCCAACGAAGCCGCCATCGCGAGGCGGGGCCTCACGGGGCTGGGCGGCCACAGCGCCCGGGGCGTCTTCTGGACGGTGTCGGGGCAGTGGGGGTCGCAGGTCCTGCGCCTGCTCAGCATCGTCGTGCTCGCCCGGCTGCTGACGCCGGACGACTACGGCCTCATGGCGATGGTGTGGGCCATCACCGGCTTCGTGGCGACGGTGGGCTCGCTCGGCCTCAGCGAGGCCGTGGTGCAGAAGCAGCAGCTCACCCACGCCCAGACCAGCGCCCTCTTCTGGCTCAACACGGCGCTCGGCCTGCTCCTGACCGGGCTCGTCGCCGCGTGCGCCCCCCTCATCGCGGCCTTCTACGGCCGGTCGGAGCTCGTCGAGATCACCATCGCCCTGTCGGCCACCTTCCTGCTGGGCGGGCTGATGGTGCAGCACCAGGCGCTCATGCTCCGTCGGCTCGACTTCCGATCGCTCGCCGTCCGCACCTTCGCGGCGAACGTCGTCACCACGGCCGTCTCCATCGTGGCCGCCGTGGCCGGGGCGGGGTACTGGGCGCTCGTGCTGGGGCAGCTGGCCGGGTCGACGGCCACGCTCGTCCTCACCTGGCGGGCCGTGCCGTGGCGACCGAGCCGCCCGGCCCGAGCGGCCGGCGTCCGCGAGCTCGTCTCCTTCGGGGGCGGCATCTCGACCTTCCGCATCCTCGACTACGCGGCACGGAACGCGGACAACATCCTCATCGGACGCTTCATCGGCGCCGACCCCCTCGGTCTCTACACGCGCGCCTACGGCCTCCTCATGCTGCCGCTGACGCAGATCCACGGGCCCGTCGCCAACGTCGTTCGTCCGACCATGGCCGCCCTGTGGCCTGAGCCCGAGCGCTACCGGCGCTACTACCTCACGGCGCTGACCGGTCTCACCTACCTCGTCATGCCCCTCGTCGTCGTCCTGGCCGTCCTGGCCACGCCCGTCGTGGAGGTGCTGCTGGGGCGGCAGTGGCTGGAGTCCGCCGAGGTCTTCCGCTGGCTGGCCGTGGCCGGCCTCCTGCAGACCGTCGGCTTCACGAACGGGTGGCTCTACGCCACGTCGGGTCGAGCCTGGGCCATGGCGCGATGGGCCCTCATCAGCCGCCCCGTCATCATCGTGGCCTTCGTCGCCGGCCTGCCCTTCGGCATCACGGGCGTCGCCATCGCCTACGCCGCCGCGCAGCTCGTGCTCACGCCCCTCGGCATCGCCCGGGCCGGCCGGGGCACCCCCGTCTCCCTGCCCGACGTCCTGCGCATCTGCGTCCGGCCGGCGGTGGTCTCGGCGCTCGCCGGGGTGGTGGCGGGCGTCACCTGGTTCCTCGTGCCGGACGCCGGCGCCGTGCTGGCGCTCGTCGTCCGCCTCGGGCTCGCCGTGGTCGCCGCGGGCCTGCTCGTGCTGGCCTGGCCGTCCGCGCGGCGCGAGGTCTGGGGCATCGCGACGAAGTTCCTGGGGGCCCGGCGCAAGAAGGCGGCGGCGACCCCCTGACCCACCACCCCTCGTCAGCCGGACGGGTGAGGAGGGGCGCAGCGGCGTCCGCGAGCGGTTCGACACAGCAGGTCCCGCTCCCTACAGTCGGGCGGCCGCGCGAGGGAGCCCGGTGCGCCGTGGGCGCTGGTGCGAGCGGGGGGCCGGTGGAGGTCGTGGCAGGGGCGATGAGGTCTCGAGCAGTTCGAACCCTGCAGGCGGTCGAACGGCGCGTCCAGCCCTTCGACCTCGAGCCCCCTCCCCCGTCCTTCGTCGCCCATCGGGCGGCCCTGCGGCGGATCCGCGTGCAGGGTCACGTCCGAGGCGTGCGCGACCCCGTCTTCGACGTCAACAGCAAGACGGACTCGGCCGCCTGGGCGGACCGCATGGGCGTCCGGCGCCCCGCGGTCCACGCCCGGGTGCCGCGGGCGCAGGACCTGCCGTGGGCCGAGCTGCCCGAGCGCTTCGTCGTCAAGCCGGTGCACGGTGCGGCCAGCCGTGGCGTGCACCTGCTCGAGCGCCGCGGGGCGGCCCTGGTGGACGTCCGCGACGGCGCGTCGCTGACGGAGGACGCTGTGGTCGAGCGGCTGTCGGGCCTGGCCGCCGACGGCCTCGTCTCCGCCGAGACCCTCGTCGAGGAGCTCGTCCTCGACCCGCTCTTCCCCGGCGCTGCTCCGGCGGACTGGAAGTTCACGACCTTCTTCGGCGACGTCGGCCTCATCGAGGGGAAGGTCGGGACGTCCGGCGGACCGCGCTGGCGCGCCTTCGACGACGCGTGGCGACCGGTCGGCCCCGGCTACGCCTTCAACCGGTCCTGGGACGAGTCGATCCGGCCGCCGCTGCACGCCGACGACCTGCTCACCCTGGCGCGGCGGATCTCCGCGGCGGTGCCGCGCCCCTTCGTCCGTGTCGACCTCTACGACAGCCTCGAGGGCCCCGTCTTCGGCGAGATCACGCCCGAGCCCGGAGGCCCGGGGGCGTACCGGCCCGACCTCGACCGCCGCCTCGGGGAGGCCTGGGAGGCGGCCGAAGGGCGACTCCTCGCCCGTGCGGCCCGCGCGGGCTGGCTGGACCCGGCCGACCACCCCCTCCCCGGCTCGGCGGTGGAGCCGGACGGGCGTGGCCCCACGACGGGCGGCGAGCGCGTGAGGCGTCCGGCAGACTGACGCCGTCACCCTCGGTGCGTCGCGGAGCAGCAGCGGCTCCCCGGAGCGGCCGCGGCCGTGACGGCGGGTGACACCGGCACCTCGTCGACGTCCCCCGGAGCGCCACCCCTCATGCGCAGTCACCTCCGCCGCCTGCCCGCCCTGGTCCGGCGGCGGCTCTCGCCCTCGGCGCCGGTCCCCCGGCCGTCCTTCCTGGCCCAGCGGGAGGCGCTGCGCCGGACGCGCGCTCTCGGCCACGAGCTGGGCGTGCGCGACCCGGTCTTCGAGGTCAACAGCAAGCTCGAGTCCCGCGCGTGGGCCGACCGTCTGGGAGTGCGCCAGGCCGAGCTCCTCGCGCACGTTAACGACGTCGACCAGGTGCCCTGGTCGAGGCTGCCCGGACGCTTCGTCGTCAAGCCCGTGCACGGCGCCGGGAGCCGCGGCGTCCACCTCCTCGAGCGTGCGGGCGACGGGCTGCGCGACGTCCGGCGCGACCGCCCGACCTCGGTGGAGGAGGTCGTCGCCGACCTGCGGCGGTCGGCCGCCGAGGGCGTCGTCTCCGCCGAGGTGCTCGTCGAGGAGCTGGTCGCCGACCCGCAGCGGCCCGGCGCGGGACCCGTGGACTGGAAGTGCTCGACCTTCTTCGGGGTGGTCGGCGTCGTGGAGGCCAAGGTCGCCGGACGCGACGGCGAGCCGCGATGGCGTCTCTTCGACGCCGACTGGCGCGACCTCGGGCGCGGGTGGCGCGACGAGCAGCCCCTGGCCGCGGGCCTGCGTCCGCCCGCGCACGCCGCCGCGGTCGTCGACCTCGCCCGACGCGTCTCGGCGTGCGTGCCGCGGCCCTTCGTCCGCATCGACCTCTACGACGGCGAGGACGGCCCGGTGTTCGGGGAGATCACGCCCGAGCCCGGAGGTCCCACGGGCTTCCGCGCCGACGTGGACGAGCACCTCGGCCGGCTGTGGGAGGAGGCGGAGGCGCGGCTCATGGTGCGCGGCGCCGCCGCGGGCCTGCTCTCGCCGGCCGACGCGCCGCTGCCCGAGTCGGCTCTGCTGCTCGAGCGCCGCCCGGTCGCCACGACGACTGGCGCCCTGGCGCGCTGAGGGCCCGCGCGCCCCTCCGACAGGGCGCGTCGCCGGACGCGCCTCACGGCGCCTCGGCCGCCTCCACCACGTCGGCGCGCTGCTCCTGCGGCCGCGTCCCGCGCAGCCGCTGGACGGCTCGCATCCCGTGGAAGACGCCGATCGCCGCGGCCGTGCCGAGGGCGATGCCGCCGAAGGTGAGGTCGCCGACGACGAGCGTGTAATCGGCGATGCCGATGACGAGCGCCGTCCCGGCCGTCATGAGGTTCACCGGGTCGCCGAAGTCGACGCGGTGCTGCACCCAGATCCGCGCCCCCAGCACGCCGATGAGGCCGTAGAGCACGGTGGCGGCGCCGCCGAGCACGCCCGGCGGCACGGTGGCGATGAGGGCTCCGACCTTCGGCGAAAGGCTCAGGGCCAGCGCGGCGAGGCCGGCGACGAGGTACGCGGCCGTCGAGTAGACGCGCGTCGCGGCCATGACCCCGATGTTCTCGGCGTACGTCGTCGTGCCCGAGCCGCCGCCGAGGCCGGCGAGCGCCGTCGCCGCGCCGTCGGCGACGAGCGCGCGGCCGGTGAGGCGCTCGACGTCGGTGCCCGTCATGGCGGCCACCGAGGTGACGTGGCCGACGTTCTCGGCGACGAGGACGAGGACGACCGGTAGGAACAGCCCGAGCACCGCGACGTCGAAGGCGGGGGCGGTGAAGGGCGGCAGCCCGGCCCAGCCGGCGTCCCCGACGGGGGCGAGGTCGACCTCCCCGCGGGCGAGCGCCACGACGTAGCCGGCGACGACGCCGACGAGCACCCCGAGGCGCGCCAGCAGGCCGCGGAAGAGCACGGTCGCCAGGAGGATCGCTCCCAGGGTCACGACGGCGGTCACCGGGCTCTGCTCGACGTTGGCGAGCGCGCTGGGGGCCAGGTTGAGGCCGATGAGCGCAACGATCGTCCCGGTGACCGGCGGCGGCATGACCGCCGAGATCCACCGCGGCCCGGCGACGTGGACGACGACCCCGACGAGCGCGAGCGCCACACCGGTGACGAGGACGCCGCCGAGGGCCACCGCGACGCCGCCCTGCGCCGTCGCGGCCGCGAGTGGGGCGATGAAGGCGAAGCTCGACCCGAGGTAGCTCGGCAGCCGCCCGCCCGTCACGACGAGGAAGAGCAGCGTGCCGACGGCGGAGAAGAAGAGCGTCGTCGCCGGCGGCAGGCCCGTGATGAGCGGCACGAGGAAGGTCGCGCCGAACATGGCGACGACGTGCTGGACGCCGATGACGCCGGTCCGCCACCACGCGAGCCGCTCCCCGGGGCCGACCACCTCGCCGGGGCCGACGGTGCGCCCGTCGCCGTGGAGGGTCCAGCCGAGGGTCGTCCGGGGTGCCGTCACGGACCGCCAGCGTAGGGGCGCGGCGGCGGGTCGCGATGCCGCCGGGGCGGTCCCGGGGCACCGGTCAGGGGCACCGGTCAGGGGTCACCGGTCAGGGGTCAGCCGCGGACGGGCGCCACGTCGCCGACGTCACCGGCGCGCAGGTCGCCCGTCTCCCCCAGCGCCGCCGCGCGGCGGCCGAGGACGCCGACGTAGGTGCAGAAGCCCGCGAAGACGAGGAAGCCGACGCCGACGCGCACGGGCGTGGGCCACGGCGCCGGCGTGACGAAGCCCTCGACCACCCCGCTGACCGCCAAGACGCCGACGAGGCCCAGGGCGATGGTGAACAGCGCCCGCCCCTCGGCGGCCAGGGCGTCCGCGCGCGTGCGGGCGCCCGGGGAGACCCAGGCCCAGAACAGCGCGAGCCCGGCCGCCGCCGCGACGAAGACGGCCGTGAGCTCGAGGAAGCCGTGCGGGAGGATGAAGGCGAAGAAGACGTCGCCGCGGTCGTAGGCGAAGAGCAGCCCGGCGGCCTGCCCCACGCCCACCGCGTTGGCGGCGACGATGTAGACGACGAAGACGCCCGTGATGCCGAAGGCGACGCACAGCGCGGCGATGCGCGCGTTGTTGGACCACACCTGGCCGGCGAAGGACGCCGCCGTGTTCTGGGAGTAGTAGTCGACGAAGTCGCGCTCGACGTACTGCCGCAGGTCCTGCTCGCCGCCCATGGACGCCAGCACGGCCGGGTCGGTCGCCGTCCAGACCGCCACCGCGGTGGCCATGACGAGGAAGGCCGCCGCGACGCCGACGACGACCCAGCGGATCCGGTAGACCGCCACGGGGAAGGACACGAGCAGGAAGCGGGCGACCTCGCGCCACGCCGGCTCGCGCACCCCGCCGATGCGGCTGCGGGCGCGCGCCACGAGCCGGGAGAGCCGTGAGACGAGCACCGGGTCCGGGCTCGAGGCCTGCAGGACCGACAGGTGCGTGGCGGTGCGCTGGTAGAGCCGCAGCAGCTCGTCGGCGTCCTCGCCGCGCAGCCGCCCCGGGCGCAGCAGCCGCTCGAGGCGCTGCCAGGTCGGCTCGTGCACCTGCACGAACGCGTCGACGTCCACCGGCGCTCTCCCTTCCTCACGAGGCCAGTCCCCTCGAGGAGCATGTCACCCCTGACGTGATGGTCCTCCGCCCTCCTCCGCTCTCTCGCCGGTCCAGCCCAGCCCCGTCGGAGCGGCGACGGGCGCCCGCGGCCGCCAGACGCGGTCGAAGAGGGCGAGCAACGCGCTCGGTGTCGCGAAGAGCCAGCGCTGGCGGCTCAGCCGCGACAGGTAGGAGACGAGGAGGGCCACGAGGACGAGCCCCGGGACGAGCACGAACGCGGTGACGTAGGGCCGCTCGACCACTGACCATCCCCAGCCGAGGTCCAGGGCCCTGAACGCCAGGAGCGCGAGCGGGTAGTGGACGAGGTACACCGGCAGCGTCCGTCGTCCGATGAAGGCCGCGGGTCGGCCCAGCGGCGACGCCGCCAGCAGACGTCCCGCACCGACGATGCTGGGGAGCCCGACGAGGGCGACGAGAGCGCTAGCCGCCGCGGACGGGAGGACGCCGGTCACGCCGAGCGACCGGAGCACGCCGAACGGCACGAAGAGGAGGACGAGCAGGACCGCGACGTGCAGGCTGATCCGGCGGCCGTGGACGAGCACCAGACGACTGGCCAAGACACCCACGAGGAAGAAGGGGGCCTTGGCGACGTAGAGCCCCGTGAGCGGCCCCAGGGGCAGCGTCGGGAGGCACCCCGAGACGAGGACGAGGACGAGCACGACCAGGACCCACCGCACCCGGGCCAGGAGTCGCGCGATGACGCACATGAGCAGGACGCCGGAGATGAACCACAAGTTGTGGTCGGGGAAGAGGAACCACCGGCCGACGTAGGCGCCGAGGTCTGCGAGGCTGGGCGGGTCCGCCCGCATCAGGGCGACGTCGACCAACCGCTCCACGACGAGCCAGAGCACGAGGAGCCAGCTGAAGAGGAGCACCCGGTTGCGGACGACGAGCCTCCACGACCGCTCCAGGTAGGGCGCGAAGAGGACACCCGCGAGGAAGAAGAGAGCCGGGATCCGCATCGTCTGGATGACGTGCAGCGGCGGCTCGAGCATCTCCGCACGAGTGCCCCGCATGGACACGAAGTCGACGACGTGCGCGGCGACGACGAGGAGGACGGCCAGCCCTCGCGCCGCGTCCAGCCACGTCTGCCGCGCGGCGACGCCGCCCGGCGCCCCACCCGAGGAGGACCCTCCCGCTGCGAGAGCGCTCACGCGCCTCCCCCCACGACGCCTCCCCGTCCATGCCAGGCCTCTCCGACAGCCCTCTCCCGTCGCGGCGACGACCTTGCCACGTCGGACGACGGGAGCCGGTCAGCGGGGCCCGCGACGCGCCGCCGCCGGGCCTCGAGCCGAGTGCGACCCGGACGGGCGGGCGTCTGCCACCATCGCGCCGTGGGCGCACCGCGCGAGGACCCAGCCGACGGGCACGGTCACCGGGAGGACGAGGCCCTGGCCCACGCCCTCGGGACGGGCGTCGTCACCGGCGACGCGGTGGTCCTGGAACTGCCGCGCGCGTCGGCGGTCCTGCGGATCGCCTCGGGCCTGCTCGACGCGCTCGTCGTGCTCGTCGTCGGCTTCGTGGTCCTCGTCGTCGCGCTCCCCCGCCTGGGCGGGGCCAACACCTCGTCGGTGGCGACGGTCGTCTCGGTGCTGCTCGTGCTGCTCGTCGTCGGCATCCCCACGGCCGTCGAGACGCTGACGCGCGGGCGCTCGTTCGGGCGCCTCGTCATGGGCACCCGGGTCGTGCGCGACGACGGCGGCCCGGTGCGCTTCCGCCACGCGGTCGTCCGGGCGCTCACCGGCGTCGGCGAGCTGTGGCTGCTGACGGGCGCGCCCGCGCTCATCACGGCGCTGGCGAACCGGCGCGGCAAGCGCATCGGCGACCTGCTGGCGGGGACCGTCGTCGTCCGCGAGCGCGCCGCCCGCCAGGAGGTCCGCGAGGTCCTCATGCCGCCCGAGCTGGCGCGCTGGGCGTCCACCGCCGACGTCGGCGCGCTGCCCGCCGGGCTGGCCCTCGCCTGCCGGCAGCTGCTCGCGCGCTCGCACCGCCTCAACCCGACCTCGCGGGAGCAGCTCGGCGCGCAGCTGCGGGCCGACGTCGTCGCGCGGGTGTTCCCGCCCCCGCCGCCGTCGGCGTCCCCCGAGCGCGTGCTCGCCGCCGTGCTGGCCGAGCGCCGCCGCCGCGACCTCGAGCGGCTGCGCGCCCAGGAGGAGCGCCGTCGCCAGGACGCGGACGAGCTGCAGCGCCTGCCCTTCTCCTGACCCTCCTGCCGAGCGAGCGCGCTCACTTCGGCACTTCGTCGTCACATCGCCGCGCCAGTGCCCCTCTCTGCGGCGAAGTGACGACGAAGTGCGCCTCAGAAGGCCCCGACGAGGCGATGTGACGACGAAGTGCGGGGTCGTGGGCGCCACAGGAGCGGGACGCCGCGGGTCCCGGACGACGACGGGCGGCCGCCCCCGCGGGGACGACCGCCCGTCGGGCGCTCAGCTGCCGGAGCTCAGTAGCGGTAGGCCTCGGGCTTGAACGGCCCCTCGACGGGCACGCCGAGGTAGGAGGCCTGCGACGGCGAGAGCTCGGTGAGCCGCACGCCGAGCGCGTCGAGGTGCAGGCGGGCGACCTTCTCGTCGAGGTGCTTGGGCAGCACGTGGACGGCCGTCGCGTACTCGTCGGTGCGCGCGAAGAGCTCCACCTGGGCGATGACCTGGTTGGAGAACGAGCAGCTCATGACGAACGACGGGTGGCCCGTCGCGTTGCCGAGGTTCATGAGCCGGCCCTCGGACAGCACGATGACGCTGTGCTCGGGGCGCTTCCCCGAGCCGGGGAAGACCCACTCGTGGACCTGCGGCTTGATCTCCGTGCGCCGCACGCCCTCGACCCGGGCGAGGCCGGCCATGTCGATCTCGTTGTCGAAGTGGCCGATGTTGGCGACGATCGCCTTGTCCTTCATCGCGGCCATGTGGTCGGCGGTGACGACGTCCTTGCAGCCGGTCGTCGTCACCACGATGTCGGCCGTGGGCAGCACGTCCTCGAGGGTCGTCACCTGGTAGCCCTCCATCGCGGCCTGCAGCGCGCAGATGGGGTCGACCTCGGTGACGACGACGCGGGCGCCCTGGCCGCGCAGCGACTCGGCGCAGCCCTTGCCGACGTCGCCGTAGCCGCAGACGACCGCGACCTTGCCGCCGATGAGGACGTCGGTGGCGCGGTTGAGGCCGTCGACGAGGCTGTGGCGGCAGCCGTAGGTGTTGTCGAACTTCGACTTGGTGACCGAGTCGTTGACGTTGATCGCCGGGAAGAGCAGGCGGCCGTCGCGGGCCATCTCGACGAGGCGGTGCACGCCCGTCGTCGTCTCCTCGGTGACGCCCTTGAGGCCCTGCGCGAGCCTCGTGAAGCGCTGCCCGTCCGCGGCGAGGCTGCGGCGCAGCGTCTCGAGGACGACGGCGTGCTCGGCGTTCTCGGCCGCCTCGGGGCCGGCGACCTCGCCCGCGGCCTCGGCGGAGACGCCGTTGTGGACGAGCAGGGTGGCGTCGCCGCCGTCGTCGAGGAGCATGTTGGGGCCGTCGTGGCCCTCGCGGCTCCAGTCGAGCGCGGTGTCGGTGCACCACCAGTACTCGGCGAGGGTCTCGCCCTTCCACGCGAAGACCGGCACGCCGGCGGGCGCCTCGGGCGTCCCGGTGCCGACGACGACGGCGGCCGCCGCCTCGTCCTGCGTGGAGAAGATGTTGCAGCTGGCCCAGCGGACCTCGGCGCCGAGCGCCGTGAGGGTCTCGATGAGCACGGCCGTCTGCACCGTCATGTGCAGCGAGCCGGTGATGCGGGCGCCGCGCAGCGGCTGGGCGGGGCCCATCTCGGCGCGCAGGGCCATGAGGCCGGGCATCTCGTGCTCGGCGAGGCGGATCTGGTGGCGGCCCGCCTCGGCCAGGCCGAGGTCGGCGACGAGGTGCTGGACGCCGCCGACGACGGCCGCGGCGGGCAGGTCCTCGGGGGCCGTCGAGCCGGTGGGGGCGGTGGTGTCGGGTGCGGCGGGCGCGGTGAGCGTCACGGGGAGTCCTCCGGGAGGGGCGGTCAGGTCACCGGCGCAGCCCCTCTGGGCCTGCGGTCTCCACCGACGCCGGGCGCGCGACAGCCTACTCCGGGGGACGGGGCACGGACCCGGCAGCGGGCCCGGCGGCTCTCCGGGGACGGTCAGACGACGCGGGCGAGGAGGGTGAGCGCCCCGCCCCAGCAGACCGCCCCGAGCACGAGGGCCGCGCCCCAGCCGGCCAGCGCCTGCAGGGGCGTGCCACGGTCCGGGACGTCGGCGACCGGCGCCGCGCCGTCCTGGTCGGCGACGCCGCGGCGCTCGTCCACCCACGCCGCCGGGGCGGGCGCACCGGCGGTCGCGGGCCGCTCGAAGACGGGCTCGACGGCGACGTGCTGGCGCGGGACGCGGGGCGCGGCGACCACGGCCCCCGCCGGCGCACCGGCAGCGGCCGTCGTCGGGGTCGTCACCGTCACCGGGGAGGTCGTCTCGCTCGCAGCCATGGTCCCGGCCTCGGCAGGGGTGCCCGGCTCCTGGAGGGGTTCGGGCCCCGCAAGGCCCGTGCTCACCCGACCGGCGGAGGACCGGTGACCCGAGCGGGTGACGACGGCCCGCTCACGTCCTCGTGTGGGGGCTCAGCCCAGGGCGTCCCGCAGCTCGGCGACGTGCGGGGACGTCGCCGGGTCCAGCCCCGTGGCGAGGGCGAGGTAGGCCGCGGCGAAGTCGGTGCGCGCGACGAGCTGGGCGAAGCGGGCGAGCGGGCCCCCGGCGTCGGCGACGACCTCGCTCGTGCGCACCCCCGAGCGCTCGGCGAGGCGGAGCACGGCCGCGGACGCCCCGGCCGTCCCCTCCCGCAGCAGCACCAGGCGCAGGCGGCTGCGCGAGGGCCCGTCGAGGAAGGGGTCGTCGAAGAGGTCGTCCTCCGCGGCCGCGGCGAAGGGGCCGCCGAAGGTGGCCACCACGTCCCCCGCGTCGTCGGGCAGGCGTCCGTGGACCGCGGGCACCCGCGCGGTGCGGGCGAGCACCGAGGCGGCCCGCCGCGCCGCGACGCCCGCGAGGTCGCCGTCGCCGAGGAGGACGGGCACGTCGGCGGCCAGGTCGAGCGCCAGGGCCTTGGCGGGGTTGACGAAGGTCTCCGAGCCCGGCCGGCAGGCCTCCGCCTCGGCGTCGAGGGCGGTGGCCACCTCCGCGAGGGCCTCCGCCGCGGACGCGTCCCCGAGCGGCGCGAGGACGCCGAGGGAGGACGTGACGCACAGGGCCGGCGTCAGCAGGGACCACAGCGCCGTGCGGGAGGTGGGCGCCGACGTGGCCTCCCGGCCCGGCTCGGGCAGCGGCACGTGGACGCCGCGGCCCATCGCGCAGGCGGCCTCGAGCGGGGAGCCGGCGGCGCCGACCGTCAGCAGGCGCGCGCCGCGGCGGCCCGCCTCCGCGGCGAGGGCCACGGTCGCCTCCGCGCGCCCGGACAGGGAGACCGCGACGACGAGGTCGAGCGCACCCACCCAGGCCGGCAGCGCGGCTCCCGTGCGGGCGACGACGGGCACGGCGGCCCGCTGGCCGGCCAGCGCCTCGAGGGCACCGGCCACGACCGTCGCGCCCCCGCGCGCCGCCACGACGACCGCGCGCGGGCGGTCCTCCCGGCCCCAGCGGGCGGCGGGCGACTCCTCGACGAGCTCGAGCGCGCGGCGCACCTGGGCGCCGGCGCCGGCGAGGGCCCGGAGCACCGAGGAGGGGTCGGCCGCCGCGAGCCGGTCGGCGTCGTCGAGCAGCGCCTCGTCGAGGTCAGCCACCGGCGGACTCGCCCCGCACCCCGGACGGCGCACCCCCGGACGACGAGCCCTCGGACGACGAGTCCTCTGACGACGGCGCGGCCGGCGGCTGGGGGACGCCCTCGTCGACGAGCAGCACGGGCACGCCGTCGACGACGGGGTACAGCAGCGGCGGCTCGGCGCTCGTGCTGAGCAGGCCCACGAGCCGGCCGTCGGCGTCGCGGCGGTCCTCCAGCGGCCCCCCGGTCGCCGGGCAGCGCAGCACCTCGCGCAGCCAGGCGGGCGGCTCGGGCGGCGCTCCGGGGCGGCCCGCTCCCCCGCGCGCCCCCGGGCCGCTCACGCGTCCGCCCGCACGAGCGCGAGGACCTCGTCGCGCACGGCCGCCGTGGTCGCGGCGTCCACGCCCTCGACGTTGAGCCGCAGCAGGGGCTCGGTGTTGCTGGCCCGCAGGTTGAACCACCACGCCCGGCCGCCGGGGCCCCGCGCCGGGTCCTCCTGCTCCTCGTCGCCGGAGCCGACCGGCGCCGTCACCGTCATCCCGTCGAGGTCGTCGACGCCCGCGCCCCGGGCGACGTAGGCCTGCCGGACGCGCTCGACCGCCGCTGGCACGTCGTCGACCACGCTGTTGACCTCCCCGCTCGCGGCGTAGGGGGCGTAGTCGGCGACGAGCGCCGACAGGGGCCGCTCGTCCTCCCCGCAGGCGGCGAGGACGTGCATCGCCGCGAGCAGCCCGGTGTCGGCGCCCCAGAAGGCGCGGAAGTAGTAGTGCGCCGAGTGCTCGCCGCCGAAGACGGCGCCGGTGCGCGCCATCTCCTCCTTGATGTAGGAGTGCCCGACGCGCGTCCGCACGGGCGTGGCCCCCGCGCCCGCGACGAGCTCGGGCACGACGCGCGAGGTGATGAGGTTGTGGATGACGACGACCTCGGCGCCCGGGTCCTCCGCCCGCTCCCGGGCGATCTCGCGCAGCGCGACGAGGGCCGTGACGGCGCTGGGGCTCACCGCGTCGCCGCGCTCGTCGACGACGAAGCAGCGGTCGGCGTCGCCGTCGAAGGCGAGCCCGAGGTCGGCCCCCTGCTCGACGACCGCACGCTGCAGGTCGACGAGGTTGGCGGGCTCCAGCGGGTTCGCCTCGTGGTTCGGGAAGGTGCCGTCGAGCTCGAAGTAGAGCGGCCGCACGTCAACCGGCGAGGCCGGGAGGCCGGCGGCCTCCCCCAGCACCGCCGGCACCGTCAGCCCGGCCATCCCGTTGCCGGCGTCGACGACGACGGTCAGCGGCCGCGACCCGGACAGGTCGACGAGCGAGCGCAGGTGCTCGCCGTAGCCGCGCAGGACGTCCTGCTCGGTGCGGCTCCCCCGCTCGTCGACGACCTCCGGGCCGCCGGCGTCCAGGGACGCCGCGGCGTGGTCGCGCACCGCGGCCAGGCCCGTGTCGAGGCTGACGGGGCGCGCGCCGGCGCGGCAGAGCTTGACGCCGTTGTACTGCGCCGGGTTGTGGCTCGCCGTGAACATCGCGCCGGGCGCGTCCAGGGCGCCGCTCGCGTAGTAGAGGCCGTCGGTCGAGCAGAGCCCGACGAGGACGACGTCGACGCCCCGGTCCTGCGCGCCCGCGGCGAAGGCGTCGACGAGGCCGGGCGAGCTCGGGCGCATGTCGTGGCCCACGACGAGCCGGCGGCCGCGGGGCGCGGCCCGGTCGGCGCCGCCCGCGGGGTGTGCGGCCTCGAGCACGAGCACGTCGGCCACCGCGGCGCCGAGCGCGCGCGCCGTCCGCTCGTCCCACTGCTCGGGGACCAGGCCCCGGACGTCGTAGGCCTTGACGATCGCGCGCAAGTCGACCGACGGACCGGTCGACGGCGGGTCGGTGGAGGGGGCGCCCGGGGTGCTCACGTCGGCGGAATCTACCCGCCGGGGCCCGCCGCCGGGCCTGCCGCCGGGACCGCCGCCGGGACCGCCGACGGCGGCGAGCGGGCGGTCGGCGGTGCCGGTCAGGAGCGGCCCCCGGAGGCGGCGGTCAGGGGCGGCGGGTGCGGTCGACGACGTCGTCGATGGACAGCACGGCGCCGTCGGCCTCCCAGCCGCGGTGCTCGCAGCGGGTGCAGGAGGTGAAGACGGCCGGCGTGCCGTCGGTGAGGGTCATCGCCAGGCGCGTGACCCGCCCCGCCCCGCAGCTGCTGCACGACGCCGTGACGGCGTCGGCCTGCGTGAGGGAGCCCAGGGGCGGCGGGGGCTCGGCGCGGCGGCGCTGGCGGGGGGCGGACGAGGCGGCGCGGCTGCTGGGCACGACTGCTCCTGGAGGACGATCGGGCCGCCGGCGGCGGCGTGACCCCCCTGCCATCGGCCGACCGGGTGAGGACCTTGAGCCCTCCGTGCAGATCGGTCCGGAACGGCTCAGGTCGGGCCGAGGGCGGTCGACGCCGCCCGCGTCGACGGCGCCCCTCGCCTCCAGGCCCCGTCGTCCGGGCTCGTCGTCCGGCCCCGTCGTCCGGGGCCGCTGCCCGGGCTCAGCCCCGGGGGCCTCCGGCGTCGCGGAGCACCCGCAGGTGGCCGCGGCGCGCGGTCTCCTGGGCGGGCGGCTCGACCGGCCCCCGCGCCGTCCCCGAGGAGCCCTGCGCGTCGGAGGAGCGCGGGCGAGCGGCGTCGCGGACGGCGTCGGCGAGCGCGAGGAGGTCGTCGTCGCTGCGGCGCTCGTGCGAGACGTCCGGCGCGAGGCGCACGACCTCCCAGCCGCGCGGCGCGGTCAGCCGCTCGGCGTGCGGGGCGCACAGGTCGTAGGTGTGCGGCTCGGGGCTGGCCGACAGCGAGCCGAGGACGGCCGTCGAGTCGGCGTAGACGTAGGTGAGCGTCGCGACGGCGGGGCGCGGGCACGCGCTGCGGCAGCACCGCCGGGCGCCGGGCGGGGGGCCGGGGCGCGCGCCGGCCGAGGAGCTCACGGCCGGACCCCGCGCGCGGGGCCGCCGCCGGCGTGCGGGGAGGACGTCACGGTCGGCGACGCTACCTCCCCGCGCCCGGCGCCAGGCGCCCCCACGCCGCCCGCCGCTCGGCGCCCCTCCCCCCATCCCCGCGGGCGCGGGACCGGACGGCCGGCGCCGTCGCTCGCCGTAGCCTGGGCGCGTGCCGGAGGACCAGGCGCCGCGCGCGGCGCACGAGCGAGCCGACGCCGCACCCGCGGCGGGCGCCCCCGGGGTGTCCGCCGTGCCGTCCCCCGCTGCTGCCACCGCGACCCCGGGGCGCCGCCCGGCACGTCGCCGTCGGGACCGGCGCGGGCGCGGGCTCCGCGGCCCCCTCCTGCCGGCGGCCCTGCCGGCGTCCCGCACCCGCAGCGAGCGCTTCGACGACCTCGTCCTCGACGCCGTGGAGGACGTCGAGCAGGTGCTCGACGCGCCGCTGCAGGAGATCGAGTTCGCCGTCGAGGACGTGCCGCCCGCCCCCACCGGCGCGGACGACGACGCCGTGCCGCTCGGCCGCTTCTCCGCCGCCGACCGGGGCCGTCCCGCGCGCGTCGTCGTCTACCGGCGCCCCGTGGAGACGCGCGCGAGCGAGGCCGGCGACCTCGAGGACCTCGTGCACCACGTCGTCGTCGAGCAGATCGCCCACGCCCTCGGCACCGAGCCCGAGCGCCTCGACCCGCACTACCGGGACGACTGAGGACGACGGCCGGGCCGGCGGCGCACCTCCCGGCCACCGCCCGCACCGCGGCCAGCTGCCGCTAGGGCCAGCGGCCGGGCGCCGCGACGAGCACCGGCGTGCTCCCCGCGGCGGCCGGCACCGCCGAGGGGACCGCCACGGCGACGGCGCCCGCCGGCTCGGCGGCGGACAGCACCAGCGCGGCGTGCACGCCGCCCGAGGGCTCCCCCTCCGTGCCCTCGGCGGCCGCGGTCGCCCCGGGGGCGTCCACGGCGGTGACGAGCAGCCCGGCCGCCCCGTCGAGCAGCCCCGCGGGCGCCCGGGCCGTCGAGCGCGGCGCGAGGTCGACCTCCACGGCGTCGGCGCGGGCGCCGTCCGGCGCCACCGCTGCCAGGGACAGGGTCGCCGGCTCCTCGGAGGCGTTGGTGAGGAGGACCGCGGAGGTGAGCCCCGCTGCGGTGGCGGGCAGCGCCAGCGCCGCCCCGTCCGACAGCGGGTCGGTGGCGGGCGCCACCGCGAGGTCGGCCGGCCCGGCCTCGTCGGCGCCCGACAGGCGCTCGAGGACGACGGACGCCACGACCGGCACGTCCGAGCGGACCGCGACGGCCGCCGACCCGGCGGGCAGCCCGCCCAGCGGCACGTCGACGACGGTGCCCGCGGGCACGGCCGCCCCGGCGGAGAGGTCCGCGGCCGCCGCGGCGCCCGCGTCGTCGGCCAGGACGTCCCACGCGACGTCGGCGGGCTCGGAGCCCGGGACGGCGAGCCGCAGCACCGCCGTGCTGCGGCCCTCGGTCGCCACGCCCGGCACCACCTGGGCGAGCGCGGGGGCCGCCGCGGGGGCGACGACCTCGACGCCGCGCGGCACGAGCCCCGCGAGCCGGGTGACGACGAGCGAGGGCGCCACCGAGCCGCCCGTGCTCGTCACGTGCACCGCCAGGGCCTCCGCCCCGCCGACGAGCCCCTCCACGAGCAGCTCGGTCCGCTGGCCGGCCGGGACGACGACGCCCTGGCCGGCGGCGGGCTGCTCGACACCGTCCTCGGTGAGCACCTCGACGCCCACCTCGGCGGCCGTCGACCCGGCGTTCACGAGGACCAGCCGCGTGCTCGTGCCCGCGTCGGTGGCCCCGCCCACGAGCCAGGCGTCCGACGTCGGCGCCGGGCAGGTCGCCGCCGCGACGCCCTGCAGGTCGCCGTCGGGCGTCACCGTCGTCGCGAGCGCCGCCAGGGAGGGCGCGGCCTCGCCCTCGACGCCGGTGGCCGAGACGGCAGCGGCCCCGCCCGGGCCGGCCCCGGCGACGGTCCCGTCCACCGAGGGCGTCTCGCCCCCCGGTGCCGGGTCCGCCCCCGTGGTCGTCGACGACGCGGCCGCGGTCACCGGCGCGAGCACCAGCGGCCCCTCCAGCCCCCCGGCCACGGCCGTCAGGCGCGCGTCCGGCGGGGTGACGACGGCGGCGAAGTCGCCGTCGGTGCCGGCCGGCGCGGCCGCCGGCACGGGCCCCCCGGGGCAGCCGAGCGAGGACGTCGCCACGCCGCTGCCGACGCTGACGACGCCGCCGTCCGGGGCCGCGCGCCGCACCTCGTCCCCGCGCAGGGCCGTGCCCGCCGCCGCGGCGCCGGCGGCGGCGAGCACCAGCGCGACGGCGACGACGGCCGCCGCGACCCGGCGGCCGCTCGGACGCGCGCGGGAGCGCGTCCCAGCAGGACGCCCCTCGTCGTCGCCCGCTGCGTCACCGGCGGCCCCGTCGGCACCGGCCCCGTCCCCGGCCGCGGCGTCAGCAGCGGGCGCGGCGGCGGCCCCGGCGGTCGTCGCGGGCTCGTCGCCGGCGGCCGGGGGCGGCGGGGTCCACCCGCCGCGCGCCGCGCCGTCGCGCTCCTCGGCCACCGCGTCTCCCTCCCGCCGGCCCACCGGCGCCCCGTGGTCCTGCTCCTGCTCGACCTGCTCCTGCTGGACCTGCTCCTGCTGGCCTCCCCGGTGCCCCTGCTCCGGCTCCGGCTCCCGAGGGGCGGCGTCCCCGGCCGCCGGCGACGCCTCGCCGCGCCCGGGGCGGCCCCGGAACGGCCAGCGCGGGCTCACGCGCGCCTCCGCCCGGGCAGCGGGACGGCCAGCAGCGCCGCGAGCAGCAGCCCGGCGCCCGCGACCCACGGCCACGGGCCGCTCGGGGACCACCACGGGCCCTCGTGCCGGACCGCGAGGGCCCCGCCCTCCGCGGGCAGGGCGAAGGCCTGCGCCCAGGGCGCGCCGGGGTCGGGGCTCTCGCTGGGCACGAGCCCGACGCCGTCCACCGCGGCCGTCCACCCGTCGTCGGCCTGCTCGGCGAGCACGACGACGCGCCCCGCGCCCCCCGCGGGGACGGGCGCCGAGCCGGTGAGCGCGGCGACGTCGACGACCTCCTCGACCCGGCCGTCGCCGTCGAGCACCCGCAGGACCCCGAGGTCGGAGGGCGCACCCGCCCCCTCGTCGTCGGTGGCGGCGCCGGAGGCGTCGTCGGAGGAGCCGCCGTCGGCGGGGGGCGCGAGGCGCCAGAGCACCGCCCCCTCGACCTCGGCGGCGCGCTGGAGGCCGGCGACGGCGTCGACCGCCGAGGCGGTGTCGGTGCCGGCCGCCGTGCTGCCGCCCGAGGGCGGGAGCAGGACGACGAAGCCCGCGCCGAGCGACGCGAGGCGCTGGCGGGCGTCGGCGTCCCCGCCCACGAGGGCGGCGGCCGCCTCGGCGACCGGGAGGGCCGCCGCGTCGGCGTCCTGGGCGCTGGGCGCCGCCGGGGCGGCGGCGACCAGGGAGGAGAGGTCGGACAGGTCGACGCCGCCGCGGGCGAGCGTGGCGGAGACCGGGCGCGGCGCGCCGCCGGCGGCGTCCCCGACCTCCACGTCGGCGACCTCCTCGGCGACCGCGGCCTCGGGCGAGGCGCCGCCGGCCTCGTCGTCCCCGGCCGCCGCGGGCCGCAGCACGAGCGTGCGCAGCGCCTGCGGCGTCTCGGCGCTGCTCGAGCTGACCTCGGGGAGCACCGGACCGCCGCCCCGGGCCACGAGGCCGGCGGCGGTGGCCGCGTCGGCGCCGGTCGAGCCCTGCGCCAGCGCCCAGGCCCCCGTCGTCGCGGCGCCGAGGACGGCGACGAGGGCGGCGGCGGCGAGCCGGGCGCCCCGGCCGACCCCGCGGTCCGGCGCCACGGTCCGCAGGCCCGTGGCACCGATCGGCCCGGCGAGCAGCGGCAGCGCCGCGACGAGCAGCCCGAGGAGGGCGAGGCTGGCGCCGGGGCCGGCCCACGCCGCCGCCACGACGGCCCGGCCGCCGGCGCGGACGACGCCCGTGCCGACGAGCGCGGCAGCGGCGGCGAGGAGGACGCCGGCGAGCACGAGGGCCCAGCCGCCCGTGGCGCGGGGCCGCAGCACGGCCGCGGCCAGCGCCACGAGGGCCACCGCGGCCGGCACGAGCAGGGGCAGGACGAGGAGCAGCCACCCCGGCCACCCCTCGGGCAGCCCGAGCCCGCGCACCGCCCACGCCGAGGCCTCGAGGGGCTGGCCGAGCGCCAGCTGCCACGTCGGGGCGGGCACGGCGGCCACGGGGGGCAGCGGCCCGCCGAGGAGCGCGCCGAGCGCCTGGTCGGCGGAGCCGTCGACGGCGCGCCGCACGAGCCCCACGGCCCAGGGGCCGACGACCGCGGTGACGGGCACGAGCGCGGCGAGCAGGGGCAGCCGGCGCCGCCGGCTGACGCCCACGACGAGGACGGCGAGGAGGGAGGGCACGAGCAGGACGGGAGCGCCCGCGCCGACGACGACGAGCGCCAGCGCCAGCGCGCCCGTCACGGCCCAGGCCCGGCGCGCCGAGCGCACCCGCCAGCCGGAGGTGAGGCTGCGCGCCAGCCACGGGAGGGCGGCGTGGGCGAGCACGGGGCCGAGCCGACCGGTGGCGACGCCCGCGAGCAGCGGAGCCCCGGCCGTCCAGGCGAGGGCGGCGGCCAGGCGCGCCAGGCGGCCGCGCACGACGACCCCCGCGCCCCACCAGGCGGACACCGCCGAGACCGGCAGGGCCAGGACGAGCAGGAGGACGACGAGGACCCCCGGCGAGCCCGCGACGACGAGGCTCGCGGCGCCGAGGACGCCGACCAGCGGGTCCGGCGGCGTGGCCGAGCCCGTGGCCAGCTGGGCCCAGGACGACGTCGCGGCGTCCCAGAGGTCGCGCCAGCCCGACGGCGCCGCCGGCAGGGCGGGGGCCTGCACCGACCCGCTGCCGAGGAGCCGGTGCAGGGCCAGGAGCGAGACGACGAGGAGGGCGGCGGCGAGCAGCAGCGCCGGCAGCGGGTCGCGCCGCGGGGGCAGGCCGCCCGGCCCCTGCGGCCCCCGCAGGCGGGCGGCCTCGGCGGCGTCCTCGGCGTCGGCGTCCTCCGCGGCGCGGCGCAGCGACCACCGGTCGCGGTGGTGGCGCAGCACCTCCGTGCGCGAGGCCATGAGGGGGACGAGGGAGGAGCGGCCCCGCACCTGCGCCCGCGAGGCACGGCGGCGCGCGGCGAGGACCCGGTCGGGCCTCAGCACGACGCCGGCGACGCGACCGAGCTCGGCGGGCGCGTGCGCCGGGTCCTTGACGAGCACCCGCCACAGCGCGCGGAGCACCCCGGCGACGAGGACCCCGACGAGGGCGAAGGGCAGCCCGAGCGGCGAGGCGGAGACCAGGCGCGTGTACGCGGCGGCCCCCGGCGCGCCGCCCACCCGCTCGGCGCGCCGCCCGGGGCGCTCGACGACGGCGGCGGGGACGACGACGACGCTGTGCCCGGCCATCCGCACCCGGCGGCACAGGTCGAGGTCGGCGCCGTCGACCGGCAGGGCGGGGTCGAAGCCGCCGACCTCGTCGAGGACGTCTCGCCGCACGAGCATCCCGGGGACCCCGACGGCGAGGACGTCCTCGCGGTCGTCGGCCTGGCCCTGGTCGAGCTCGTCCGCGCCGACGCGGGTCAGGGGGGTGCCGCGGCGGCTCGTGGTGAAGCCGACCTGCAGGAGGCGGCCCGGCCGGTCGAGGTCGCGGACCTTGGGGCCGGCGACCGCGACGCCCGGCCGCAGCTCGACGGCCTCGAGGAGGCGCTGCAGCGCGTCCGGGGCCGGGACGACGTCGTCGGTGAGGAACCACAGCCACGGGACCGGCGCGTCGGCGGGGGCGGCCTCGGGGCCGGTGGTCGTGGCCCCCACGGCGGTGCCGGTGGGGCGACGGCGCCCGTCGGCCCCGCGCGGACGGCGGCGTCCGGAGGCGGGGGTGCCCGGGAGGGCGCGCACGAGCTCGGCGGGGGTGGACCGGCGGCGCAGGTAGGGCTCGAGGCCGTGGTCGCGCAGCACCTGCAGCGAGGCGGCGCCGCACCCGGCCGCCACGGCGACGACGGTGGCCGGCGCCACCGACTGCGCGCGCAGCCGCTCCAGCACGCGCCGCAGCCGCTCCGGGGCCTCGGGCGAGGGGTCTGTGCACAGCAGCAGCGCGGTGACCTGCACCGCACCGGGGGCGACGACGTCGAGGGCGCCCGTCGCGTCGCCGGCGACGCCTCCGGCGGCCGCCCCGGCGGGGGGCGCGGGCTCGGGCTGGTCGTCCACGGCGCTCAACCGTACGGGAGCCGCGGGAGTGCCCCTGCCATCTCGGCGCTCCCCTCGCGGCGGTCCCGCCGCCGCGGGTCGTCGCGGGGGCGGGCCGCCGCTCAGACGGCGCGGCGCTTGAGCTTGCGGCGCTCGCGCTCGGAGAGGCCGCCCCAGATGCCGAAGCGCTCGTCGTGGAGGAGGGCGTACTCGAGGCACTCGGCGCGCACGTCGCAGGAGACGCACACGCGCTTGGCCTCGCGCGTCGAGCCGCCCTTCTCGGGGAAGAAGGCCTCGGGGTCGGTCTGGGCGCACAGGGCGCGCTCCTGCCAGCCGAGGACCCCCTCGTCGCCGTCGTCCTCGAGGCCCGCGAGGAGCTCCAGCCCGCGCCGGCCGCCCGGCTCGCCGTCCGTCGCGGGCCGGGAGCGCGGCGCTGCGGGCTCGAGGGCGCCCTCGTCGGGCGCGGCCGCCGGCCAGGGGCCGACGACGACGTCGAGCTCGGCGGCCCGGGCGTCGAGGACGCGCGCCTCGAGGGCGTGGTCCGCGCGGTCGTGCCGGTCGGAGCCGTCGACGTCGTGGTGGGCGTGCGGTGCGTGCGTCCGGTCGAGCACAGGGACCCCCTCTGGATCGCGTGCGGAGCGCGATGACTCCCTTGCCGCCCGGTCAAGCCGTGGCGCGTGACCGAATTACACGCGTGTCGTGCGCGGGCCGTCAAGCCCGTCCGGTGTAGGCGGCGCGACACGCCGAGGGGCCAGCGGCGATGACGCGTCGTGACGCCCACTCACGCGGCGTGGGCGGACGGCGGGGAGGACGGCGCCGGCACGACGCACCCGCCGGGGCGGCCAGGATGGGGCCATGCGCATCACAGCCCTGTCCGGCGGCGTGGGCGGGGCGCGCTTCCTGCGCGGGCTGCTCGACGCCCTCGCCGAGCGCCGCCCCACGGGCCCCGCCGACGAGGTGGTCGTCATCGGCAACACCGCCGACGACGTCACCCTCCACGGCCTGCGGGTCTGCCCCGATCTCGACAGCGTCATGTACACCCTCGGGGGCGGCGCGGACGACGAGCGCGGCTGGGGCCGCGCCGGGGAGACCTTCGCCGTCGCCCGGGAGCTCGCCGCGCACGGCGACCCGCCCGGCTGGTTCTCGCTCGGCGACCGCGACCTCGCGACGCACGTCCTGCGCAGCCGGCTGCTCGCCGAGGGCGCTCCCCTGTCGGCGGTCACGCGGCGGTTGTGCGAGCGGTGGCGACCCGGCGTGGAGCTCCTGCCCATGACCGACGACCGGGTGGAGACCCACGTCGTCGTCGACGCCGCCGGCCTGCCCGAGGACGGCTCGGTCCGCTCCCCCCTGGCCGAGGGCCTCGCGGGGCCCGGCGAGCGGGCGCTGCACTTCCAGGAGTGGTGGGTGCGCCACCACGCGGCCCCGGCCGCCCGCCGCATCGCCGTGGCCGGGGCGCGGGCGGCGCGACCGGGCCCCGGCGTGCTCGAGGCGCTGGCCGGCGCCGACGTCGTGCTGCTGCCGCCGAGCAACCCCGTCGTCTCCCTCGGCGCCGTCCTCGCGGTACCGGGCCTGCGCGAGGCGCTGCGGACGACCTCCGCGCCCGTCGTCGGGGTCTCCCCCGTCGTCGGTGGCGCACCCGTGCGCGGCATGGCCGACGCCTGCCTGCGCGCCGTCGGCGTCCCGACGACGGCGGCCGCCGTCGCCGGCCTCTACGCCGACGTCCTCGACGGGTGGCTCGTGCACCCCTCCGACGCCCTCCAGGACGACCCCCTGACCGACGGGCCGGGGGCGGAGGAGTCGACCTCCCCCGCGGGGCCCCTCGTGCGCGCCGAGCCGCTGCTCATGACGACGCCGGCGGACGCGGCGCGCATCGCCGCGGCCGCCCTCGACGTCGCCGAGTCCGTGCGCGGCCTCGACCTGAGGTCGAGGTCGAGGGCCGGCGCCCCGGCCGCGCACGCCGGGCTCGCCGCGTGAGCTCCTCCGTCGAGAGCCAGGGCACCGGCAGCCGGGGCGCCGACAGCCGGGGCGCCGGGGGCGAGGACGCCGGGAGCGGACGCCCGCGGCGGGCCGCTCCCCCGCCCCCGCCCGACGGCTTCGCCGTGCGGGCCGTGGCCTTGCCCGGCGTCCCCGAGGTGCGGCCGGGCCACGACCTGGGTGCCCTGCTCGTCGACGCCGTGGCGCGGGCGGGCCTCGCCCTGCGCGACGACGACGTCCTCGTCGTCGCGAGCAAGGTCGTCGCCAAGGCCGAGGGCCGGTCCGTGCGGGCGCGCGGGCGCGCCGCGGCCGTGGACACCCAGACGGTGCGCGTCGTCGCCGAGCGCGGCCTGCCGGGCGGGGCGACCACCCGCGTCGTCCAGGCGCGCAGCGGCCCCGTCCTCGCCGCCGCGGGCGTGGACGCCTCCGACGTGGAGCCGGGGACGGTGCTGCTCCTGCCGGCCGACCCCGACGCCTCGGCCCGCGCCCTGCGCGCGCGCGTCACCGAGCTGACGGGCGCCTCTCCCGCGGTCCTCGTCTCCGACACGACCGGGCGTCCGTGGCGCGTCGGCGTCACGGACCTCGCGCTCGGCGTCGCGGGCCTCACCGCCCTCGACGACGTGCGCGGGGAGGTCGACCGCTTCGGACGGCCGATGGAGGTGACCGTGCGGGCGGTCGCCGACGAGGTGGCCGCCCTGGGCGACCTCGTCAAGGGCAAGGCGGCCGGGACGCCGGTGGCGCTCGTCCGCGGCCTCGGTGGCCGCAGCGGGTCGATGCCCTCGACCTCCACCTCAGATCGAGCGGCAGCTCCCCTGGCCGAGGTCGGTGGTCCCGACGGCGACGGGGCCGCCGCCTGCACGCGGACGGGACCGAGCGACTGGTTCGCCTACGGGCACGTCGAGGCGGTGCGCGCGGCGCTGGGCTCCCCCCCGGGCGCCGTGGAGCCGCCGCCCGTGGACCCGGCGGCCGACACCGACCGGGCGCGGCTGCGGCGCGCCCTGGCCGTGGCGACGGGCCCGGGCGCCCCCGACGGCGCCCGCGCCGACCTCGACGGGCCGACCGGCGGCCCGACCGGCGGCGCAGACTCGGCGGCCGGCGTGGTCGTCGTCGTCAGCGGGGCCCCGCTCGCCGTCGGCGCCCTGGCCGAGCGGGTGCGGCTCGCCCTGTGGGCCGAGGGGCTGGACGCGGAGACCAGCACGACGGACGCGCGCACCGACGACGCACCGGCCGCGGCCGCGCACGTCGTCGTCACGGGGCCCGGCGGGGCGACGCCGCGCTGACGACCGCGGCGGGGCCGTCCCCCGAGGTCCACCACCGCCGTGGCGGTGGAGCCCGTGGGCCGGGCGGCGGCGCGTCGCCCACGAGGTCGAGCACCGCCGTGGGGTGACCGGACGTCGACGCCTCAGCGGCCGCCGGCGGTGGCGGGCGTGTGCGTGGGCAGCGTCATGCGCGGCCCCCGCCGGGGGCGGCGGGCGCCGGACATCTCGAGCAGGCGCTGCACGCGGTAGCGGTGGCCGCGGTAGGGCTCGACGACCTCGGCGCAGGCGTCGTCGTCGAGCACCTCGCCCGTGAGGGCCCAGGTGACGTCCTTGGCCACGTGGTAGTCGGCGAAGGAGAACGCGTCGGCGTCGCCGTGGGCGCGCTGGCGCACCTCGGCGGCCGTCCAGACCCCGACCCCGGGCAGGCTCCGCAGCGCCGCCTCGACCCGCTCGGGCGGCAGCAGCAGCGTCCGCTCGAGCCCCTCGGCCGAGCGCGCGGCCGTCTGCACGACGCGGCTGCGGCGCTGCTCGACGCCGGCTCGCAGCCACTCCCAGCTCGGGACCGCGCGCCACGCCGCCGCGGAGGGCGGGACGCGCATGCCCGCCGCCGGGCCGCCGGGGGCCGCGGCGGGGCCGGGCGCCGGGTCGCCGAAGCGCTCGAGGAGCCGCCGCCAGCCGCGGTGCGCCTCGACGCCGGTGACGACCTGCTCGATCGCCGCGCCGGCCGTCGCCTCGAGGACGGCGCCGGTCCGCGGCACCCGCCACCCGCGGTGGCGGCGGTGCGCCTCGACGAGGCGGGCGTGCTGCGGCAGCGGGACGAACCCGGCGTCGTCGTCGCCGTCCCCGAGGAGCGCCGGGACGCCGTCGAGCACGTGCGCGGCGCCGTCGCCCCACGCGCTGGCCCGGACGACGCCCTCGGCGGGGACGGGCAGCAGGTGCAGCAGGGCCGTGCCGGCGGGCGTGCGGGTGGCCCACCAGTGCTCGCCCGCGGCGGCGCCCCGGCGGACGGCCGGGTCGCCGGCACCGCGCCGCAGCGGTGAGAGGACGGCCGTGACGTCGAGGGCCCGCCCCGGCCGCCACGTGCGCTCCCGCGGGGTGGCGGCCGCGGTCGACCGCCCGGGAGGGCTGCCGGACGGCGCCCGTCGCGCCGGCGCGACGGCGCCCCGGCCCCCGAGGAGCCCTCGGGCGCCGGGCGGCAGGTGGTCGTGCTCGGTCACGCGGCCAGTGTGCCCCGCTCCCCCGACAGCTCGGCCTCCGCCACGGCGAGGCCGACCCGACCTCGCGGTACCAGCTCCCCACCGCGAAGGTGACGCCTCCTCCACGGGTCGCTCGGTCCGGGGAGGCGGGGACCGGCGCCCCGTGCGCAGCAGCGGCGGGTCTGCGGGCGGGGCCGCGGCGACCGTAGGGTCGAGAGCACCGGGTGGTCCCCCGGACCACCGCCCCCGCCGCCCCGCCCGGAGGAGAGCCGCCGTGCCCCAGCCCCCGCAGGACGACCCGTCCCACGCCGCCGTGCCGCCCGCCGTCGCCCGCGCGCGCGACGTGCCGACGCTCCTCGAGGCGCTCGTCGACGCCGACCCGGGGCGCCCCCGCCTCACCTGGTACGGCGCCGGCGGCGAGCGCGTCGAGCTGTCCGCGCGGGTGCTCGTCAACTGGGTCGCCAAGACCGCCGACCTCCTCGCCAACGAGTGCGACGTCGAGCCCGGCGACGTCGTCTCCCTGGCGCTGCCGCCGTCGTGGCGGGCGACGGTCATCGCCCTGGCCGCCTGGTGCGTCGGCGCCGAGCCGTCGTGGGACGGCGACGAGGGCGAGGTCCTCGACGACCTCGAGCCTCAGCCCCCCGCCGTCCTCGTGACGACCGCCGACGGCCCCGTGGGCCCGGCCGGGCGCGTCGTCGTCGTCGACCTCCCCGCCCTCTCCCGCTCCGCGGCGGGCGGCCCTCCCGGGGCGCTGGACTACAACGCCGAGGTGACCGGCCGCGACGACGTCCTCGCCGTCGACGAGCAGGTGCAGGACCGCCGCGTGCTCGAGCTGGCCGACGACCTGGCCCGCATCAGCGAGTTCCGCCCCGGCGAGCGCGTCCTCGGCGCGGCCGAGGACCTCGACCCGGACCTCGTGCTCGGGGCGCTGCGGCGCGACGGGTCCGTCGTCGCCGTCGCGGCCGACGCCGGGCTCGACCTCGACGACCTCGCGGCGCAGGAGCAGGCGACCGCCCGCGCCTGAGCGTCGCGGCCCCTTCTGCGGCAGCCCCGCCCCCGGCGTCCGCCGGGGTCGGGGCGTCAGCGCGGGACGGCCGCCACCCAGGCGACGCCGTCGCCCGCGACCCGCAGCGGTCCGTCGTCGTCGCGCACGAGCGCGGCGCCGCCGCGGCCGAGGCGCAGCGCGCCGCCCGCGCCCACCGCCAGGTCGACCTCGCCCGCGGTGCACAGGACGACGCGCGGGCCGTCGACCGGCCCGGCGACGTCGCCCCTCGCGGGCTCCAGGCGCCACAGCTCGACCTCGTCGGGGCCGGGCCGCCACACGAGGGACCCCTCGCCGGCCACCGGCTCCACCCGCGGCACGGCCACGGGGCGCGCGTCGACGACGCGCTGCAGCTCGGCGACGTCGACGTGCTTGGTCGTGAGCCCGCCGCGCAGCACGTTGTCCGAGGCCGCCATGAGCTCCACGCCCGTGCCCGACAGGTAGGCGTGGACGTTGCCGGCGGGCAGCCAGAGCGCCTCGCCCGGCTCGAGGCGCACGCGGTGCAGCAGCAGCGCGACGAGCACGCCCGGGTCGCCGGGGTGGTGGGCGGCCAGCTCCGCGACGGTGCGGCGGTCGGGGTCCACGGCGCCGTCCACGGGCTCGTCCGGCACCTCCTCCATGCGCCCGCGCTCCCCCGCGGCCCCGGCGACGCCGCCGGCCGGACCGCCGAGCTCGTCCGGCAGGGGCGCCGGACCGCCGGGCACGGCCGCTCCGGCCGCCTCGACGGCGTCGCCCGTGCCGTCCTCCGCCGGGCCGTCCTCCGCGCAGGCCGCGGACACGTCCTCGACGAGCTGGGCCACCTCCTCGGTGCCGGACAGCAGGTAGGACAGCGCCTCGCGGATCGCGGCGGGGGCGTCGTCGCCGGAGAGCACCTCGACGAGCCGGGCCGCCGCGGGCACGTCCATCCGCCGCAGCGCGGCCGCCGCGACCGCAGGGTCCCGGAACCCGCACAGCGCCTCGAAGGGCGTGAGCGCGACGACCATCTCGGGCTTGTGGTGCGGGTCCTTGTAGCTGCGGTGCGGCGCGTCGGCCGGGACGCCGGCCTCCTCCTCGCGCGCGAAGCCCTCGCGGGCCTGCTCCTCGCTCGGGTGCACCTGGACCGACAGGGGCGCGCCGGCGGCGAGCACCTTGAGCAGGTACGGCAGCCGGTCGCCGAACCGCTCGCGCACGCGCGGGCCGAGGACGCCCGCGGGGTCGCGCCCGACGGCGGCGTCCATCGGCTCCCCCGCCACGGACGCCGGGGCGCCGGGGTGGGCCCCGAGCCACAGCTCGGCCTGGGGGCGGCCGTCGGCCGCCAGCCCCAGCAGCTCGGGCAGCGCGGTGCGCGACCCCCACGCGTAGTCCCGGACGACGCCCGTCAGCAGCTCCACGCGGGCGAGGCTACGCAGGGGCACCGCGCGGGGTGCGGCGCCGACGCGCTCGATCGCGCGGGTCCGCCGGTGGCGCGCACCGTCATCGGGTCGGAGGACCCCGCGGGTGGGCGCGACCTGGCCGGGAAGACGGTCGACGGCGACAGGCCGCACCGGGCGACGAGCGCCTCCGCCAGGAGGGAGCGGTGGTCCGTCGTCACGGCGAGGTCCCCGCCGACGCGAGCCTCGGGCGCCAGGCCCGGCCAGCGGCCGTGGACCCGGCCCGCCCACGACGCCGCCGCCGAGCACCAGCACGGCGTTGCCGTGGCCGTGGTCGGTGCCGCCTGAGCCGTCCTGCTCCGCCGTGCGGCCGATCTCCGACAGCGTGACGAGCACGACCCTCTGGAGGTGCGGGCCGAGGCCAGCCGCGAAGGCGACCCACGCCGCGGCCGGGTCGGCGAGCTCGCGGTGCATCCACCCGGCGGCGCCCGTCGGGGGCCCCATGCCGACGTGCACGTCCCGGTCCCCCACGTCGACAGCGGCGGCTCGCAGGCCCGCGCCCCCGCGGACGAGGGTGGCCACGTCCTGCAGCGACCGGCCGGGGTCGGCGTCCGGGTACGCCACGGCGGGCGGCGGGCGGGCGGCCACGAGCGCGCCGGCGCCGCTCGCTCCGTCTCCTCCATCGCCGAGGAGTGCGAGCGGTCGGCCTGCGCCATGCCGGGGGCGTGCAGGACCGCCAGGGAGCCGGCAGGGCAGCAGCGGACCCGGCGCGGGGTGCAGGCCGAGGACAGCTCCAGGCGGTGCGCCGCGACGGCGGGCACGGCGATGTCCGGACGCAGCGCGGCGTAGTGGTGGTCGCCGACCGGCGCGACGGCCGAGAGCCCGTCGAGGCCGCCGCGGAGGGACAGCACGACCAGCGCGTCACCGTCGTAGCCCGGCTCGGCGAGGGCCACCTGCGTCGAGGCGTCCCCCCGGTGAGGGCGACGCCTCCGGCCAGCGCGCCGGCGAGGACCGCTCGACGGCTGCCCCCCTCGCGCCGACCCTCGTCGCAGTCGCAGTCGCAGTCGCAGCCGCAGTCGCAGCCGCCGACGCCCGTCGGGGCAGCCGTGGATCGGGGCGGCGGTGGCACCGCGCGACGACGGCGCGGCAGGAGCGACCGGGCGTCCAGGAGGCTCTGCGGGGGGCCTTCCGTGTCACCGTGCAGCGGCGGAGGGGGAGTCGAGGACGAGGCGGACCAGGGAGGTGAGGCGCCACCCGAGCCACTCGTCCCCGCTGCGCAGCGGGGCGAGCTCGCTGTTTCCGGTGGAGGCCACGAGCGCAGCGCGCTCGGGCGGCGGGACCGGCGTGTCGAGGGGCTGCAGCGCCAGGGCGTCGACGAGGGCGCCGACCGTCCCGGGCGGTGCCACCGGCAGGAGCTCCCGAGCCGCGGCGAAGCGCAGCCCGGGCAGCCACCACCCGGAGGACCGCTCGAGGTGGTGGCCGACGCGGCGAGCACCGACGACGCCCACGCCCACGCCACAGCGACGACGGGGCAGCCGTTCGGCGGCGCACATCCGGCCGGCGCATGGCCGCGTGCCCGAAGCACCCAGGACAGCGCGACGACCCCTGGCGTGCCGCTGGCGTCCGGCCGGCGCCCGAGGGGGCGCAGCGTCGAGAGCAGGTCCTCGCGGGCCGTTCGAGCTTCGGGGCGGAGGCGGCCAGGACGTCCCGGGGGGGCAGCAGCTCGCGCACCACGGGGGCCAGGGCGGGTGCCGCCGTCGAGGTGGACCTGCGCGAGGCGGTCGCCGAGCTCGCGCGGCGGTTCGCCTCCGACGAGCCGCCGCGCGAGCTCGGTGACCACGTGCCGCGCCGTCGCCGGGTGCCGGGCCAGGTGGCGCAGGAGAGAGACCTGCAGAGCGGCGCCGTCCGCCGCCGCGTGGACGGGTGCTCTCCGGTCGAGGAGCCGCACCGCCGAGGTGTCGTGCTGGTCGGGGCGGAACACGTGGAGCCCGGTCGTCCGGTCGACCGACCTCCCCGTCGTCGAGCGCGCGCACGCGACGACGTCCGCCTCGGTGCAGCCCCCCTCGACGCCGACGGTGCGGAGCTCGAGCAGCTCGCGGCCGTGGTCCTCGTTCGGCGCCCGCTCCGTGCTCCGCGAGCCGTCGAGGGACCACAGCATCGCCGGGTGCCGGGTGCCGGGTGCCGGGCGGAGGCGACGAGGGCGTCCTCGGAGCGGCCCAGCGCGTGGCGACGCAGGACCGCCTCGTCCTCCATGCGGCAGCACCAGACGTCGCCGGAGGGGTTCGCGACGTGGAGGTGGTCGGCGAGCACGTCGGCGACCACCTCGAGCAGCTGCCGGCGGCTCCACGCCTGGCGCGCCAGCACCGCCTGGCCAGCATCCCGTCCCAGGAGTACCGGGGCAGCGCGCCGCTGCACGCCGCCGCTGCGCTCAGCGACGAGGCCGGGGACCGGGCGACGAGCGCCCCGCACTCGGCGTCCTCGACGCGGTCAGGAGCCAGCCGGGCGTCGACCCACGCCCCACGACCGGTCGAGCGCACCTCGGCCAGCAGCTCGGGGGTCGGGGGTCGGGCCCCACGTCCCACGGCGCAGGAGGTGGAGGTCGGCCGCCGCACTGCCCGCGGGACCGCCGTCGGGCACGCTCACGGGCGCCGCGACGGGGACAGCGGCGTCCCATGCCGCGTCCGCCCCGGCGTCGTGAGGTCGGGCTAGCGCTGGAGGACCCGCTGCCCGCTGGCCGCGTAGCGCGCCTCGGTCGCCGCCTTGCGCGGGCGCCACCAGGCCTCGTGACCGCGGTACCAGTCGACGGTGGCCGCGAGCCCGTCCTCGAAGGTCGTGTACCGGGGGCGCCAGCCCAGCTCGTCGCGCAGCTTCGACGAGTCGATGGCGTAGCGGAGGTCGTGCCCGGCCCGGTCGGTGACGTGGTCGTAGTCGTCCGCCGGGCGCCCGAAGGCCTCGAGGACGAGCTCGACGACCCGCTTGTTGCTCAGCTCGCCGTCGGCGCCGATGAGGTAGGTCTCCCCCAGCCTGCCGCGCTCGAGGATGTCCCACACCGCTCGGTTGTGGTCGTCGACGTGGATCCAGTCGCGGACGTTCTCGCCGGCTCCGTACAGCTTGGGTCGCACGCCGTCGACGAGGTTGGTGATCTGCCGCGGGATGAACTTCTCGACGTGCTGGTACGGCCCGTAGTTGTTGGAGCAGTTGGAGATCGTGGCGCGGACGCCGAAGGAGCGCGCCCATGCGCGGACGAGGAGGTCGCTGCCGGCCTTCGTCGAGCTGTACGGGCTCGAGGGGTTGTAGGGCGTCTGCTCCGTGAAGCGCTGGGGGTCGTCGAGCTCCAGGTCGCCGTACACCTCGTCCGTCGAGATGTGGTGGTAGCGGACGTCGTGGGCCCGCACCGCCTCGAGCAGCGCGTAGGTGCCCAGGAGGTTCGTGCGCAGGAAGGGGCTCGGGTCGTGCAGCGAGTTGTCGTTGTGGCTCTCGGCCGCGAAGTGGACGACGGCGTCCGCGCCCGCCACCAGGCGCTGCACGAGCTCGGCGTCGGCGACGTCGCCCTCGACGAAGGACACCCGGTCGGCCACCTCGGCCAGCGAGGCCCGGTCGCCCGCGTACGTGAGGGCGTCGAGGACGGTGACCTCGACGTCCGGACGCTCCCGGACCGTCTGGTGGACGAAGTTGGCGCCGATGAAGCCGGCGCCTCCGGTGACGAGAAGGCGCATGGGTGTCCTCGTGGGCTCGGGGCGGTCGTCGGGCGGTCGGGTGACGCTGACCCTACGGCAGCCCGGGATGCAGACCGGGGAGACGACGCGCGCGGACCGCGGCGGACGGGCGGCACCCCGCCACCCCCGCGGTCAGCAGCGGTGGCGGGGCGTCGAGGACGACCGCGGGTCGCGCGCTCACGCCCGGACGCTCACGCCCGGACGGTCGGCGACGTGCGGGAGAAGATCTGGTAGGTCTCGTAGGTCGTGACCCGGTAGGTGGCAGCGACGGGGGCCGCCACATCGAGGACCGCGCACCCGCGGGCGTTGGTCCCCACGGTCTTGACGTACTCCCACGTGCGGCCATCGGCCCCGAGCCTCTGGATCGTCGCCCGGTGCGCCGACCACGGCACGAAGGCGTCGCGGCGGCCGTTGTAGTAGGACGCGCAGGCGGTCAGGGTGACGCGCGAGCCGGTGCGGGCCGCCGTGAGCCCGGCCTTGGAGCCGAACTTGGCGACGGCGCGGCCGTCCGTCGTCGTCAGCCCCTCCGGTGAGAGGTCGTCGGGACCCTGGTAGAGCTCGATCTCCTCGGTCCGGTACGTGCCGGGGACGGTGCTGTCGCCGTAGGCCTCCCACAGATAGGTGGACCCGTCCAGCGGCGCCTCCCAGAACGGGACGTCGTAGTCGCCGTCGGGGCCCGCCAGGAAGGCGTCGGCGTAGTCGGCGGAGCAGGTCGTCCTGAGGGTGATCGGCACCTGCTGCACGGCTCGGTCGATGCTCACCCGGGTGGGGAGGCTCGTGGAGGCGGTGCAGCCGGCGGCCTGCGCCACGGCGGCCGTGGCTGGTGCAGCGGTGACCCCCACGCCGATGGCCGCGACGGCAGAGGCGACGAGGGCGGTGAGGGCGCGGGTCGGGATGGGCATGGTCGGGTCCTCCAGGGATGGTGGTGCCGGCCGTGGCCGGCGGGGGCGCGCCACCGGGGAGCGGGGCGCGCGTGGTCGGACGCTAGGGCGGTGCCCACCGCGCCGTCCGGCACGTGACAGGACCGTGACCGCCGCTGCGCCGCCCGGGTGACGCGGCGGTCACCAGGACAGGTAGACGCCCTGGCTCGTGCGCCCGTAGTAGCGCGCCTTCCAGTAGGCGGGCTGCACGGAGCAGCCACGGCCCCTCATCTGCGCGTCCGGGCGCACGGCCATGTCGCCGGCCACCCTGACCTTGCCGTACGGGTCCCGGAGAGCCATGTCGGCGCCGAAGACGTAGTTGTTGCCGACGGTGTTGCCGGAGCCGCCCACCATGAGCGCGTACAGGCCGGTCGTGCGGCGGTCGGTCGCCGTGAAGGGCTCGCGGGAGAGGCCGAGCAGGTTCCCGGTGACCGAGTTGCCACGGACGTCATGGCTCATGAGGACCTGGCGCCCGCCGTCGACGATCGTGTTCCGCACGACCTGGACCCCCCAGGGGCCGGGCGCCCCGGGGTCCCCGCCGTCCCCCAGCTTGATGCCCGCGCCGTTGGGGTGCCCCAGGACGGTGTTCTGGCTGATGACCCCGCCCGAGCCCGGAGCGCCGCGGAACTTCACGTAGATGTTGTGGTCGGTCTTGGACCGCGTCGTCGTCGCGGCGTCGTGGACGCAGTTCTGGGCGAAGGTGAAGCGGCGCGGGTACCCGCCGGAGCCGTCGATCGCCACGTTCGCGTAGGCCTGGGTGTCGCGCGCGCCCCAGAACTCACCCGCCGTCACGCGCCAGCCCGACCCGCCCCGCAGGTGGAGGGCGGGAGCGCGGTCGGCGGCGGCCCGCACGCGGAGGCGCTCGAGGCTCCAGAAGTCGGGGCTCCTCAGCTCGATGCCCCCGACGAGCACGGGCGGTGAGCCCCACACCTGCGGCTTGACCGTGATGGGCGCCGAGGGGGTGCCGCGCGCGAGCACCGGACGGATGTAGCCGATCTCGTACGTGCCGGGCTCCAGCAGCAGCGTGTCGCCCGGGCGGAGCTGCTCGAACGCGCGCCTCATGTCGTCGCCGGCGCCCGCCGTGTACGTCTGCGGGGAGGCGGCCTCCTCGGCGGACGCCGGGGCGATCGGCGCGACGGCTGCGGCGGCGGCGAGCACGGCCACGATGGCGCGGCGGGTGAGTCGGCGGCACGTCGGCATGGGTCTCCTCCGGAGGTCTGCGGTCGCCTGTGCATCGGGCGACGACCCCCGCGGGTGGAGCCGGGTCACCCGGTCGGCGGTCCCTCGAGGGGCGCCTCGCCCCGCAGGCCGAGGACGTGCGTCAGCAGCGTCCGGGCCCGCGCCTCGAAGGAGTGCTGCACCCGCACCTGGTCGGCGATGACCGCCCGCTCGTCCGACTGCGGGAAGACCTGGTCGCGGGGGAGGTCCACGAGCGTCCGCAGGTGGTCCGCGTCCCGGACGGGCACGGCGCAGCCCTGGAAGAGCTCCTCCAGGCCCGGCACCGGGTCGGTGAGGACCCTGGCGCCCGAGGCCACCGCGTCGAACAGGCGGTTGGAGACGAAGCCGTCCCGCTGCATGTCGTCCCAGTGGTCGTTGAGCACCACCCCCGCGGCGCGGTAGGCCGCGGCCAGCCCCTCGTTGGGCAGGTACTGGCCCCGGACCCAGGAGGGCGGCACCAGACCGTCCCAGCCCTGGCCGACGACGTCGGTCCGGACGTCCGCGTCCGCCGCCCAGCCGACGATCCTGCGCCGGATGTTCCGGGAGTTGCCGACGAAGAGCACCTTGTAGCCGGTGTCGGCCACGGCCGCGTCGGGGTGGAAGCGCGCCGGGTCGGTGCACTGGAGCAGCGGGTGCACCGGCACGCCCCAGGTACGCGTGGCCTGCTCCGCCCACGTCTCGCTCGCGGCGAAGACGCCGTCGTAGCCGAGCACCTCCTCGCGCCGGACGTCCTCGGGGTGGCTGATGACCCAGGCGAGGTTCACGGCCCCCGGCTGGGGCGGCAGGGGCATGAGGCCGCGGAGCTGGAGGACGACGTCGTCGAGGTGGGCGCTCGGGCGCACGCGCGTGTCGCGGGTGTCGACGACGACGTGCTGGCCGAGGCGCCTCAGCCCCTGCGCGAGGCTCTCGGCGAAGTGCTCGTCACCCCAGCGCTGGGCCCCCCTGAAGGGCGCAGCGATCTTGATCGCCCAGTGCAGTCGCGGGACCTCGTGCCCCTCCACCCGCGCCTGGACGGGCCGGAGACGCCGCACGAGCGGAGTGGCCGGTCGCCGCGGCGCCCCCTGCTCCCCGACCGGCGGCGGCTGCCAGCCGACGACCTCGAGCCCGCGGCCGGCGTACGTCGGCGCGGGGTCGGGGCGGGACCCGCCGTAGCGGCTGACGAAGTGGCGGAAGTTGTGGTGCGCCTGGGGGTCGTCACGGCTCAGCGACCGGCCGACGTGCACCGCGTGCACCCGGGGGTCCACGAGGACGGTGCCTCCGGCGGCTCGCAGGCGCAGGCCGAGGTCGGTGTCGTGCAGGCCGTTCCGGAAGCGCGTGTCGAAGCCGCCGACCGCGGCGTGCTGGACGGCGTCCAGGGCCAGCAGCGACGCCGCCGGCGCAGGGACCTCGAAGGGCTCCTCACCGACGTCGTCGGGGTGGTGGCCGGCGAGGAACGGCACGGGCAGCGCCGTAGAGGTCTCCAGGACGGCGCCGGCGTGCTGGACGAGACCGTGGCGGGTGACCAGGACGGGCTGCACGGCAGCGGCGCCGCGCGCGCGGACGACGGCTGCGAGGCGGCCGACGTCGCCCGGGCGGACCGTGACGTCGTCGTCGGCGAGGACGACCACGTCACCGTGCGTCGAGGCGAAGCCCGTGTCGGCCCCGAGGGCGTAGAACTCCTGCACCGGGCGGCGCAGGACGCGCAGCGAGGGGTGCAGCAGCTCCGCGCACGCCGTGGCCAGCGAGGCCGACAGCCGCGAGCCGTCGTCGACGACGACGACCTCGTCCGGCGCCCCCTCCCCGGCGCACAGGCCCTGCAGCGCGGTGTGGAGCGCCTTCGGGCTGTCGCGGGTGACGACGACGAGCGACGTCGTGCCCGCCGTGCGCGGCGCCGAGGCGACCGCGTCCCAGTCGAGGACGCGACGCTTCTTGACGACCTCGCCCCAGCTGTCGCCGTGGGTGACGGTGATCCGGCGGACGTCGGAGTCGTCGGCGTGGTAGTCCACGCCGACGACGGGCACGAAGTGCAGCGGGCCCGCCGCGGCCAGCTTCCACACGAGGTCGTAGTCGACGGCGCGCCGCAGATCGGTGTCGAAGCCCCCGGCGGCCCTCACCGCGTCGGCCCGCGCCACCAGCACGTTGAGGTCGACGTGGTTGATGACCTCGAGGTGGTCGCGCCCGGCGTCGAGGGCGCGGTAGACCGTCCGGTCGCCGGTGTCCATGGCGACGACCCCGTACCCCGCGTGGCGTCCGCTGCGGCTCAGCTCGGTGACCATCCGCGCGAGGAAGCCCGGCCGCCAGGTGTTGTCGGAGTCGAGGAAGGCGACGTACTCGCCGCGGGCCACGGCCAGGCCGGCGTTGCGAGCCGCGGAGACGCCCTCGTGCGGGCGCTCGACGACGACCACGCGGGGGTCGCGCGCCGCGACGGCGCGGGCGACCGCCACCGAGGAGTCCGTCGAGCCGTCGTCGACGACGACGACCTCGAGGTCGAGCCCCTCCTGCGCCAGCGCGGAGGTGAGCGCCGTCTCGACGAGGTCCTCGCGCTCCCACACGGGCACGACGACGGAGACCGACGTGGTGGCGAGGCGCGCGGCCTCCTCCGTCGTCAGCGTCCGGGCCCCCGAGGGCTCGGAGAAGCGCTCGGTCTTCCGCGGCGCCGTGCGGAGCTCCTCCTGCCACGCCCACCGGTCGAGGTGCTCGTCCAGCAGCCGCTCGACCGCGCCCCGCGTGATGACCACGGGCCCGGCGGCGCCCGTCACGTCGAGCGGCGTCTCGGGACCCCGCTCGAGGAGGTCACCGAGGGGACCCATCGGGTGGCGCTCGGCAGCCGGGTGCCGCGCCACGTGCGCGGCTGGGTCGAAGCAGGGGTGCGGCGAGGCCGTCCGCCGGACCGAGGGCCGACGGACGTAGGTGACGAGCGGGTCCTCGTCGGCGGTCGCCCAGGCGCGGGGGTCGATCCACTCGGGCAGGAACCAGCGGTGCGGCGTGCGCCCGGCGCGGCGGCCCTTCGCGAGGTAGTGGCGCAGCGCGGCGAGCTCGTCCACGTCGCCGAGCGAGGCCGCCTGCGAGAGGTACCAGCGTGCGTCGAAGAGGCCCGACGCGAGGACGCGGGCCTCGTCGCGGGTCGCCGTGGGGTGCCGCGGCGCGAGAGCCGCGGTCGCGCGGACGCGCTGCGACGTGCGGCGCGCGACGCGCCCCGCCATCCGTCGCGCCCCGCCCAGGGCCCCGGCGCTCAGCGGGGCACCCGCTGCGCCACGGCGGCCACGGCCGCGTCGAGCTCGCCGCCGAGGCCGCGCGGCGGCGCGAAGGCGTGCTCCTGGGGGCGCGTGCGCCACGCCTCGAGGAGGGCGGCGCCCAGCGCGTCCGGGTCGGCCTCGGCGCGCACGAGGCGGTCGTGCCAGTCGCCGCGGAAGCCGCCGAGGCTGTTGGTCACCGTCGGCACGCCGCTGCAGGCCAGCTCGAGCGGCATGTGGCTCGGGTGCGGGCTCTGCATGAGGCACAGCGCCAGGTCGGTGCGCCCCACGAGCCCGTAGTAGTCGGCCATCGACAGCTTGCCCGCGCTGCGGGCCACGGTCGTGGGCGTGAGCGCGACGTCGCGGTGGAGGTCGCCGGCCGTCACGACGTCCGGCCGCAGCCCCTCCGCCTCGGCGAGGACGGCGAACCGCTGCACGCCCTCGATGCCGATGCGGAAGAGGTTCCGCGGGTGGCGCGGCCGCGCGTAGAAGAAGAGGCGCGGGCGCTCGGGGTCCCCCGCCCGCCAGGCCGCTGCCGCGCCCCGCAGGGCCGGCAGGTCCAGGTGCGGGGCGAAGACGACCTCGGGGTCGACCCGGAGGTCCACCGCCCAGGCCAGGTAGTCGGCCAGCGAGCGCGAGTTGACCATGGGCGTGAAGCCGGCGCGGTAGGTGCTCTCCGCGATGGCGTACTGGTCGCTCCAGCCGGTGAAGGACGGCTCGAAGTCCTGCACGAGGTAGACGACCCGCGCGCGGTCGACGGCGCCGCGGCGGCAGGCGAGGTCGAGGGCGTGGGCGGTCGTCCAGTAGGTCGCCACCCAGACGTCGCCCGTGCCGAACGTCGCCGAGGGCACCTGGGCCCGCTCGACGAGGTCGACGGTCGCCGCCCGGGCGGGGTCGAAGCCGTTGTCGACGAACCAGCGGCGGAGCGTGCGGGTGGAGGTCGCGCCGACGGCCTCGCTCGTCAGCACCACGCGCAGCGGCAGCCCGCGCGCCTCCGCGAGGCGCCAGCCCACCGTCATCGCCGTCAGCAGGCCCGCGTAGATGCGGTCGACGTCGAGCCCGGGCAGGACGAGGTTCACGTGCGGCGAGGCGTCGACGAGCGACGTCCGCTCGAACGTCGAGCCACCGCGGGCGATCTCCCCCAGCCGCACCCTGGGGACGGGGACGGCCGGTGTGCCCTCGTCCCCCCCGGGCAGGGCGACCCGTGGGGCGCCCGTGGCGGACGGCGCCGTCGGGGTGACCGTGCGCGTCCAGGAAGCGGCAGCGCCGGGCCAGCGGCCCTCCCGCGCGTGGAAGGCGATGCCGCTCCGCACGTCCTTGTCGGTCAGGTAGCTCCGGACGGCGGCCAGAGCCACCCGACCGCTGCGGGTCAGTCGCACGGTGGTACCTCTCCTGAGTGTCGGCCATGGAGGGGGCGGGCGCCGCGGCTGGGCGCACCCGGTCGACGGGTCGTCGCCGACACTAACGGAGGGTGCGCGCTGCCCCGCCGCGGCACACGGGCCGGGCACCTCCCTGCGGCGCGCCCGGCGTCGTCCAGACTGTCCCGGTGCAGATCTCCGACACCGCCCGCGCGAGCGCTCCCGCCCCCGCCGCGCCGGTGGGTCCCCGACTGGACGCGGGCCGCCGGTTCCGGCCCGACATCGAGGGCATGCGCGCGGTCGCCGTGACCCTCGTCGTGCTGTACCACGCGGGAGTGCCCTTCCTCCCGGGCGGCTACGTCGGGGTGGACGTCTTCTTCGTCCTCTCCGGCTTCTTGATCACCGGGCTGCTGCTCGACGAGGTCCGGCGCACGGGCACCATCTCGCTGCGCCGCTTCTACGCCCGGCGGGCCCGGCGGCTGCTGCCGCTGGCGTCCCTGGTCGTCGTCCTGAGCGCCGTCGCCGCGCTCCTCCTCGTGCCACCGCTCGACCGGTCCCGGATCGGTGTCGACGCCCTCGGCGCGGCCCTCTACGCGGCGAACTGGCGGTACGCGGTCGGAGCCACCGACTACCTCGGCGCCGACTCGCACGACAGCCCGTTCCTCCACTTCTGGTCGCTCGCCGTGGAGGAGCAGTACTACGTCGTCTGGCCGCTCCTCATCCTCCTCGTCGTGGCGCTCGGGCCGAGGAGCTGGCGCAGCGTGCGCCGCCGCATCACCGCCGGCCTCGTGCTCCTGGGCGGCGGCTCCCTCGTGCTCTCCGTCCTCCTCACCCCGACGAGCGGCTCCTGGGCCTACTTCGGCCTGCACACCCGCGCGTGGGAGCTCGCCGCCGGGGCGGCCGTCGCGCTGGCGCTGCCGGCGTGCGAGCGCCTGCCCCGAGCCGTCGCCCTCGTCGCCGCCCCTGCCGGCCTGGCCCTGGTGGTGTGCTCCGCCGTCGCCTACGACGACACCACGCTCTTCCCGGGCGTGGCGGCGGCCGCCCCCGTGGGCGGTGCCGTGCTGCTGCTCGCGGCCGGCGCCGCAGCGGGTGGCGCCGGCGCCAGCGCCCTCCTGTCCCGACCCGGCCCCCGCTACGTCGGGCGCATCTCCTACGCCTGGTACCTGTGGCACTGGCCGTGCCTCGTGGTCGTGGCCCTGCTCACGGACGGGTCGCCCTCGGCCGGGCAGGTGGTGCTGGCCGTCGTCGCCTCGCTCGTCCTGTCGGTGCTGTCGCACGTCCTCGTGGAGGACCCCGTCCGCCGCAACCGGTGGCTCTCGGCCGCGCCGGGGCGCTCCCTGGCCCTCGGCGCCGGTCTCACGGCCCTCGCCGTCTGCGCTGCCCTCCTCCTGCAGCCCTTCGGCGCCCGCACCGCGGACGTCGGGGCCCTGCCCGACCTCGAGGTGTCAGCCGCGGGGGCGGGCGTCCCCGAGGGCGTCCCCGAGCTCACCGCGCCGGCGATGACGCCCGAGGAGGCCCGTGACGACCAGGAGCGGCCGGAGGGCTGCTACGTGAGCTACCCCGGCACCGAGCCGCCCCCCGTGGAGGACTGCGTCTTCGGCGAGCCCGGTGGCAGCACGACCGTCGCGCTGATCGGCGACAGCCACGCCGTCCACTGGCTCCCGGCCTTCGACGCGCTGGCCCGGGAGCGCGGGTGGCGCCTCCTCGTGTGGGCCAAGACGGCCTGCCCCTCGGTCGACATCGACGTGTGGGTGGCGCGGCAGACGCGCGCCTACGACGAGTGCGGGCAGTGGCGCGCAGCCGTAGAGGACCGCCTGGCCGAGGTCGAGGACCTGTCGACCGTCTTCGTCGCGCGCTCCAAGGGCTACACGACCGCCACGCTGGGGGACGGCGGAGAGGTGCTCGACGAGGCCGGCACCGGTCCCGTGTGGGAGGCCGCGGCCGAGCGCACGCTGGGCCGCCTGGGGCAGGTCGCCGACCGGGTCGTCGTCGTCGAGGACACGCCGTGGTCGCCGCGCGACGTCCCGTCCTGCCTCTCCGAGCGGGACCCGTCCGCCTGGCGCGAGTGCGACTTCCCGCGGGAGGGCAACGTCCACCTGGACCAGGTGCTCGTGGAGGCGGAGCGGACGGCGGCGGCGGCGGCGACGACGACACCCGTGGGGTGGCTCGACATGACCGACGCCGTCTGCCCCGGCGAGGACGAGTGCACGGTGGTCGCCGCCAACGGGGCGGTGGTGTACGCCGACGACAGCCACTTCACCAACACCTTCAGCCGGTCGGCGTGGCAGCTGCTCGCCCAGCAGGTGGACGCGCTGGCCCGCTGAGCCGAGGGCGAGCCGCGGAGCCTCGTCCCGCACCGCCCGCCGTCGCGCGGGGGCACCGGTTCGCCGCCGCTCCTCGGACCCGCCGCGCGAGGTGACGGCCGGAGCCGGGCGACCGCGGGCGAGCGCTCCGACCGTCGTGGTCGGAGGACGGCGGAGGCCGGGTCCCCCCTGGGGACCCGGCCTCCGCCGCCGCCGCGCCGGCGGCTCAGGGGGTCAGGACGACCGAGCCCTGGGCCGCACCACCGTTCGTGTCGTGGCGCCAGAGGACGGTGGCGCCGGAGCGGACGCCCCAGCCGTCGCGGGCATCACCGTCCAGATCACCCGCGAAGCCCTGCATGCCGGCCCGCCCGAAGAACGTGGGGGACGGCGAGGCGGGCCACAGGGAGTCGAGGCGGAACCGCTGGGCGCCGCGCTGCAGGCCGGGCGTGTCGGCACCGTCACCGTCCCAGTCGCCCGGGACCGGCCGGTCGGTCGGCCGGCCGAAGTCCACCGAGACGTCCACGGGGCCCGCGCCGACGGAGGTGCGGAGCATCCAGCGGCCCTGCCGGTAGATGCCCACGCCGAGCCGTCGACCGTCCCAGGAGCCCACGACGGGCACGTCGTCCGCCCCTCCCATCCAGAACGCCCTGTCCGCGGAGCCGCCGGAGAGGTCGTCCTTGAGCAGCCACCGACCCCGGCGGTAGACGCCGACGGTCTCGCGGCCGTCGCCGTCCCAGTCGCCCACGACGGCGACGTCGCCGGCCTGGCCGTACCGGTAGCGGAGGGTCGAGCCGTCGTCCTGGCGCAGGGAGACGGCGCCGTCGACGTAGAGACCCACCTCGTCGGCCCCGTCCCCGTCCCAGTCGCCCGCGACCGTCTGGGCGCCCGCGGGGACGGGCGTCGGTGCGGCGGGCACCGGGCGCGGGCCCGGGGTCGGGCACGGCGAGGGGTTGCGGCTGCCGGAGTACGCCGGTGCCGCCTCGCCGGTGTACGGGACGCACGGTCCGTAGTCGGTCCCGGTGAGGGTCGTCCCCGTCCAGAAGGAGGTCCGCGCCATGGCCCCGTCCCAGCTGAGCGAGATGTGGATGTGGTCGGTGTGCGGGCTCGCACCGCTGTAGACCTTCCACGTCCGGTTGTACGAGCCCCAGATCTTGCGGTCCCAGATGACGTACATGATCCCCAGCCGACGGGCGTTGCCGGAGGGGCGGCCCTGGGCGTCGGGGCCGATGAGCCATGTGAGGAAGGCGTCGGCCTGGGCGGCGTCCGCGGGGTCGCGGGCGTCGAGCATCCAGTCGTACGCCCGACCGTCCGAGTGCTCGCTGCGGCCGGCGCAGGACCTGGTCGTGCCGCCCCGGGTCCCGCCGTACGTGGTGTGGATCAGGTCGCGCAGGCGGAGGGTCCCGGCCCGCTCGACGGGGTCGCAGGCGACCTGCGGCACGTAGGGGGCGAAGCCCTCCGGCTCACCCGTGTAGCGCTGCACCGGCCTGGGCGTGGGCACCGTCCCCGCCGTCCGCAGGCGGCCGGCCGCGTCGGGGGCCGTTGCGGGGCCGCTCCAGCCGGTGGCACCCGGCCCGGCGACGACCCTCCCGTCGAAGGAGGGCTCGTGGTCGTGCCCGTCGGACGCGCGGTGCCCTCCGCTCGGCTCGGCGTCGCGGGCAGGCGTGACGGGCGCCGGCGCCGCCGCGGCGGGCAGGGCGCCCGCCACGGCGCCGACGCACAGCACGGACGTCGTGACCAGCCGGCGGAGGGCGCTGCCCCGTGTCGAGGTGTCGTTCATCGGGCGATCATGACCGAGCCCTGGGCGACCCCGGCGCGGACGTCGTCGCGGTAGAGGAAGGTCGCGCCCTGGCGTGCGCCCCAGCCGTCCCGGCCCTTCCCGGCGAGGTCGCCGGCGAAGCCGACCATGCCGGCACGGCCGAAGTAGACCGGGGCGGGCGACCCCGGGTAGAGGGAGGGCAGCCAGAAGCGCTGCGCCCCCCGCTGCAGGCCCGGGGTGTCCGCGCCGTCGCCGTCCCAGTCGCCGACGATGGGGCGGTCGGAGCTGCGCCCGAAGTTGAGCGAGACGTGGACCGGGCCCGCCGACGCGTACTTGCGCAGGAGCCAGCGGCCGTCGCGGTAGACGCCGACGCCCTGGGTCCGCCCGCTCCACCAACCGGCGACGGGGACGTCGCCGTCCTGCCCCAGCCAGAAGGCCCGGTCAGCGCTCCCACCCGACAGCGAGTCCTTGATGAGCCACTGCCCGCGGCGGAAGACGGACACGGTCTCGCGACCGTCGCCGTCCCAGTCGCCGACGACGGCCAGGTCGCCCGGGCCCCCGTAGCGGTAGCGGAGCGTGCTGCCGTCGGCCCGGCGGAGGGAGACGTCGCCGTCGGCGTAGAGACCGGCCTGGTCGGTCCCGTCGCCGTCCCAGTCGCCCACCAGCGTCTGGGCGCCGGCGGGGACGGTCATCGCGACCGGCGTGGGCGCGGGCGTCGGCGTGGGCGTGGGCGTCGGCGTCGGCGTGGACGACGCCTGGAGCTGCGCCGCCTTCGAGCGGATGGTGTCCATCTGCGCGGAGAGGCGGACGCCCGGGCAGGCCGTCTGGCCGACGTCCATGTGCCGCAGGACGGTCGGCATCGTGACCACCCGGCCCCTGGAGTAGCGGGAGGTGCTGCCACCGGCCGACGTGAGCGTCGTCGTGGCGGTCGGCGAGACGCCGTACTGGCCGAGCTTCCACGCGATGACGGCGGCGAGGCTCTTGACGAGCGCCGACGAGGGCGCCGCGTCCTCGTAGTTGCCCATCGCCGAGACGCCCATGGTGTCGGTGTTGAAGCCCGAGGCGTGGGCGCCCTGGACGGTCTCCGTGATGCTGCCGCGGCGACCCTCGTAGACGGTGCCGAACTTGTCGACGACGAAGTTGTAGCCGATGTCGGCCCAGCCGAGGGACTGGGTGTGGTAAGCGTAGATCCCCCGCAGCTGGCTCATCGACTGGCTGGCCGTCGAGTAGCTGTTCGACGACGCGGTGTGGTGGACGACCATCGCCTTCACGGTCGTGTTGCGGCCGGTCGCGCGCGAGAGGGTCTCGTCGGCACCCCACTGCGCCCGCGTGACGATGGCGGGCCTCGGCGCCCCCGTGGCGGTGGCGGCGGCGGACATCGTGGCCATGGGCACGGCCTCCCCCCGCGCCTGCGCGGCGGCGGCCGCGGCGGCCGGCCCCGCGGAGGCGTCGGCGGCTGCGACGTCGCCGTCACCTCCGTCGACGACACGGAGGCGCAGGTCGACCGGAGCCCTCCCGCTGGTGGTGTCCACGCGGAGCTGGTACCCGCGGGAGCCGTCCGTGGCGAGCGGTGTCGTGCCGACGACGGGCGCCGCGGTGCGCGCCTCGCCGGACCCCGCGTCGGGGCCGGCGTCCTCGACGGCGAGCGTCTCCCACGTCGACCAGGCACCGTCCTCCAGGACGCGCACGCTGACGGTGACGGCGCCGACGGCCGTGTCCTCAGCGGACCAGGTGACGCCCAGCACGTCGAAGTCGGCGCGGGTCCGCACCTCGTCCGTGAGGACCGCGGGGCGTGCCCCCGGATCACCGGCCGCGCGCAGCTGCGCCAGCGCGCCGGCGTCCACGCCCGACTCGGGCACGACGTCGGTGCTGGTAGGGACGGGTGCGTCCTCGACGGCGGACACGGCCGAGGGCTGGGGCGCGGCGTGCGCGGGCGCCGCGACCAGTCCGACCGGGGCCGCGACGGCGGCAGCGCAGGTGAGCGCTCCGCAGAGGCGGAAGAGGGTGTGCGGCACGGTTCGAGCTCCTGTCCGGCGAGGGTGCGAGGTCATGACCTCTAGGTCGTCACGGCCCTCGGCGACCTGTAGCCGCCCGGCCGCGCCGGCCCGCGCCGGCGCGGCTCCTGACGGCCGGAGCCGACGGGAGCGCGCGGGCGTCGGCCGGTGCCCCGTGCGCGACCGGCCTGTCGCGCACGGCCGGTGACCAGGAGCCCGCCGGCGCGGTTCTCGCGCGGTGGGGGCGCGTCGAGCCGCAGAGCGGTGCGGAGCGCACGACGCCCGCTCGGTGGAGGTCGTTGACCACCGGTCCGGCACCGGCCGCCGCGCCACACCCCTCGACGGCGGGTGCGGGGTGCTCGTCGGGCGGGCGCCCCGCGCGACCGGTGGGCGACGAGCGGAGCCGCAGCCCGTCACCCGATCAGCGCAGCACCTGCCAGGCGGCGGCGTGACGACCGTCGTCGAGGCGCGTGGCGACGTGCACGACGCCCGCACGACCGACGCCCGGGAGGTCGCTCCCCCGCCCGTCCCAGTCGCCGGACACGCCGCGCATCCCCGGGCGCCCGAGCGCCAGTGGCGGGATCGCACGGCGCGCCGACGACCCGAAGGTCCACCGCGCACCCTCGAGGGCCCCGGGGTCGTCCACGCCGTCGCCGTCCCAGTCCCCCGGCACGGCGGTCGAGGCGGGTCCGCCGAAGGTCCAGGTCCGCGAGGCCCTCCCCGGTCCCACGGCGTCCCGGAGGTGCCAGGTCCCGCGGACGACGACGCCGACGCCGGTGGGCCGTCCGGGCGCCCAGACGCCTGTGACGGGCTGCTGTCCGGGTCGTCCGTACGCGAAGGACCGCTCCGCGGGGCCCGGGCCCGCCTGCTCGCGCAGGTGCCACACCGCGGCGCGGACGACGCCGACGCCGTCCCGTCCGTCCCCGTCCCAGTCACCCGTCACGGGCAGGTCGCCGGCGCGTCCGTAGACGAAGGACCGCGTGCTGCCGTCCCGGGCCCGGAGCGTCCACGTCCCGGCCGAGAACCAGCCGACCTCGTCGGCTCCGTCGCCGTCCGCGTCGAGGGACACGGGCACCCCGCCGACCGGGCGCACCGCGGGAGCGGGCGGTCGCACCGTGAAGCCGGAGGAGCGGACCGAGGGCGAGACGGCGCGCAGGGCGTCGCGCGCGCGCTGGCCGGTCACGCGCAGCGTCACCGGCGCCCCGGCGCGCGTGCCCACGACGACGACCTCCGTGCGGTCGGCCGTGCCGCGCGGCGCCACCCTCAGGTCCGTCGCGGTGGAGAGCCCGAAGGCTCGAGCCACCTCCGCCCAGCTGAGCCCGACCGACCAGGACGCGTTGGGGTCCCCCGACGCGAGCTCCCACCGGCTGTCGTCGACCTGCCGCAGGTGCGCGACGGGCGCGGAGCCCCACACGTACGTGTTGGTCTCCGACCAGCCGCCGTGCGCGGACGCGTACAGGAGGTCGCGCGCGAGCGCGCCCGAGGACGTCGTCATCACCGTCCCCCCCGACGGGGAGGACGTCGCCGCCACCGCCCGGGCGAGCCCGCCTCCGTGGCGCGCGTCCTCGGCGCGGCGCTCGGCTCCGGTCCACACCTGGTCGGCGGTGGTGGGGCGGACGACGTAGGCGTCCTCGGCCGCCACGTACTTCCCGAGCAGGAACGTGCGGGCGGCGACGACCTGAGCCTCCTGCGCGGCCTGGGGCCAGGAGACGGGCATCTCGGCGAGGCCGCGGAGGTAGGTGTCGACGGCGGAGCCCCGCGCACCGTCGAGGAGGACGGCGCGGACCTCGAGGCCGCTGCGACGCGGGGCGAAGCGGGTGAGGTCGGCGTCGGAGCGGCGCACCAGCGGCGTCGCCCCGGACGACGCCCACGTCGAGACACGGACCTCGCGGCCGCCGTTCTCGGCGCGGACGAGGGCACCGGCGGCCGGCGCGAAGCCGGGCGGCGCCACGGCGCCGGCGGCCGCACCGGCGAGGACCTCGAGCCGGTCCCCCGCGGCCCGGCGCACCGTCCACGTCGCCCCCTGCGGCTGCACGACCTCCTGGGTGCCGCTGCTCCAGCGGACGGGGCCGGCGTCGGCGCGGACCTCGGCGCGCGAGCTCGTCCCACCACCCGTCAGGAGGTCGACGAGGACGGTCGGGCGCACGGACCGCCGAGCCGGCAGGAGGCCCGGGTAGTAGGTGGTGAGGATGGTGGTGGACGAGCAGCCGAGCAGCGCCGCGCCCCGCGCGCCGTACTGGCTCATGCCCATCCCGTGGCCCCATCCGTGGCCGTCGAGCACCACGTCGGGCGCACCGGGGGGAGCCGCGGCGTCCGGGACGACGGCGCCGCCGGGGGCCGGGCAGCCGTCCGCGGTCGACGTCGCGGTGGCGGCGACCGCGCCGGACGCAGGTCCGAGCAGACCGCCCAGCCCCGTCACCGTGACGGCGACGAGGGCGGCGAGAGCCCGACGGGTGGTGGAGGTGGGTGGTCGCGTCGTCATGGGTGCGCTCTCGACGGCGGAGCGGGCGCACTGGAGGGGTCCCGGCGCGCGCCACCCGGGCGGCGTCGGCTCGACGAGCGTGGGCGGGAGGTCGTTAGCCTCCTGGTCGGGGGCGCCCGCCTCCGACCGAGGAGGAGCCCCATGCCGCGCAGGTCCGCACCCCGCGCCCTCGCCGTCGCCCTCGCCCGCGCCACGGGCGCCGGCCCCGCGTGGCGCCGGCTCAGCGCCGAGGTCGTCGAGGCCAGGCGCGAGGCCAGAGCAGCCCGGGCCGAGGCGCTGGGCGCCCGGCGCCGGCTCGAGGAGCTGCTCGCCGAGCTCCACGCCCGGCGGGAGGAGGACGTGCGGCGGGACGAGGCGCTCCGCGCGCAGCTCGACGCCGCCGCCTCGGCCCGCTCCTCCACCGATGCGGCGCTGGACCGCCTCGCCGGGCTGGTGCGGGACGTCGACGCGCGCGTCGCCTCCCGGGTGGCCACCCACCAGGTGGCGCCCGCCGTCTGGCGAGGGGTCCGGGCCTCCGAGGTGGGCACGTGGTCGCTCCTGGCGCTGCGCGACCTGCTCCCCGGGTCGACCCGCCTGCCCCCTCCCGGCGGAGCGGCGGGGTGGGCGGCCACGCCCGAGACCGTCCTGCTGCTCGTCCGCGAGGTCCTCGGGCGCGACCGCCACCCCGCCGTGGTCGAGCTCGGGAGCGGCACGTCCACGGCGTGGGTCGCCGCCGCGCTCCGCGAGCGCGGCGGCGGCCGCGTCGTCTCCGTCGAGCACGAAGAGCGCTTCGCCGAGGCCACGCGCCGGACGCTGCGGGCGGCGGAGCTCGACGACCTGGGCGAGGTCGTCGTGGGGCCGCTCGCCCCACTGCCCGAGCCGACCTCGCCCACGGGCCACACGACCGACTGGTACTCGCAGGCGCTCCTCGAGCGCCTGCCGCCGGTCGTCGACCTGCTCTTCGTCGACGGTCCGCCCGGCGGCACGGGGCCGATGGCCCGTCGCCCGGCGCTCCCCCTCCTCGTCGACAGGCTCGCGCCCGGTGCGGCCGTCGTCCTCGACGACACCGACCGCCCCGAGGAGAAGGACGTCCTGGCGCGCTGGCTCGAGGACGTCCCCGGCCTCCGGGTCGAGGTGACGACCGACCGGGCGACGCTCCTTCGGGTCCCCGACGACGTCCAGCACCACCACGCCCTCGACGCGCAGGCGGACGACCGCGCGTCCACGGCTGCCGGCCGGGCGGCGGCCGAGGACGACGACGCCCGGGGCGGTCGGCGCTAGCGCCCCGGCCGCCCGGCGCGGACGGCGAGCGCCGCGTCCAGCAGGACCTGCGCCCGTGCGGCGAAGGAGTGCTCGGCGCCGACGAGGCGGCCGAGACGGGCCCTCTCGTCGTCCGGCGGGAAGCCGGCCGGCCCCTCGTCGACGAGGTCGAGGAGCTCCTGCCGGTCGCGGTAGGTGCGCACGAGCGGGCCGAAGACCTCCTCGAGGCCCTCGACGTGGTCGCTGATGACGCGCGCCCCCGAGGCCGCGGCGTCGAAGAGCCGGTTGGACGCGAAGCCGGCCCGCCTCATGTCGTCCCAGTGGTCGTTGAGGACGACCCCGGCGCCCCGGTAGGCCGCTGAGAGGGCGGTGTTGTCGATCCCGGCGCCGCGGAGCACGCCCGGCGGCAGGAAGCGCTCCCAGCCGCCGCCGTAGACGGCGACGTCCCGGCCCGCCTCGACGAGCACCCGGACGACCGGGCGGTACACCGAGCGCGAGCTCCCGACGAAGAGGACCTCGTGCTGCTCGACGTCCTCGTGCTCGGCGGCGGGGTGGAACAGCGCCGGGTCGGTGGCCTGCAGGAGCGTGCCGACGTGGCGCCCGCGCACCGGGTCGGAGGCCCAGGCCGCCGACGCCGCCCAGACCCGGTCGTAGGCGGCCAGCTCGTCCGCGCCGACGAGGTCCGGGTGGCTGATGACCCAGGCCAGCCGCACCGCGCCGTCGGCCGGCGCGAGCGGCACCTTGCCCCGGACGGCGAGGACGACGTCGTCGAGCTCGGCCGTGCTCCGCCCCAGGGAGTGGCGCGTGTCGACCACCACCTCCTGGCCGAGGGCGGCGAGGGCGTCGGCGACGGCGCGGCCGAAGTGGCGGTCGCCCCAGGCGTCCCCGAGGGGCCCGGCGAGCGCGGCGGTCCGCACGGCCCAGCGCAGCCGCGGCGGTGACTCGGCGACGACGGTGGCGGTCGGCCGGTACCGCGGGTCCGCCCGCCGGCGCAGCACCGTGGTCGCCTCCGCCCACGCCGGCGCCGCGTCCCCCCACCGGCGACCGTTCTCGGCCGCGTCGGCGGCGACCTCCGCGGGGTCGGCGACCTGGGCCGGGGCGGCTCGACGGGAGGTGCCGACGGCGGCGCCGACGCGCACGACCGCGCCGGTGAGCAGGAGGGGGGACGCGCCCCGGCGCTCCTCCAGGCGTCGGCACAGGTCGAGGTCCCACCCGCCGCCGGCGAGCAGGGGGTCGGCGCCGCGCACGGCGACGAGGTCCTCGGTGCGCGCCGCGAGCGCCTCGCCCCGGAGGGCGGGCACCGGCACGACGTCCCCGAGGCGACGGGCGTCGTCGGCGGGCAGTCCCGCGAGGAGCGGCTCGGGCCCGCCGGGGGTGCCCCCCGTCCCCGCCGCCACGACGAGGTCCCGGTGGTCCAGGAGCAGGGCGCCCGCTGCGGGCGCGCCACCGTCGACCGCCGCCCGCAGCGCGCTCAGCGCCCCGGGCGCCGGCTCGGCGTCCTCGGCGAGCAGCACGGCGACGTCGCCCTCGGCCGCCGCCAGGGCGAGGTCGATCCCCAGCGGGACGCCGACGTCGTCCGGGGCCCGCAGGACGACGACCCGGTGGTCGACCAGCGCGAGAGCGCCGAGCAGGCGTGCGACGGACAGCCGGAGGCCCGCGTCGAGCACGACCACCTGGTCGACGTCCCGGCCCCTGCCCGGGACGTCGGCGAGCACCCCTGTCGCCGCCCGCCACGCCCCCTGCCACCCGCGGCGGGCGACCAGCAGCGCGCTCGTGACGCCCTCCGGCCGCGGCGCGGCGTCGAGGGCGTCCCAGTCCACGAGGTGGCGACGACGGACCACCTCCTTCCACGAGCGGCGCTCGGTGGTCGACAACCGGTCTCCTGCCCGGTCGTCGTCGTAGACGACCCCGACGAGCGGCACGTGCACGAGCCGGGAGCGGCGGGCGAGCCGCCACACGAGGTCGTAGTCGACCGTCCGGCGCAGCTCCTCGTCGAAGCCGCCCACCTCGGCGAGCAGGTCGGAGCGGACGACGAGCACGTTGAGGTCGACGTGGTTGCGGACCGCGAGGTGCTCGACCTGCGCGTCCAGGTCGCGCACGAGGTCGCCGCCCGGACGGACGACGCGGGCCGCCGCATGGACGACAGGGGCGTCCTGGGCGTGCATGACGGCGACGGCCGTGCGCAGGAAGGCGGGCTCCCAGGTGTTGTCGGAGTCGAGGAAGGCGGTGCACCACCCCCGCGCTCGGGGCAGGGCGACGTTGCGGGCCGCGGCGACGCCGCGGGCGGGGCCGTCCAGCAGGTGCACGCGCGGGTCGCCGTCGGCGGCGGCGAGGACGGCGGCCCGCGTGCCGTCCCGCGAGCCGTCGTCGACGACGAGCAGCTCCCAGGAGGTCAGCGTCTGCGCCAGCACGGAGCGCACCGCACGGCCGACGACCGACTCGCGGTCGCGGACGGGCATGACGACCGTGACGAGCGGCCCGTCGTGCGGCGGCAGGGGGACGTCGCCCCAGGCCCGCGCGGTGGCGGCGTCCTGCCGGGGGTCGCGGGCCGCTGCGGGGGTCAGCCGAGGGTCCCGCCGGAGCCGCTCCTGCTCGTGGTGGCGACGGACCGCCTCGTCCTGGGCAGCCGTGAGCTCGCCCCACGAGGGGCGTCGGACGCCCGCGGGCAGCCGGAGGCCGAGTGCGGGCGCCGTGGCGGGCGAGGGGCCTCCCGGGCGACCGTCGTCCGGCGGCAGCGGCAACGGCGACGAGGGCGAGACCGCCGCCAGGTGCTCCCGCAGCACCTCGTGCACCGGCCGGCGCCCACCCCCGGCGCCGAAGGGGTCGAAGAAGGGGTGCGGCTGGGCGTCGGGCCGGCCTCGCAGCAGCAGGTGGGCGAAGGGGTCGAGGGGCGCGGTGCGCCACCGCGCCGGTTGGTACCACTCCGCCTCGAAGAGGCGGCACGGGCTGAGGCCCGCCCGGGACCCGTGCCGGACGTAGTGCAGGACCGCTGCCGTGCGCCCCGGCAGCCGCCGCCCCACCTGCGCCTCGTACCAGGACCGGTCGAAGAGCGGAGAGCGCCAGACGACGGGCACGGACACCGCACGCCCCGCTGCCAGCAGCAGCCGGCTCGCCCCGGTCCTGCGCCGCAGCGCCGAACGGAGGCGCGCCGGCGTCAGCACGGCCGGAGCCCGGCGCTGCCGCCTGGGCGGTGGGGACGGGGGCGCTGCAGGGCCACTGGGTGTGCTCCTCGGGCCGATGGGCAGGGCGGGGTCGACGGGTCGGCATGCTAGGTGCCGCGACCGGGCGGCCCGGCGTGCACGGCCCCCAGGGCGTCGGGTGGCACACTTCCCGACTGCCCGGGAGGGCGAGCGCGACCACCGCCTGCCGGGCCCCGCCGCCGAGAGGACTGCCGTGACCTTCGACCTGGCCGTCATCGGCCTCGGCTACGTGGGGCTCCCCCTCGTGCGCGAGGCCGCGCACAGCGGTCTGCGCGTGCTCGGCCTCGACGTCGACGAGGCGGTGGTCCGCGGCCTCGCCGCCGGGCGCTCCCACGTCGACGACGTCTCGGACGCGGACGTCGCCGCCGCACTGGCCGCCGGCCTCGAGCCCACGACGGACGCCGCCCGTCTCGGCGACGCGGACGCCGTCGTCGTCTGCGTCCCCACGCCGCTGTCGGACGAGGGCGGGCCCGACCTCCGGGCGGTGCGCGGCGCCGTCGACGCCGTGGCGGCCGCGCTGCGGCCCGGCCAGCTCGTGGTCCTCGAGTCCACCGTCTCTCCGGGGACGACGGAGGAGCTGGTGCGGCCGGCCCTCGAGGCGGGTGGCCTGGTCGTCGGCGAGGACGTCCACCTGGCCTTCTCCCCCGAGCGGATCGACCCGGGCAACGCCGTCCACGGCTTCCGCAACACCCCCAAGGTCGTCGGGGGCGCCACCCCCGCTTGCGCCCGCCGCGCCGAGGCCCTCTACGCCCGCCTCGTCGACGAGGTGGTGACCGCGCGCTCCACCCGCGAGGCGGAGATGTCCAAGCTGCTGGAGAACACCTACCGGCACGTCAACATCGCGCTCGTCAACGAGACGGCGAAGTTCTGCCACGACCTCGGCATCGACATCTGGGACGTCGTCCGCTGCGCCGCCACCAAGCCCTTCGGCTTCCAGGCCTTCCGGCCGGGGCCGGGCGTCGGCGGGCACTGCATCCCCATCGACCCCACGTACCTCAGCCACACGGTGCGGGCGCGGCTCGGGTACCCGTTCCGCTCCGTCGAGCTGGCCCAGGAGATCAACCAGTCCATGCCCGCCTACGTGGCCCGCCGGGTGCAGGACCTGCTCAACGACCGCTCCCTGGCCGTCCGCGGGGCACGCGTCCTCCTCGTCGGGACGACGTACAAGGCGGGCGTCAGCGACCAGCGCGAGTCCCCCGCCTTCGGCGTCGCGAGAGCTCTCCGCGACCTCGGGGCGGACCTCGAGCAGCACGACGCCCTGGCACCGCGCTTCGTCGTCGACGGCGTCGAGGTCCCCCGTCGCGAGGCGCTCGGCGGACCGCCGGCCGACGTCACCGTGCTCCTGCAGGCCCACCGCGACCTCGACGTCGCCGCCCTGCGGTCGAGCGCTGCGGTCGTGCTCGACACCCGCGGGCTCCTCGAGCCGGCCGAGGGCGTGGTGCGGCTGTGAGCGCGGCGGAGGCGTCGCCGAGCCCGGCGGCACGGCTGGCGGCCGATGCGGGGCTCGAACGGCTGGGTCGCCGCCCGGCGCTGGGCCAGTACGGGCGTGAGCTCTGGCAGCGGAGGCACTTCCTCCTCGAGCTCAGCCGCTCCCGCTTCCGCGGCCAGAACGAGGAGAACCGCCTGGGCCTCGGCTGGGTCCTCGTGCGGCCCCTGCTCAACGCGGTCGTCTACGGCGTCGTCTTCGGTCTGCTGCTGGCCAGCAGCACGCGGCCGGACAACTTCGTGCCCTTCCTCGTCATCGGCATCTTCGTCTTCCAGTACTTCGCCGGGTGCCTCAACGACGGCTCCAAGGCCATCACGAGCAACCTCGGCCTCGTCCGGACGATGCACTTCCCGCGTGCGGTGCTCCCGATCTCGGTGGTGCTGCAGCAGGTCTTCGCGCTCGCGCCGATGATGGGCATGGCCGCCGTCGTGGCGCTCGTCTTCGGCGAGCCGCTGACGTGGCGGTGGCTGCTCGTCGTCCCCGCGCTCGTCCTCATGACGATGTTCTGCCAGGGCGTCGCCTTCGTCGCCGCCCGCGTGACGCTGCACGTGCGCGACGTCGCGCAGCTGCTGCCCTTCGTGACGCGGCTGCTCTTCTACATCAGCGGGCTCTTCTACTCCATCGAGCGCGTGGGGCTCCCCCCGGCCGCCGAGGCCGTCGCCGAGGTCAACCCCGTGCAGGTCTACATCACGCTCGTCCGCACCGGGCTGCTCACGGAGGTCGACGCCGGGTGGCACGTGTGGGCGCTGGGCATCGGCTGGGCCGTCGTCGCTCTCGTAGGGGGCGCCGTCTTCTTCTGGCGCGCAGAGGAGGCGTACGGGCGTGAGTGAGCCGCAGACCTCCCCCGCCGCCCCGGCCGAGGCGCGGCCGACCGTCGTCGTCGACGACGTCCACGTCGACTACACCGTCTACGCCGCGGGCAAGCGCGCGACGTCGGAGCGCAAGCTGCTGCGGCGCGCCCCCTCGCTGCGCCAGGCGCGGACGGTCCACGCGCTCAAGGGCGTCTCCTTCACCGCCCACGAGGGCGAGAGCATCGGCGTCATCGGCCACAACGGGTCCGGCAAGAGCACGCTGCTCCGCGCCATCGCCGGGCTGACGACGCCGACCCGCGGCACCGTCTACGCGGACGGGCGCCCCGCCCTCCTCGGCGTCAACGCCGCCCTCATCAACGAGCTCTCGGGTGAGCGCAACGTCATCCTCGGCGGTCTCGCGCTGGGGATGTCCCCCGAGGAGATCCGCAGCCGGTACCAGGAGATCGTCGACTTCGCCGGGATCGGCGAGGCCGTCGACCTGCCGATGAAGACCTACTCGGCCGGCATGGGCGCCCGGCTGCGCTTCGCCATCGCCGCCTCCGCCACCCACCGCGTGCTGCTCGTCGACGAGGCGCTCGCGGTCGGCGACGCGGCCTTCCGCCGCCGGAGCGAGGAGCGGATCCGCGAGCTCCGCGCCGAGGCCGGCACCGTCTTCCTCGTCAGCCACTCCATGGGGACCATCAAGGAGACGTGCACGCGCGGCATCTGGATCGACCACGGCGAGCTGCGCGCGGACGGCCCGGTGCTCGACGTGGTCGCGGCCTACGAGGCGTCCGTCAAGTGAGCGCCTCGCTTCCGGCGGACGGGTTGCGCGTCCTCGTCGTCACGGTCGTGCACGACCCGGAGGACGCCCGGATCCGGCACCGCCAGCTCCTCTCCCTGCTCGACGCGGGGTGCACGGTCACCTACGCAGCGCCCTTCACCGCCTACCACCGCACGCCGCCGCCCGGCGTGCGCCCGCTCGACCTGCCGCGGGCGGTCGGCCGCCGCCGGCTGGCCGCCCTGCGCGCCGCGACGGCGCTCCTGCGCCGGGAGGCGCCGCGCCACGACGTCGTGCTCGTCCACGACCCCGAGCTGCTCGCGGCTGTCGCAGGCGCCCGGGCCACCCGCTCGGCCGCCGTGGTCTGGGACGTCCACGAGGACACCGCGGCCGCCCTGTCGATGAAGACGTGGCTGCCCGGTCCGGCGCGGCGGGTGCTGCCCGCCGCCGTGCGGGCGGCCGAGCGCGCGGCGGAGCGGCACCTGCACCTCACGCTCGCGGAGACCGGGTACGCCGACCGCTTCCGCCGGCCGCACCCGGTCGTCCCCAACAGCGTCCTCGTGCCGCTGGACGACGTGCCCCCACCCGGCGCGGACCGCGTCGTCTACCTCGGTCGGGTCACCCGGGCTCGCGGCGGCCTGGAGCTCGTGGCCCTCGGCCGCGAGCTCGCGGGCGAGGTCGAGGTCGAGGTGGTGGGCCCGGCCGACGGCGACGTCCGCGACGCGCTGCGTGCGGCGCACGAGGCCGGTCACGTCCGCTGGCGGGGGTTCGTGCCGAACGACGAGGCCCTCGCCGGCCTCGCCGGTGCTCTCGCCGGCCTCTCGCTGCTGCACGACGAGCCGAACTACGCGCACTCGCGACCCACGAAGCTCATGGAGTACATGGCGCACGGGCTCCCCGTCGTCACGACGCCCAACCGAGCGGCGGTCGAGCTCGTCGAGGCGGCCGGCGCTGGCCTTGTCGTGCCCTTCGAGGACGTCCCCGCCGCCGCGGCCGCGGTGCGCGCGCTCCGGGACGACGCAGGTCGGCGGCGCGCTCTCGCGACCGCGGGACGTCGGTACGCGCTCGAGGAGCTCGACTGGCGACGCGACGGGCGCCGGCTCGCGGAGCAGCTCCGGGTCTGGGCGGACACCCGTCGCGGAGGGAGCCCGAGCGACGTCAGCCGGTCGGCGCGTCCGGACGGGCGAGCGCACGAGGGCTCGTGAGGAACCCGAGCCCCCACGCCCCGTGCATGAGCCCGTAGACGCCGGCCAGGGCGAGCCGGCCGCGCAGCCCGAGGCCGGCCCCGAAGGCGGCCCCGCCGGCCAGGAGCAGGGCGGCGTACCCGCCCGGGAGGAGCAGCGCCGGACGCCACCGCAGCCCGACGAGCGCACCGGCCCCCGCTCCGAGGACGGCGGCGGGCGGGGCGAGGTAGCGCGGCGACACGGTGCTGGCGTCACGCCGCACGATGGCGCGGCGCCACCGGCCGTAGTGGAAGTACTGCCGCGCCAGGGCCTCGGGCGTCGACCGGGGGCGGTAGGCCACCTCGAGCCGCGGGTCGAACCACACGAGGCCGCCCGTGGCGCGCAGCCGGTGGTTGAGCTCCCAGTCCTGGGCGCGCAGGTAGTGCTCGTCGTAGCCGCCGACGCGCTCGAGCGCGTCCCGGCGGAAGACGCCCAGGTAGACCGAGTCGGCCGGTCCGGCGGACCCCCCCGTGTGGAACGGGGCGCTGCCGACGCCGAGCTTCGTCGTCATGGCGCGGGCGACGACGCGCTCGAAGGGGGTGCTCCCCTCAGCGGCCATCAGGCCGCCGACGTTGTCGGCCCCCGTGGCCACCAGCGCCTCGACAGCCGTGGCCACGTACCCCGGCGGCAGCATCGAGTGGCCGTCGACGCGGACGAGGACGTCGTGCCGCGCGGCCGCCACGGCGGCGTTCAGCCCGGCGGGCGTCGCGCCGCGCGGGTCCGGGTTGTCGACGACGACGACACGGCCCCCGGAGGAGGCCGCTAGCCGGTCGGCCACCTCGCGGGTCCCGTCGGCGCTGCGGCCGACGGCGACGACGACCTCGAGCTCGCCGTCGTACTCCTGGCCGAGCGAGCAGCGCACGCTCTCCTCGAGGTGGCGCGCCTCGTCGAGGACCGTCATGACGACGGAGACCGGGGGCGCGGGGGTGCCGGGCGCGGCGGCGGTGTCGTCCTGGCTCATGGCGGGCGCCACGGTAGCGTCCGCGACCATGCGAGGGATCATCCTGGCCGGCGGCACCGGCACGCGCCTGTGGCCCATCACCCGCGCCATCAGCAAGCAGCTGATGCCGGTGTTCGACAAGCCGATGATCTACTACCCGCTGTCCACGCTGATGATGGCGGGGATCCGCGAGGTGCTCGTCATCACGACGCCGGAGGACTCCGACTCCTTCCGCCGCCTCCTCGGGGACGGCTCGGAGCTCGGCATGGAGATCTCCTACGCGGTCCAGCCGAGGCCGGAGGGCCTCGCCCAGGCCTTCCTCATCGGCGCCGACTTCATCGGCGACCAGCCCGTGGCCCTCGTCCTGGGCGACAACATCTTCTACGGCACGGGCCTCGGCACGGCGCTCAAGCGCCTCACCGACGTCCGCGGCGGGCACGTCTTCGCCTACCACGTGAGCAACCCTCGGGCCTACGGCGTCGTCGAGTTCGCCGAGGACGGGCGCGTCCTGTCGCTGGAGGAGAAGCCGCAGGAGCCCAAGAGCTCGTTCGCGGTCCCCGGCCTGTACTTCTACGACGCGGACGTCGTGGGCATCGCCGGCGGCATCCGGCCGAGCGCCCGCGGCGAGCTGGAGATCACCGCCGTCAACGACGCCTACCTGCGGCGCGGCGACCTCACCGTCTCCGTGCTGGAGCGGGGGACGGCGTGGCTCGACACCGGGACGGTCGACGACATGATGGCGGCATCGGAGTTCGTCCAGGTCGTCGAGGCGCGCCAGGGCTACAAGATCGGGTGCATCGAGGAGATCGCCTGGCGCGAGGGCTGGATCGACGACGACCAGCTGGCCGCGCTGGCGGAGCCGCTGCGCAAGAGCGGGTACGGGGAGTACCTCCTGCGACTGCTGGAGGACCGCCGCTGAGGTCCGTCCGCCCGGGCGGCGGGCCGCCCTCTCAGGGCAGCAGCCGCTCCACGGCGCGAGCGGCGCGCCGGACGGCGGCCACCGGCCCCGACGGGACCGGGGGCACCGCGTCCAGCAGCCGCTCGACCAGGTGCGCGGAGCTCTCGAGGTCGCGCGGCGAGACCTCGACCACGGCCGCGGCGGCGTAGGTCCTCACCGCCTCCTCGCGCGCGGCGGCCACCCCCGGGGGGCCGACGAGCTCGACGGCGTACCCCGCCCTCCGGTACGGCGCCAGCACCGGGCGCTCGAGCAGCAGCACGGGCGTGAAGGTCTCGCCCGCGCGACGCGCCGCGGTCACGGCCGCGAGCACGCCGTCGGCGTCCTCCTCGACGCCCGCGCGCAGGTGCACGACGACGACCGGCACGTCCGCCGGAGCCGCCCCGGCACCCCGGCGGAGGCCGGGCGGTGCTCCGCCGCCGAGCCGGGCGAGGGCGGCGACGACGGGGTCCAGCGCGCGACCGACCTGGGCGCGGACGACCGCGAGCGCGGTCACGCCACTCCCTCCGCCGGCACGGCCCGGGCCGCGTCGCGCACGGCCGCCAGCTCCCCGACAGCCGCACCGGCGCCCAGCGCCTCCACGACGGCCATCGCCTCCGCGGCGCCGTTGCCGGGCCAGAGCTCGCGGCACCGTCCCTCGGCGCTCGTGCGCGCCTCCGGGTCGGCGAGCAGCCTCGCAGCGCGCTCGAGGGACGCCGGCTCCTGCGGGTGGAGGTCCACGCCCACGCCCTCCTCCTCGGCCCACCTGGCCCGACGGGGCTGGTCGTCGAGCTGGGCCCGCACCCCGACGAAGGCGCCGGCCCGGGCGAAGGCCACCGTCTCGTGGAAGGTGTTGTAGCCGGCGGCGGTCACGACGAGGTCGAAGGCCCGCAGGTACCGGCTCAGCGGGTAGGCGCTCACCGAGCGCACGCCCCTCCCCGGGTCGGCGTCCGACCGGGCGATGGAGGGTCGGACGAGGCACAGCTGGACGTCGGGGACCCGCCGGCGCAGGCCGCTGACGACCCTCCCCAGGTCGGTGTCGACGTCCTGCCAGCCGCCCGCGCCCAGCGTCACGAGAGCCGTCGGGACGTCCTGCTCGAGGTCGAGCGCCCGCCTCGCCGCTCGGGCGTCGAGGAGGTCCGGCGGGTCCAGGAGGGTGATCGGGCGCACCGGCAGGGCGTCGCCGCGCGACGCGGTGAGCCCGCCGTCCAGGCGCGCGGCCAGCTCCCCCGGCTCGAGCACGAGGTCGAAGCGACGGGAGAGGCGCAGCTGGGGCGCCCCGAGCCCGGGCCTCCACATGGGCCGGCGCGACCACACGCGCCGCACGTCCGGGTACCGGTCCCCCATCTCGGCGACCGCTCGGTACGGGTAGGTGCCGTCGAAGACGAGCACCGACGGCCGCAGGCGCTCCACCGCCTCACCGAGGCGCCTGCGCAGCACCGCGTTCCAGCGCCGCGGCCGGATGCCGAGGTCGTCCGCGCTCGGGACGTACTGGTAGGGGAGGTCACCCGCGGCCAGCGGGACCGCGGAGGACATCGAGAGCACGTGGACGTCCGTCCCGGGGGAGGCCCGACGTCCCATGGCGACGAGGCGGGTGAGGTGTCCCATGCCGGAGCCGTTCGAGCTCACGAGCAGCACGCGGGAGGACACGGCGCGAGAGTAGGCGGTGCCGCCGCGGGGCCGCGCCCGACGTCCGCCCCCATGACCACCGGTCGGGGTGCCTCGGGTCACGGGACCGTGACGACCAGGACGTCGACGGCACCTCGGTGCGCGCGCGCTCCTGAGGTGCGAGCGCCGCCGGGCGTGTCGTCCGAGGCCGGGGCGCGGCTCGCCCGTCCCGAGAGCACCGCCAGCCGAGAGGAGGTCCCGTGCGCTCTGCCCTCCGGCGCGTCGCCGCCACCCTGTCCGCCACCGCCCTCGTCGCCGCGGGCGCCGCCACCGCCGCCCCCCCCGCGTCGGCGAGCACGAGCACCGACGCCTGCACGACCCAGCTCGACCTCCCGGGCCGCGTGAGCACCGACCGCCCGCTGCACCAGGCCCGCATCGCGACCGACGACCGGTGCGGCGTCGAGGCGGCCTCCTTCGACGTCCTCGGCCCCAGGGGGTACTCCACGACCTTCGACGTCGACCGCCCGACGGGCGACCCGTACGCGATCTGGGACATCCCCAGCTCCCTGCGCCCGGGGACGTGCACCGCGCGCAGCGGGACCCCTGGCTACGTCCCCACCTCGGCCGTCCTCGAGTACTGCTCGAAGATCGACCTGCGCGCGGGTCGATGGTTCGACGACCCGCGCGTGGACCCGGCGTGGGTGGACATGGAGGTCTGCGCCTCCTGCTACACCGCCAGTCGCGGTGCGCACCTGCCGTGGCGCGACCACCGCGTGGTCCTCCAGAACACGGACGCGTACGGCCGGTACCAGTACCTCACGACCGTTCGCACCGGGGCGGACGGGTGCTTCGTCGGGCCTGTCACCAACACGTACGACGGCCAGTACCGGGCCGTCGCCTACGAGACCTACAAGATCTTCAGCCGGACGTCGCCGGGGCAGCGCGTCGGCGGCATCGTCTGACGACACCGGGAGCGTCCCTCCGGCGGACGAGCGCGAGCGGCCGACGGGGTCTCGGCAGCGTGGCTGCCGAGACCCCGCCGCCGCCTCGTCGTCTCACGCCAGGCCCTCCCGGGCCTTGAGCGCCAGGACCCTCGCCGCCGAGGCGCGCACGAGGCCCTGGAAGGTGCTGCTGCGGCGAGCGAGGGACAGCACCGCGTCGACCATGACGGGGACCTGCTGCGGCGCCAGCGTGAGCACGAGGTCTCCGCCGGCTTCGATGTGCTGCACGGCACGAGCGCCGACGGGGACGTACTTCACCGCGGCGGCGTTCCCGACGTCGTCGGTCATGACGACGCCCTGGAAGCCCAGGTCGCCGCGCAGGAAGCCGCTGACGACGACGCGCGAGCGGAAGGCTTGCCGCGAGGGGTCGATGAGGTCGTAGATCGCGCTCGAGACCATGACGGCCCCGGCTCCCGCCAGCACCGGCGCGCGCCAGGGCGTCAGCGTCGCGGAGATGCGGGGGGTCCCCGTGTCGCGCACCAGGTAGGTCGTGTCGGTGTTCGCCGTCACCCGGCCGAGGCCGGGGAAGTGCTTGAGCACCGGTTGGACCCGCGCGCTGAGCGAGCCCTGCACCCAGGCGGCCGTCGCGGTCGCGACCGAGTCCCCGGTGTAGCCGAACTGCCGGTCGTGGCGCCCGATCGGCGCGTTGGCGGAGCGCAGCGCGTAGGGGACGACGTCGGTCACCGGCGCGAGGTTCATCGTGAAGCCCGCCTGGCGCAGCTGCCGGCTCCAGGTGGCTGCCCGCTCCTCGATGACGGCTGCCGAGGAGCGGCCCTGCACGAGCGCGCTGGGGATGTCGGAGATGCCGGGCCCGCGCAGCGCCTGCACCTGCCCGCCCTCCTGGTCCAGGGCGGTGAAGGACAGCACTCCACCCGTGGTCGCCGCGGTGTTGCGGCGTTGGACCGCGGCGTTGTCCGCCGCCAGCGCCCTCAAGCCGGCCGAGCTGCGCCCGGCCCAGAAGATCGTGCCGACGCGGTGGTCGTCGACCATCGCCGTCGCTGTGCTCCTGCGCCCGAAGGGCACTCCGACGGCGAAGAGCTGACCGACCTGCTGCTCGAGGGTGAGCGCGTCCGCCGAGCGCAGCGACGCCTCGACCGCGGTCGCCTCCTCCGCCCCTCGGCCGGCGGCGACGCCGAGTGCCCCGGAGGCGAGTGCGGTGAGGGCGGCGCGGCGCGTCAGGTCCACGCACCGGACGCTAGGCCTCCGCCCCGCACGACGACGTCGCGACTCGCCCAGCTCTGCGCGCCGGACGTCCTCGCCGTCCGGGTCGGGACGGCGCGCCCGTGGTGGCCGTGGACGCCCGGGCCCGGCAGAGGCTGCCGGGCCCGGGCCGGCACGGAGCTAGGCGCGCCCGACGGTCACGCTGGTCGAGGTCCGCGGGAAGACGGCGTCCGTCTCCCAGTTCACCACCCGGTAGGTCGCCGCGTACTTGTTGTCCAGCGTGAAGGTGGCGAAACCCCCCCGCCCGATCTCCACGGTGCGCAGGTACTGCCAGGTGCGGCCGTCCTCGCCCAGGATCTGGATGGTCGCCCGCTGCCCCTCACGCGACTCGTACTGGTGGCGGCGCCCGTTGTAGTACAGGGAGTACACCGTCAGGCGCACCTCGGCGCGGTCGACGCCGTCCCGCCGTCCGTAGAGCGCCGCCTTCGACCCGTACTTGACCTCGGTCACGGCCGTGGTGAACGGCTGGCTCACGCCGCTCGGCGGGAGGTCGAACACGTACTGCCCGGGCTGCGCCTGGTCGGTCACCGTCCACAGGTCGAGGTCCTCCCCGACCGGGTAGGACAGGCTGTCCACGAGTCCGCGCGGCCCGAGGACGTCCACCACGAGCTCCTCGTCGCGGTCGCAGCTCTCGAGGAGCACGACCGGGACCTCCTGGACGGGTCGGTCGAGGGAGACGTACCTCTTCAGCACCGGTTCGGGAGCGCAGCCCGGGACCGGCGACGCCGCGGCGGCGGGCGCCGCCAGGGTGGCGGCGGCCAGCAGCGCGGCCGTCCCGGCGGTGGCCAGCCGTCGAGCCGCCTCCCTCGGGCTCCGGGCTGCTCTCGTCACAGCGGTCGACGTCATCGGTGGTCCTCCCCCTCCGGGTGCCGCGGTGGCACCGCCAGTCGTATCCAAGCGACGCCGACCGCCTCGCGCACGGCCCCCGCTCCGCCGTGACCGGATCGTCACGTCGACGGCCGGCCAGGAGCGCGGAAGGGCTCGACGGCTGCTGCCGACGAGCCCTTCCTGCTGCGGGAGAGCGAGTGTCAGCGGACGGTGACCGCCGCGGACGTCCGGGAGAAGATGTTGTCCGTCTCCCAGGTGACCACCCGGTAGGTGGCGGCGTAGCGGTTGTTGAACGTGTAGAAGACCCGGCCGTCGCGCGGCAGGGTCACCGAGCGCAGGTACTGCCAGGTCTTGCCGTCCTTGCCGAGGATCTGGACGGTCGCGCGCCGGTCCCGCAGGGGCACGTACCGGTCCTGCACCCCGTTGAAGTACTGCCCGGCCACGAGGAGCTGCACCTGGTCGCCCCGGCGCTCCCCGCGCAGGCCGGCCTTGGCCCCGTACTTCACGACGCTGGTCGCGAGGAGCACGTCCGCGGTGTTGACCTCGGGGTCGCCCGCGAAGACGTAGGTGCCCGGGCGCATGTCGGAGACGACGGGCCAGGCGTCGACCGGCGTGGCGGCGTCGTACTCGAGCACCCAGTCGATCTCCCCGCGCGGGTCGACGACGTCGACGAGCACGCTCACGTCACGCTCGCAGTCCCCGACGACCGGGACGGGCACCTCCTTGAAGGGCGTGTCCATCGAGACCCGGGTGGGCGGGAGCGGCTGGACGGTGCACTCCGGCGCCGTCCCCGCGGCCGCCGCGGGCGAGACGCCCAGGCCCAGCGCGAGCGCTCCCGCAGCGGCGATGACGGCTGCCCGACGTGCCATGTCCTTGCTTCGCATGGATGTCCCCTCGTCCTGCCCCGGCACCGCGCCGGCGCACACCCATCCAAGCGCGCCACGAGGACGTCCTGGGGCGGACGGCACGACGCTGGTCCGAACGGGTGACGCGCTGCGGCGCCGCTCCCGGGCGCCGGGATCAGCCGACCGCCGACGGCCCGAGGACGGAGGGCGCGGCCACCTCCCAGCGGTCCGCCCAGCTCCCCACGGGATCGACGCCGACGGCGAGCAGGCGCTCGTGCCCCAGGACGCTCCAGGTCGGGCGCGGCGCAGGGCGCTGGTACGCGGCGGAGGTGGTCGCCTCCACGCGCTCGGGGTCGAGGCCGGACGACGTGGCCACGGCGCGGGCCAGGTCCCGCCAGGTGGCCGTGCCGCTGGAGGTGCCGTGGTAGGTCCCGCCCGGCGCTGCGGCGTCGACGAGCCGGAGGACGAGGTCCGCCACGTCGCGGGCCCACGTCGGCTGGCCCCGCTGGTCGTCGACGACGGCGATGCGGTCCCGCTCGGACAGCAGCCGGGCGATGGTGCGCGGGAAGCACGGCGCCGCGCCGTAGAGCCAGGCCGTGCGCACGACGAGGTGGTCCGGGCTCGCGGCCGCGACCGCCCACTCGCCCGCGAGCTTGGTGCGGCCGTACGCCGAGCGGGGAGCCGTCACGGCGTCCTCGGCGTAGGGGGTCGACGCCTCGCCGTCGAAGACGTAGTCCGTGGAGACGTGCACGAGCCGGGCCCCCGCTCCGGAGGCCGCGACCGCGAGGTTCCGGGCGCCCGTGGCGTTGACCGCGAAGGCGGCGGCCTCGGACGCCTCGGCGTCGTCCACGGCCGTCCAGGCGCTGGCGTTGACGACCACGTCGACCCCGGACAGGCGAGACCGGCACGCCGCGGCGTCCGTGACGTCCAGCTCGTCGCGCGAGAGCGCCACCACGTCCGCCCCCTTGCCGCGGAGCGCCGACACCACCTCCGCCCCGAGCATCCCCCTGGCGCCCACCACGGCCCACCTCGTCGTCATCGGGCCATCGTGGCAGCGGCACGCCCCCGAGCGCGCGACGGTCGCCCCCGCACCGTCGGCCGGTCGTCCGCCGGGCGGGTGAGGTGCGCGCCTCGGCACGGGAGGTCGCTCACCCCTGCGGCCTGCGGGCCGATGGCGCTGAGGACGAACAGCGCCGTACCGGAGGAGCAGACCATGAGCCATCGCCATCGCCATCACCACCGGAGCACGCTCGCGGCCGCGCTGGCGGCCGTCCTGCTCGTCGGCGGCGGTGCGGCGGCAGCAGCGACCGCCGACCCGCGGGCCGGTGAGTCCGCAGCAGCGACGACGGCGGAGGCGACGGCATCCTCCACGACGCGCTTCGTGCGCACCGACGCCCCGCCGGTGCTCCGGGTGGGCGCTCCGCGCCAGAGGATGCAGATCGCCGTCCAGTCCAGCGCGCCCCTCGACGTCGCCACCGTCTCCCTCGTCGGCGCCGGAGGACGCGTCGGAGCGAGCGGGACGAGCACCGCTCCGATGGCCGGTCGGCCCACCACGCACCGGGCCGACCTGGTGCTCGACGTGGCGCACCTCCCTGGCTGGGGCCGGCTCGGCTGGAAGCTCTCCGGCTGGAGGACGTCCGACGGCGGCTGCGTCCTCGCCGACGCCACCGTGCGCGTCGACGTGAGGGCCCACTCGCAGGCGGCGCTCAGGGGCGTCAAGCGGCGCGGCGACTCCCTGCGACTGACGGGGTCGCTCCGCGCGTACCACACCGTGCAGCAGCGCATGGTCCCGTGGACAGGACGGCCCGTCGCCGTCCAGCGCCACGACGGGAGCACGTGGAGGACCGTGGCCACCGCCACGACGGACCGCTCGGGCGACGTGGACGTCACCACGTCCGTGCCGCGGGGGAGCTACCTCCGCCTCGTCGCCGCCGACACGAGCCGCATCTGGGGGGTCACGAGCGCCACGGTCCGGCTCTGAGCGACGGGCGAGGGCCGACGTCTCCCCGAGCGGCAGCGGACGCCACCACCTCGACCGCGGCGGTGGCCGCCAGGCCTCCGTGGCCCAGCGCACGCGCTGCGTCCGGTGCGACGAGGCCCGGGGGCACCCGGCCGGACCCCCGCCTCTCGCCACGGAGACCGGCCCCTGCCTCGGACGGACCACCTCCCGCCCGCCCCCGGCTCCTCCAGGACCCGAGGCGCCGGCGGGGAGTCGTCCCCGCCGGTCGGCACGGTCTCGAGGAGGCGGCGGCCCGGGGCCACGGCACCTGAGCACGCGCAGCAGCGCGGGCGGCGGCACCCGAGGGCACCTCGGGCGCCGCGCTGACGTCTCCTATGGTGCTCCCATGGCGGTCGAACCCCTGGACATCGAGGGCGCCTTCGTCGTGCGCCCGACCCAGCACCGCGACGCCCGAGGCGTCTTCATGGAGTGGTTCACCGAGACCGCCTTCGCCGAGCAGACGGGGCACCCGCTGCGGCTCGCGCAGGCGAACTGCAGCGTCTCGGCCGCCGGCGTCGTCCGGGGGATCCACTTCGCGGACGTCCCCCCGGGACAGGCCAAGTACGTCTTCTGCCCCGCGGGGGCGGTGCTCGACGTCGTCGTCGACATCCGCGTCGGGTCGCCCACCTTCGGGCAGTGGCGCTCGGTGCTCCTCGACGACGTCGACCGCTGCGCCGTCTACCTCGCGGAGGGGCTCGGCCACGCCTTCATGTCGCTGGCCGAGGGCAGCACGGTCGTCTACCTGTGCTCGGAGGGCTACTCCCCCGGTCGCGAGCACGGCGTCGACCCGCGCGACCCCGACCTGGCCGTCGCGTGGCCGACGCAGGACCGCGACGGCCGCCCGCTCGAGCCGCTGCTGTCGGAGAAGGACACCGCGGCGCCGACGCTCGCCGAGGCCCGCGAGCAGGGCCTGCTGCCCACCGTCGAGCAGGTCGCCGAGCACCTGGAGGCCCTGCGCTCCCGGTGACGACCGTGATCGCGTGACGCTCGGTCACCTCCCGCGTCGGGTGGTGGCCGAGCCCGCGACGCGCCGTGCGCGCGCTCAGGGAGCCCCCGGCCGGCGCCCGTATCCTCGCGCGCATGCCCAGCCAGCCCGACCGTCGGCGGGGCCCCGCCGCGGAGACCGAGGAGCCGCGCTGGGGCCCGTCGACGACCTACCGCGCCCGGCCCCGCCTGCGGCGGCCCGACGTCGGTGAGCGGCGCCAGCAGCTGCCCCCGCCCTCCTCGCCCCGCCCGGCCGGCGCCGTGCGTGACCGCGCGCCCGAGCCGCCGCTGCCGCCCGTCGCGGAGGCCGACCGCGCGGGGCGCCACCCCGTCGGCCGGGCCGCGGCTCCGACCGGGACGACGTACGGCCGCCGCCGGCCCTCCTCCCGCGTCCGTCGACGCCGCGCCGGCGTCCTGCTCGCCGTCCTCGTGGCGGCCGCGCTCGTCGCCTACCCGGTGGCGCTGGGGCTGACGGCCCTGGGAGCCCTGCAGCGCGTCGACGCCCTCGGTGCGTCCGCCGTGGAGGACACGCCCGGGGACACGTACCTGCTCGTGGGGTCCGACAGCCGCGAGGGCACGACGATCGGCGGGGACGCACCGGGCGCCCGGACCGACTCCATCCTGCTGCTGCACGTCCCGGACGGGGGCGGCCCCAGCGTCCTCGTCAGCATCCCCCGCGACTCCTACGTCGAGGTCCCCGGCTACTACGAGACGAAGATCAACGCCGCCTTCTCGCTCGGCGGCGCTCCCCTGCTCGTCGACACCGTCGAGCTGGCCACCGGCCTGCACGTCGACGACTACGTCGAGACGGGCTTCACGGGCTTCGCCGACATCGTCGACGCCGTCGGCGGGGTCGAGATGTGCCCCGAGACCGCGATCGAGGACCCGAAGGCGCGCCTGGACATCGCGGCGGGGTGCCAGGTCATGGACGGCGACACGGCCCTGGGCTACGCCCGCACCCGGTACGAGGACCCCCGCGGCGACCTCGGGCGCGGTGACCGCCAGCGCCAGCTCATGGCGGCCATCGCCGCCGAGGGCACCTCGCCGGGGCTCCTGCTCAACCCCTTCCGCGCCTTCCCCACCGCAGCGGCCGGCGGCTCCGCCCTCACGGTCGACGAGTCCACGGGCCTGGGCGACCTCGTCACCTTCGCCCGCGGCATGCGGGCCGCCTCGTCGGCGGACGGCGTGTCGATGACCGTGCCCGTGGCGGCGACGGACCGGGTCACCAACTCCGGGCAGGTCGTGGACTGGGACGAGGAGCAGGCGGACGCCCTGTGGTCGGCGCTGCGCGCGGACGACACCGAGGCGGTCCGGGCCATCGCGGACGCCCAGGCGGCTGCGCTCGGCGGCTGAGCCGTGCCGGGGCCGTCAGCGCTCCAGCGTCGTCAGCCGCGCGTCGACGGCCCCGAGCGACGCGCGCACCGCCGTCATCTGCTCCTCGACGCCCCCCACGCGCTCCTCCAGCCGCTCGACGCGACGGTCGACGCCGTCGAAGCGGCGGTCCACGCCGTCGAAGCGCCCGGTCATGTCGGCACGCAGGTCCGTCAGCCGGCTCCCGAGCACCCCGACGACGGCGAGCACGGCGGTCAGCGCGACGGCGAAGCCGCCGATCATCGCGGTGACGAGGAGCGACGTGGGCACCATGCGCCGAGGGTAGGGCGCGCTCGGTCCCCGAGGACCGTCCGCCCACAGCGCCCTCCGGGACGCCGACGACGCCGTCGGCGGCGCACCATGGCGGCATGACCTCCGCGCCGCACGCCAACGACCCCGACGTCGTCCGCCGCCTGCTCACCGAGCCCGGCCGGTGGGCGGTGGTCGGGCTGTCCGACAACACCGACCGACCCGCCTACGGCGTCGCGCGCTTCCTCCAGGAGCGGCTCGGCGCGGAGGTCGTGCCGGTGCACCCGCGGGCGGTCGACGTCCACGGCGAGCACGGCTTCCCCGACCTCGCCACGGCGGACCGGCACGGCCCGCTCGACGTCGTGGACTGCTTCGTCAACTCGTCGCGCGTGGGAGCGGTCGTCGACGAGGCGATCCGCCTGGGCGCCCACGCGGTGTGGATGCAGCTCGGCGTCGTCGACGAGGACGCCGCGGCCCGCGCCCGCGCGGCCGGGCTCGACGTCGTCATGGACGCCTGCCCGGCGATCGAGGCGCCGCGGCTCGGCCTCGTCTGAGGCGGCCGCGGCCGGCCGCCCTCAGGCGCCGCCGACCCGCTCCCGCAGCGCGGCGCCCTTCGCCTCGGCGGCGGCGCGCAGCGCGTCCTGGAATCGCGCCATCCGCGCGCGCAGGTCGGCCCCGCGCTCGTCGTCGCCCGCCGCCAGGACGCGGACGGCGAGCAGCCCGGCGTTCCGCGCGCCCCCGACGGAGACCGTGGCCACGGGCACGCCCGCCGGCATCTGCACGATGGACAGCAGCGAGTCCACGCCGTCGAGGTGGGCCAGCGGCACCGGCACCCCCACGACGGGCAGCGGCGTCAGCGCGGCCAGCATGCCCGGCAGGTGCGCCGCTCCCCCGGCGCCCGCGACGACGACGCGCAGCCCGCGGTCGGCGGCGGCGCGGCCGTAGTCGACCATCCGCTCGGGCATCCGGTGGGCGGACACGACGTCCACGGCGTGCGGGACGGCGAACTCGGACAGGGCGGTCGAGACGGCCTCCATGACGCGCCAGTCGGAGTCCGAGCCCATGACGACGCCGACGAGCGGGTCGCCGTCGCCGACGACGGCGCCGAGCGGGCCCTCACTCATCGATGTCCCCCGCGACGAAGGCGGCGGCGTGCCGCGCCCGGGCGCGCACGTCCTCGAGGTCGTCGCCCCAGGCGGTGACGTGCCCGAGCTTGCGCCCGGGGCGCGGGCCCTTGCCGTACAGGTGCACCTTGACCTCCGGGTCGCGCGCCATGACGTGCAGGTAGGAGCGGTACATGGCCTCCGGGTCCTCCGCCGCGCGGTCCGCGCGGGGGGAGCCGAGGACGTTGGCCATCACCGTCCAGCGGGCCCGCGCGCGCGGCGAGCCGAGCGGCAGGTCGAGCACCGCCCGCAGGTGCTGCTCGAACTGCGACGTCGCCGCGCCGTCCTGCGTCCAGTGGCCCGAGTTGTGGGGCCGCATGGCGAGCTCGTTGACGAGGACCCGGCCGTCCGCCGTCTCGAAGCACTCGACGGCGAGCACGCCGGTGACGCCGAGCTCCCCGGCGACGCGCAGCGCCGTCCCCACGACCTCCGCGGCGAGGTCCTCGTCGAGACCCGGTGCCGGAGCGGTGACCTCGCTGCAGACGCCGCCCACCTGGACCGTCTCGACGACGGGCCAGGCCGAAGCCTGCCCGCTGGCGCTGCGGGCGACGAGGACGGCGAGCTCGCGGACGAAGGGCACGGCCTCCTCTACGAGCAGGGGGCCGTCCGCGGCGTCGAACCAGTCCTGCGCGGCGCGCGCGGCGGCGGCGTCGTCGAGCACGCGGACGCCCTTGCCGTCGTAGCCGCCGCGGGGCGTCTTGAGGACGACGGGCCAGCCCCCCTCGCCGTCGTCCCCGCCGTCGCCGAAGGCCACGAGCGCGTCGACGTCGTCGACGGGCGCCCACCGCGGGCACGGGACGCCCAGGTCGGTGAGGCGGCGGCGCATGACGAGCTTGTCCTGGGCGTGCACGAGCGCGGCCGGCCCCGGGCGCACGGCGACGCCGTCGGCCTCGAGGGCGCGCAGGTGCTCGGTCGGCACGTGCTCGTGGTCGAAGGTCAGGGCGGCCGCGCCGTCCGCGACCGACCGCAGCGCGGCGAGGTCGGTGTGGGCGCCCAGGCGCACGTCGGGGACCGCCAGCGCGGCGCTCTCCGCCGCGGACGTCGCGAGGACCCGCAGGCCGACGCCGAGCTCGACGGCGGCCGGCTGCATCATCCGCGCCAGCTGCCCGCCGCCGACGACCGCCACGACGGGGAAGCCCGGGCCCGCGCCCGTGCGGGTCCCGGCCGCCGCCGACGCGGCGTCGGCGGAGGTCGCCCCGGCGCTCACGGGCGGGCCCCGGCGGACGGTCGGCCCCGGCGGGCGGGCCCGTCCGGAGACCGGCGGGGCGGACGGCAGCGGGAGGGGCGCACGCGCGGAGGCTACCGACGGCGGACGCGTCCTCCTCACCCGTCCGGGCCGAGCCGCCACCGACCCGGGCGGTCGGGGGCGCCACGAGAGCGCAGGTAGGTTCGCACCACGGCCGCTGCCCGGCCGCGCGCACCGTGGCGTGCGGGGTGTCGAGGGTGCGGGCGGGAGGAGACGGAGCGGTGGCGTCAGGAGACCGGGCCGTGACGGCAGGCCGCTGGCGGAGCGCGCTGCGCCGCCGCCCGCGCCACGTGGGCGAGGAGGTGTGGCGCTTCCTCCTCGTCGGCGGCGCCGGCTTCGTCGTCGACGTCGGCGTCTTCACCCTCCTGCGGACCTCGGCCCTCGGCCTGCTCGAGGACCGGCCCCTCACCGCCAAGGTCGTCTCGACCGTCGTCGCGACGGCGGTCACGTGGCTCGGCAACCGGTGGTGGACCTGGGGCCACCGGACCACGGGCTCCACCCGGCGCGAGCTCCTCCTCTTCCTGGCCGTGAACGCCGGCGGCACCGGCATCGCGCTGGCGTGCCTCGCCGTCTCCCACTACCTCCTCGGGCTCACGAGCGTGCTGGCGGACAACGTGTCCGCCAACGGCGTGGGCCTCGTCCTCGGCACCGCCTTCCGCTTCGTCGCCTACCGGGCGCTGGTCTTCCGCGACGTCCCGGGGCACCGGCCCCCGCCCGTCCCGCCGTCGGAGGCCCTGCTCGTGCCGGGGCCGCACCGGACGGGGCCGGGGCGCAGTGGGGCAGAGCCGGGCAGCGCCGCGTGAGGGCCGTCGCGTGAGGGCCGTCGTCGTCGTGCCCGTCTACGACGAGGCGGCCACGCTCGGAGCGCTCCTGGACGCCGTCCTCGCCGCCGCGCCGGGCGCGGACGTCCTCGTCGTCGACGACGCGAGCCCCGACGGCAGCGGCGACCTCGTCGCCGCCCGTCCCGAGCCGCGCGTGCACCTGCTGCGCCGCGCGGGCAAGGACGGGCTCGGCGCCGCCTACCGGGCCGGGTTCGCCTGGGCCCGCGAGCGCGGGTACGACGTCGTCGTCGAGATGGACGCCGACCTGTCCCACCCGGCCGACCGCCTGCCGGCCCTGCTCGACGCCGTGGGCCCGGGCGGCGCCGACCTCGCCATCGGCTCGCGCTACGTGCGCGGGGGCGGCACGCGGGGCTGGCCGCGCCGCCGTCAGCTGCTCTCCCGCGGGGGCAACGCCTACATCCGCGCGGCGCTGCGCCTCGGGGTGCGCGACGCCACGGCGGGCTTCCGCGCCTTCCGCGCGGAGCTGCTCGAGCGCGTCGGCGTCGCGGGCATGCGCTCCACGGGCTACTGCTTCCAGGTGGAGACGACGCTCCGCGCGGTGCGCCACGGGGCACGGGTCGTCGAGGTGCCCATCACCTTCGTCGAGCGCGCCGCCGGCCGCTCCAAGATGGGCCCCGCCATCGTCGGCGAGGCCGTCGTCCGCGTGACCTGGTGGGCCGTCCTCGACCTCGTCCGCCGCCTGCCCCGGCGCGAGGGCCGCGGCTGAGGGCTCCTCAGGGCCCGCCGAGGCCCTCGAGGCGCCAGAGCGCCTCGTCGTCGGACGGCGACGCCGCCCCCTCCGGGTCCGCGCCCGAGCCGGTGCCCGCCCCCGCCGGTGAGCGGCGCAGGAGCCAGGGGCGCACGGGACCCAGCCCGCGCAGCTCGCGCTCCCTCAGCGGCCGCAGGTCCAGCCCGGGCGTGCCGACCAGGGGGTGGGCGGTGGGGCCGTCGAGGAGGACCGTGCCGGGCCGGGCGATCGCCGTGAGCCGGGAGGCGCGGTTGACGGGCGTGCCGAAGAGGTCGCCGAGCCGCGCGACGACCCGCCCGGTGGCGAGCCCGACCCGCACGCGCGGGAGGTCGGGGTCCTCGTCCATGGCCTCCGCGAGGTCGAGGGCGATGCCGGCCGGCGCCGCCCCCGGGGCGCAGGCGAAGAGCACCTCGTCGCCGACCATCGTGATGACCCGGCCGCCGTGGCGCGCCACGACGTCGGCCGCGGTCACCTCGAAGCGGTGGACGAGCCGGCCGAGCTCGGTCTCGGAGACCCGCCGGGCCACGCTCGTGAACGCGACGATGTCGGCGAAGCCGACCGTGCGCTGCATCGTCATGGCCGGGTCGCGGGCGAGCCGGTCGGCGGCCAGCTGGTCGAGCGCGTGCGCGAGGTGGCGGCGCCACGTGTAGTCGAGCAGCGGGCGCAGGTCCTCGACCACCTCCTGCAGCCGGGCGGGCACCTCGTCGGCGCTGCCGGTCTCCTCCAGCAGCAGCTGGACCTGCCAGGACGCCAGCCGGTCCATCGTCCGCCCGATGGCCCGCGCCAGCTCCAGCGCCCGCTCCTCGCCGAGCCGGACGTCCGCGACGAGGCGGGTGACCTGCGCCAGCGCGTCGACGTCGGTCTGCGTGAAGGCCGGCACGGAGGACTCGACGTTCGGCAGGCCCAGCGCCCGCCAGAGCGCCCGCGCGTCCCGCAGCCGCACCCCCGCGGCGGTCGCCACCTCGCGGCGCGACAGCGAGGGCTCCCCGCCCAGCAGCGCCCGCTCCGCGGCCAGGGCCGCCCGGGCGAGCGCGTCGGACCCGGCCGGCCCGGCCCCCGCGCCGTCGCCGGGACGGGCGTCCGGTCCGGGTCCTGGCGCGGGGGCGGCCCCGCTCACCTGCGCCCGCCGTCGGGCGCCGGGGCGCCGTCGCCCGGGCGCAGGTGCACGACGTCGCCGGCCGTGACGGCGCGCGGCCCGTCCGCCGTGCGGACGACGAGCGCCCCCGAGGCGTCCAGCGACTCGGCCACGCCCTCGAGCGCCGCACCGCCCGGCAGCTCGACCCTCACGCGCTCGCCCAGCGTGGAGCAGACCTCGCGGACGGGGTCGGTGAGGCCGGCGGGCAGCGGGCCGCCCCCGGCCGCCGCGGCGCCCCAGCGCTCCCAGTGGTCGGCGAGGCGGCGCAGGAGCGCCCGCAGCAGCACGTCCCGGTCGGTGGTCGCGGCGCCGCCGAGGCGCAGCGAGGTGGCGCCCGCGGCGGGCAGCTCGTCCGCCCGGGCGTCGACGTTGATCCCGACCCCCACGACGACGACGGGGCCCTCGTCCGGCGCCCCGGCACCGGGCGGCAGCACCTCGGCGAGCACGCCGCAGACCTTCGCGGGCCCCGCGGAGGCGGGTCCGGCGGTGGCTGCGGCCGGAGGGCGCGGCGGAGGGGGCACCAGCACGTCGTTGGGCCACTTGAGCACGGCCTGCAGCCCGGCGCGCCGACGCAGCACCTCGACGACGGCGAGGCCCGTGAGCAGCGGCAGCCACGGCAGGGAGGGGGCGGAGCCGGCGGGCGCGCGCAGGAGGACGGAGGCGGTGAGGGCCGCGCGCGGGGCGGTGGTGAAGGTGCGGCCGCGCCGCCCCCGTCCCTGCACCTGGTGCTCGGCCACGAGCACCGAGAGGTCGGGCCAGGCGCCGGGCTCAGCGCGGGCGCGCTCGGCGAGCGCGGTGCTCGTCGAGTCGAGGGCCGCCTCGACCTCGAGCCGGCCGAGCGGCCCGGCCGGGCGCACGAGGGCGGACCGCAGCGCCGCCCCCCGCAGCGGCGGGCGGGCGAGGTCCGCCCAGGGCCCGGCGCTGCTCACCCCGGCAGCGTAGGCGCACTAGAGTCGCCGACCGTCGCGCTCAGACCTCCCCGCAGGGGCGCCGCCGAGGACCGAGCGCCGAGACCACCGACCGAGCCGCCGGCCGAGGACGCCGCGGCGCCGCCCGTCCCCCGGAGGCCCTCCCCATGCCCGCAGCAGCCGACGAGAGCGGCGCCGCCCCCGGCCGCGACGACGCGCCGCACACCACCGCGGCGAAGATCGCCGACCTCGCCGCCCGCACCGACGAGGCCGTGCACGCGGGCTCGGCGCGGATGGTCGAGCGCCAGCACTCCCGCGGCAAGGGGACGGCGCGCGAGCGCCTCGAGGCGCTGCTCGACGAGGACTCCTTCACCGAGCTCGACGCCCTCGCCCGCCACCGCTCGACGCAGTTCGGGCAGGAGCGCCGCCGGCCGCCGGGCGACGGCGTCGTCACGGGCTACGGCACGGTCGACGGCCGCCCGGTCGCCGTCTTCAGCCAGGACGTCACCGTCTTCGGCGGGTCCCTCGGCGAGGTGTACGGGGAGAAGATCGTCAAGGTGCTCGACCTGGCCCTGAAGACGGGCTGCCCCGTCGTCGGCCTCGTCGAGGGCGGCGGCGCGCGGATCCAGGAGGGCGTCGTCTCCCTCGGGCTCTACGGCGAGATCTTCCGGCGCAACGCGCACCTGTCCGGCGTCGTCCCGCAGGTCTCGGTGATCCTCGGCGCGGCCGCCGGCGGGCACGTCTACTCCCCCGCCCTCACCGACTTCACCGTCATGGTCGACGGCACGTCGCAGATGTTCATCACGGGCCCGGACGTCATCCGCACCGTCACGGGCGAGGACGTGACGATGGAGGAGCTGGGCGGCGCGCGCACGCACAACGCGCGCAGCGGCAGCGCGCACCACCTCGCCGAGGACGAGGACGCGGCCATCGCCTACGTCAAGGACCTCCTGGCGCACCTGCCGAGCAACAACCTCTCCGAGGCGCCGGTCGTCGCGCCCGAGGACCCCCGCGGCCTCGAGACGACGGACGAGGACCTCGAGCTCGACGAGCTGGTGCCCGACGCGGCGTCCGCGCCCTACGACATGCACCGCGTGGTCGAGCACCTGCTCGACGACGGCGACTTCCTCGAGGTCTCCGAGCTCTTCGCGCCCAACGTCATCTGCGGCTTCGGCCGGGTCGAGGGCCGGTCGGTCGGCGTCGTCGCGAACCAGCCGATGCAGCTGGCCGGGTGCCTCGACATCGACGCGAGCGAGAAGGCCGCCCGCTTCGTGCGCACGTGCGACGCGTTCAACGTGCCCGTGCTCACGCTCGTCGACGTCCCCGGCTTCCTCCCCGGCACCGACCAGGAGTGGAACGGCATCATCCGGCGCGGCGCCAAGCTCATCTACGCCTACGCCGAGGCGACGGTGCCGCTCGTCACCGTCATCACGCGCAAGGCCTACGGCGGCGCCTACGACGTCATGGCCTCCAAGCACCTCGGGGCCGACGTCAACCTCGCGTGGCCGACGGCGCAGATCGCCGTCATGGGCGCGCAGGGGGCGGCCAACATCCTCCACCGGGGTCGCCTGAAGGAGGCCGCCGAGGCCGGCGGCGACGTCGAGGCGCTGCGCGCGGACCTCGTCGCCGAGTACGAGGACACGCTCGCCAACCCCTACATCGCGGCGGAGCGCGGCTACGTCGACGCCGTCATCCCGCCGTCGCGCACGCGCGCCGAGGTGGTCAAGGCGCTGCGGGCGCTGCGCGGCAAGCGCGAGCAGCTCCCCGCCAAGAAGCACGGGAACATCCCGCTGTGAGCAGCGCGCCCGACGGGGCGGTCGAGGGGGCCGTCGAGGCGGCCGGGTCCGGCGCACCGGTGCTGCGCGTCGTCCGCGGCGCGCCGGACGACGTCGAGCTGGCCGCCCTCGTCGCCGTCGTCGCCGCCCGGCTCGGCGGCGCGCACGCCCCGGACCCCGCCGAGGCTCCCGCCGGCTCCCGCTGGGACGACCCGGCGGACCGGCTCGGCGTCCTGCTGCCCTCCCCCGACGCCTGGCGGACGAGCGCCTGGGCGGGCGGATGGGCCGGGCGGTGAGCGCCCGGCGAGCCACGGCGCCGGGGTCCGCCCCCGCGGCCCTGCTGGGGGTGCTGCTCGCCGTGCTCGCGCCCCTGCTCCTCGCACCGCCGGCGTCGGCCGTCGCCCCCCTGCGGCTCGACGAGCAGGTCACCGACCAGGTGGGTGCCCTGGTCGACGACGAGCAGCAGGTGGAGCAGGCCCTCGCCGACCTGCGCGCCGAGACCGGCGTCCAGCTCTTCGTCGTCTTCGTCGACAGCTTCGACGGCCTGGGCGGCCAGGAGTGGGCCCAGCAGACCGGCGAGCTGTCCCAGCTGGGAGACGGCGACGGCGTCCTCGCGGTGGCGACGGGCGACCGCGCCTACGGCAGCGTCGTCGACGCGGACGTCGACGCCCCGGCCGCGAACGCCGCCGCCGAGAGCCGTCTGGCGCTGGACGACTGGGCGGGCGCCGTCGACGCCTACGCCGACGCCCTCGCGACGTCGGCGGGCGCCGGTGCGCCGGCGGGGCAGGCGGCCGGAGGCTCCGACGGCGGGTCGGGGGGCGTGTCCGGCCTCGCGGTCCTCGTCGTGCTCCTGCTCGTCGGCGTCGCCGTCGCCGTGGTCGTCGCCCTGGTGCGCGGCCGCCGCGAGCGGCGCTCGGACCGGGCGCGCCGCCGCGCCCCCGAGCCCGCCCCGGCGCCGGTCGAGCCCCTCCCCGACCTCGAGCGGCGCGCTGGCTCGGCGCTCGTCGCCGTCGACGACGCGGTGATGGCGTCGGCGAACGAGGTGGAGTTCGCGCGGGCGGAGTTCGGCGACGAGGCCGTCGTGCCCTTCGAGCGCGCCCTCGCCGGGGCCCGCGCCGACCTGTCCGCCGCCTTCGCCGCCCGGCGCCGCGCCGACGGCGAGGGCGAGGGCGAGGGCGGCGACCGCGTCGAGGTCGACGAGGCGGGGCGGCGCGCGGCGCTGGCCGAGGTGCTCGAGCGCTGCGGCCGTGCGGACGCCGCGCTCGACGAGCAGGCCGAGGCCTTCGACGCGCTGCGCGACCTCGGCCGCCGCGCCGGCGCCGTGCTCGACGCGCGCGCCGACGACGTCGCCGCCCTGCGGCCGCGGGTGGCGCAGGAGCACGAGCGCCTCGCCGCCCTCCACCGCGAGTACGCCGACGCCGCCGTCGCGGCGGTGCGCACCGCCCCGGACGACGCGGGCGCCTCGCTCGACCTCGCCGAGGACGAGGTCGAGGAGGGGCGGGCGGCCGTGGCCGCCGGCGACACGGGCCGCGCCGCCCTCGCCGCCCGCGCCGCCGACCAGGCGACGACCCGCGCCCGTCGGCTGCTCGACGGCGTCGGCGCGCGCGAGCGCGAGCTCGAGGAGGCCGAGCGCCACCTCGCCGACGCCCGCGCGGAGACCGAGCAGGACCTCGCCGAGGCGCAGGCGCTCCTCGGCGTCGGCGGCGACGCCCGCGAGCTCGCCCCCCTCCTGGCGCGGGCCCGCGCCGCCGTCGCCGAGGCGGAGGCCGCCCAGCAGCCCGGGCGCCAGGACCCCCTGACGGCGCTGCGCCGCCTCGAGGAGGCGGACGAGGCCCTCGACGCCGCCCTCGCGTCGGTGCGCGAGCGCAGGGTCCGGGCGCGGCGCGCGCGCTCGGGGCTGGACCACGCGCTCGTCGCCGCGCGCGCCGAGGTCGCCGCGGCCCGCGACGTCGTCGCGGTGCGCCGCGGCGGCGTCGGCCAGGAGGCCCGCGCCCTGCTGCGCGACGCCGAGCACGCCCTCGCGCGCGCCGAGCGGGCGGCGGACGACGACCCCGTCACGGCGCTGGCCGAGGCGCGGCGCGCGGACGCGCTGGCCGAGGGGGCCCAGCGCAGCGCGCACGACGACCTCGACCGCCGCGGCCCCTTCGACGGGGGCGGGTACGGCGGCCGGCGCGGCTCGTCCGTGGAGGCCGCCGTGCTCGGGGGCATCCTCGGCGCCGTCCTCACCGGCGGCGGAGGCCACCGCGGCGGGGGCCTCGGCGGTGGCGGGGGCTTCGGGGGCGGTGGCTTCGGAGGCGGCGGTTTCGGGGGCGGTGGCTTCGGCGGCTCCGGCGGCGGCGGGGGCTTCGGGGGCGGCGGCTTCGGCGGCTCGGGCGGTGGCGGGCGCTTCTGAGCGCCGACCGCGACGGACCTCGTAGCCCTTCTCCGTCCGGGAGGGCCCCTGGTGCGGACTTCGTGCTCCTTTCTCCGCCCCGGGTGGCTGCCCGCGCTCGACGACCGACCCCGGGCGCGCCGTCGTGGCAGGCTCGCACCGGCACGGGGGGGGGGGGGGGGGA
>NZ_JBBHZG010000001.1:145172-204684 GCF_037482305.1 Pseudokineococcus sp. 5B2Z-1
GCCGCGCGGCGCCGCAGCACGGGTGACGACGAAAGGACGATCGACGATGGCGCAGCAGTCCCTGCTCGGACGGGTCGGGCAGCTGGTCCGGGCCAACCTCAACGCGGCGCTGGACGCCGCGGAGGACCCCGAGGTCATGCTCGACCAGATGGTCCGCGACTACACCGCGAGCATCCGGGAGGCCGAGGACGCCGTCGCGCAGACGATCGGCAACCTCCGCCTGCTCGAGGCCGACGCCGCCGAGGCGCGCCAGACGGCCTCGGAGTGGGGCGGCAAGGCGCTCGCCGCGAGCCGGCGCGCCGACGACCTGCGCGCGTCCGGGAGCGCCGCGGAGGCCGACCGCTTCGACACCCTCGCGAAGGTGGCGCTGCAGCGGCAGATGGCCGCCGAGTCCGAGCTGCGCGGCTTCGAGCCCCAGATCGCCGCGCAGACGGAGGTCGTCGAGAAGCTCAAGAAGGGCCTCGACGGCATGCGCGGCAAGTTGGCCGACCTGCGCACCAAGCGCGACCAGCTGGCGTCCCGCGCCAAGGTGGCCGAGGCCCAGAACCGCATGCACGACGCGGTGAAGGGCATCGACCTCATGGACCCCACGAGCGAGGTCTCCCGCTTCGAGGAGAAGGTGCGCCGCGAGGAGGCCCGCGCCGCCGGCCGGGCCGAGCTGGCGGCGTCGTCGATCGACGCGCAGTTCGAGGAGCTCGAGGCCGACTCCGACGCCCTCGAGGTCGAGGCCCGGCTCGCCGCCCTCAAGGCCGGCGGCGCCTGACCCGGCCCCTCCCTCCCCGCGCGTCGTCGGCACGTCGCCGTCCCGGTGGCTCGGGGGCCCCGCCTAGGGTGCGGCGGGTGCCCGACACCGATGTCACCGCCCTCCGCCAGCCCTCCGCCGTCGACGAGCTCGCCGACGCCCACGTGGACGCCTACGCCGCCCTCGACCCGGTGGCGGCCACCGGCATGGGCGCCCCCGGGCACGACGACGAGATGACCGACTACGGCCCCGCGGGCGACGCCGCGCGGGCCGACCTCGCCCGGCGCACGCTCGCGGCGCTCGAGGCGCTGCCCGCCGACGCGGTGCGCGACGACGTCGACGCCGTCACCGTCGCCGCGATGCGCGAGCGGCTCGGCCTCGAGGTCGAGATGGCGGACGCGGGCCTCGGCTCGGGCGAGGTCACCGTGCTCGCGACGCCGCTGCAGGACGTCCGCGAGGTCTTCGACCTCATGCCGGTGGCGACGGCGGAGGACTGGGCCGTCGTCGCCCGCCGGCTGGCGCGCGTCCCGGACGCGCTCGCCGGCTACACGACGTCGCTGCGGGCCGCGTGCGACGGCGGTCGGGCGCCCGCCCGGCGCCAGGTGCGCGCCGGCGCCGAGCAGGCCGCCGAGTTCGCCGGAGCCGGCGGCTTCTTCGACGCCCTCGTCGCCGGGGCGCGACCCGACGGAGCGGCCCCCGGGGGCGCGCTGGCCGCCGACCTCGAGCGCGGCGCCGCCGCCGCCCGCGGCGCCTACGCCGACCTCGCGCGCGCGCTCACCGAGGACGTCCTCCCCCGCGCGAGCGACGAGGACGCCTGCGGCCGCGAGGAGTACGCGCTGCGCAGCCGCCTCTTCCTCGGCGCCGAGGTCGACCTCGAGGAGACCTACGCGTGGGGCCTCGAGGAGGTCGCGCGCATCGAGGCGGAGATGGCCGAGGTCGCGGAGCGGATCCGCCCCGGGGCGGGCGTCGACGAGGCGATCGCCGTCCTCGACGCCGACCCCGCCCGCCGGCTGCCCGACGCCGCCGCCTTCACCGCCTGGATGCAGCGCCTGTCCGACTGGGCCGTCGAGGAGCTGGGGCGCGAGCACTTCGACGTCCCCGCGCCGCTGCGGCGCCTGGAGTGCCGCATCGCCCCGTCGGCGTCCGGCGCCATCTACTACACGGGCCCGAGCGAGGACCTCACCCGGCCGGGGCGCATGTGGTTCTCCGTGCCGCCCGGGCAGACCTCGTTCTCCACCTGGCTGGACACGACGACCGTCTTCCACGAGGGCGTCCCCGGCCACCACCTGCAGGTCGGGCACGCCATGGTGCGCTCCGACCTCCTCAACCGCTGGCGCCGCACGATGGCCTGGAGCAGCGGGTACGGCGAGGGCTGGGCGCTCTACGCCGAGCGCCTCATGGCCGAGCTCGGCCACCTCGACGACCCGGGCGACCGCATGGGGATGCTCGTCGGGTCGGTGCTGCGCGCCTCCCGCGTGGTCGTCGACATCGGCCTGCACTGCGGCCTCGCCGCGCCCGCCGAGGTCGGCGGCGGCACCTGGGACGCCGACGCGGTCTGGGCCTACCTCACGGCCCACGCGCGCCAGGACGAGCCGGTGCGCCGCTTCGAGCACCTGCGCTACCTGGGCTGGCCGGGGCAGGCGCCGTCGTACAAGGTCGGCGAGCGCCTGTGGCTGCAGCTGCGCGAGGAGGTGCGCGCCCGGGAGGGCGACGCCTTCGACCTGCGCGCCTTCCACCGGCGCGCGCTCGACCTCGGCGCCGTGGGGCTGGACGTGCTGCGCGCGGCGATGTCGCCGGCCGCCTGACCCCCGGCCGCGGGCCGCTCACCCTCCCCCGGCTATCCCGACCGCGGAGGTCGGGATAGCCGGGAATGCCGCCGGACCCGGCGGTGGTTGCGAGCCGCCGTGACTCTCCTCCGCCGCGCCGCGCGCATCCCCTTCGGCGCCCAGATCCTCGTCGGCCTCGTGGTCGGCGTCGGGCTCGGCGTCCTCGCCCGCTCCCTCGGCGGCACCTCCGAGGACCCGAACGCCCTGACGACCACCCTCGCCACCATCGGCAGCACCTTCGTCCAGCTGCTGCGGGTCGTCGTCCCGCCGCTCGTCGTGACGGCGATCATCGTCTCGATCGCCAACCTGCGGGAGGTGACGAACGCCGCCCGGCTGGCGGGGCAGACGCTGCTGTGGTTCGCCATCACCTCGCTGATCGCCGTGACGATCGGCATCGGCATCGGCCTGCTGACGAACCCCGGCGCCAACGCCGACATCAGCACGGAGGGAGCCACGGCGTCGAGCACGCAGGGCGGGTGGACCGACTTCCTCGACCAGCTCGTGCCGGCCAACGTCTTCAGCCTCGGCGCGCGCACGGACGTCGCGGTCGACCCCTCGGGCACCTCGGCGACGGCGTCGACGAGCCTGTCCTTCGGCGTCCTGTCCCTCGTCGTGCTCGCGCTCGTCATCGGCGCGGCCATCCTCAAGACCGGCGAGAAGGCCGAGCCCTTCCTCGCCGTCGTCCGCTCCGCGCTCGCCGTGACCCAGACCGCGCTGTGGTGGGTCATCCGCCTCACGCCCATCGGCACCGCGGGCCTGCTCGGCAACGCCGTCGCGTCCTACGGCTGGGACCTCGTCGCGCCGCTCGCCGTCTTCACCGCCGACGTCTACGTCGGGTCGCTCATCGTCATGCTCGGCGTGTACCCGCTGCTCGCCCGCCTCCACGGGCTGTCCGCGCGCAAGTACCTCTCCGGCGCCTGGCCCGCCATCACGCTGGCCTTCGTCTCCCGCAGCTCGGTGGGGACGCTGCCCGTCACCCAGCGCGTCGCCGAGCGGAACCTCGGCGTCCCGCGGACCTACGCCTCGTTCGCCGTCCCGCTCGCCGCGACGACGAAGATGGACTCCTGCGCGGCGATCTACCCGGCGCTCGCCGCCATCACGGTGGCGCAGCTCTTCGGGATCGACCTCGGCATCACGGACTACCTGCTCATCGCCTTCGTGTCCGTGGTCGGCTCGGCCGCCACGGCGGGCCTCACGGGCGCCGTGGTCATGCTCACGCTGACCCTCTCGACGCTCGGCCTGCCGCTCGAGGGCGTCGGCCTGCTCCTGGCCATCGACCCGATCCTCGACATGATCCGCACCGCCACCAACGTGGCCGGGCAGGCGCTCGTGCCCGCGATCGTGGCCAAGCGCGAGGGCATCCTCGACGTCGAGGCCTACCACGCCCCCCGCGGCCGCGACCCGCTCGCGCCCCGCGACGACGAGCGCGAGGACGCCGGCGTGCGCACCGGCGAGGCCGACGACGCCCGTCGCGGCGCCGACGACGGCACCCGGGTCGGCGCCCCGGCCTGACCCGCTCCCGCCCCGCTCGCGGGGCACCTCCGCCGCAGGCCCGCTCCCTCGCCGGGAGCGGGCCTGCGGCGTCCCCGACGCGCCGCGCCCTCGCGCCGTCCCTCCGGGGCCGGGGCGGGTGGCGGCCGGCGCGGCCACCGCGTCTACGGTCCTCGCGTGCGCCTCGTCCTCGCCTCCGCCTCCCCCGCCCGGCTCGCGCTCCTGCGCTCGGCGGGCACCGACCCGCTCGTGCTCGTCAGCGGGGTCGACGAGCCCGCCGTCGTCGAGCGCTACGGCGTCACCGACGCCGAGGACGTCTGCCTCGTCCTCGCCCGCGCGAAGGCCGAGGACGTCGCCGGCCGGCTCGACGAGCTCGACGTGGCCGAGGACGAGCCGCTGCTCGTCGTCGGCTGCGACTCGGTGCTCGAGCTCGACGGCGAGGTCCACGGCAAGCCCGTCGACGACGCCGAGGCCGCGGCGCGCTGGCGGCGCATGCGCGGCCGCTCGGGCGTCCTCCACACCGGCCACTGGCTCGTGGACGCGCGCGAGGACGGCGGCACGGGCGCCACGCTCGGCGCCGTCTCGTCGACGACCGTCCGCTTCGCCGACGTCGACGACGCCGAGGTCGAGGCCTACGTCGCCACCGGCGAGCCGCTGCGCGTGGCCGGCGCCTTCACCCTCGACGGCCTCGGCGGCCCGTACGTCGCGGGCGTCGAGGGCGAGCCGTCCGCCGTCGTCGGCCTCGGCCTCGCCACCCTGCGCGGGATGCTCGGCGAGGTCGGCGTGCGCTGGTCGGACCTGCGGACGCCGTAGCCCTCCTCGCCTCGCCGCACTTCGTCGGCACCTCGTCCTCCGCAGGGCCGCCCTCCCGGCACTTCGTCGACACGTCGCCGTCCGCACGTCCCCTCCCCCAGCACTTCGTCGACACATCGCCCCTCGAGCACGCCCTCCGGGGGCGCGTCGTCGACATGACGCCGCAGCGAGCGTCTCGACCTCCGCCGCGACGGCCCGGCGGGACGGACGGGCCGTCGCACCGGACTAGGCTCCCCGGCGGCGCGGAGCCGGGTCGGTCCGGCGAGCGCCACGGACGGCACCCGAGCACCAGGAGGCGGACGAGGCATGGCGACGGCGGACGACGGCGGGCGCACGATCACCAAGGTCCTCATCGCGAACCGCGGGGAGATCGCCGTCCGGGTGGCCCGGGCGTGCGCCGACGAGGGGCTGACCTCGGTCGCCGTCTACGCCGACCCCGACCGTGACGCCCTCCACGTCCGCACCGCCGACGAGGCCCACGCCCTGGGCGGCGTGACGCCGGGCGAGTCCTACCTGCGCCAGGACCTGCTCCTCGACGTCGCCCGCCGGTCGGGCGCCGACGCCGTCCACCCCGGCTACGGGTTCCTCTCGGAGAACGCCGACTTCGCCCAGGCCGTCATCGACGCCGGCCTCGTGTGGGTCGGCCCCCCGCCCGCGGCGATCCGCTCCCTCGGGGACAAGGTGGCGGCCCGCAAGATCGCCGAGCAGGTCGGCGCCCCCCTGGTGGCGGGCACGAAGGACCCCGTGTCCGGCGTCGAGGAGGTGCTCGCCTTCGTCGACGAGCACGGCCTGCCGGTCGCCATCAAGGCCGCCCACGGCGGCGGCGGTCGCGGCCTCAAGGTCGTGCGCGAGCGCGGCGAGGTCGAGGCCTCCTACGAGTCCGCCGTGCGCGAGGCCGTGACGGCGTTCGGCCGGGGCGAGTGCTTCGTCGAGCGCTTCCTCGACCGGCCCCGGCACGTGGAGACCCAGTGCCTGGCCGACGCCCACGGCGGCGTCGTCGTCGTCTCCACGCGCGACTGCTCCCTGCAGCGGCGCAACCAGAAGCTCGTCGAGGAGGCGCCGGCGCCCTACCTCACGGCCGAGCAGCAGGCCGAGCTGTACCGCGCGTCCAAGGCGATCCTGCGCACCGCCGGGTACGTCGGAGCGGGCACCTGCGAGTTCCTCGTCGCGCAGGACGGCACCATCTCCTTCCTCGAGGTCAACACGCGCCTGCAGGTCGAGCACCCGGTCTCCGAGGAGGTCACCGGGCTCGACCTCGTCCGCGAGCAGCTGCGCCTCGCCGCCGGTGAGCCGCTCGGGTACGACGACCCGCCGGTGCGCGGCCACTCGCTGGAGTTCCGCATCAACGCGGAGGACGCCGGCCGCGGCTTCCTGCCCGCGCCGGGCACCGCGAGGCGCTTCGAGGCCCCGTCGGGCCCGGGCGTCCGGCTCGACTCCGGCGTCGTGGCGGGCGACGCCGTCGCAGGCGCCTTCGACTCCATGCTGGCCAAGCTCGTCGTCTCCGGCGCGACCCGGCGCCAGGCCCTCGAGCGCGCCCGCCGCGCGCTCGGCGAGTTCGTCGTCGACGGCATGCCGACCGTGCTGCCCTTCCACCGCGCCGTCGTCGTCGACCCGGCCTTCGCGCCGGAGGTCACCGGCGGCGAGGGCCCCTTCACGGTCCACACGCGGTGGATCGAGACGGAGTTCGACAACCGGGTCGAGCCCTACGCCGGCCCCGTCGCCGACGGCCCGGAGCCGGTCGAGCGCGAGGGCGTCGTCGTCGAGGTCGGCGGTCGACGCCTCGAGGTCGTGCTCCCCGCCGGGCTCGGCGTCTCGTCGGGAGCCCCGGCCGCGGCTCCCGGCCGGGCCAAGGCCCGCCGCGGCCGCGCCCAGAAGGCGGCGGCGAGCGGTGAGTCCCTCACCTCCCCCATGCAGGCCACGGTCGTCAGCGTCGCGGTCGCCGAGGGCGACGCCGTCGAGGCCGGCGACACCGTCGTCGTGCTCGAGGCGATGAAGATGGAGCAGCCCCTGGTGGCCCACCGCGCCGGCGTCGTCAAGGGCCTGCAGGCCCAGGTCGGGCAGTCCATCGCCTCCGGCGCGGTGGTCTGCGAGGTCGTCGACCCCTCCTGAGGAGATGCCCTCGGAGGGCCGTCCCCGGCACATCGTCGACACATCGCCATTGCTAGGGGTGTTTTCACCGCACTTCGTCGACACATCGCCCTTTCCAGGGACGGCTGCACCGCACTTCGTCGACACGACGCCGCCCGGGTCGACCCGCGGAGGTCACTTCGGCGACGAAGTGCGGCCTCCGCTTCCTGTGGACGACGCGCGCCGAGGACCGCGCCGCCCCGGCACCGTCCTCCTGTGCGCGACCTCGACGACCTCGACCTGCCCCTCGTCTTCCGCGGCCGCGATGCCGTCGAGGCGGGCGTCCTCACCCCGCGGCAGCTCCGTGACGGCCGGTGGCGACGCCTGCTCCACGGCGTGTACACGCGTCGCGACGTCGAGGTCACGCACCCGCTGATGTGCGAGGCGGCCGGCCTGCTCCTCCCCTCCTCGGCGCAGGTCACCGGCCCCTCAGCCGCGACCGTCCGAGGCGCCGACTGGCTCTCGCCGCGGGATCCCGTGGAGGCCGTGCTGCCGTCCGGTGGAGCGCACCCCGCCATCCGGGGCGTCCGGGTCCGGCGGTCGAGCGCTCCGCTCGTCGCGGGGACGCCATGGCGGACCACGACCCTCGCCGTCCCCGAGCGCATGGCCTTCGACGCTGCGGCACGCGTCCCTCTCACGCTGGCCGTCGGCCGCCTCGACGAGCTCGTCCGCCGCGGCGAGGTCTCGACCGACCGACTCGCCGCGTGGCTGGAGGGGCGCCACGACAACGACGTCGCGGCCGTGAGGACGGCGCTCGACCAGGTCGACGCGTCGGCCGAGTCCCTGCCGGAGTCCGCACTCCGGGTGCTCCTGCGCCGGGCCGGTGTCCACGTCGTGCCGCAGGTCGTCGTCCGCCATCTCGGCCGTTCGGTCGCGCGGGTGGACCTCGCGCTGCCGGACCTGCGCATCGCCATCGAGTACGACGGGCAGTGGCACGCCGCCAGGGAGCAGCTCGAGAAGGACCGCGCTCGGCTCAACCGTCTTCGGGAGGCGGGGTGGGTGGTGGTGCACGTGACCGCGGCCGACCTCGCCGAGCCGGGACGGGCGGTGGCCCTCGTGCGCGCCGCGATGTCGAGGCGGTGACGCCCGCTCCAGACCGCCTCGACGGCCATCTGACGACGAAGTGCCGTGACGCAGGCGTCTGCTGAAGCGAACTGACGACGAAGTGCCGTCAGCAGCCCCCCGCGGCCGACACTGTGACGACGAAGTGCGGAGGAGGCGCCTCGGGACGGAGAGGAAGGCGACGACGTCCGAAGCGGCGACGTCGGGGTCAGTCGACCTCGGGCGCCGTGTGCAGGCGGCGGGCGGCCTCGGCGAGGGAGCCGGACAGCGAGGGGTAGACGCTGAAGGCGTGGGCCACCTGGTCGACCGTGAGGCGGTGCTCGACGGCGAGCGTCAGCGGGAAGACGAGCTCGCTGGCGCGGGGGCTGACGACGACGCCGCCGATCACCGTGCCGGAACCGGTGCGGCAGAACAGCTTCACGAAGCCGTCGTGGATGCCCTGCATCTTCGCGCGGGCGTTGCCCGCCAGCGGGAGCTTGACCACCTGCCCCTGCGCCTCGCCGGACTCGATCTGCGCCTGGGTCCAGCCGACCGTCGCGATCTCCGGTGCGGTGAACACGTTGGCCGCCACCGTCCGCAGCTTGAGCGGGGAGACGGCGTCGCCCAGGGCGTGCCACATGGCGATGCGCCCCTGCATCGCCGCCACCGACGCGAGCGGCAGGACGCCCGTGCAGTCGCCGGCGGCGTAGACCCCGCGGATCGACGTGCGCGAGACCCGGTCGACGACGACGTGGCCGGACTCCGACGTGCGGATGCCGGCCTCCTCCAGGCCCAGCCCGGCCGTGTTGGGGATCGACCCGACGGCCATGAGGCAGTGCGAGCCGCGGACCTCGCGCCCGTCGGCGAGCGTGACGAGCACGCCGTCGCCGTCGCGCGCCACCGACTGCGCCCGCGAGCGGGCCATGACGGTCATCCCGCGGCGGCGGAAGACGTCGTCGATGACCTGCGCGGCGTCGGCGTCCTCGCCCGGGAGCACGCGGTCGCGGCTCGAGACGAGGACGACGTCGGAGCCCAGCGCCTCGTAGGCGTTGGCGAACTCGGCGCCGGTGACGCCGGACCCGACGACGACCAGGCGCTCCGGCAGCTCGGTGAGGTCGTAGAGCTGCTTCCACGTGAGGATCCGCTCGCCGTCCGGCATCGCGTCGGGCAGCTCGCGCGGGTGGGAGCCGGTCGCGAGCAGGAGGACGTCGGCCCTCAGGTCCCGCGTGCCGCCGTCGGCGAGCTCGACGCGCACCCGGTCGGGGGCGAGGACGGTGCCGCGGCCGACGAGGACGTCGACGCCCTCGCGCTCGAGGCGCTCGCGGATGTCCTCGGACTGCGCCTTCGCGAGCCCGCGCACGCGGGTGTTGACCTTGTCGAGGTCCACCGTGACGGCGCTCTCGGCGTCGGTCTCGCCGCGCCCGGCACCCGGGAAGCGCAGGCCCAGCTCGACGGACTCGGTGACGGTCGCCATGACCTCCGCGGTCGCGATGAGCGTCTTCGAGGGCACGACGTCGGTGAGCACCGTCGACCCGCCCAGACCGTCGCGCTCGACGACCGTCACGGAGGCGCCGAGCTGCGCCGCGACGAGCGCCGCCTCGTAGCCGCCGGGGCCGCCGCCGAGGACGACGACGCGCGTGCTGGCGACGTCGGTGACCGCGGAGCGCACGGGCAGGGGCGGCTCGGCGGCGCGGCGGTCGGCGTCCTCGTCGTCGGCCCGGGCGGCGCCGCGCGGGGGCGCGGCCGAGCCGTCGGCCTCGCTGCCCTCCGGGGAGCGCTCGGCGGGAGCGCCCATGCCCTCGGCGCCGGGGGCGCCGTCGTCCGCGACGGGGGCGTCGGACGGCGCGACGCCGTCGCTGCCCGGGGCCGCGGCGCCGGGGTCGGGGGCCGGGGTCTGCGCGTCGCGCTCGGAGGGAGACATCGGCGCCATTCTGCCTCGCAGCCCCGCCGGCGCGGGCCCTGCACCCGCCCGGACGCAGGGGCCGCCGCTCCGGGGCCCCCGGCCGCGGCGCCCGCGGTGCGGCGGGAGGCGGCCGACGGCTGGATACAGTCCCCGGCATGCCCCAGTACGCGGCCTACGGCAGCAACCTGCACCCCGCGCGCATGGCCGAGCGCGCCCCCCACTCGCCCCTCGCGGGCACGGGCTGGCTCCACGGCTGGCGCCTGACCTTCGGCGGTGAGGACCGGGGCTTCGAGGGGGCCCTGGCCACCGTCGTCCAGGACAGCGCGGCCGACGCCGCCGTCTACGTGGGCCTGTACGACCTCACGGACGCCGACGCCAAGGCCCTCGACGACCTCGAGGGCGCGGGGCTCGGGCTCTACCGCAAGGTCCGCGTGCGCGTGGACACGCTGTCGGGCCAGGTCCTCGCCTGGGTCTACGTGCTCGACGCCTACGAGGGCGGGCTGCCCGCGGCGCGCTACCTCGGCATGGTCGCCGACGCCGCCGAGGCCGCGGGCGCCCCCGCCGAGTACGTGACGGCGCTGCGCGCCCGGCCGTGCCGCGCGTCCGAGGCCGGCGGCCCCCCGCCGTCCGGGCTCGTCGGCGGCGCCTGACGGGACGCGCCCCTCGCGCGTCGCCCTTCCCGGCGATGTGACGACGAGGTGCCGCGGCGAGCCCCTCCGGACGGCGAAGTGACGACGAAGTGCCCCATGAGAGCCACTCCGGGGGCGAGGTGACGACGAAGTACCAGCTGGGAGTCCTCGCGACGGCGATGTGTCGACGAGGTGCCCTGTGACGGCCCTCGCCCACGGCGACGTGTCGACCACGTGCCCGAGGCCTGGCCGGAGGGCGCGGACCGACGGCGCCGGTAGCGTGCGGGCATGGCCAGCACCGCACCCGCCGGGGGCCCCGGCGAGCCGACCACGCCGGCGGACGCCGGTCCGCACGCTCCCGCCGGGACGGCGCCGCCCGGGGGCGCGGACGACGTCCTCGCCGACCCCGTCCGCGCCGCCGAGTCCGCCGCCCGGGTGCTCGCCGAGCGCACCGGCGCCGAGCGCCACGACCTCGCGCTCGTCCTCGGGTCGGGCTGGGGCACCGCCGTCGAGGCGATGGAGGTCCTGGCGGAGGTGCCGGCCGACGAGGTCCCCGGCTTCACGGCGCCCGCGGTGGCGGGCCACGTGCCCGTCTTCCGCTCCGTCCGGATCGGCTCGAGCGACCGCCGGGCCCTCGTCCTCGGCAGCCGCACCCACCTGTACGAGGGCCGCGGCGTGCGCGCCGTCGCCCACGGCGTGCGGACGGCGGCCGCGGCGGGCTGCCGCGGCGTCGTCCTCACCAACGGCTGCGGCGGCCTCGACCCGGCCTACTCCCCCGGCCAGCCGGTCCTCATCGGCGACCACCTCAACCTCACCGGCCGCTCGCCCCTGGAGGGCGCGACCTTCGTCGACCTCACGGACCTCTACAGCCGCCGCTGGCGCGACGTCGCCCGCGAGGTCGACCCCTCGCTGGCCGAGGGCGTCTACGCGCAGTTCCCCGGCCCGCACTACGAGACGCCCGCCGAGGTGCGCATGGCCGGCGTCCTCGGCGCGAGCCTCGTCGGCATGTCCACGGCCCTCGAGGCCATCGCCGCCCGCGCCGCCGGCCTCGAGGTCCTCGGCCTGTCGCTGGTGACCAACCTCGCGGCCGGCGTGGGCGACCGACCGCTGAGCCACGAGGAGGTCGTCGAGGCCGGCCGTGAGGCGGGCCCGCGCATCGGCGCGCTGCTCGCCCAGGTGGTGGAGCGGCTGTGAGCGCCGGCACGACCCCCGCCGGGGACGGCGCCCCCACGGACGCCGACCGCGAGCGCGCCCTGGCCGACGCCCGCACGGCCCGCCGGGACGAGGCCCGGGCGTGGGCCGACGCCGACCCGGACCTGGCGACGACCGCGGCGCTGCGCGACCTGCTCGAGCGCGCGGACGCCGGCGAGGAGGAGGCGCTCGCCGAGCTGGACGACGCCTTCGCCGGGCCCCTGGCCTTCGGCACCGCGGGGCTGCGGGGCCGCCTCGGACCCGGCCCGAACCGGATGAACCGCGTCGTCGTGCGCCGCGCCGCCGCGGGGCTGTCGCGCTACCTGCTCGACCGCGAGGGCGGCCCGGAGTCGCCGCCGCACGTCGTCGTCGGCTACGACGCCCGCCACGGCTCCCGGGAGTTCGCGCTCGACACCGCGGCCGTCGTCGTCGGGGCCGGTCTGCGCGCGTCGCTGCTGCCGCGCCCGCTGCCCACGCCCGTGCTGGCCTTCGCCGTCCGCCACCTCGGCGCGGACGCCGGCGTCATGGTCACGGCGAGCCACAACCCGCCGCAGGACAACGGCTACAAGGTCTACCTCGGCGGCCCCGGCGAGGAGGGCGCGCAGATCGTGCCGCCCGCCGACGCCGAGATCGCCGCGCGCATCGCGGCCGTCGGCGACGTCACCGACCCCGCCCAGGTGCCCATGGCCGACGCCGGCTGGGAGGCGCTGGGCGACGACCTCGTCGACGCCTACGTCGACGGCGCCGCCGCGGTGGCCGGCCGCACCGGCCCTCGCGACCTGCGCGTCGTGCTCACCCCGCTCCACGGGGTCGGCGGTCCCCTCGTCGAGAGGGCCCTGCGCGCAGCGGGTCTCACCGACCTGCGCACCGTGCCCGAGCAGGCCGAGCCCGACCCGGACTTCCCCACGACGGCCTTCCCGAACCCCGAGGAGGAGGGCGCGCTCGACCTCGCGCTGGCGCTGGCCCGCGAGGTGGGCGCCGACCTCGTCGTCGCCAACGACCCCGACGCCGACCGCTGCGCCGTCGCGGCCCCCCTGCGGCCCGGCGTCGACGACGACCCCGACGGCGCCGGCTGGCGCCAGCTGACGGGCGACGAGGTGGGCGCCCTCCTGGGCCACCACCTCGCCGAGCGGGGACTGCCCCCGGGCTCGGTGCTCGCCCGGTCCGTCGTCTCCTCCGACCTGCTGGCCCGGGTGGCCGAGGCGCACGGGCTCGAGAGCGCCGTCGCCCTCACCGGCTTCAAGTGGATCAGCCGCGTGCCCGGGCTGGCCTTCGGCTACGAGGAGGCGCTGGGCTACTGCGCCGACCCGGCGGCCGTGCGCGACAAGGACGGCATCAGCGCCGCCGTCCTCGTCACCGAGCTCGCCGCCGCCGAGAGGGCCCGCGGCCGGGGCCTGCTCGACGTCCTCGACGACCTCGCGCGGGCGCACGGGCTGCACGCGACGGCGCCGCTGACGCTGCGGGTCTCCGACCTCACCCTCATCTCCGACGCCATGGCGCGCCTGCGCGCCGAGCCGCCCGCCGCGCTGGCGGGCAGCGACGTCGTCGAGGTGGTCGACCTGTCCGCGGGCGACGGCGGGCTGCCCCCGACCGACGGCCTCGTGCTGCGCACCGCGGACGGGGCGCGCGTCGTCGTCCGGCCGTCCGGCACCGAGCCCAAGCTCAAGTGCTACTGCGAGGTCGTCGTGCCGGTCGAGGGCGGCGGGTCGGCCGACGCCGCCGCCGTCGCGGCGGCCCGCCGCGAGGCCGGGCGGCGCCTGGACGCCGTCCGCGCCGACCTACGCGACACCATCGCCCTCCCGGCGTGAGCGGCCTCGAGGAGGCCGAGGGTCGGCACGCACGACCGGACGGCCGGGAGGCGGCGGGGCTCGGCCAGGAGGCCCTCTTCGCGGAGCCCCGCGGGGCGCGGCGCCCGCCCGCGCGCCGGGTCGTGCTCCTCACGGGGCCGAGCGGCTCGGGCAAGACGTCGATGGTCCGCCGCCTCGGCCTGCCCGTGCTGGCCCTCGACGACTTCTACCGCGACGGCGACGAGGCGGGGCTGCCGCACCGCTTCGGCATCGTCGACTGGGACGACCCGGGCAGCTGGGACGCCGGCCGGGCGCTCGACGCCCTCGAGCGGCTGTGCCGCGAGGGCGAGGCCGACGTCCCGGTCTACGACATCCCGACGAGCCGGCGCACCGGCACCGTCCACCTGTCCGTCGGGACGGCGCCCGTGGTGCTGGCCGAGGGGATCTTCGCGGCCGACCTCGTCGCCGCCTGCCGCGAGCGCTCCCTGCTCGCGGACGCCATCTGCCTGCAGCGCCCGGCGGCCGTGACCTTCACCTTCCGTCTGCTGCGCGACCTCGCCGAGGCCCGCAAGCCCCCGCACGTCCTCGTGCGACGGGGACTCGGCCTGGCGCGGGCGGAACCCGCGCTGCGGCAGCGGTGGACGTCGCTCGGCTGCCGGCCGCTCGCGCCCGCCGACGCCGAGGCGGCCGTGCGCGCCCTGCTGTGAGCGGCGGCCGGGGCACCCCTGACGGCAGCGGGTCGGCGGGCAGCGGGTCGACGACCGGCGGGTCGACGTCGGGCCGGGTGCTCACCGAGCGCCTCCTGCTGGCTCCCCCGACGGCGGCGGACGTCCCCGCGCTGGCGTCGGCGGTCTACGCCGACCCGCGCACGTGGGCGCTCGACCCGTCGCTGCGCCGCCCGCCGGAGGAGCTGCCCAGCTTCGTCGCACGGCTCGCGGAGCGCTGGGCGCGCGACGGCGCGGGCTGCTGGGTCGTGCGCCTGCGGCCCCCTCCGGACGACCGGCACGACGACGAGAACGGCGGGACCGGCGGCGGAGGGGGCGACGGCGAGGTCGTCGGCCTCGGCGGCTGCGACCTCCCCGGCGAGGGACGCGCCTGGAACCTCTTCTTCCGGCTGGCCCCGGCCCACCAGGGCCGGGGCTACGCCCAGGAGGTCGGTCGCGCCGGCCTCGCGGCCGCGCGGCGGGTCCGACCGGACCTGCCCGTCACCGCCTTCGCCGCGGAGGCGAACACCCCGTCGCGCCGGACGATCGCGCGCCTCGGCCTCGCCGAGGTGTGGCGCGGGCCGGACCGACGCAGCCCCGACCCCGGCGCCGTCGTCGTCGTGTCCGCGGACCGCCCGCTGCCGCCGGACCTGCTGCGCACGCTGACGTCCTGAGAGCAGGGCCCCGGGCGAGGCGCTCAGGCCACGAGGACCAGCGCCAGCAGGAGCTGCGCCGTCGCCGCGGCGACCCGGACGTCGTCCCAGCGCACGAGGCGCCGGTGGGCGGCCGGGTCCCACGCCCGCCCCAGCCGCCGGTGCTCCGGCACGGCGCCGAGGGCCGTCACCCCGAGCACGACGGCCGTGCACGCGGCCGCGCCCAGCGCCGTGAGCGCGTCGGGCGAGCCCGCCGTCACGACGACGAGCCACGCGGACGACGCGACGAGCGCGAGGAACAGCGGCCCGACGAGCCGGGACACCCGCCGGCCGTGCGAGGCCTCCAGCGCCGGGAAGGCCTCGGCACCCCCGGCCGCCCTCGCGGCCGTGGCGAGCTGGGGGTAGACGACGACGCGCACCGTCCACTGGAAGCCGGTGTACGCCGCGGCGGCGGCGAGGTGCACCGCCGTCGCGGCGACGGTCCCGTCCACGCGTCGCGCCCCGGGCCGTGGCCGGTCAGCCGCGCGCCGCGGCGAAGCCCGGGCGCACGACCTCCTCGACGAGGACCTCCCGCACGGGGTGGGGCAAGAAGGCCGCCCGCGCCGCGGCGACGGTGGCCGCCTCCAGGTCGTCGAGGGTCCACCCCGCCTCGCGCACGAGGAGCTCCATCTCCCGCGACACCGACGTCGCCGACTGCAGCCGGTTGTCGGTGTTGACGGTGACGACGACGCCGAGGTCGCGCAGGGCGGTGATGCCGTGCTCCGCGATGGACGCCCCCGCCCCCGTCTGGAGGTTCGAGGTCGGGCAGAGCTCGAGGGGGATGCGGCGGTCGCGGACCCACGCGGCGAGCGGGCCGAGGTGCGCGTCCGGCGTCCCGGCGCGCTCGACGTCCTCGAGCAGGCGCACCCCGTGGCCGAGCCGCTGCGCCGAGCAGGCGTGCACCGCGCCGTGGATCGAGGCCAGGCCCGCGGCCTCCCCGGCGTGGACCGTGACGGGGACGCCGGCGTCGTGCAGCAGCTGGAAGGCCTCGCGGTGGCGCTCCGGCGGGAAGCCGTCCTCGGCGCCCGCGATGTCGAAGCCGACGACCGACCCGCCGGCGGCGGACCCGAGGTGGCGCAGGGTGAGCTCGGCGATCTCGACGCCCCGGTCGGCGTGGCGCATGGCCGTCAGCAGCGTGCCGGTGCGGATGGGCGTGCCCCGCTCGGCCGCCTCGCGCTCGCCCTCGGCGAAGCCCTCCTGCACCGCGACGACGACCTCGTCGAGGGTCAGCCCGCCGGCGAGGTGCTGCTCGGGCGCGTACCGCTGCTCGGCGTACACGACGCCGTCGGCGGCCAGGTCGAGCGCGCTCTCGCGGGCCACGCGGCGCAGCGCGTCCGCCGTCTGCATGACCGCCGTCGTGTGGTCGAAGGTCTCGAGGTAGCGCGCCAGCGTCCCCGAGCTCGCCGCCTCCTCGAACCAGCGGCCGAGGGCGTCGGCCGTGCTCGCGGGCAGCTCGTGGCCCACCTCGTCCGCGAGGTCGAGGAGGGTCTGCGGGCGCAGGCCGCCGTCGAGGTGGTCGTGCAGCAGCACCTTCGGCAGCGAGGGGATCGCCCGCAGCACCGCCTGGTCGACGCCGCTCACGCCTGCGTCCCCTCGAGCACCGCGGCGGAGGAGGAGAGCCCCAGCCGCGTGGCGCCGGCGGCGACCATGGCCGCCGCCTGGTCCGCCGTGCGGATGCCGCCGCTCGCCTTGACGCCGAGGCGCCCGCCGACCGTCTCCGCCATGAGCCGGACGGCGTGCTCGGTGGCCCCGCCGCTGGGGTGGAAGCCGGTGGACGTCTTGACGAAGTCGGCGCCCGCCGCCTCGGCCGCGCGGCAGGCGGCCACGACGGCGTCGTCCTCGAGCGCCGCCGACTCGATGATGACCTTGAGGACGCCCGGCGCGGGCACCGCCGCGCGGACGGCCGCGACGTCGTCGCGGACGGCGTCCCACAGCCCGGCCCGGGCGGCGCCGACGTCGATGACCATGTCGACCTCGTCGGCGCCGTCGGCGACGGCGCGCGCCGCCTCGGCGGCCTTGACCTCGCTGGCGTGCTTGCCCGAGGGGAAGCCGCAGACCGTGGCGACGACGAGGTCGCCCGTGTCCTCCAGCGGGAGCGTCGACGGCGACACGCACACCGCGAGGACGCCGAGCGAGCGAGCCTCGGCGACGAGCGCGGCGACGTCCGCCGGCGTCGCCTCGGGCTTGAGGAGGGTGTGGTCGACCATCGCGGCGACCTGCGCGCGCGTCGGGCGGCTCGTGTCGGCTGTCATGCCCGCATCCTGGCAGCCGACCCCGTCAGCCGCTGCCCCGTGCGCCGCCCTCCCCCGACCACCCGCCGCCCGCCGCGACCGCCCGGCGGGTCGCCGCCTAGCCTCGAGGGCATGGCGCGGGCGCAGCGGGACGACGGCGCGCCCGCGCTCGTCACGCTCCACGTGTGGGGGGTCCCGGCGGCGGCCGTGCCGGCGGCGCTCGGGCGGATGGCGCTCGACCGCGCGCTGCTGCGCGGCAGCGGCGCGCGCTGGACGAAGCTCCTCGGCACCGGCTCGGGGCGCACCTTCACCGCGCGCGACGCCGACCCGCGGCACTGGGCCCTGCTGGCGGCGTGGGACTCCCCCGGCGACGCCGCCTGGTTCGAGCGCTCCGCGACCGCGCGCGGCTGGGGGCGCCTGGCCGACGAGCGCCTGCGGGTGGCCATGGAGCCCGTCGCGAGCCGGGGCCGTTGGGGCGGCGTCGCACCCTTCGGCGACCCGCGGCGCCGGCCCCCGACCGGCGCCCCCGTCGTCAGCCTCACCCGGGCCCGCGTCCACCTGCGCTCGTGGGCGACCTTCACCCGCGCGGTGCCGCCCGTCTCGGGCGACCTCGCCCGGGTCGACGGCCTGCGCGCCGCCCTCGGCGTCGGCGAGGCGCCGGTCGGGCTCCAGGGCACCGTGAGCCTGTGGCGCGACAGCGACGCGCTCACCGCCTTCGCGCACGGACGGGCGCCGCACCGCGCCGTCGTCGAGCGCACGCCCCGGGAGGGCTGGTACGCCGAGGAGCTCTTCGCCCGCTTCGCCGTCACCTCCCTCGAGGGGACCCTGCACGGGCGCGAGCCCTGAGCGACCCGCCTACCCTTGCGCCGGTGGTGACGACGGAGCCCTCCCCGCCCCCGCGGGCCGCGACCGCCCGGCGGCGCTCGCCCCTCGCGGTCGCCTCGCTGCTCCTCGCGGTCCTCGCCGTGCTGGCGCAGGTGGCCCACCCGCTGCTGTCCGGGGACGCGCTGCACACGACGACGGTGGCGGCGGTCGCCCTCTTCGCCGCGGCCGTCCTCGCCGACGCGGCGCGCCGCTTCGGCCCGGCGACGGCCGGCGGCGTGCTCCTCGTCGCGGGCGGCATCGGCCTGCTCGCCGAGGCGGTCGGGACGGCGACCGGCTTCCCCTTCGGCGCGTACTCCTACGCCGGCTCGCTCGGCCCGCAGGTGCTCGACGTGCCCGTCGTCGTGCCGCTGGCCTGGACGATGATGGCCTACCCGATGCTGCTGGCCGGGCGCACGCTCGCCCCGCCCGGGAGCTGGACGGCCGTCCCCGTCGCCGCGCTGGGCCTCGCGTCCTGGGACCTCTTCCTCGACCCGATGATGGTCGCGCAGGGGCACTGGACGTGGGCCGACCCGGCGCCGGGGCTCCCCGGGGTCCCGGGCGTCCCGCTGACCAACTACGCCGGCTGGCTCCTCGTCGCGCTCGTCATCTGCGCCGTCCTGCAGCGCGTCGTGCCCGACCCGCGACGCCCGCCGCGGAAGGGCCGGCCCGCCGGCGCCCGCGGCCCCGCGTCGCGGCCCGCCCCCGCCCCGGGCACCGACCGGGCGCGCGGCAGCGCCGAGCTCGCCGTCCCCGGCCTCCTCCTCGGCTGGACGTGGCTCGGCTCGACCGTGGACGCCCTCGTCTTCTCCGGGCGCCCGTGGGTGGCGCTGTGGGGCTTCGTCGTCATGGGCGCCGTCGTCGCGCCGACCCTGGCGCACTGGCTGTGGGCCGCCGCGTCCATGCGTCGCCGGTGAGGGCCGGCGCCGGCTCCTCCCGCCGCGGGCCGACGGCGGCCGTCGGCGCGGCCCGGGCGCTCGTGCGCGCGACGTCGGCGCTGTCGGTCGGGCTGCTGGCCCACACCTGCGCCAACGCCCTGCTGCTCCGCCGACCCGACCTCGCCCCCCCGGCGGTGACGGGGCGGGTGAGCGTGCTGCTGCCCGTGCGCGACGAGGCGCACCAGGTCGCCGAGTGCCTCGCGGCCGTCCTCGCCCAGGAGCGCGTGGACCTCGAGGTGCTCGTCCTCGACGACGCCAGCTCCGACGGCACGGCGGAGGCCGCCCGGGCGCGCGCGGGCGACGACCCGCGCGTGCGGGTCCTCACCGGGTCGCCGACGCCGCCGGGGTGGCTGGGCAAGCCGTGGGCGTGCGCCCAGCTCGCCGATCAGGCCGCCGGGGACGTCCTCGTCTTCGTCGACGCCGACGTCCGCCTCGCCCCGCGCGCCGTCGCGGCCTCGGTCGACCAGCTGCGCCGCACGGGGCTCGACCTCGTCTCCCCCTACCCCCGGCAGCGCGCGGTCACCCCGGGCGAGCGGCTCGTGCAGCCGCTGCTCCAGTGGTCCTGGCTCGCGACGCTCCCGCTGCGGCTCGCCGAGCGCTCGCCGCGCCCCTCGCTCTCGGCCGCGAACGGCCAGCTCCTCGTCGTCGACGCCGCCCGGTACCGGGCGGTCGGCGGCCACGGGGCCGTCCGCGGCGCGGTGCTCGACGACGTCGCCCTCGTCCGCACCGTCAAGGCCGCCGGCGGGCGCGGCGGCGTCACCGACGGGACGGCGCTCGCGACGTGCCGCATGTACGACGGCTGGGCGGGCGTGCGCGACGGGTACGCCAAGTCGCTGTGGAGCGCGGCGGGCTCGCCGGGCCGCTCGCTGGCGCTGGCCGGCGGGCTCGCGGCCCTCGGGCTCGGGCCGCTCGTCGGCGCCCTCGCCGGCTCCCGCGCCGGGGCGCTGGGCCTCGCGGCGGGCGTCGCCTCCCGCGTCGTGGCCGCACGCCGGACGGGCGGGCGGGCCTGGCCCGACGCCCTCGCGCACCCGGCGTCGCTCGCCGTCCTCGCCGGGCTCGTCGTCCGCTCCGTGCGGGGGCACCGGCGCGGCGACCTGCGGTGGAAGGGACGCCGGCTCCCCACGGCGTGACGCCGCCCCCGCGCACGGCCCGACGGGGGTCCCCGGCGCCGCTCGACTACCGTGGCGGGATGCCCACCGGTCGCCCCGCCCGCCCGCGCGCGGGCCGCCTCCGGGCGCTCGCCCCGGCGGTGCTGCTCGTCACCCTCGTCGGCGCGGCCGGCTGCACCGACGGGCGCGAGCCCTCCGCCGACCCCGCGCCCTCCTCCGCGTCGGCGCCGAGCGCGAGCCCCAGCCCCAGCACGGCCCCGACCGAGGCGGGCGCGACGCCGTCGGCGTCCCCCTCGGAGAGCGCCTCGCCGTCGGCCTCCCCCACGCCGGCGCCGTCGGAGGTCGCCGTCGGCGAGGTCGTCGAGGGCTTCCCCCTCGACGTCGTGCCGCTCCTGCCCGACGCCGAGGTGGCCCTGTCCAACGTCGTCCGCGACGAGGGCGGCCGTTCGGTCGCGCTGGCGGGGCGCACCTCCCGCAGCCCGCAGGAGGTCGTCGACTTCTACACGCAGGCGCTGACGGCGCAGGGCTTCACGGCGACGACGCCCCCGGCCGTCGACGGCGCCGTCGTGACGACCTACACGCGCGGGCCCGCCGCCGCCGACCTCCTCACGCTGTCGGTTACCTCCTCCGCGGGGCTGCAGGACTTCTCGATCGGCGGTCGGCTGGCCTGATGGCCCGCGTCGTCGTCGTCGGCGCGGGGGCCGGCGGGCTCGCCGTCGCCATGCGCCTGGCCCGCCGCCGCCACGACGTCCTCGTCCTCGAGGCGGCCGACGAGGTCGGCGGCAAGCTCGGCTGGGTCGAGCACGAGGGCTTCGGCTTCGACACCGGCCCCTCGCTCATCACGCTGCCCGCCGTCTACCGGGACCTCTTCCTCAAGACGGGGAAGAAGCTCGAGGCGTGCCTCGACCTCGTGCCGCTCGAGACGGCGGCGCGCTACCGCTTCGCCGACGGCACCGTGCTCGACCTGCCGGCCGGCTCGCGGGGCGCGCTGCGCCGAGCCCTCGACGACGCCCTCGGCGCCGGCGCCGGCGACCAGTGGATCCGGCTGCTGGAGCGCGGGTCCCGCATCTGGGACCTCTCCCGCGGACCCTTCCTCACCTCGCCGCTGCGGGGTCTGCGCACGCTGCTGCCGCTGGCCCGCCGCCGCCGCGACCTCGCGACGATCGCGCCGACGACGTCGCTGCGCCGCCTCGGCGAGCAGCTCCTCGAGCACCCGCACCTGCGGACGATGCTCGACCGCTACGCCACCTACTCCGGCTCCGACCCGCGCCGCGCGCCCGCGGCCCTCGCCTCGACGGCCTTCGTCGAGCAGGCCTTCGGCTCCTGGTACGTGCGCGGCGGCCTGCGCCGCCTGGCCCTCGCGATGGCCGGGCGCGTCGAGGCCCTCGACGGCGAGGTGCGCTGCGGCGCCGCGGTGGAGGAGGTCCTCGTCGACGGCGGGCGCGCCGCGGGCGTCCGGCTCGTCGGCGGCGAGGAGGTGGCGGCCGACGTCGTCGTCATGGCCGGCGACGCCGCCGCCCTGTACGGCGTCGGCACCGGCGGGCGCGCCCTCCTGCCGCCGGGCCGGGTGCGCCGTCGCGGGGCCCGCCGGCTGCGGCTGGCGGAGCCGTCCGCGAGCGGCTTCGTGCTGCTGCTGGCCCTGTCGGGCCGGACGCCCGACCTCCAGCACCACACGGTGCTCTTCCCCGCCGACTACGACGCCGAGTTCGACGCCCTCTCCGGCACGGGGCGCCACCGCGGCGCGCCCGTCCCGGTGGAGGACCCGACCGTCTACGTCAGCGCGCCCGACGACCCCGCGACGCGCCCCGACGAGGACTCCGAGGCCTGGTTCGTGCTCGTCAACGCCCCCCGCCACCGCCCCGGCGCCCCGCGCGAGGGCGTCGACTGGGACGCCGTGGGCGACGACGGCGTGCCGCTCGCCGAGCGCTACGCCGACCACGTGCTCGACGTCATGGCCCAGCGCGGCCTCGACGTCCGCGACCGGGTCCTCTGGCGCGGCGTCCGCACCCCCGCCGACCTCGAGCGCCTGACCGGCAGCGTGGGCGGGTCCATCTACGGCAGCTCGAGCAACGGCGCCCGGGCCGCCTTCCTGCGCCCCGCCAACGCGACGGCGCTCCCGGGCCTGTACTGCGTCGGCGGCTCCAGCCACCCCGGCGGCGGGCTGCCGCTCGTGGGCCTGTCCGCGGAGGTCGTCGCCGGGCTCGTCGGCGACGCCTGACGCGGCTCCCGCCCCGCGGGCGGAGGAAACCTTCACCGTCCGAGGCCCCTCCCCGGCGAAGGTGACGCCCCCTTCACCCCGTGAGGCCCCTCCCCGGCGAAGGTGACGCCTCCTTCACCCCGTGAGGCCCCTCCCCGGCGAAGGTGACGCCCCCTTCACCCCTCGGGGCCTCCCCCGGGTGGAGGTGACGCCCCCTCCGCACCTCGGGGCCCCGGGGACGACGACGCCCGGCCGCGAAGAGGCCGCGGCCGGGCGTCGTGGAGCGTGAGGGAGGAGGCGTCAGCGACCGCCGCGGCGTCCGCCGCCCGCGCGGGAGACGTCGACGACGGAGCGGCGCTGGGCCGGCGGCCGGGACGCGGAGCCCGAGCCGGAGGACGAGCCGCCGCCGTAGCCGGGCGAGGACGACGACCAGCTCGAGGGCGCCCCTCCGGAGCCGGAGCCGCCGCGACCACGGCCGCCACCCGCGCCGCCGCCGGAGCGCCCGCGGCCGCCCGCGGGGCCCGAGGCCTGGCGGGCGCCACTGCTCCGCCCCTGGCCCTGGGCCTGCCCCTGGGAGCCACCGCCGCCGGCGCCACCACGGCCGCGGCGACGCCCGCCCCCGGCGGCCGGCTGCTGCGGAGGTGCGGGCGGGGCGGGCTCGACGTGCGGGGCCACCGGCCCGGTGAGGTCGGCGACCACCGGCGAGGAGGCGTCGACGTCGTGCTTGGCCGGTGCGATGCCCGCGAGGCGCACGAGGGTGCGCACGTCGCCGTTCTGCTCGGGCAGCACGAGCGTGACGACGTCGCCGCCCGAGCCGGCGCGCGCCGTGCGCCCGGAGCGGTGCAGGTACGCCTTGTGCTCGGTGGGCGGGTCCACGTGGACGACGAGCTCGACGTCGTCGACGTGGATGCCGCGCGCCGCGATGTCGGTGGCGACGAGGACCTTGACGTCGCCCGTGGAGAAGGCGGCGAGGTTCTCCTGCCGCTTGTTCTGCGACAGGTTGCCCTGGAGGTCGACCGCCGGGATGCCCTGCGCCGTCAGCTGCTTCGCGAGCTTCTTCGCTTGGTGCTTGGTGCGCAGGAACATCATCCGGCGCCCGGTGCCGGAGGCGAGCGTGCGGACGACCTCGGCCTTGGTCTCGGCGTCGCGCACGGCCAGCCAGTGGTGGGTCATCTCGACGACCGGCGAGGTGGCCGGGTCGATGGCGAAGGTGAGGTGGTCGGCGAGGTAGCGGCGCACGAGCACGTCGACGCCGTTGTCCAGCGTCGCGGAGAAGAGCATCCGCTGGCCGCCCGCGGGGGTCCGGTCCAGCAGGCGCTTCACGCCGGGCAGGAAGCCGAGGTCCGCCATGTGGTCGGCCTCGTCGAGGACGGTGACCTCGACCTCGTCGAGGCGCAGGAAGCCCTGGCCGATGAGGTCCTCCAGTCGCCCCGGGCAGGCGACGACGACGTCGACGCCCGCCTGGAGCGCGGTGACCTGACGGCCCTGCGGCACCCCGCCGAAGATGGTCGTGACCTTGAGCCCGACGGCGGTCGCCAGCGGCTCGAGCGTCGCGGTGATCTGCGTGGCGAGCTCGCGCGTCGGCGCCAGCACCAGACCGCGGGGGCGACCGGCGGGGCGGCGGCCGCCCGCGCGGGTCCCGCCCTCGCCGGCGAGCCGCGCCGCCAGCGGCAGCGCGAAGGCGAGCGTCTTGCCGGAGCCCGTGCGCCCGCGGCCGAGGACGTCGCGACCGGCCAGCGTGTGGGGCAGCGTCACGGCCTGGATGGGGAAGGGCTTCGCGAAGCCGCGGTCGGCCAGCGAGGCCGCGAGCGGCGCCGGGACGCCGAGCTCGGCGAAGGTCTGCTCGACGAGCGCGTCCTCGGAGACGAGGACGGCGCCGGCGAGCTCGTCGGCGGGGGCCGCGGGCGCCGGGGCCGGCCGGCCGCCGCCGCGGGGGGCGCCGCCGCGGCCGCCGCCGGGACGACCGCCGCGGGGCGGGCGGGGTCCGCCGCTGCGGGCGGGGCGGCCGGAGGTGGCGCTGCGGGACGCGCCCGAGGGCGCGGACGAGGTGGGACGGGGCGTGCGGGAGTCGGGCACAGGTGCCTCTCGGGCCGGTGTTCTCAGGGCGCCGAGGAGGTCCTCCCGCGCGTGGTCGGCGGGCCCGGAGGGCCGCGGCCGGGAGCTGCGGGGGCGGCTCGGCGGGGCGCCGGAGGCGCCGCGGTCCTCCCAGTGTGCCGCATCGGCGGCGGTGACGCCGTCGCCGCCGCCCGCGAACAGGGACGCGCCGCCGTGACGACCGACCTCGACCCGCACGGCCCCGCGCCTCCGGTCAGCCCTCCCGGGACCCACCCGGCGAGCCGGCGTCCGGCGCGGCGCGGCGCGGGGGCCGGCGGGCGGGCTCGCCGAGGGCCGCCCGCACGTACGGGACCTGCAGGAGGACCCACGTCAGCGCGGTCGCCGCGAGGAGGTGGGCCGGCAGGAGGAGCAGCACCGTGCCCAGCACCTCGGCGAGGGAGTCGGGCGGCCCCGTGAGGGCGCGCAGGCCGTAGACGAGCGCGCCGTGCACGAGGAAGACGCCGAAGGCGTACGGCGCCGAGCGCGCGAGCGCCGTCCCGACGCGCCGCGGCGCCCGGTCCAGGCCGCGGTGCAGGAGGAGGTAGGCGCACGTCGAGGCGACGACGACCGTCGGGGAGAGGAAGTCGTAGGCGTAGCGGCCGAGGGAGCCGTAGCCGGTGGCGCCCGCTGCGAGGGCCGTGAGCGCCAGCGAGGTCCAGAGGCCCACCCGCGCCAGCAGCAGCGCCCTCCCCCGCACGAGCACGTCGCGCAGGCACCAGCCGAGGACGTAGTAGCCCGCGAAGGGGAGGAAGCGCGTGGCCGCGTTGGCCTCGCCCACCCCGCCGGCGAAGGCCAGCACCTGGTCGAGGACGCCCAGCCCGAGGAGCACGACGGCGAGGCCGAGGGACATCCGCCAGGTGGCGTGCCGCGTGACGACCTTGAGGAAGGGCGTGGCGAGCACGAGCCCGGCCAGGACGTAGAGGAAGTACAGCTGGAGGAACGGCGCCCCGGCGGCCACGTCGGCGGCCGCGTCGGCCGGGGTGAGGTCCGCGCCGAGCACGTACGCGCGGAAGAGGAGGTAGAGCACCGTCCACACGACGAGCGGGATCCCGATGCGGGCCGCCCGTCGCCGGAAGTACTCGCGCGGCCGCGCCGTGCGGCCCGGGTCGAGCGCGAGAGCCCCGGAGATCATGACGAAGACCGGCACGCACCAGCGCGTCCCGGCGTCGAGCGCGTTGGCCACCCACCACCCGGCGCTGCCCACCGGCACGCCGCGGCCCTCGACGACCGGCGCCAGCAGGTGGATGAGGACGACGGCGACGATCGCGAGCACGCGGGCGCCGTCCATCCACCGGGTGGCCGTGGGACGCGGCGCCCGCTCCGGGACGCGGTCGACGACGCTCACGCCCCTCGCCCCCCGCGCTCGCCTTCCCCTCGTCCGACGCCTTCCCCTCGTCCGACGCCGTCCCCTCGCCCGTCGAGCTCGCGCAGCTGGCGCCGGAGCACGGGCAGCAGCTGGACGAGGGCCACGACGGCGACGACCAGCGCCGCCCAGGCGCCCACGGCGGCCCACGTGGCGGCGTCCTGCGGACGCAGCCCGGCCACGAGCGCGGTCGCCGCGACGACGAGGACGCGCGTCGGCCGCTCCCCCACGGTGACGACGCCGACGTCGCGCACCCCGGCGCCGCCGCCGCGGGCCCGCGCGTACTCGGCGAGCGCGGCGAGCGCCCCGGCCGCGACGACGACCGGCCCGGGCGCGCCGAGAAGCCACAGGGCGGCCAGGGCCAGGGCGTCGGCGACGCGGTCGGCGAGGGCGTCCGCCACCGCGCCCCACGCGCTCGTGCGCCCGCGCAGGACGGCGACGCCGCCGTCGAGGCTGTCGACGACGCCGCTCACGGCGACGAGCAGCGGCACGAGCAGCGCCCAGCGGCCACCCGCCGCGGCGGCGGGCAGGGCCGCGACGGGCAGGAGGAGACCCACGGCGGTGAGGGCCGTCGGCGCGACGCCCGCGCGCGCCAGCGGCGCCGACAGCACGTGCACGAGCGAGAGCCACCAGCGCACGACCCCGGTCGGCGCCGGGGCGCCGTGGAGGGCGGCCCAGCGCCGCAGGTGCTCCTGGCGGTCGGGGACGGCGCCCCCCGCGTCACCCGCGCCCACCCCGGGACCTCAGGAGGCGACGGCGGCGGGCGCGCCGGCGTGCTCCGGGTCGCGCAGGCCCAGGGCGCGGACGATCTCGAGCGAGGCGGAGGAGCGGTTGAGCGTGTAGAGGTGCAGGCCCGGGGCGCCAGCGTCGAGGAGCTCGGCGCCGAGCTCGGCGGTGAGCGCGACCCCCGTGCGGCGCACCTCCGCGGCGCCGCCCCGGCGCTCGGCCTCCTCCAGCCGCTCGACGACGCGAGCGGGCACGGGCGCGCCCGCGAGCTTGGTGAAGGTGGCCACCTGGCGCAGCGAGGTGATGGCCATGAGCCCGGGCAGGACGGGGATCTCGCAGCCGTGGCCGGCGGCGCGGTCGACGAGCTCGCTCCACAGCCGCGCCTCGTAGAAGAGCTGGGTGACGGCGAAGGACGCGCCGGCGCGCGCCTTGAGGGCCAGGACGCGGGCGTCCTGGTCGGCGTCGGCCGACTCCGGGTGCGGGGTGGGGAACGCGGCGACGCCGACGGTGAAGTCGCCGAGGGAGCGCACGAGCTCGACGAGCTCGAGCGCGTTGCGCAGCCCGCCGGGGTGCCGCTCGAACGCCGTCCCCGGGCCGCCCGGCGGGTCGCCGCGCAGGGCCAGCACGGAGGACACGCCGGCGTCGGCGTACTCCCCGACGACCCGGCGCAGCTCCGAGCGCGAGGCCGAGACGCAGGTGAGGTGCGCCACCGGCTGCATCGTCGTCTCGCGGGCGACCTCGCGCGTCGCCCGCACCGTGCGCTCGCGCGTGGAGCCGCCGGCGCCGTAGGTCACGGAGACGAAGGTCGGGTCGAGGGCCTCCACGCGCCGCAGCGACTCCCAGAGCACGGCCTCGCCGGGGTCGTCGCGCGGGGGGAAGAACTCGAAGGACAGGGACGGCCGGCCCTCGGCGCGCAGGTCCGCGAGCACGTCGCGCAGCGGGGCGCCGCGGGTCACCATGCCCCGAGGCTAGCCAGCGCGGGCGCCGCCCGACCCGGCGCCCACGGTGCGGGACGCGGCACCTAGGCTCCGCTGCGACGGCGGGCCGCCCGGGCCCGGCCGGGTCGGGCCGGTGCGCAGCAGGAGGTCGCAGGTGGACGTGCACGGGGCGAGGGCGCAGGCGGTCCGCAGCGCCGTGCAGGCCGAGCTGGACGCCGTGCTGGCCCGCCAGCGCGCCGTCCTCGCCGAGGTGGCGCCGGAGACCGAGCCGCTCGTCGACGCCGTCGCCGACCTCGTGGCCGGCGGCAAGCGCCTGCGCCCCGCCTTCTGCACAGCGGGCTACCGGGCGGCTGGCGGCCAGGACGGCGCCGTCGAGGCGCGCGTGGGCGCGGCCCTCGAGCTCTTCCAGGCCGCCGCGCTGATCCACGACGACGTCATGGACGGCTCGGACACGCGCCGGGGCATGCCCGCGCTGCACCGCCGCTTCGGCGACCTGCACGCCACGAGCGGCTGGAGCGGCTCCTGCGAGCGCTTCGGCGAGGCCGCGGCGATCCTCGCCGGCGACCTGTGCCTGTCCTGGAGCGACGAGGCGCTCGCCGGCTGCGGGGCCGACGCCGAGCGCCTGGCCTCCGCCCGCCTCGTCTTCGACCGCATGCGCACCCAGCTCATGGCCGGCCAGTACCTCGACGTCCTCGAGCAGGCCTCGGGCGGCGCGCCCGAGGGCGCCGACGAGCGGGCGCTGCGCGTGCTGCGCTGGAAGAGCGCCAAGTACACGGTCGAGCACCCGCTGCTCATCGGCGCCGCCCTCGCGGGCGCGGACCCGGCGCAGCGGGAGGCCCTGTCCGCCTACGGGCTGCCGCTGGGCGAGGCCTTCCAGCTGCGCGACGACGTCCTCGGCGTCTTCGGCGACCCGGCCGTCACCGGCAAGCCGGCCGGGGACGACCTGCGGGAGGGCAAGCGCACCATGCTCGTCGCCCTGGCCGCGCAGGGCGCGGGTGCTGAGGACGCCGAGCTGCTCACCTCCCTCCTCGGCGCACCCGACCTCGACGACGCCGGGGTGGCCGCGCTGCAGGACCTCATCCGCCGCACGGGCTCGCTCGCGGCCGTCGAGGACCTCATCGACGACCTCGTGGCCCGCTCCCGCGCGGCGCTGGCGACGGCGCCCGTCACCGAGGAGGCCCGCGACGACCTCGAGCGCCTCGTGGGCATCGCCACCGCCCGCACCGCCTGACCCGCCCCGCGACACCTGGACCGCGCGACCCACGGCCCGAGCCCCCGGCCCCCGAGCACGACGAGCACCGACGCGAGGACACCTCATGAGCCCGCTCCTGACCGGCTCCGGCCGCACCGGCGACCTGACCACCCGCTCGCGCCGCTGGGCCCGCTGGGCCGCGCAGGCCGCGGCCCCCGGGCGGCTGCGCACGACGTCCGGGCCGAGCGACCACGTCGTCGTCGTCGGCGCCGGCCTCGCGGGCCTGTCCGCGGCGATGCGCCTCGCCGGCGCGGGCCGCCGCGTCACGCTGCTCGAGCGGGAGGCCGTCCCCGGCGGCCGCGCGGGGCGCCTGGAGCTCCCCGGGCCGACGGGCACCTACCGGTTCGACCCCGGCCCGACCGTCCTGACGATGCCCGACCTCATCGCCGACTGCTTCGACGCCCTCGGCGAGGACATGGCGGACTGGCTGACCCTGGAGCCCGTGTCCCCGCTCTACCGGGCGCAGTTCGCCGACGGCTCCTCCATGGACGTCCACTCCGACCCCGGCGCCATGGCCGCCGAGGTCGAGCGCGTCATCGGCCCCGAGGAGGCGCGCGGCTACCTGCGGTACGTCGACTACGTCTCGAAGCTCTACCGCGCGGAGATGCGCGACTTCATCGACACGAACATCGACACGCCCCTGGACCTCATCACCCCCGACCTCGCCCGGCTCGCCGCCCTCGGCGGCTTCGGCAAGCTGGCCCCGCGCGTCGAGAAGTACCTGCGCGACCCCCGCACCCAGCGCGCCTTCTCCTTCCAGGCGCTCTACGCCGGCCTGTCGCCCTACGACGCCCTCGCCCTGTACGCGGTCATCGCGTACATGGACTCGGTCGCCGGCGTCTTCTTCCCGAAGGGCGGCGTGGCCGCCGTGCCGGAGGCCATGGCCGCAGCGCTCGAGGCCCACGGCGTCGACGTCCGCTACAGCACCCCCGTCGCCTCCGTGGAGCACAGCGGCGGACGGGCGAGCGCCGTCATCACGGAGGACGGCGAGCGCATCGCGTGCGACGCCGTCGTCCTCAACCCCGACCTGCCGGTGGCCTACCGCGACCTGCTCGGCGTCGAGAGCCGGGCGTCGCGGCGGATGACGTACTCGCCGTCGTGCTACCTCATGCTCGCGGGCTCGACGGCGCACTACCCGGGCGCGGCGCACCACACGATCTCCTTCGGCCACGCGTGGGAGGAGGTCTTCGCCGAGCTGACCGGCGGGCGCCTCATGAGCGACCCCAGCGTGCTCATCTCGACGCCGTCGCTCTCGGACCCCACCGCGGCGCCCGAGGGACGGCACACCTACTACGTGCTCTTCCCGACGCCGAACCTGCAGAGCGCGCCCGACCTCGACTGGGAGCGCATCGGCCCGCACTACCGCGAGCACGTGCTGCGCACGATGGAGGCGCGCGGCTTCCCCGGCTTCGCGGACGGCATCGAGGTCGAGCACGTGACGACGCCGCTGGACTGGCAGCGCCGCGGGATGGAGGCGGGCGCGCCCTTCGCGGCGTCGCACGCCTTCAGCCAGACCGGGCCCTTCCGCCCCGGCAACCTCTGGGGCGAGAACGTCGTCCTCACCGGATCGGGCACGCAGCCCGGCGTCGGCGTGCCCATGGTCCTCGTCTCGGGGCGCCTGGCGGCCGAGCGCATCACCGGCAAGGTGCCCGGCTACCGGTCGCGGGCCTACCGGTGAGCGCCCCGACCGCCGCCGCGGTGCGCAGCCCGGCGCCCGGGCGCTACCGCCTCGGCGAGCGCTCGCTCGACGCGGCCGGCATCGCCGACCCCGGGCTGCGCGCCGACTTCCAGGAGTGCCGGCGCCTGCACGCCGAGCACGGGCGCACCTACTACCTGGCGACGGCGCTGCTGCCGCCCGCCAAGAGGCCGTGGGTGTGGGCGCTGTACGGCTTCGCCCGCTACGCCGACGAGTTCGTCGACAGCCTCACCTCCCCCGACCCGGCGGCGCTCGTGCGCTTCGAGGAGGAGTTCTGGCGCGGCCTCGACGGCGCCCGCGCGGGCGGCACGGCCCCCGACGCCGTCAGCCGGGCCATGGCGCTGACGATGGAGCGCTGGGCCATCCCCCGCGAGCACGTGCGGGCCTTCCTCGAGTCCATGCGCATGGACATCACCGAGACCGGCTACGCGACGTGGGCCGACCTCGTGCACTACATGCACGGCTCCGCCGCCGTCATCGGCCTGCAGATGCTGCCCGTCCTCGAGCCTCTGCCCGGGCTCGAGGAGCCGGCGGCCCGCTGCGCGCGGACGCTCGGCGAGGCCTTCCAGATGTCGAACTTCATCCGCGACGTGGGCGAGGACCTCGAGCGCGGGCGCGTCTACCTGCCGCAGGAGGACCTCGACGCGTGCGGCGTCGACCGCGACGAGCTGTGGCACTGCCGGCGCTCGGCGTCCCTCACCCCCGGCGTGCGCACGCTGCTCGAGCTCGAGGTGGCCCGCACCCGCGAGCTCTACGCCCGCGCGCGCCCCGGCATCGGGATGCTCCACCCGACGAGCCGCGACGCCATCGCCTGCGCCGACGAGCTCTACGGCGGCATCCTCGGCGCCGTCGAGGACGCCGACCTCCGCGTGCTCCACCAGCGGGTCTCCGTGCCCGCCCCCCGGCGCCTGCGCGTGGCGCTGCCCGCGCTGGCGCGGGCCCGCCGCTCCCGCCGCGACGAGCGCGCCTGGCGCCGTCCCTGACGTCGCCCCTCTGGGGCGACGTGTGGCCATCTCGCCCCTCAGGCGCCGCCGCCCGGGCGACGTGTGGCCATGTCGCCCCTCAAGCGCCGCCGCCCGGGCGACGTGTGGCCATGTCGCCCCTCAAGCGCCGCCGCCGGGGCGACGTGTGGCCATGTCGCCCCTCAAGCGCCGCCGGCAGGGCGACGCTGCGGCCATGTCCCCCTGAGCGCCGTCTCCGGCCTGGAGGGCGACATGGCCACACATCGCCCTCACCCCCCGCGCGGGAGGGCGACATGGCCACACATCGCCCGCCCGACACGGGGGACGTCGCTCCAGGGCGGGTCAGAAGGCCAGCGCCTGCGCCCGGCGGCGCACCTCCGTGGTGCGGTGCTCGGCCCGCAGCGCCTCGACCGGGGTGCCCGGCAGCGACGGGTCGGGCGTGAAGAGCCACCGCAGCGCCTCGGCGTCGGAGTAGCCGGCGTCCGCCAGCAGCACGGCCGTGCCCCGCAGGCGCCGCAGCGGCTCGGGGTCGGCGAGCGCCCGCGGTACGCAGTCGGCGCGGGGCTTCCCGCGGCGGACGGCCACGAGGTCGCGGTCGGCGACGAGCCGGCGCACCTGGGAGACCGACAGGTCGAGGTGCTCGGCGACCTCGGCGAGCGTCCACCACTCCCCCACCAGCCCCTCGAGGTCGGCGAGGGCGGAGCCCTCCGCCGTCGTCGGGCGCGCCGTGCCGGAGCCCCCGTCGGGGGCGTCAGCGGCGGAGGGGTCGGTGGTGGGGCGGTCGTCTGGGGCGCCGGGTGCCGTGCTCACCCGCCCGAGCCTGCCACGCCGTGGCGACCGGCACCCCGCGGCGCCCCGGGCTCTCGCACCGGCCCCGCGACGTCGGGCGACGGGGCAGTCGGCCGGCCCCTCGAGACCGCCTGCTCCGAGGTGGCCGGGAGCCCCGTCACCCCGCGGGAGGAGTTCCACCGATGTAACTCTCGGTGATCCGCGACTCCTCCGGTACGTTCCGTCACGGCAGCATCACGAGTCACACGAGTCCCGTTCGTCACAGGTGTCACACGGCCTCGCCGGGACGCCCGCCGACCTGGGCACGTCCCCCGACGACCCACCGCCGACCGACCGCGAAGGACGCCATGTCGACGCCCCCCGCGCTGGCCCACGCCGGCACCGACGCCCCCCTCCCGACGACCGGACGCGGCGCCCCCGCGCGCCCGCGGCGCCGTCGCCACCTCTCCCTCGCCCTGGCGGCCGCGCTCGGCGCGAGCGGTCTGCTGCCCGCGGCGGCGCAGGCGACCGGGCCGCAGGGCGCCCCCGGGACGGCGGACGACGCGGCCGCGGAGCAGCGCGGCGCGCGCTCCGCGTCCCCGGCCGCACCCCGACGGGCCCCGGCGGCCCCGCAGGGCGAGGTCCAGCTGGCGGCTCCCGTGGCGGTGGTCGCCGCGGCGACGGCGCGGACGCACGTGGTGCGCCCGGGCGACACCGTGAGCGCCATCGCGCGCAGCAGCGGCCTCACGCAGGCGGAGGTCGTCGCCGCCAACGGGCTCGACGCCCGCGCGACCATCCGCGTCGGCCAGGTCCTGCGCCTGGACCGCGCGGTCGCCGCCGCCGCCTCGCCGGGCGGGACCTACGTCGTCCGCTCCGGCGACACCGTCAGCGGCATCGCCGCCCGCACCGGCACTCCCCAGCGCGACATCATCGCCGCCAACGGCCTCGACGCCCGCGGGTCCATCCGCGTCGGGCAGGAGCTCCGCCTGGGCGGCGCCCCGGCGAAGGCCCCCGCCCCGGCGGGGGCCGCGCCCGCTCCGGCGCGCGCCGGCGGCGCCACCTACACGGTGCGCCGCGGCGACACCGTCAGCGGCATCGCCGCCCGCACCGGCACCAGCCAGCGCGACATCATCGCCGCCAACGGCCTCGACGCCCGCGCCTCCATCCGCGAGGGCCAGGTCCTGCGGCTCGGCGGCGGCGCGGCCGCCCCCGCACCGGCGAAGGCCGCGCCCGCTCCGGCGCGCACCGGCGGCGCCACCTACACGGTGCGCCGCGGCGACACCGTCAGCGGCATCGCCGCCCGCACCGGCACCAGCCAGCGCGACATCATCGCCGCCAACGGCCTCGACGCCCGCGCCTCCATCCGCGAGGGCCAGGTCCTGCGGCTCGGCGGCGGCACGGCCGCCCCCGCACCGGCGAAGGCCGCGCCCGCTCCGGCGCGCACCGGCGGCGCCACCTACACGGTGCGCCGCGGCGACACCGTCAGCGGCATCGCCGCCCGCACCGGCACCAGCCAGCGCGACATCATCGCCGCCAACGGCCTCGACGCCCGCGCCTCCATCCGCGAGGGCCAGGTCCTGCGGCTCGGCGGCGGCACGGCCGCCCCCGCACCGGCGAAGGCCGCGCCCGCTCCGGCGCGCACCGGCGGCGCCACCTACACGGTGCGCCGCGGCGACACCGTCAGCGGCATCGCCGCCCGCACCGGCACCAGCCAGCGCGACATCATCGCCGCCAACGGCCTCGACGCCCGCGCCTCCATCCGCGAGGGCCAGGTCCTGCGGCTCGGCGGCGGCACGAGCGCCACCCCGCCGAAGGCGGCGCCGACGCCCGCGGCGCCGGGCCAGCCCGGCAGCTACGTCGTCCGCTCGGGCGACAGCCTCAGCACCATCGCCCGCCGCCACGGCACGACCGTCGCCGCGCTGCGCCAGGTCAACCCGGGCGTCGGGGCCGACGGCCTCATCCGCGTCGGCCAGCGCCTGTCGGTCCCCGGCGCGGGCAGCGCGAGCGCGCCGACCACGAGCAAGCCCGTGCCGTCGACCTTCCTCGGCCGCTCCTACCCCGGTTCGACGACGCAGGCGGCCACGGCCAACCGCGACGCCCTCCTGGCCCGCTCCGTGCCCGGCCGGGACGAGATGCGCCGCATGGTGCGGGACACGGCGCTGCGCTGGGGCGTGGACCCGGCGCTCGCCCAGGCCGTGGCCTTCCAGGAGTCGGGCTTCAACATGCGGGCCGTCTCCCCCGCCAACGCCGTCGGCGTCATGCAGGTCATCCCGTCCTCCGGTCGCTGGGCGGCCGACCTCTCCGGCCAGGACATCGACCTGCTCGACCCGCAGGACAACGTCACGGCCGGCGTCGTCATCCTCCGCTCCCTCGTGCGCAGCGCCCCCGACCAGGCGAGCGCCATCGGCGGGTACTACCAGGGCCTCGCCTCGGTGCGCAGCCGCGGCATGTACGCCGACACCCGCCGCTACGTCGCCAGCGTCCAGACGCTCATGCGGCAGTACCGCTGACCCGCCGGCGCACGGGGCCCGCCGGGTCCCGTGCGCCGGGCCGGTCCGGCGCACGGGAAGGTCCTGCCCGCGGGGCGGACCCACCCCGTGCGAGGGCCGCCCGGCGGGGCGCACCGGGCCACCGGGCCCCCCTCCCTAGGATCGGCGCATGGCGGCAGCAGGGGCGGAAGGGGTCCCGGACCCCCTCGTCGGCGCCTCCGTCGACGGCCGCTACACCGTCGTCCGCCGCATCGCCCGCGGCGGGATGGCCACGGTCTACCTCGCCACCGACACCCGCCTCGACCGCGACGTCGCGCTCAAGGTCATGCACCCGCACCTGGCGCAGGACCCCGACTTCGTGGCGCGCTTCCACCGGGAGGCCGTCGCCGCCGCCCGCGTCTCCTCGCCCAGCGTCGTCGCCGTCCACGACCAGGGCCGCGACGACCGGCTGGCCCACGGCACGGTCTACCTCGTGCTCGAGCACGTGCCCGGCACCACGCTGCGCGACCTGCTGGCCGCCGAGGGGCTGCTCAGCGCCGGTGCCGCCCTCGCCGTCCTCGAGCCCGTCCTCGAGGCCCTCGCCGCCGCCCACCGCGCCGGGGTGGTCCACCGCGACGTCAAGCCCGAGAACGTCCTGCTCACCGACGACGGGCGCGTCAAGGTGGCCGACTTCGGGCTCGCCCGCGCCGCGAGCAGCCAGACCACGGGGGCCACGACGGGCGTCCTCATGGGGACCGTGGCCTACCTGGCGCCGGAGCTCGTCCTCCACGGCACCGCCGACGCGCGCGCCGACGTCTACGCCGCCGGCATCACCCTCTTCGAGATGCTCACCGGGGCGCAGCCCTTCACCGGCGAGGTGGCGGTGCAGGTCGCCCACCAGCACGTGACGCGCGACGTGCCCGCGCCCAGCGAGCTCGTCGCGACCGTGCCCCCCGAGCTGGACGACCTCGTGCTCTGGATGACCGCCCGCGACCCCGACGACCGGCCCACCGACGCGCGCGAGCTCGTCCACGAGGTGCGGGCCCTGCGCCGGGACCTGCCCGACGCCGTCCAGGACGCTCCGCCGCGGCGCACGGGTCGCGCCCCCGAGCGCGGGGCGACCCTCGGCGGCCTCGCCCCGGGCGCGGGCACGACGACGGCCCTGCCCGTCCACCACGACGTCGCCGCGCCCGTGCCGCTGGGGCCGCCGGCGGTCGACGGCGCGGGGGCGGGGGTCACCGCGGTGCTGCCCCGCGGGGGCGGCGGCGCGGGGGCGACCGGACGGGGGGACGAGCCCGAGCGGGGGCGCCGCCGGCGCGGCCGGGTCCTCGCCGCGGTCCTGGCCGTCCTCGTCGCCGCCGCCCTGGCCGTCGGGGCGTGGTGGGCGCTGCTCGGGCCGGGCGCGGCCGTGCCCGCTCCCGCCGTCGCCGGCCTCGAGCAGTCCGCCGCCGAGGGCGCGCTGGCGGACGCGGGGCTCGTCGCCGTCGTCTCCGAGCGCTTCGACGACGAGGTCCCCGAGGGGTCCGTCATCACGACCAGCCCGGGGCCCGGGGAGGACGTGCGGCCCGGCGGCGCCGTCCGGCTCTTCGTCTCGCGGGGCCCCGAGCTCGTCGCCGTCCCGGAGCTCGTCGGCGACGACCTCGCCACCGCCCGCGCCGACGCGCAGGACGCCGGCCTGGGGCTCACCGAGGCCGAGCCCGTCTACGACGAGCAGGTGCCCGAGGGCGCCGTCGTCCGCCAGGACCCCGCCGCCGGCGTCGAGCTGCGCCGCGGCGAGCAGGTCACCGTCGTCCCCTCGCAGGGCCGGCAGCCGATCGACGTCCCCGACCTCGTCGGCAGCACCCGCGAGGACGCCCTCGCCGCCCTCGACGGCGCCGGGCTCGAGGCCTCCGTCGCGGAGGAGAACAGCGACGCGGTGCCCGAGGGCGACGTCGTGCGGCAGGAGCCCGCGGACGGGACCCTCTTCGCCGGCGACGAGGTCTCCCTCGTCGTCTCCCTCGGGCCCGAGCTCGTCGACGTCCCCGACGTCGTCGGGCAGCAGCTCGACCCGGCCCGCGAGGCGCTCGAGGCCGCCGGCTTCGTCGTCGAGGAGGAGCGCGTCCTCGGCGGCTTCTTCGGGACGGTGCGCGACCAGAGCGTCGAGGGCGGCACGCGCGCCCGGCCGGGCACGACGATCACGCTCACCGTCGTCTGAGCGCTCGTCCCGCGCGGCGCGGACGCCGCCCGGGACGGCGGGTCATCCGCGCCCGGGCGCCTCGTCCTCCTGGTAGGCGTAGCGCTCCTGGCGCCAGCAGTCCCCGACGGCGTGGTAGCCGCGCTCCTCCCAGAACCCCCGCTTGACCTCGGTGAGGTACTCCCAGCCGCGGAACCACTTCGGGCCCTTCCACGAGTACAGGTGCGGCAGCACGAGGCGCACCGGGAACCCGTGCTCGGGCGTCAGCGGCTGCCCGCCCCGGTGGGTGGCCAGCAGGGTCCGCGGCGAGGTGAGGTCCTCGATCCGCACCGTGGCGGAGTAGCCGTACTCGGCGTAGACGAGGGCGGCGACGACGTCGTCCGCCGGCGGGTGCCGCTCGACGAGCTCGCGCGCCGGGACGCCCTCCCACTCGTTGTCGAGGACGCTCCACCGCGCGGCGCAGTGCAGGTCCGAGCGCACGCGCGCGCGGGGCAGCCCGCCGAACTCCTCGTAGTCGAGCTGGTGGCGCTCCCCGTCGCGCGTGGCGCCCTCGACGACGAGGTTCCACCGCTCGGGGCGGAAGCGGGGCACCCGCCCGTAGTGCATCACCGGCAGGTCGGGAAGCGCCTGCTGCCCCGGCGGCAGCGTCCGCGGCGCCACGTAGGCCGCGAGCGGCGCGCCCGCCGCACCGGCGCGGGAGCCCGGCTCCTCCTCCGGCCGGCCCTCCTCCGGCGGCTCCCCCGTGCCCCGGCTCACGGCTGCCGCTGCCCCCGCGGCTCGTCGGACGCCCCGGGCGGGCCGCCGCCGTCGGGCAGGGCGGCCAGCAGCTCGTGCAGCACGTCGGCCGCCCGGCGGGCCCCGTCGTCGTCGACGTCGAGGTGCGTGACCAGCCGCAGCACCCGCGGGCCCAGCGCCGAGGTGCGCACGCCCCGAGCGGCCGCGGCCGCCGCGACGTCGGGCGCACCCGGGACGTCGAGGACCACGATGTTGCTGCGCACCGCCGCCGGGTCCACGCACCCCGGCCGCGCATCGGCGCACGCCGCGGCGAGCTCGCGGGCGCGCCGGTGGTCCTCGGCCAGGCGGTCGACGTGGTGGTCGAGGGCGTGCAGCCCCGCGGCCGCGAGCACCCCGGTCTGGCGCATGCCGCCCCCGAGCCGCTTGCGCAGCACCCGTGCCCGCTCGACGCGCTCGGCGCTGCCGACGAGCACCGAGCCGACGGGCGCCCCCAGCCCCTTGGACAGGCAGACGGAGACCGTGTCGGCGCAGGCGCCGTGGGCGGCGAGCCCGGCGAGACCCGTGCCCTCCGCCACGACGGCGTTCCACAGCCGCGCGCCGTCGAGGTGCACCGCCACACCGGCCGCCCGGGTGCGCTCGCGCAGGTCCTGCAGCACCGGCAGGGGGGTGATCGTGCCGCCGCCGAAGTTGTGCGTGTTCTCGACGGCGACCGCCGCCGTCGAGACGAGGTACGGGCCGGCGTCCGGCGTCATGAGCGCCTCGACGACGTCGGGGTCGACGAGCCCGACCGGCGCCCCGGGCCGCGACGCCGAGGGCCACGTGCGCGTCGTGACGCCGCCGAGCGCCCCGTGCGCGCCCATCTCGGCGCGCACGACGTGCGCGAGGCTGTCGCACAGCAGCTCCTGGCCCGGCTCCACGAGCAGGCGCACGCCGAGGACGTTGGCCATGGACCCGCTCGGGGTGAGCAGCCCGGCCTCGTGGCCGAGGAGCTCGGCCACCCGCTGCTCCAGCTCCGTGGTCGTCGGGTCCTCGCCGTAGACGTCGTCCCCGACGGGCGCCTCGGCCATCGCCCGCCGCATGGCGGCCGTCGGCCGCGTGACCGTGTCGGAGCGCAGGTCGACGGGCGCCCCGGCGCCGGGCGCCGTGCCGGACGTCGACGGGGCGGGCGCGGTGACCGCCACGCTCATCGGCCCCGCAGCATGTCGGCGGCCAGGAACGCCAGCTCGAGCGACTGCTGGTGGTTCAGCCGCGGGTCGCACAGCGTCTCGTAGCGCGTCGCGAGCGCGGCGTCGTCGATGTCCTCGACCCCGCCGAGCACCTCCGTGACGTCGTCGCCCGTGAGCTCGATGTGCAGGCCGCCCGGCACGGTGCCCGCCTCCCGGTGCGCCTCGAAGAAGCCGCGCACCTCGTCGACGACCTCGTCGAAGCGCCGGGTCTTCACGCCGGAGGCGGTGGTGAAGGTGTTGCCGTGCATGGGGTCGCAGATCCACAGCGGCGTCCGCCCGGCGTCCGCCACCGCCCGCAGGAGCGGCGGGAGGCCCTCGCGGATGCGCCCCGCGCCCATGCGCGTGACGAAGGTGAGGCGGCCGGGCTCGTGCTCCGGGTCGAGCTTGTCGGCCAGGGCGAGCGCGTCCTCCGGCGTCGTCGTCGGCCCGAGCTTCACGCCGATGGGGTTGCGCACCCGCGACAGCAGGTCGACGTGGGCGCCGCCGACCTGGCGCGTGCGCTCGCCGATCCACAGGAAGTGCGCCGAGACGTCGTAGGGCAGCTGCGTGCGCGAGTCGATCCGCGTGAGCGCCCGCTCGTAGTCCAGGAGCAGCGCCTCGTGGCTGGAGAACATCTCGGTCGAGCGCAGCGCGTCGAAGTCCGCGCCGCACGCGGCCATGAACGCCATGGCCCGGTCGATCTCGCCCGCGAGGTCGGCGTACGCCGACGTGGCGCTGTTGCCGACGAAGCCCCGGTTCCACTCGTGCACCTGCCGCAGGTCGGCGAAGCCGCCCGAGGTGAAGGCCCGGATGAGGTTCAGCGTGCTCGCGGCCGTGTGGTACGCCTTGACGAGCCGCTGCGGGTCGGGCGTGCGCGCCTCCTCGGTGAACGCGAAGCCGTTGACCGCGTCCCCCCGGTAGGCCGGCAGCGTGACGCCGTCGCGGGTCTCGCTGTCGCTGCTGCGCGGCTTGGCGAACTGCCCCGCCATCCGGCCCATCTTCACCACCGGCAGGCTCGCGCCGTAGGTGAGCACGACGGCCATCTGGAGCACCGTCTTGACGCGGCGGCGGATGGCGTCGGCCGTCGCGTCCGCGAAGGTCTCGGCGCAGTCGCCGCCCTGGAGGAGGAACGCCCGCCCCTGCGCCGCCTCCGCCAGCCGGCCGCGCAGGCGGTCGACCTCGCCCGCGAAGACGAGCGGCGGCAGCGCGGACAGCTCGGCCACCGCGCTCTCCAGGGCCGCCGCGTCCGGCCACGCCGGCTGCTGGACCCGCGGCAGGTCGCGGTGGGCGTCGAGGCCCCCCGCCGAGCGCGGGGCCGGGCCGGGGACGTCGTCCCCGGCGCCGCCGGGGACCTCGAGGCGGGTGGCGGGTGCGGTGCTCACGGCCGTCAGGGTAGGCGCCCCGTCCGACAGCCCGTCCGCGGCGTCCGGTGCGCGGTCAGGGGGCCGCACCGGTGGTCCCCTTCCTCGTGGTCGGGCGCGGCGTCGCCTCGTCGCCCGGTCCCCTCGTCCGGTCGCCGTCGGTCGGTCTCGTGCCGGGTGCCGCTCCTCAGGGGGCGACGCGACCGTTGCGCTCGAAGGCCGCGTGGGTGAGGGGCATGAGGTCCTTCCAGACCTCCTCCATGGCCTCGGCGCACATCTCGATCTCGCGCTGGGGGAAGGAGGGGAAGGTCGAGCCCTCGCGCTGCGTGCGCAGGCTGAGGAAGTTCATGAGGGCGCGCGCGTTCATCGTCACGTACATCGACGAGTACGTGGTGACCGGCAGGACGACGCGGGCGACCTCGCGGGCGACACCGGCGTCGAGCATGGCCCGGTAGGCCTCGTAGGCGCGGGTGCTCGCGGCGCGGACCTCGGCGTCGACGAGCGCGTGCTGGTCGGGCGTCCCCGCGGTGAAGCGGTAGGCGCCCGGCTTCCCCTCCTGGACGAGCCGGCGCTCGGGGCCCGGCACGTAGAAGACGGGCCGCAGCTCGCGGTAGCGGCCGCTCTCCTCGTTGTAGGACGCGATGCGGTGCCGCATGAACTCGCGGAAGACGAAGATCGGCGCCTGCACGTAGAAGGTCATCGACGTGTGCTCGAAGGGGCTGCCGTGCCGGTCCCGCATGAGGTAGTTGACGAGCCCCGCGGAGCGCTGCTGCGCCTGCTCGTCCGCGCCGACGTCGTCGCGGCTCGCCTCGCCCCTCGTCGAGACCCGCGCGGCGAAGAGGACGTCGGCGTCGCTCGCGCTCGAGCGCACGAGCTCGACGACGACGTCGCTGCGGAAGACGGGCTCGGGGACCGCGTCGCCGCCCGCGCCGCTGCCGCCGCCCGCGGGGGCCGACGAGGTCGCGCGCGGAGCGCCCTGCACCCGCTCCTGGCGGGCCACCTCCTGCTCGGGCCGCTCGCTCACCGCTCCTCCCCCGCGGCGAGGACGCGGACGCCGTCGTCGTCCACGACGAGCCGCACGTGCCCGAGGTCGGGGACGACGACGTCGGCGTCGAGGGCGTCGGCGGGCGTCGTCGTCGTCACGGCGAGCGTGGCGCACCCCGCCGCGCGGGCGGCGGCGAGCCCGGCGGGGGCGTCCTCGACGACGAGGCACCGGGCCGGGTCGACGCCGAGGCGCTCCGCGGCGAGGAGGAACGGCTCGGGGTCGGGCTTGCCGCGCTCGACGTCGTCGGCCGTCACGACGACCTCGGGCACGGCGAGCGCCGCCTCGGCGATGCGGGCCAGCGCGAGGGGGCGCGTGCACGACGTGGCGACGGCGGCGCGCCCGGCGGGCAGGAGGCCCAGCGCCTCCGCGGCGCCGGGCAGCGGGAGGATCCCGGCGGTGTCCTCGACCTCGAGCCGGTCGATGAGGGCGACGCCCTCGGCGACGCGCTCGGGCGGCACGAGCGCGGCGACGATGGCGCGGGCCGGGACGCCGTGCCAGCCGAGGAGGCGCTCGGGGGCCACGCCCATCTCGCCGGCCCAGCGCGTCCAGCAGCGCTCCACCGACGGCGTGGAGTCGATGAGCGTGCCGTCCATGTCGAAGAGGACGGCCGCGAACGGGGCGCGGCCCGCGTGCAGCACCGCGCCGGACGCCGCCGCGTCCCGGGTCCCCGCCGACGGCGCCCCGGGGCCGGGCTCGGCGCCCGGGGGGCTGGTCGGGGCGGGGCTGCTCGGGGTGGTGCTGCTCGGGGTGGTGCTGCTCGGGGTGGTGCTGGGCATGGGCGGCACCCTACGGGCGGGCGGGCCGGCCCCCCGCGCGCCGCGGCCCGTGCGAGCATCGCGCCCGTGACCGCGCCGTCCGCCCCGCCGTCGCGCGGCGCGCGGCTGCGCGGGCCCTCCCGTCTCGTGGGCGTCGACGCCGCCCGCGGCCTCGCCCTGCTCGGCATGGTGGCCACCCACGTCCTGTCGCTCGAGACCTACGACGCCGACGGCTTCTCCACGGGGCCGAGCGCGACGGCGCTCGTCGCGGCGGGGCGCGCGTCCGCGCTCTTCGCCGTCCTGGCGGGCGTGTCCCTGGCGCTGGCGAACGGCGGCGTGCGGGCGCCCGCGGGCGCCGACCTGGCGCGGGCGCGCCGGGGGGTCGCGGCGCGGGCCGGCGTCGTGGCGCTCGTCGGGCTCCTCGTCGGGTCCTTCGGGGCGCCCGTCGCCGTCATCCTCGTCAACTACGCCCTCCTCTTCCTCGCCGTGCTGCCCGTCCTCGGCTGGGGGCCGCGCCGCCTCGTGCCGCTGGGCGCCGCCTGGCTGCTCGTCGTCCCCGTCCTCCTGCACCCGCTGCGGGACGCGCTCGTCGGCAGCGGCGCCCTCCCCCTCTCGCCGGGGAGCAGCCCGTCGTTCGCCTCCCTGGCCGACCCCGGCGTGCTCCTCGGGCACCTGCTCCTCACGGGCTACTACCCCGTCCTGTCGTGGGCGGGCTTCGTGCTCCTCGGCCTGGGGGTCGGGCGCCTGGACCTGCGCCGGTCCGCCACCGCGGGCGCCGTCGCCCTCGCCGGGCTGGCGGCCGCGCTGGGCGCGTGGGCGGTCTCCGCCGCGCTGCTCCCGCTCGCGCGACCGTCCCTCGCCGTCCCCCTCGGCTTCCCCCTCTCGGGCGAGGACCTCGCGACATCGCTCGAGACGGGGTTCTACGGCACGACGCCGACGACGTCGTGGTGGTGGCTCGCCGTCGACGCCCCGCACTCGGGGACGCCGCCGGACATGGTCGGGGTCGCCGGCAGCGCGCTCGCCGTGCTCGGCGTCGCCCTGCTCGTCGCCCGCTTCGCCCGGCCCGTCGTGTGGCCCTTCGCCGCGATGGGCTCGATGACGCTCACGCTCTACTCGCTGCACGTCTTCTCCCTCGCCGTCATCGCGGTCTACGAGTACGGCGGCGGTGCGCCCCCGCCCGAGGGCCCGCTCTACGCCGCCCAGGTCGTCGGGCTGCTCCTCGTCGGCGGGCTGTGGCAGCTCACCGGGCTGCGCGGGCCGCTCGAGGGCCTCGTCGCCTCGGCCTCCCGCGCGGCGCGGGGGCCCGTGCGCTGAGAGCTGTGCGCCGAGGTCGCGGTGCACCGCGTCCTCAGCGCACAGCTCTCGCTCCGTCCACAGGGCTGCGAGCACGTCGGCCGCGCGGTCGGCACCCTCCTGACGTGCGCCGCCTCCCCCTCCCCCGGGAGCTGGAGCACCTGGCCGACGCCCAGACCCGCTGCGTCTCGCGCGAGCAGCTGCGCGAGCACGGCCTGGACGCCGACCTCGTCGCCCGGCGCGTCACCTCCGGCGCCTGGCGCGCCGTCGGCCCGCTCGCCGTCGTCCTCCACACGGGGCCGCTCGCCGCGGCCGAGCGGCGCTGGTGCGCCGTCCTCGGCACCGAGGGCGTCCTCGGAGGTCTCGCCGCGCTCGAGGTCCACGGCCTGCGCGCGTGGGAGCACGAGGAGGTCGACGTCGTCGTGCCCCGCTCGGCCGGTCGCACCGGGCCCGCGTGGGCCCGGCTGCGGACGTCGACCCGTCGGGCGGACCACGACGTCACGCGACGGGGCGGGCTGCCGGTCCACCGGGTCGAGCGGGCCGCCCTCGACGCGGCGTCGTGGTCCTCGTCGCCCCGGACGGCGGGGGGCCTCGTCGCCGCGGTGGTGCAGCAGCGGCTCACGACGGCGGAGCGCCTGCTCGCCGCCGCGGAGGAGGTGAGGACCGGACGCCACCGGAGGGAGGTCGTCGCCGTCCTCCGGGACGTCGCCGGCGGGTCCCAGGCCCTCAGCGAGGTCGACCTCGTCCGCCTCTGCCGCCGCTACCGGCTGCCCCTCCCCGTGCGGCAGGCGCGTCGCGAGGACGACGTCGGCCGCACCCGCTACCTCGACGCCGAGTGGCTGCGCCCGGACGGGTCGCGCGTGCTGCTCGAGGTCGACGGCGTCGGGCACCTCGACGAGTCGCGCTGGTACGACGACCTGCTGAGAGCCGCCGAGGTCACCCGCGCCGGCGAGGTGCTCGTCCGACTGCCGGCACGGGCGCTGAGAGCCGAACCGGAGCGTGTCGCCGCCCTGCTGCGCCGGCTGCTCGACCCGTCGGCCGGAGCTGTGGGGGGGGGGGGGGGGGGAACAAAGTACCAANGCCGGCACGGGCGCTGAGAGCCGAACCGGAGCGTGTCGCCGCCCTGCTGCGCCGGCTGCTCGACCCGTCGGCCGGAGCTGTGCGCCGAGGTCGCGGTGCACCGCGTCCTCGGCGCACAGCTTCGCCCCTCGGCGGTCGCGACTAGCCGTGGAGCTCGATGGCGTGCCGCGCGGCGGCGCGGGCGCGGCGGCGGTCGCCCGCGGCGTCGTAGGCCAGGGAGAGGCGGTACCAGGCGGCCCAGTCCTCGGGGCGCTCCTGCACCTCGGCGCGGTACCGGGTGAAGAGGCGCTCGGCGTCCTCGCGGACCACGCGGCCCGAGGGGCGCCGCCGCAGGTCGTCCACGGGCAGCCCCCCGGTGACGGCCAGCTCGTCGGCGAGCCGCTCGCTCGCGCGGCCGAAGAGCAGCTCGCGCACCACCGCCCAGCCGCACAGCACCGGGACGAGCAGGACGGCGAGGCCGAGGAGCACGCCGACGACCTCGCCCGTGAGCAGGAGCCGCACGCCCTGCTGCACGAGCAGCGCCAGGTACAGCGCCGACAGCAGCAGCAGGACGACGACCACCGCCTTCGCGGGCACGCGCCGGGGGCGCCGCGCGGGGCCCCCGCCGCCGCCCGAGGGGCTGCCGGCGGGGTCGGGCGCGGCCGAGGAGCCCGGCATCAGCCGTCGAGGTCCATGAGGTGCTCCAGCCCGACGAGGAGCCCCGGGTGGTCGGCCACCCGGCGCACGGCCAGCAGCACGCCCGGCATGAAGGACTCGCGGTCGAAGGAGTCGTGCCGGATCGTCAGCTGCTCCCCCGGCCCCCCGAGGAGGACCTCCTCATGGGCCACGAGCCCGCGCAGCCGGACGCTGTGGACGCGCACGCCGTCGACGTCGGCGCCGCGCGCGCCCTCGAGGGCGCTCGTCGTCGCGTCCGGCGACGGCCCGAGGCCGGCGGCGCGGCGGGCCTCGGCGACGACGCGGGCCGTGCGCGCCGCCGTCCCCGACGGCGCGTCGACCTTGTCGGGGTGGTGGAGCTCGACGACCTCCACCGACTCGTAGAAGCGCGCCGCCTGGGCGGCGAAGCGCATGGCCAGCACGGCCCCGACGGCGAAGTTCGGCGCCACGAGGACGCCCGTCGACGGCTCCGACCCGAGCGCCTCGCGCACGGCGTCGAGGCGCTCGTCGGTCCAGCCCGTGGTGCCGACGACGGCGTGGACGCCGTGGCGCACGCACCAGTCGACCTGCGCCGGCGCGGCGTCCGGCACGGACAGCACGACGGCGACGTCAGCGCCCGCCGCGGCGTCCATGGCGTCGCCGCGGTGCACGCGCGCGACGAGCTCGAGGTCGTCGGCCGCCTCGACCGCCCGGCAGGCGGCCGTGCCCATCCGACCCCCGGCGCCGACGACGGCGACCCGCAGCGGCGCGCTCACGCGTGCGCCCCGGCGACGGCGCCCGGCGGCGTGCTGCGGTGCGCGGCGGCCGCGCCGGAGCGCGGGGCGACGTCGTCGAGCACGAGCGCCGTCGCGAGCGCGGCCTCGACGGCCTCGCGGCCCTTGTCCTCGCGGCTGCCCTCGAGCCCGGCGCGGTCGAGGGCCTGCTCCACGGTGTCGACGGTGAGCACGCCGAAGCCGACCGGGATGCCGGTGCCCACGGCGACCTGCGTGAGCGCCTGCGTGGCCGACTGGCAGACGTACTCGAAGTGCGGCGTCCCCCCGCGCACGACGACGCCGAGCGCCACGACGGCGTCGACGCGCGGCGCGAGGCGGGCGGCGGCGACGCCGAGCTCGACGGTGCCCGGCACGCGCACCTCGAGGACGTCGCGCACCCCCGCGTCGGCGAGCGCGGCGCGCGCGCCCGTCAGGAGACCGCCCATGACCTGCTCGTGCCACGACGCCGCGACGAGCCCGACGCGCAGGCGCGCCGCGCCCTCCAGCGACGGCGTCGGCGACCCCTCGCCGCTCACCGGGCCACCCCCGTGCCGGTCGTGCCGGCCCCGTGGGTCCCGTCCGTGGCCGACAGGGGCAGCAGGTGCCCCATCCGGTCCCGCTTGACCTCCAGGTAGCGGCGCGACTCCGGCGCCGCCGCCACCACGAGGGGCTCCCTGCCGCTGACGACGACGCCGTGCTCGGCCACGCCCTCCTCCTTCTCCGGGTTGTTGGTGAGCAGACGCGCGCTGCGCACGCCCAGCGCGCGCAGCACCGCCGCCGCCGCGCCGTACTCGCGCGCGTCGACGGGCAGGCCGAGGCGCTGGTTCGCCTCGACCGTGTCCGCGCCGCGGTCCTGCTCGGCGTAGGCGGCCATCTTGGCGGCCAGCCCGATGCCGCGGCCCTCGTGGCCGCGGACGTAGACGACCACGCCGGCGCCCGCCGCGGCCACCGCGGCCAGCGACGCCCGCAGCTGCGGCCCGCAGTCGCACTTCAGCGACCCGAGCGCGTCGCCGGTGAGGCACTCCGAGTGCACGCGCACGAGCACGTCCTCCTCGGGCAGCTCGGCGCCCTCGGGCACGAGCGCGAGGTGCTCGGTGCCCGTCGCGGGCTCGGTGAACGCGTGGGCCGTGAAGCGGCCGGCGGCCGTCGGCAGCGAGGCCACCGCCCCGGCGACGACGCGCCCGCGCTCCGCGGGCGGCGCCTGCGGTGCGCCCGTGGCGCGCAGGTGCGCCGCCAGCTGGGCGATCGACACGAGCGGCAGCCCGTGCGCGTCGGCGAAGGCGCGGCACCCGTCGCGCCGCAGCATGCCGCCCTCGGGGTCGGCGTCGTCGACGAGCTCGGCGATGAGCGCCGCCGGCCGGAGCCCGGCCAGGCGGCACAGGTCGACGGCGGCCTCGGTGTGGCCCGGCCGCTCGCGGACGCCGCCGCCGGCGGCCCGCAGCGGCAGCACGTGCCCCGGCCGCCGCAGGTCGTCCGGCGCGGACGCCGGGTCGGCGAGCGCCCGCAGCGTGCGGGCGCGGTCGGCGGCGCTGATGCCCGTCGTCGTCCCGACCGCCGCGTCGACGGTGATCGTGTAGGCCGTCCCGTGCGCGTCGCCCCGGTTGCGCCGCGACCCCGCGCCCATGAGCGGCAGCTCGAGCCGGTCGGCGTCCTCGGCCGCGAGCGGCGCGCACAGCAGCCCGCTCGTCCAGCGGACGACGAAGGCGACGGTGGCCGGCTCCGCCAGCTCGGCCGCGAGCACGAGGTCGCCCTCGTCCTCCCGGTCGGCGCCGTCGAGGACGACGACGGGCCGGCCCGCGGCGAGCGCCGCCAGCGCGTCGTCCAGCGGGTCCAGCGCCACGCCCGAGTCGCCGTCGACGGCCGGCGCCGCGAGCGGCTGGTCGACGTCCTCGCCGTCGCGCGGGGGGACCACCGACGGCGTGCCCGTGGTCGCGCTCACCGGGGCCCGCCGGGCAGCGCGCCGGCGGCCAGCAGCCGCTCGACGTGCTTGGCGAGGACGTCGACCTCGAGGTTGACCGGGTCACCGACCCGCCGCTCGCCGAGCGTCGTCGCGGCGAGGGTCGTCGGGATGAGCCCGACCTCGAGCCACGAGCGCTCCCCCTGCAGGTCGAGGCCGCCGGGTCCCTCGGCCGGGCCGTCGTCCCCGACGGCCGTGACCGTCAGCGAGACGCCGTCGACGGTGATGGAGCCCTTCTCCGCGACGTAGCGCGCCAGGTCGCCCGGCACCGACACGCGCACCGTCTCCCAGCGCTCGAACGGGGTGCGCGCCACCACGTGGCCGACCCCGTCGACGTGCCCCTGCACGACGTGGCCGCCGAGGCGGGCGTCGGCGCGCAGGGCCCGCTCGAGGTTCACCGGATCCCCCGGCGACCGCCCGCCGAGGCTGGTGCGGCGCAGGGTCTCCCCCATGACGTCGACGGCGAAGACGCCGTCCTCCGGCTCCCCCGTGACGGTGAGGCAGACGCCGTCGACGGCGATCGAGTCGCCCTCGCGTGCGTCGCCCACCACGAGCGGGCCCCTCACGCTCAGCCGCGCGTCGTCGCCCGCCACCTCGATCGCGACGACCTCGCCGCGCTCCTCCACGATGCCCGTGAACACCCGCTCCTCCTCCTGGCCTCAGCCGACGGGCCGGGGCGCCGGCGACCGGCGCGGGCCGCGGGAGGACGTGCGGGGGCAGCTCCGCCGTCGCCGGCGGTCGGTGGGAGGGGTGCGCGGACGACGTCGACCGGCGCGGGGGTGCCCGCGGAGGACGACGGCGCTGCGCGCCCCCGGGCCACCGCGTGCTGCCTCCCCTCCGGACTCTCACCGTCGGTCCCGGACTTCCACCGGGTCGGCCGCGCCGACCGGCCGCGCCTGGAGGGCGCGAGGTCGCCGCGGTTCGCGGACTGTCACCGCCGGTTCGGACTTGCACCGACCCCGGGAGCACGCGCTGGACGGGGCGCTGGCCACGTCGAGCACTCCCATGGTGCCACCCCTCGGCCCGACCGCGCGTACCGGCGACCCGCGCGGGTGACGGGACGGCGCCCCAGACGCCCAGGGCGGCGGACGGCCGAGCCCGGCGGACGGGGCGGCGCGCTCGGCCGGGTCCGCGTCCAGCGGCGCGGCGCTCCGGGCACTGGCTCGGCGCGCCGTGGTCACCCCGCGCTCGGTGCGGGGCGCCGGCCTGACGTCCTCTCCGCGCCACCCCGCCGGACGCTCGAGCGGGACCTCGCCCGACGTGCTGGACGCCGACCCGTCTCCGGGCGCCCGATGACGAGGGCGGGAGCCCGCGGCTGAGCACGAGCGTCCGGGGCGGTGCGGCGGAGGGGCACGTCAGGCCGGCGCCCGGACCACCGCGGCACCCGGCCGCAGCGCGCCGAGCCAGTGCCCGGAGCCGCGCCGCCCCGGACGCGGACCCGACAGAGCGTCCGCACGCCGCGGACGACGCCGGACGCGGACCCGACCGACCGCACGGCGACCCAGCAGGGCCCACGAGACCGACGAAGGGCGGGCACCCGATCACGGGTGCCCACCCTTCGTCGGTCTCGCGAGCGGTCAGGGGGCGACGGCCACCGGGTCGTCGTCGAAGGGCCCGACGACGACGAGCGAGCGCGGGGCGTCGAGCAGCTCGCCCGCGAGCGCGACGACGTCGTCCGCGGTGACGGCCGCGATGCGCTCCAGCGCCTCGTCGACGCCGGTCCAGCGGCCGTGGACGAGCTCGGTGCGCGCCAGGCGGGTCATGCGCGCGCCGGAGTCCTCCATGCCGAGGACGAGGGAGCCGGACACCTGGCCGCGGCCGCGGCGCAGCTCGTCCTCCCCCAGGCCGTCGCGGGCCAGCAGCGCCCACTGCTCGGCGAGGAGGTCGACGACCTCGGGGACGCGGGCGGGCGTGCACCCGGCGTAGAGGCCGAAGAGCCCGTCGTCGGCGTAGGCGGCGTCGAAGGCGTACGTCGAGTAGGCCAGGCCCCGCTTCTCACGGACCTCCTGGAAGAGCCGCGAGCTCATGCCGCCGCCGAGGACGGCCACGAGGACGCCCATGACCCAGCGGCGCTCGTCGGTCGCCGTGAGGCCCGGGCCCCCCAGCAGGACGTGCGCCTGCTCGGTGTCGCGCTCGACCGTGACGACGCCGCCGGGGCCGCGGCGGCTCGGGACCGGCTCGCCCGCCGTCGCGTCGCGGCGCGGCAGCGGGTCGGGGGCGTCGCCGACGGGCCAGCCCGCCTCGGCGAGGGCCCCGCTGACGAGGTCGCAGACCGCGTCGTGCTCGAGGCCGCCCGCCGCCGTGACGACGACGCCCTCGGGCACGTAGTGGCGGCGGTAGTGGTCGGCGACGGCGTCGCGCGTCGCGCCCCGGATGTCGTCCGGAGTGCCGCCGATGGGGCGCCCCAGCGGGGTGTCGCCGTGGACGGCGAGGGCGAAGCGCTCCTGCGCGACGTCCTCGTCGTCGTCCTCGGCCGCCGCCAGCTCCTCGAGGATGACGCCGCGCTCGCCGTCGACGTCCTCCGGCCGCAGGACGGCCGAGGTCACCATGTCGCAGACGACGTCCACGGCCACGGGCAGGTCGGCGTCGAGCACCCGGGCGTAGTAGGAGGTGGTCTCCTTGCCCGTGGCGGCGTTGGCGTCGCCGCCGACCTCGTCGAGGGCGACGGCGATGTCCATGGCCGAGCGGCGTCGGGTGCCCTTGAAGAGCAGGTGCTCGAGGAAGTGCGTCGAGCCCCGCTCGTGGTCGGCCTCGTCGCGGCTGCCCACGCCGACCCAGGCGCCGAGCGTCGCGGAGCGCGCGCCCGGCACCTGCTCGGTGAGGACCCGGACGCCGCCGGGCAGGCGGGTGCGGCGCACGCGCGCACCCGCCCGCCCGGCGGCGTCGTGCTCGAGCCACCCGTCGAGGCCCTCGAGCGTGGTCAGGTCGACCGGCATCAGATGTTGGCGGCCTCCGCCTGCTGGCCCTGGGCGTCGCCGGACTCGCCGCCCTCCTCGGCCAGCACGGGCTCGAGGGAGAGCTTGCCGCGCGGGTCGATCTCGGCGATCTGGACCTGGACCTTCTGGCCGACGCCGAGGACGTCGTCGACCGAGTCGATCCGCTTGCCGCCCACCATCTTCCGGATCTGGGAGATGTGGAGCAGGCCGTCCTTGCCCGGGGTGAGCGAGATGAAGGCGCCGAACGTCGTCGTCTTGACGACGGTGCCGACGAAGCGCTCGCCGACCTCCGGCATCTGCGGGTTGGCGATGGCGTTGACCATCGACCGCGCCGCCTCGGCGGACGGGCCGTCCGTCGCGCCGATGTAGACCGTGCCGTCGTCCTCGATGGAGATGTCGGCGCCGGTCTCGTCCTGGATCTGGTTGATCATCTTGCCCTTGGGGCCGATGACCTCGCCGATCTTGTCGACCGGCACCTGGACGGCGATGACGCGCGGCGCGTGCGGGCTCATCTCGTCGGGCGCGTCGATGGCCTCGGCCATGACGTCGAGGATGTGCAGGCGCGCGTCGCGGGCCTGCGTCAGCGCGCCGGCGAGCACCGAGGCGGGGATGCCGTCGAGCTTGGTGTCGAGCTGGATCGCCGTCACGAACTCCTTGGTCCCGGCGACCTTGAAGTCCATGTCCCCGAAGGCGTCCTCGGCGCCGAGGATGTCCGTGAGCGCCGCGTAGCGGGTCTCGCCGTCCACCGTGTCGGAGATGAGGCCCATGGCGATGCCGGCGACCGGGGCGCGCAGCGGCACACCGGCGTTGAGCAGCGACAGGGTCGAGGCGCAGACCGAGCCCATCGACGTCGAGCCGTTGGAGCCCAGCGCCTCGGAGACCTGGCGGATCGCGTAGGGGAACTCCTCGCGGCTCGGCAGGACCGGGACGAGCGCGCGCTCGGCGAGGGCGCCGTGGCCGATCTCGCGGCGCTTGGGCGAGCCCACGCGGCCCGTCTCGCCCGTGGAGAAGGGCGGGAAGTTGTAGTTGTGCATGTAGCGCTTGCGCGTCTCGGGGCCGAGCGAGTCGATCTGCTGCTCCATGCGGAGCATGTTCAGCGTCGTGACGCCGAGGATCTGCGTCTCGCCGCGCTCGAAGAGCGCCGAGCCGTGGACGCGCGGGAGCACCTCGACCTCGGCGCCGAGCGTGCGGATGTCGGCCGGGCCGCGGCCGTCGATGCGGACGCCGTCGCGCAGGACGCGCTGGCGCACGAGGGCCTTGGTCAGCGAGCGGAACGCCGCCGAGACCTCCTTGTCGCGCCCCTCGAAGCGGTCGGCGAGCTCCGAGCGCACGGCACCCTTGACCTCGTCGAGGGCGGACTCGCGCTCCTGCTTGCCGGCGATGGTGAGGGCCTGCGCGAGGCGCTCCGAGCCGGCCTCCTCGACCGCCGCGTAGACGTCGTCGGAGTAGTCGAGGAAGCGCGGGAACTCCTGCGTCTCCTTGGCGGCCGCGTCGGCGACCTGCTGCTGCGCGGCGCACAGCTGCGCGATGAAGGGCTTGGCGGCCTCGAGCCCGGCGGCCACGACCTCCTCGGTGGGCTTCTGGGCGCCCTCGGAGACCAGCGTCCACGCGTCCTCGGTGGCCTCGGCCTCGACCATCATGATCGCGACGTCGGCGTCGTCACCGGAGCCGACGACGCGGCCGGCGACGACCATGTCGAAGACGGCGCGCTCCATCTGGCTGTGCTTGGGGAAGGCGACCCACTGGCCGTCGACGAGCGCCACGCGGACGCCGCCGACCGGGCCCGAGAAGGGCAGGCCGGAGAGCTGCGTCGAGAGCGACGCGGCGTTGATGGCGAGGACGTCGTAGGCGTCGTCGGGGTGCAGCGCCATCACCGTGATGACGACCTGGACCTCGTTGCGCAGGCCCGAGACGAACGACGGGCGCAGCGGCCGGTCGATGAGGCGGCAGGTGAGGATCGCGTCGGTGCCGGGGCGGCCCTCGCGGCGGAAGAACGAGCCGGGGATGCGGCCCGCGGCGTACATGCGCTCCTCGACGTCCACCGTGAGGGGGAAGAAGTCGAAGTGGTCCTTCGGGTTCTTGCCGGCCGTCGTGGCCGACAGGAGCATCGACTCGCCGTCGAGGTAGGCGGCGACGGAGCCGGCGGCCTGCTTGGCCAGGCGGCCCGTCTCGAAGCGGATGGTGCGGGAGCCGTGCGAGCCGTTGTCGATGACGGTCTCGACGGCGGTGGGGGTGGTCTCCACGAGGAGGTCTCCGTTCGTCGGTCGTGCGCGCCGGGGTCCCGGTGCGCCCGGGTGACGACGGGCCGGTGCTGCGGAGGTGCGCTGGGCCAGTTCCCGATCGAGGCCCACGGGCCGCGCGCGGAGCGCGCGCCTCCCGGGGGCCACCACCGAGGACCGGCTGTCCGGCTCGTCGGCACCCGCGTGCGCGGCGCCCGGCCGGGCCGGGTCGCGCTCGTGCGGGGTGCTCGCGCGCCGCGGCGGGGCCGCGGGGGCGGAGCGGTGGGGCGGTGGATCTGTCGAGCGGTGAAGCGGTGGAGCGGCGTCCGGGCGGGCCCGGACGCACCGACGCCGCCCCCTCACCTGAGGGGGCGGCGTCCGGGGGTCAGCGGCGGATGCCGAGCCGGCCGATCAGCTCGCGGTAGCGGTTGACGTCCTGCTTGGCCACGTACTTGAGGAGCCGGCGGCGCTGGCCGACCAGCAGCAGCAGCCCGCGGCGGCTGTGGTGGTCGTGCTTGTGCTCCTTGAGGTGCTCGGTCAGGTCGGTGATGCGCTTCGTGAGCATCGCGACCTGCACCTCGGGCGAGCCGGTGTCGCCCTCGTGCGTCGCGTACTCGGTCATGATCTGCTGCTTGGTGGCGGCGTCGAGGGGCACTGCTCTCCTTGGGTCCGTTGCGCGGTGCGCCGGGGCACGTCCACCCGGGCTCTCTGGGTCCGCGGCCGATCAGACGGCCCTCCCAGGGTAGCAGCGGGCGCGCCGGGGCCCGACGGCTCGCCGAGGTCGTCCCGGCGGGCCCTCCTCAGCGCCCCGGGGCGGACGCCGCGGCGTCGAGCACCTCGCGGGCGCGGTCGACGTCGCGCGCCATCTGCGCGCAGAGGGCCTCCACGCCGTCGAAGCGCAGGGTCTCGCGCAGCCGCTCGACGAGCTCGACGCGGACCCGGACGCCGTAGAGGTCGAGCGGGCTCCCGTCCGGGACGTCGAGGACGTAGGCCTCCACCCGCCGCTCGAGGCCGTCGAAGGTCGGGTTCGTGCCGATGGAGACGGCGGCGGGGCGGCGCTCGCCGGGGCGGACGCCGCCGCCCAGGGCCCCGCCAGCCAGCGCGGTGAGCCAGCCGGCGTAGACGCCGTCGGCGGGCACGAGCCCCTCGGCGCCCGCGGAGAGGTTCGCCGTCGGGTAGCCGAGCTCGCGCCCCCGGTGGTCGCCGTGGACGACCTCTCCCACGACGCGGTGCGGGCGGCCGAGGACGTCGGCGGCCCCCCGGGCGTCACCGGCCGCGAGCAACTCGCGCACCCAGGAGGACGACCAGCGCCGACCGGCGGAGACGGCGTCGTCGAGCACGACGACGTCGGCGCCGGCCTCGGCGGCCAGGTCCCGCAGCGCCCGGAGGTCCCCGGAGTTGCGGACGCCGAAGCGCACGTCGTGGCCGACGACGAGGACGCGGGCGCCGAGGCCCGCCACGAGGTCCTCCACCACCCACTCGCGCGGCGTGCGCGCGGCGAGGGCGGACGTGAAGGGGAGGACGACGACGCCGTCGAGACCCGCGCCCCCGAGCAGCTCGAGCCGCTCGTCCAGGCCGGTCAGCAGCGCGGGCGCCCGGTCGGGGTGGAGGACGTGCAGGGGGTGGGGGTCGAAGGTGACGGCCAGCGAGCGCAGGCCGCGCTCGCGGGCGACGCGCACGACCTCGTCGAGCAGGACGCGGTGGCCGCGGTGCACGCCGTCGAAGTTGCCGACGGCGACGACCGAGCCGCCCGGCGCCGACGGCACCTGCTCCGCTCCGTACCAGCGCTCCACGCGGGGCCGCCCCTCACCTCTCCGAGCCCGTCCCGGTCGGTCCCACTGTGCCAGGCCGGGTCGGCGCGGCCCCGGCCGGTCTCCCCCGGGCGGCGACCGGCCCGCGCGGGGCCGGCCGCCGGAGCAGGTGCGACGCCGGTCAGGCGCCGGCGCGGGCGGGCGCCGCCTGCTTGTCGGTGCCCATGTCCTCGAGCTCGACGCCGTTCGTCTCGACGACCTTGGTCTTGACGAAGAGGAACGACAGGGCCGCGAAGACGGTGTAGATGAGGTACGTCGCCCACAGCGAGACGTCCTGGGAGAGCACCGGGAACGTCACCGTCACGACGAAGTTGGCGATCCACTGCGCGGAGGCGGCCACCGCGAGGGCGGCGGCGCGGATCTGGTTGGGGAACATCTCGCCCAGCAGGACCCACACCACGGGTCCCCAGGAGGCGCCGAAGGCGATGACGAAGAGGTTGGCGCCCACGAGGGCCACGGGGCCCCACCCGGTGGGCAGCGAGACGTCGTCCTGGCCGGGCACGACGGCGGCCTGCGTGAAGGCGAGGGTGACGGCCCCGAGCCCGAGCACCATGCCGGCGGAGCCGGCCATGAGGAGCTTGCGGCGGCCGACCTTGTCGACGAAGGCCACCGCGACGAAGGTCACGAGGACGTTGAGCACGGCCGTGAAGACGGAGATCGTGAAGGAGTCCGACTCGTCGAAGCCGACGGACTGCCACAGCGTCGTCGAGTAGTAGAAGATCACGTTGATCCCGACGAACTGCTGCAGGACCGACAGGATGATCCCGGTCCAGACGATCGGCTGGAGCCCGAGGCGCGGCCCGCGCAGGTCGCGCATCGACGGCTCGTCCTCGCGCTGCAGGCTCTTGCGCACGGCCTGCACGAGCGCGTCGGCGTTGCGGGCGTGCAGCGAGTCGCGGAAGACGGCGACGGCGCGCTGCGTCTGCCCCTTGGCCACGAGGTAGCGCGGCGACTCGGGGATGAGCAGCGCGAGGATGCCGAAGACGACGGCCGGCACGGCCTCGGCGAGGAGCATCCAGCGCCAGGTGTCGAGGCCGGCGAAGGTGCCGCTCGCGCCGCCGTCGGCCGCGCCGGCGAAGAAGGCGTCCGACAGGAGCGCCGCGAAGATGCCGAGCGTGATGGCGAGCTGCTGGAACGACGCGAGCCGCCCGCGGATCTTGCTCGGGGAGATCTCCGCGATGTAGGCCGGGGCGATCACCGAGGCGATGCCGATGGCGACGCCGCCGACGACGCGCCAGAAGGTGAGGTCCCAGGGGGTGAAGGCGAAGCCGGAGCCCACCGCGGACGCGAGGAAGAGGACCGCCGAGACGAGCATGACGCGGGTGCGCCCGATGCGGTCGGCCAGCGGCCCGGCGAACCACGCGCCGACGGCGGAGCCGAGCAGCGCCACCGCGACGACGAAGCCGATGACGAAGGACGACAGCTCGTACTGGCCCTGGATGGCCGAGACCGCGCCGTTGATGACGGAGGAGTCGAACCCGAAGAGGAACCCTCCGACCGCGGCCGCCAGGGCCAGGGCCACCGCCTTGCGGTTGCTGTCGCGGCGGGCCGGCGGCGCCGCGCCCCCGCTCTGCTCGCTGCTGCTCATGCCGGTCTCCGTCCGCGCGCCGCGGCGCGCAGGGTGCGGCGCCGCGCCGACCGTTGTACGCCCCGCGGGCTCGCGGCGCAGCGCGAAGATCGCCGGGCGCCCGGCGGGGACGGCGCCGTCGCTCAGCCCGCGGCGGCGCCGGGGGCCCGGCCCGGGCGGCGCGCGAGGACGAGGTCGCGGTGCACGGCCTGGTCGACGCGGTGCGCGAGGGCGCCGTCCTCCCCCGCCGCGAGCACCTCGAGCCCGTGGCGCTCGAGCAGCGCGACGAGCTCCGGGCGCGGCAGGACGTGCGTGTTCCAGGACATCGCGAGGACGCCGCCGCGCCGCAGCAGCGGCACCCAGACGGGCAGCGCCCGCTCGAGCAGGTCCCGCGGGCCCCTGTCCCGGCCCGCACCGTCCCGACCAGCACCGTCCCGGCCCGCACCGTCCCGACCGGCACCGCCCCCACCGGCCCTGGCGCCGCGCCCGCCGGGACGGGCGCTGCCGTGCTGGACGCCGTAGGGCGCGTCGGTGACGAGGAGGTCGAACGAGCCGTCGGCGAGGACGGGGCCGACGGCGGCGGTGTCGGCGCGGAGCACCTCGAGGACCTGGACGTCGCCGGCCCGGGCGGCCTCCTTGGACGGCGAGACCTGCACGCGCAGGCGGTCGCCCAGCCGGGTCCCCGCCACCGTGAGGCGACCGGCGTCGACGGAGTGCTTGAGGCGCTTGGTGCGCAGCCACCGGACGAGGAAGGCGCGGTGGGCGTCGACCTCCCCGGCGTCCACCTCCACGCCCGTGGCGTCCATGCCGGCCATGAGGGCGAGGTGCAGCGTCGTGCCCCGCCCCGCGAGCGGGTCGAGCAGGCGCAGGCGGCGTCCGGCGGCCGGCGCTCCCCCCGCCGCCCCCGCCGGGCCGTACTCGAGCGCCGCGACGGCGAGGTGCAGCAGCAGGCGCGTGACGTGCTCGTTGGTCTTCCCCGGGTACTTGGGGATGGTCAGGAGGTCGTCGTCGTAGAGGTCGACGGCGGGAAGCGGCACGGGGACGAGGGCCTCGGCGCCGTCGGGCAGGGTGCGGCGCTCGAAGAGGGCGTGCGCGGTCGACGCCGCGGCGACGGCCCGCCGGCTCCGGTCGTCGAGGTCCCCCGGGGTCGTGAGGACGACGTAGGGCAGGCCGGCGACCTGCTCCACCGCGACGTCGGCGGGCGCCCCGCCCGCCCCCAGCACGAGGGCGAGCTCGGCGGCGAGCAGCCGGGGGGCGTCCCCGGCGTAGACGCGGTTGGCCACGGGCGTCACGAGCACCGCCCAGCGGCGCGCGCCGGTCATCCCGTCCGCCCGGCCCGCCCCGTCGGACGCGCTCACGCCGTCGGACGTGCCCACGCCGTCGGGGCCGCTCACGCCGGCCGCAGGACGAGCGTCGGCCGGGTCCGGCCGTCCTCGTCGAGGACGAGGGCGACGAGCTCGCCCGCCGGGTCGAGGGCGGCGACGGGACGCTCGGCCGTGCCCGTCGGGCCGTCCTGGGCCGGGGCGATGCGCCGCCCGTGGGCGAGGTCCGCGGCCTCCGCGTCGTCGACGTGGCGCACGCCGAACGCGGCCGCGGCGGCGCGCGCCAGCGGCAGGAGCCCCGGCAGCGCGTCGGGCGTCCGCCCGGCGTCGCCGCGCGCGTCCACCGCGGCGGCCAGCTCCGCCAGGGGGGCCGCCCCGGCGAGGTCGTAGGGGCCGACGCGCGTGCGGCGCAGCGCGGTGAGGTGCCCCCCGGTCCCCAGGGCCAGGCCGAGGTCGCGGGCCAGGGCCCGCACGTAGGTCCCCGAGCTGACGACGGCCCGGACGTCGAGGTCCAGGACGGGTCGACCGCTCGCCCCCGTGCCCCGGGACGCCCCGCGCACGTCCAGCGCGCTGACGACGACGGGCCGGGCCGCCAGGGCGACCTCCTCGCCGTCGCGGGCGCGGGCGTAGGCGCGCCGCCCGTCGACCTTGACGGCCGAGACGGCGCTCGGCACCTGGGAGATCGGCCCGCGCAGCGCGGCGAGGGCGTCCGCCAGCGCCGCGCCGTCGGGGTCGACGCCGCGCGCTCCCGCCGCCGTCCCGACGTCCGGCAGCAGCTCGCCCTCGGCGTCGTCGGTCGTCGTCGCCTCCCCGAGGCGCACGACCGCCTCGTAGGCCTTGTCGGCGCCGACGAGGTGGGTGAGCAGGCGCGTCGCGCGCCCCACGCCGAGGAGCAGCACGCCCGTCGCCATCGGGTCGAGCGTCCCCGCGTGGCCGACGCGGCGGGTGCCCGCGAGGCGGCGCACGCGGGCCACGACGTCGTGGCTCGTCATCCCGCCCGGCTTGTCGACGACGAGGAGCCCGCCCGCGGGCTCGGGGCCGCTCCCCCGGCGGCTCACCGGCGGCGGGCGCGGACGTCCGGGTCGAGGACGTCGTCGCCGAGCCGGTCCGCTCCCGGCCGGGCGTCGGGGTCGTGCTCGACGTCCTCCACCTCGTCGTCGTCGAGGTCGTCCTCGTCGTCGTCCTCGTCGAGGAGGGCGGGGTCGTGCCGGTAGGGGTCGGCCTCGCCGGCCGGCTGCGCGGAGGCGGCGAGGACGGCGACCGCCGCGTCCTGCTCGCGGGCGGTGCGCAGCAGGTCCTCGATGGCCTGGGCGTTCTCGGGGACGGCGTCCTCGAGGAACTCCAGCGTCGGGGTCAGCCGGACGCCGGTGCGCCGCCCGACCTCCGAGCGCAGCACGCCCCGGGCGCTGGCCAGGGCGGCGGCGGTGGCCTGCTTCTGCACGTCGTCGCCGAAGACGGTGTAGAAGACCGTCGCGTGCTGCAGGTCGCCCGTGACCCGTGCGGCGGTGATGGTGGTGAAGCCCAGCCGCGGGTCCTTGATGCGGCGCTCCAGCGTCTCGGCGACCACCACCTTGATGCGGTCGGCGAGCTTGCGGGCCCTCGCGGGGTCGGCCATCGGTCCTCCTCGGCTGGCGGGGCGGCTCGCCCCGGTCGTGCGTCCGTGCGGTCGTGCTGGTCCGGCGGCGGCCGGCCCTAGTCGTCGGTGTCCGAGCGCAGCAGCCGGTGGGCGTCGAGCAGCTGCAGCTCCGGCCGGGCCGCGACGAGACGCTCGCAGCGGTCCAGGACCTCGTGGCACCGGTCCGCCGTCGCGGCCACCACGGCCGCGGAGACCTCCGCGCGCCGGTGCAGGTCGAGCGAGCCCGTCTCGGCGACGGCCACCTCGAGGCGGCGCAGCTCCGCGACGAGCGGGCGGACGACCGAGCGCTTGCCCTTGAGCGAGCCCACCTCGGGCGGGAGCAGCAGGTCGCAGACGAGGACGCCGACGAACACCTCGCCCCTCCTCCCCCGGGCCTCTCGTGCGGTCCCGGCGTGCCGTGCTGGTCGTGCTCGTCGAGCGGGTCGTGCGAGCGCACCGGAGGGCGCCCCCGCGGAGGGGGCG
>NZ_JBBHZG010000001.1:204718-241237 GCF_037482305.1 Pseudokineococcus sp. 5B2Z-1
CGTGCGGTCCCGGCGTGCCGTGCTGGTCGTGCTCGTCGAGCGGGTCGTGCGAGCGCACCGCCGGGCGCCCCCGCGGAGGGGGCGCCCGGCGGTGCGGCCGTGCGCGTCAGGCGCGCGGCTTCTCGCGCATCTCGTACGTCTCGATGACGTCGTCGACCCGGATGTCGTTGAACGACCCGAGGCCGATACCGCACTCGAAGCCCTCGCGGACCTCGGTGGCGTCGTCCTTGAACCGGCGCAGCGAGTGGATCGCGAGGTCGTTGCCGTGCACGACGCCGTCGCGCAGCAGCCGCGCCCGCGCGTTGCGCCGCACCTCGCCGGTCCGCACGAGGCAGCCGGCGATGTTGCCGAACTTCGAGGAGCGGAAGACCTCGCGCACCTCGGCGGTGCCGAGCTGCACCTCCTCGAACTCCGGCTTGAGCATGCCCTTGAGCGACTGCTCGACCTCGTCGATCACCGCGTAGATGACCGAGTAGAACCGCAGGTCGACGCCCTCGCGCTCGGCCAGCTCCGCGACCCGCGGGGCGGGGCGCACGTTGAAGCCGACGATGATCGCGTTGTCGACCGTCGCGAGGTTGACGTCGTTCTGGGTGATGGCGCCGACGCCGCGGTGGATGATCCGCAGCGCGACCTCGTCGCCGACGTCGATCTTGAGCAGCGCCTCCTCCAGCGCCTCGACCGAGCCGGACCCGTCGCCCTTGATGATGAGGTTGAGGTTGTCGACCTTGCCCTCCGCCAGGGCGGCGGTGAGGTCCTCGAGGCTGATGCGCTTGCGGCGCTTGGCCAGGAGGGCGGCGCGCTCGGACGCCTCGCGGCGCTCGGCGATCTGCCGGGCCGTGCGGTCGTCGGACGCGACGATGAACGTGTCGCCGGCGCCGGGGACCTGCGTGAGGCCCAGCACCTGCACCGGGCGGGACGGGCCCGCCTCGGAGACGTTCTCGCCGCGCTCGTCGAGCATGGCGCGCACGCGGCCGTGGGCGCCGCCGGCGACGATCGCGTCGCCGACCCGCAGCGTCCCCGACTGCACGAGCACCGTGGCCACGGAGCCGCGGCCCTTGTCGAGGTGGCCCTCGATGGCGACGCCGCGCGCGTCCTTGTCCGGGTTGGCCCGCAGGTCCAGCGCCGCGTCCGCCGTGAGGAGGACCGCGTCGAGGAGCCCGTCGATGTTCTGGTTCTCCCGGGCGGAGACGTTGACGAACATCGTGTCGCCGCCGTAGTCCTCGGCGACGAGGTTGTACTCGGTCAGCTGCTGCTTGACCTTGTCCGGGTTGGCGCCGTCCTTGTCGATCTTGTTGACCGCGACGACGATCGGGACGCCGGCCGCCTGGGCGTGGTTGAGCGCCTCGACGGTCTGCGGCATGACGCCGTCGTCGGCCGCCACGACGAGCACGACGATGTCGGTGACGTCGGCGCCGCGGGCGCGCATGGCGGTGAACGCCTCGTGGCCCGGGGTGTCGATGAAGGTGATGGCGCGGTCCTCGCCCTCGTGCTCCTTCACCACCTGGTAGGCGCCGATGGCCTGCGTGATGCCGCCGGCCTCGCCCGAGACGACGTCCGCCGAGCGGATGGCGTCGAGCAGGCGCGTCTTGCCGTGGTCGACGTGGCCCATGACGGTCACGACCGGCGGGCGCGCCTCCAGGACGTCGTCGCCCTCGCCCTCGAGCTCGCCCGCGAGGTCGATGTCGAAGTCGGCGAAGAGCTCGCGCTCCTCCTCCTCCGGCGAGACGAGCTGGATGTCGTAGCCCAGCTCGGAGCCGAGGAGCTTGAAGGTGTCCTCGTCGAGGGACTGCGTGGCCGTGGCCATCTCGCCGAGGTGGAAGAGCACCGTCACGAGGCTCGCGGGGTTTGCGTCGATGCGCTCCGCGAAGTCCGTCAGGGTCGCGCCCTGGCGGATGCGGATGACCGTCGAGCCGTCGCCGCGGGGGACGCTGACGCCGCCGACCGACGGCGCCTGCATCGCCTCGTACTCCTGGCGCTTCGCGCGCTTGCTCTTGCGCCCGCGGACGGGACGGCCGCCGCTGCGGCCGAAGGCGCCCGCGGTGTTGCCGCGACCGCCGCCGCGGCCGCGGAAGCCGCCGCCGCCGGGGGGGCCACCGGGGCCACCGCCGGGACGACCGCCCGCACCGGGACGACCGCCCGCGCCGGGACGACCGCGCGCCGGGGCGCCGGGGCGCCCGACCGTGGAGCGTCCGGGCATCATGCCCGGGTTCGGGCGGGGGCCGCCGGGGCCCGCCGCGCCACCGGGCCGGGGCGCCGGACGGGGGCCACCGGGGCGGTCGCCCGCACCGGCCGCCGCGCCGGCGCCGGCTGCGCCGCCGGGGCGGGGACCGCCGCCGCGGGGCATGCCCTGGCTCGTGGCGAAGGGGTTGTTGCCGGGGCGAGGGGCGCCCGGACGGGGGCCACCGGCGCCGCCGCGCTCACCGCCGCCGGGACGCGCGCCGGCCTCGGGGCGCTCGCCCTGGCCGGGGCGACCGCCGGGGCGCGGCATGCCCTGGCTCGTGGCGAAGGGGTTGTTGCCCGGCCGCGTGGGGCCGCCGGGGCGGGCGCCGGGCGCGGGACGACCGGTCCCCCGGTCGCCACCGCGGTCGGACGGGCGCTCGCCGGAGCGGGCCGCCGGCGCCTGGGGCGCCTGCGGGGCCGGGCGGGCGGGGCCGGGGCGGGCGCCCGGCGTCGGGGCACCGCCCTCGGGGCGCTGGCCGGAACGGGCTGCGGGCGCCTCGGGGACCTGCGGGGCCGGCGCGGCGGGGGCCTGCGGCCCGGGGCGCGCGGGGGCCTGCGGGCCCGGGGACGGGGACGGCGCGGACGCCGCGGGGCGCTGGGTCTGCGGACCCGGCGTCGGGGCAGGACCGGACGGGCGCGGCGCCGCGGGGGCGTCGTCACGGCCGGCGGACGGGCCCGGGGTCGCCGGGGAGGCGGCCGGGCGCGCGGGGCCCGGACGGGCCGCGGTGCTGCGGCTCCCGCCCGAGGGCTTCTGGCTGGTGCTGGGGGCGCCCGCGCCGTCAGCGGCGGGGAACGCGTCCTTCAGGCGTCGGACGACGGGAGCCTCGACGGTCGACGACGCCGACCGGACGAACTCGCCCATCTCCTGGAGCTTGGCCAGGACGACCTTGCTCTCCACGCCGAGATCCTTCGCGATCTCGTGGACCCGGGGCTTTGCCACATCTCTCCTGTCCTGGCCCGGGCCTCAGGCAGGCACGAGCCGATCTACGTACGGGGGGTGCTCATCGCTGGGAGCTCATCGGGTGCCCATCAGATGCCGACCCGCTCTCGATCTCGTCCGTCGTCCCGGTGGTGCTGCTCCCGCCTCGACGGGGGTCTCGCGCGTCGTCCGGGGTTCCGACGCACCCGACCATGGTGCCACCTCCGCGGGGCGGCGCCGCACAGCAGTGCCGCGGACGGCTCCGCCACCGGGCGGGAGGGGGGCGACGAGCGCACGCAGGCGACCCGTCGAGGGGTGCAGCGCCGCCCGGGCCCGCCTTCTTCCCGCCGCCGCGGGCCGGGCCGTGCCGAGCGCCGACGCGGGTCGGCGGTCGACGGTGGTGAGCGGCCCGCGGGTCAGCGGTCGACGGCGAGGTGCGCCTCGACGGCCGAGGCGTCCACCGGGGCCCCGGTGCGCAGGGCCCGCGGCAGCGCCCGGCGCCGCAGGGCCAGGGCGAGGCACGCCGGGTCGGGGTGCAGCCACGCGCCCCGGCCGCCGAGCCGGCGCCGCGGGTCGGGGACGACGGCGACGGGTGCGGGCGGTCCCGCGCGTCGCGGCCCCGCGTCCGGCACCGTGCCCGAGCCCGCGGCCGCGCCGGGGCCACCGCCCGGGCTCGCCGTCTCCCCGCGCTCCGCGGGCGGACGGGCGACGGCGAGCCGCAGGAGCTCGTCGGCGGACGTCGTCGTGCGGCAGCCCACGCACGTCCGCTGCGGACGGGCGGCGGGGGCCGACCCGGCGTCGACCGGCCGCGTCACCCGCGCGGGTCGCGCGGCGGTCGGCCGCCCCCGTCGCGCGGGCCCGCGCCGCGGGGCCCGCCGTCGCGGGGGGCTCCGGTGCGGGGGGCTCCGGTGCGGGGAGCGCCCGTCCGGGGCGCACCGGTGCGGGGGCCACCCGTGCGCGGCGCCCCCGGGCGCCCGGCCCCGCCGCGCGGGTCGCGCTCGGGCGTGCGCGGGCCGCCCCGCAGCGGCTCGCGGCGCACCGACGGGTCGACCGGCGGCGGCTCGGGCGCGGTGTCGCTGCGGATGTCGATGCGCCAGCCCGTCAGCCGGGCGGCCAGGCGGGCGTTCTGGCCCTCCTTGCCGATGGCGAGCGACAGCTGGTAGTCCGGCACGACGACGCGGCAGGCGCGCGCCTCCCGGTCGACGACCTCGACGCTCGAGACCCGCGCCGGCGACAGGGCGGCGGCCACGAAGCGGGCCGGGTCGTCGTCCCAGTCGACGATGTCGATCTTCTCCTCGCGCAGCTCGGCCATGACCGCGCGGACCCGCTGGCCCATGGGCCCGATGCACGCGCCCTTGGGGTTGAGCCCGGCGACGTGGCTGCGGACGGCCACCTTGGTGCGGTGACCGGCCTCCCGGGCCAGCGCCACGATCTCGACGTGCCCGTCGGCGATCTCCGGGACCTCCAGGGCGAAGAGCTTCCGGACGAGGTCGGGGTGCGTGCGCGAGAGCGTGATCGACGGGCCCTTCGTGCCGCGCCGCACCGACACGACGAGGGCCCGCACGCGCGAGCCGTGCGGGTAGGACTCCCCCGGCACCTGCTCGGCCGGCGGCATGACGCCCTCGACCGCGCCGAGGTCGACGTGGACGACGGAGCGGTCGCGCCCCTGCTGCACGAGGCCCGAGATGACGTCGCCCTCGCGGCCCTGGAACTCCCCCAGCACGGCGGCGTCCTCGGCCTCCCGCAGGCGCTGGAAGATCACCTGGCGCGCCGTCGAGGTGGCGACGCGGCCGAAGCCGGTGGGGGTGTCGTCGTACTCGCGCGCGGGCGGCGGCGGGGGCGGCGGCTCCTCGCCCTCGGCCACCTCGGGTGCCGGGGGCTGCGGCTCGCGCGCCCACACGGTCACCCGCCCGGACTTCCGGTCCAGCTCGACCCGTGCCCGCGGCGCGGAGCCGGGGGTGCGCTGGTAGGCCAGCAGCAGCGCGTTCTCGATGGCGCCCACGAGGACGTCGAGGGGGATCTCCCGCTCGCGCTCCAGCGCCCGCAGCGCCGCCATGTCGATGTCCATCAGGGCCTGTCCTCGTCCTGCTCGTCGTCCGTCTCGTCCAGGTCGCCGTCGCCGTCGACGCCGTCGTCCGTGTCGTCGTCCGCGTCGTCGTCCGCGTCGTCGTCCGCGTCGTCGTCCGCGTCGTCGTCGGGCTGACCCTCGGGGCGGCGGAACTCCACCTGCACCGCGCCCGCCCCGAGGCGGTCCCAGGGCACCGTCGTCCGCTCGCCGTCGACGTCGAGGACGACGCCGTCGTCGCCCGCCTCGACGACGCGCCCCGTGGTCCGGCGCGCCGCGCCGTCCTCGCCGGTGACGTCGACGGCGACCAGCCGCGTGCGCGCGCGCCGCCAGTGGCGGCGCTCGGTGAGGGGGCGGTCGACGCCGGGGCTGCCCACCTCGAGCAGGTACGGCTGCTCCCCGAAGGCGCCGGCGTCGTCGAGGGCGGTCGAGACCGAGCGGCTCACCTCGGCGACGCGCTCGTGGGGCACGGCGCCGACGGCGTCCTCCGGCAGGTCCACGGTGACCCGGACGACGCGGCGGCGACCCGCCGGCGTGACGCTCACGCCCTCGAGGTGCAGCCCGGCCCGCGCGACGACGGGCTCCAGGACCTCGGTCAGCTCGGCCGGCCTGCTGGGGGCGCTGCTCGCCACGTCGTCCTCCGTGTCCAGTTGTGCGTCTCGTCGGTCGGGGGCGCGCACCGCGCGCCCGGTGCACCGGCCGGACGAGGAGCGTAGCCGCCGCGCCCGCGGCGCCCGACCCCCGCGTGGCAGCATCGCGGGCGTGCCGCGCCGACCCCCCGCCCGGCTCCCGACCCGGCCCCCCGAGCAGCTCACGGCGCCGTGGACGAGCCGGCGCGCCGTGCTCCGGGCCGCCGGGCTCGCGGCGCTCGCGGCGCCGCTCGCCGGCTGCGGCGCGCTCGCCGACCTGCGGGACGTGCGCGTCGACCCGGACTGGCCGGGCTCCCCGGCGCCGCCGGTCCCCGACGCCGACGAGCGGGCCCGTCGTGCGGCGGCCACGAGCGCCCGGGACCTCGCCGCACGGGCCCTCGGCACCGTCCCCGCCGACCTCCCCGCCGCGGACGCCGGGGCGCGCGCGCTGGCGGAGGTCGTGGCCGCCTGCGCCGTCCACCTCGAGCAGCTGGACGGCGCTCCCACCGCCACGGGGACCGCCGCCCCGAGCGGGCCGCCGTCGGCGCCCGGCGCGGCTGCGGGTCCCGACGCAGCGAGCGGGACGGGAGGCGACGCCGGGGCGCTGGTCGACGCCCTCGCCGCCGCGGCCCGGGGGGCGGGCGACGACCTCGCCGGCACCTCGCCGGGCCTCGCCCGGCTGCTCGCGTCGGTCGCGGCCTCGCGCGCACTGCTCGCACGGCAGCTGGCCGCGGCCGTGGGCGCGCCGGAGCCCGCGCTCCCGCCGCTGCCCGCCGTCAAGGGGAACGCGAGCACGACGGACGGCGAGGAGCCGGCCGCCCAGGACTCTCAGGACACCGAGGAGGCGGGCGGCGGCGACGCCTCCCCCGCCGGGCCCGCCGACCCCGCGGACGCGGCGGGAGCCGGCCTCGTCCGCGTGGCCGCCGGGGCGCTGGCGGCCTCGCGCGCCGCGGAGGTGGCCGCGGCGTCGCTCGACGGCGGGCGGCGCGAGCGGGCCCTCTCCCTGCGCGACGCCCTGGCGCGGGAGGCCGCGGCCCTGGGCCCCGCGATCGCGGCGTCCGGGGCCGAGCCGCCGGTCCCGGAGGCCGGCTACGCGCTGGCCTCCCCGGTGCGCGGCCCGCAGGACGCGGCGGCGCTCGTCGTCCTCGTGCTCGACCGGCTGGCCGCCACGGCGCTGGGCGCCGTCGCGGAGCTGCCCGGCGACCGGCGCGCGCTGGCGGCCGACGTCCTCCTCCGGTCGGCGGCCGCCGCCGGGGCGTGGCGGCCGTCGCCCGACCCGGCGGCCCTGGCGCTGCCCGGCACCTCGGCGCCCTGACGACGGGCCCGCCGCTCCCCCCTCGCGCCTCCCGGCGTCCCTACGCGAGGCCGAGCACGTCGGCGCCCAGGCGCAGCACCAGCGCGGAGACGACGACGAGGAAGACGACGCGCACGAAGCGGCTCCCCCGGGCGACGGCGGTGCGGGCGCCGACGTAGCCCCCGAGGACGTTGGCGGCGGCCATGAGGAGCCCCAGCCCCCAGACGACGTGCCCCTGCGGGGCGAAGACGAGCAGGGCGCCGAGGTTGGTGGCGACGTTGACGACCTTCGCCGTCGCCGTCGCCCGCAGGAAGGCGAGCCCGAGCACGCCGACGAGCGCGAACACGAGAAAGGTGCCCGTGCCCGGCCCCAGCAGGCCGTCGTAGGCGCCGAGGACGGCGCCGAGCACCGCGGCCGCGGCGACCTCGCGGGCGCCGTGGAGGCGCTGGGTCGTCGTCTCCCCGAGCCGGGGCCTGGCCACCACGACGACGAGGACGACGAGGAGCGCGGCGAGCACCAGCGGCTCGAGCGCCGCCCCCGGCAGGGACGACGCCAGCGCGGCGCCGCCGGCCGCCCCCGCCAGCGCCAGGAGCGCCATGGGGACGGCGGTGCGCACCGAGGGCCGAGCGGTCGGTGGCGCGTGCCGCAGGTAGGTCGCGGCGCTGACGCTCGTGCCGGCGATGCCGGCGAGCTTGTTCGTCGCCAGAGCCTGCACGGGCGCGATGCCGGGCACGAGGAGCAGCGCCGGGAGCTGGACGAGCCCGCCGCCGCCGACGACGGCGTCGACCCACCCCGCCGTGGCGGCCGCGAGGACCAGGAGGAGCACCGTGCCCAGCGCGAGGTCGGTGACCCTCAGCGGTCCGCCGGTCGCGGCCGCCGCCGGGGCGCCCGCGAGCAGGCCCGGCAGGGCGACGACCGGCGGGAGAGGGCTCGCGAGGGCGCTCAGGAGCCGTCGCCGACGGCGGCGGCCCCGTGCGTGCCGAGGCCCTCCCCGCGCACGGCCGCGAGGACCGCGCCGGTCGTGGAGCCGCCCACGGCGACCTCCGCGACCTCACCGGTGCGGCGGTCCTCGAGCTCGACGACCCCGTCCGCGAGCCGCTTCCCCACGCGGACGACGTACGGCATGCCGAGGAGCTCGGCGTCCTTGAACTTCACGCCCGGGGAGACCTTCGGGCGGTCGTCGAGGAGGACGTCGAGGCCCGCGGCCACGAGGTCCGCGGACAGCTGCTCGGCGTAGGCGACGACGTCCTCGCCCTTGCCGGCCGCGACGACGTGCACCTGCGCGGGCGCGACCGCTGCCGGCCACACGAGGCCCTTGTCGTCCGCGCCCTGCTCGGCGACGGCGGCGAGGGCGCGGCTGACCCCGATGCCGTAGGAGCCCATCGTCACGACGACCTGCTTGCCGTTCTCGTCGAGGACGGTCAGGCCGAGCGCCTCGGCGTAGCGACGGCCCAGGGCGAAGATGTGGCCCATCTCCATGCCGCGGGCCAGCTCCAGCGGGCCGGAGCCGTCGGGCGCCGGGTCACCGCCGCGCACCTCCGCGGCCTCGACGACGCCGTCGGCCGTGAAGTCCCGGCCCGCCACGAGGTCGAGGACGTGGTGGCCGTCCGCGTCCGCGCCGGTGACCCACCGGGTGCCGTCGACCACGCGCGGGTCGAGCAGGTAGCGGATCGTCGAGGGCGCCCGCTCGCCGTCCTCGCCCAGCGGCGCGTTCGGCCCGAGGACGCCGGGGCCGAGGTAGCCCTTGACCACCTCGGGGTGCGCGGCGAAGTCCGCGGCCTCGAAGGGCGCGACGGTCGCCGGGGCGAGCGCGGCCTCGAGGCGCGTCGTGTCGACCTCGCGGTCGCCGGGCAGGCCGACGGCGAGGGGCTCGCGGCGCCCGTCGGGGTGCACGACGACGACGAGGACGTTCTTCAGCGTGTCGGCACCCGTCCAGGGGCGGCCCTCGCGCGGGTGCTCGGCCTGCAGGTGGGCCACGAGCGTCTCGATCGTCGGCGTCCCCGGCGTGTCCTCGACGTGCGCGGCGGGCAGCCCCTCGAACGGCACGGCGTCGGGCACGGGGGTCGTCACGGCCTCGACGTTGGCGGCGTAGCCGCCCGGCGAGCGCACGAAGGTGTCCTCGCCGACCGGCGTCGGGTGGAGGAACTCCTCCGACATCGAGCCGCCCATGGCCCCGGACATCGCCTTGACGGCGACGACCTCGAGCCCGAGGCGGGCGAAGACGCGCAGGTAGGCCTCGCGCTGGCGGGCGTAGCTGCGCTCGAGCCCGGCGTCGTCGACGTCGAAGGAGTAGGCGTCCTTCATGACGAACTCGCGCCCGCGCAGCAGCCCCGCCCGGGGCCGCGCCTCGTCGCGGTACTTCGTCTGCACCTGGTAGGCCATGAGCGGCAGGTCCTTGTACGAGGAGTACAGGTCCTTCACGAGCAGCGTGAAGACCTCCTCGTGCGTCGGGGCGAGCAGGTAGTCGCCCTGCTTGCGGTCCTTCAGCCGGAAGATGCCGTCGCCGTACTCCGTCCAGCGACCCGTCGCCTCGTAGGGCTCGCGCGGCAGCAGCGCCGGGAAGAGGACCTCCTGGCCGCCGATGGCGTCCATCTCCTCGCGCACCACGCGCTCGACGTTGCGCAGGACCCGCAGGCCCAGCGGCAGCCACGTGTAGATGCCGGGAGCGGCCCGGCGGATGTAGCCCGCCCGCACGAGGAGCCGGTGGCTCGCGACCTCGGCCTCCGCGGGGTCCTCCCGCAGGGTCCGGACGAACAGGGACGACATCCGCAGCAGCACGGGGCGAGGCTACTGCCGCCGGGGCGTGCGCCCGACGTCCCGCCGGACGGGCGGTGGACCCGGAGGCAGGGGTCCCACCGGCCGGGGGGTGAGCAGGAGGGCCGGCTCAGAAGAGGACGGTCGCCAGCGTCCCGGCGCGGGAGAAGCCGGCGCGGCGGTAGGCCGCGACCGCCGCGGTGTTGAAGTCGTTGACGTACAGGCTCACCGCCACGGGCGAGGCGTCCCGGGCGAGGGCGGCGACGGCGGCGGTGCCCGGCGCCGCCAGGCCCTGCCCCCGCAGCGCCGGGTCGACGTAGACGCCCTGCACCTGCACGGCGCGCGACGAGACCGCCCCGAGCTCGGCCTTGAAGGCGGTGCGCACGCGCCCCGGCCCCGTCAGCGGCGCCCCCGGCTCCAGCGGCCGCAGCTCCGCGCCCTCGCCGGCGTCGAGGCGCAAGAAGGAGCGCCCGGCGGCCACGAGCTCGGCGACCCGCGCCCGGTAGGCCCGGCCGCCGTCCCAGGCCACCGGCGAGTAGCCGACCTCCTCGGTGAACATCGCCACGCAGGCCGGGACGAGGACGTCGAGGTCGTCGGACCGCGAGCGCCGCACCAGCGGGTCGGGCGCGACGGCGGGCGGCCCGTCGAGGACGAGCAGCGGCTGGCAGCGCCGGACCTCCCGCGCGCGCCCCCAGGACGGCGCCAGGCGCTCCCACATCCCGAGCGCCGCGTCCGCGGGCCCGACGATGGACGAGCACCGCCGCCCCTGCTGGCGGGCCCGGGCGGCGAAGGCGTCGACGGCGCGCTCGTCGGCCTCGACCGGCACGAGGTTGGCCCCCGACCAGCAGGCCGCCTCGAGCCGTCCGGGCGCCCCGAGGCCCCAGACCTCCCCGCCGAGGCGCCGCGGGGAGAGCCCCGCCGCCTCGACGCGCCCCGCGACGAAGACGTTGGCCACCGGGTCGCGGTCGCACAGCTCGAGCAGCTCGTCCCGGTCGGCGTCGTCGAGCACCCTCGCCCCGGTCCGCAGCACGGCCTCATCCCACCACCTCGCCGGGGCCCGCGCAGGACTCCCCGGCACGACGCGCAGGGGACGTGCGGCAGGGCGCGCAAGGCAGGACGCGCCGGGCAGGACGCGCCGGGGAGGGCGCGCAGGGCAGGGCGCGATCGGCGCGGGCCTCAGGCCAGCGGGCCCCCGCGCTCGGCCACGGACGCCAGGAGCCGGTCGAGCACGGCACCGCCGCTGGCGCGCAGGCCGTCGTGCTGCCACTCGTTGGTGACCCAGACGTCGCACCGCCCGAGCGCCCGGGCGGTGGCCAGGGAGATGTCGACGTCGACGTAGAGGTCGTCGTGGTAGGCCAGCGCCGCCACCGGCACCTCGTTCGCGGCCAGCACCTCGGGCTCGTAGAGCGGGCCCCAGTCGTCGGCCGCGTGGAGCAGCTCGGTCGCGCCGCGGAAGGGCCGCAGGGCCGCCGTCTCCTCCACCTGCCACGGGTAGGTCATCTCCCCCAGCAGCCCGAGGTGGCGCGCGGACGGCTCCAGCTCGGGCGGCAGCAGCCGCTGCGCCGCCCACGCCGTCGGCCCCTGGCCCAGCAGCGGCCCCTGCGCGTAGATCGACTCGTGCAGCACGACGTAGAGGGGCCCGTCGGCGTGGCTCGTGCGCTCCTCGACGGCCGCGAGGAACGACGGCGCCAGCGGCCCGTCGGGCGCCGGACCGTGCTCGTCGTAGGAGGGTCCGTCGCGGAACGCCTCGTCGAGGAGCCAGTGGAGGTCGTCCGACCCGTCCCCGCGCCCGAGCGCGATGCCGAGCGACTGCAGGCGGCGCGTCGTCAGCCGGTCGCCCGACGGCAGGCGCACGTCCTCGGCGTCCAGCCGGTCGGCGAGCGCGTCGAGCAGGTCCGCGTCCCCGGGGAAGCGGGCCAGGTGGCGGGCGTTCCGGTCGAGCACGCGCGGGTAGGTGGCCGCGTAGACGTCGTCCGCCGTCGCCGTCAGCCCGGCGAGGCCCCCCGTGACGTAGCAGGCGGCCAGGCCGTGCGGCGCCCGCGACAGGTAGGTCAGCGTGACGAAGCCGCCGTAGCTCTGCCCCAGGCTCTCCCAGCGCCGGCCGCCGTAGACGGCGTGGCGCACGTGCTCGGCGTCGGCGACGACCGCGTCGGCCCGGTGGTGGCGCAGGTGCTCGGCGAGCGCGGCGTCGCCCTCGGGCGTGCCCGCGCCGAGCTCGGCCGCCCGCGAGGCGTCGACGCGCGTGCTGCGTCCCGTGCCCCGCTGGTCGAGCAGGACGACGCGGTGCGTCCGCGTCGCCCGCGCCAGCCAGCCCTGGCCGGGCACGGGCCGCGGGCTCTTGCCCCCGGGGCCGCCCTGCAGGAAGAGCAGGAGCGGCAGGTCCTCGCCCTCACGGCGGACGTCGACGACCTCGCGCGCCAGCACCTGCAGCGTGGGCCCCGGGTCGGCGGCCGGCACGGGCCCCGACGCCGGGACGGGGCGGCCGGGGCCGCCCCGCTCCCCCAGGTCCCACCGCAGCGGCACGTCGACGACGTGGTCGGTGACGGCGAGCCCCCGCAGGAGGGTCCGGGTCGACGAGCGCAGCGGCACGCTCAGCCCACGCTGACGCTCGGGGCGCCGGCCGCGGCCGGCCCGGCGGCGTCGCCCGCGGGCTCGCCCATCTCCTCGGCCAGGCGCTCGGCCTCGGCGATGAGGGTCTCGACGATCTGGTCCTCCGGCACGGTCCTGATGACCTCGCCCTTGACGAAGATCTGCCCCTTGCCGTTGCCCGACGCCACGCCGAGGTCGGCCTCGCGGGCCTCGCCCGGCCCGTTGACGACGCAGCCCATGACGGCCACGCGCAGCGGCACGGTCATGCCCTCGAGCCCGGCGGTCACCTGGTCGGCCAGCGTGTAGACGTCGACCTGGGCGCGCCCGCACGACGGGCAGGACACGATCTCGAGCTTGCGGGGCCGCAGGTTCAGCGACTCGAGGATCTGGTTGCCGACCTTGACCTCCTCGGCCGGCGGCGCGGACAGCGACACCCGGATCGTGTCGCCGATGCCCTGGGACAGGAGCGCCCCGAAGGCCGTCGCCGACTTGATCGTGCCCTGGAACGCCGGCCCCGCCTCGGTCACGCCGAGGTGCAGCGGCCAGTCGCCCCGCTCGGCGAGCAGCTGGTAGGCGCGCACCATGACGACGGGGTCGTTGTGCTTGACGGAGATCTTGAAGTCGTGGAAGTCGTGCTCCTCGAACAGCGACGCCTCCCACACGGCCGACTCCACCAGCGCCTCGGGCGTCGCCTTGCCGTGCTTCTCCATGATCCGTCGGTCGAGCGACCCGGCGTTGACGCCGATGCGGATGCTCACGCCGGCGTCCTTGGCCGCCTTGGCGATGGAGCCCACCTGGTCGTCGAACTTGCGGATGTTGCCGGGGTTCACCCGGACCGCCGCGCAGCCCGCGTCGATCGCGGCGTAGACGTACTTCGGCTGGAAGTGGATGTCCGCGATCACCGGGATCTGCGACTTCTGGGCGATCGCCGGCAGCGCGTCCGCGTCGTCCTGGCTCGGGCACGCGACGCGGACGATGTCGCAGCCCGTCGCCGTCAGCTCCGCGATCTGCTGCAGCGTCGCGTTGATGTCCGTCGTCGGCGTCGTCGTCATCGACTGCACGCTCACGGGCGCGTCCCCGCCGACGTCGACCGTCCCGACCTTGATCTTGCGGCTCTTCCGCCGCGGGGCCAGCACCGGCGGCGGCGGGGCGGGCATGCCGAGGGACACGGGCACCGAGGGGCTCATGCCCCCGAGTATCCCCCCGCGCGACGACGCGCCGCGAGGCGCCCGGGCTCCCGCGCACGACCGGCGACCAGCACCCGCGCGGCGGGACGGTCGGGCGTCGCACGGCCGGGTCCGCGCCGACCGCCGGGGTCTCGACGGGCACTGGCGACGCGCCCGGTGGTCACCCGCCGCCGTGGTCCGGGCGCTGCCTGACGTGCCCGCCGAGCCCCCACCGCTCGACGCTCGCACGCTCGCCCACCCGGCCAGGGCGCCGGTCGCGGGGAGGCGGTGACGCACACGGGGCGCGGGCCGGGTGGCTCCGCGGGCACGTCAGGCGAGCAGCGTGGCCGGGGCGTGAGCCCCGACCGCGCGCGGAGCCAGTGCCCGTGGAGGCACCCGGGTCGCGCCCTCCCGACCACGCGACGACCGCGGACCACCCCGACACCTGACCCAGCAGCTCGCGCGCGCGACCACCGCCCCCGGCGAGGAGCCGCGCGGACGGTCCGGAGGTCGGGCTCAGCCCAGCAGCGAGATGGGCCGGACGATGTCGGCGTAGAGCAGCAGCAGCGACATGACGACGAGGGCGCCGGAGACGACGTAGACGACCGGCATCGCGCGGGCGACGTCGACGGGGCCGGGGTCGGCTCGGTGGCGCAGGCGCGCCACCTGGCGGCGCAGGCCCTCCCAGAGGGCGCCGGCGACGTGGCCGCCGTCGAGGGGCAGCAGCGGGACGAGGTTGAAGACGAAGAGCGCCACGTTGAGGCCGCCGAGGACGCCGAGGAGCCCGGCGACGCGGTCGGTGACGTCGAACTGGTCGATGGCGGCGAACTCGCCCGACAGGCGGCCGACGCCGACGATGCCGATGGGACCCTCGGGGTCGCGCGGAGCGCTGCCGAAGGCCGCCTGCGCGACCTCGACCATGCGCAGCGGCAGGGTGAGGACGACGCGGCCGACGGCCACGACCTGGTCGGCGACGACGCCGGGGACCGCCGTCACGGGCTGGGCGACGCGCTCGGAGACGGGGGTGATGCCGACGAAGCCGGCCTCCTCGGTGAGCACCGCGCCGCCGTCGCCGACGACCGGGGCGCCGCCCGGGTCCAGCCGCGGCACCTGCGTGGCGATCGGCGTGATGGTGAGGTCGACCTGCCGGCCGTCGCGCTCGACGACGAGCGGGACGGCGCGGCCGGCGGCGTCGCGGATGTCGGCGCGCAGCGCGTCCCAGCCGTCGACGGGGCGGCCGTCGAAGGCGACGACCTCGTCGCCGGGCAGGACGCCCGCCGCGGCGGCGGGGGTCGGCGGCGCGTCGGCGGGGCAGGCGGTCGCGGTCGACGTCGCGGGCAGCACGCACTCGCTGACGGTCTGCACGCGCGTCGTGGGGGCGAACGCGGTGCCGATCGTCGTCGTCAGCACGCCGAGGAGCACGACGGCGATGAGGAGGTTCATCGCCGGGCCGCCGAGCATGATCACGACGCGCTTCGCCACGGGCAGGCGAAAGAAGGCGCGGTGGGCGTCCTCGGGGCCGACCTCCTCGGCGGAGAGGCGGCGGGCGTCGTCGGCGAGGGTCTGGAAGATGCCCGTGGAGGACTCGCGGACGACCGAGGGGTCCTCCCCGCGGCGCGGGGGGAACATCCCGACCATGCGGATGTAGCCGCCGAGGGGCAGCGCCTTGACGCCGTACTCGGTCTCCCCGCGCCGGCGCGACCAGACGGTGGGGCCGAAGCCGACCATGTACTGGGTCACCTTGACGCCGAAGCGCTTGGCGGGCAGCAGGTGGCCGACCTCGTGCAGGCCGATGGAGGCGGCGAGCCCGAGGGCGAAGACGAGGACGCCGAGGACCACGAGGGCGACGGCGGCCGGGCCCCAGGTGATGGTGAGCCCGGTCCCCTCCGCGGCGGACGCCACGACCGGCAGGGCGCTCACCGGCGCGCCCCCGCCCCGTCCGGCGCCAGCACCTCGCAGGCGCGGGCGCGGGCCCAGCGCTCGGCGGCCAGGACGTCGTCGAGGGTGAGCTCGTCGGCGGTCGTGCCGCCCGCCACGTCGGGCGCCGCGGCGGACTCCTCGACGACCCGGGCGACGGTGTCGACGATGCTCGTGAAGCGGGTGCGGCCGGCGAGGAAGGCCTCGACGCACTCCTCGTTCGCGGCGTTGTAGACCGCGGGCGCGGCGCCGCCCGCGGACCCGACGGCGCGGGCGAGGCGGACGGCGGGGAAGGCGTCGTCGTCGAGGGGCTCGAAGTCCCAGGACTGCGCCCGGGTCCAGTCGCAGCCGGGCCCGGCGTCGACGACGCGCTCGGGCCACCCGAGGCCGAGCGCGATGGGGATGAGCATGCTCGGCGGGGAGGCCTGGGCCAGCGTGGCGCCGTCGACGAACTCCACCATCGAGTGCACGAGCTGCTGGGGGTGGACGACGACGTCGACCCGCTCCATGGGGACGCCGAAGAGCAGGTGCGCCTCGACGACCTCGAGGCCCTTGTTGACGAGCGTGGCGGAGTTCGTCGTGATGACGCGGCCCATGGCGAAGTTCGGGTGGGCCAGGGCCTGCTCGGGCGTCACCCCCTCGAGGCGCTCGCGGCTCCAGCCGCGGAAGGGTCCGCCGCTGGCGGTGAGGACGAGGCGGCGCACCTCGTCGGCGCGCCCTCCGCGCAGGCACTGGGCGATCGCCGAGTGCTCGGAGTCGACGGGCACGACGGCCCGCGCCATCCCGCCGGCCCGGGCCGCGGCCGCGAGCACGAGCGGCCCGCCGACGACGAGGGACTCCTTGTTGGCGAGCGCGAGGACGGCGCCCTCGGCGGGGCCGCCGGGGGCGGCGGCCTCGAGCGCGGCGAGGGAGGGCGCCAGGCCGACGCTGCCCGTGATGCCGTTGAGGACGACGTCGGCGGGCAGCGCCGCAGCCCGCTCGACCGCGCCCCCGCCCGCGTCGAGGGAGGGGCCCCACCTGCTGAGGCCCGCGGCCCGGGCGGCGTCGGCGAGGTGCTCGCGCAGCGCGGGCAGGGCGCGCTCGTCGGCGACGGCCACGTGCTCGACCCGAGCGGCCACGGCCTGGCGGGCCAGCAGGGCCGGGTCCGAGCCGCCGGCCGCCAGGGCGACGACCCGGAAGCGCTCCGGCGCGGAGGCCACGACCTCGAGCGCCTGGACGCCGATCGAGCCGGTGGAGCCGAGGACGACGACGCGTCGCGGCCCGCTGGTCGGCGGTGACGTCGGGGAGCTCACGCCGCGATGGTGCCACCGCCGTCTGACGGCTCCCCGCGAGCACGCTGGGCGGACGTCGCGACGCCGGACGACGGCCGCGGGCGGGTCACTCGATCGGGTGACGTCGTGATCGTTCCGTGACCTGGGGTTCCGGCGGGGACGTCATCGACCTAGCGTCGACGGCCCAGCGGCGCTCCCGCGCGGCGGCCGGGTCCGGACGACCCGGTGGTCGGGGCCGCCCCTCAGCGAGCACGTCGGAAGGGCCTCTCCCATGACGCAGCGCACCTCCTCCCCCCGCCGGTCCCGGACAGCGGTCGGCGCGGGCCTCGCGGCCCTGCTCCTCGGCGCCCCGGCCTCCGCCGCGGCCGTGACCGGCGCGCCCGCGGCCCCGGTGGCGGGGGCCGCCGCGACGGGCGTCGACACGGCCGACGAGCGCCGCGCCGTCGTCGACCGCTGGACCCCGGAGCGGATGCGGGCCGCCGTCCCCGGCTCCTCGCTCGTGGAGGAGGCCGACGCCCGGCGCCACCTCGAGGAGGCGGCCAGCGACGTGCTCGCCGGGGCGCCCGAGGTGGTCGACGGGCTGCCCGGCGCCGCGGGCCGCGCCGCGGGAGGCCTGCTCGCCGCCCCGACGGCCGACGCGACCGGCGTCCCCTGGACGGGTGGGGGCCAGGTCGTCGACACGACGGGCAAGGTCTTCTTCACCCTCGGCGGGGTCGACTACGTGTGCTCCGCGAGCTCGGTCGCCGCGGACAACCTGTCCGCCGTCCTCACCGCCGGCCACTGCGTCTTCGGCGAGGGCGAGTACGCGACGGACTTCGTCTTCGTCCCCGGCTACGACGAGGGGACCGCCCCGCACGGCGTCTGGACGGCCCGGGCGCTCGTCACGACGCCGCAGTACGAGGCGTCGGAGGACCTGGACTTCGACGTGGCCTTCGCGGTGCTGTCCCCCGTCGCGGGGCGGCCGCTGGCCGACGTCGTCGGCGCCCAGGGCATCGCCTTCGGGCAGCCGCGCGGCGAGCGCACGCACGCCTTCGGCTACCCGGCCGCGGCGCCCTACGACGGAGAGAGCCTGCACTTCTGCAGCGGCACGGCGCGGCCCGACACCCTGGGCGGCAGCGCCGACCAGGGCCTCACGTGCGCGATGACGGGCGGCTCGAGCGGCGGGCCCTGGTACTCGGGCTTCGACGAGGCCACGGGGACGGGGACCACGACCTCGCTCAACAGCTTCGGCTACGTCGTCGACCTGACGACGATGTACGGCCCCTACTTCGGCGCGCAGGCGCAGGAGACGTACGAGGTGGCCTCGGCGTCCTGACACCGGGGTCCTCGCACGGACGTCGTGGGCACCTCGCACCGGAGGTCCGTGCCGCGGCAGGCTCTGCCCCGTGGCACGGACCTCCTGCACGAGCACCGCGTCGTGAGCGACCCCGCCGACGAGCCGCCCGCAGGACCGGTGCGTCCCTCGCGCGCCCGGGCGGCGGAGGGGGGCGCGCCGTGGACGCCCGAGCGCCGGGCGGCCGCCCGCCCGCGGTCGGTGGCGCGAGAGGTGCCCCACCCCGAGGGCGGCGACGTCGTCGTCCGCGACGCCACCGCCGAGGACGCCGCGGCCTGCGCCGCCCTGTACGCCCCGTACGTGCTCGCCACGGCGGCGACCTTCGAGACCGAGCCGCCCGACGCCGCCGAGACGGCGCGGCGCATCGCGGCGTCGCAGCGCGGGCACGCCTGGCTGGTGCTCGTGGACGGCGAGGAGGTCCTCGGCGAGGCCCACGCCACGCCGTTCCGGCCCCGCCCGGCCTACCGGTGGACGTGCGAGACGACCGTCTACCTCGCGCCGGGGGCCACCGGCCGGGGCCTCGGCCGACTCCTCTACGGCGCGCTGCTCGAGCGCCTCGCCGGGCGGGGGCTGCTCACGGCGACGGCCGTCGTCGCCCTGCCCAACCCGGCCAGCGAGGCGCTGCACGCGGCCCTCGGCTTCGCCCCGGTGGGCACCGTCGCGCGCGCGGGCTGGAAGCTCGGGGCCTGGCGCGACGTCGCCTGGTACCAGCGCCCGCTCGGGGAGGGCCCGCGCGAGGGGGTCTCCCCGGTCGAGCCCTCCTGAGGCGCCGGGTCGGCCCAGGAGGTCGGCCAGGGGGTCGGCCGGGGCGCGCCTCAGGCCCGGGGCAGGGGTGCGACGACACCGTCCCGCGGACGGCGCGGGGCCGGGGGCGGGGCCGGGGCCGGCGCACCGGGCGGCTCGGCCGGCGCCACCCCGTCCCGGCCCGCCGCCTTGGCGCGGTAGAGGGCCGCGTCCGCCGCGCGGTACAGGCCCGCCAGGTCGCGGGCGTGCTCGGGCGCATGGGCGACGCCGACGCTGACGGTCGCCGCGACGCTCGCGCCCGTCGATCCTCCCGTGGTGAGCGGGCTCTCCCGCACCCGCGCGACGACCTCCCGGGCGCACCGCAGGGCGTCCCGCTCGCTCGTCCCGGGCAGCAGGACGGCCAGCTCGTCGCCGCCGAGCCGGCTGACGACGGCCGACGCGGGCACCGCCTCGTGGACCAGCCGCCCGAGGTGCACGAGCAGGGCGTCGCCCACCGGGTGGCCGTGCGTGTCGTTGACCGCCTTGAAGCGGTCGACGTCGACGAGCACGAGCGCCGTGCCCGCGTCGGCGTCCGCCGACGTCAGCGCACAGGCCGCCGCGTCGTCGAGGACCCGACGGGTGACGAGGCCCGTGAGGGGGTCGACGGCCGCCTGGCGGCGCAGCTCCTCGACGAGGGCGTCGGTCCGCTGGTGCGCGCGGGCGAGGACCCCGGTGAGCGCGACGGCGACGGCTCCCACGTAGGCGCTGTCGGTGAGCGCCTCCTCGAGCGGCAGGAGCGAGGTCGTCGTCACGAGCTCGCCGACGACGGCGGCCACCGTGACGACCCACGCCCCGGGCGGGCGCAGGTGGGTCGCCGCGACGAGCACGGGGAGCAGGAAGAAGACCTGCCCGGCCGTCGTGGCGTCGCGGGTGAGCAGGTCGAGGCCGGTCACGAGGCCGACGGAGGCCAGCGGCACCGCGCCGTGGACCCACCGGGGCGCCCGGTGCGGGGCGGCAGCCAGCGCCGCCGACCCGCCGAGCAGCACCAGGACCACCCCGGCGACGGCCCACAGGGTCCACCCTGGTGGAGGCCGCAGGGCCGTGTAGGCGCCCAGCACCACGGCGGCCAGGACCAGGACGGCCCGCAGCGCGCGCAGCGACGCCCGCTCGTCGCGGGGGGAGAAGACGGTCACCCTCTCGCCATCGACCGCACGGGCGCCCGCTGCAGGGGTCGACGGGCGGAGCACCCGACCAGGCCCGTCGCCACCGGGGCGCGAGCCCGCGGAGGTGCCCGCGTGGCAGTCTCGGCCCGGAGCGGCTGGACGGTCCGGCCCGAGGGCGGGAGGCGCTGGTGAGCGCGGTCTTCACGGCGATGTTCGCGCTCGGGGCGGTGCCCTGGGCGCGCTCGGGCCGCCAGGGGGTCGACCTGCTCGACGGACGCCTCGGCCTCGGCGACCGCGCCGGCGGGAGGCGGCCGCGCGCCCTCGACCTCGGCTGCGGCACCGGTGCGGACGCGACCGAGCTGGCCCGGCGCGGGTGGGCCGTCACGGGGGTCGACGACGTCCCCCGCGCGCTGGCCTCCGCCCGGCGACGGGCGCGCGACGCCGGCGTCGACGTCCACCTCGTCCGGGGCGACGTCGGCGACCTCGCGGGGCTCGACCTCGTCGGGCCGAGGCGTGCCGGGGAGGAGGGCTTCCGGGCCGTCCTCGACGTCGGCTGCCTCCACGGGCTCGGCGCCGCCCACCGCGCCGCGGTGGCGCGGGGGCTCGACGCCGTCACGGAGCCGGGCGCCCTGCTGGCGGTCCTCGCCTGGGAGCCCGCCCGGCGCCTCCCCCCGCTGCCGCGCGGGCTCGACGCCCGAGACCTCCGGGCGTCGCTGCCGGGGTGGTCGCTCCAGCACGTCGAGCCCGCCCGCGACGACCTCGTGCCGCGCTGGCTGCACCGCACCCGGCCGACCTGGCACGTCCTCGCGCGCCGCTGAGACGCTCGCGGCGGGACGCGGCTCGGGGCCGGCGAGCGGGCCCACCTGCCTCCCGGCCCGTCCACTGCTCAGATCGTCATGCCGACGTACTTCGTCTCGAGGTACTCGTCGATGCCCTCGCGGCCGCCCTCGCGGCCGAAGCCGCTCTGCTTGACCCCGCCGAAGGGCGCGGCGGGGTTGGAGACGACGCCCTGGTTGAGCCCGACCATGCCGGTCTCGACCTGCTCGCAGACGCGCAGGGCCCGGCCGACGTCGCGCGTGTAGACGTAGGACACGAGCCCGTACTCGGTGTCGTTCGCCTGCGCCACGCCCTCCTCCTCGGTGTCGAAGGCGACGACGGGCGCGACGGGCCCGAAGACCTCCTCGCGGAGCAGGCGGGCCGACGCCGGGACGTCCGCGAGCACCGTGGGCGCGTAGAAGTACCCGCGCCCCCCGGTGCGCTCGCCGCCGGTGAGGACGCGCGCGCCACCGTCGACGGCGTCGCCGACGAGCTCCTCGACCTTGCCGCGCTGCCGCTCGTCGATCAACGGCCCGACGTCGACGCCCTCCTCGGTGCCCCGCCCGACGACGAGGGCCGCCATCCGCTCGGTGAGGCGGCCGGTGAACTCCTCCAGGACGCCGCGCTGGACGTGGAACCGGTTGGCCGAGGTGCACGCCTCCCCGACGTTGCGCATCTTGGCGAGCATCGCGCCGTCGACGGCCGCGTCCAGGTCGGCGTCGTCGAAGACGAGGAACGGCGCGTTGCCGCCGAGCTCCATCGACGTGCGCAGCAGCTGCTGCGCCGACTGCTCGACGAGCGTGCGCCCCACCGGGGTGGACCCGGTGAACGACAGCTTGCGCAGGCGCCCGTCCCGCACGATCGGCTCGACCACCTCGCCGGTGCGCGACGTCGTCACGACGTTGAGCACCCCGGCCGGCAGGCCCGCCTCGGCGAGGACGTCGGCGAGCGCGCTCATCGTCAGCGGCGTCTGCGAGGCGGGCTTGACGACCATCGTGCAGCCCGCTGCCACCGCGGGAGCGATCTTGCGGGTGCCCATGGCCATGGGGAAGTTCCAGGGCGTGACGAACAGGCACGGCCCGACGGGCTGGCGCATCGTCAGCAGCCGGGTGGCGCCGTCCGGCGAGGTCGACCACCGGCCGTCGACGCGGACGGCCTCCTCGGAGAACCACCGGAAGAACTCGGCGGCGTAGGCGATCTCGGCGCGCGACTCGGCCAGGGACTTGCCCATCTCGAGCGTCATGAGGAGGGCGAGGTCGTCGACGCGCGCGGTGACGAGCTCCCACGCCCGGCGCAGCACCTCCCCGCGCTCGCGCGGCGGGGTGCGGCCCCACGCGCCCTGCGCCGCTGCGGCCGCGGCGAGCGCCCGCTGCCCGTCCTCCGGCGTCGCGTCGGCCACGGAGGCCAGCACCTCCTCGGTCGAGGGGTCGACGACGTCGATCGTCCGGCCGTCGCCGCCCTCGACGCGCTCGCCGTCGACGAGCAGGCCGGTGGCGACGGCGCCGACGACGTCGCGCTCGTGCTGCGCCGCGTCGCTGCTCGCACCGGTGGTGGTCGTGCTCATGGCTCTCCCTCGCGGACGGCGGGCGGCTCGGGTCGGCCGCCCCTCGACCCTGCACCCGGGCCCGCGGGGCCGCCAGGGCGCGCTGGCCCGTGACCGTCGGGCGGAGGTGGGAGGGTGCGAGGAGACCCGGAGGTGCCCGCCCCCGAGACGTCCGTCCGCGAGGAGACCACCGCCCGTGAGCCCCGACCAGCCCGGCTCCGGGCCGGCGTCGCACCCCACCCGCCCCACGCTGCAGGGCACCTTCGGGATGGCCGCGACGACCCACTGGATCGCCTCCGGCACGGCGATGTCGGTCCTCGAGCGCGGGGGAACGGCCGTGGACGCCGCGTGCGCCGCCGCCTTCGTCCTCCACGTCGTCGAGCCGCACCTCAACGGCCCCGGCGGGGACGTCACCGGCCTCGTCGCGACAGCGGACGGGGCGCCGCCGCGGGTCCTCATGGGCCAGGGCCCCGCACCCGCGGGTGCGACGATCGAGCACTTCCGGACCGAGGGCCTCGACCTCGTGCCCGGGGCGGGCGCCCTGGCCGCGGCCGTCCCCGGGGCCGTCGACGCGTGGCTCGTGCTGCTGCGCGACCTCGGCACCTGGGAGCTCGCGGACGTCCTCGCCTACGCCACCGGGTACGCGCGTCACGGCCACCCCGTGCTCGCCGGGGTGGGCAGGACCATCAGCGGCGTCGCCGACCTCTTCGCGCAGCACTGGCCCACGTCGGCGGCGCTGTGGGCGCCCTCGGGCGCCGCGCCCGCCCCGGGCACGAGCGTCGTCAACCCGGCCCACGCCGACGTCCTCGACCGCCTCGTCGCCGCGGGCGCGGGGCGGCCGAGCCGCGAGGCGCGCATCGAGGCCGCGCGCTCGGCGTGGGGCGAGGGCTTCGTCGCCGAGGCCGTGGACGCCTTCGTCCGGGCCCCGCACCGGCACGCGAGCGGCACCGACCACGCCGGCGTGCTGCGCGGGGACGACATGGCGGCCTTCGCGGCCGGCTACGAGGACGCGGTGGTGCTCGACGTCCTGGGCGTCACGGTCGCCAAGACGGGGCCGTGGGGGCAGGGCCCCGTGCTCCTGCAAGCCCTCGCGCTCCTCGAGGGGTTCGACGCCGCGGACCTCGACCCGTCGACGCCCGACGGCGCCCATCTCGCGCTCGAGGCGCTCAAGCTGGCGCTGGCCGACCGGGACGCCTGGTACGGCGACCCGGGCCCGGACGAGCCGGCCGTCCCGCTCACCACCCTGCTCTCGCCCGCCTACACGGCGCAGCGCCGGGCGCTCATCGGTGACGGGGCGAGCCACGAGGTGCGGCCCGGGTCCCCGGACGGGCGGGCGCCCTTCACGCCGCCGCTGCACGAGACCGCCGACGTCGCCGCGGCGGGGACGTCGGCGGGCGAGCCGACGGTCCGGACGACGGGGGCCCCGGTCCCGCGCGCGTCGGGCGCGACCAGGGGCGACACCTGCCACCTCGACGTCGTCGACCGCTGGGGAACGGTCGTCTCCGCGACGCCCTCGGGCGGGTGGCTGCAGTCCTCCCCCACCATCCCCGAGCTCGGCTTCTGCCTCGGCACGCGGCTGCAGATGACGTGGCTGGAGCCCGGCGCACCGTCGTCGCTGCGCCCCGGGCGCCGTCCGCGGACCACGCTGACCCCCACGGTGCTGCTGCGCGACGGCGTGCCCGTCGCCGGGCTCGGCTCGCCCGGCGGCGACCAGCAGGACCAGTGGCAGCTGCTCTACCTCCTGCGCACGCTCGTCGGCGGGCTGGCGCCGCAGCAGGCCATCGACGCGCCCGCGCTGCACACGACGTCGATGCCGAGCTCCTTCTGGCCGCGGACGTGGACGCCCGGCGGCGCCGTCGTCGAGGACCGCCTCGGCGAGGAGGTCATCGGCTCCCTCGAGCGGCGCGGCCACGTGGTGACCCGCGCCGGCGACTGGGCGCTGGGACGGCTCTCCGTCGTCACGCGCGACCCGGTGACGGGCCTGCTGCAGGGCGCCGCCAACCCGCGCGGCGACCAGGGGTACGCGGTGGGGCGCTGAGGCGGACGCCCTGACCCGTCCCCGGGCGCCGGCGTGCGCGGGCCGATGACGAGCGCATGCGGGGACCGGCCCGCGGGTCGCCGGGCTCACGGGTCGTCGACCTCGTCCGCCGCAGGCTCGCCGAGGGGCGCGGCCGCGTCGTGGTCACGCGCCCTCACCGCGTCCTCCGGCGCGGGCCCTCCAGGGGCGAGGCGGAGGTCGTCGGGCTCGCCCGGCCCATCGGCGCCCGCGGGCAGCACCGGCCGTCCCGGCTCGTCAGGCGGGCGCGGGTCGTCGGGGCGGCCGGGGTCGCCGGGGCGGCCGGGGTCGCCGAGGCGGCCGGGGTCGCCGAGGCGGCCGGGGTCGCCGAGGCGGCCGGGGTCGTCCGGGCCGTCGGGCCGTGAGCGGCCGGGGTCGTCGGGGCCATCGGTGTCGTGGAGCTCGTGGGCGAGGTCTTCCAGGCGTGCCCGCCAGGGTGGTGGCGCGGTGGCCGGTGGTGGGTCGCCGGCGCGGGTGATGACGGGGCGCCCGTCGAGGACGTGGGCGACCAGGGCGCCGGTGTGGACCCGGCGGTGGTCGTGCCCGCACACCAGCGCCAGGTTCGACAGGTCGGTGGGGCCGCCGTCGACCCAGTGCACGACGTGGTGCGCCTGGGTCCTGCTCACGGGGGCGTCGCAGTCCGGGCCGATGCACCCCCGGTCCCGGATCGCCAGCGCGCGGCGCTGCGCGGGCGTGACGGTGTACGCGGCCCGGCCGACGTCCAGCGGCTCCGAGCGCGACCCGAGGACCGCGGGGACGACCTCGGCGTCGCACGCCAACCGGCGCACCGCCCCGGCCGACAGCGGGGCGTCGTCGGCGAGCAGGCCCGCCCCGGCCACGGCCCCGGCCAGGGCGGACAGGTCCATCGTCACGACCACCCGCGCCCGGGCCCCGCCCTCGGAGGAGACACCGGTGGGGCTGCCCGGCGGGGCCGACAGGACCTTGCCGGCCAGGGCCACGAGGGCGTCGGCGCGCCGCTGCGCCGCCGAGCGCAGGTCCGGGCCGCCCTCCCCGGACGGCTCCGGGGCGGCGAGGGCCTCGATCGCGGTCATCAGGGTCGCGCCCGCCTCCGGGGCCAGGCGCCCGCGCACGTGCCAGGTCCCGTGCAGGTCCGGTGAGCAGTACAGCTCCCGGCGCCGGTGCGCCCGCTCCTCCCGCCGCCCCAGCAGGTCGCTCCCCTCCAACGCCGCCTGACCATCCGCCAGGGCGTCCTCGCCCGCCTCGGACAGCTCCGCGCGGGCCAGCAACCCCGCCGCGTGATGGCGCAGCACCGTCAACGACACCTCCGGGGCGTGCTCCAGCAGCACCCGCTCCACCGCCGCCCGCCCCACCGGCCCGTAGTGCTCAGGCAGGTCCAGCACCGCACCCGCGACCACGTCCGCCGCCTCCGCGCTCACGAGCCCCGCAGCCAACGCCGCCCCGGTCGCAGCGCCCTCACCCAGCCCCGCTCCCCGCCCGCCCGTGCGCGCGACCCGCTGGGCCGGCAGGCCCGCGCCGGTGACGAACGCGACCGTCGCCTGCCGGCGCGCCGCCGTCGCCGGATGCACCCCCAGCACCCCCGCCAGCTCACCGCGCCCGTCGCCCGCCCGCGACCGCGCCAGCACCGCCCGCTCACCCGGCGTCAACCCACCCGGCACGAGGGCCTCGCCCCGAGAGGCGACCTCCCCCAGCACCAGCACCTGCGCCGCCTGGGCGACGCGCACCAAGGCCTCGAGCTCGACCAGCACGCCCCGCAGGTCGCCCGTGGCCACCGACCACAGCCCCAGACCCGCCACCGCCGCCCGCCCCACCTCCAGGGCCGACCGCAGCGCCGCGATCGCGGGCGCCGCGCCAGCACCGCAAGCCGAGGCCGACGCCGCGTCCGGCACGGAGTCGGGCACCCCCGCACCCGACCCCGCCACCGCCTCGTCCTCCACACCCACGACCGTAGGGGCGACCACCGACAACGGCTCGAACACCAGTTCGACACAGCAGGGCGACGACCCCGCGCGGGCGCCCGGTCCCCTCCCCGCTCGACCCGACCGGCAACGGCCGCCGCAGCGGCGACCCGGCCTACGGCCGCAGCACGTCCCGCAGCCCGTCGAGCACCGACCGGTCCTCGATGGTGCCCGGCACCACGGGCTCGACGCCGTCGGCCATCTCCCGCAGCGTCTTCCGCAGCACCTTGCCGGAGCGGGTCTTCGGCAGCGCCGCGACGACGTCGACGCGCCGCAGCCGCGCCACCGCGCCGACCTCGTCGCGCACGCGCTGGACGACCTGAGCCGCGACCTCCTCCGGCGGGGTGGTCACGTCCTTGGCGAGCACGACCAGCGCCCGGGGCTCCTGCCCCACGAGCGGGTCCGCCGCTCCCACGACGGCGCACTCGGCGACGTCGGGGTGCCCGATGACGGCGGCCTCGAGCTGTCCGGCGGAGAGCCGGTGGCCCGCGACGTTGATGACGTCGTCCGTGCGCCCGAGGACGTGGACGTACCCGTCCTCGTCGACGTAGCCGCCGTCACCGGTCGTGTAGTAGCCCGGGTGCGCGGCGAGCGACGACGCCCGGAGCCGCTCGTCGCCGCCCCAGACGCCGGCGAGGGTCCCCGGCGGCAGGGGCAGGCGCAGGCAGAGGGCGCCCTCCTCCCCCGCCGGCACCTCGCGGCCCTCGGCGTCGAGGACGCGCAGGTCGTACCCGGGCGAGGGCACGGACGGCGAGCCGGGCTTGAGCGGCAGGTCCTGCAGCCCGCGCGGCGAGCAGGCGATCGGCCAGCCCGTCTCGGTCTGCCACCAGTTGTCGACGACGGGCACGCCGAGCCGCTCCCCCGCCCACGCCCACGTGTCCGGGTCCAGCCGCTCGCCGGCGAGGTAGAGCGCCCGCAGCTCCGACAGGTCGACGTCCGACGCCAGCGCGAGGTCGGGGTCCTGCGCCCGGATGGAGCGCACCGCCGTCGGCGCCGTGAAGACGACGGCCGCGCGGTGCTCCGCGGCCGCGCGCCACAGCGCCCCCGCGTCCGGCGTGCCGACCGGCTTGCCCTCGTAGAGCACCGTGGTGCAGCCCGCCAGCAGGGGCCCGTACACGATGTAGGAGTGGCCGACGACCCACCCGACGTCGCTGGCCGTGAGCACCACGTCGCCCGGCGCGAGCCCGAAGAGGTTCGGCACCGACCACGACAGCGCCACCGCGTGCCCGCCGTGGTCGCGCACGACGCCCTTCGGCCGTCCCGTCGTCCCGGAGGTGTAGAGCACGTACAGGGGGTCGGTGGCGGCCACCTCGACGCACTCGGCGGGCGGCGCGGCGCCCGGGCGCAGGACGTCGCGCCACTCGAGGTCGCGCCCCGGCACGAGCGTCGCCGTGGCCTGCGGCCGCTGGAGGACGACGCAGTGGGCGGGCGCGTGCTCGGCGCGCTCCAGCGCCGCCTCGAGCAGGGGCATGTACTCGACGACGCGCGTCGGCTCGAGCCCGCACGAGGCGGTGAGGACGACGACGGGCCGGGCGTCGTCGATGCGCGCCGCCAGCTCGGCGGCCGCGAAGCCGCCGAAGACGACCGAGTGCACGGCGCCGATGCGGGCGCAGGCGAGCATCCCGACGACGGCCTCGGGGACCATGGGCATGTAGACGACGACGCGGTCGCCCTTCCCGACGCCGAGCTCGCGCAGCGCGCCCGCGAGGCGGGCCGACTGGTCGAGGAGCTCGGCGTAGGTCAGGGTCCGCCGCTCGCCGGTGTACGCGCTGTGGTGGACGAGCGCCGGGTCGTCCCCGCGCCCGGCGACGACGTGGCGGTCGAGGCAGTTGTAGGCCGTGCTCAGCGTCGCGCCGCGGAACCACCGCGGGAGGGCGGCGCCCTCGGCCGCGTCGGCGGCCGGGTCGAGCGCCGTCTCCGGGCGCCGGATCCACCGGACGGCCCGCGCGGCGTCGAGCCAGAAGCCTTCCGGGTCCTCCAGCGACGCGCGGTGCGCCGCCTCCCAGGCCCCGCCCGCCGTCGGGCTCTCCGCCGGCTCTCGCGTCGTCATGGCGCCATCCTGGCCCGCTGCCGCTGCCGGCGCCGCACATCGCCCCCGTGCCCGGCGGTCGGCGCGGGGGGGGGGGGGGGGGAGGAAGCACACACCANCCGGCTCTCGCGTCGTCATGGCGCCATCCTGGCCCGCTGCCGCTGCCGGCGCCGCACATCGCCCCCGTGCCCGGCGGTCGGCGCGAGCGGTGCGCCGAGGACGCCGCCCTCCGCGACCTCGGCGCACCGCTCGACCGGAGGCTCACGGGTCGCGGCCGCCTGGCAGGCTCGGCCCGTGAGCTCCCTCTCCGGCGTCGAGCCGACCGCGCTGCCGCCGCACGTGCTGGCCTTCCTCGCCGAGCGGCACCTCGCCACGCTGACCACGCTGCGCCGCGACGGCAGCCCGCACGTCGTCCCCGTCGGCTTCACCTGGGACGACGAGGCGCACCTCGCGCGCGTCATCACCTCCGGGGACTCGGTCAAGGCCCGCGCCGCCCGCCGCGGCGGGCGCGCGGCCGTGTGCCAGGTCGACGGCGGTCGCTGGCTGACGCTCGAGGGGCCCGTCCGCGTGCTCGACGCGCCCGACGCCGTGCGGGAGGGCGAGCGGCGCTACGCCGAGCGCTACCGGGTGCCGAGGGAGAACCCGCGCCGGGTCGTGCTCGCGATCGCCGTCGACCGCGTCCTCGGCCGCGTGCCCGAGCCGGGCGCCTGACCGGGGCCCCGGGACCGGACGCCTGGGCCGGGCAGCCGGGCCGGCCTGCGGGCGACGGCGCGGATCAGTCCGGCGCCGTGACCATGACCTCGACGGCGCGCGCCAGCAGCGCGTCGACGGGCCCCTCGGCGTAGCCGCGCCGCCCGCGGCGGCCGCGGAAGACGGCGGTGCGCACGTCGTCGACCGCGAGCGCCTCGCCGTCGTCGAAGTAGCCGCGCAGCCGGCGGCACAGCGCGTCCACGTCCCCCACGTGGTAGCCCCGGTGGAGCCCGCCCGCGCGCGCGAAGCGGTCGCCGTCGTCGCGCCGCAGGCGGGCGGTGACGACCCGCGCGCGCCCCGCCAGCTCCTCGAGGAAGCCCTCGCGCCCCGACCGGGCGACGAGGACCTCGCGCTCGTGGCGCGCCACCGCGTCCTCGAGGCGGGCCAGCGCGGCGTCCACGGCGGCGACGTCGTAGCCGTGCCGGGAGAGGGGGAAGGAGGCCTCGCGCACGTCCCGGGCGCTGACGTCGAGCGGGGTCCCCGCGCGCGCCGCCGGCACGCCCGACGCCGCGGCACCCGAGCCGGTGCCCGACCCGGGGCCGGGGACGCTCCCGCCGAGGCGCTCGTAGGCCAGGCGGGCCTGCGCGAAGAAGGCGTCGACCTCGTCGACGTCGTAGCCGCGCGCGACCCGGCCGGCGCGGGGGAAGCTGCTCACGCGCCACGACTCTGCCAGAGCCCGGCGGCGCGACCGGTGAGGCGCCCCGCCGCGGCCCGTCCGGAGGGCCGGCGCCGGACCCGGCGCCGGTGCGGCTCAGCCCGCGGGGGTCGCCGCGGGCAGGCCGAGCTCGACGGGCGCGGAGGCGCCCTGGCGGGGCTGCTCGAGGTCGGCGGCGGCCAGCTGCCCGCAGGCGCCGTCGATGTCGCGGCCGCGGGTGTCGCGCACGGTCGTCGGGACGCCGTGGGCCCGCAGCCGCTCGACGAAGGTCCGCTCGACGCGCGGGTCCGACGCCGTCCAGCGCGACCCCGGCGTCGGGTTGAGCGGGATGGGATTGACGTGCACCCAGCCGCGCCCGCGGCGGTTGAGCTCCGTGCCGAGGAGGTCGGCCCGCCACGCCTGGTCGTTGACGTCGCGGATGAGCGCGTACTCGATGGACACGCGACGGCCCGTGGCCTCGAAGTAGCGGCGGGCGGCGTCGAGCGCCTCCCCCACCTTCCAACGGGTGTTGATGGGCACGAGCTCGTCGCGCAGCTCGTCGTCGGGGGCGTGGAGGCTGAGGGCGAGCGTCATGGGGATGCCCTCACCGGCGAGCTTGTCGATGGCCGGCACGAGCCCGACGGTCGACATCGTGATGCCGCGCGCCGACATGCCCAGCCCCTCGGGCGCCGGGGCGACCATCCGTCGGACCGCCGCGACGGCCGCCTTGTAGTTGGCGAGCGCCTCGCCCATGCCCATGAAGACGACGTTGCTCACGCGCAGCGCCCGCTGCACGCCCTCGGGCCCCGCGTCGCCGGCGCGGGTGGCCAGCGACCGCGCCGCCGCGGCCACCTGCTCGACGATCTCGGCCGTCGACAGGTTGCGGGTCAGCCCCGCCTGCCCGGTGGCGCAGAAGGGGCAGTTCATGCCGCAGCCGGCCTGGCTCGACAGGCAGAGGGTGGTCCGGCCCGTGTACTCCATGAGGACGCTCTCGACGAGCGCGCCGTCGTGCAGGCGCCACAGCGACTTGCGGGTGGCGCCGCCGTCGGCCTCCAGTTCCCGCACGGGGTGCAGCAGCGTCGGCAGCAGCGCGGCGACGATCTCCCCGCGCCGCCCCTTCGGCAGGTCCGTCATGAGCGCCGGGTCCGTGACGAGGCGCTCGAAGTAGTGCGTCGACAGCTGCTTCGCGCGGAAGGCGGGCAGCCCGAGCTCGGCGACGGCGGCGGCGCGCTCCTCGCCCGTGAGGTCGGCGAGGTGGCGCGGCGGCTTGCCGCGGCGCGGGGCGGTGAAGGTCAGCTGACCGGGTGCGGGAGGCATGGCCCCTCCAGGGTCGCACGACGGGCGGGGTGCCCACGCTCGCCGACGGCGACCGCGCTCCTCGGGCGTCAGCCGCGCCAGGTGCCCCAGCGCCGGACGAGGCCCTCGCGGGTGAGCGCGCACGTGTCGGGCAGCTGCAGCCGCTCCCAGGCGTACAGGTCGACCGGCTTGCCGGTCAGCGCCGCGACGAGCAGCGTCCACGCCGTCCCGTGGCCCACGAGGACGAGGTCGATGTCACCCTCGCGCCGCGCCTCCTCGACGTGGCGGCGGACGGCGGCGACGACGCGCTCCCGGGTGCTCTCCGCCGTCTCCCACCCGGGCGCCGCGGGCGCGTGCTGGACGACGAGCGAGCGGTGGATGCGCACGGCGTAGTCGTCGAGCCACCCGGCGGGGCGCGCCTGCTCCCCGAGGTCGGCGTCGGCGACCACCGGCGAGCCCGTGAGGAGGGCGGCCGTCTCGCGGGCCTTCGGCTCTTGCGAGCTCACCCACCGGGCGCCCAGCGGCAGCGCGCCGCTGGCCCGCAGCGCGCGCACGCCGTCCGTGTGCTCGGGGTCCAGGCCCCACGTGGCGGGCTCGCGCGAGGGGTCGACCAGCGGGCGGCCGTGGCGCACGAGGTGCAGCACGAGGCCGGGCGGCAGCACGAGGGCGTCCTCGCCGCCGGCCGCGGGCCCGTCGGGGGGCGCGCTCACGTCGCCGGCACCAGGAGCGAGAGCACGATCCAGGCGACCGGCGCCGTGACGAGCAGGGAGTCGAGGCGGTCCATGACGCCGCCGTGGCCCGGCAGCGTGGCGCCCATGTCCTTGATGCCGAGGTCGCGCTTGAGCATCGACTCCGCGAGGTCGCCGAAGGTCGCCGTCACCCCCACCAGGGCGCCGAGCACCACCCCGGCCCACCACGGCCCGTCGAGCAGGACGACGACGAGCACCGCGCCGACGGCGAGGGACAGCGCCATCGAGCCGCCGAGTCCCTCCCACGACTTCTTCGGGCTGACCGACGGCGCCAGCGGGTGGCGCCCGAGCAGGACGCCGGCCGCGTACCCGCCGACGTCGCTCGCGATGACGGCGGCGACGAAGACGAGGACGCGGGCGGCGCCGTCCGGCTCGGCGAGCAGGAGCAGCGCGAAGGCGGCGAGCAGCGGCAGCCACGAGAGCACGAGGACGCCCGCGGTGACGTCGCGGACCGCGCCGTCGCGGCCCTCCGCGACCCGCCAGACGAGCACGGCCAGGCAGGCCAGGCCGTGCACCACGAGGCCCGCCCCCGGCCCGACGACGTAGGTCGCGACGAGCACGAGGGCGCCGCCGAGGAGCACGGGCGCGCGGGGCACGGCGAGGTGGCGGGAGGCCAGGGCCGCGCTGACCTCGGCGCTCGCGACGGCCACCGCGACGACGACGAGGACGAGGAAGGAGTCCTTGAGCAGCAGCAGCGAGGCGAGGGCGACCCCGCCAAGCCCCAGCCCGACGGGGATCGCCGCGCGCAGGTCGCGGCCGGCGCTGCGGCGCCGCGGCGCGTCGACCGGGTGGGAGCGCGCGTGGTCCGCGGGCGGGGCCTGCTGGGGGGGACTGGCGTCCTTCGCCACGGTGGTCTCCTCCGTCTGCCCGGGCCCGCCGTCGCGGCGGACGGCGGGTCCGGGTGCCGTCGCACGGGGCGACGGCGCTGGCTGCGCGGGTCTCGAGGACTCAGACGTCGAGGAGGTCGGTCTCCTTGCGCTTCAGCATGTCGTCGATGGCGTCCACGTGGACCTTGGTGAGGCGCTCGAGCTCCTTCTCCGCCCGCGCCACCTCGTCCTCGCCGGCCTCGCCGTCGCGGGCGATGCGGTCGAGCTCCTCCTTGGCCCGGCGCCGCAGGCCGCGCACGGTGATCTTGCCGTCCTCGCCCTTCGTGCGGGCCAGCTTCACGTAGTCGCGCCGGCGCTCCTGCGTGAGCTCGGGGAGCTGGAGGCGGATGACGTTGCCGTCGTTGCTCGGGTTGACGCCGAGGTCCGAGTCGCGCAGCGCGCGCTCGACGGAGCCGAGCGAGCTGCGGTCGAAGGGGCTCACGAGCACGGTGCGGGCCTCGGGGGCCTGCACCGAGGCGAGCTGCTGCAGCGGGGTGGGGGCGCCGTAGTACTCCACCATGATCTTCGAGAACATCGCCGGGTTGGCCCGCCCGGTGCGGATCGCGGCGAGGTCCTCCTTGGCGACCTCGACGGCCTTGTCCATCTTCTCCTCGGCCTCGAGGAGGGTGTCGTCGATCACTGGTGGCTCCTTCGTCGCGTCCGCCCCCGCGCCGGCGCGCGAGGTCACTGCTGCGGCACCGCTGCTGCGGCGCCGCCGCCCGTGCCGGGGGCCGTCGCCGGCGCCCGGGAGCGCTCAGCCGGCCTCGACGAGCGTGCCGATCCTCTCACCCCGGACGGCCGCCGCCACGTCACCGCGGCCCATGCCGAAGACGACCATGGGCAGCCCGTTGTCCATGCAGAGGCTGAAGGCGGTCGCGTCGAGGACCTTGAGCCCGCGCGCGAGGGCGTCGGCGTACGTGAGGTGGTCGAGCTTCTCGGCGGAGGCGTCCGTGCGCGGGTCGGCCGTGTAGACGGCGTCGACGCCGTTCTTCGCCATGAGGACGACGTCGGAGTGGGTCTCGAGCGCCCGCTGCGCCGCGACGGTGTCCGTGGAGAAGAAGGGCAGGCCCGCGCCGGCCCCGAAGATGACGACCCGGCCCTTCTCGAGGTGGCGGATGGCCCGCCGCGGGATGTACGGCTCGGCCACCTGGCCCATGGTGATGGCGCTCTGCACCCGCGTGTCGACGCCCTTCTGCTCCAGGAAGTCCTGCAGCGCCAGCGCGTTCATCACCGTCCCGAGCATGCCCATGTAGTCCGCGCGGGATCGGTCCATCCCCCGCTCGGACAGCTCGGCGCCGCGGAAGAAGTTGCCGCCGCCGACGACGACGGCGACCTGGACGCCCTCTGCGACGCCCTCGGCCACCTCGGCCGCCACCCGGTTGACGACGTCCGGGTCGACCCCGGTGGCGCCGCCGCCGAAGGTCTCGCCGGACAGCTTGAGCAGGACCCGGCGGGCGCGGGCGGGCGTCGTGGGCACAGGGGTCTCCTCGGGGCGTGCGCCGGGCGGGCGCGGCGGTCGGACGGCGCGACGGCGGCGCGCACCTGTCCGGGTCGGTCGGCCTCGCCGGTCGGCAGGGCCGTGCTGGTCGGCTCGGGGGAACGGGTCGGCTCGGCGGGGCTGTGGGCTCGGCGGGGCTGGCGGCTGCTCGTGCCGGCGGGGCGCCCGCTGGCGCGGCCGGGGCCGCGGTGCTGGGCTGGCGCTCCCGGGGCAGTCTGCCCGATCAGCGGGGGGCACCGGGACGAGCACGGGCAGCCGGTGGTGCGCGCCCGGGAGGAGGCGACGTGGACGAGGCCCGTGAGCCCGGGGCGGCGGAGCAGGAGCCCACGGGGCCGGAGGCCCTGGAGCGCACGGGGCCGGAGGCCCAGGAGCGCACGGGGCCGGTCGGGCTCGTCGAGGTGGACCTCGACGACGCGGGCGGCGGCGCGGGGCCGGCGACGGCCGCGCTCCCCTGCGGCGACGCGCCGGGGCCCGGGCCGGGTGCCCCGGTCGTCGTCCTCCTGCACGCCTTCCCGCTCGACCGCTCGATGTGGGACGACGTCGTGCCCCTCCTGGCGCACCGCTGCCGCGTCCTCGCCGTCGACCTGCCCGGGCTCGGCACCGCGCCCGTGCCCGGCGGCGACCCCGACCTCGGCGTCGCCGTGGACGGCGTCCTGGCCCTGCTGGACGCCGAGGGCGTGTCGTCCGCCGTCGTGGCCGGCCTGTCGACCGGCGGCTACGTCGCGGCGCAGCTGGCCGGCCGGGCGCCGGAGCGCGTCGCCGGGCTCGCGCTGGCCAGCACGACGACGCGGGTCGGCCCCCCGGACGACCCCGGCGAGCGCCGGCGCACCGCGGAGCGCGTCCTCGGCCGCGAGGGGCTCGACGCGGTCATGGGCTCGGTGGACGAGGGCCTGTCGGAGCAGGCCCGCGCCGAGCGCCCCGAGCTCGCCGAGCGCGTCGCCGCCACGATCGCGCGCCAGCGCCCGGCGGGCGTGGCGTGGGTGTGCCGGGCGCTGGCGGCCCGTCCGGACACGACCGACGCGCTCGCCGGCTTCCCCGGCCCGGTGCTGCTGCTCTTCGGCGAGCGGGACGGCGCCACACCGCCGCAGGAGCGGGGGCGCCAGCTGCACGACGTGCGCCCCGACGCCCGCTTCGTCGTCGTCCCCGGCTCCGGGCACCTCACGGCGCTGGAGGCGCCGCAGGAGACGGCCGACGCGCTGCTCGACCTCGTCGACGCCGCCGGGGCGGGCGGCGCCGGGGCCTGACGACCCCGCCGGGCGGGCGGATCGACGCCGCCGAGCACGGCGGGCCGAGGACGCACGAGGGCCCGCCACCCCTCACGGGTGGCGGGCCCTCGTGCGTGCCGGCCGGCGGTGGCGCCGGTCAGACGGTGGCGGCGATCAGGCGGTGGCGCCGACGCGGAAGCGCGCGAAGCCGGTGATCTCGACGCCGGCCTCCTTCGCGTACGCGCCGACCGTCTTCTTGGCCTCCTTGGCGAACGCCTGCTCGAGCAGGACGTTGTCCTTGAAGTAGCCGTTGACCCGGCCCTCGACGATCTTGGGCATCGCCTGCTCGGGGCGGCCCTCCTCGCGGGCGGTCTCCTCGGCGAGGCGGCGCTCGTTCGCGACGACCTCCTCCGAGACCTCGTCGCGGGACAGGAAGGTCGGGCTCATGGCCGCCGCGTGCATGGCGACGTCGCGGCCGACCTCCGCGGCGCGCTCGCCGCTGACGGCGACGATGGCGCCGATCTGCGGGGGCAGGTCGGGGCTCGTGCGGTGCAGGTAGGAGACGACCTGGTCGCCCTCCAGGCGCGCCACCCGGCGGACCTCGATCTTCTCGCCGAGCGAGGCGTTGGCCTCGTCGAGGACCTGCTGGACGGTCTTGCCGTCGAGGTCCGAGGAGAGCAGCTGCTCGGCGTCGGCCGCGCCGACGGCGACGGCCTGGTCGAGGACGCGCTGCGCCAGCTCGCCGAAGCGCTCGCCCTTGGCGACGAAGTCGGTCTCGCAGTTGACCTCGACGAGCGTGCCGGTGCCGCCGTCGACGTGGGCCGTGACGAGCCCGTTGGAGGCGGTGCGGCCCTCGCGCTTGGTGACGCCCTTGAGGCCCTTGACGCGCAGGAACTCCTGCGCGGCGGCGAGGTCGCCGCCGGACTCGTCGAGCGCCTTCTTGCAGTCGAGCATGCCCGCGCCGGTGGTCTCGCGGAGCTTCTTGATGTCAGCGGCGGTGGTCGCCATGTGCGGATCTCCTCGGGGTGTGGGAGGGGCAGCGACGGGCGCTGCGGGGCCGACGCGCCGCACCGGGACCCGCGGCTGCGGGGCCCGGT
>NZ_JBBHZG010000001.1:241293-259900 GCF_037482305.1 Pseudokineococcus sp. 5B2Z-1
TCGGGGTGTGGGAGGGGCAGCGACGGGCGCTGCGGGGCCGACGCGCCGCACCGGGCCCCGCGGCTGCGGGGCCCGGTGCGGGCCGGCGGTCGTGCTGGTGCGCGGGGCGCGTCGTGCTCGCCCCGCGGCGGGTCAGGCCTGCGCGGTCTCGCCCTCGGCCTGCTCGGGCTGCTGGACGGTGGCGACGGCCTCCTCGGCGGAGGGCTCGCCGGCCACGGCCTCGGCCACGGACTGCGCGTCGGCGTCCGCCACGGACCCCTCGACGGCGTCGGCCTCGGCGTCGCCGCCGCGGGCCGCGTGGCCCTCGGAGGCGCCCGACTGGTCCGGGCCCTGGCCGAGGAGCTCGCGCTCCCACTCGGCGAGCGGCTCGGACTGCTCGGCCCCGCCGCGCTGGCCGCCGCCGGCGCGGGCCATGAGGCCGTCGGCGACGGCGTCGGCCACGACGCGGGTGAGCAGCGTCACCGAGCGGATGGCGTCGTCGTTGCCGGGGATCCGGTAGTCGACGCTGTCCGGGTCGCAGTTCGTGTCGAGGATCGCGACGATCGGGATGTTGAGCTTGCGCGCCTCGTCGACCGCGAGGTGCTCCTTGTTCGTGTCGACGATCCACACGGCGCTGGGCGTGCGCTGCATGTCGCGGATGCCGCCGAGCGTGCGGTCGAGCTTCTCCTTCTCGCGCCGCATCATGAGGAGCTCCTTCTTCGTCCGCCCGCTGGCGGCGACGTCGTCGAAGTCGACGAGGTCGAGCTCCTTCATGCGCGCGAGGCGCTTGCTCACCGTCTGGAAGTTGGTGAGCATCCCGCCCAGCCAGCGCTGGTTCACGTAGGGCATGCCCACGCGGGTGGCCTGCTCGGCGAGCGGCTCCTGCGCCTGCTTCTTCGTGCCGACGAAGAGCACCGTGCCGCCGTGGGAGACCGTCTCCTTGACGAACTCGTACGCGCGGTCGATGTACGTCAGCGACTGCTGCAGGTCGATGATGTAGATGCCGTTGCGCTCGGTGAAGATGAAGCGCTTCATCTTCGGGTTCCAGCGGCGGGTCTGGTGCCCGAAGTGGACACCGCTCTCCAGCAGCTGGCGCATCGTGACGACGGCCATGGGTGGTCCTCTCACGCCGCGCGGGTGCGCGGCTCCGGTTGGTCGCGGGACCCCCTGCGGGCCCCGCCCTGGCGTCCGCGGCGCACCTGCTCCTCGCCGCGGCGCGGCTCGGACCGGGAGGTGCGCCCCCGCTGCGAGCAGCGGTCCGCGGGCGCGCGAAGTAGGCCGGCGCGAGCCGACCCCGCGACCAGAGTACGCCCTCCGCGCCCGCACCCCGACCGCTGGCCCCGACCGCTGGCCCCGCCACGGGCCCAGACCGCTGCCCCCGACCGGCCGCCGGGGGCGGCGTCCGCCCGGTGCGCACGGGCGCGCTCCCCCGCGGCGTCGTCCCCAGGACGCTCGGACGCCGCCCACGCGCCTCCCCGCCCGGACCAGGCTCGCCGTGTGCCCGTCGCCCGCGTCCGCGCCCTCCTGCTCGCCCCGCTCCTCGCCGCCGCCCTGGTCGCGGCCCCCGCCGCCGTCCCGTACGCCGCACCGGGCTCCGGCTCCGGGTCGGTGGCCGTCGCGGCGCCCGACCCGGGGCCGGCGTCGCCCCGCGTCGCCACGACGCCGGACGCGCCGTCGGCAGCACCACCCGCCGCGGTGGCGCGCACGGCGCGGGCCGCGCCCCGCACGACGCCGTGGCGACCGCCCGTCGCCGAGCCGCTCGAGGTCCTCCGCGGCTTCGCCGCACCGGCGCAGCGGTGGTCGCCCGGGCACCGCGGCGTCGACGTGGGCGCCGCGGCCGGGCAGGAGGTGCTCGCGCCCGCCGACGGCGTCGTCGGCTTCGCCGGGCCGGTGGTGGACCGCGGCGTCCTCGTGCTCGACCACGCCGGGGACCTGAGGTCGTCCTTCGAGCCCGTCGTGCCGCTGCTCGCGGTCGGGACGACGGTCCGCCGGGGCGAGGTGGTGGCGCTGCGCGCCCCGACGGCGCACGCGGGGTGCGCGACGGCGGGCTGCCTCCACTGGGGCGTGCGCCGCGGCCGGGGGGCGGCGGCGGCCTACCTCGACCCGCTGCTCCTGCTCGCGCCTCCTAAGCCGCCCGTCCTCCTGCCCCTCGCCCCGGCGCTGACCCCCGGGGAGGGGCGGGGGTAGGAGCAGGAGCCCTGGCCGGACGCGCCGAGGGCCCCGGCGACGGGTCCGCGGAGGTGGGCCGTGCCGTCGCGCGGGGCGGTGGCCCGCCGCGGGCCGGGCGGCGTCAGCTGACGTCGGCGAGCTTGGTGCGCAGCTGCAGGACGGCCTTGGAGTGCATCTGGCAGATGCGGGACTCCGTGACGCCGAGGATCCGCCCGATCTCGGCGAGGGTCATGTTCTCGTAGTAGTAGAGCGTGACGACGATCTTCTCCCGCTCGGAGAGCTGGTCGATGGCCCGGGCGAGGAGGAACTTCGTCTCCTCGCCCTCGAAGGCCATCACCGGGTCCTCGGCCCGCGTGTCCTCGAGCGTGTCGCCCAGGGACAGGCTGTCGCCCTTCTCGCCGCCGGAGAGCAGCTCGTCCAGCGCGACGAGGTTGACGTAGGAGACCTGGCTGAAGATGTGGTGCAGGTCCTTCAGCGGGATGCCCATCTGCGCCGCGACCTCGGGCTCGGTGGGCGTGCGGTGCAGGCGCGCCTCGAGCTCGGCGTAGGTCTTCTCCACCTCGCGGGCCTTGCTGCGGACCGACCGCGGGATCCAGTCGAGGGCGCGCAGCTCGTCGATGATGGCGCCGCGGATGCGCTGGATGGCGTACGTCTCGAACTTGATGGCGCGCTCGAGGTCGTACTTCTCGATGGCGTCGATGAGGCCGAAGACCCCGTAGGACACGAGGTCCGCCTGCTCCACGTTGGAGGGCAGGCCCACGCCCACGCGACCGGCGACGAACTTGACCAGCGGCGAGTAGTGGAGGATCAGGCGCTCGCGGACGGCGGCGTCCCCCGTCGTCTTGAAGGCGACCCAGAGCTCGCGGACGGCGGCCTCGGCCTCCTCCGCGGGCGTGAGGGCGCGCTCCGGCTCCTCCACCTCGACGCCGTCGTCGACCCGGGCCTGCTCGTCGGTCCCGCCGGCGGCGGCGCCCGCGGCCGCTCGCTCCCGTGCGGGGGCGCGACGGCCCGGCGAGGGCGTGCGCTGGGTCACGAGCTCTCCTCCGGTCGGGGCTCCCCGGCGCGTCCGGGGGCCTGGCGTAGCGGGCGGCGCGGGGCGGCGGCGTCAGGCACGGGGGTGCGCCTGGTGGTAGCTCGAGCGGAGCCGCTCCACGGAGACGTGCGTGTAGAGCTGCGTGGTGGCCAGGCTCGCGTGCCCCAGCAGCTCCTGGACGCTCCTCAGATCAGCCCCCCCGTCGAGCAGGTGTGTCGCCGCGCTGTGACGCAGCGTATGTGGAGTCACGTGTCGTGACACAACTTTCGCACTGATCCGTTCCACGAGGCCCCGGACCGCGCGCTGGTCGAGGCGGCCCCCGCGGGCGCCGAGCAGCAGCGCGGGGCCGCTGCGGGGCCCGGCCAGGGCGGGTCTGCCCCGTCCGAGCCAGCGTCCGAGCGCCGCGTCGGCGGGCGCGCCGAAGGGCACGACGCGCTCCTTGGCGCCCTTGCCCATCACCCGGACGGTCCAGCGCGAGCGGTCGACGTCGTCGACGTCGAGGCCGACGAGCTCGCCCACGCGGACACCCGTGGCGTAGAGGAGCTCGAGCGCCGCGGCGTCGCGCAGGGCCACGGGGCCGCCCTCCTCCGCCGCCTCCTCGGCGGCCGCGAGGACCTGGGCGACGGCCCCGGCCGCGAGCACGCCCGGCAGCGCGCCCGACGAGCGGGGCGCGCGCAGCCGCACGCCGGCGTCCGCGCCCGCGGCGCCGGTGCGCGCCAGCCAGGCGGTGAAGGCGCGCGCCGACGCCGCCCGGCGCGCCGTCGTCGCCCGCGCCGCCGGCCCCGGCGCCGCGCGGGGCTCCCGGGCGCCGGCCACCGCGTCGGGGACCGCGCGGGCCTCGCCCGAGAGCCACGCCCGCAGGAGCGCGAGGTCGACGTCGGCCGGGTCGCCGCCGCGGCTCCGCGCTGCGGCCAGGAGGTCGCGGACGTCGCCCACGTAGGCGCGCACGGTGTGCGGCGAGCGACCGCGCTCGACCGCGAGGTGCTCGGCGAAGGCCTCGAGGAGGCGCGTGGCGCGCTCGTCCGGCCCGGGGGCGGCAGCGGACCCCGACGCGGGCGCAGGTCCTGCCGCTGGCCCGGGCCCCGCGGAGGGCGCAACTGGGTGCGGCGCGCGCTCCCCCGTCCCCGCGACCACGGACGCACGCTCCCGCACCCGCGCGCTCGGGGCAACCACCCGCCCCGCCGTCGCCCGCTGGTCGGAGATCGGCGACCCGCGGTCGGTGGCCCGTGCTCCGTGGTCGGTGGTCCCGCACGGCCGTCGCGGGCCCGTCGCCCGGACGAGCCGCGGCGCGGCCGCCGCTCCTCGGCGGCCCGGGACGGTCGTCGGCGGCGGCAGGGGCCGTGACCGGCGACGCCGGTCGGGCGGTGTCGCCGGGCGACGGGCGGCCGCGACGGGGGTGGAGGGGCTAGCCGCGCGGAGCCGCGCGGCGCCACAGCGGCCCCCGGTCGTCGGCGCCGACCTCCTCGGCGTGCCCGCTGAGCGCCAGGCGCCCGAGGCACGCCAGGACGGTCCGCTCGGAGAGCCCCGCGGCCCGGGCGACCGAGACGACGGGCGCGCCCCGGCGCACGGGCAGGGCGTCCGCGACCCGCAGGTCCTCGCCCTCCAGCCCGGCGAGCGGGCGCCGGCGCCCCGACCGCTCCCGCTCGGGCGGGACGGGCACGGCCTCCCCGGAGGCCGCGTCGACGAGCTCGAGCACCTCCGCCGCGTCGGTCACGCAGGTGGCCGCGAGCTCCCGCATCACCCGGTGGCAGCCCGCCGACGTGCTCGAGGTCACGGGCCCCGGCACCGCGCCGAGCGGTCGGAGGAGCGCGGCCGCCCGGGTGGCCGTGCTGAGCGCTCCCGAGCGCCAGGCCGCCTCGACGACGACGACCGCCGAGGAGGCGGCCGCGATGAGCCGGTTCCGCTCGAGGAACCGCCACCGCGTCGGGGAGGACCCCGGCGGCTGCTCCGCGACGACGACGTGCTCGGCCGCGATGCGCGCGAGCAGCGCCTCGTGCGCCGCGGGGTAGGCGCGGTCGACCCCGCAGGCGAGCACGGCCGCCGTCGCCCCGCCGACGGCCAGCGCCGCGCGGTGGGCGGCGGCGTCGACGCCGAAGGCGCCGCCGGAGACGACCGCGACCCCGCGCTCGGCGAGGCCCGCGGCCAGGTCGGCCGCGACGTGCTCGCCGTAGGCCGAGGCGGCGCGCGAGCCGACGAGGGCGACCGACCGCTCGACGAGGGGGCCCAGCGCCCCCGCGCCGCGCACCCACAGGCAGGGCGGCGCGGCGTCGCCGAGGTCGGCCAGCCGCCGGGGCCACTCCTCGTCCGCCGGGACGACGAGCCGCCCACCGAGGCGGCCGAGCACGTCGGCGTCGCGGCGCGGGTCGAGCCCGTCGAGCCGCGGCCGCCACCGGTCGAGGCCGGCCCGCAGGGCGGCGCGGGCCCGCGGGGTCCCGGCGTCGCCCGGGAGCACCGGGACGTCGGTCCCCGCGAGGACGACGTCGAGCGCGGCCACGGGCCCGAGGGCCGAGCGCAGCGCGGCCGCCACCGCGTCGCCGGGCTCGGCGAGACGGCTCCACGCCGCCCGCGCCCACCGGTCCTCGGCGGCCCAGGCCGGCGTCGCGCCCGGCAGCGGCAGCTGCTCCCCGCCGCTCACGCCGCGGTCCCGCGCAGGCGGAGCAGCAGCGCCCGGCCCACGTGGTCGCGGTCGGGCGCGTCGGCGCCGTCGAGGTCGGCGAGGGTCCACGCCGTCCGCAGGCACCGGTCGTAGCCGCGCAGCGTCAGCCGCCCGCGGTCGAGGGCCGTGTCGAGGTCGCCGACGACCCCGGGCGCCGGGCGCAGCCGCCCGCGCAGCAGGGTCCCCGGCGCCTCGCCGTTGCAACGGGCGCCCGAGCCGGCCAGGCGCGCGGCCTGCGCCGCGCGCGCGGCGCGCACGCGGGCGGCCACGACCGCCGTCGTCTCCCCCTCCGCCCCGAGCGCGAGCGCGGCCCGCGAGGGGGCCGCCACCTCGACCTGGAGGTCGACCCGGTCGAGCAGCGGCCCGGACAGCCGGGCGAGGTAGCGCCGGCGCTCCACCGAGGCGCACGTGCACGCGTCGCCGCGCCCGCTCGCGCGGCCGCACGGGCAGGGGTTGGCCGCGAGCACGAGCTGGAAGCGCGCCGGGTAGCGGGCCGCGCCGCCGGCCCGCGCGATGACGAGGCTGCCGTGCTCGAGCGGCTGCCGGAGCGCCTCGAGGACGTCCTTGCGGAACTCGGGGGCCTCGTCGAGGAAGAGGACGCCCCGGTGCGCCCGCGAGGCGGCGCCGGGGCGGACGACCCCGCTGCCGCCGCCGACGACCGAGGGCGTGGTCGCCGTGTGGTGCGGGTCCTCGAAGGGCGGGCGGCGCAGCAGGCCGCCGGCCGCGTCGAAGGTGCCCGCGACCGAGTGCACCGCGGTGACCTCGACCGCCTCCTCGTCGTCGAGGTCGGGCAGCAGCCCCGGCAGGCGGGCGGCGAGCATCGTCTTGCCGGCGCCCGGCGGCCCCACGAGCAGCAGGTGGTGCCCGCCCGCGGCGGCCACCTCGACGGCCCGTCGCGCCTCGTCCTGGCCGACGACGTCCGCGAGGTCCGGCGTCGTCGCCGTCACCGGGGCGGGACCGAGCCGGCGCGCGGGCGGCTCGTCCGGGTCGCACGCCGCGTCGACCTCGCCGCCGTGCCCGCGGACCACCGCCGCGAGCGACGCGGCCGCACGCACCTGGGCCCCCGGCACGAGCTCCGCCTCCGCCGCGTTCTCCTGCGGCACCACCACGCGCGGCGAGCCGGCGCGGACGGCGGCGACCACCGCGGGCAGGACGCCCCGCACGGGGCGCAGGCTCCCGTCGAGGCCGAGCTCGCCGAGGTGCGTCCAGCCGCGGACCGCCTCGCGCGCCAGCCCGCCCTCGGCCGCGAGGACGGCGACGGCCACGGCGAGGTCGAAGCCGGCGCCCTGCTTGGGCAGCGAGGCGGGCGAGAGGTTCACGGTGACGCGCCGCGACGGCAGCGAGCAGCCGATGCCCGCGAGCGCCGCCCGGACGCGGTCGCGCGACTGGCCGAGGGACGTGTCCGGCAGGCCGGTGACGACGAAGGCCGGCAGGCCCGGGGTCACGAAGGCCTCGACCTCCACGACGGCGCCGGCGAGCCCGACGAGCGCGATGCCGCGCGTGGCGCCCAGCCCCATCACGCCACCCCGCGCAGGTGCTCGACGCGGGCCGGGCCCGCGGGCGGGCGCAGCACGGCGACCGCGTCGACGCGCAGGCTGCCCGCCCGCTCCCCCGAGGCGTCCGCGAAGGCCACGAGCAGGCGCCGCACCCGCGCGGCCTTCACGGGCGTGACGGCCTCGAAGGGGTGCCCCGCGCCCGGCGCGCCCGCGGGGCCGCAGCGGCGGGTCTTCACCTCCACCGCCACGAGGGCGTCGCCGTCGCGGGCGACGACGTCGATCTCCCCGCGCACCGGGCTCGTGCAGCGCCAGTTGCGCGCCACCACCCGCATCCCGGCGGCCTCCAGGTGCGCCACCGCCACCTGCTCGCCGTACCGGCCCACCGCGTCGCTCGTCCGCACGAGAACCACCTCCGCGCCGCAGCGTGCGCGGCGCAGGCCGGCGGCGGTCGGTGGCGGCGCCCGGCTGTGGAGGGCGGGGCCCGGCCGGGGGCTGTGCGCACCGGGCGGACGCGCGGCGGGCGGCGCCCAGGGCCGGCGGTCTCGGTCAGCGGGGCCGGCGGCTCAGCCGGTCGTCACGTCTCCGGGACGGTGAGGTCGGACTTGGCCAGCTCCTCGACGTTGACGTCCTTGAAGGTGACGACGCGCACCTGCTTCACGAAGCGCGCCGACCGGTAGACGTCCCACACCCACGCGTCGGTGAGCGTCAGCTCGAACCAGACCTCGCCGTCGGTGCTGCGCGGCACGAGGTCCACGGAGTTGGCGAGGTAGAAGCGGCGCTCCGTCTCGACGACGTAGGCGAACAGGCCCACGACGTCGCGGTACTCGCGGTAGAGCGCGAGCTCCATCTCGGTCTCGTAGTCCTCGAGGTCCTCAGCGCTCATGGGCCCTTCCGCGCGCTCGGGGCCGGCACCGCCACCGGCAGGTCGCCGTCCATCCTGCCCGACGCCGGGGGCCGGTCCCGACCGGCGGGCGCCTGCACCGGCAGCTCCGCGAGGGCGGCCGCGACGGCGGGCGCGGGCTCGCACCCCGGCAGCCGCCAGCTGCGCCGGTGGTGGACGCAGGGACCGTGGCGGCGCAGCGCGGCCAGGTGGTCGGGAGCGGAGTAGCCCTTGTTGCCGGACCACCCGTAGCGCTCGTCGCGGGCGCCGAGGTCGCGCAGCAGCGCGTCGCGCTCGGTCTTGGCGAGGACGCTGGCGGCGGCCACGGCCGCGCAGCGCAGGTCGGCCTTGACCTGCGTGCGCACGAGCCACGGGTCGGCCCGGGCGCCGCCGCGGGGCACGGGGGTCGACAGCCAGTCGTGCGAGCCGTCGAGCAGCACGACGTCCGGGACGACGCCCAGCTGCTCGAGCGCCCGCCGCCCGGCCAGCCGCAACGCCCGGACGATGCCCAGGGCGTCGACCTCCCCCGCGCTGGCGTGCCCGACGGCGTGCGCGGGCGCCCAGCGGCGCAGGCGCGGGGCGAGGGCCTCGCGCGCCTCGGGGGCCAGGAGCTTGGAGTCCCGCAGCCCGGCCGGGGCCGTCCGCGTCGCCGCGTCCACGACGGCGACGCCGACGCTCACGGGGCCGGCGAGGGCGCCGCGGCCCACCTCGTCGACCCCGGCCACGAGGAGGTGGCCCTCGCGCAGGAGCGCGCGCTCGGCCCGGAGCGTCGGTGTCGCCCCCCGGGGCCCCCCGCCCCGCGAGGAGGCAGCACCCCGCGAGGGCGCCGGGCGCCGCGCCGCGGGGCGGCCCGGGGCCGCGCCGGCCTCGCTCACGAGCCGGCGACCGGCGCGGTGGGCGTCGCCCCGCCCTGCTCGACACCGGTCCCGCTCGCGGCGGGCGGGGGCACGCGCCGGAAGGCGTCCTCGCCCTGCCCGAGCCAGTCCCACCGGTCGAGCGGCCACACGAGGAGCACCGCGCGGCCGACGACGTCGTCCAGCGGCACGGTGCCGCCGCCCTCGAGCTGGGTGTGGGCGCGGCTGTCGAGGGAGTCCGAGCGGTGGTCCCCCATGACCCAGACGCGTCCCTCGGGGACGACGACGGAGAAGGCCTCCGCGCTGGGAAGGTCGCCGGGGTAGACGTAGCGCTCCTCGACGGGCTCGCCGTTGACGACGAGCTCCCCCGTGCCGTCGGCGGAGACGGTGTCGCCCGGCAGTCCGACGACCCGCTTGATGAGGTGGTCGCCCGAGTCCTCCGGCAGGACGCCGACGAAGGACAGGACGTCCGCGACCGCCGCGCCGACCGGCGTCCGGTCGGGGGCGGGCGCCTGGTCGAGCCACCCGCCCGGGTCGGTGAAGACGACGACGTCGCCGCGCTCCAGCTCGAACGGTCCCGGCGTCAGCCGGCTGACGAGGACGCGGTCGCCCACCTCGAGGGTCGGCTGCATCGACTCGGACGGGATGTAGAAGGCCTGCACGAGGAAGGTCTTGATGAGCAGCGAGAGCACGAGCGCGGTGACGACCACGACGACGACCTCGCGCAGCGCGCCCGTCAGGCCGCCGCCGCGGCGCGGCTCCTCCTCGGCGGGCGGCGCCCCGCCCGCCGCGAGCCGCTCGTCGCCCCGGCCGTCCACGGGCCCGCCCTCTGCGCTGCTCACGCACGTCCTCCACCCTCGTGGCCCTCGCGGCCCCGTCACGTCCCCCGCCGCCCGCACCGGCGGGCCGCCTCGCCCGGACCGGCTCCGGCCGCCCCGACGGCCCAGCCTCGCACCCTCCGGACCCGGCCCGCGCCGGTGGCGCGCCCGGGCGCCCCCGGGCGGGGGACGACGACGGGCGGTCGGGGGGCGGGCGCGGACGACGACGCCCCCGCCCGCGACGGTCGGGAGACCGTGCGGACGGGGGCGTGGCGCGGGCGCGGCCGTGCGGCCGGCCGGGTCAGCGCGAGACGGGCTCGCGCTTCTCCTTGATCTTGGCGGCCTTGCCGCGCAGCTCGCGCAGGTAGTACAGCTTCGCGCGGCGGACGTCGCCGCGGGTGACGACCTCGATCCGCTCGATCGCGGGGGTGTGCACCGGGAAGGTGCGCTCCACGCCGACGCCGAAGCTCACCTTGCGGGCCGTGAAGGTCTCGCGGACGCCGTCGCCCTGGCGGCGCAGCACGACGCCCTGGAACAGCTGCACGCGCGAGCGGGTGCCCTCGATGACCTTGACGTGCACCTTGACGGTGTCGCCGGGCCGGAACTCGGGGATGTCGTCGCGCATCGAGGCTGCGTCGAGCCCGTCCAGTGTCTGCATCGTCTGCTGCTCTCCCGCGCACCGCCGCAGGCCGGTCGCGCACTCGTGGCGGGGCCGCGCCCCGTCGTCCTCGTGGTGGTCCGAGCCGCCGGGCGGCTCGCGCCGGTCTCCTCCGGGCTCCGCGCGCCCCCTGCGGCAGGGGCGGGCCCGTCGTCCGGCTCGGCGGGCAAGTCTGCCACAGCCCGGCCGCACCGCCGACCGGCTCGGCGGGCGCCCGGACGTCGGCGGCCGGCGGCTCAGCTCCCGGGCGTCCAGCCCTCCTCGGCGAGGACGGCGAGGTCGGCGGCGTCGAGCGCCGCCGGGTCGCGCTCCAGGAGCGCCGCCAGGAGGTCGGGGCGGCGGCGCGCCGTCCGGCGCAGCCCCTGCTCGCGGCGCCACCGGGCGACCTGGCCGTGGTGGCCGGACAGGAGCACCTCCGGCACGTCGAGGTCGCGCCACCGCGGCGGGCGCGTGTAGACGGGGTGCTCGAGGAGCCCCTGCTCGTGGGACTCCTCGAGGAGCGAGTCCGGGTTGCCCACGACGCCCGGCAGGAGCCGGCCGACGGCCTCGACGAGCGCGAGGGCGGCGACCTCGCCGCCGTTGAGGACGTAGTCGCCCAGGCTGAAGGGCTGCACGCGGTACCGCTGCGCGGCGTCGACGAGGACCCGCTCGTCGATCCCCTCGTACCGCCCGCAGGCGACGACCAGGCGCGGCTCGGCGGCCAGCGCGTGGGCCGTCGACTGGTCGAGCGGGCGGCCGGACGGGCTGGGCACCAGCAGCAGGGGCGGCTCCGCGCCGTCGGACGCGGGCGGGAGGGCGCCGACGGGGCCGTCCGGGCCCTCGCCCCGGTGCACCGCGTCGAGGGCGCGGCCCCAGGGCTCGGGGAGCATGACCATGCCGGCGCCGCCGCCCGCCGGGGTGTCGTCGACGGTGCGGTGGCGGTCCTCGGTCCACCCGCGCAGGTCGTGCACGTGCAGGTCGAGCAGCCCGAGCCGCTGCGCGCGGCCGATGAGGGACAGCTGCAGCGGGGCGAGGTAGTCGGGGAAGATCGTGACGACGTCGACCCGCACGTCAGCGGCCCGCCGGCGCAGGGCCCTCGTCGCCCGCTCCCCCGGTGTCGTCGCCCTCCGCCTCGTCGTCCTCCGCGGGCACGGCCTCCAGGAGGCCGCCGGGCGGGTTCAGCACGACCCGGCCGCCGGCGACGTCGACCTCCGGGACGATCGACCGGACGAAGGGGACGAGGGCGGTGGCGCCGGAGGGCTGCCGCACGACGAGCGCGTCCTGCGCGGGGAGGTGCTCGAGGCCGACGACCTCGCCGGCGTCGCGCCCGTCGACCGTGGTCGCCCGCAGGCCGACGAGCTGACCGCGGTGCCAGGCGTCCTCCTCGACCTCGGCCGGGTCGTCGGGGTCGACGTCGACGAGCAGCAGCACGCCGCGCAGCTCCTCCGCGGCGGTGCGGTCGGCGACCTCGGCGAAGGCGACGAGCGGCCGCCCCTGGTGCTCGCGCGAGCTCGTGACGGTCAGAACCCCGACGTCGGGGTCCGTGCGCAGGCGGGCGCCGACGGCGAGCCGGCGGCCCGGGTCGTCGGTGCGGACCTCCAGGGCGACCTCGCCGCGCAGCCCGTGCGGGCGGCCGGCGCGGGCGACGACGAGCTCCACGGCGCTCCTCGGGGTCGGGGCCGGCGGGCGGCCCGGGTGGGACGTGCGGGTGGGACGTGCGTGCCGGGGTGCCGCTCGGCACCGAGCGGAGGTCCGGGCCCGCAGACGGCGCGAGCCCCGCCCGCCGTGCGGGAGGGGCTCGCGCCGGGTGCTGCGGTGCTGCGACGACCGCGCCGGTGGTCCGGCGGGTCAGCGAGCGCGGTCGACGTCGACGACGTCGACGCGCACCGGGCCCTCCCCGCGCGAGAGCGCGGAGAGGACGGTCCGCAGCGAGGTGGCCGTGCGCCCCGACCGGCCGATCACGCGGCCCAGGTCGTCGGGGTGCACCCGCACCTCGAGCACCGTCCCGCGCCGCACCGGGCGGTCGGTGACCCGCACGTCGTCGGGGTTGTCCACGATGCCGCGGACGAGGTGCTCGAGGGCGTCGGCGAGCACGTCAGGCCTTCGCGACCGGGGCGTCCTCGGACGGCGCCGACTCGGAGGCCTTCTCGCCCGAGCCCTTCGCCGTCGCGTCCTTCTTCGGGGCGAGCTCGGCCGGGCCGCTCTCGCGGGCGGCGGCCTCGAAGGCCGCGCGGCGGTCCGCCTTGGGCTCGGCCGTGCGCAGCGTGCCCTCGGCGCCCGGGAGGCCCTTGAACTTCTGCCAGTCGCCCGTGATCTTGAGCAGCGCGGCGACCTGCTCGGTCGGCTGCGCGCCGACGCCGAGCCAGTACTGGGCGCGCTCGGAGTCGATCTCGATGAACGAGGGCTCCTGGGTCGGGTGGTACTTCCCGATCTCCTCGATCGCGCGGCCGTCGCGCTTGGTGCGCGAGTCGGCGACGACGACGCGGTAGTACGGGGCCCGGATCTTGCCCAGGCGCTTGAGACGGATCTTGACTGCCACGGTGGAGGGGTTCTCCTGGTTCGTCTGGGGTGAGCGCGCCCGCCCGGCGTGGGGCCCGCCGGGGCGTCGGTGCTGCAGGACTCGCGCGCCGCGGGTGAGAGGGTCCCTCGGCGCCCGGTACAGCGGGCTAGTGTGCCAGACGCCGTCCGGCCCGGGCGACCTGCCGCCCGCGCAGGACGACGGCCGACGGCGCGGCGAGCACGCCGACGTCGCGCCGCGGGTCCTCGGGCAGCACGAGGAGGTCGGCGCTCGCGCCCTCCTCGAGGGCCGGGTGGCCGAGCCACCGCCGCGCCGACCAGCACGCCGCGTCGAGCGCAGCCGCGGGCCCGAGCCCGGCGGCCGCCATCTCGGCCACCTCGTCGGCGAGGATCCCGTGGGGCAGCGTGCCGCCGGCGTCGGTGCCGGCGAACAGCGGCACGCCGGCCTCGTGCGCCAGCGCGACCGCCTCGCGGCGGCGCGCGTGCAGCCGCCGCATGTGGGCCGCGTACCGGGGGAACTTGCCCTCGCCCCGCGCCGCGATGTCGGGGAAGGTGCCGATGTTGACGAGCGTCGGCACGACGGCGGTCCCCCCCTCGGCCATGAGCGCCACGTCGTCCGGCCCCATCGCCGTCGCGTGCTCCACCCCGTCGAAGCCCGCGGCCAGGACGTCGGCCAGCGCCTCCGCGCCGAAGACGTGCGCCGTGATGCGGGCGCCCTCGGCGTGCGCGGCCGCGGCCGCCGCCGCGAGGTCCTCCCGCGACCAGCAGGGGGCGAGGTCGCCGGCCTCGCGGTCGATCCAGTCGCCGACGACCTTGACCCAGCCGTCGCCGCGGCGGGCCTGGCGCCGCACCTCGTCGACGAGCTGCGGCGGCTCGACCTCCTCGGCGAAGCCGCGCAGGTAGCGGCGCGTGCGGGCGACGTGGCGGCCCGCCCGCACGAGCCGGGGCAGGTCCTCGCGCTGCTGCACCCACCGCGTGTCGGCCGGGGACCCGGCGTCGCGCACGAGGAGCGTCCCGGCGTCGCGGTCGGTGCGCGCCTGCTCCTCGGCCGTGGGCCGGTCGACCTCGCCGCCCGCGCCGAGGCCGATGTGGCAGTGCGCGTCGACGAGCCCGGGGAGGACCCACCCCTCGAGCGCGGTGACGTCGTGGTCCCCCGCGGGCCGCGTCGTGCTGACGCGCCCGTCGAGCACCCACAGGCCCTGCGCGGCGTCCTCGTCGGACCCCGTGCCGGGACCGTGCAGGACGCGCCCGGTCAGGTGCAGCACCTGCCCCACGGCGGCGCTACCGGCCGAGGAACTTCTCGAAGCCGGGCGGCAGCTCGAGGTCCTCGGGCACCTGCTGGCCCTGCTGGCCGAGGCCGAAGGAGGACCCGGGCGCCTGCGCGCTGCGGGCCGGGGCCGCCTGCTGCTGCTGGGCGCGCTTGGCCGGGTTGCCGGACTTCGCCTTGCCCTTCTTCGGCGGCGGCGCCGTCCGGCCCCGGGACTTCTTGCCCCCGCCGGGCAGGCCGGGCATCCCGCCCCCGGGGCCGCTGCGACCGCCGCCCATGCCGGGCAGGCCCCCCATGCCGGGCATCCCGCCGCCCTTGCGCATCGAGCGCATCATCTTCTGGGCGTCGGCGAAGCGGTCGAGGAGCTGGTTGACGTCGGTGACGGTGCGGCCCGACCCCTTGGCGATGCGCGCGCGGCGCGAGCCGTTGAGCACCTTGGGCGAGCGCCGCTCGAGCGGCGTCATCGAGCGGACGATCGCCTCGATGCGGTCGATCTCGCGCTCGTCGAAGCTCTCGAGCTGCTCGCGCAGCTCGCCCATGCCGGGGAGCATCCCGAGCATCTTCTTGATCGAGCCCATGTTGCGCAGGCCCTGCATCTGGGTGAGGAAGTCGTCGAGCGTGAAGTCCTCGCCGCTCGCGAAGCGGGTGGCGAGGTCCTGCGCCTGCTCGGCGTCGAAGGCCTTCTCCGCCTGCTCGATGAGCGTGAGGACGTCGCCCATGTCGAGGATGCGCGAGGCCATCCGGTCGGGGTGGAAGACCTCGAAGTCCCCCAGCCCCTCGCCCGTCGAGGCGAACATGACGGGCCGGCCCGTCACCGAGGCGACCGACAGGGCGGCGCCGCCGCGGGCGTCGCCGTCGAGCTTGGACAGCACGACGCCCGTGAGGTCGACGCCGTCGAGGAAGGCCTGCGCCGTCACGACGGCGTCCTGGCCGATCATCGCGTCGACGACGAAGAGCACCTCGTCGGGCTCCGTGGCGGCGCGGATGTCGGCGGCCTGCTGCATCATCTCGGCGTCGACGCCGAGGCGGCCGGCCGTGTCGACGACGACGACGTCGTGCTGGCGCTCGCGCGCGGCGGCGACGCCGCGGCGGGCCACGTCCACCGGGTCGCCCACGCCGTTGCCCGGCTCGGGCGCGAAGACGGCGACGCCCGCCCGCTCGCCCACGACCTGCAGCTGGGTGACGGCGTTGGGCCGCTGGAGGTCCGCGGCCACGAGCAGCGGCGCGTGGCCCTGCTCGCGCAGCCACCGGCCGAGCTTGCCGGCCAGCGTCGTCTTCCCGGCTCCCTGCAGGCCCGCGAGCATGATGACCGTCGGGGGGTTCTTGGCGAAGCGCAGCCGCCGCGTCTGCCCGCCGAGGACGCCCACGAGCTCCTCGTGGACGATCTTGACGACCTGCTGCGCCGGGTTCAGCGCGCCCGAGACCTCCGCCGACAGCGCCCGCTCGCGCACCGAGGCGGCGAACTGGCGCACCACGGGCAGGGCGACGTCGGCGTCGAGCAGCGCCCGGCGGATCTCGCGGACGGTGGCGTCGACGTCGGCCTCGGACAGGCGCCCCTTGCCGCGCAGGCCCTTGAAGGTCGCCGACAGCCGGTCGGAGAGGGAGGAGAACACGCGCCGAGGCTACCCGCCGCCCCCGCCCGCCCCGCCCGCCCGCGGGGCGGCGGCCCCGGCCGCGCGCGCCGGGACGGACCCGCTGGTGGACCCGGCGGACGCGCCGGCGGGAGCCGGCTCGCCGGAGGCGGCGTCGGTGAGCACCCCGACGACGCGGGCGGTGCGGCCGGGGCTCAGCGGGCCGCCGCCGGGCTCGCAGAGGTAGAGCACGTCGACGGCCCGCGAGGAGTGCGTGGCCACGTGGGCGCTGCGGACGTCCACCCCCTCCTCCCGCAGCGCGCTGCCGAGGCGGTGCAGCAGCCGCGGGCGGTCCGGCGCCCGCACCTCGACGACCGTCGCGTCCTCCGACGCCCCGGGCACGACGAGGACGCGGGGCGCCGCGTCGCCGGCCAGGCGCGGGGGGCGCCACCCGGCGTCGCGCCGCGCGAGGCGCTCCAGCACGGAGGCGTCGCCGGCGCCCAGTCGCAGCAGCTCCGTCCGCAGGACGGCGGGGTCGGGCACGCCGCGGCTGCCGTGGACCCACCACGTGTCGACGGCGACGCCGTCGACCGTGCGCACGAGCGCCGAGCGCACCGCCAGCCCGTGCGCGGCGAGCAGCCCCGCCACGTCGCCGAAGAGGCCCGGCCGGTCGGGGGCGACGACGGTGACGCCGTGCAGCCCGAGCAGGGGGCTCGTCTCGACCCGCGGCGTGCCGTCGAGGAGGACGGCGGCGACGAGGCCGCGCTCGGCCGCGGTGAGCGGGGCCGGCCCGGGGGGCTCGCGGCCCTGGAGGGCGGAGCGCGCCCGGGCGACGAGGTCGTCGACGAGGCGCCGCCGCCACGCCGTCCACGCCGCGGGGCCGGCCGCGCGGGCGTCGGCCTCGGTGAGCGCGCGCAGGAGGTCGAGGACGTCCTCCCGGCCGTCGACGACCTCGACGAGCTCGGCGACCGTGCGCGGGTCGTCGGGGTCGCGCCGCGTGGCCAGGTCGACGAGCGCGAGGTGGTGCCGCACGAGCCGGCGGACGACGGCGACGTCCTCCTCGGGCAGCCCGGTGCGCCGGGCGACGGCCTCGGCGAGGGGCGCGCCGACCTCGCTGTGGTCGCGGGCTCCCGCCGTCTTGCCGAGGTCGTGCAGCAGGCAGGTGAGGAGCAGCAGGTCGGGGCGGGCGACGTCCCCCAGCCGCTCCTCGGCCTGCACGCACGTCTCGACGAGGTGGCGGTCGACGGTGTGCCGGTGGACGACGGTGCGCTGGGGCCGGTTGCGGACGGCCCGCCACTCGGGGAACCACGCGGTCACGAGCCCCGCCTGGTCGAGGGTCTCCCACACGGGCACCTGCCGCTCCCCCGTGCCGAGCAGCTCGAGCAGCGCCGTGCGGGCGGGCGCCGGCCACGGCGTCCCCGGCACCGGGGACCCCGTGGCGAGGTGCCCGGCCGTGACGGGCGACAGGGGCAGCCCCTCCTTGGCGGCGGCCGCCGCGGCCCGCAGCGTCAGGGTGGGGTCGCTCGAGGGGCGGGCCGCCGCGCCGAGGCAGAGCTCGCCCTCGTGCTCGACGAGGTCGACCTCGACGGCGCGCTGCACGGGCCGGCGCCGGCGCCAGCCGCGGCGCGTGGTGGCGGCGCCGGTGGCCCGGCGGGCGGTGACGTCGAGGGACCACGCGAGGGCGCGCGCGGCCAGGGCCACCTCGGCCAGCAGCGCGTCGGCGTCCTCGAGGCCCATGGCGACGGCGACCGCGTCCTGCTCGTGCAGGAGCAGGCGCTCCCCCGGCCGGCCGGTGACGGCGTGCAGCGCGTCCCTCACGTCGAGCAGCCGCAGCCGGGCCTCCCCCGAGCTGCCGTGGGGGGCGTCGGCCAGCCAGCTCGCGACGATGGACTGCAGGACGACGGCGTCGCGCAGCCCCCCGCGGGCCTCCTTGAGGTCCCCCTCGAGGAGGTAGGCGAGCTCGCCGTGGGCGGACGCCCGCTCGGCCGCGGAGGCGAGGAGCCCGGGGAGGCGCTGGCGGGCGCCCCGCCGCCAGTCCTCGCGCAGCGCCTCGCGGGCGTGCAGCGCCATGGCCGCGTCCCCGGCCACGGGCCGCAGGTCGAGCAGGCCGACGGCCGCGGTGACGTCGTCCGCGGCGACCTGGCGGCAGTCCGCCACGGAGCGGACGGAGTGGTCCAGGCGCAGGCTCGCGTCCCACACGGGGTACCAGACCCGGTCGGCGACCTCCGCGAGCTGCTCGGGCGCCCAGGTGCGCCCGTCGTGGAGGAGCACGAGGTCGAGGTCGCTCGCCGGGCCGGCCTCCCGGCGGGCGTGGCTGCCGACGGCGACGAGGGCGACGCCCGTCGTGCCGGCGCCGGCGCGCGCGCCGACGGAGGCCGCGGCGCCCTCCCACACCTCCTCGAGCCAGCCGTCGACGAGGTCGGCGAGCCGCTCCCGGCGCGCGGGCCCCGCCGTGCGGTCGTCCAGGCCCGCGCGGACCGCGAGCGCGAGCCGCTCGGTCCGCAGGTCCCTGCGCCGCGGCCCGTCCGGTGCGGTCGTCGCGCTCCCGGTGGCTCCCATGGCCCCTCCGTCCCTGCCGGGCGCTCCCGCCCGCCGCTCGTCGTGCCTCGACCGTGGTGCCCGCCGCCCCCGGCCTCGTGGGCGGGGAGCGCGGCGCAGCACCGTGCGTGGTCGCCGTCACCCCGAGTGCTCGCCCCCCGACGCGCCGACGGCGCGGGCCCGCGTCGTCAG
>NZ_JBBHZG010000001.1:260002-336698 GCF_037482305.1 Pseudokineococcus sp. 5B2Z-1
CCCGGGCCCGCGTCGTCCGCAGGCCCGCGCCGTCGGGTGGGGTGCCGCCGGGGGCTCTCGGGCCTAGAGGGCGTCGACCCCGCGCTCGCCCGTGCGGACGCGGACCACGTCCTCGACCGGGACGACCCAGACCTTGCCGTCGCCGATGCGGCCGGTGGAGGCCGCGCTGACGACGGCGCCCACGACGTCGGCCCCGTCGACGTCGTCGACGACGACCTCGACGCGCACCTTCGGCACGAGGTCCACGGTGTACTCGGCCCCGCGGTAGACCTCGGTGTGGCCGCGCTGTCGGCCGTAGCCGCTGGCCTCGCTGACGGTCAGCCCCTGGACGCCGAAGGCCTCGAGGGCCGACTTCACGTCGTCCAGCTTGTGGGGCTTGATGACCGCGGTGATGAGCTTCACGCGGAGACCTCCTCGTCGGTGGTGCGGCGGTGGCTGACGGCCGAGCGGGGGCCGGCCCCGGAGCCGAAGGTGCCGAAGTCGTAGCCCGACTCGGCGTGCTCGGCCTGGTCGATGCCGCCCTCCTCGGCGGCCTCGTCGACGCGGAAGCCCATGGTGGCCTTCAGCGCCGACGCGATGACGTAGGTCACCACGAAGGAGAAGGCGAGCACGGCGAACGCGCCGACGACCTGGCGCCAGAGCTGGTCGACGCCGCCGCCGAAGAGGAGGCCGTCGACGCCGGCCGGCGAGGTGGCCGTGCCGAAGACGCCGATGAGGACCGTGCCGACGACGCCGCCGACGAGGTGGACGCCGACGACGTCGAGCGAGTCGTCGTAGCCGAGCTTGTACTTGAGGCCGACCGCGAGGGCGCACAGCGCGCCGGCGATCGCGCCGATGAGCATGCCGCCGACCGGCGAGACGGCGTTGCAGGCGGGGGTGATGGCCACGAGGCCCGCGACGATGCCGGAGGCCGCGCCCAGCGACGTCGGGTGCCCGTCGCGCAGGCGCTCCACGAGGAGCCACGCGAGCGCGGCGGCGCCGGTGGCGCAGAGCGTGTTGACGAAGGCGACGGCCGCGGTGTTGCCGGCCGACAGCGCCGAGCCGGCGTTGAAGCCGAACCAGCCGAACCACAGCAGCCCGGCGCCGAGCATGACGAGCGGGAGGTTGTGCGGGCGCATGGGCTCGCGGCCGAAGCCGCGGCGCTTGCCGATGACGAGCACGAGGGCGAGGGCCGCCGCGCCGGCGTTGATGTGGACGGCCGTGCCGCCCGCGAAGTCCAGCGCCGCCAGCTGGTTGGCGATCCAGCCGCCCGTGACGCCCTCGCCGTCGAAGGCGAAGACCCAGTGGGCGACGGGGAAGTACACGATCGTCACCCAGATCGCCACGAAGACCATCCACGTGGAGAACTTCGTGCGGTCGGCGACGGCGCCGGAGATGAGGGCCACGGTGATGATGGCGAAGACCATCTGGAAGGCCACGAAGGCCATCACCGGGTAGGCGGCCTCCGGGTCCTCGGTCATCATCCCGGCCAGTCCGAAGAACTCCGCCGGGTTCCCGAGCAGGCCCAGGCCCACGTCGTTCCCGAAGGCGATGGAGTAGCCGTAGAGCACCCAGAGGACGCTCACGAGCGCCATGGCGCCGAAGCTCATCATCATCATGTTGAGGACGCTCTTCATGCGGACCATGCCGCCGTAGAAGAGCGCGAGGCCCGGGGTCATCAGCAGCACCAGCGCGGCGCTGGTGAGGATCCAGGCGGTGTCGCCGGTGTTCACTCGTCCTCCTGAGGTCGGGTGCCGGACCCGCGGGGCGCGGGGCCGGGGGGGGCGGCGCCGGGCGGGCGCTGCGGGGACGAACATCCCGGTGGGCCGTTACGGGCCCCGCCGCGCCGTGTTACGGGCGCGTGTCGTCGCAGCGGCTCAGGTAAGACGTGCGTGAACGGCGTGCGGCCGCCCACCGCCCGGTGGCGGTCGGTGAGGGCCCGTCGCCCTCCGCACCCGAACCGGTTCCGGCGACGACGCCGGTGCCGCGGTCCTGCCGTCGGCCTGGGCACGCACCCACGTCGTCGAGCACTCGGGCGACCTCCACGGGCGCGTCGACGCCGACCTGCCCCCCGGCTCGAGGTGGCCGGCGGGGACGTCCTGGTCGCCCCGTGGGCTGCCCCCGTGAGTGCGGACTTCGCGGGACGACGCGCCGTACCGCCACCGCGGGCGCGGACTTCGCGGGACGGCGCGCCGGACTCGAGCCCGAGAAGTCCGCGCTCACGGCCGCGCCGCGCCATGACCCCCTGCAGCGAGCCTCGACAGCCACCTCGTCGGAGCGCGGTGGACCTCGTGGGCTCGGCGGACGGCTGGTCGACCTCGTGGGACGACACGCCGAGCCCCGGCCCACGTCGTCCACCACCGAGGCCGCTCCCGCCCGGCCGCCTCCTCGCGGTGGACGGCCGACGGGTGGCCTCCGTCCGACGGCGAGCGCCGGCGTCAGCCCCGCTCGCGCAGCAGCTCGCGCACCGAGGAGCGCCGGTCGGTCCGCAGCAGCGACCGCTCGTAGAGCCGGGCGCCGACGCGCACGAGGACGACGGCGGCGAGGAGCACGAGGCCCGCCGAGACGAGGGGCTCCCACCAGGCCGCCTCGCCCGCGACGAGGCGCGTCGGCATGGCCACCGTCGAGGCCACGGGCACGTAGGACGCGAGCACGAGCACCCACCCGCTGCCGAAGATGCCGGCGTAGAAGGCGGCCAGCAGCGCCACGAGCAGCGGCGTCGTCGTCCCCTGCAGGTCCTCGGTGCGGGTGGCGACCGACCCGGCCACGGCCCACACGCAGGCCAGGGCGACGAAGCCGAGCACGAAGAAGACGACGAACCACAGGACGGGCGCGCCCACGGCGCCGAGCAGCTCGCCCTCCCCGGTGGCCGCGAGGCCGACCAGGACGACGCCGGCGAGGACGGCGACCTGCGCCAGCGCCAGGGCGCCGTTGGCGACGACCTTGCCCAGCAGGAGCGAGCGCAGCGGCACCACGGCCGCGAGGATCTCGACGACGCGGCTCTGCTTCTCCTCCACGACGCTCTGGGCGATGGCCATGCCGAACTGGATGGCGACGAGGTAGAAGAGGAAGCCGAAGACGAGCGGCGCGAGCGTCGTCGCGACGGGGTCCGCCTCGGAGGGGTCGAGGAGCCGCTCCTCGACCGCCGCGCCGGACAGGAGCTCCTCCGGCGTCGTCCCCGCCGCGGCGGCGCTGCGCTCGAGGGCGTCGCCCTCGGCGGCGACCGGCACGAGCGTGGACAGCGACCCGGCCACCTCCTGGTCGCCGACGAGCTCGAGGCCGTCGCCGCCCGGCGCCGCCAGGAGCGCCGCGTCGGCGTCCCCCGCCGCGACGAGGGCCTCCGCCGCGCCCGCGTCGGGCGCCTCGACGACCTCGAGCTCGTCGTCCGGGCCGAGGAGCGCCCCCGTGGCGGCGGCGACGGCGGCGACCCGCTCGTCCCCCGCGACGACGGCGAGCTGCGTCGTGGACGTGCGGCCGCCGAGGACGGCCCCGAGGACGACGCCCGCCACGGCCAGGACGAGCAGCACGAGGAAGGAGCCGACGAAGACCTTGTCCCGCAGCTTGACGGCGACCTCGCGCTCGGCGACGACGCGCCACGCGGCGCGGCCGCCGGTGGCCCCCCTCCGAGGGCCGGGGGCGGGGACGGACGTGGTGGTGGGCGCGCTCATCGGACGACCTCCCGGAAGACCTCGGACAGGGACGGCTCGTCGGGGGCGAAGGCGCGGACGGGGCCGCGGCGCAGCGCCTCGGCGAGGACGCGCTGGTCGGCGCCCGGCTCGGTGGCGGTGAAGAGGGCGCGCGGGCCGTCGACGTCGAGCACGTCGACCCCGACGACGTCGCGCAGCCACCCGAGGTCGCCGACGTCGCCGCCCGGAGCGGGGCCCACCTCGAGGCGGGTGCGCGCGCCACCGCGGGCGCGCAGCTCGGGGACCGTGCCCGCCGCCACGCGCCGGCCCTGCGCGAGGACGACGACGTCGTCGCAGAGCCGCTCCACGAGGTCGAGCTGGTGGGAGGAGAAGAGGACGGGCACCCCGCGCGCGACCTCCTCGCGCAGCAGGGCCGCCATGGCGTCGACCGCGAGCGGGTCGAGGCCGCTGAAGGGCTCGTCGAGGACGAGGGCGGACGGGCCGTGGACCAGGGCCGCGGCGACCTGCACGCGCTGCTGGTTGCCCAGCGAGAGGCTGTCGAGGCGGTCGTCGGCGCGCCCGGCGAGGTCGAGGCGCTCCAGCAGCGAGCCGACCGACGCCCGGGCCTCCTGCGTCCCCAGGCCGTGGAGACGGCCGAGGTGCACGAGCTGCTCGGCCACGCGCTGCTTGGGGTAGAGGCCGCGCTCCTCGGGCATGTAGCCCATGTCGCGCCGGTCGGCCGCCGTGACCGGGCGCCCGTCCCAGCGGACCTCCCCGGCCGAGGGCGCCAGCACGCCCAGCAGGATCCGCATCGTCGTCGTCTTGCCCGCGCCGTTGGCCCCCACGAAGCCCGTCATGCGCCCGGGGAGGACGTCGAGGTCCACCCCGTCGAGCACGACCGCGTCGCCGAACCGCCGCACCAGGCCCCGTGCCGAGAGCACCGCCGCGCCTCCTCCTCGTCGTCGTCCACGGGCCGCTCCCGGCCCGCGCCGCGACGCTAGGGCGCTCGGGCGCAGCGGCGCGTCCGCCGCGGGGACGACGCGGCCCTCCCCCGCGCGGCGGACGGCGCGCCCCGGGCCTCCGCCGGGCGTCCTGCCCGTGCGGCGGCCTGCCCCTGCTGCATCCTGCCTCTGCTGCGTCCTGCTCCCGCCCGCGCGTGCCGGGACCCGCGCCCCCGCGCCGGCGACCCGCCTGCTCAGCCGCCGTCGCCGGGGCGCACGAGGCCGCTCTCGTAGGCCAGCACGACGGCGCGGACCCGGTCGCGCACCCCCAGCTTGAGGAGCACCCGCGAGACGTGGGTCTTGACCGTCGCCTCCCCGAGGACGAGCTCGGCGGCGATCTCGCCGTTGGACAGGCCGCGCGCGAGGAGGACGAGCACGCCGCGCTCGCGCTCGGTGAGGCCCGCCACGAGCTCGGGCCGGAAAGACGCCCCCGAGGGCGCCGCGAAGCGCTCGACGACGCGCCGGGTCACCGCGGGCGCCAGGAGCGCGTCGCCCCGCGCGACCGCGCGGACGGCGGCGACGAGCTCGTCCGGGTCGGCGTTCTTCAGCAGGAAGCCGGAGGCGCCCGCCCGCAGGGCCGCGAAGAGGTGGTCGTCGGTGTCGAAGGTCGTGAGGACGACGACGCGCCCCGTGCCGGCCGCGACCACCCGCTCCGTCGCGGCGACGCCGTCGAGGCCGGGCATCCGCACGTCCATGAGGACGACGTCGGGGCGCAGCTCGGCGGCCGCGGCGACGCCCGCGGCGCCGTCGGCGGCCTCGCCCACCACCTCGAGGTCCGGCTCGACCTCGAGGATCATGCGGAAGCCGCTGCGGACGAGCGCCTGGTCGTCCACGAGCAGGACGCGCACCGGCGGGCTCACCGCGGCGGCCGCGGAGGGGCGGCCAGCGGGTAGCGGGCGCGCACGCGGTAGCCGCCGCCGGGGCGGGCGCCCACCTCGACCCAGCCGCCGGCGAGCGCGGCGCGCTCGCGCATGCCGACGTGCCCGAGTCCCGTGCCCGTCGGGCGCTGCGCCGCCGAGCGGGCGGGACCGTCGTCGACGACCTCCACCTCGACGTGGCCCCTCTCGACGTGGCCCTCCTCGACATGACCCTTCGCGACGTCACCGGGCGGGCGGCCGTGGCCACCGTCGCGCCCGTGGTCCGGCACGCCGTCCGGCACCCACCGGACGACGACGCGCGCCGCCCCGGCCGCGGAGTGGCGGGCGACGTTGGCCAGGGCCTCCTGCACGAGCCGGTGGAGGCTCGTGCCCGTCGTGCCCGGCAGCGGGGCGGGCTCCCCGACGACGACGAGGCTGACGTCGAGCCCGCAGGCGCGGACCTCCTCGACGAGCCGCGGCAGGTCCGCCGGCGACGGCTGCGGCAGCTCGCGCGGGGCCGCGCCCGGCGGCACGGCCGCGGGCCCGGTGCCGGCGTCGCTGTCGGGGTCCGCACCGGGGTCGCGCAGCACGCCCAGGAGGTCGCGCATCTCGGTGACGGCGGAGCGGCTGCCCTCCTCGACCTCGCGCAGCGCCGCGGCGGCGCGGGCGACGCCCGTCCCGTCGTCGGCGCCCCGCTCGAGGACCCGGCGGGCCGCCGCGGCGCGCACGCCGGTGGTGCTCACGTGGTGGGCGACGACGTCGTGGAGCTCGCGGGCGATGCGCAGGCGCTCGGCGACGACGGCGGCCCGGGCGGCACGCTCCTGCTCGCGGCGCAGCTGCGCGGCCGTGCGGTGCAGGGCGGCGCGGTCGCGCGCGCCCCGCCACAGCGCCCGCCCGCCGAGGAGGGCACCCGCGAAGTACACGACGTTGATGAGCGCCGTGAGGCCCAGAAGGGCGGCCGACGTGGGCCCGACGCCGACCGGCAGCAGCACGACGCGCAGCAGGTACCAGCCCGCCATCGCCGTGAGGACGACGACCCAGACGACCGCGAGCCTCCGGCGGTCGCGCGCCCACGCCGTCCCGGACAGGAGCACGAGGAAGAGGACGAGGTTGAGCGTGAAGGTCGCCGCCGAGGCGAGGTGCCGCTCGCCGAGGGCGACGAAGGCCCCGGTCGAGACGACCATCGCCGTCAGCGGCAGCAGGCGCCGGACGGCCAGCGGCGCGGCGACGAGGACGGTCCACGCGACGTCCTCGACCCGGGCGGGCGCCGCCTGCGGCAGGGCGTCGGAGACGGCCCGCGTCAGCTCCAGCCCGAGGACGCACGTCGTCGTCGCGACCGCGCCCCAGCCCACGTCGGCCAGGAGCGCGCGCCGCCCGGGCCGGGGCCGCACCCAGCCCTCGTCGACCGCCGTCCCCGGACCACCCGCCGTCCCCTGACCACCTGCCGTCCCCGTGCCCTCGGCGAGCGGCGGGGCCACCGCGTCGGCTCGGTCGGCCACGGCCCGGACGCTCCTCGGCGCCGTCAGGCGAGGAGGGCGTCGACGAAGGCCCGCGGCTCGAACGGCGCGAGGTCGTCCGCGCCCTCGCCGAGCCCGACGAGCTTGACCGGGACGCCCAGCTGGCGCTGGACGGAGACGACGATCCCGCCCTTGGCGGTGCCGTCGAGCTTGGTGAGGACGATGCCGGTGACGTCGACGGCCTCGGAGAAGACCTTGGCCTGCTGCAGCCCGTTCTGGCCGGTCGTCGCGTCGAGGACGAGGAGCACCTCGTCGATGGTCCCGGCGCCGTCGAGGGCCTTCTCGGCCACGCGCTTGACCTTGCCCAGCTCGTCCATGAGCCCGACCTTGTTCTGCAGCCGGCCGGCGGTGTCGAGCAGGACGACGTCGACCTCGCCCTCGCGGCCGGCGCGCACGGCGTCGAAGGCGACCGAGGCGGGGTCGGCGCCGTCGGTGAAGGAGCGGACCGTCGGCACGCCGACGCGCTCGCCCCAGGTCTGCAGCTGGTCGGCGGCGGCGGCGCGGAAGGTGTCGGCGGCGCCGAGGACGACGTCCTTGTCCTCGGCCACGAGGACGCGCGCCAGCTTGCCGACGGTCGTCGTCTTGCCCGTGCCGTTGACGCCGACGACGAGGACGACGGCGGGGCGGCCGTCGTGCGGCGTCGTCGCGAGGGAGCGGTCGACGTCCGGGCCGACGAGCTCGAGGAGCTCCTCCGCGAGGAGGGAGCGCAGCGCGTCGGCGTCCCGGGTGCCGAGCACCCGGACCCGCTCGCGGAGCCGCTCGACGAGCTCCTCGGTCGGGCCGGCCCCCAGGTCGGCCAGCAGGAGGGTCTCCTCGACCTCCTCCCACGTCGCCTCGTCCACGCGCTCGCGCGAGAGGAGGGCGAGCAGGCCCTGGCCGAGGGCGGTGTTCGAGCGGGCGAGGCGCTCGCGGAGGCGGACGAGGCGCCCGGCCGCCGGCTCGGGGCGCTCGAGCTGGGGGCCCGCCTCCGCCTCGACCGGCGCCTCGGAGGCGTCGACCTCGTCGAGCGCGGGCAGCTCCTCGACCGTGCGCGTCGGCGTGTCCCGGGGCTGCTGGTCGTCGTCGCCGACGCCGGGGGCGTAGTCGAGGCCGGGGCGCGGGCGCGAGGGCGGCAGCTCCTCGACGTCACGACCGCGCGCGCGGCGCACCAGCGCGGCGGCCGCGCCGCCGAGGACGAGCACCGCCGCGACGGCGATGCCGATGATGAGCTCGAGGTACTCCACGGCTCCGATCCTCGCAGACGCCGGGCGAGCCGACCCCGCCCTCAGCCCGCCCCGACGAGCCCCGACCGGCCCGACGCTGCCGACGGCGGGGTCCGGTACGGCGCGCTACCCGGCCAGGCGGTCGCGCAGCTCGTCCGGCAGGCGGTCGCGCCGCGGGTCGGCGGCCTCGGTGCCCGCCGTCGTCCGGTCGCGGTCCTCGGCCGGCCGCACGGCGGGCTCCGCGCCGCCCTCGGGTGCGGCGGGAGCGGGCCGGGACCAGGGCCGGTCCGGTCGGCGGCGCTCGACCCGGGCGCCTCCCCCGCGGGCGGCGTCCCCGCGCACGGCCTCCTCGGCCGGGGCCTCCTCGACCACGGCCTCCGCGGCCGGCACCTCCTCGGCCGGCACTTCCGCGGCCGGCACCTCCGCGGCCGACATCTCCTCGGCCGGGACCTCCTCGGCGGCGGGCCCGCCCTCGGCCGGGCGACGGGCGTCCGCAGGGCTCTCGGGCGAGCGGGCCGCGGCCTGCGCCGCGAGGCGGCCCGAGAGGGCGCCGGCCCCCCGCGCCACGGCGTCGAGGGCACCGGCGGCCGCGGACCGGGCGCGCGCCGCGACCCGGGGGCGGCGCTCGGGGCGCTCGTCCACCTCGGCCGCGCCGACCGGTGCGTCGTCGGCCGGGGTCGCCCCGCTCCCGGCGGACGCGGGAGGCCGGGGCTCGAGCAGGGAGCGCCCCGCTGCCGCGGCGCGGGCGCCGCCGGCCTCGAGGCCGCGCATGAGGGGCGCGAGGGCGCGGCCGAGCCGGTCGCCCCGCGCGCGGCGGCCCTCGAGCTGGGTCCAGCAGGCGACCGCGACGACCACGAGGGCGAGCAGGACGGCGAAGAGCGTGTAGGCGACCACCACGGTCGCGCCCCCCAGAGTCATGAGCACAGCGTCACCCACGAACGACGCAGGGTCACGGCGCCACGCGCGACCGAGCCCGGATCGCAACGTCCGCGCCGTCCGCCGGACGCGGAGGGCGGAGGGGACGGCGACCGCCCTCAGGCGGGGGCGACCTCGCGGAGCCGCTGGCTGACGACCGTCGTCACGCCGTCGCCGCGCATGGTGACGCCGTAGAGGGCGTCGGCGACCTCCATGGTGCGCTTCTGGTGCGTGATGACGACGAGCTGGCTGGAGGCGCGCAGCTCCTCCATGACGTCGATGAGACGGCCGAGGTTCGTGTCGTCGAGCGCCGCCTCGACCTCGTCGAGGACGTAGAAGGGGCTCGGCCGAGCCGTGAAGATCGCCACGAGGAACGCGACGGCGGCCAGCGAGCGCTCACCGCCGGACAGCAGCGACAGGCGCTTGACCCGCTTGCCCGCGGGTCGCGCCTCGACCTCGATGCCGGTGGTGAGCATGTCGCCGGGGTCGGTGAGCACGAGGCGCCCCTCGCCGCCGGGGAAGAGGCGGGCGAAGACGCGCTCGAAGGCGGCCGCGACGTCCTCGTAGGCCTCGGCGAAGACCCGCTGCACGCGGGCGTCGACGTCGGCGACGATCCCGAGCAGGTCCTGGCGCGAGCGCGTGAGGTCGTCGAGCTGCTCGACGAGGAAGGCGTGCCGCTCCTCGAGCGCGGCGAACTCCTCGAGCGCCAGCGGGTTGACCTTCCCCAGCTGCGCGAGGGCGCGCTCGGCCCGGCGCAGGCGCTGCTCCTGCTCGGCGCGCACGTACGGCGTCGTGGGCGGCTCGTCAGCGTCGGAGTCCCCACCCGCGTCGTCGCCGTCGTCGCGGGCGACCGGCCGCGGCGCGGCGCCCTCGCCCCCGTCCGCCTCGTCGGCCCTCGGCGGGTCGACGGCGGCCGTCGCCTCGGAGAGCACCGGCACCGGGCGGTGGGGGCCGTGCTCCTCGACGAGGACGTCCGGGTCGGTCCCGAGCTCGGAGGTGCTGCGCTCCTCGAGCTGCTCGAGCCGCAGCCGCTGCTGGGCGCGCGCCACCTCGTCGCGGTGCACGGCGTCGGTCAGCTCGGCCAGCTCGGCGGCCAGCGCCTCCTGGCGGCGCCGGGCGCCGGCGGCCGCCTCGGCCCGCTCCCGACGCCCCTCCTGGGCCCGCTCGCGCTCGTCCTCGGCGCGGGCGAGCGCGCTCGCGCACCGCTCGAGGGCGGTGCGGGCGGCTGCGGCGACGGCGGACGCGGTGGCGGCGTCGCGGCGCCGCGCGGCGGCGCGCTCGGCCGCGCGGGCCCGCGCCTCCTCCTCGCGCCGGCGGGCGCGCTCGGCGCCCTCCACGCGGCTCGCCACGGCGCGGGCGCGCTCCTCCCCCGTGCGCAGCGCCAGGCGCGCCTCGGTCTCGGCGGCCCGGGCCGCCCGGGCCGCCGCGGCGAGCTCCTCGCGCCGGGCCCGCTGCGCGTCGGCGTCCTCCCCCGCCGCGGGGGCGGGCTGCTCGGCGGCGCGCGCGTGGCGCTCCTCGAGGTCGGCCAGGGCGCGCTCGTCCTCCGCGACGCCCTCCTGCGCGGCGCCGAGCGTCCGCTCGAGACGCTCGGCCTCGGCGCCGGCGGAGCGGGCCGCGGCACCGAGGGCCCCCAGCCGCTCGGCGACGGCCGACAGCCGGGCGTCCGACTCGTGGAGCCGCTCCAGCGCGGCCTCGACCGCCTCGGAGGCCTCCGCCCGGGCCGCGGTCGCCGCCGCCACGGCGAAGCGCGCGCGCTCGCCGCGAGCCGTCGCGTCCGCCTCCGCGGCGCGGGCCTCATCGGCCGCGGCCTGCACCCCGAGGAGGCTCGCCTCGGCGGAGCTGCCCCCGCGGGCGCGGTCGCGGTCGAGCACGTCGCCGTCGCGGGTGACGACGAGGAGGTCGACGCCGGCGCCCCCGGCCCGCTCGAGCAGCGCCCGGGCCTGCGCGAGGCCGGGCACGACGACGGCCCGCTCCAGCAGCCGCGCGACCGCCGCGGCCGCCTCCGGTCGCGCCCGCACTACCTGCAGGGCGGGCACGGCCTCGTCCTCGGGCCGGGCCACCTCCGTCAGCAGGGCGGCGGTCCCGCCCGGGTCCGCCGCCGGGCCCGCCCCTGCGGGACCCGCCGCCACGAGCAGCGAGGCGGTGCCCGCGTCGTCCTCGTGGAGGAGCCGCAGGGCGTCGACGGCGACGCCCAGGCTCTCGACCGCGACGCCGTCGGCGGCGCCGCGGAGCGCCGCCGCGACGGCGTCCTCCCACCCGGGCTCGACGGCGAGCAGGCCCGTCACGGGCCCGAGGACGCCGGGCAGCCGGTCACCGGCGTCCAGCAGCGCGCCGGAGCCGTCGCGACGGGCGAGGCCGAGCTCGAGCGCCTCGGCGCGGGCGGCGGCGCTGCCGCGGTCCCGCTCGGCGGCGCGCTCCTCCTCCCGGGCGCGCTCGAGGTCGGCGCCGGCCGTCTCGAGGGCGTCCGCGGCGCGCTCGTGCTCCTCGTCGAGGCCCTCCTCCCCCTCCTCGACGTCGGCCACCTGCGTCTCGAGCAGGGCGTGCTCGCGCTCGGCGTCCCCGCCGCGGGCGCGGGCGCCGGCCAGCGCCTCGCGCAGGCGGCCGACCTCGGCGCGTCCCGCCTCGAGCCGGCTGCGGCGAGCGCTCACCTGCCCCGACAGGCGGGCCAGCCCCTCGCGGCGGTCGGCGGCGGCGCGCTCCAGCGCCGCGACGCGTCGCTCGGCGTCGGCGAGCTCGTCCTCCACGGCGGCCCGCGCCCGCTCGGCCCGGCCCAGCGCGTCGCGCGAGGCGCCGACCTCCTCCTCCAGGGCGGCCGCCTGGGCGCGCAGCCGCTCGGCCTGGGCCCCGAGCTCCGCGGGGTCGGGCCCGGACGGCGGGGCCTCCTCGGCGCCCAGCAGACGCCGGCGCTCCTCGGCCAGCTCGGCCGTGCCGCGCAGGCGCTCGCGCACGCGGCCCAGCCGGTGGGGCGCCTCCTCCGCCGCGGCGAGGGCGGGCGCCGCGGCGGCCGCGGCGGCCTCGACGTCCGCGAGCTCGCGGCGCACGTCCGCCAGCTGCTCCTCCACCTCCGCCCGGCGCGCGCGGGCCGCGGAGTCGTCGGCCGCGTCCTGCTCCAGCAGCGCGCGCATCTGCGCGATGTCGTCGGCGAGGAGCCGGGCGCGGGCGTCGCGCGCCTCCAGCTGCACGAGCTGCGCCCGCCGGGCCGCCTTCGCCTGGCGCCCGAGCGGCCCGAGCTGGCGGCGCACCTCGCCGGTGAGGTCCTGCAGCCGGGCCAGGTTGGCCTGCATCGCGTCGAGCTTGCGCACGGCCCGCTCGCGCCGGCGGCGGTGCTTGAGGACCCCGGCGGCCTCCTCGACGAACCCCCGGCGGTCCTCCGGCGTGGCGTGGAGCACCGCGTCGAGCTGCCCCTGCCCGACGATGACGTGCATCTCGCGGCCGATGCCGCTGTCCGAGAGCAGCTCCTGCACGTCGAGCAGGCGCGCGGGCGCCCCGTTCACGGCGTACTCGGAGCCGCCGCTGCGGAACATGGTCCGCGAGATGGTGACCTCGGTGTAGTCGATCGGCAGGGCGCCGTCGGTGTTGTCGATCGTCAGCGAGACCTCGGCGCGGCCCAGCGGCGGCCGGCCCGGCGCGCCGTCACGGCCCGCGGTGCCCGCGAAGATGACGTCCTGCATGGACCCGCCGCGCAGGCTCTTGGCGCCCTGCTCGCCCATGACCCAGGCGAGGGCGTCGACGACGTTGGACTTGCCCGACCCGTTGGGGCCGACGACGCACGTGATGCCCGGCTCGAGGCGCAGGGTCGTCGTCGAGGCGAAGGACTTGAAGCCCTTCATCACGAGGGTCTTGAGGTGCACGGGCGCCCCTCCCCGGTGGTCCGTCGCGCTGCTGCGGCCGCCCTGGCGGGCCGCGCAGGACTGTAGCCGTGGTGGGCGGCCGGTCCGGCGGGTGACGGGCGCAGGAGGCGCGACGCGCGGCGGGGCGCCGCGGGTGACGGAGGCGGGCGACCGGCGGACGGGTGACCCGCGGACGGTCGTGCGACGCCGGAGCGCGCACGATGGGCCCGTGCAGGAGGACGGGTGAGCCGCGACGCGCTGGGCGGGCCGGGCGCCGGCCCCCACCCCTGGGCCGACGCCGGCCCGGGCGCCGGCCCAGGCGCTGGCCCGGGCGTCGGCGGAGACGCCGGGCAGCGGCCGCCCGGTCCCGGGGCGCCCGAGGACCTCGACGCGCCCGCCGCAGCCGGCGGCGCCGGGAGGGGCGGGGCCGACGGGCGCACGAGCGGGGTGCGACGGCGCAGGGCCGGCGCCGCGGCGGTCGTCGTGGCGCTGGTGGCGGGCGGCTTCGCCCTCGGGCGGGCCACCGCCCCCGCTCCTGTCGCGGGGCCCAGCGCGGCGACGGCGTCCCTCGCGACGGCGCCGCCCCCGACCGGGGAGGACGCGCTGGTCGCCGGCGCCCGACCGGCCGGCGAGGCCGGGGGGACGCCCGCCGCCTACGCCGAGCTGTTCCCCGACGCCGGCGACCGCCGCTCGTCGACGGTCGTCGTCAGCTGGGCCGGCGTCCCCGCGCTGCGGCAGGACGAGCGGGTCGCCGTGGCCGTGGTCGTCGACGAGCGCACCCGCGTCGTCGGCGCCCGTCTCGGCGACGACGCCCCCGGCAGCGCGGGCGTGGGCCTGGACCGCGGGGACCTGGCCCGCCACGTCCTCGAGGCCGCCGGGGAGCGCACCACCACGGGCTCCCCGGTCGTCCACGTGAGCCGCAGCAGCGGCACGGTCGCCGTCGAGCTCGTGGACGAGGGCTACGACCTCACCGTGGCGACCACCCCGCGCGTGCACCTCGCCGTCGTCCGCGGCACGGTCGTCCAGCAGCTCCTCGCCGTCCCGCTCGCCGGGCCCCGACCGCGGGGCTGACGACCAGGGGGCTGACCGGTGCAGGGCTGACGAACCGCACGGATGACCGGTGCGGGCTGGCGGGGCCGGGCCGACGGCGGGGCCGGGGACCTCAGAGCTCGACGAAGCCGCCCGGCAGGTCGCGCGGGCCCAGCCACTGCGCGGCCACGCCCCGCACCGCGCCGGGCCGCCGGCGCGCGGCCTCCGCGTCGTCGGGGGCCCGCAGCAGCCCCAGCAGCTCCTCGCACGCCGCGCGCGGGCCCTGCGCCGTCACCTCGACGCGCCCGTCGGGCAGGTTGCGGGCGGCGCCGTCCAGGCCGAGCTCGAGCGCCCGGGCGCGGGTCCACCAGCGGAAGCCGACGCCCTGGACGTCGCCGCGCACGTGCGCGAGGAGCCGCGCCGGGTCGGCGCCCCGCTCCCCCGACCCCCCGCCCGGACCACGGCCCGGGCTCACCACCGGGCCCTCCGGGGCACCGGCTGGCAGCGCGGGCAGCGGTAGGAGCTGCGGTTCATGAAGGCCTCCCTCGTGACGGGCGCGCCGCACCGCGGGCACGGCTCGCCCTCCTGGCCGTAGGCCGCCAGCGAGCGGTCGAAGTAGCCGCTGGCGCCGTTGACGTTGACGTAGAGCCGGTCGAAGCTCGTGCCCCCCTGGGCGAGCGCCTCCTCCATGACGGCGGCCACGTCGACGACGAGACGGCGCACCACGGGGCGGGTCAGGCCGTCCGTGGGGCGGGCGTAGTGCAGGCGCGAGCGCCACAGGGCCTCGTCGGCGTAGATGTTGCCCACGCCCGAGACGAGGGTCTGGTCGAGCAGGGCCCGCTTCACGCCGGTGCGGCGGGCGCGCACGCGCTCGACGAGCCGTTCGAGGTCCAGGTGGGGGTCGAGGGGGTCGCGCGCCACGTGGGCGACCTCGGGCGGCAGCAGCGGGTCCGAGGGACCGCCGGCCGCGGCCCCGGCCGGCAGCCCGTCGGGCGTCGGCACGAGCGGGGCGACGAGCAGCCCCCCGAACATGCGCTGGTCGACGAAGCGCAGCTGCGCGCCGTCGTCGAGGTCGAGCCGCACGCGCAGGTGCCGCTCGTCCGGGGCCTCGGGACGCTGCACGAGCATCTGCCCGCTCATGCCGAGGTGGGCCGACAGCGCGTCACCGGTGTCGAGCTGCAGCCACAGGTACTTGCCGCGGCGGACGGCGGCGTCCACGCGGGCCCCCGCCAGGCGACCGGCGAAGTCGAGCGGGCCGGCGAGGTGGCGTCGCACGGGCCGGGGGTGCAGCACCGCCACGTCGGTGACCGTGCGGCCGACGACGTGCGCGTCGAGGCCGCGCCGGACCACCTCGACCTCGGGCAGCTCGGGCACGCGTCAGGCGCCGCGGGAGGGGGCGCCCTCGGCGGGGGCGCCGTCGGTCAGGACGCCGGCGGCGCGGGCGAGCTCGTCCTCGCCGGTGCCGCCCAGGGCCCGCCACGCGGCCTCGGCGGCGCGCTGCTCCGCCTCCTTCTTGCTGCGGCCCTCGCCCTGGCCCTGCGGAACCCCGGCCACGAGGACGAGGGCGGTGAAGGTGCGGGCGTGGTCCGGGCCCTCGCCGGTGACCTCGTAGACGGGCGGGCCGTCCTCGCGCGCCGCCGCCAGCTCCTGCAGGCTCGTCTTCCAGTCGAGGCCGGCGCCGAGGGCGGCCGACGACGCCAGCAGCGGGTCGACGAGGCGGTGCACCAGGGCGCGGGCCTCGTCGAGCCCGGCGGACAGGTAGGCCGCGCCGATGACCGCTTCGACCGTGTCGGCGAGGATCGACGTCTTGTCGCGCCCGCCCGTCGAGCGCTCCCCGCGCCCGAGGAGCACGTGCTCCCCGAGGTCGAGGCCGCGGCCCACGCCCGCGAGCGCGCGCGAGCTGACGACCGAGGCGCGCAGCTTCGCGAGCTGCCCCTCGGGCAGGTCGGGGTGGCGCCGGTACAGGGCGTCGGTGACGACGAGCCCCAGCACGGCGTCGCCGAGGAACTCCAGGCGCTCGTTCGTGGGCTCCGCGTCGTGCTCGTAGGACCACGACCGGTGCACGAGGGCGCGCAGCAGCAGGCCCGGCTCGACCTCGAGGCCGAGCCGGGCCTGGAGCTCCGCGGCGCGCGGGACCAGCTCGAGCAGGCGCGCCCCGGCGGGGGCGCCGCCCTGCCCGGCGGCGGTGGTGCTCAGAGGTCCTTGACCTTGCGGCCCTTGTACTCGAGGTACAGGGGCGTGCCCTGGGAGTCGGTGACGACGCGCGCGTGGTGGCTGCGCGCGTACGTCGTGCGCCCGTTCTCGACGGTCGCGACGAGCGGCGTGGCCTCGGCCTTCCACTGCGAACGGCGGTGGCGGGTGTTGCTGCGGGACATCTTCCGCTTCGGGACGGCCATGGTCAGTCCTCCTCGGTGCGCTGGCCCCGGTCGGAGGCCATGCTCTGGAGCGCCGCCCACCGCGGGTCGACGCTGTCGTGCTGGTGGCCCGGCTCCGCGTCCGCGAGGCGGACCCCGCAGTCGGCGCACAGGCCCGGGCAGTCCGGCGAGCACACCGGCTGGAACGGCAGCGCGAGCACCACCGCGTCCCGGAGCACGGGCTCGACGTCGACGAGGTCGCCGTCCAGCTCGTGCAGGTCGTCCTGGGTGCCGTCGGGGTCGTCCTCCGGCGCCCGGCCCGGGTAGGTGTACAGCTCCTGGAGGTCCACGACGAGCTCGCGCTCGACCGGGTCCAGGCACCGCACGCACTCACCGGTGGAGGTCGCCCGCGCCGTCCCCGACACGAGCACGCCCTCCATCACCGCCTCGAGCCGCAGGTCGAGCTCGACGGGGCTGCCCTCGGCCACGCCCACCACCGCGGTGCCGAGGTCGGCCGGTGCCTCCACGGTCCGGCGCACCGCCCGCATCGAACCGGGACGACGACCGAGCTCCCGCGTGTCGAGCACGAGCGGCGAGCGGTGGTCCAGCGTGGTCACGGCGTTCCTCCTCCACCGGCGCGCGCGGGGCGGCGCCGGGTGGTGGTGCGGGGTGCCCCCGCCCGGCGGACCGGTGCGGCGGCGGTGCGGTCGGGCGTGAGGGGCCCTGGTCGTCCTCGGCCTGCCGCGGTGGGCGGCGGACCGACCGGCAAGGCTACCGCAGGGGCCGACCCGCGCCGTCCGCGCTCGCGCCGCCGCGGCGATGGCGGGACCGGCGCTGCTGGCGGCGGCGCACGGACCGCCCCGCGAGGAGCACCACCGCGGTCAGCGCGACCCAGCCGACGAGCCCCGCCGCGAGCGCGGCGAGCGGCGGGCCGGGCGCGTCACCGGCGTCGGCACCCTCGACGGGCGGGCGGGCGCCCTCGGGGCGGGCCGCGGCGACCTGCGCCGTGGTCGCCACGGCCGCGACCGGACGCCCGTCCCCGACGACGAGGACCGAGCACACGGACGCGTGGTCGCCCCGCAGCGCCAGGAGGTAGGTGTCGCCCTCCACCAGCTCGACGTCGCCGGACCCCTCGGCACCGCGCCGGGTCTCGCCCGTCGTGATGCGCACCCGCGGTGCCCGGTCCTCGCCCGACCAGACCTCCTCGACGGCGAGGACCACGCGGTGGCCGTCGACGTCCGCGGCGCGCGCCAGGACGACGCCGCCGTCCTGCGCGAGCAGCGAGGAGGGCGTCGCCGGCCCGGCGCACGAGGCGGCCGCGGGGCCGGGGAGCAGCAGCGGAGCCGCCAGGGCGACGGACACCGCGGCCGTGCGGGCGCCGGCCGACGTCACGTCCCCGCCAGCGCCTCGTGCACCGCCGCGGCGACGGCGGGCGGCACGAGGTCGTCGACGTCGCCGCCCAGGCGGGCGATCTCCCGGACGAGCGAGGACGCCACGTGCTGCCAGCGGGGGTCGCCCGGCAGGAGCAGCGTCTCGAGGCCGGAGAGGTGGCGGTTCATCAGCGCCTGCGGCACCTCGGCGTCGACGTCGGCCCCGCCGCGCACGCCCTTGACGACGCACGCCGCTCCCACCCGGCGGCAGGCGTCGACGAGCAATCCTCCCGGTACGAGCTCGACCCGCACGCGCCCCGCGGCCGCGCCCAGCGCCCCCGGCAGCACCTCCTCCAGCAGGGCCGCCCGCCGCTCGGGCGCCAGCAGCCCGCGCTTGGAGGGGTTGGGGACGACGAGCACGACCACCTCGTCGAAGAGGGCGGCGGCCCGGGCGACGACGTCGAGGTGCCCGTGCGTCACGGGGTCGAAGGAGCCGGGGCAGGCCGCGGTGGTCACGGGCGCGAGTCTGCCCGTCGGGGACGCCGGCACGCTGCGCCCGGTCGCCCGGGGGCGTTGCCCGCCCCGCGGGGAGGGAGGACGGTGGCCCCGTGCCGACCCCTGCGCCCGACGGGCCCCTCCCCTCCGCACCCCTGCCCCCGGACCCCTCCTACCTCGCGGCCGTGCAGGCGCAGGTGGACGCCGCCGCGCGCGCCGCGGAGCCGATCTCCTCGTCGGCGCAGGGCGCCCCGGAGGACCTCGTCCGCGCCGTGGTCGACGCCGTCGAGGCGCTCGGCCCCCGGCTCGTGGCGCTGAGCCACGACCTCGCGGAGCACCCCGAGACGGCCTTCGAGGAGCACCGGAGCGCCGGCGTGCTGGCCGACCTGGCCTCCGAGCACGGCCTCGACGTCGAGCGGGGCGCCCACGGCCTGCCGACGGCGCTGCGGGCTGACGTCACGGGCGGCACGGGAGACGGCGGGGCGCCCGTCGTCGCCGTCATGAGCGAGTACGACGCCCTGCCCGGCATCGGCCACGCCTGCGGGCACAACGTCATCGCCGCCGCGGGCCTCGGGGCCGTCCTCGGCCTCGCCGCGCTGGGCGACCGGCTGCCGGGCGGCGTCCGGTGGCTCGGCACGCCCGCCGAGGAGGGCGGCGGCGGCAAGGAGACGATGGCGCAGCACGGCGCCCTCGACGGCGTCGACGCGGCCGTCATGGTCCACCCCTTCGGCTACGACGTCGCCGACCACCTCTTCCTCGGGCGCCGCCAGCTGCGGGCGACCTTCACGGGCGTCACCGCCCACGCGTCCGCCCAGCCGTTCATGGGCCGCAACGCCCTCGACGCCGTCGCGCTCGCCTACCAGGGCGTCGGGCTCCACCGCCAGCAGATGCCGCCGTCGGACCGGCTGCACTGCGTCGTCACCGAGGGCGGGGACCGCCCCAACGTCGTCCCGGGACGGGCGCAGGTGCTCTTCTACCTGCGCTCCGAGCGCCCGGAGACCCTGCGGGTCCTCTCCGAGCGGCTCGACGCGATCTGCCGCGGGGCCGCGCTCATGACCGGCTGCGGCGTCGACCTCGCCTGGGACGAGAACCCCGCCACCCTGCCGGTGCGGGCCAACGCCGCGCTGGCCGGCCGCTGGGGCGCCCGCATGGCCGAGCGGGGGCGTCCCGTCCTGCCGTCCGGCGTCGTCCCGGCGCTGCTCGCGGCGTCGACGGACTTCGGCAACGTCAGCTACCGCGTGCCGTCGCTCCACCCGATGGTCGCCGTCTCCGACCCGGGCACGTCCCTGCACACCCGCGAGTTCGCCGCCGCCGCGGCCGGGCCCGACGGCGACCGCGCCGTGGTCGACGGCGCCGTCGGCCTCGCGCTCGTCGTCCTCGACCACCTCGCCGACCCCGACCTGCGGGCCGCCGTCCACGCCGACTTCGCGGCCGCCGGCGGAGCCGTCGACGTCGCCCGCTACTTCGACGGCCCGCCGCCGGCGCCGGGGGGCGCCGCGTGAGCGCCACGGGCGCGGCCTCCGGCACGCGCGCCGACCGGGTCCTCGGGTGGGTCGAGCGCACCGGCAACCGGCTGCCCGAGCCCTTCGTCCTCTTCCTGGGGCTCTTCGTCCTCGTCGCGCTGGTCTCGACCCTCGGCGCCGTGCTCGGCGTCAGCGTCACCGTCCCGGGCTCGGACGACGCCGTGCCCGTCCGCGGGCTCTTCACGGCCGAGGGACTGACGTGGCTGACGACGAACCTGGGCGCCAACTTCATCGGCTTCCCGCCGCTGCTCACCGTCCTCACCATCCTGCTGGCGATCGGGGTCGCCGAGCGCTCCGGCCTGCTGTCGGCCGTCATCCGCCTGCTCTTCCACTCCGCCCCCCGGTGGGCGCTCCCCTACGTCGTCGGGGTGGTCGGCGTGACGGCCTCGGTGATGTCCGACACGGCCTTCGTCGTCGTGCCCCCGCTGGCCGCCATGGTCTTCCGCGCGGCGGGGCGCCACCCGGTCGCCGGCCTCCTGGGCGGCTTCGCGGCGGTCGGCGCGGGCTACTCGACCTCCTTCGTCGTGACGAGCCTCGACGCCCTCTTCGCCGGCATCACGACCGCCGTCGCGCAGGTGCTCCCCGACCCGGGCACACCCGTGACACCCGTCTCCAACTACTTCTTCAACCTCGTCTCCGCGGCCGTGCTCACCGTCATCACCGGGCTCGTCATCACGCGCGTCCTCGAGCCGCGCCTGGAGCGCACGGGCGTGCCGCGCGAGCAGGTCGTGCACGAGGACGACGCCGCACCGGCCGAGGACGGCGGGACGGGCGGCGGCGGGGCCGACGGGACGGCCGACGTGTCGCCCCGCGAGCGACGGGCCGTGGGAGCCGCCGCGCTCGCCGGCGTCCTCGTGGCCGTCGTCATGCTCGTCGCGGTGCTCCTGCCCGGGTCGCCGTGGCGCGGCGAGGGCGGCGGCTACCTGCCGGAGTCCCCGCTGCTCGACAGCATCGTCTTCATCGTCTTCGTGCTCTTCCTCGTGCCCGGGCTCGTCTACGGGCGGGTGTCGGGCTCGTTGACGAGCAGCGCCGACGTCCCCCGCTTCATGCAGGGGGCCATCCGCGACCTCGCGCCGTTCATCGCGCTGGCCTTCGTGCTCGGCAACTTCGTCGCGCTCTTCACCTGGTCGGGCGTGGGCACCTGGCTCGCGGTCGAGGGGGCGGCCGGGCTCGAGGCCATCGGCCTCACCGGCTTCCCGGCCGTGCTCGCCTTCGTGCTGCTGGCCTCCCTGCTCAACCTCGTCATCATCTCGGGGTCGTCCCTGTGGACGCTCATGGCGGCCGTCTTCGTGCCGCTCTTCGCCCTGCTCGGCTTCGAGCCCGCCTTCACGCAGGGCGCGTTCCGCGTCGGCGACTCCGCGACGCAGATCCTCACCCCGCTCAACCCCTACATGGTCGTGCTGCTGACGATGCTGCGCCGCTACGAGCCCGGGGCCGGCCTCGGCAGCGTCATCTCGCGGATGCTGCCCTTCACGCTGGCCTTCTGGCCGGCGTGGGTGGCCGTGCTGACCCTCTTCTACGTCACCGGCACGCCCATGGGGCCCGGTGCGGGCGTGCGCCTCGGGTAGTCCCCCCTCGCCCGCCCGAGCGGTGCGCCGACGTCGCGGTGCACCGCGACGTGGGCGCACGGCTCGACCCGCACCGGCCCTCTAGCCTCGGTCGGCGTGACCGCCGCAGCTCGCACGACCGTGATCTTCGACCTCGGCAACGTGCTCGTGCGGTGGGAGCCCGCACGGGTCTGGGAGCAGCTCGATCCCGCGGCCGTGGAGGCGTTCCACGCCCGCGTCGACTTCGGCGCCTGGAACCTCGCCATGGACGCCGGTCGCTCGACGGCGGACTCGGTGGCCGACGTCGCCGCGAGCGCCCCGGGCCACGAGCCGGTGGCGCAGGCCTACGTCGACCGCTTCCTCGACACCCTCGCGGGCCCGGTGCCCGGCACGCGGGACGTCGTCGAGGAGCTGGGCGCCGCGGGCGTCCGGCTCCTGGCGCTGACGAACTGGTCCGCCGAGCTCTTCGAGCGCGCGCGCCCGCGGCTCGAGGAGGTCGTCGGGCTGTCGGTCTTCGAGGCCGTCGTCGTCTCGGGCGTCGAGCGGCTCGTCAAGCCCGACCCGGCGCTCTTCACCCGGGTGGTCGAGCGCTTCGGCCTGGACGCGCAGCTCACCGCCTTCGTCGACGACAGCCCGCGCAACGTCGAGGGCGCCGCCGCCGTCGGCCTGCGCGCCGTCCGCTTCACGACGGCCGAGGCGCTGCGGCGCGACCTCGCCGCCCTGGGCCTGCCGCTCGCCTGAGCGGCGCGGAGCGCGGACGACGACGGGCTGACGACGGGGCGGCCCCGAGGGGCCGCCCCGTCGTCCGGCTCAGGAGGAGATCCCCTGCTGGTGGTGCGCCGTGACGGGGCGCGGGTGGTCGGCGCGCTCGACGGCGACGCGCCGCGGCTTCGCCCGCTCGGCCACCGGCATGGTCACCGACAGCACCCCGTCGGCGAACGTGGCCGTGATGGCGTCGGCGGCGACGTCCTCACCCAGCTGCAGGCGCCGGCGGAAGGTCCCCGACGGGCGCTCGGCGCCGATCCACTGGACCCCCTCCTCGCCGCGCGCCGTGCGCTCGGCGGTGATGGTGAGGGTCCCGCCCTCGACGCTCACGTCGACGGAGCCCGGGTCGACGCCCGGCAGGTCGGCGTGCAGCACGTAGTGGTCACCCGAGCGGTACAGGTCCACGGGCATGAACCGGGGCGCCCGGGACGTCCCGGGGCTGGTCCCCAGCAGCTCCGACGCGCGCTCGAGCTCGCGGAACGGGTCGAAGGTCAGCACGGCGATCACCTCCTCGCCACGACCGGGGCCACCGCGACCCCGGTGCACCGTGCAGGACATGTACTAGCACTCTCCGACGGAGAGTGCTAGTCGTCGGCGGGACCACCGCCCGGTGTCTCGGCGAACCACACGACCGTCTCGCCGTAGCGCCGGGAGGCGTAGCGCTGCAGGCCCTCCGGCCAGGTCGGCTCCGGCGAGCGCGACGAGCGCTCGACGACGACGACCGCCTCGGGAGCGAGCCAGCCACGCCCCGTGAGGGCCGCGAGCACGGACGCGAGGGCCTCCTCGGCGACGTCGTACGGCGGGTCGACGAGCACCAGGTCGGCCCCGGCCTCGAGCGGGGGGCCCGGCTCCCCCGCCAGCACGCGCTCGACCGGCGCCTCTCGCACCTCGACGCCCGCCAGTCCCGTGACGGCCGCGTTGCGCCGGCAGGCGCGCGCGGCCTCGCGGCCGGCGTCGACGAGGACGACGGCGTCCGCGCCCCGGCTCGCAGCCTCCAGGCCGAGGGCGCCCGAGCCGGCGTAGAGGTCGAGGACGCGGGCCCCCTCCAGGAGCCCCTCGTGCTCCAGCCGGCTGAAGAGGGCTTCCCGCACGCGCTCCGACGTGGGGCGCGTCGCGGAGCCGCGGGGGACGACGAGGGTGCGGCCGCCGGCCGAGCCGGCGACGACGCGGGTCACGCCCGCCCTCCCGCGGCGGAGGCGGCGTCCGAGCGCGACGCCCCGGGCCTCTCGGGCGCCCGGGGGCGCGAGCCGGCCGCGGCCGCAGCCCCCAGCGCCGTGCCCAGCAGCAGCGCCACGAGGGCGAGCGACAGCTCGGCGGTCGGCAGCAGGCGCCCGCCCCCCGCGAGCGCCAGGGTGCCGACGGCCAGCGGCAGGAGCGCGACGACGGCGAGGTCGGGCCCCCGCGTCAGGCTCGTGATGACCCCGAGCGGCAGCGGGCCGGCCTGGGTCGACATGACGGCCGAGCCGGGGTCCAGCTCGGGGCGGGCGGCGCCCCGCAGGGCGGCGCCCGCCAGGGCCGGGCCGGAGGCGACGACCAGAACGAGAGGGAGGACGCCGGGCGCCAGGAGCGCCAGGGCGCCCGCGGCCACGGCGGAGGCCGCGGTGGTGAGCAGGGCGAGCGCGAGCAGGTGCGCGGCGGCCGCCCGCCCGGGGGCGACGGGGAGGACGGCGTCGAGGCCGGGCGCGAGCACCCGCACGCGCACCGGCTCCGCCAGCGCGGTGGCGGCGCCGTACCCGCACGCCAGCACGGCGAGGAGCACCACGACGCGCGAGTCGCCGGAGGAGGCCGCGAGCCCCGCGGGCACGACCGCGAGGACCGCGGCGGTGAGCACGCGGCGCGGGCTGCGGAGCACGGCCAGGAGGTCGGCGACGACGAGGGCGCCCAGCGGTCCGCGGACCAGCCCGGCGCGGGTCCAGCGGCTCGAGCGCCGTCGCGCGGTCCGCCGCGCCGCGCCGGGCGGGTCGGCGAGCGCCCGACCGACGGCGCGGGTGTCGAGCAGCGCGCCGGAGCCGGCGACGTGGGCGGACAGGGCGCCCGCCGAGGCCAGCGACGCCCCGGGGGCGGCGCCGGCGCGGCGGACGAGGACGGCGACGAGCGCGACGCCGGCCGCGAGGAGCAGCGCCGGCCCCCACCGGGCGGGCGCACCGCCGAGGGAGGCCACCGCCCCCTCGAGAGCGGCACCGGCGCCGGCGCCCCGCTCGAGCAGCGCGGCGGCGAGGACGAGCACGGGGGCGAGCAGCACCAGCGCGTCGGCCGCCCGCACGGCGGCGGCGCCGCCCCGTCGTCCCTGGCCCAGCCCGGCCGCGCCGAGCAGCACCAGGGCCACGCCGGCCGCGGCGAGCCCGGCCGCCGCGAAGGGCCCGGCGCCGCTCGAGGCGGGCAGCAGGAGCAGGACGGCGAGCGCGCCGCCGGCGCCCGCCGCGACGGCGGCCAGGGCGGCCCGGCGGAGCAGCCCGGGGCGCAGCAGCGGCCCGCGCGCCACCGGCAGCGGCAGCCACCACGCGGCCTGCGGGGGCGGCAGCGAGAGGGGCCCGAGCCGGCCCAGCAGACCGGCCGTCGCGCCGACGACGAGCAGCAGCGCCGCGGTGACGAGCACGGCCGGCGGGACGTCGGCCCCCGGGAGCGGCTCACCCAGCGCGCTGACGCCGCCGAGCGCGCCTAGGCGCCCGCGCGAGCCCGACAGCACGAGCAGGGCCAGGGCGACGGCGAAGACGCCCGTGTAGACGTCGCCGAGGAGGTCGCCCAGCGTGGCCCCGCTCGCCCGCCGCGCGGCGCGGCGCACCGTGGCGCGCAGCTGCGCGGCGCTGCTGCCGGGGCCGTCCGCCACCGGCCGCAGCACATGCTCGGGCAGCTCGCCCGGGCCGCCGTGCCCGCTCCCGTCCGGGCCGTCGCCCGGACCGTCGCCCGGGCCGTCGTGCTGCACGGGCGCCCGCGCGTGCCCCTGACCGGGATCACGGCCGTGGGAGGCGCTCACCGGCCGAGCTCCCGCGCCGCCTCGGCCGCGGACACCCGGCGCGCGCCGTCGGCGGCGAGCAGGAGCACCCGGTCGGCGACCGCCTCGAGGAGCAGCGGGTCGTGCGTGGCGAGGAGCACGCCGACGCCGGCCTCCTTCTCCTCGAGCAGCCGGTCGACGACGTCCTCGCGCCCGGCGAGGTCCAGGCGCTGCTCGGGCTCGTCGAGGACGAGGAGGCGCCGCGGGCGCACGAGCGCCGCGGCCAGCAGCATCCGCCGCCGCTGGCCGGAGGACAGGGCCGAGGGCAGGTGCTCGGCCACCGGCTCCAGGCCCAGGTCGGCGACGGCCTGGTCGACGACGTCGTCGGCGTCGCGCACGCCGTGCCCGCGGGCCACGAGGTCGAGGTGCTCGCGCACGGTGAGGCCCGGGAAGTGGGCGTCGACGTCGAGCACGCTGGCGACGTCGCGCCGGAAGGCGACGGAGCGCTCGTCGACGGGACGACCCAGCACCTCGAGCGTGCCGCCGACCGGCACCAGCTGCCCCAGGACCGCCTTGAGCACCGTCGTCTTGCCGGCCCCGTTGAGGCCGACGAGGGCCAGGGCGCGCCCCGGGTCGAGGCGGAAGGTCGTCGGCGGGGACACGGGCTCGCCCGTGTAGCCGACGAGCAGCCCGTCGGCCCGCACGAGCGCCTCCCGGTCGCGGCGGCTCACCCGCGCTCCAGGAAGGACTCGTGCTGCGGGCGCAGCAGCTCGGTGACCGCGCCGGCGAGCGCCGGGTGGCGCCGGAGCTCGGGGTCGACGGCGAGCACCTGCGCGGCGTCCGCCCGCGCCTCCTCGATGACGTCGACGTCGCGGACCACCCGCAGCAGGCGCAGCGAGGAGCGCACCCCGGACTGGCGCGCGCCGAGCACGTCGCCCTCGCCGCGGGTCTCGAGGTCGAGCTCGGCCAGGGCGAAGCCGTCCGTCGTGGCCGCGACCGACTTCAGCCGCGCCACCCCGGGCGCGTGCTCGGGCAGCGGCGACAGCAGGAAGCAGGTCCCCGCGTGGCCGCCGCGCCCCACGCGCCCGCGCAGCTGGTGCAGCTGGGAGATGCCGAAGCGGTCGGCGTCCATGACGACCATGCACGTCGCGTTGGGGACGTCGACGCCGACCTCGACGACGGTCGTGGCGACGAGGACGTCGAGGTCACCGGCCGCGAAGGAGCGCATGACGGCGTCCTTCTCCTCGGGGGGCATGCGCCCGTGCAGGACGCCGCGGCGCACGCCCGCGAGCGAGGGCTCCTCGGCGAGCAGGGCCTCCACCGCCGCGGTCGAGACGAGGACGCGGTCCTCCTCGCGCCCGCCCCCGCCCGGCGGCTCCTGCGCCGGGCCGTCCGCGCCGGGCGGCCCCTCCCCCGGGCCGGGCCCGGCGCCCTCGTCGTCGCCGATCGTCGGGCAGACGACGTAGGCCTGCCGCCCTGCGTCGACCTCCTCGCGCACGCGCTGCCACATCCGCGCGACCCAGGCCGCGTTGCCCGCGTTGACGGCGTGCGAGGCGATGGGCGAGCGGCCGGCGGGCAGCCCGCGGAGCACGGAGGTCTCGAGGTCGCCGAACGACGTCATCGCCACGGTCCGCGGGATCGGCGTCGCCGTCATGACGAGCAGGTGCGGGGTGGCCGAGGCCTTGGCGCGCAACGCGTCCCGCTGCTCGACGCCGAAGCGGTGCTGCTCGTCGACGACGACGAGCCCGAGGTCGGCGAACTGCACTGCCTCCTGCAGGAGGGCGTGGGTGCCGACGACGATGCCGGCCTCCCCGCTCGCGGCCTGCAGCAGCGCCTCCCGCCGCGCCCGGGCGCCGAGGCTGCCCGTGAGCAGCGCCACCCGCGTCGCGACGTCGGCCCCGCCGAGCGTGCCGGCCTCGGCGAGGTCGCCCAGCATCGCCGTGAGCGAGCGGTGGTGCTGCGCGGCGAGCACCTCCGTGGGCGCGAGCAGCGCGGCCTGCCCCCCGGCGTCGACGACGGCGAGCATGGCGCGCAGGGCGACGACGGTCTTGCCGGAGCCCACCTCGCCCTGCAGGAGCCGGTGCATGGGCGCTGTGCGCGCCAGGTCGGCCGCGACCTCCTCGCCCACCTGCCGCTGGCCGTCGGTGAGGGCGAAGGGCAGCCGCGCGTCGAAGGCGGCGAGCAGCCCGTCGGGGCGGGGCCGCCGCGGCACGGCGGTCTGGGTGCCCACGCGCAGCCGGCGGCGCGCCAGCTCGGCCTGCAGGACGAAGGCCTCCTCGTAGCGCAGCCGCTCGAGCGCGCGCTCCTCGTGGCCCGGGTGCTGCGGCTGGTGCGCGGCGCGCAGCGCGTCGAGCAGGCCGGGGAACCCGTGCCGGGCCAGCACCATGTCGGGCAGCGGCTCGGGGACGTCCTCCTCGGCCAGGACGTCGAGGACGAGCCCGACGGCCTTGGCGATCGTCCAGCTCTGGACGCCCTGCGTCGCGGGGTAGATGGGCAGGACGCCGCTGAGGAAGGCGTCCATCGCGGCGCCCTCGGCGGCCAGGTCCTCGGCGCCGCCGTCGTCCGCGCCCGTCTCCGGGCCGCCTCGGGGGCCGCTCATGTGGTGCTCGGGGTGCACCAGCTGTAGCGAGCCCCGGTAGAGGTTCACCTTGCCCGAGAACAGGCCGGTGCGGCCGACGACCATCTCGCGCAGGAGGTGGGCGAGCGCGCCGCCGTGCCGGGGGAAGAAGGTGAGGGGGACGCGCACCGCGCCGTCCTCGACGACGACGTCGACCACGTAGCCCGGGCGGCGCTGCATCTTCCGGTGGCGCACCGACGACACCCGGGCCAGCACGGTGGCGTGCTCGCCGACCACGAGGCCGCTGAGGTCGGTGAGCTGGCCGCGGCGGCGGTAGTCGCGCGGGTAGTGGCGCAGCAGGTCGCCCACCGTCACGAGGCCGAGGTGCGCCTCGAGCGCCTTCGCCGTGGGGAGGCCGACGGCGCGGCCGAGGGGCTCGGCCATGCGCCCCGTCGTGACGGGCACGGGGCCGGAGTGCTCGACACCCCGCGGCGCGGGCAGCCCCGGGGCGCCGGCCGCGGGCCGCTCGGACGACGGTCCCCCTGCCATGCCCGCACAGTAGGCCCGGCCGCCGACGGCACCGGTCAGGCACGGCTCGTCGTCCACAGCCCCTCCGCCGGAAGCGGCTCGCCCGGCCCTCCGCCGGCCGACGACCGCCGGTGGCCCGCTTTGGGCCGCGGCGCCACCTCGGCTACTGTGTCCCGCGACCGCGGCGAGCGCTGCCCTGCCCAGGGCCGGCGGAGCCGCAGCACCCTGACGAACCGGCGCTCCCGCGCCGGGCGGCCCCCCGCGCACGAGCGGCGGCGGACCGCGACGAGCCGAGCACCGTAGGAGAGACCGTGGCTGCCACCTGCGACATCTGCGCCAAGGGGCCGGGCTTCGGCCACTCCATCTCGCACTCGCACCGGCGCACCAAGCGCCGCTGGGTGCCGAACATCCAGCGCGTGCGCGTCGTCGAGGGCGGCACGCCCAAGCGCCGCAACGTCTGCACCTCCTGCATCAAGGCGGGCAAGATCACGCGCTGACGCACCGCACGTCCCGAGAGGCCGGTACCCCGCACGGGGTGGCCGGCCTCTCGCGTCCCACGAGGGGACCGCGCCGACCGGGCACGCCGCGCCGTCCTCCGGGGGCCCGGGAGCGCGGCGGCGCGTCCCCTGTCGCCGCCCGTCAGACGCCGCCCGTCAGCCGAAGTGGTCCCAGCCGCCCGCGCCGCCGTAGCGCTCGCCGTCGACGAGGACGGCCGGGGCGGTGCCCGCGCGCACGACCCCGACGGGCGCGAACTGCTCGGGCAGCACCGCCTCCGGGGGGAACGTCGCCAGCAGGCCGTGGTCCTCACCGCCCTCGAGGACGAGCCGCCAGGCCTCGACGCCGAGGAGGTCGGCGACGGGGAGGACGGCGTCGCGGTGCGGCGCGAGCAGCTCGCTCGACAGGTCGAGGACGACGACACCCGCGCGGGCCAGGCGGCCGGCGTCGCGGACGAGGCCGTCGGAGACGTCGAGCATCGCGCTGGCGCCCGCCTCCGCCGCCGCGGGCCCGGCGGCGCACGGCGGCCGGGGGCGCCGGTGGGCGCGCACGAGGTCGGCGACGCGCTCGTCCGCGGCCGACTCGACGGGGCCGCCCGCCCACGCCGCCGCCCCCGGCCGGCCCCGCCGCTCGAGCACCGCCAGGCCCGCCGCCGAGCGCCCCTGGACGCCCGCGAGCGCGACGACGTCGCCCGGGCGGGCGCCGTCCCGGCGCACCGGCGCGAGCCCCCGCAGGTCGCCGAGCGCCGTCACGCTGACGACGACCTCCTCGCCGCCGGTGAGGTCCCCGCCGACGACGCCGCAGCCGTCCGCGCCCTCGAGGGAGGCGCAGGCGGCCGCGAGGCCCCGTGCGAGGCCGGTGGTCCACCCGTCGGCCCACGGCTCGGGGGGCGTGCGCGGCACGACGAGCGCGACGACGAGCGCCGTCGGCACGGCGCCCATGGCGGCGACGTCGGCGAGGTTCTGGGCGGCCGCGCGCCAGCCGACGTCCTCGGGCGAGGCCGTGCGCGGGCGGAAGTGGCGCTCGGCGACGAGCGCGTCGGTCGTCACGACGACGCGCCCGTCCTCGGCCCGCACGACGGCGGCGTCGTCGCCCGGCCCCAGGTCCGTCCACGCCCCCTCGGGCAGCTCGGGCACGAGGGCGGCGAGGAGCGCGTCCTCGCCGTCCCCCGCGGCCGCGCCACCGGCGAGCCCCCCTCGGCTGTGGCGTCCTGGCACGCGTCCTCCGGTCCTCGGGGCAGCGCCCGGACGACGCCGCCGGCGCGGCCCGGGCCCGACCGACCGGCCCCGGGCGGGTGCGCGCGGGCGTCGGCGCGGGGCCTCGCCCGGACGGGCTGGGGCGGCGCAGCCCGGCCACGGTAGCGTCGCCCGCGCCCGTCCCGGCGGCGCCGCGGACCGCGGCCCGCCGGAGCGCTCGACCAGGCGACGGACGTGGCGGCGGTGCGCCGCGCCGGCCCCACGAGGGCCCGGCGCCGCGCCGTCGCCGAGGCGGCCGGCCCGCGGCACCCCGGGCACCCGGGCCGCCACGGCCGACCCGTCCCGTCCCAGCCCCGCTCGACCAGCCCAGCCCAGCCCAGCCCAGAACGGCGCCGCCCCAGGGCGCGCACCGAGGAGGAGACGCCCCGTGGAGCAGGCGTACGTGCTCGTCCAGACCCAGGTCGGCCGCTCGTCGGAGGTCGCGGCCGCCCTCGCCGCCATCGGCGGCGTCGTGCTCGCCGAGGACGTGACGGGTCCCTACGACGTCATCGCCCGCGTCGAGGCGCCGACCACCGGCCAGCTCGGCCGGCTCGTCTCCTCGCAGGTGCAGGCCGTGCCCGGCATCACGCGGACGGTGACCTGCACCGTCGTCGCGTGACGGCGACCGCGCCGCGCCGTCGCGCTCTCCTGGCGGCCACGGCCCTCCTGCTGCTCGCCGGCTGCGGGGGCTCGCCCGTCGCGGCCCCGGCCGCGCCCGAGGCGACCGACCCGGGCTGCGCGTCCGTGCTCGTGCTCGTGCGCGAGGTCGACGAGCTGGCCGGACTCCCGCGCGTCGCGTCGACGGGGCAGTCGACGGCCGCCTGGGCCTCGCCCGACCGGTCCGAGCAGGTCGTCCTGCGCTGCGGCGTCGACCTCCCCGGCCCCACCACGGACGCGTGCCTGTCGGTCGACGGCGTCGACTGGGTGGCGTCCGACGCCGAGGCGTCACCGCCCTGGACGACCTACGGGCGGGCGCCCGCCACGCAGGTCGCCGTCACCGGTGACCTCACGGCCGCCGACGTCCTGCCCGGGCTGGGCGGCGCCGTCGAGGCCCTGGAGGCGCAGCGCAGCTGCTCCTGACGGGCGCCGCGTCGGGTCCCGGTGTCAGCGCAGGCCGGCGCGACGCTCGAGGGCCAGCTCGAGAAGCCGGTCGACGAGCGCCGGGTAGGGCAGGCCCGAGGCCTCCCAGAGCCGGGGGAACATCGACGACGGCGTGAAGCCCGGCATCGTGTTGACCTCGTTGACGACGACCCGGCCGTCGTCGGCGACGAAGACGTCGACACGGGCCAGCCCCTCGCAGCCGAGGGCGTCGAAGGCGCGCAGCGCCGTGGCGCGCACGGCCTCGGCGACCTCCTCCGGCACGTCGGCGGGGCAGGTGAGCTCCACGGCGCCGCCGTCGAGGTACTTGGCCTCGAAGTCGTAGAAGTCGCGGCCGTCGACGACCGCCACCTCGCCGACGACCGACGCCTCCGGCGCCGCCCCGCCGAGGCCGTCCAGCACGCCGCACTCCAGCTCGCGGCCGGCCACGGCCGCCTCCACGAGGACCCTCGGGTCGTGCTCGCGGGCGGCCTCCACGGCCGCGGCGAGCGCCGCGCGGGCGCCCTCCCGCCAGCGGCCGGGGGCCTCGCCCAGCACGACGCGGGTGACGCCCATCGACGAGCCCGCGCGGCAGGGCTTGACGAAGACGACGGCGGCCCCGGCGCCCTCCGCGACGGCGAGGGCGGCGTCGAGGCGCTCCTCGCGGTCGGCGCGCCAGGCGCGGTCGGTGACGAGCGCCCACGGGCCGACGGCGACGCCCGCCGACGCGAGGACGGTCTTGGCGTAGTGCTTGTCCATCGCCACGGCGGAGGCCAGGACGCCCGAGCCGACGTAGCGGGTGTCGGACATCTCGAGCATCCCCTGCAGCGTCCCGTCCTCGCCGAAGGGGCCGTGCAGGAGCGGCAGGACGACGTCCACCTCGCCGAGCGCCCGTGGGACGTCGCCGGCGTCGAGCGCGACGAGGCCGCGCTCGACGGGAGAGCGGGGCGCCAGCACGGCGGGCCCCTCCCCCGGCTCGACGACAGGCAGGACGTCGCCGGCGAGCTCCCAGCGCGCGGGGTCGTCGGCGGCGAGCACCCACCGGCCGTCGAGCGCGATGCCGACGGGGACGACGTCCCAGCGGTCGCGGTCGAGCGCGCGCAGGACGCCCGCGGCGGTGACGCAGCTGATGCCGTGCTCGCTCGAGCGCCCGCCGAAGACGACGGCGACGCGGCGGCGCCGGGGGGCTCCCTCCTGCGTGCGGTCCTCGGGGTCCCGTCCTGCCGGCTGCGCCTCCACCGCCGGGACGCTACCGGCGGCCGGAGCGCCCCCCGCGGCGCCACGCGGCGGACGGACCGCAGCCCTCAGCCCGCGGCCCCGCTCTCCGCCCCGCCGGCCCGGCACGAGCGCGGGCACCCGTCCGGGTGCTGCGGCGCGGAACCGCCCTCCGGCGACCGACGGAGGGGCACCATGGGCGTCGACGGGCGTCGCCCGTCGGAAGGCGTCCGGCGCACCCGCCGGGCCGGCACCGGGAGGCCGCGTGGTCGCACCGCAGCTGCGGGCGGAGGTGGAGCGCCGTCTCCTGCTCACCTGGCGCGCCGACCCCGACGTCGTCGGCCGCCTGCTGCCGGAGCCCTTCCGCCCCCAGCTGGTGGACGGCGCCGCCGTCGTGGGCGTCTGCTGCCTGCGCCTCGGGGCCGTCCGCCCCCGGGGCCTGCCCGCCGCCGTCGGCGTGCGCGCCGAGAACGCCGCGCACCGGGTCGCCGTCGTCTGGGACGACCCCGCCGCCGGCGAGAGGACGGGGGTGTGGGTCCCTCAGCGGCACACCGCGAGCCGCCTCGTCGCGCTCGCCGGGGGGCGCCTGTTCCCGGGGCGCCAGGCCCGCGCCCGCTTCCGGGTGGAGGAGACCGACGACCGGGTGCACGTGGCGGTCGAGGGCGCGGACGGCACGTCGCTGGCGGCCGACGTCGACGTCGTCCCCGAGCTGCTCGGCAGTGCCCTGTTCGCGGACCTCGACGCCGCCTCGCGCTTCTTCGAGGCCGGCTCGACGGGATGGTCCGCGGGCGGACCGCCGGCGTCCGGCGCCGACCACGACGGGATGCGCCTGGAGACGGACGCCTGGCGCGTCGAAGCCTGCCGGGCCCGCGAGGTGCGCTCCAGCCTCTACGACGACCCGCGCGCCTTCCCGCCGGGCACGGCGCGCTTCGACTCGGCGCTGCTCATGCGCCGGGTGCCCGTGACCTGGACGCCGCTCGCCCCGCTGCCCGCTCGGCCGGTCGTCGCGCCGGCCTGAGGGCGTCCCGGCCGCGCGGCCTCCCGCGGCCCCACGCGGGGAGCCCGCCACGAGACGCCGGTCCGCCGCTCGGGCGCGGGCCCCTACGCTCGCCGCCATGGCGGACGGCACCCCCCACCCGACCGGCTCCGGGGCGAGCGGTCGCCCCTGGTCCCCCGCGACGACCGTTGTCGCCGCGGGACGGCCGCCGCGGACGCCGGACGCCCCGGTGAACCCGCCGCTCGTGCTGTCGTCCACCTTCGTGGGCGCCGGCGAGCCGGGGCCGGGCGCGCGGACCTACGCCCGCTCGTCCAACGCCAGCTGGGAGCCGCTGGAGGAGGTGCTCGCGACCCTCGAGGGCACCGACGAGGACGGCGGGGCGCTGGCCTTCGCCTCGGGCATGGCCGCCGTGTCGGCGGTGCTCGCGCTCGTGCCCCTCGGGGGGCGCGTCGTCGCGCCCCGCTCGGCGTACAACACCTCCGTCGAGCTGCTCGAGCAGCTCGACGCCGACGGGCGGGCGCGCGTCACCTTCGTCGACGTCGCCGACACGGCCGCGGTCGAGGGCGCCCTCGCGGGCGGCGCCGAGCTGCTGTGGCTGGAGTCGCCCACGAACCCGCTCCTGGAGGTGGCCGACCTGCCCGCGTGCGCCGCCGCGGGCCGGGGCGCCGGGGCCGTGGTCGCCGTGGACGGCACCTTCGCCACCCCCCTGGTGCAGCAGCCCCTCGCGCTCGGGGCGGACGTCGTCGTCCACTCGGTCACCAAGCTGCTGTCCGGGCACTCCGACGTCCTGCTCGGGGCCGTGGCGACGTCGGACGCCGCTCTCCTGCAGCGGCTGTCGACCCACCGCCGGGTGCACGGCGCCATCCCCGGGCCCTTCGAGGCGTGGCTGGCGCTGCGGGGCCTGCGGACCCTGGCGCTGCGCGTCGAGCGCACGGGCGCGACCGCCGCCGAGCTCGCGCGGCGCCTCGAGGGCCACCCCGCCGTCGGGCGCGTGCGGCACCCGTCCCTGCCGTCCGACCCCGGCCACGAGCGCGCCCGGGCGCAGATGCGCGGCGCCGGGAGCGTGCTGTCGCTGGAGCTGGTCGGCGACGACGACGGCGCCCTCGCCGCCGCCCTCGTGGAGCGGCTGGGCCTGTGGACGCCGGCGACGAGCCTCGGCGGCGTCGAGTCGCTCGTCGAGCGGCGCCGGCGCCACGCCAACGAGCCGCCGACGACGCCCCGCGGGCTGCTCCGCCTCTCCTGCGGCCTGGAGGACGTCGAGGACCTCTGGGCCGATCTCGAGCAGGCGCTCGACGCCAGGGCCTGAGCCCGGACCGCTCGGCACCGGACCCGCTCGGCCACAGGCCCGCTCAGCACCAGACCCGCTCGCGTCAGACCCGCTCGCGTCAGACCCGCTCGCGTCAGACCCGCTCGGGAGCGTCCGCCGGGGCGGGTGCGGTCGGCACGACCCGCGCGCCGAGGTGCTCGGCGAGGACGGTCGCGAAGCCGGCGGCCTGGTCCTCGCCGAGGACGACGCCCGCGAGGTCGCCCGGGCCGGTGATGCGCTCGACGTGGGCCCCGCTCACGTCGAGCCCGGACAGGCGCGAGCCGGTGAGCACGAGCCGCTCGACGCGGCAGCCGACCAGCCGCACCCGCGCCGCTCGCGCGTCCGTGAGGTCGAGCTCCCCGACGACGCAGTCCTCGAGCAGGACGTCGGCGAGGTCGGCGCCCCGGGCGTCCAGGTGGTGCAGCCGGCACCCGCTGAGGCGGGTGCGGACGAGGTCGGCGTCCCCGAGCCGCAGCACGCCGGCGCGGGAGCCCTCGACGACGACGTCGCGCCAGGACGAGCCGGTGAGGTCGAGGTCCGTCGCGGCCAGCTCCTCGAGGCGGGTCGAGACGAGGCGGGCGCCGCGCAGGGCGGCGCCGTCGAGGCGGCAGGCGACGAGGGCGCACTCGAGCAGCCGTAGGTCGGGCAGCTGCGCCCCGGTGAGGTCCAGGCCGCTGAGCAGCATCCCGTCGAGGTCCTCGCCCGCCGCCGGCGGCGCCGTGCGCGGCGCCAGGTCGGGCAGCTCCACCTCGACCCGCTCCTCGCGCCGGCGCCCCGCCGCGCCCCGTGACGTCACGTCAGCCGGCCTCGTGCTTGAGGTCGCGGGCCAGGAGCAGCCGCGCCGCCTCCCGCGCGTGGACCCGCCCCTCGACGACGTCGACGACCTGCTCGACGATGGGCATCTCGACGCCGGCGGACCGGGCGAGGGCCAGGACCGACGGGGCCGAGCGGACGCCCTCGGCCGTCTGGCGCACCACCCGCGCCGCCGCGCCGACGTCGAGGCCGCGACCCAGCTGGACGCCCGTCTGGTGGTTGCGCGACAGGGGCGACGCGCAGGTGGCGACGAGGTCGCCCATCCCGGCGAGCCCGGCCAGCGTGGCCGCCTCGGCGCCCAGGGCGACGGCGAGGCGGGAGGTCTGCGCGAGGCCGCGGGTGATGATCGACGCCTTGGCGTTGTCGCCGTACCCGAGGCCCTCGGCCATGCCGACGGCCAGGCCGACGACGTTCTTGACGACGCCGCCGAGCTCGACGCCGAGGACGTCGTGGTGGGTGTAGGGCCGGAAGACCGGTGTGGCGCAGGCGGCCGCGACCTCGGCGGCGACGTCGGCGTCGTGGGCGGCCACCACCGTGGCGGTGGGCTGCCGCTCGGCGATCTCCCGGGCGAGGTTCGGACCCGAGACCACGGCCACGCGCTCGCGCGCGGCGCCGGACGCCTCGGCCACGACCTCGCTCATCCGCAGCCGCGAGCCGCTCTCGAGGCCCTTCGCCAGGCTGACGAGCGGGGCCCCGGCGGGGACGGCGTCGGCCACGCCGCCGAGGACGCCGCGCAGCGACTGCGACGGCAGCGCGAGCACCACGACGTCGGCGCCCTCGAGGGCGCGGCGCGGGTCCGTCGTCGCCGTGACGGCGTCCGGCAGCGCGACGCCCGGCAGGTAGGCCGGGTTGCCGCGCCCGCCCGCGACGGCGGCGACCACCTCGGGCCGGCGGCCCCACATGGCCACCTCGGCGCCGGCGTCGGCGAGCACGAGCGCGAAGGCCGTGCCCCAGCTGCCCGTGCCGAGGACGGCGACCCGGCGGCTCACGCGCGGCCGGCCCCGAGAGCCGTCCCGACGCCCGCGGGGGCCGGGGCGCCGGTCGTGCGGCGGGTCGTCCGTCGACGTCGCGTCGGGCGGCGAGGGGTCTCCGGCATCGATGTCCTCTCGGGTCGGTCGTGCGGCGGTCGTCGGGCCGGGCCCAGGGTGGCAGCATCGCGCGGGTGCCCGCGCCCGACGCCCCCCGGTCCGGCGGGGTGGACCGCTGGGACGTCGTGCTGCCCGTCAAGGGCGGCCCCGCCGCCAAGAGCCGCCTCGGCGGTGACGCCGCCCTGCGCGGGCGCCTCGCGCTCGCCATGGCCCTGGACTGCCTGGACGTCGTGCTGGCGGCTCCCGGCGTCGCCCGCGCCCTCGTGGTGACCGACGACCCCGCCGTGGCGGGCGCCGTCGCCGCCGCCGGCGCCCGCGTCGTCGCCCCCGGTCCGGCCAGCGCGCGGGCCTCGGCCCTGGACGACGCCGTGCGGGCCGGGGCGCGCGCGGCCGAGCGGTGCCGGCCTGTCCCCCCCGACGGCGCGGGAGGCGCGGGGACGGGCGTCGCCGTGCTGCTGCCCGACGTCCCCGCCCTGCGCGCGCAGGAGATGGGTGCCGCCCTCGCGGGGGCCTCCGAGGCCCTGGCGGCCGGGGCGAGCGCCGCGCTCGTGCCCGACGCCGCGGGGCGGGGCACCGCCCTGCTCGCCGCCCGGACCGCCGACGACCTGCCCGTGGCGTACGGCGAGGGGTCGGCCGGGCGGCACGCGGGGGCGGGCGCGGCGGTCCTCGACCTCGCCCTGCCGGGCCTGCGCCGGGACGTCGACACCCGGGCCGACCTGCGCGAGGCGGTGGCGCTGGGCGTGGGGCCGCGCACGGCCGACGCGCTGGCGCGGGGGCGCCTGCACCTCGCGGTGTAGGCGGCCCCGCCGGCCCGCCCCTCCGCGCGCGCCGGGGCGGCGCGCCGGCGGGAGCGGCCCGCTCAGGCGCCGGCGCCGGCGGGCACGCGCACCCGGGACGCCGCCGTCGAGGACCACTCGACGTCCGCCCCGATGGCCTCGAGCTTCTCCGCGAAGCGCTCGTAGCCCCGGTCGATGAGCTCGATGCCCGAGACCCGCGAGACGCCCGTGGCGGCCAGGGCGGCGACGAGGTAGCTGAACCCGCCGCGCAGGTCGGGGACGACGATGTCGGCGCCGTGCAGCGGCGTGGGGCCGGAGACGGCCGCCGAGTGGCGGAACTGCGCCCCGCCGAAGCGGCAGGGCGTGGAGCCCAGGCACTCCCGGTAGACCTGGATGCGGGCGCCCATGCCGCCGAGGGCCTCGGTGAAGCCGAACCGGTTCTCGTAGACCGTCTCGTGGACGATGGACAGGCCGTCGGCCTGCGTGAGCGCCACCACGAGCGGCTGCTGCCAGTCGGTCATGAAGCCCGGGTGCACGTCCGTCTCCAGCGCCAGCGAGCGCAGCGGCCCGTCGGGGCTGAGGAAGCGGATGCCCTCGTCGGTGACGTCGAACTCGCCGCCGACCTTCCGGAAGACGTTGAGGAAGGTCATCATCTCGGGCTGCGTGGCGCCCTCGACGAAGACCTGCCCGCGGGTGGCGAGCGCCGCGCAGGCCCACGACGCCGTCTCGATGCGGTCGGTGAGGGCGCGGTGGTCGTACCCGCGGAGCCGGGCGACGCCCTCCACCCGGATCGTCCGGTCGGTGTCGACCCCGATGATCGCGCCCATCTTCTGCAGGACGGCCACGAGGTCGAGGATCTCGGGCTCCGTCGCCGCGCCGTGCAGCTCGGTGAAGCCCTCGGCCCGCACCGCCGTGAGCAGGACCTGCTCCGTCGCACCGACGCTCGGGTACGGCAGGTCGATGCGCGTGCCCCGCAGCCCGTTCGGCGCGGTGATGCGGATGCCGCCCTCGCGCTTGTCCACCACGGCGCCGAACTGCCGCAGGACGTCGAGGTGGTAGTTGATGGGGCGGTCGCCGATGCGGCAGCCGCCGAGGTCGGGGATGAAGGCCTCCCCGAGACGGTGCACGAGCGGCCCGCAGAAGAGGATCGGGATGCGGCTCGCGCCGGCGTGGGCGTCGATGTCGGCCACGTGCGCGGACTCGACGTCGGTCGGGTCGAGCACGAGGACGCCGTCGTCCGGCTGGGAGACGTCGACGCCGTGGAGGCCGAGCAGCCCCGTGACGACGCCGACGTCACGGATCTCCGGGACGTTGCGCAGGACGCTCGGGCTCTCGCCCAGCAGCGCCGCCACCATCGCCTTGGAGACGAAGTTCTTCGCCCCGCGGACGGCGACGGCGCCGTCCACCGGTCGTCCGCCGCGCACGTGCAGCACGTCGCCCATGGGCACCCAGACCTCCCGCCGGCGGCACCCGCGCGGCGCCGTCCCGGCCGCCCATGATGCCCCCGGCGGCCCCGTGCCCCGCACCACCGGCTCCGGCGCGGCGCGCCCCCGGCCCCGACGGCACCCCCGGCCGAGCGGCTCCGGGCACCGGGCCCGGGCCCGGTCGGAGGCCCGGGCGGGGGTCCGCGGCGTCCGCGGACCCCGCCCGTCAGGACTTCTTCTTGGCCTTCTTGCCGTCCTTCTTCTTCGCCTTCTTGCCGTCCTTGCCGTCCTTGGCGTCCTTCTTGCCGTCCTTGCCCTTGCCGCCCGGGGCCTTCTCCGGCGCGGGCTCGGGCGCGTCGGCGACCTCCGCGGCCGACGGCTGGTCGTCCGCGGCGGCCGCCGTCGCCGGGGCGGCGCTCGACGTGCGCGAGGACGGTGCGCGCCGGCTGCGCGCGGGCGCGCCGTCGGCGAGCTCGACGCCGCCGCGGCGCGTCGTCACGGCGCGCAGCGCCCCACCGGCGGACGGGTCGGTCTGGACGGCCTCGGGCATGGAGCCCGGGTCGGAGACGTAGGCGCGGAACGCCGTGCCGGGCTTGAAGCGGGGCACCGAGGTGCCGGCGATGGGCACCGTCTCCCCCGTCCGCGGGTTCCGACCCGTCCGCGGGGCCCGGTCGGCCCGCTCGAACGTGCCGAACCCGCTGATGGCCACGCGCTCCCCGCGCGCCACGGCGCGCACGACCGCGTCGAGGACGGCCTCCATGGCGTCGCTGGCGGCGCGGCGGCTCCCGAGCCGCTCCTCGAGGACGTCGACGAGCTCACCCTTGTTCACGAGACCTCCTGCGGCGCCCGCGAGCCCGACGGTCGGGCGCGCTCGCCTGGGGCCGCACCGTAGGGGCAGCCGGGGGCGCGCACCAGGCCCCGGACCGGCGCAGGTCACCCGCGCCCCGGACGCACGACGCGCCCGGGGCGGAGGCGGCCGCCCCCGGGGTCAGCCGAGCCGGGCGCCGAACACCTCCTGGGACATCACCGGACGCAGCGCCCGCTGCACCTCCACGGTGGCGAAGGCCCGGTGGAGCACGTCGTCGCCGAGGACGTTGCCGAGGGCGCCGAGGCACATCGCCTGGTCCAGGGAGAGGTGACGGCGCGCCAGGGTCCCCGAGCGCACCGCGACGGCGTCGAGGAAGCCCCCGTCGCCGTACGCGCCGAGGTCCTCCTCGAGCCCGACGAGGTTCGCCTGGGCGCGCTCGGGCTCGTACGCCAGGGCGAGGAAGGACGCGTGCGGGGTCACCACGCCGTCGCCGAAGACGGGCGAGGGCGAGCTCGCCTCCCGGCAGCCGGGGAACCCGGGGTCGACGTCGGTGCGCTCCCGGTCGGAGAAGTACCCGTCGGGGTTCAGCCCGACGGCGTCGACGCCGTACTCGCGGTAGCCGCCGAAGGGGTCGCTGGCCGGCGAGAAGCCCCAGTAGCCGTACCCGGCGTCCACCAGCCCGTGCCGCACCTGGGCCCGCACGTGGGCGGGGTGGTTGACGCCCCAGGACCGCCGCGCCCACCGCGCCTCCGGCACGAAGAGGTCGGGCATGAGCTCCTCGAACATCGAGCCGCCCCAACCGGGCACGACCAGGGAGCCGTGGTGGGCGTAGGCGCCCTCGAAGACCTCGACGCCCTCGTAGGTGCGCGTGCGCCCGACCGGCCGCGCCTGCTGCCAGGACCAGTCGCAGCCGTCGGGGAAGGTGCGCCACGTCGAGTAGTACCAGCTCGCCGGCACCTGCCCGCGGACGAGGCCGAGGTAGCCCGCGACCCGAGCCTCCGACACGTGGGTGTCGTAGTGGTGGTCGGTGAGCCAGACGTCGTCGCCCACCCCCAGGTGGTCGCCGAGCCGCGCCGCGGTGCCCTCGGGCGGCGGGGAGTCGTAGAAGCCCCCGTGCAGCAGGCCGCCCGGGCCGGTCGCCCGCGGGTCGTAGAAGGCGTCCCAGCGCATCCGCTCCCACAGGGGCTCGGCGAGGGCGCCGACCTCGGGCACCGCCGTCCGCACGACCTGCAGCGCCGCGCCCAGCCACCCGTTGTCGACGCTGGACACGAAGGGGACGACGGGGTCGCCCGAGTCGGGCCAGGTCGTGACCACCGACCCGTCGCTCTCGTCGTACCAGTTGTAGTACATGCCGCTCGGGACGTGGTGGTCGACCTGGAGGAGGGTCTCGAGCGTGCGACGGACCCGGGACGCGCACTCCCGCCGGCCCACCAGGCCGAGCTCGCGCGCCACCACGGTGCACCAGAGGTAGCCCCCGACGTTCGTGGGGGACGTGTAGCGGCTGCGGCCGGACGACGACAGCGACGCCGGGAGGTTGTCCGCGGGGAAGCCGGTGCCGGGGTCCGTCATGGCGAGGACCGACGTCCAGGTGTCCCGCGCCCACCGCTGCAGGCGCGCGGGGTCCACCGGGGCGGCCGCGCGGGACGGCCCGGCCGGCCGGCCGGTGGCCGCGCGCGCCGCAGCCGCGGGAGCGAGCGCCGCCGCCGCAGCGGTCGCTCCTCCCGTCGTCAGCAGGCGCCGTCGGGAGAGCTCCGTGCGGGTCCGGTCTGCCATGGCGTCCTCCGGGAGGGAGCCGCGGCGGGGCGCCGTCGTCCTCCGCCGCGGTGCGGGGCGCAGCGCACGATGTATGCGCATACACGCTGGACGTGCGCACTCTCCCCGCTCCCGCGCCGTGGCGCAAGGGGCCACGACCGGCGACGAGGCCCGAGCGCGAGGGGACGGGGCCCGAGCTCGAGGGGTGGGAGGCCGGTGGGCGCCCCCACCCCCGAGGAGCTACGCGAGCGTGCGCGGCTTCCAGGACGGCCGCTCGCGCTCGAAGGCGTCGATCGCGTCGACGTCGCGCAGCGTCAGGCCGACGTCGTCGAGCCCCTCGAGCAGCCGCCAACGGGTGTAGTCGTCGATCTGCAGCGGCGCCACGAGCTCGGCGCACAGGACGACCCGCTCCTGCAGGTCCACGGTCACCTCGGTGCCGGGGCGGGCCTCGAGCTGCTTCCAGATGAGCTCGACGTCCTCCTGCGCCAGCTGGCCGGCCACGAGGCCCTGCTTGCCGGCGTTGCCGCGGAAGATGTCGGCGAAGCGCGAGGAGAGGACGGCGCGGAAGCCGTAGTCCTTGAGCGCCCACACGGCGTGCTCGCGCGAGGAGCCGGTGCCGAAGTCCGGGCCCGCCACGAGCACGCTGCCCGAGGAGTACGCCGGCTGGTTGAGGACGAAGGACGGGTCCTGGCGCCAGCCGGAGAACAGCCCGTCCTCGAAGCCGGTGCGCGAGACCCGCTTGAGGTACACGGCGGGGATGATCTGGTCGGTGTCGACGTCGCTGCGGCGCAGCGGCACGCCGACGCCGGTGTGGCGGGTCACGGGGTCCACGGGGGCGCTCCTCGTCGGTGCTGGCGGGTGGGGGCCGGGGTCGTGCGGGCGGCGGTGCGCGCTCAGGCCGGCACGAGGGGCTGCGGCGCCTCGAGGTCGGCCGGCGAGGAGAGGGTGCCGCGCACGGCCGTGGCCGCAGCCACGAGCGGCGAGACGAGGTGCGTGCGCCCGCCGCGGCCCTGGCGGCCCTCGAAGTTGCGGTTCGACGTCGACGCCGCCCGCTCCCCCGGCGCCAGCTGGTCGGGGTTCATGCCGAGGCACATCGAGCACCCCGCGAAGCGCCACTCGGCGCCGAAGTCGGTGAAGACGCGGTCGAGGCCCTCGGCCTCCGCCTGCAGGCGCACGCGCGCCGAGCCGGGGACGACGAGCACGCGCACGCCGTCGGCCTTCGTCCGCCCGCGGACCACCTCGGCGGCGGCGCGCAGGTCCTCGATGCGCCCGTTGGTGCACGAGCCGATGAAGACGGCGTCCACCGCCACCTCGCGCAGCGGGGTGCCGGGCGCGAGGTCCATGTACTCCAGGGCCCGCCGTGCCGCGGCGGCCTGGCCCTGGTCGGCCATCGCCTCGGGGTCGGGGACGGCGGCCGACAGCGGCAGCCCCTGGCCGGGGTTCGTCCCCCAGGTGACGAAGGGCTGCAGCTCGGCGGCGTCGATGACGACCTCGGCGTCGAAGACGGCGTCGTCGTCGGTGCGCAGCGAGCGCCAGTGCTCGACGGCGGCGTCCCAGTCGGCGCCCGTCGGGGCGTGGTCGCGGCCCTGCACGTAGGCGAAGGTCGTCTCGTCGGGCGCCACCATGCCGGCGCGGGCGCCCGCCTCGATCGACATGTTGCAGATGGTCATGCGCGCCTCCATCGAGAGCGCGCGGATGGCCGAGCCGCGGTACTCGAGGACGTAGCCCTGGCCGCCGCCCGTCCCGATGCGCGCGATGACGGCGAGGATGACGTCCTTGGCGGTGGAGCCCTCGGGCAGCTCGCCCTCGACGGTGATCGCCATGGTGCGCGGGCGCTGCAGCGGCAGGGTCTGGGTGGCGAGGACGTGCTCGACCTCGCTCGTGCCGATGCCCATGGCGAGCGCGCCGAAGGCGCCGTGCGTCGAGGTGTGGGAGTCCCCGCACACGACCGTCATGCCCGGCTGGGTGAGCCCCAGCTGCGGCCCCACGACGTGGACGATGCCCTGCTCGGCGTCCCCCAGCGGGTGCAGGCGGACGCCGAACTCCGCGCAGTTGCGGCGCAGCGTCTCGATCTGCGTGCGGCTCGTGGGGTCGGCGATCGGCTTGTCGATGTCGAGGGTGGGGGTGTTGTGGTCCTCGGTCGCGATGGTGAGGTCCCGGCGGCGCACGCCGCGACCCTCCAGGCGGAGGCCCTCGAAGGCCTGCGGCGAGGTGACCTCGTGGAGGAGGTGGAGGTCGACGTAGAGGAGGTCGGGCTCGCCGTCGCCACCGCGGCGCACCACGTGCTCGTCCCACACCTTCTCGGCCAGGGTCCGGCCCATCTCGTCCTCCTCCGGGCGCCGTCCGGCGCCGCCGCTGCGGCCTCTGCGGACGCACCCCCGCCGCCCCGGTCGGGGGCGGCGCGGGCGTCCCGCCGCTCCGGGCGGGTGACTTGCCATCTCATAGTGAGAGACGGCAATATCGTCCTATGGACAAGTCTAGCGGAGTCGGCGTCCTCGACAAGGCCGCCGCCGTCCTCGCCGCGCTCGAGGCCGGCCCCGCCAGCCTCGCGCAGCTCGTGGCCGCCACGGGCCTGGCGAGGCCCACGGCGCACCGCCTCGCGGTCGCGCTCGAGCACCACCGCCTCGTCGGCCGCGACATGCAGGGCCGCTTCGTGCTCGGCCCGCGGCTCCCCGAGCTCGCCTCGGCCGCCGGCGAGGACCGCCTCATCGCCGCCGCGGGCCCGGCCCTGACGGCGCTGCGCGACCACACCGGCGAGAGCGCCTCCCTCTTCCGCCGCCAGGGCGACGCGCGCGTCTGCGTGGCCGCCGCCGAGCTGCCGATGGGGCTGCGCGACTCCGTGCCGGTCGGCGCCACCCTGTCGATGCTCGCCGGCTCGGCCGCCCAGGTGCTCCTCGCGTGGGAGGAGCCCGACCGGCTGCACCGCGGCCTCCAGGGCGCCCGCTTCACCGCGACCGTCCTGTCCGGCGTCCGCCGCCGCGGCTGGGCGCAGAGCATCGGCGAGCGGGAGGCCGGCGTCGCCTCGGTCTCGGCGCCGGTGCGCGGGCCGGCGGGCCGCGTCGTCGCCGCGGTGTCCATCTCCGGCCCCCTGCAGCGCCTCACGCGCCAGCCGGGGCGCCTGCACGCGGCCGCCGTCGTGACGACCGCGCAGCGCCTGTCGGAGGCCCTCAAGCGCGCGGAGTCCTGACCCGCGCGCACCCCGCCACCCCGTCCCGTTCCGCCCCCTCCCCCGGGGGCGATGTGTGGCCATGTCGCCCCGGCACGGGCTCCCGGTCGGCGACGTGTGGCCATGTCGCCCCGCCCGCGCCTCCGGACGGCGACGTGTGGCCATGTCGCCCCCGCGCAGGCCCCCCGACGGCGACGCGTGGCCATGTCGCCCTCACCCGGTCGCCGGCGGGGCGACATGGCCACACGTCGCCCCGAGCGGAGGAGGGGACGCGAGCTCGGACGTCGCCCCGGACGGAGACGGAGCGAGCCCGGACGTCGGGACACCCCGGAGAAGCAGAACGGCCCGGCCTCCCTGCTGGGAGACCGGGCCGTGCCTGTAGCCCCGACCGGATTCGAACCGGCGCTACCGCCTTGAGAGGGCGGCGTGCTAGGCCGCTACACAACGGGGCCTTGCGTGTCCGCTCTGGTGCGGACGATCGTGCGGGTGAAGCGCTGGGGTACCAGGACTCGAACCTAGACTAACTGAACCAGAATCAGTCGTGCTGCCAATTACACCATACCCCACCGGGGTATGACGCTGGCCGCCTGGCCGAGCGCCGTACCGGGAGTAGACAGTAGCGGCTGCCCCGCCCGGCGCCAAAATCGGCCGCCGCTCGCGGGAGGCGACCGCTCGTCCTCCCCGTGGCGGGGAGGACGAGCGGGGCCGCTCAGCCCAGCTGCCGACGCAGCGCCGCGATCCGCAGCATCGAGCTCTCGCGCCCGAGCAGCTCCATGGACTCGAACAGTGGGGGCGAGACGCGCCGGCCCGTCACGGCCGTCCGCAGGGGGCCGAAGGCGAACTTCGGCTTCACCCCGAGCCCGTCGACGACGGCGGAGCGCAGCGCCGCCTCGACGGCGGCGGCGTCCCACTCGGGCAGGTCGACGAGGGCCGCGGCGGACGCGTCGAGGACGTCGGCCGCCTCCGGGCGCAGCGCCCCCAGCGCGTCCTCCTCGACGACGAGGTCCTCGTCGGCGACGAGGAGGAAGCCGAGCATCCCCGGCCCCTCGGACAGCACAGCCATGCGCGTCTGCACGAGCGGGACGGCGCCCTCGAGCAGCCGGCGCTGGGTCGGCGTCGGGTCGCCGTCGAGGAGGCCGGCGGAGCGCAGGTGCGGCAGCAGCCGGTCGAGGAGCACCTCGGGGGCCAGCATGCGCAGGTGGTCCCCGTTGATGGCCTCGGCCTTCTTCTGGTCCCACCGGGCGGGGTTCGCGCCGATGTCGCGCACGTCGAAGGCGGCGACGAGCTCCTCGCGCGTGAAGACGTCGCGGTCGGGCGCGATCGACCACCCCAGCAGCGCGAGGTAGTTGACCATCCCCTCCGGCAGCAGCCCGCGCTCGCGGTGGAGGAAGAGGTCGGACTCGGGGTCGCGCTTGCTCAGCTTGCGGTTGCCCTCCCCCAGCACGAGCGGGAGGTGGCCGAACTGCGGGACCCTCTGCGAGAGACCCATCTCCACGAGCGCGCGGTGCAGCACCACCTGCCGCGGCGTCGAGGACAGGAGGTCCTCGCCCCGCAGCACGTGCGTGATGCCCATGACGGCGTCGTCCACCGGGTTGACCAGCGTGTAGAGCGGCTGCCCGTTGGCGCGCACGACGACGAAGTCGGGCACCGAGCCGGCCGGGAAGACGACGCGGCCGCGCACGAGGTCGTCGACCACGAGGTCCTCGTCGGGCATCCGCACGCGCAGCACGGGCTCGCGGCCCTCGTCGCGGAAGGCCTGCACCTGGGCCGCCGAGAGGTCGCGGTCGAAGCCGTCGTAGCCGAGCTTGGGGTCGCGGCCCGCCGCGCGGTGGCGCTCCTCCACCTCCTCGGGCGTCGACCACGACTCGTAGGCGTAGCCCTCCTCGAGCAGCCGGCGCGCGACGTCGGCGTAGAGGTCGCGCCGCTCGCTCTGGCGGTAGGGCGCGTGCGGGCCCCCGACGCCTGGCCCCTCGTCGTAGTCGATGCCCAGCCAGGCGAGGCCCTCGACGATGGCGTCCATCGACTCCTGGGAGTCGCGGGCGGCGTCGGTGTCCTCGATGCGGAAGACGAGCTTCCCGCCGGTGTGCCGCGCGTAGGCCCAGTTGAAGAGGGCCGCGCGCATGACGCCGACGTGCGGCGTCCCCGTCGGCGAGGGGCAGAAGCGCACGCGCACGTCCGCGCCGGTGGCCTCGGCCAGGCCGGTCGCCGTCGCGGCGCGCGGCGAGGCGCCCGAGCCGGTCGTCGCGCTCTCCCCCGCGGAGGGGCCGGACGGCGTGCCCGGTGCGGTGGCGCTCATCGGGCCACCACCGGGTTGCTCAGGGTGCCGATGCCCTCGATCTCGACGTCGACGCGCTGGCCGGCGGAGACCAGACCGACGCCGGCGGGGGTGCCGGTGAGGATGACGTCGCCCGGCAGCAGCGTGAAGGCCGCCGAGACGGCCGCCACGAGCGACGGCACGTCGAAGACCATGTCGGAGGTGCGGCCGTCCTGGACGAGGTCGCCGCCGATGCGGGTGCGCAGCGACAGGTCGGCGGGGTCGAGGTCGGTGGTGATCCACGGGCCGAGCGGGCAGGAGGAGTCGAAGCCCTTGGCGCGGGCCCACTGGCCGTCGTCGCGCTGGGCGTCGCGCGCCGTCACGTCGTTGGCGCAGGTGTAGCCGTAGACGACCTCGCCCACGCGCTCGCGCGGGACGTCCTTGCAGATGCGGCCGATGACGACGGCGAGCTCGCCCTCGTAGGAGACCTCCTGGGAGAACGACGGCAGCACGACCGGGTCGTCGGGGCCGACGACGGCGGTGTTCGGCACGAGGAACATCAGCGGCTTCGAGGGCACCTCGTTGCCCATCTCGCGCGCGTGGTCGTGGTAGTTGCGGCCGATGCCGACGACCTTGCTGCGGGGGATGACGGGGGCCAGCAGCCGGACCTCGTCGAGGCCCACGACGGCGCCGGTCGGCGTGAGCTTCGTGTACAGGGGGTCTCCGCCGATGACGTGCAGGCGCTCCTCCCCCGGCTCGCCCTCCACGAACCCGTAGCTGATGTCGTCGTCCCGGGTGAACCTCGCGATGCGCACGGCTCCGAGGCTATCGGCGCGCGCGGGCGTGGCGCCCGTGCCGCCCTCCCGCCCCGGAGGCCCGACGACGTCGGTCGCCCCGGTGCGCCGCACCTACCGTGGTCGCGTGCTCGCGACCGCCCCGACCCTCCTCGCCGAGGACGAGTGGCTCCCCGCCGCGGAGGAGCACCGGCGCGCGGTCGAGGCGCTCACCGCCGGCCACCGCGAGCGGGCCCTGGCCGGCGAGCCGCACCCCGTCGAGGACTTCCTCTTCACCTACTACCGCTTCCGGCCCGGCCAGCTGGCCCGCTGGCACCCCGGCGCCGGGGTCGTCCTGCTCGGGGACGCCGCCCGGGAGCGGCTCGGCTGGCGCGGCTACGCGCCGTGGTCAGGGCCCGACGGCGACGTCGACGGGCCAGGGGGCGTCGTCGTCGACGCGGCGGGCGTCGCGGCGTCGCAGGGGCGGCGGCTGGGGCACGTGCGCGACGTCGTCGCCGCGACCCGTGGCCGCGCCCCCGAGCTGGGCTGCTTCGGGCTGCACGAGTGGGCGATGGTGCACGGCTCGGCGACGGACCCCTCGGTGCTGCGCCACGAGCGCCAGCCGCTGCGCCTCGGCGCCGAGGGCACCGACGCCGTCGTCGAGGAGGGCGCGCGGCGCGGGTGGCTGCGGTGCACGCACGTCGACGCCTTCCGCTTCTACCCGGGCAGCGCCGTCGCGCTGAGCCCGCTGCGCCCGACGCGCGACACCCAGGCGGCGCTCGAGCAGCCGGGCTGCCTGCACGCGGGGATGGACCTCTACCGCGCGGCCTTCCTCCTCGTGCCGCTCGCGCCGTCGTCGCTGGTCCTCGAGGCCTTCCGCCTGGCACGGGACGTCCGAGAGCTCGACATGCGCGCGTCGCCGTACGACCTCAGCCGCTACGGCCGCGAGCCCGTCCGTGTGGAGACGGCCGAGGGCCGGGCGCAGTACGCGACGGAGCAGCGCGCGCTCGCCGCCCGGGGCCAGGCGCTGCGCGACCGGCTCCTGCCGCTGCTCGACGCCGTCGTCGCCCCCGCCCGCTGACGCCGCCCTTCCCCCGCACTTCGTCGACACATCGCCGTCCGAAAGCGCTGTTCCCAAGCACTTCGTCGACACATCGCCGTCCGAGCGCGCCCTCCCAGGTCACTTCGTCGACACATCGCCTCTGCGGAACTTCTGCCGGGGCACTGTGACGACGAAGTGCGGGGAGGGGCGCCCGTGGCAGGGAGGGGCGGACGGGCGACGGGGCGTGAGGGACGAACCTCAGACGAGGCGGTGCATCCAGCCGTGGGCGTCCTCGGCCCGGCCCTGCTGGACGTCGGTGAGGCGCTGCCGGATCGCCGCCGTGACCGCGCCGGTGCCGCCGTCGCCGGGGACGGAGCGCCGGCCCGGCTCGACGAGCGCGCCGACGGGCGTGACGACCGCCGCGGTGCCGCAGGCGAAGACCTCGGTGATGCGCCCCGTCTCGCAGCCCTCGCGCCACTCAGCGACGTCCACGCGGCGCTCGACCACCTCGTGGCCCAGGTCGGCGGCGATCTGCAGCACGGAGGAGCGCGTGACGCCCTCGAGGATCGTGCCGGTGAGCTCGGGGGTGATGACGGTGCCATCGTCGTGGACGAAGAAGAGGTTCATGCCGCCGAGCTCCTCGACCCAGCGGTGCTCGACCGCGTCGAGGAAGGCGACCTGGTCGCACCCGTGCTCGGCGGCCTCGGCCTGCGCCTGCAGGCTCGCCGCGTAGTTGCCGCCGCACTTGGCCGCGCCGGTGCCGCCGGGGGCGGCGCGGCTGTACTCCTGCGAGAGCCAGATGGAGACGGGCGTGATCTCGCCGCCGCCGAAGTAGGAGCCGGCCGGAGAAGCGATGCAGAGGTAGGTGACCTCCGCGGCCGGGCGCACGCCGAGGAAGGACTCGGACGCGAACATGAACGGCCGCAGGTAGAGGCTGTTCTCCCCGCCGCCGGGCACCCAGTCGACGTCGGCCGCGACGAGCTGCTCGACCGAGCGCAGGAACGCGGCCTCGGGCAGCACGGGCAACGCCAGCCGGCGGGCCGAGGCCGCGAAGCGGCGGGCGTTGGCGTCGGGGCGGAAGGCCCACACCGAGCCGTCGGCGTGCCGGTAGGCCTTCATGCCCTCGAAGACCTCCTGCGCGTAGTGCAGGACGGCGGCGGCCGGCGAGAGCGTGATCGGGCCGTGGGCGACGACGGCGTCCTGCCCCCACCCGGCCGGCGTCCACACCGCGCGGGCCATGTGGTCGGTGAAGTGCCGGCCGAAGCCCGGGCTCTCGAGGATCTCCGCGCGCTCGGCCTCCGGCAGGCGCGGGACGCCGTCGGCGACGGCGAACTCGAGCCGCACGCCCTGGTCGACGGACGTCGGGACGCCCGCCGTCGAGGACGCCCGGGCGTCCGGCGCCGGGGCCGGCGCGCCGGCGCGGCTCGTGCTCGTGTCGCTCGCCATGGCGGTCACGGTAGCGCCGGGCCGCAAGGCCCCGGTGCCCCTCGCGGGGGCGCCGGGCACCGCCTCAGGCCAGGGCGGCGGCGATGGCGTCGCCCGTCTCCGACGTCGTCCGCGGCCCCGCGCCGGCCCGCGCGGCGAGGTCGTCCCCGACGGCCCGGACGACGCGCTCCGCGGCGTCGGGGTGCCCGAGGTGCTCGAGCAGCATCGCGACGGACAGCACCGCGGCGGTCGGGTCGGCGCGGCCCGTGCCGGCGATGTCCGGGGCCGAGCCGTGGACGGGCTCGAACATGCTCGGCGAGCGGCGGGTCGGGTCGACGTTGCCTGAGGCCGCGAGCCCGATGCCGCCGGTGACGGCCGCGGCGAGGTCGGTGACGATGTCGCCGAAGAGGTTGTCGGTGACGACGACGTCGAAGCGCGCCGGGTCGGTGACGAGGTAGATCATCGCCGCGTCGACGTGGGCGTAGTCGACGGCGACGTCCGGGTGCTCGGCGCCCACGGCCTCGACGGTGCGGCGCCACAGGTGCCCGGCGTGCGCCAGGACGTTGTGCTTGTGCAGCAGCGTCACCTTCCGGCGCGGGCGCGCCTGCGCGCGGGCGAAGGCGTCGCGCACGACCCGCTCGACGCCGAAGGCCGTGTTGACGCTCACCTCGGTGGCGACCTCCTGCGGCGTCCCCACGCGCAGCGCGCCGCCGTTGCCGGTGTAGGGCCCCTCGGTGCCCTCGCGGACGACGACGAGGTCGATGTCGCCCGGCTCGGCGAGCGGTGAGGTGACGCCGGGCAGGAGGCGGCTGGGGCGGAGGTTGACGTACTGGTCGAGCTCGAAGCGCAGCCGCAGGAGCAGCCCCCGCTCCAGGACGCCGCTCGGGACGCCCGGGTCGCCGACCGCGCCGAGCAGGATCGCGTCGTGGCCCCGGATCTCCTCGAGGGCGCTGTCCGGCAGCGTCTCCCCCGTGGCGTGCCAGCGCCGGGCGCCGAGGTCGTACTCCGTGCGCTCGACCGCCAGACCGAGGTCGGCGGCGACGACGTCGAGGACCTTGAGGCCCTCGGCGACCACCTCCGGGCCGATGCCGTCCCCCGGGAGCACTGCCAGCCTGACCGTCTGCGCCATGCCCGTGAGGCTAGTGAGCCGTCCGCGGGCCGGGACCGGCGTCCGGCCACCGGGACCGGCGCCCGGGCGGCGGCGCAGACCGCGCGAGCGGCATCCTGGGCGCATGCCCGTCGTGAAGATCAACGCCATCACCGTGCCCGAGGGCGCCGGCCCCGAGCTCGAGCGCCGCTTCGCCGCCCGGCTGGGCGCCGTCGACGGCACGCCCGGCTTCCTCGGCTTCGAGCTGCTGCGCCCGACCGCCGGCGAGGACCGCTACTTCGTGGTGACGCGCTGGGAGGACGACGCGTCCTTCCGCGCCTGGAGCGAAGGCGGCGACGCGGCGCGCGCCCACAGCGGCGAGCGGTCGAGGCCCGTCGCCACGGGCGCGAGCCTCCTGGAGTTCGAGGTCGTCGACCTCGCGGGGCTCGGCAGCCCCTCCTGACGCCCGGTCGCGGCTCAGAAGGTGATGACGACCCGCCCGCGCTGCCCGCCGGCCTCGAGGCGCCGGTGGGCGTCCGCGGCGCGCTCGGGGGGCACCGTCCCGGCGACGCGCAGCACCAGGGTCCCGTCGACCACCCGCTCCACCAGCTCGCGCAGCGAGGCCGTGTCCTCGAGGTGCTCGACCACCATGACCGGCGCGTAGCGGACGCCCCTCGCGTCGGGCCGACCGCCGCCGTCGTAGCCGCGGACGGTGGCGACGACGCCCCCGTCCCGCACGGCGGCGGCGTGCTGGTCGTCGGTCACCGCGGCGTCCACCAGGCCGTCGGCCCCGCCGGGCACGAGGGCTCGGACGGCGTCGGCGAAGCCGTCACCGCGGGGCACGACGTCGTCGGCGCCGAAGGACCGGACGAGGCCCTCCTCGCCCTCCCTCGCGTCGGCGACGACGCGGTGCCCGGCGTGGTGCGCGAGGGCGACCACGTAGGCGCCGAGGGTCCCCGCGGCGCCGGTGACGGCGACCGTCCCGTGCTCCGGCAGGCCCAGCGAGCGCAGGGCGTGCACGGCGGTGAGCCCGTTCATCGGCAGCGTCGACGCGGCCAGGAGGTCGACGTCGTCGGGCACGCGCACCACCGACGCGGCCGGGACGACCAGGCGCTCGACGTAGGCGCCGCCCTCCGGGCGCCGCGGGTTGACGACCGCGGCGACGCGGTCACCGACGGCGAGGTCCACGCCCTCGCCGACCGCCTCCACCACGCCCGCGGCGTCCATGCCGGGCACCCACGGGGGCGGCACGTCCTGCGGCGCCATCTGCGGGACGGCGCGCAGCCCGGTGTCGGTGGGGTTCACCGCGGCGCCGGTGACGGCGACGCGCACCTCCCCGCGCCCGGGCTCGCGCTCCGGGAGCTCGACGACGGCGAGGACCTCAGGTCCTCCGGTCTCCTGCAGTCCGACGGCGCGCACGCCCGCCACGAGCACCCCGCGCGCGCCCGGCATTCCCCGGTCGCGCGCGGCGCGCCCGCCCCGGCACCCTCACCAGCGGTGGGCCACGTCGACGACGACGCGCGAGCCGTCGCCCGGGCCGTCCAGGAGGAAGGCCCGGAAGGGCAGCCGCGCGCGGACGCCGAGCCCCAGGTCGGTGGTCCCCTCGAAGCTGCCGGCGAGCGCGACCTGCCGGAAGGTGCGGTAGCCGTCGACGTCGACGAGCTCGCGGGCGTCGACCGGGTCGTAGGTCGCGCTGCCGTCGTCGCGGTCGTACGCGGGCACCTGGGCCACCACCTGCAGCGCGGCGCCGCCGCGCAGGGGGACGCGCTCGCCGCTGCCCGGGGCGCGCACGACGTCGACGTACGAGACGACGTACCCGCCGGCGTCGCCGTCGACGTCCACGACGAGCCGGTCGAAGCACGCGTGCCGGCCGGCGCGCACGTCCCGCACGCTCCCCGCGCCGAGGTCGCCGGCGCGCTCGGGCAGCGAGCCCCAGCGGATGCCGCAGTAGGGGGCGGCCGCGGCCGGGGCGGCCGCGGTCACCACCCCCGTGAGGACGAGGCCGACGGCGGCGAGCGCCGCCGCGACCCTCCGGGCAGACCTCATGGCGGACCTCCTCCGTCGACCACCGGCGTGGTGGCGGGGGGCGCGCCGTCGAGCCCCCCAGCGCGTGACGGTAGGTCCGCTCCCGGTCGCCCGGTAGGGCCGGACGCCCCTGGCGCCACCGCGTGACGCCGCGGCGGGGAGCAGGGCTCAGGAGGTCTGCTCGACGAGCAGCCGGCGCACCTCGGCGGCCGCCCGCCCCAGGGGCACGTCCTTGCGGTGCGCCACGCCCACGGTGCGGTGCAGCGCGGGCCCGCGCAGCGGGGTGGCCCGCAGCGCGCCGTCGGCGCCGTCGGCGCCGTCGACGACCGTCCGCGGCAGCACCGCGGCGCCCACGCCGGCGCGCACGAGCGCGACGACGACGTCCAGCTCCCCGCCGTCGGCGACGACGCGCGGCTCGACCCCGGCCGTCGCGCAGGCGGCGAGCGTCGTCGCCCGCAGGTCGTAGCCCTCCCCGGGCAGCACGAGGTCGACGTCGGCGAGGTCGCCCGCAGCGGCGCTGGGGCCCGCGACCGGCGCCGGGCCGTCCGCGGCGCTGGCGAGCACGAGGGCGTCGCGCAGCAGCGGCGTCGTCGCCAGGGCCCCGCCGTGGGCGGCCACGGGCAGGACGACGACGGCGAGGTCGAGCGCCCCCACGGCGAGCTGCTCGACGAGGTCGCGCGAGCCCGCCTCCGCGAGGTGCAGCACGACGCCCGGGTGGGCGTCGTGGAAGCGCCGCAGGACCGGCGGCAGCAGGGCGGTGCCGGCGCTCGGCGTCGCCCCGACGCGCAGCACGCCCGTCTCGAGGCCCCGCACCCGCTGCATCTCCGCGCTCGCGGCGGCCGCGTCGGCGAGGATCCGCCGCGCGTAGGGCAGCAGGCGCTCCCCCGCCTCGGTCGGGCGGACGTCGCCGCGCCGCCGGTGCAGCAGCGGCCCGCCGACCTCGCGCTCCAGCGAGCGCACCTGCGCGGACAGCGACGGCTGCGCCAGGTGCAGCCGCTGCGCGGCGCGCGTGAAGTGCGCCTCGTCGACGACGGCGACGAAGCAGGCGAGCTGCTGCAGCTGCACGGGTCGACGGTAGCGCCGCCGGCGGCGTCGATAGGCAGAGCCTCTCGGCGGGGCGTCGTCGATCGCCCGCGCACCACCTACCCTGGCGAGGACGACGTCCCGGGCCCGGGGCGTGACGCGGTCCCGACCGAGAGGTGGCCCCCGTGGTCCAGACGCACATCTTCGACGTGGTGATCGTCGGTGCCGGCGGCGCCGGCATGCGCGCCGCCATCGAGGCCGGCCAGCGCTCGCGCACCGCCGTGCTCACCAAGCTCTACCCGACCCGCTCCCACACCGGCGCCGCCCAGGGCGGCATGTGCGCCGCCCTCGCGAACGTCGAGGAGGACAACTGGGAGTGGCACACCTTCGACACGGTCAAGGGCGGCGACTACCTCGTCGACCAGGACGCCGCCGAGGTGATGTGCCGCGAGGCCATCGACGCGGTCCTCGACCTCGAGAAGATGGGCCTGCCCTTCAACCGCACGCCCGAGGGCACCATCGACCAGCGGCGCTTCGGCGGCCACACCCGCAACCACGGGGAGTCCGCCGTGCGCCGCTCGTGCTTCGCGGCCGACCGCACCGGCCACATGATCCTGCAGACGCTCTACCAGCAGTGCGTCAAGCACGAGGTCGAGTTCTACAACGAGTTCTACGTGCTCGACATGGTCATGGGCACCAACCCGCTCGGCGAGAAGGCCGTCGCCGGCGTCGTCGCCTACGAGCTCGCCACGGGCGAGATCCACGTCTTCCGCGCCAAGGCCGTCGTCCTCGCGACCGGCGGTGTCGGCAAGGTCTACAAGACGACGTCCAACGCGCACACGCTCACGGGCGACGGCATGGGCATCGCCTACCGGGCCGGCCTGCCGCTGGAGGACATGGAGTTCTTCCAGTTCCACCCGACGGGCCTCGCGGGCCTCGGCATCCTCCTGTCGGAGGCGGCGCGCGGCGAGGGCGGCATCCTGCGCAACAAGGACGGCGAGCGCTTCATGGAGCGCTACGCCCCCACCATCAAGGACCTCGCGCCGCGCGACATCGTCGCCCGCTCGATGGCCAACGAGGTGCGCGAGGGCCGCGGCGCCGGGCCCGACGGCGACTACGTCCTCCTCGACCTGACCCACCTCGAGCCGGCGCACATCGACGCCAAGCTGCCCGACATCACCGAGTTCGCGCGCACCTACCTCGGCGTCGAGCCCTACACCGAGCCGGTGCCCGTGTACCCGACGGCGCACTACGCCATGGGCGGCGTGCCGACCAACGTCGACGCCGAGGTGCTGTCGGACAACGACACCGTCGTCCGGGGCCTCTACGCCGCCGGCGAGGTCGCCTGCGTGTCGGTCCACGGCTCCAACCGCCTGGGCACGAACTCGCTGCTCGACATCAACGTCTTCGGCAAGCGCGCCGGCCTCGCGGCGGCGCACTTCGCGAACGACGAGACGACGACGCTCGTCGAGATGCCCGAGGGCGCCGAGTCCGGCGTCGTCGCGACGCTCGAGGGCATCCGCGGCCGCGAGACGGGCGAGCGCGTGGCGCCCCTGCGCCAGGCCATGCAGGAGACGATGGACGCCAACGCCCAGGTCTTCCGCACCGAGGCCAGCCTCAAGCAGTGCCTCACCGACCTCGCCGGCCTGCGCGAGCGCTACGAGCGGGTCGTGGTGCAGGACAAGGGCAAGCGCTTCAACACCGACCTGCTCGAGGCCGTCGAGCTCGGCTTCCTCCTCGAGCTGTCCGAGGTCATCGTCGTCGGGGCCCTGGCCCGCCAGGAGTCGCGCGGCGGCCACTTCCGCGAGGACTACACCGCGCGCGACGACGTGAACTTCATGCGCCACACCATGGCCTACAAGGCGGTCGACGACGAGGGCCGCGAGGCCGTGCGCCTCGACTACAAGCCGGTCGTGCAGACGCGCTACCAGCCGATGGAGCGCAAGTACTGAGCGGCGACCCGCGCTGACGACGACGCCCGCCCCGGCTGCTGCCGGGGCGGGCGTCGTCGTCGGGCCCCTCGCTCAGGGCTCCTGGCTCAGGGGTCCTCGCTCAGGGCTTCAGCTGCACCTTGACGCAGCCGTCCTCCTTCTCGGCGAACATCCGGTACGCCTCGGGCGCGCTCTCGAGCGGGAGCCGGTGCGTGGCGAAGTCGTCCACGCCCAGCGGGTCCTCGTCGGTGAGCAGCGGCATGATCTCGGGGACCCACCGCTTGACGTTGCACTGCCCCATCCGCAGCTGGACCTGCTTGTCGAAGAGGGCGACCATCGGCAGCGGGTCGGCCGCACCGCTGTAGACGCCGGACACGGAGATGGTGCCGCCGCGGCGGACGACGTCGACGGCGGTGTGCAGCGCCTTCAGCCGGTCCACACCGGCCGTCTTCAGCAGAGGGCCGGCGAGGGCGTCCGGCAGCACCCCGGCGACCTTCTGCACCGCCGTGGTCGCGGGCGACCCGTGGGCCTCGAGGCCCACGGCGTCGAGCACGGAGTCCGGCCCCCGCCCGTCCGTCATGTCGCGCAGGACGTCGCCGAGGTCGTCCTCGTGGTCGGTGAGGTCCACCACCTCCACCCCCCGCGACCGTGCCCGGGCCAGGCGCTCCGGGACGGTGTCCACGCCGATCACGCGGTAGCCCTGGTGCAGGCCGATCCGGGCGGCGAAGTCGCCGATGGGGCCCAGCCCCAGGACGACGAGCGTCCCGCCGTCGGGGACGTCGGCGTAGGCGACGCCCTGCCAGGCGGTGGGGAGGATGTCGGAGAGGTAGGCGAAGCGGTCGTCGGGAGGCCCGTCGGGCAGCTTGACGTGCGTGGACTGGGCCTGCGGCACGCGCAGGTACTCCGCCTGGCCGCCCGGCACCTCGCCGTACAGCTGCGAGAAGCCGAACAGCGCGGCCCCCGTGCCCTGGTCGCGGACCTGCGTCGTCTCGCACTGCGTGTAGAGCTGCCGGTCGCACATCCAGCAGTGCCCGCAGCTGATCTGGAAGGGGATCGACACGCGGTCGCCCACCCGCAGGTCCCCCGTCTGCGAGCCGACGGCCTCGACGACGCCCATGGTCTCGTGGCCGAGCACGTCGCCGACGCCCATGAAGGCGCCGAGCGGTTCGTACAGGTGCAGGTCCGACCCGCAGACGTTCGTCGTCGTCACCCGCACCACCGCGTCGGTGGGCTCCTGGATCGTCGGGTCCGGCACCTCCTCCACCCGCACGTCGCGGGTGCCGTGCCAGGTCACTGCCCTCATGCGTCTGCTCCAGCCATCCCGCGAGGCTGGTCGCTGCGCCGGGCCCCCGCAAGGCGGGGCACGGCGCCCGCGCACGGGCGGGGCCGCCTCAGGCGTCGACGGGCTGGGGCGCCCGCTGCCGCGCCGGGCGGCGCTTCGGGTGCAGCAGCTGCAGCCCCTCGCAGACGACGAGGAGCCCGTCGTCGAAGCCCCGGCCGACCTCGGCGAGCGTGGCGGAGAAGAAGCGCTCGTGGACCGCGCGCCAGTGCGCCAGCGACCGGTCTCCCTCTCCCTCGGCGCGCGCGTGCTCGGCGCTGACCTCGCGGAAGGGGACGACGTCGACGGACGTCGTCCGCACGAGCGCCCGGGGGTGGCCGGCGCCGTCGAGGACGATCGAGAGGTCGCCCGGGCGCGGCAGCTCCTCGCCCTCGGCCTCGTACTCCCAGCGCGCGCTGGCCGTCGCCGTCTTGACGCCCTCGAGGACGAGCGCCAGCAGCTCGTCGGCCTGCTGCGGGTCGGCGCCGAAGGCCCACGCCGGCGGCGGGACGGCCGTCGCGGCGCTCGTGCCGGTGACGACCGACAGCCGTCCCAGGCCGGCGCGGCTGCGCGCCGTCTCCCAGAAGCGGACGATCTCGTCGGCGGGGCGGTCTGCGGCGTCCATGCGCCCCATCCTCCCCCGCTCGGGATCACGGGCCGGCACGCCGCCCGGACGTCGCCACAGCCCGATCTCGGCGCCGCGCCCACCGCACGGGACCGACGAACGGCGGGACACCGGAGGCCGGTGTCCCGCCGTTCGTCGGTCTCGCGAGCTCGCGCCCCGTGCAGGGGCGGTGGCGCGACCGGCGTCAGCGCGCCGCGGTGCCCTCGGTGTAGTCGTCGTCGCTCTTGACCCAGCTCATGAGGCCGCGCAGCTGGCGCCCGGTCTCCTCGATGGGGTGCTGCTCGCCCTGCTCGCGCAGGCGCGTGAACTCGGGCTTGCCGGCGTCCTGGTCGGCGATGAAGCGCTTCGCGAAGGTGCCGTCCTGGATGTCGGAGAGCACGGCCTTCATGTTCTCCTTCACGCGGGCGTCGATGACGCGCGGCCCGGAGACGTAGTCGCCGTACTCGGCCGTGTCCGAGACGCTCCAGCGCTGCTTGGCGATGCCGCCCTCGTACATGAGGTCGACGATGAGCTTGAGCTCGTGGAGGCACTCGAAGTAGGCGACCTCGGGCTGGTAGCCCGCCTCGACGAGGGTCTCGAAGCCGGCCTGGACGAGCGCCGAGGCGCCGCCGCAGAGCACGGCCTGCTCGCCGAAGAGGTCGGTCTCCGTCTCCTCGGTGAAGGTCGTCCTGATCCCGCCCGCGCGCAGGCCGCCGATGGCCTTGGCGTAGGAGAGGGCCAGCGGCCACGCCTCGCCGCTCGCGTCCTGCTCGACGGCGACGATGACGGGCACGCCGCGCCCGTCGACGTACTCGCGGCGCACGAGGTGCCCGGGGCCCTTGGGGGCGACCATGACGACGTCGACGCTCGCGGGCGGCTGGATGTAGCCGAAGCGGATGTTGAAGCCGTGCGCGAAGAGCAGCACGTCGCCGTCGGCGAGGTTCGGGGCGATCGCCTCGGCGTACAGGCCGCGCTGGGTCTGGTCGGGCGTGAGGACGACGACGAAGTCGGCCTCCGCGGCCGCCTCGGCCGGCGTGACGACGCGCAGGCCCTCGGCCTCGGCCTTGGCGCGGCTGCGGCTGCCCTCGGCGAGGCCGACGCGGACGTCGACGCCGGAGTCGCGCAGGCTCAGGGCGTGCGCGTGGCCCTGGCTGCCGTAGCCGATGACGGCCACGGTGCGGCCCTGGATCAGGGACAGGTCGGCGTCGGCGTCGTAGAACATGTCGGCCACGGGGTGGGCTCCTCGGTCGTCGGCGGTGCTGGTCGGCGGTGCGGTGGTGCGGTCTGGTGCCGGGGCGTCGGCCCCGGCTGAGGGGTCCGCGGGCTCAGGCGGAGCGCAGCGGCCGGTCGGCCGCGCGGTCGGTCATCGCCCGCGAGCCGCGGGCGAGGGCCACCTGCCCGGACTGCACGAGCTCGCGGACGCCGAAGGGCTCGAGCATCCGCAGCAGCGCGGCGATCTTGTCGGGCTCGCCCGTCGTCTCGATCGTCAGGGCCTCCGGCGCCACGTCGACGACGTGCGCGCGGAAGAGCTGGACGACGTCGAGCACCTGCGCGCGGGTCGTCGCGTCGGCGCGCACCTTGACGAGCAGCAGCTCGCGCTGGACGGCCGCCCCCGGGTCGAGCTCGACGATCTTCAGCACGTTGACGAGCTTGTTGAGCTGCTTGACGACCTGCTCGAGCGGGAGGCTCTCGACGTCGACGACGACCGTCATGCGGGAGACCCCGACCTGCTCGGTCGGGCCGACGGCGAGGCTCACGATGTTGAAGCCGCGGCGCGAGAACAGGCCCGCGACGCGCGCGAGCACGCCCGGCACGTCCTGGACGAGGACCGACAGCGTGTGCCGGGTCGTCGGCGTCCGCCCGACCTGCTGGGCCGGCTGCAGGAGCGTCATCGCTGCCCCTCCCCCTCGTGGGCCACGCCCGCCCCGGTGGGCGTCGGCGCGGCGTCGTCCTCGGTGCTGGTCTCCTCGTCGCGGTCCCACTCGGGCGAGACGCCGCGCGCGTACTGGATCTCGTCGTTGCTCACGCCCGCAGCGACCATCGGCCAGACCATCGCGTCGCGGTGGACGACGAAGTCCACGACCACGGGCCGGTCGGTGACGGCCATGGCCGCCTCGATCGTCGCGTCGAGGTCCTCGGGACGTTCGCAGCGCAGGCCCACGCAGCCGTAGGCCTCGGCGAGCTTGACGAAGTCGGGGATCCGCTGGCCCATCGCCACCGCCGAGCCGGTGTGGAGGTCGGTGTTGGAGTAGCGGCCCTCGTAGAAGAGGGTCTGCCACTGCCGGACCATGCCGAGGCTCGAGTTGTTGATGACGGCGACCTTGATGGGGATGCCGTTGAGCGCGCACGTGGCGAGCTCCTGGTTGGTCATCTGGAAGCAGCCGTCGCCGTCCACCGCCCAGACGACGCGGTCGGGGTCGCCGACCTTGGCCCCCATGGCCGCCGGCACGGCGAAGCCCATGGTCCCGAGGCCGCCGGAGTTGATCCAGCTGCCCGGGCGCTCGTAGCCGATGAACTGCGCGGCCCACATCTGGTGCTGGCCGACGCCGGAGACGTAGATCGCCTCGGGGCCGGCGATCTCGCCGAGCCGCGTGATGACCCGCTGCGGGGCCAGCGAGCCGTCCTCGGCCTCGGCGTACCCCAGCGGGTACGTGCGGCGGAGCTGGTCGAGCTGGCGCCACCACGTCGTGAGGTCGGCCCGGTGCCCCTCGGCGTGCTCGGCGCGCAGCGCGGGCACGAGCTCGGCGAGCACCTCGCGCGCGTCGCCGACGATCGGCACGTCGACGACGCGGTTCTTGCCGATCTCGGCCGGGTCGACGTCGGCGTGGACGACGGCGGCGTCGGGGGCGAAGCTCGAGAGCTTGCCCGTCACCCGGTCGTCGAAGCGGGCGCCGAGGGCCACGAGCAGGTCGGCCTTCTGCAGGGCCGTCACCGCGGCGACGGTGCCGTGCATGCCGGGCATCCCGAGGTGGCTGGGGTGGCTGTCGGGCAGCGCGCCGCGGGCCATGAGCGTCGTCACCACGGGGGCGCCGGACAGCTCGACGAGCTCGGCCAGCTCGTCCGCGGCGTGGGCCTTGAGCACACCGCCGCCGACGTAGAGCACGGGGCGCTCCGCGGCGGCGAGCAGCTTGGCGGCCTCGCGGACCTGCCGACGGTGCGGCGTCGTCGTCGGCCGGTACCCGGGCAGGTCGAGCGACGCCGGCCACACGAAGGTCGTCCGCGCCTGCAGCGCGTCCTTCGAGACGTCGACGAGCACCGGGCCCGGCCGGCCCGTCGCGGCGATGTGGAAGGCCTCGGCGATCGTCCGCGGGATGTCGTCGGGGTCGGTGACGAGGAAGTTGTGCTTCGTCACCGGCATCGTCATGCCGACGATGTCGGCCTCCTGGAAGGCGTCCGTGCCGATGGCGGCGGAGGAGACCTGGCCGGTGATGGCGACCATCGGCACCGAGTCCATGTGCGCGTCGGCGATGGCGGTGACGAGGTTCGTCGCGCCGGGGCCCGACGTCGCCATGCAGACGCCGACGCGGCCCGTGGCCTGCGCGTAGCCCTGCGCCGCGTGGCCCGCGCCCTGCTCGTGGCGCACGAGGACGTGGCGGACGCTCGCGCTGTCGAGCAGGGGGTCGTAGGCGGGGAGGATCGCGCCGCCGGGGATGCCGAAGACGACCTCGACCTGCGCGGCCTCGAGCGAGCGGACGAGGCTCTGCGCGCCCGTCATCGGCTCGCCGCGCTCGGCCGCGGCGGCGGGCCGGCCGGCCGCGGCCTGGCCGACGGTGGCCTGGGCGTGCGCGGGCGGGGCGGGCCGGGGGCCCGGACGCGGGGCGGTGCGCTGGTCGGCGCTGGCCATGGTGTCCTCCGTGCGAGGGGTTCCGACGGCGCCCCGGAGGGGCCGCTGGGCCTGGCGGGCCCGGGTGGTGCGCTGCTGCGTCTCGGTCGTGCTGGCGGTGCGGTCGTGCGGTCGAGCCCCTCAGGCGGTCTCACCTGCGGACTGCGACGCCGGGGTCCAGTGTGACGACCCCGGACATGACGAGACCCCTCGGCCCGCGCGGAGCGGGCGGTCGAGGGGTCGCGTGCGGAGCCGTCAGGGCGCTGGGCTCACGCACGCCCGGGAACTACGAGGACGCCCTGCTGGCTCGACATGCCGCAACAGTGCTCCTGCCGCCGGGCGGCGTCAACCGCCGAGACGCCCGTCCCGACATGCGGGACGGACGTCTCGTGGACGCGGGGTCGGCTCAGCCGAAGTCGACGCCCTGCGCCAGCGGCAGCTCCCGGCTGTGGTTCACCGTGTTGGTGGCCCGCCGCATGTACGCGCGCCAGGAGTCCGAGCCCGACTCGCGGCCGCCCCCGGTCTCCTTCTCGCCGCCGAACGCCCCGCCGATCTCGGCGCCCGAGGTGCCGATGTTGACGTTGACGATGCCGCAGTCGGAGCCGTCGGCCGCCATCCACCGCTCGGCCTCGCGGGCGTCCAGCGTGAAGATCGCGCTCGAGAGGCCCTGCGGGACGTCGTTGTGGACGGCGATCGCCTCGTCGAGGTCGTCGTAGGTCATGACGTAGAGGACGGGCGCGAAGGTCTCGGTGCGGACGACGTCCGTCTGCGCCGGCATGCGCACGACCGCCGGCCGCACGTAGCGCGCGGCCGGCGCCTCGTCGACGAGGACGCGCTCCCCGCCGACGAGGACCTCGCCGCCGTCGGCGCGGGCCCGCGCGAGCGCGGCCTCCATGGCCTCGTGCGCGCGGGGCGCGACGAGCGGGCCGACGAGCGCGCCCTCGGCGGAGGGGTCGCCGACGGGCAGGCGCCCGTAGACCTCGACGAGCCGGGCGAGCAGCTCGTCGGCCACCGAGGTGTGGACGAGCAGCCGGCGCAGGGTGGTGCACCGCTGGCCGGCCGTGCCCGCCGCGGCGAAGACGATGCCGCGCACCGCGAGGTCGAGGTCGGCCGAGGGGGCGACGACGGCGCAGTTGTTGCCGCCGAGCTCGAGCAGCGTGCGGCCGAAGCGCGCGGCCACGCGGGCGCCGACGTCGCGGCCCATGGGCACGGAGCCGGTCGCGGAGACGAGGGGGACGCGCGGGTCGTCGACGAGCTGCTTCCCGACGTCGGCGCCGCCGAGGACGAGGGGCACGAGGCCCTCGGGCGCCCCGCACTCGCGGGCGGCGCGCTCGGCGAGCGCCGTGCAGGCCAGCGCCGTCAGCGGGGTGAGCTCCGACGGCTTCCACACCACCGGGTCGCCGCACACGAGGGCGAGCGCGCTGTTCCACGACCAGACGGCGACGGGGAAGTTGAAGGCGCTGACGACGGCGACGGGGCCGAGCGGGTGCCAGGTCTCCATGAGGCGGTGGCCGGGGCGCTCCGAGGGCATCGTGCGGCCGGTCAGCTGGCGGGAGAGGCCGACGGCGAGGTCGCAGACGTCGACCATCTCCTGCACCTCGCCGCGGGCCTCCGAGGGCGTCTTGCCGACCTCGGTGGTGACGAGCGCGGCCAGGTCGTCGAGGTGCTCGACGAGGAGCTGGCCGAGCCGCTTGACGAGGAAGCCGCGCACGGGGGCCGGCGTCGTGCGCCACTCGGCGAAGGCGCCCTCGGCGAGGCCCACGGCGGCGGCGACGCCGTCGGCGCTCGTCGCGGGCAGGGGGAAGAGGTCCTCCCCCGTCACGGGCGTGCGGGCGGTGACGACGGGCGCCCCCGCCGCGGCGGCCCCCTCGCCCTCGGCGCGCAGCGCGTCGACGTCGACGCCGCACGCGCGCAGCGCGGCCAGGGCCCGCTCGCGGATCTCGTCGGTGCCGGCGACGAGGCCGAGGACTCCTGCCGGGCGCTGGCCGCCGGGTCCGGCGAGCGCCCCCTCGAGCGGCTCCCCCTCGGGGGTGCGGTCGGCGGTCGGGGGCGTGCTGCTGGTCACGGGACGGAGCTCCTTCGGGATGGGACGGAGTGGTGGGGGCCCGAGTGCTGGAGGGCGGGGCCGACGTCGGGAGCCTCCCAGGTCGGCGCCTGCGGCTCAGGCGGTGGCGACCGGCGCGTCGAGCACCTCGCCCAGGGGCCGGGCGGCGGGCTGCTCGAGCGGGGGCAGCCCCAGGGCGCGGGCCGCCTCGGCGGCGCTCGTCGTGCTGGTGGCGGCGTAGAGGTCCGCCGGGTCGAGCACCTCGCGCCCGAGGGCGTCGGCGAGCCAGCCGGCGTCGCGGGAGCTGCCGCCGGCGTCCTCCCGGCGCTCCCCCGCGCCGTCGAGGTTGGACGCGAAGATGCCGGCGGCGGAGGCGGGCAGGAAGTCCTCGTAGACGACCGGCTCGGCGCGCACCCACCCGTCGGCGAGCAGGCGGGCCAGGTCGTGCGGCGGCGTCGCGCCGTCGCGGGGGCGGTCGGCGACCGGCACCCAGCGCACCTGCGTGAGCCCCGCAGCCGCCTGGGCGTCGGCCTCGTCCGGGAAGAGCCTGCGCCACAGGGCGTCGCGGTCGGTGGCCGAGCCGTCCGCGGCCATCCAGGCGTCGTACCGGGCGCGTCCCGCGGGCGTGACGGCGCAGCCGCGGGCCTCCACCTCGCCGAAGCGGACCCGCAGGGCGCCCGCCCGCACCGAGCCGTCGGGGTCGCGCATCGCCCGCGGCTCCGACAGGGCGCGGAAGCTCGTCTGCCGCAGCAGGACCGGCGCACCGCCGCCCGGCGGACCCTGGATCGCGTCGATCATCGTCACGCCGCGCTCGATCATCCGGGCGTAGAGGGCGTCGATGTCGAGCACCCGCGGCGTGAGGTGGTTGACGTGCGTCGACCCGACGCCGCCGATGTCCGCCGCCACGCCGGACACGCGCTCCAGCTCGGCGTACCAGGCGGCGTCCACCGGCTCGGGCGAGAGGGCGAAGGCCGCCGTCGCGGCGCCGACGAGGGCGTCGGCGTCGTCCGGGGCGAGGCCGCCGTCGGCCTCGGCGCGCGCCGCGAGGTCGAGCAGCGCCGGGCTGAAGAGCTCGCGCCCGGCCAGCCGCGCCTCGAGGCGGGCCTGGAGGTCGGCGTCGAAGAAGCGGCGGTCGTCCGTGGCCAGCACCGAGGTGAAGACGCGGAACGGGTTGGCCGCCAGCTCCGCGTCGTCCACGGGGCGGAAGGCCGTCGAGACGACGGGGACGGGCTGCCCGGCCTCGCGCAGGTCGTAGAAGCCGACCGGGCGCATGCCGAGCGCGGCGAAGACCTGCCCCACCTGCGCGAGCTCGCGGGCGGTGCCGACGCGGATCGCGCCGTGGCGCTCGGCCGTCACCCGCTCGATGCTCCCGAGCTCCTGCGCCGCCTGCGGGTCCGCGGCGAGGACGGCGGCGTTGACCTCCCCGGCGACCTCCACGAGCGTGCCGTAGGCCGGCACCTCGGTGGCGTAGAGCGCCGAGAGGGCGGCGGCGAAGCGGGCCCGCAGCACCGTCGTGCCGACGAGCCCGCCGCCCGCGCTCAGGAGCCCTCCCCCGCCACCGGGGCGGGGCCGCCCGGCGCCGGCGCGCCGACGGCCGCACCGGCCACCGCACCGGCCATGGCCGTGTCGCCCGCCGCGGCGCCGGAGAGGGCGGACAGGGCGCGGTCGACGGCGGCGAGGGCCTCGTCGAGCTCGTCGGTGGTCACGGTGAGGGCCGGGCGGAAGCGGACGCTGCGCGAGCCGCACCCGAGGGCGAGCACGTGCTCGTGGGTCTCCAGGTGGGCCAGCAGCGCGCCGCGGCGCTCGCCGTCGGGCAGGTCGAAGGCGCACATGAGGCCGCGGCCGCGCACGTCGGTGACCTCGGGGTGCCGGGCGGCGAGGTCGCGCAGGCCCGCCAGCAGGTGCTCGCCGGCGCGGGCGGCGTGGCCCACGAGGTCGTCCCGCTCGAGCACCTCGAGGATGCGCCGCGCGCGGACCATGTCGACGAGCCCGCCGCCCCAGGTGGAGTTGATGCGGCTCGAGACGCGGAAGACGTTGTCGGGCACGAGGTCCACGCGGCGGCCGGCCATGATCCCGCAGACCTGCGTCTTCTTGCCGAAGGCCACGACGTCGGGCTCGAGCCCGAGCTGCTGGTGCGCCCAGGCCGTGCCCGTGAGGCCGCAGCCGGTCTGCACCTCGTCGCAGACGAAGAGGGCGTCGAACTCGTGGCAGAGCGCCTGCAGGCCCTGCAGGAAGCGGGGCGTGAGGTGGTTGTCCCCGCCCTCCCCCTGGATCGGCTCGACGATCGCGCAGGCGATGTCGTGCGCGTGCTGCTCGAAGGCGGCGCGGGCCTGCGCGAGCGCCGCGTCCTCGCGGGCGCGCAGGACGGCGTCGTCCTCGCCCTCGACGGGGTGCGGGTTGTCGATGCGCGGCCAGTCGAACTGCGGGAAGCGCGCGACCTTGGTGGGGTCGGTGTTCGTCAGCGACATCGTGTACCCGGTGCGGCCGTGGAACGCCTGGCGCAGGTGGAGCACCTTCGTGCCGAGCGCCGGGTCGATCCCGTGGGCCTCGTTCCACCGGCTCTTCCAGTCGAAGGCCGTCTTGAGCGCGTTCTCAACGGCGAGCCCGCCGCCCTCGACGAAGAACAGGTGCGGCAGCTCGGGGACGCCGAGGACGCGCGCGAAGACGTCGACGAAGCGCGCCCGCTCGACCGTGACGATGTCGGAGTTGCTCGGCTTGGACAGCGCCGAGAGGAGCAGCTCCGCGCGGAAGGCCTCGTCCTCGGCGACGTCCGGGTGGTTCATCCCGAGGGCCGAGGACGCGAAGAAGGTGAACATGTCGAGGTAGGAGCTGCCGTCGCGGGCGTCGACGAGGCGCGAGCCGCGGGAGGCCGCCAGGTCGAGGACCAGGCCGAGGCCGTCGTCGAGCATGTGCGCCGCGACGTGCTCGTGGGCGGTGGCGGCCGTGACCGGCCCGCTGGGGGCGGGCCTGCTCGCGTCGGGGGCGGCGCTCGTGGGGCGGTCGACGGTGGGTGCGCTCATGCCCGGAGGCTAGACGGGAGATCCTCCGCTCGACAAGGCCCTCAGGCCCTTCCACGTCCCGCCGAGACCGGCTACGACGGGAGGATCATCCGTCCGCGCGGCGCAGCTGCGCGAGCAGGACCGGATCGAGGCGGTCGACACCGCCCGGGCGCACGCGCTCCTCGAGGTTCTGCGCGCCGGCCCACCGCTCGAGGTCCCCCGCCAGGTCGCCGCCGGTGGTGCCGGTCCCGTCGAGGAGCCGGCGGACCTCGGCGCGCAGGCCGTCGTCCCAGGCCAGCAGCTCCTCGGGCGGCGTCCGGCCGAAGAGGAGCTCGTGCTCGGCGAGCATCCGGGCGAGGTGGGCCACGGGGGCGGCGTCGTCGTCGCTGCGCAGGTCGACGACGACGTCCGAGCCGCCGTACCCCCCTCCCGGCGCGACGACGACGAGGGCCGCGGACTGGCGACCGCGGCGGTCGCCGCCCGCGGCGTCACCGGCCTCCAGCGCCGCGAGCAGGCGGCGCGGCAGGGACCGCTCGGCCGCGGAGGCCCGCCACGCGGCGACCATCGCCTCGACGACCTCCGGGCCGACGAGGATGTTGCCCTGCGCGGCGAAGGACCCCTCGGGCCCCTCGCCGGCCTCCCCGCCCGCCCACGGGTGGCACGCGCTCCCGCTGCGCGTCGCCGACCGGCCGTCGGCGTCGACCGCGCCGGCCTGGCGCTCCTCGCGCCCCTCGTCGGCGGCGAGGAAGCGGTCCAGCGCCTCGGCGGCGGTGGCACCGCCGCGCATCAGCGCCAGCCCCTCGGCCTTGAGCGCGAGGTTGACGGCCGCCTGGGTCGCGAGCGCCCCGACGCCCACCTCGAGGGCGGGGACGAAGCCGCCGACGGCCAGGAACTTGGAGGCCACGGCGACGCCGAGGGCCGTGCCGTCGGGGCTGCGCCCCACGATCGAGAAGGCCACGCGCGCGACCGTAGCCGCGGGGCGCCGCCCCGGCGGGTCAGCCGGCGGCGCCGCCGGGGTCGGCCTCGCGGAGCTCGAGCACGGCGGCCTCGAGGAGCCGGCCGGTGAGGGCGTCGGCGTCGCCGGCCGCCGGGTGCCACACCTGGACCCCCACGACGAGGTCGCCCGTGCGGGCGGCGCCCAGCAGGACGGTCGAGCCGTCGCCCACCGGGCTCGTGCGCACGCCGGCCCAGGCCTCGTCCGCCGAGGGGACGGCGACGTCGGCGGGCGACGGCACGTCGTCGAACCAGGTGCAGGGCCCGTCGTCCTCGACGACGTCCGCGAAGGCCGCGGGGCCACCGCCCTCGGGCCACCCGGTGACGACGAGCTCGACGGTGGTCTGGTCGAGCCGGTCGGAGTCCTCCTCCGCCCACATCCACTGCCGTCCCGCCACGGAGCGCGGCGAGGACGACCCGCCGTCGCAGCTCTGCCCGGGCACGGTGGGCTGGAGGCGGTACTGGCCGAGGTCGCCGAGCGCGACCTGCCCGTCCGGCAGGGCCGCCGACCAGCTCGCCCCGAGGTCGGGCACCTCGTACGCGACGGCGTGGGGGTCGGCGTCCTCGCCGTAGGACTCGCCCGGCGCGAGCGGCTCGACCCGCACCACGGGCTCCGGGACGTCCACCGGCTCGGGCGGCGGGGGCGGCGGCGGGGTCTCGGTCGGGGCGGTGAGGGAGGCGAGGTAGGCGTCGTCCGCGCCGTCGGGCGCGGCCCCGCCGCCGGAGGCCTCGGGCGCCACCGGGGAGGCCGCGCGCGCGAGGACGACGTCCGGCCCGCCGAGGCCGGTCACGACCACGGCTCCGGCGGCGGTGAGCCCGAGGGCCACCGCCGCGGTGGCGCCCGCCGCGACGAGGGCGCGCCGGCGCCCGCGCGGGGCTCGCCCGGGCGGGCCGGCCTCCTCGCCCGGGGCGCCGGCCACCGCCGTCACGTCGTCGACGCGGTGACCCGAGCCGGCCCGCTCCCCGGCGTCGGCCCCGTCTCCCCCGTCGGTCCTGAAGAACCAGTCGTCCTGCGGCACCACGTCGTCCCCGTCCCCCGTCGTCCCCCGTCGCCGCCCCGGAGGGCGCGTCCGCCCGGCAGTCTGCCCGCCCGACGCCCGGTGCGGGGCCGAGCGCCGTCCCCCGGTGGAGTGGTCCACGGGCGTGACCGTGCACGGTCACGGTCGTGGACCACTCCCCCGTCGCCGCACTGTCAGGTCGTGCGACGCCGACCCTCGAAGGGCGTGGAGAGGATGACGGTGGTGCGCGTGGCGACCGAGCCAGCCGTCCGGATCTCGGCGAGGACCTCCTCGAGGCGGCCCGGCGTCTCGGTGCGGACGAGGAGGACGTAGCTCTCCTCGCCGGCGACGGACCAGCACGACTCGACCTCGGCCACCCGGGCGAGGCGCTCGGGGACGTCGTCGGGCGCGGCGGGGTCGAACGGCGTCACCGAGACGATGGCCGACAGCGGCAGGCCCAGGGCCTCGGGGTCGACGACGGCCGTGTAGCCGCGCAGGACGCCGCGCTGCTCGAGGCGGCGCACGCGCTGGTGCACGGTCGACGTCGGCAGCCCGACCTGCTTGCCGAGGTCGGTGTAGCTGAGGCGGCCGTCCGCGACGAGCGCGGTGACGACGGCGCGGTCGACGTCGTCGAGGTCCGGGCCGGGGGGCGAGGGCATGGCGGGGACCGTACCCAGCGCCGTCCGGGCGCCCGTCGCCACCGGGCGCCGGGACCTGCTCGTCGCTCGTGACCGTGGACGGTCACGAGCGACGAGCAGGTCGGGTCCGGCGGTCCGCTCGGCTCAGGCCAGGACGGCGCCGCCCGACGCCGAGCCGACGAGCTTGGCGTACTTCGCGAGCACCCCGCGGGTGTAGCGCTGCGGCAGCGGCTGCCAGCCGTCGGCGCGGCGCTGGGCCAGCTCGGCGTCGTCGACGAGGACGTCGAGGGTCTTGGCCGTGACGTCGAGGCGGATGCGGTCGCCGTCGCGGACGAAGGCGATGGGACCGGCGTCGACGGCCTCGGGGGCGACGTGGCCGACGCACAGGCCCGTCGTCCCGCCGGAGAAGCGGCCGTCGGTGAGGAGCAGCACGTCCTTGCCGAGGCCGGCGCCCTTGATGGCGCCCGTGATCGCGAGCATCTCCCGCATGCCCGGGCCGCCCTTGGGGCCCTCGTAGCGGATGACGACGACGTCGCCGGCGCTGATGGTGCCGTCCTCGAGGGCGTCCATCGCGGCGCGCTCGCGGTCGAAGACGCGGGCGGTGCCCTCGAAGACGTCCGACTCGAAGCCGGCCGACTTCACGACGGCGCCGCCGGGGGCGAGCGAGCCCTTGAGGACGGTGATGCCGCCGGTGCGGTGGATCGGGGCGTCCATGGCCCGGAGCACGGCGCCGTCGACGTCCGGCGGCGCGATGTCGGCGAGGTTCTCCGCCATCGTCCTCCCCGTCACGGTGAGCGCGTCGCCGTGGAGCAGGCCGGCGTCGAGCAGCGCGCGCATGACGACGGGGACGCCGCCGACGCGGTCGACGTCGGTCATGACGTGGCGGCCGAAGGGCTTCACGTCGGCCAGGTGCGGCACCGTGCTGCCGATGCGGTCGAAGTCGTCGAGCGTGAGCTCGACCTCGGCCTCGTTGGCGATGGCGAGCAGGTGCAGGACGGCGTTGGTCGAGCCGCCGAAGGCCATGACGACGGCGATGGCGTTCTCGAACGCCTCCTTGGTCATGATGTCGCGGGCCGTGATGCCCCGCTCCAGCAGGCCGACGACGGCTGCGCCGGACCGGCGGGCGAAGCCGTCGCGGCGGCGGTCGGTGGCGGGCGGCGCGGCCGAGCCGGGCAGCGACATGCCGAGCGCCTCGGCGGCGCTGGCCATGGTGTTGGCCGTGTACATGCCGCCGCAGGCGCCCTCGCCGGGGCAGATGGCCCGCTCGATGGCGTCGACGTCCTCGCGGCTCATGAGCCCGCGCGAGCAGGCCCCGACCGCCTCGAAGGCGTCGATGATCGTCACCTGCTTCTCGCTGCCGTCGGACAGCTTGGCGACGCCGGGGAGGATCGAGCCGGCGTAGAGGAAGACGCTGGCGAGGTCGAGGCGCGCGGCGGCCATGAGCATGCCCGGCAGCGACTTGTCGCAGCCGGCGAGGAGCACCGAGCCGTCGAGGCGCTCGGCCTGCATGACGGTCTCGACGCTGTCGGCGATGACCTCGCGGCTCACGAGCGAGAAGTGCATGCCCTCGTGGCCCATGGAGATGCCGTCGGAGACCGAGATGGTCCCGAACTCCAGCGGGTAGCCCTGGGCGGCGTGGACGCCGTCCTTGACCGACTTCGCGAGCCGGTCGAGGGAGAGGTTGCACGGCGTGATCTCGTTCCACGAGCTCGCGACCCCGATCTGGGGCTTGGCGAAGTCGTCGTCGCCCATCCCGACGGCGCGGAGCATGCCGCGCGAGGCCGTGGCCTCGAGCCCGTCGGTGACCTGGCGGCTGCGCGGCTTCCGGTCGACACCCGCGGCGGCGGGGGTCGTGGTGGAGCTGCTGCGCTCGGGTGCCTGCGTCATGCCGCGGAGTGTAGGAGCGCCCGTCCCGGCGCCCCGGCGGGCGTCCGCCCTGCGGGCCCGGGCCGCCGGGCCCCGCCGCGCAGCCGTCAGGCCCCGCGGACGACGTTCTCGAGCGGCTCCCCCGCGGCGAGCGCCGCCAGCTGGCGGCGCAGCAGCGCGACGACGCGCGGGCGCATGGCGTCGGTCGCGCCGCCGACGTGGGGCGTGACGATAGCGCCGGGCAGCCGCCACAGCGGGTGCTCGGGCGGCAGCGGCTCGGGGTCGGTGACGTCGAGCGCCGCCCGCAGGCGGCCGGCGGCCACCTCGGCGACGAGGGCGTCGGTGTCGACGACGGGCCCGCGCGCGACGTTGACGACGACGGCGCCGTCGGGCAGCGCGGCCAGCACCCCGGCGTCCACGAGGCCGCGCGTCCCGTCGGTCAGGGGGACGGCGAGGACGAGGGCGTCCGCCCGCGGCAGCAGCGCGCCCAGCTCGTCGACGCCGTGGACGGGCCCGAGCTCGTCGGTGCGGGCGCGGGTGGCGACGCGGACGACGTCCACCTCGAACGGCTGGAGACGGCGCACGACGGCGTCGCCGATGCCGCCCGCGCCGAGGACGAGGACGGTGCGCCCGGCGAGCCCCGGGCGCAGGCCCTCGGGCCCCCGCCAGCGGCCCTCCTGGGCGTCGCGGACGGCGTCGTCGAGCCGCCGGACGCTCGCGAGCAGCAGCGCGAGGGCGATCTCCCCCGTCCCGGCGTCGTGCGCGCCCGCGGCCGAGGCGAGCGCGACGCCGTCGGGCACGTGCGCCGCGACGGCGTCGACCCCGGTCGTCTGGGTCTGCACGACCCGCAGCGCGGGCAGGTCGCGCAGGGAGCCGAGCGCCGACGGACGGCCCTGGTAGGGCAGGACGACGAGGGACAGCCGCTCGACCTGCTCGGCGGCCAGCGCGTCCGCCGGCGGCTGCTCGAGGTCCCAGACGACGCCCTCGACGCCCGGGCCGTCGGGGAGGCCAGGGCCATCGGGGCTGTGAGTGCTGTCGGCGCCGTCCGGCGAGCCGCCCTCCCCGACGAGGGGGACCCCCACCTCGCGGGCGAGCGCGGCCTCGGGCAGGGACACGAGCGGTCGACCAGCCATGCGGCCATCGTGGTGGGACCGCGTCCCGGCGGCGCGGTGGCGGCTCCTCGCCGGCCGGGGATCACGCGGGCGCGCCCGGTCGTTGTCCCCCCATGGCCGCCTCCCTCCGTGCCGGACGCCCGACCGCCGCCCCCCGCCGAGCCGTGCGCGCCTCGCGCGCGGCCGTCGCCGCCGTCGCCGCAATGGGCCTCGCGGCCTGCGGCGGCGAGGACCCGGGCGCCTCCCCCGCGCCGACGGGCGAGGTGCCGGCGTCGACGGCGGGCTCCTCGCCGACGACCCCCTCGCCGTCAGCCGTCGCCGACGCGCCGACGACGACCCCGACCCCCACCGCCCCGAGCGCGAGCGGGACGCCCGCCGGACCCGCCGAGGTGGTCGCCGAGGGCCTGCCGCTCCCCTGGTCGGTCGTCGCCCTCCCGGACGGCTCGTCGCTGCTGAGCCTGCGCGACGAGGCCCGGGTGGTGCGGCTCACCGCGGACGGCCAGGTGTCCGACGTGCCGACGACGAGCCCCGACGAGACCTTCGGCGGCGCCCTGCCGCGCGGCGAGGGCGGCCTCCTGGGGCTCGCGCTGTCGCCGTCCTTCGTCGAGGACGGGCTCGTCTACGCCTACGTCACGCGGGCCGACGACAACGCCGTCGTGCGCGCCGTCCTGTCCGGTGACGGGCTCGGCGAGCCGGAGACGGTGCTCGCGGGCATCCCCCGCGCGCAGGTCCACAACGGCGGCCGCCTCGCCTTCGGGCCCGACGGCCTGCTCTACGTGACGACGGGCGACGCGCGGCAGCCCGAGCTGGCCCAGGACGCGGCGTCGCTCGCCGGCAAGGTCCTGCGCGTCACGCCGGACGGCGCGCCGGCCCCGGGCAACCCCACGGAGGGCTCCCCGGTCTGGACGCTGGGCCACCGCAACGTCCAGGGGCTGGGCTGGGACGCGCAGGACCGCCTGTACGCCAGCGAGTTCGGCCAGGACACCTGGGACGAGCTCAACCTCCTGGAGCCCGGGCGCAACTACGGCTGGCCGGAGGTCGAGGGCCCCGGCGGGCAGGACGCCGCCGACGCCGGCTTCACCGACCCCCTCGTCTGGTGGCGCCCGTCGGAGGCCTCCCCCAGCGGCCTGGCGGTGGCCGACGACGCCGTGTGGGTGAGCGCCCTGCGCGGGCAGCGGCTCTGGCGGGTGCCCGTGGCGACGTCGCCGGAGGGCGGTCCGGTCGGGCAGCCCGAGCCGTACCTCGTCGGCGAGCACGGGCGCCTGCGCGACGTCGCCGTGGCCCCGGGCGGCGGCGCGCTGCGGGTGCTGACGAACGACGGCGACGGCGAGGACCAGCTGCTGCGGCTGCCGCTCGGCTGAGCCGGACGTCGTCGCCCCGGCCCTCGTCGTGAAGGTGACGCCTCCTTCACCTCGGACAGCCCTCTCGACGGGAAGGTGACGCCTCCTTCACCCCCTGGGCCCTTCCCCACGCGAAGGTGACGCCTCCTTCACCTCAGAAGCCTCTCCCCACGCGAAGGTGACGCCTCCTTCACCCCTGGGAACGCTCCCCACGCGAAGGTGACGCCCCCTTCACCGCCGGAGGCCCGGGCTCATCGAGCGAGCGGGTCCTCGGGCCAGGCGTGCTTGGGGTAGCGCCCGCGCATCTCGGCGCGGACCTGCGCGTAGGGGCCGCGCCAGAAGGACGCGAGGTCGCCCGTCACCGCGAGGGGGCGGCCCGCCGGGGAGAGCAGGTGGACGACGACGGCGGTGCGCCCGTCCGCCACGCGGGGCGCGTCCTGCCAGCCGAGGACGTCCTGCAGCCGGACGGCGAGGACGGGCGCGAGCGGGTCGGCGTAGTCCAGGCGCGCCGTCCGTCCGGACGGCAGGGCCAGCCGCTCGGGCGCCAGCTCGTCGAGGCGGGAGGCCTGCGGCCACGGCAGCAGCCGCCTCAGGGCGGTCGCGACGTCGGTGCGCGCGAGGTCGGAGCGACGCCGTGCCGCGGCGAGCTCGGGGCCCAGCCACCCCGCGGCGCCCGCGACGAGCGCCTCGGGCGAGACGTCGGGCCACGGCTCCCCGAGGGCGGCCCCCAGCGCGGCGAGGCGCAGCCGCAGGCGCTCCGCGGCGTCCGAGGGGGCGAGGAGGGCGAGGCCCGCCCGCCCGAGCCCGTCGAGCAGGGCGGCCTGCAGCGCCTCCGGCGGCGGGTCGGTGAGGGGCGCCTCGGCGAGGACGACGGCGCCCAGCCGCTCGACGCGGCGGGCCCGGACGTCGCCACCCGCGCCCCCGACCCAGGCGACCTCCTCCTCCGTCTCCAGCAGCGGCGCCGCGGCGAGGCGGGCGGCGTCCTCGGAGACCGGCGCGGCGAGGCGGACCACGGCGTCGGCCGACCCGAGGGGCCGGTCGAGACGCGCGACGGCCAGCCAGCCGTCCGGCGCCGGGCCGTCCCCGCGACCCGTCGGCGCGCCCGAGCGCGACCAGGACGACCCCGACCAGGCCGACCCGGGGACGAGCCACGCGCCCGTGCCGCCGACGAGGAGCAGCTCGTCGCGCTCGCCGCCGTCGGCCCCGCGTCGACGGCGCCCCACCCGCTCCGGGTGCGCCAGGGCGACGACGAGGCCGGCCACCGCCTCGTCGTCGCCGGCGAGCCCACCTGCACCGCTCCCCGGGCCGGCGGTCGTCGGCCGACGGTCCGCGGCGGAGCGGAGCGACCCCCGCAGCCGCTCGACCTCCCGCCGCCAGGCCGCCGAGCGCGCGGCGTCGTCCCCGCGCCGCAGCGCGCGCCACGCCGCGACGAGGTCGTCGCCCGCCCCAGCGCCGCCCCCCGGGCCGTCCTCGGACAGCAGCGCCACGACCTCCGCCGCCGCGCGCGACCCGACGGCCCGGGCGCCCAGCAGCAGCGCCCGGCCGAGCCGCGGGTCCAGCCCCGTGCCCGCCACCTCACGCCCCAGCGGCGTGGCGCGGCCCGCGGCGTCGAGGAGCCCGCGGTCGCCGAGGGCCCGCTCGGCCGCGGCGACGGCGCCCGCGGGCAGCGGGTCGGGCAGCGCCAGCCCCTCCCCGCGGGGGCTGCCCCAGCAGGCGAGGGCCAGCAGGGCGCCGGCGAGGTCCGCCGTCGCCACCTCCGGCTCCGGGCGCGGCGGCAGGCGGGCGTCGTCCGCGGCCGACCAGCAGCGGACGACCACGCCCGGCCCCTCCCGGGCCGCGCGGCCGGCGCGCTGCTCGGCCGAGGCGCGCGAGACCCGCACGGTGTCCAGCCCCGCCAGGCCGCGGGCGTGGTCGGTCCGCGGCACCCGCGCGAGGCCGGCGTCCACGACGACGCGCACGCCGGGGACGGTGAGGCTCGACTCCGCGACGGCGCTGGCGACGACCACGCGCCGGCGCGGGCCCGGCCGCAGCGCTCGGTCCTGCTCCGCCCGCGGCGTGCGCCCGTGCAGCGCGAGGACGTCGACGTCGGGGCGCGCGGCCCGCAGCCGGGCCTGCACGCGAGCGATCTCGCGCGCGCCCGGGAGGACGACGAGCACGTCGCCGGGGTGGGCGTCGAGCGCCCGGGCCGTGGCCGCGGCGACGTGCTCGAGCAGCCGCGGGTCCACCCGCAGGCCCTGCGGCGGGTCGAGCCCGGGCGGCGGCGGGTCGTGCACCACCGCGAGCGGGTGCACGGGCGCCGTCGCGACGACGACGGGCACCGGCCCCGCGGCGCCGTCCGCGACCTCGGACGACGCCGACGGGTCGGGCGGCGAGGGGTCGGGCGCCGAGGGGTCGGGCGGCGGGGCCCCCGCGAGCGCGCGCCGCAGGGCCGCCTGGTCGGGGGTCGCGGACGCCGCCACGAGCCACAGGTCGGGGCGGAGCACCGCGCGGGCGTCGACGACGAGCGCCAGGGCGAGGTCGGCGTCCAGCGCCCGCTCGTGCACCTCGTCGAGCAGCACGGCGCCCGTGCCCGGGAGCTCGGGGTCGGCCTGGAGCCGGCGCAGGAGCAGCCCGGTCGTCACCACTTCCACGCGGGTGCGCGCGCTCGTGCGCCGCTCGCCGCGGACGGCGTAGCCGACGGCGCCGCCCACGTCCTCGCCGAGGAGCGCCGCCATCCGCCCGGCGGCGGCGCGCACCGCGACGCGCCGCGGCTCGGTGACGACGACGCGGCCGGGGCCGCCGCGCTCCGCCAGGGCGTCGGCGAGCGCGAGCGGGGCCAGCGTCGTCTTGCCCGTCCCGGGCGGCGCGACGAGCAGCGCCCGGCCCGCGCCGCCCAGGGCGGCGAGGAGCTCGGGCAGAGCAGCCGCCGCGGGCAGGTCGACGCCGTCGCGGGAGAGGGCCGCGAGCGCGGTCGCGAGCAGCCCGCCGCTCATGCCGGGGGCGTCGGGCGACGTCGAGCGGGGCGCTCGCGCCCGGGTGGGGTGCGCACGTCAGAAGTAGTCGAGCACCTCGACGAGGTCGCCGCCGGCGAGCACGTCGAGCGCCCCGAGGGCGGCGTCCTCGTCGTCGCAGAGCACCTCGGCGCCCGCGGTGCGCACGGCGCCGAGCGCGGTGACCGACCCGGCGTAGAGGGCGGCCAGGCCGGAGGGGGTCAGGCGGACCACCGGCGCGGGGGGCGGGGGG
>NZ_JBBHZG010000001.1:336833-345242 GCF_037482305.1 Pseudokineococcus sp. 5B2Z-1
CGGCGTCCGTGCGGACCGCACGGCCGCGGCCCCCGGAGACCGACAGCTCCCAGGTGCCGGAGTTCCACGGCGCGAGGTCGTCCCGCAGCTCGACGACCACCGACCCCGACAGCGGCTGCGGCCAGCCGCGCTGCGCCATGGCCTGCTCGAGGTCCACCACCCGGTGCATGGCGACCTTGCGGTCGACGACGCGGGCCAGCTCGACGGGCAGCGCGGTGGCGACGGCGTCCCCGCGCAGCAGGCGCAGGTGGAGGTTGCGGGCGACCGGCGCCCAGCCGGCCAGCACCCCCAGCAGCGTCCGCGCGGCCGCCGGGGTGTCGGCGACGACGTCGCGGACCGTGAAGACGGCCTCGCGGCCGTAGCCGCGGCCGCGGTGCCAGCTCGCGGCGGCGACGAGCCGGTCGCCGTCCTCGACGAGGGTCAGTCCGTCGACGCCCTCGGGCAGCCGGTCCGTGGCCGGCGCCGGGCGGACGAGCATGCCGCTGCGCGCACGGGCCTCGCGCTCGTAGAGGGCGGCCACCGCGGGCAGGTCGGCCGCGCCGCCCGTGCGCGTGGTGAGGCCGGGCGCCGCCCCGCTGCGCGCGAGGGCGTGCGTGGGCACCTCGACGGTCGTCAGCGTGCCCGTGACCTCCCAGCCGGCGCGGCGGTAGAGCCCGGCGACGGTCGGGAAGAGCGCCGAGACGGCGGCGCCGCGCTCGCGGGCGCCCTTGAGGAGGGCGCGGAGCAGGGACGTCGCGACGCCCGCGCCGCGGGCCTCCGGCTGGACGGCGACGTCGGTGACGTCGGCGGCCACGACGCGCCGCCCGCCCCACCAGTGCTCGCGCGGCAGGAGCGTCACCGCGCCGAGGAGGTCGCCGTCGTCGCCCAGCGCCCCGTAGCGGACGGCGCCCTCGGGCTCCGTGCCCGGGTCGGGCGGCGACGACAGGTCCTCGCCGAAGGACAGCGCGTGCAGGCGCCACTGCCGGGCGTGGTCCTCGGGCCCGAGCGGACGGACCACCGGGCCCGGCCGGGGGGCGCGGGGCTCGCGGGCGGACGGGGCGGCGGTCTCGGGAGGCACCCCGGAACGCTACCGGCGGCGACGCCCCTGCCCTGACGACCGAGCACGGACGACCGAGGTCCGACGGCCGGACCCGACGGCCGGACCCGACCGCCGGGCCCGACCGCCGGGGCCCGCTCGGGCTCAGGCCTGCGGTGCCCCGACCCGCTCGAGCACGAGCTCGCGCACGCGCTTGGCGTCCGCGGCCCCGCGGGTGGCCTTCATGACGGCGCCCACGACCGCCCCGGCGGCCTGCACCTTGCCGCCGCGGATCTTCTCCGCGACGTCCGGGTTCGCCGCCAGCGCCTCGTCCACGGCCGTGACGAGCGCCGACTCGTCGGAGACGACCTCGAGGCCGCGGGCGGTGACGACCTCGGTCGGCGTCCCCTCCCCCGCGAGCACGCCCTCGAGCACCTCGCGCGCCATCCGGTCGGTGATGCGCCCCGACTCGACGAGCCCGGCGAGCTCGGCGACCTCGGCGGGGCCGACGGGCAGCGCCGTGACCTCCACCTCGCGGGCGTTGGCGGTGCGCGCCAGCTCCCCGCCCCACCACTTGCGGGCGGCGGCCGGGCTCGCGCCCTGCGCCACGGTCGCGGAGATGACGTCGAGGAGCCCGGCGTTGACGACGTCGCGCATCTCGAGGTCGCTGTAGCCCCACTCCGCCTGCAGCCGCGCGCGGCGGGCGACGGGCAGCTCGGGCAGGGACGCGCGGACCTCCTCGACCCAGGCGCGCGACGGCGTCATGGGCACGAGGTCGGGCTCGGGGAAGTAGCGGTAGTCGTCGGCGTCGGACTTCACGCGCCCGGACGTCGTGATGCCCGTGTCCTCGTGCCAGTGCCGCGTCTCCTGCAGCACCGACCCGCCCGCGTCGAGGACCGCGGCCTGGCGCGACACCTCGTACCGCACGGCCCGCTCGACGGAGCGGAAGGAGTTGACGTTCTTCGTCTCCGTGCGCGTCCCGAGCGGTGCTTCGGGCGAGGGCCGCAGCGAGACGTTGACGTCGGCGCGCATCTGGCCCTGCTCCATGCGGGCCTCGGACACGCCGAGCGCGCGCAGCAGGTCGCGCAGCGCGGCGACGTAGGCGCGGGCCACCTCGGGGGCGCGCGCGCCGGCGCCGGTGACGGGTCGCGTGACGATCTCGACGAGCGGGATGCCGGCGCGGTTGTAGTCGACGAGGGAGTGATCGGCGCCGTGGATGCGGCCCGTGGCCCCGCCGACGTGCGTCGACTTGCCCGTGTCCTCCTCCAGGTGCGCCCGCTCGACCTCGACGCGCCAGGGCGTGCCGTCCTCGAGGACGACGTCGAGGTGCCCGTCGGCCGCGATGGGCTCGTCGTACTGCGAGGTCTGGAAGTTCTTCGGCATGTCCGGGTAGAAGTAGTTCTTCCGGGCGAAGCGGCACATCTCCGCGATGGTGCAGTCGAGCGCCAGGCCGATGCGGATGCCGTGCTCGACCGCCGTGCGGTTGACCACGGGCAGCGCGCCCGGCAGGCCGAGCGACACCGGGGACACCTGGGTGTTGGGCTCGGCGCCGAAGGCCGTCGAGGAGCCGTCGAACATCTTCGTCGCGGTGCCGAGTTCGACGTGGACCTCGAGGCCGATGACGACGTCGTAGCGCGCCGCGGCGTCGTCGTAGGCGACGAGCGGCTCGCCGCCCATGGCGGCCGGTGCGGTGGCGGTGCTCATGCGGTGGCGACCTCCGGTCGGGCGGGCACGGTGTCGAGGGCCGGGGCCGAGGCGAGCAGCGGCCCGCCCCAGCGGTCCTCGAGCAGCGCCTCGAGGGCGCCGCCGAGGCGGTAGAGGCGCTCGTCGGCGCGGGCCGGCGCCATGACCTGGAACCCGACGGGCAGGCCGTCGGCGGCGAGGCCGCTCGGCAGCGACATGCCCGGCACGCCCGCGAGGTTGGCGGGGATGGTGGCGATGTCGGCGGCGTACATGGCGAGCGGGTCGTCGAGGCGGCTCCCCAGCGGGAACGCCGTCGTCGGCGCCGTCGGCGAGACGAGGACGTCGGCCTGCTCGTGCGCCGCGGCGAAGTCGCGCTGGACGAGCGTGCGGACCTTCTGCGCCGAGCCGTAGTAGGCGTCGTAGTAGCCGGCCGACAGGGCGTAGGTGCCGAGGATGATCCGGCGCTTGACCTCGGGGCCGAAGCCCGCGCCGCGCGTGGCGGCCATGACGCGCTCCGCCGTCACCGGGCCCTCGGACGGCTCGACCCGCAGGCCGAAGCGCATGCCGTCGAAGCGGGCCAGGTTGCTCGAGGCCTCGCTCGGCATGACGAGGTAGTAGGCGTCGAGGGCGTGGGCGAAGGTCGGGCAGGAGACCTCGACGACCTCGGCGCCGGCGTCCGCGAGCAGGTCCAGCGCGGACCGGAAGCTGGCCATGACCTCGGACGAGAACCCCTCGCCGGTGAGCTCGCGCACGACGCCGACGCGCATGCCGCGCACGTCGCGCGAGCGGGCGGCCTCGGCGAGCGGGCCGACGGGGTCGGGCAGCGACGTCGCGTCGCGGGGGTCGTGGCCGCCCATGACCTCGTGGAGGAGCGCCGCGTCGAGCACGGACCGGGCGCAAGGCCCCGCCTGGTCGAGGCTCGAGGCCATGGCGATGAGCCCGTACCGCGAGATCCCGCCGTAGGTGGGCTTGACGCCGACCGAGCCGGTGACGGCGGCGGGCTGGCGGATCGAGCCGCCGGTGTCGGTGCCGACCGCGAGCGGCGCCTCGAAGGCGGCGACCGCCGCGGCGCTGCCGCCGCCGGAGCCGCCCGGCGTCCGCGCGGTGTCCCAGGGGTTGCGCGTCGGCCCGTAGGCGGAGTGCTCGGTCGAGCTGCCCATGGCGAACTCGTCCATGTTCGTCTTGCCGAGCACCGGCATCCCCGCGGCGTGCAGCCGCTCGACGAGCGTCGCGTCGTACGGGGGCACCCAGCCCTCGAGGATCTTCGAGCCGGCGGTCGTGGGCGTGCCGCGCGTGACGACGACGTCCTTGACGGCGACGGGGACGCCGGCGAGGGCGTGCAGCTGCTCGCCGGCCGCGCGGCGGGCGTCGACGTCGCGGGCCGTCGCCAGCGCCTCCTCGCCGCTGACGTGCAGGTAGGCCGCGACGCCGCGGCCGTCGCCGGGCGCGCCGTCGACGGCCGCGATGCGGTCGAGGTGCGCGCGCACGACGTCCTCGCTCGTGACCTCGCCGGCCGTGAGGCGGCGGGCGAGGTCGGCGGCGCTCGCGCGGACGAGCTCGTCCGGGCCGGTCTGCGGGCCGCTGCTCTGGTCGGCCGAAGGGGCCATCAGTCCTCCTCGAGGATCTGGGGGACGAGGAAGCGGCCGTCCTGGGCCGCGGGCGCGCCGGCGAGGACGTCCTCCGCGGGCAGGGACGGCTCCACGACGTCCTCCCGGTAGACGTCGACGAGCGGCAGCGGGTGGCTCGTGGCGGGCACGTCGTCGGACACGACGGAGGACACGGAGGCGACCGCGGCGACGACGGCGTCGAGCTCGCCGGCCAGCCGCTCCAGCTCCGCGGGCTCGAGGTCGATGCGCGCGAGGGCCGCGAGGCGCGCCACGTCGTCGGGTGAGAGGGCGGGCATGCGCGTGAGTCTAGGAGCCGGGAGGTGGCCGGCCCGACCCGCCGAGCGGGAGGCGGGCCACCACGTCAGCGCACTTCCTCGCGGGCGTCGTAGGCGTCGAGGACCGCCTGCCGGACGCGGCCCCGCGCGGCGACGTCGTGCCCGTTCTCCCGGGCCCAGGCGCGGACGTCGTCGAGGTCGGTCCTGCGGGGCCTCGTCGCGGGCGCCCCGACGGCGGACGCGTCGCCCTCGGGACTGGCCGGTGCTGCGTCGACCTCACCCGTCGCCGCGTCCGCCGTCTCCTTCCCCGCGTCGTCCGGAGCGCCCTCCGCGGGCGGCTCGGGCTCCGGCAGCGCGCCGGGCCCCTCCTCCAGCAGCAGCCGGAAGCCGTCCTCGTCGAGGATCCGCAGCCCCAGCTCGCGGGCCCGCACCTCCTTCTGGCCGGCGTTCTCGCCGACGACGACGAAGTCGGTCCTCTTCGACACCGAGCCGGAGGCCTTGCCGCCGCGGGCGAGGATCGCCTCCTTGGCGCCGTCGCGGCTGAAGCCCTCGAGCCCGCCGGTGACGACGACGGTGACCCCCTCGAGGTGGCGCGGCGCGGACGCGTCCTGCTCGTCCTCGAGCCGCACGCCGGCCTCGCGCCAGGCCTCGACGATGGCGCGGTGCCAGTCCACGGCCCACCAGGCGCCCACGGCCTCGGCGATGACGGGGCCGACGCCGTCGGCGGCGGCCAGCTCCTCGGCGCTGGCGCCGACGACGGCGTCCAGGCTGCCGAAGCGCGTGGCGAGCGAGCGCGCCGCGGTGGGGCCGACGTGGCGGATCGAGAGGGCGACGAGCACCCGCCACAGCGGCTTCTCGCGGGCGGCCGCCAGGTTGTCGAGCAGCCGGCGCCCGTTGGCCGACAGGTCGCCGTTGCTGTTGCGGAAGAGCGGGACCCGCAGCATGTCGGCGTCGGTGAGGGCGAAGAGCCCGCCCTCGTCGGTGAGCACGCGGTCGCCGGCGTCGACCGGCGCGCCGTCGTCCTCGGGCCGCGCGTCGCGGCTGCCCCCGGCGTCGGGCACACCGCCGAGCAGCGCGCCGGCGGCCTCCCAGCCGAGCGCCTCGACGTCGAGGGCGTTGCGGGAGGCGATGTGGAAGAGGCGCTCCCGCAGCTGGGCCGGGCAGGTGCGCGCGTTCGGGCAGCGGATGTCCTTGTCGCCCTCGCGCTCGTGCCGCAGCGCGGTGCCGCAGGACGGGCAGTCGGTCGGCATCCGCCACTCAGGGCCGCGCGCCGCCGGGTCGGCGCCCTCGGCCAGCACCGGGCCGAGCACCTCGGGGATGACGTCGCCCGCCTTGCGGACGACGACGAGGTCGCCCGGCCGCACGCCCTTGCGCCGCACCTCGTCGGCGTTGTGGAGCGTGGCCAGCTCGACCGTCGAGCCCGCCACGAGGACGGGCTCCATCCGCGCGAAGGGGGTGACCCGGCCGGTGCGCCCGACGTTGACGGAGATCTCCAGCAGGCGGGTGGTGACCTCCTCGGGCGGGAACTTGTAGGCGATGGCCCAGCGCGGGGCGCGGCTCGTCGCGCCGAGGCGCCGCTGGATGGCCAGGTCGTCGACCTTCACCACCGCGCCGTCGATCTCGTGCTCGACGTCGTGGCGGCCCTCGCCCGTGCGGGCGACGAAGGCGCGCACGGCGTCGACGTCGTCGACGACCCGCAGGTGGCTGCTGACGGGCAGGCCCAGGGCCGCGAGGCGCTCGTACGCCTCGGACTGGCTCGCGACGTCGAAGCCCTCGCGGCGGCCGAGGCCGTGGACGAGCACGCGCAGGGGGCGGCGGGCGGTGACGCGGGGGTCCTTCTGCCGCAGCGACCCCGCCGCGGCGTTGCGCGGGTTGGCGAAGGGCTGCTTGCCCGCCTCGACGAGGCCGGCGTTGAGCTCGGCGAAGGCCTCGACGGGGAAGAAGACCTCGCCGCGCACCTCCAGGAGCGCGGGCACGGGCGCCGAGGAGCCGTCGAGGCGGTGGGGGACGCCATGCAGCGTGCGGACGTTGAGCGTGACGTCCTCCCCCGTGCGCCCGTCCCCGCGCGTGGCGGCCCGCACCAGGCGGCCCTCCTCGTAGACGAGGTCGACGGCGAGCCCGTCGATCTTCGGCTCGCAGAGCCAGCGCAGCCGCGCCCCCTCGCCGGCCTCGCGGACGACGCGCTCGACCCACTCGTCGAGCTCCTCGGCGGTGAAGACGTTGTCGAGGCTCAGCAGGCGCTCGAGGTGGTCGACGGGGGTGAACTCGGTGGAGAAGGTGCCGCCCACGCGCTGGGTCGGCGAGTCGGGCGCCGCCAGGTCGGGGTGCGCGTCCTCCATCTCCTGCAGGCGCCGCAGCAGGGCGTCGAAGGTGGCGTCGGGCACCGTCGGGGCGTCGCGCACGTAGTAGGCGAACTGGTGGGCCCGCACCTCGTCGGCCAGGGCGGCCCACGCGCGGCGGTCGTCCTCGGTGGCGGGGCCCGGCGGGGCGGGCGCGTCGCCCGCGGGGACGCCGCGCAGGTCGTCGGCGGGCTGCTCCGGCGGGGTCGCGCTCACGTCCGGCATCCTGCCCCAGCCCCCCGACACCCGGCCCCCCCGACACCCGGCCCTCGGCGGCCGTGCTGGGACGACGCGGACCACGCCGCCCGCTCGGGGGGCCGGCCCTACGGTGGGCGGGTGAAGGTCGTCATCGCCGGGGGCAGCGGCGCCCTCGGCCGACGCCTGGGCGACGACCTCGCCGAGCGCGGCCACGACGTCGTCGTCCTCAGCCGCACCCCCGACCCGCGCGCCCGTCCCCGGCAGGTCGGCTGGGACGGCGCGACGCCGGGGCCGTGGGCCCGCGAGCTGCGGGGCGCCGCCGTCGTCAACCTCGCCGGCGCGCTCGTGGATCGGCGGCCGACCCCCGCGAACGTCGACCTCCTCACGACCTCGCGGGTCCGCCCCACCCGCGCGCTCGCGGCCGCCGCGGCCGCGCTCGACGAGCCGGTGCCGGTGTGGGTGCAGGCCTCCACCGCCGCGATCCACGGCGACGCCGGCGACGCCGTCCTCACCGAGGACTCCCCCGTCGCCGACGGGCCGCCCCAGATGGCCGGCGTCGCCCGCGCCTGGGAGGCCGCCGCGACGGACCTGCCCGCGCGGCGCACCGTGGTGCTGCGGACGAGCGTCGTGCTCGACCGGGGCACCCCGGCCCTCGACCGGCTCCTCCTCCTGACCCGCTGGGGCCTGGGGGGACGTGTCGGCTCGGGGCGGCAGTGGTTCTCGTGGATCCACGTCGAGGACTGGCTCGCCGTCGTCCGCACCGCGCTCGAGCAGCCGACGCTGTCCGGCGTCGTCCTGGCCACCGGCCCCGCCCCGGTCCGCAACGCCGAGCTCATGGCCACGCTGCGCGCCGTCGTGGGCCGGCCGCCGGCACCGCCGACGCCCGCCCCCCTCCTCCGGGTCGGGGCGCTGCTGCTGCGGACCGACCCGGCGCTCGGGCTCACCGGACGGCGGGTGGTGCCGGCGCGCCTGCAGGCCGCCGGCTTCGCCTTCGCCCACCCGACCCTGCGCCCCGCCCTGACCGACCTGCTCGGCGGCCCGTCCACCTCCTCGTGATCGGGCCGGACGCCGCACCCGGGCCCCCCGACATGGAGGCTGGGGTCACCCGCGAGCCCCGTTCGTGACGACAGCCTCCATCTCGGCGACGGCGTCGACGTCGCGACGGCCACCCCCGCGTCACCAGCCCGCTGACGCGGCGGGGGGGGGGGGGGGGGGGGGGGGGGGGGGGGGGGGGGGGGGGGGGGGGGGGGGGGGGGGGGGGGGGGGGGGGGGGGGGGGGGGGGGGGGGGGGG
>NZ_JBBHZG010000001.1:345251-346772 GCF_037482305.1 Pseudokineococcus sp. 5B2Z-1
CGTCACCAGCCCGCTGACGCGGCGGGGCCGCCCGGTCCGCCCCCGGGAGGGCGGACCGGGCGGCCCCGGGTGGTGCTGCCGGGTGGCCCGGCGGCCGGCGTCAGGCGATGGGGCCCGCGGCGGCCGCGGCGGCCTCGGCGTCGGCGGTGCGCTGCTCCACGGCGGCGCGGCGGCCGTCCTCGCGCTCGAGGACGGACTCGACCGTCGGCGCCTCGACGGCCATGCGGGCCATCGGGGACGCAGCGGCCTTCTGGACGGAGCGGGCGAGCTCCTGCGGCGCGACCATGGCCTCGGCCTCGGACTGCGACATGCCGTTGACCGTGCCGCGGACGCGGTTGTCCGGCCCGACGGTCGGCATCGGGTCGTTGCCGCTGAGGGTCACGTCGCCGCGGACGATGTTCTGGTCGAGGACGATCTCGGCGTCGTTGTCGACGACCGTGACGTCGCCGCCCCAGACGCTCATCTGCTCGCAGACCTCGACCGGCCCGTCGGCGCCGAGCTGCAGCACCGACATGCTGCCGGCGTAGGTGGCGTCGCCGTAGACCTCGCTCTCGCAGAACACGCCGCCCTCGACGTTGTCGCGCACCTCGAGGGTGCCGTCGACGACGGAGTCGATGACGTCCGTGTACACCGTCCCGAGGCCGCGCACGTTCCCGGTGACCACCGAGGAGGACAGGAGCAGCTCGCCCGCACGGGCGTCGACGACACCGCTGACGGTGCTGCCGGACTCGACCCACGTCACGGTCTCGACCTCGGAGCCCTCGACGGCGCGGGTGACGAGCGACTGGGCGCTGCTGCCCTCGAGGGTCACGCCGAAGCCCTGGCGGGAGGTGACACGGCCGGCGACGCTGGAGTCGACCAGGCCGATGAAGCCGTCCTCGGCGACGGTGACGGCGCCCTGGAAGGTGGTGCCCTCGGCGACGAGGTCACCGCCCGCGGCGACGCGGGTCGTGCCCGTGACGGTGACGCCGGTGAGGTCGCACGAGGCGTCGCGGGGGACGACGAGGTCGCCGGGGATGGTCACGCCGTCGGCGGTGCCGTCGCAGCGCGTCGTGAGGCCCGAGGAGCTCATGGCGGGGCCCGCCACGGCCACGACGCCGCCGGCAGCGAGGAGGGTGCCGGCGGTGAGGGCGCTGATCAGCTTCATGGAGGCTCCTTCGACAGCCCCTCGGCGGGGCCTTCGTCACTCGGTGGTCACGTTCGGATGGGACGTCCGTGACGTGACGACCAAGACGGACATCGGTGTCACATGCGGACGCGAGTCGTACCGTGTCAGAACCGTCACAGCGGGGCAATGGTCTGGACGGAAACGGCGGACCAACTCCGTGCGACCGGACGGCGCGCGACGACGACACCCCCCGCTTCACCCGTACGGGTGACGCGCATCTCCCCCGGGTGGTGACCCAGCGTGGTAGTGCGCTTGGGCACCCACCACCGCGGAGGGAGTGCTCAGCCCTCGGCGGCCTCGGCCAGCGCCCCGGAGACCTCGCGCAGGCGCCGCAGCACCGCCCGGGCCCGGGC
>NZ_JBBHZG010000001.1:346899-366142 GCF_037482305.1 Pseudokineococcus sp. 5B2Z-1
GGGGTCGGCGCCGGCGAGGCCGCACGCCGGGGTGAGGACGACGTCGGCCAGCCCGGCGAGGGGCAGCCCCACCCGGCGCCACGGCTCCCGGACGGCCGCCACCAGCGCGTCGACGCCCGGCAGCGGTGAGGGGCCGACGAGGTCGAGCCCCGCCCACAGCCGCCGCCCCTCCTCGACCGCCACGGCGACCGACTCCCACGCCGCGGCGCCGAGCCGGGCGAGGTCGAGCGACAGCCCGTCGGCGCCCGAGGCGCGCAGGACGGGGACGGGCGCGTCGTCCGCGCAGGAGTGCACGACGACGTGCCGCGCCCCGGCGCCGCGGGCGGCGTCGACGACGGCGCGCAGGCCGACCTCGACCTCCTCGGCCGGCACGGGCTCGAGGTGCCCGAAGCCGCTGGAGCGGCGCAGGCGGCCGTCGAGCACCGCGGGGAGCGACGGCTCGTCCAGCTGCAGCACGAGCTCCGCCCCCGGGACGGCGCGGGACACCTCGGCGAGGTGCTCGCGGACGCCCTCGGCGAGCGAGGCCACGACGTCGCGGCGGGCGCCGGCGTCGCTGGTCGACCGCTCGCCGCGGCCGAGCCGCACCGAGGCGGCCAGCGTCCACGGGCCCGCGACCTGGGCCTTGAGCTCGCCCCGCCAGCCGTCGGCGGCCTCCGCGAGGGCGTCGAGGTCCGAGCGGCGCAGGCTGCGGGCGCGCTCGAGGTCGCGCCCGGGGCGGTCGACGAAGCGCCACCCGGAGGGCTGCAGGTCCACGGGCAGGCCGACGAGCAGCGCGGCAGTGCGCCCGACCATCTCGGCGCCGGGGCCGCGGCCGGGCATCTCGACGACGTGCGGCAGGCCGGGGGCCGGGCCCAGCTCCCCGACGACGGTCCGCGCCGCCTCGAGCGGGTCCTGCTCCGGCCACGAGCCGGTGCCGCTCAGCCGCCCCCGCAGCGCGGCAGTGGGCTCCGCGTCCGGGACTGCCCCCTGCGGGTCGTCGGGGCTCGGGGAGGGCGCGCCGGTGGTCACGCCGCGACGGTAGCCGCGGCGCCGGGCGCCCCCGGACCCGCCGGCGGCCGGCGCGCGCACCCCGCGGGGCCTCAGGCGGCGCGCTCGACCGTGGCCGAGCCGACGACCCGGGTGCCGTCGTAGAGGGCGACGGTCTGGCCCGGGGCGACGCCGCGGACCGGCTCCGCCAGGTCGACCACGAGCGGGTCCGTGCCGGCCAGGACGCACGGCACCTCGGCGCCGTGCGCGCGCAGCTGGGCCCCCAGCCGGTGCCCCGCGGCCGGGGGCGGCCCGGCCCACACCGGGGGGCCGCCGACGACGCGGGTGCGCTCGAGGCGCTCGGCGGGCCCGACGACGACGTCGCCCGACGCGACGGACAGCGAGAGCACGTAGCGCGGCTTCCCGTCGGCGGCCGGCCGGCCCACCCGCAGGCCCCGGCGCTGGCCGACGGTGAAGCCCGCCGCGCCGTCGTGCTCCCCGAGGACGGCACCGTCCTCGTCGCGCACCAGGCCGGGGCGGCGCGGCACGCGCTCGGCGAGCCAGGCCCGCGTGTCCCCGCCGGGGACGAAGCAGATGTCGTGGCTGTCGGGCTTCTCGGCGACCGCGAGGCCCCGCTGCGCCGCCTCCTCGCGCACCTCCGCCTTGGAGCCGACGTCGCCGAGGGGCAGCAGCGCCCGCGCCAGGCGCTCGGGCGGGAGGACGGCGAGCACGTAGGACTGGTCCTTCGCCGCGTCGCGCGCGCGGTGCAGGGTCGGCGGCCCGCCGTCGGCGGAGGGCTCCAGCCGCGCGTAGTGGCCCGTGGCCAGGGCGTCGAAGCCGAGCGCCAGGGCGCGGTCGAGCAGGGCGGCGAACTTGACCCGCTCGTTGCAGCGCACGCACGGGTTGGGCGTGCGCCCGGCCGCGTACTCGGCGGTGAAGTCGTCGACGACGTCGGCCTGGAAGCGCTCGGAGAGGTCCCACACGTAGAAGGGGATGCCGAGGACGTCGGCGGCCCGGCGGGCGTCGCCGGCGTCCTCCACCGTGCAGCAGCCGCGGGCCCGGGCGGGCGCCGGGCCCGGCGCGCGGTCCCCGGCGGCGCCGCGCGAGAGGGCGAGGTGGACGCCGACGACGTCGTGCCCGGCGTCGACGGCGCGGGCGGCCGCGACCGCCGAGTCGACGCCGCCGCTCATGGCGGCCAGGACCCGCACGGCTCAGACCCCCGCCGCCACGGTCGGCCGGGTCGCCGCCCGGGCCCGTCGGGCGGCGGCGACGACCTCGGGCAGGACGGCGACGAGCCGGTCGACGTCCTCGGCCGTGCTCGTGCGCCCGAGGCTCACCCGCAGCGCCCCCCGCGCGTCGTCGTCGGGCACGCCCATGGCCGCGAGCACGTGGCTGGGCCGCAGCGCCCCCGCGCTGCAGGCGCTGCCGGTGGAGACGGCGACGTCGCGCGCGTCGAGGAGGTAGAGCAGCGCGTCGCCGTCGCAGCCCGGCAGCGTGAGCATCGCCGTGCCGGGCAGCGAGGCGCCCGGCCGCTCGTCGCCGCGCAGCGCGGCGTCGGGGACGGCGGCCCGCACGCCCGCGAGCAGGCGCGCCCGCAGGTCGGCGAGCCGCGGCGCCTCGGCGTGCCGGTCGCGCGCCGCCGCCTCGAGCGCCGTCGAGAGCCCGGCCGCGAGGGCCACGGCCGAGGTGCCCGAGCGCAGCCCGCGCTCCTGGCCTCCCCCGCGCACCAGGGGCGCGAGGGCCTGCCCGCGGCGCAGCAGCAGCGCGCCCGTGCCCACGGGCGCCCCGACCTTGTGGCCCGAGACCGACAGGGCCGCCAGCCCGCTCGCGGCGAGGTCGACCTCCTGGGTGGCGGGCGCCTGCACGGCGTCGCTGTGGACGGGGACGCCGTGGGCCGCCGCCAGGCGGACGACCTCCTCCAGCGGCTGCAGGACGCCGGTCTCGTTGTTGGCCCACATGGTGCTGACGAGCGCCGTCGCCCCGGCGTGACGCTCGAGCTCGGCCGCGAGCGCGTCGGTCCGCAGCCGTCCGCGCTCGTCGACCGGCAGCAGGACGAGCTCCGCGCCCTCCGCGGCCCCCAGCCCGCGGGCGGGCTCGAGGACGGCGGGGTGCTCGACGGCGCTGACGAGGACGCGCCGGCGCGCCGGGTCCTCGGCGCGCCGGGCGCGGTACAGGCCGGTGACGGCGAGGGCGTCGGCCTCCGTGCCGCCCGAGGTGAGGACGACCTCGTCGGCGCCGGCCCCGAGGGAGGCGGCCACCCGCTCGCGCGACTCCTCGAGCAGGCGGCGCGCGGCCCGGCCCTCGGCGTGCGCCGACGAGGCGTTGCCGGTGAGGGACAGGGCGCGCAGGACGGCCTCGGCGGCCTCGGGGAGCACCGGGGCGCTGGCGGCGTGGTCGGCGTAGACGCGCGCCGGCCGCTCGGCCGGGCGCCCGTCGGGGCTGCTGGCGCTCACCGCCCCGAGGGTAGACGCGCCGCGGGGGCCCTCCCGGACCGGACGAGGACGGGAGGGGCGCCGAGGGGGCGGGGGCGGCCTGCGGCCCAGCCCCCGGACCTCAGCCCGCGAGCCTCAGCCCCGAGCCTCAGCCCCCGGGCGTCAGCCCTGGCGCAGGACGGCGAGGAAGCGGGCGACCTCCGCCCGGAGGACCTCGGCGAGCTGGGACAGGCCCTGGGCGCCGTCGGCCGCGGCGCCGTGCGGGCCGCCGTCGACCGCGACGGAGACGCCCTCGACCATGGCGTCCATCTCGCGGACCGTGTCGCTGATGCGCGACATCACCGAGGTGCTCGTCGCGGCGACCGACTGGACGGCGTCGACCTGGGCGGTGACCTCGTCGGTGGCGCCGAAGGTCTGGTCGGCCAGCTGCTTGACCTCGGAGGCGACGACGGCGAAGCCGCGGCCCGCCGCCCCGGCCCGGGCGGCCTCGATGGTGGCGTTGAGGGCGAGCAGCCGGGTCTGCCCCGCCACCTGCGAGATGAGCGTGACGACCTGCTGGATCTGCTGCGAGGACTGCTCGAGCCGCCCGACGGCGTCGCGCGCGTCCTCGGCCTCGCGGACGGCGAGGGCGGCGGAGCCGGACAGGCTCGCCGCGGACGCGCTGAGCTCGGTCGCGGCGGCCGCCACGGTCTGGGAGACCGACATGACGGTCGCCTCGAACTCGTCGGCGAGGTGGAGCCGGGCGTCGGCCACCTCCTGCGCCCGCGCCGCCGCGGCGGCCATGGACTCGCGGGCGCCGTCGATCGTGCGGGCGCCGCCGGCGAAGGCGCCGGGCATGCCGGTGAGGAGGAACTGCCGGTGGAACCGGCCCTCGCTGGCCGCCTCGAGGGAGGCCGCCGACTCGCGCACGTAGGCGTCCGTGCGGTCGATGAAGCGGTTGAGCTCGTGGCGCAGGAGGACGAGGTCGGCGTCGTCCTCGGTGCCGGGCACGTGCCGGACGCGGGCCTCGAGGTCGCCCGCCGCCACGAGGCGGCAGACGCGCAGCATCTCCTGGACGGCGGCGGCGGAGGCGGTGGAGGCGGTGGACGTCGGCGACGAGGCCGCCCGGCCACGGCCCCTCACGCCCAGCCCCCTCACGCCGCGCTCCGCAGGCCTGCGCGGGCGGCGGGCGCCGTCCGCGCGGAGCCGGCGAGGCTCCACAGGAAGCGGTCGTAGTCCAGGCCGCGCTCGGCCAGCTCGGCCTCGAGGAGGCGGGTCGACGCGGCGATGGCGTCGGCGGGGCGCGGGTGGCGCGCCTCCTCCTGCAGGAGCCGGGCGTACAGGGGGCGGATCTCGGCGAGCGCGCTGGCGCTCGGCAGGCGCCGGTTGGAGTGGTAGCCGATGACGGCGCCGTCCGCGCCGCGGCTCGGCGTCACGTGCGCGAGCACCCAGTAGTGCGCGCCGTCGCCGGCGAGGTTGATGACGTAGGCGAAGAGCTCGCGGCCCTCGCGCAGGGTGTCCCAGAGCAGGCGGAAGACGCAGCGCGGCATCTCGGGGTGGCGGATCATGCTGTGCGGCTGCCCGAGCATGGCCTCCTCGGGGTAGGCCGAGACGCGCAGGAAGACGTCGTTGGCGTAGGTGAGCCGCCCCTGCAGGTCGGTCTTGGTGACGATCACCTCGTCCTCGCCGAAGCGGCGCTCCACGCCGGTGGGCACCACGCTCGTCGGTCGCACTGCACGCTCCTGTCCCGGCACCCGTGGACGGGTCCGTGCGGGGCCGCCCGGCCCCCTCGCGGGGCCGCGCCTCGAGGTCCGCATCGGCGGGCCGCAGGGCGGACTTGAGGCTCATCTCCCCGTGGGCGGAGGACGGGCGCGCCCGTCGGCGGGCGCGCCGGGCGTCAGCCCGCGGGGGCGCCGGCTCCCCCGCCGGTCCGGCCGCGACGACGGGCGGCGAAGGCGCCCATGCGCCGCGCGCGCTCGGGCCCGGCGAAGAGCTCGGTGAACAGCCGCCGCTCGAGCGCCAGGCCGTCGGCGAGGGCGAGCGCCAGACCCTCGTCGACGGCCCGGCCGGCGGCGCGCAGCGCGTCGCGCGGCCCGGCCGCGGCGTAGCGGGCGGCCCGGGCGAGCGCGGCGCCCAGGGCCTCCCCCGGCGGCACGACCTCGTCCACGAGCCCGAGGCGCAGGGCCTCCTCGGCGCCGACCGGCGCGCCCGACCACAGGAGGTCCTTGGCGCGGGAGGGGCCGACGAGCCGGGCGAGGCGCTGGGTGCCGCCCGCGCCCGGCAGCACGCCGAGCCCGACCTCGGGCAGGCCCAGCCGGGCGTCCTGCGCGCACACCCGCACGTCGCAGGCCAGCGCCAGCTCGAGGCCGCCGCCGAGGGCGGCTCCCTCGACCGCGGCGACGACGGGCACGCGCACGGCCGCGACGGCGTCCGTGAAGGCCTGGAGCGCGGGCGCCCGGACGGCCATCTCCTCCCCCGTCATGGCGGCCATCTCGTGGACGTCGGCGCCCGCCCCGAAGACCGCGCCGCCGGTGACGACGACGGCGCGGACGTCCTCGCGCGCGTCGGCCTCGCGCGCCAGCGCCGCCACGAGGTCCTGGGCGGCGGCGTCCAGGGCGTTGACCGGCGGCCGCCGCAGCCGCAGGACGGCGACGCCGTCGTCGCGGCTCTCGAGCAGCGCGGCGGGCGCCGCGTCCGGCCCGGTGCCGCCGTCCGCCCGCGACCCCTCGTGCGCACCCACCACGGCCACCTCCGCTGCGACGGGCCGCACGGCCGCGCGGCGCCGGCACGACGCTAGACGGACGGCGCCGGACGGACGGCGGGAGGACGGGGCGCGGACCGGTGGCACAGTGGTCGGCCGTGCCTGCCGATGAGACCAGCGTGAGCAGCACCCCGCCGTCGACGTCGGACGCCCTCCCGCGCAGCCGTCCCGCCCCCCTGGGGCTCCACCTCGTCCCGGGCGGCGCGAGCGCCGCCGTGTACGCCCCGCACGCCGAGCGCGTCGAGGTGTGCCTGCTGGACGACGACGGCGCTGGCGGCTGGGCCGAGCGCCGCGTGCCGCTGACCGGGCGCACCCACGGCGTCTGGCACGGCCTCGTGCCGGGGGTGGGTGCCGGGCAGCGCTACGGGCTGCGCGCGCACGGCCCGTGGGAGCCCGAGCGCGGCCACCGCTTCAACGGCGCCAAGCTGCTCCTCGACCCCTACGCGCGCGGGCTGGCGGACGAGGTGCGGCTCGAGGCGGCGCACTTCGGCCACGAGGTCGACGAGGGCTGGCGCCCCGTCGACGGCCCGGCCGGCGCCGGCGGCGCGCGGCGGCGCAGCGCGAGCGACTCCCTCGCCTGCGCGCCCCACGGCGTGCTCCTCCCGCAGCGGCGGGCCGACCCGGCGCAGCGCCCGGGCACCCCCTGGTCGGAGACGGTCGTCTACGAGGCCCACGTGCGCGGGCTCACCATGCGCCACCCCGACGTGCCGCCGGAGCTGCGCGGCACCTACGCCGCCCTGGGGCACCCCGCCGTCGTCGCGCACCTGCGCGACCTCGGCGTCACGGCGCTGGAGCTCCTGCCCGTGCAGGCCGTCGCCGAGGAGCCGTGGCTCGCCCGGCGCGGGCGCCGCAACGCCTGGGGCTACAGCACCCTGTCCTACTTCGCCCCCGCCCCCCGGTACGCGAGCGCCGCGGCCCGCGCCGCCGGCCCCGCGGCGGTGGAGGCCGAGCTGGCCGGCGCCGTCGAGGCGCTGCACGCGGGTGGCCTCGAGGTCCTCCTCGACGTCGTCTACAACCACACGTGCGAGGGCGGCGTCGAGGGCCCGACCCTGTCCTTCCGCGGCCTCGACGCCGGCGCGTACTACCGCCTCGACGCCGCCGGCCTCGACGTCGACGTCAGCGGGTGCGGCGGGACCCTCGACGCCTCCTCGGCCCGGGTCGTCGGCCTCGTCATGGACTCCCTGCGCCACTGGGTGCAGGCCTACGGCGTCGACGGCTTCCGCTTCGACCTCGCGCCCGCCCTGGCGCGGGGGCGCGACGTCGCGGCCTTCGACCCCGAGCACCCCTTCCTCGTCGCGGCGCGCCAGGACCCGGTGCTGGCCGACGTCAAGCTCGTCGCCGAGCCGTGGGACGTCGGCCCCGGCGGCTGGCGGACGGGCCAGTTCCCGCCGCCCTTCGCCGAGTGGAACGACCGCTACCGCGACGACGTCCGCAGCTTCTGGCTGGCAGACGCCGCCCGCGCCCGCGCCGGGGGCCGCCCCGACGCCGGCGTGCGCCACCTCGCCACCCGCCTGGCCGGCTCGGCCGACCTCTTCGCGCACGGGGCGAGCACCGACGCCTCCCGGCGCGGGCCGCTGGCGTCGGTCAACCTCCTCGCCGCGCACGACGGCTTCACGCTCGCCGACGCCTGCGCCTACGAGTCGAAGCACAACGAGGGCAACGGCGAGGACAACCGGGACGGCCACGGGGACAACCGGTCCGACAACCACGGCGTCGAGGGCCCGACCTCGGACGAGGCCGTGCTCGGCGCGCGGCGCCGCTCGGTGCGCAACCTCCTCGGCACGCTGCTGCTGTCCACGGGCACGCCGATGCTCCTCGGCGGCGACGAGCTGCTGCGCACGCAGGACGGCAACAACAACGCCTACGTCGTCGACGACGAGGGCGTGTGGCTCGACTGGCCGGCCCTGCGCCGCGGCGGGGCGCCCGCCGACCTCCTGGCGACGACGCGCCACCTCCTGGCCCTGCGGCGCGAGCACCCCGCGCTGCGCCAGGACACCTTCCTGTCCGGGCGACCGGTCCACGCCGACGGCACGACCGACCTGGCGTGGTTCGCGCCCGACGGGCGCCCGATGACCGAGGACCGCTGGCACGAGGCGCAGCTGCGCACGCTGCAGATGTTCCTCCACGGGGACCCGGTGGCCCACCGCTCGCTGCTCGTCGTCCTGCACTCGGGCGCGGGCCCCGTGCCGGTGCGCCTGCCGGAGGAGCCCTGGGCGCGCCGCTGGGAGCTGCTGTGGGACAGCACCTGCGAGCGCCCCGAGGACGTCGTGCCGCACGTCGCCGAGCCCGGCGAGCAGGTCGAGCTCGGGCCCACGTCGCTGCGCGTCTACGCCGCCGAGCGCCCGTAGGCGCCTCCGGACGGCGCCCCCGGACGGCGCCCCCGGACGGCGCTCCCGGACGACGAGGGCCCCGCCCGACGAGTCGGACGGGGCCCGGCGCCGCGGCCGCGGCGCGCGGGTCAGGCGTTGGCGACGAGCCCCAGCTCGGTCGGCGCCGCGAGGAGCTCGTGGCGCGGCAGGACGCGCACCGTGTAGCCGACCGGCCCGGTGCGGCGCAGCGGGACCTCGCCGGCGTAGGAGTGCCGGCCGTCCTCCAGCGCCTCGACGTGGCGGAGGCGCACGGTGCCGGTGGCCACGAGGTCGTCGGCGCTCGTCACCCGCCCGTGGACGACCTGCACCTCGACGTCCTCGGGCGCGAGCGACCCGAGGGAGACGTAGGCCCGGACGCCGAGGACGTCGCCGAGCAGCGGGTCGTCGGTGAGGCCGACGGACTCGGCGTGGTCGACGCGCACGCCGCCCCAGCCGCCCCGCACGTGCTCCACCCACGTGGCGAGGCGGCGCGCCCCGGCGTGGCCCTCGGCCGCCACGGCCCGGCCGCTCGCGGCGGCGGGCACGTAGAGGCGCTCGACGTACTCGGCGACCATCCGCGTGGCCAGCACCTTCGGCCCGAGCACCGACAGCGTGTGGCGGACCATCTCCAGCCACCGCGCGGGCGGCGCGCCGTCGGGGCCGGCGTCGTAGAAGCGCGGCGCCACCTGGTTCTCGACGAGGTCGTACAGCGCCGCCGCCTCCAGGTCGTCGCGCCGGTCCGGGTCCTCGACGCCGTCGGCCGTGGGGATGGCCCAGCCGTTCTCGCCGTCGAACCACTCGTCCCACCACCCGTCGAGGATGGAGAGGTTGAGCCCGCCGTTGAGGGCGGCCTTCATGCCCGACGTCCCGCAGGCCTCCAGCGGCCGCAGCGGGTTGTTGAGCCAGACGTCGCAGCCCGGGTAGAGGGACTGCGCCATGCCGATGTCGTAGTCGGGCAGGAAGACGATGCGGTGGCGCACCGCCGGGTCGTCGGCGAAGCGGACGAGCTGCTGGATGAGGGCCTTGCCCGAGTCGTCGGCCGGGTGCGACTTGCCGGCGATGACGAGCTGGACGGGCCGGGTCGGGTGCAGCAGCAGGGCCTTGAGCCGCTCGGGGTCGCGCAGCATGAGGGTGAGCCGCTTGTACGTCGGCACGCGGCGGGCGAAGCCCATGGTGAGCACGCCGTCGTCCATGACCTCGTCCACCCAGCCCAGCTCGGCGGCCGAGGCGCCCCGCTCGAGCCAGGACGCCCGCAGCCGGCGGCGCACCTCGGCGACGAGGGAGGCCCGCATGGCGCGCCGCGCCTCCCACAGGCGGTCGGCGGGGACGTCCGCCGCCGCGGCCCAGGCCTCCACGTGGCGGGTCGGGTAGGCGCCGGCGGTCTCCTGCAGGAGGTCGTCGAGGCGGCGGTCGACCCACGTCGGCGCGTGGACGCCGTTGGTCACCGACGTGATGGGCACCTCGTCGGCGTCCAGGCCGGGCCACAGCCCGTCGAACATGCCGCGGCTGACGTCGCCGTGGAGCTGGGAGACGCCGTTCGCGCGCTGCGCGAGGCGCAGGCCCATGACGGCCATGTTGAAGATGCCGGGCTGGCCGCCCGGGTAGTCCTCCGCGCCGAGCGCGAGGAGGCGGTCGCCGTCGACGGCGGGCACCGCGGCCGTGACGTAGGCGCGCACCTGCTCGGCGTCGAAGCGGTCGATGCCCGCGGGCACGGGCGTGTGCGTCGTGAAGACGGTGGCCGCGCGGCCCGCCTGCAGGGCGGCCTCGAGCCCGAGCCCGGCGCCCAGCGCCTCGCCGATGCGCTCGACACCGAGGAAGCCGGCGTGGCCCTCGTTGGTGTGGAAGACCTCCGGCGCCGGGGCGCCCGTCAGGCGCGACCACAGGCGCAGCGCCCGGACGCCGCCGATGCCGAGCAGCATCTCCTGCAGGAGGCGCTTCTCGCCGCCGCCGCCGTAGAGGCGGTCGGTCGTCGCCCGCAGGTCGGGGTCGTTCTCCTCGACCTGCGAGTCGAGGAGCAGCAGGGGCACGCGGCCGACGTCGGCGCGCCACACGTGCGCGTGCAGCGTGCGGTCGCCGGGCAGGGCGAGGGAGACGCGGCAGGGGGTGCCGTCGGCCTCCCGCAGCTGGGAGAGCGGCAGCCCCGCCGGATCGAGCACGGGGTAGGTCTCGGTCTGCCAGCCGTCGCGCGAGAGCGACTGGCGGAAGTAGCCCTGCTGGTAGAGCAGGCCGACGCCGACGATCGGGACGCCGAGGTCGGAGGCCGCCTTGAGGTGGTCGCCGGCGAGGATGCCGAGACCGCCGGAGTACTGGGGCAGCACGGAGGTGACGCCGAACTCCGGCGAGAAGTAGGCCACCGCGGCGGGGCCGCCGCCCTCCCAGCCGGACGTCGCGCCCTGGTACCAGCGCGGCTCGGTGAGGTAGGTGTCGAGGTCGGCCTCGGCGGCGCGGACGCGGGCGACGAGCGCCTCGTCGGCGGCGAGCTCGGCGAGGCGGTCGGGGCCCACCTCGGCGAGGAGCGCGACCGGGTCGTGGCCGACCTGCTCCCAGACCGCGGGGTCGACCTCGCGGAACAGGTCCTGGGTCGGCGGGTGCCAGGACCAGCGCAGGTTGTGCGCCAGCCGGCCGAGGGCGGCCAGCGGCGCGGGCAGGGCGGTGCGGACGGTGAACCGTCGGATCGCTCTCACGGCCGCGCAGGCTAGCCACCACCGGCCGCCAGGTCTCCCCTCGCCCACCAGCCGGTCGTCCCGCCCCGGCGCAGCCGCGGACCTCCCGCGCCCACGTGTGGGTCGGCGCCGCTCTCGGTAGGTTCGCCGCCGTGCCGACCTCGCGACGCCAGACCCCCGACCGCGCGGCCCCCCGTCCGCCCGCCGGCGCCGCGCCGGGCGCCGCGGACGACGACCTCGCCGCACCGGCGCCCTCGACGGCCTCCGCCGCCGTCGACGCCCCCGCCGGCCCGTCGCCCGCCACCGCCTCGCCCTCGTGCGTGATGGGCCGCATCCCGGTCGTCGACCTCGCGCCCGTCGTCGACGGGGGCCGCTGGCCGGCGCGCGCCGTCGTCGGCGAGGCCGTCCCCGTCACGGCCACCGTGTTCCGGGAGGGCCACGACGCCGTCTCCGCCGAGGCGGTGCTCCTGCGGCCCGACGGCACCGAGGCCTCCCGCACGCGCATGACCTGCACCAACCCGGGCCTCGACGCCTGGCGCACCGACGTCGTCCCCGACGCGACCGGCGAGTGGTCCTTCCGCGTCGAGGCGTGGTCGGACCCGTACGCGACGTGGGAGCACGGCGCCCGGGTGAAGGTCGAGACGCCGGGCGTGAGCGACGCCGACGTCGAGCTCGCGCTCGCCGACGGCGCCCTCGTGCTCGAGCGCGCCGCCGCCGTGCCCGGGCGCAGCGCCGACGACGTGGACCACCTCCTCGCCGGCGCGCGCGGCCTGCGCGACGAGGGACGCCCGCTCGCGGCGCGCTTCGCCGCCGGCGCCTCCGCCGAGGTGGAGGGCGCCCTGGCGCGCCTCCCCCTGCGCGACCTCGTCACCCCGACGCCGGACGCCCGCCTCGTGGTGCAGCGCCCCCTGGCCCTCGCCGGGTCCTGGTACGAGCTCTTCCCGCGCTCGGAGGGCGCGTACTACGACGAGGCCGCGGGCCGCTGGGTCTCCGGCACCCTGCGCACGGCCGCCGAGCGCCTGCCCGCGCTCGCCGACCAGGGCTACGACGTCGTCTACCTGACGCCCGTGCACCCCATCGGCCGCACCTTCCGCAAGGGGCGCAACAACACCCTGGACGCGACCGAGGAGGACCCGGGCTCGCCCTACGCCATCGGGTCCGAGGACGGCGGGCACGACGCGATCCACCCCGACCTCGGCACCTTCGAGGACTTCGACGCCTTCGTGGCCCGCGCCCGCGAGCTCGGCCTCGAGGTCGCCCTCGACCTGGCGCTGCAGTGCTCGCCCGACCACCCGTGGGTCCGCGAGCACCCCGAGTGGTTCGTCCAGCGCGCCGACGGGTCCATCGCCTACGCGGAGAACCCGCCGAAGAAGTACCAGGACATCTACCCGCTCGACTTCGACCGCGACCCGGCGGGCATCTACGCCGAGGTCCTGCGCGTCGTCCTGCTGTGGGTCGAGCACGGGGTCACGCTCTTCCGCGTCGACAACCCCCACACCAAGCCGGTGGAGTTCTGGGAGTGGCTCATCGCGGAGGTGAACCGCGACCACCCGGACGTCATCTTCCTCGCCGAGGCCTTCACGCGGCCCGCGATGATGCACGGCCTCGCCAAGGCGGGCTTCCAGCAGAGCTACACCTACTTCACGTGGCGCAACACCAAGGAGGAGCTCACCGAGTACGGCACCGAGCTCACCGGCCCCTCGGCCGCGTACATGCGCCCGAGCTTCTGGCCGACGACGCACGACATCCTCACGCCCTTCATGAGCCAGAACGGGCGCCCCGCGTTCGAGCTGCGCGCCGTCCTCGCCGCGACCATGTCGCCGACCTGGGGGATCTACGCCGGCTACGAGCTCGTCGAGGACGTGCCGCGGCCGGGCGCCCAGGAGCAGATCGACAACGAGAAGTACCAGTACAAGCCGCGCGACTTCGACCGCGCGCTCGTCGAGGGCCGCAGCATCGCCCCGCTCCTGCAGCGCCTCAACGAGCTGCGCCGCGAGCACCCCGCGCTGCAGCGCCTGCGCGGCACGGTGTTCCACCCGACCGACGACGACCAGGTCATCGCCTACACCCGCCACCTGCCGGCGCACCTGTCGCCCACCGGCGAGGAGGACCTCGTCCTCGTCGTCGTCTGCCTCGACCCGCAGCAGTGGCACCAGACCTTCGTCCACCTCGACACCGACGCCCTCGGCCTGGCCTGGGACGAGCAGGTGCTGGCGGAGGACGGCCTCACCGGCGGGCGCTGGTCGTGGGGCCGCGACGTCTACGTCGACCTCGGCCCCGGCCGCCCCGCCCACGTCGCCGCCCTGCGCCGCGGGGGCGCCGCATGACCCCGCCTCCCCCGCCCGGCGCCACCACGACCACCCCCGGAGGCCCGATGACCGGCCAGACCCCGACCGGCCACCCCGCGACCGGTCCCCTGCCCACCGTCGGCGGCCCCGCCACCGGCTCGCTGCCCGTCCAGGGCGGCCCTGCGACCGGCCCCGTCGCCGTGGTGGGCGCGCCCGCCGGCGGCGGGGCGAGCGCCGGCGACGACGCGGGCCTGGCCGGCGGCACCGCCGCCGCGCTGGGCGCGGTCGGCGGCGGCCTGTCGGACGACCCCGACTGGTACCGCAAGGCGGTCTTCTACGAGGTCCTCGTCCGGGCCTTCGCCGACTCCAACGGCTCGGGCTCCGGCGACTTCACCGGGCTCATCGGGCGGCTGGACTACCTGCAGTGGCTGGGCGTCGACTGCCTGTGGCTGCCGCCCTTCTACGCCTCGCCCCTGCGCGACGGCGGGTACGACATCTCCGACTACTACTCGGTGCTGCCGGAGTTCGGCACGCTCGCCGACTTCACGGAGCTGGTGCAGCAGGCGCACAGCCGGGGCATCCGCATCGTCACCGACCTCGTGATGAACCACACGAGCGACGCGCACCCGTGGTTCCAGGCCAGCCGCAGCGACCCCGAGGGGCCCTACGGCGACTTCTACGTCTGGAGCGACACGACCGAGCGCTACGAGGACGCCCGGATCATCTTCGTCGACACCGAGACGTCGAACTGGACCTTCGACCCGGTGCGCCGCCAGTACTTCTGGCACCGCTTCTTCTCCCACCAGCCGGACCTCAACTTCGAGAACCCGGCCGTGGCCGAGGCGATGTTCGACGTCGTGCGCTTCTGGCTCGACCTCGGCATCGACGGCTTCCGCCTCGACGCCGTGCCCTACCTCTTCGAGGAGGAGGGCACCAACTGCGAGAACCTCCCGCGCACCCACGAGTTCCTCAAGGAGCTGCGGCGGATGGTCGACCGGGAGTTCCCCGGCCGGATCCTCCTCGCGGAGGCCAACCAGCCGCCGGAGGACGTCGTCGCCTACTACGGCGAGGCCGACGACCCCGAGTGCCACATGTGCTTCCACTTCCCCGTGATGCCGCGCCTGTACTCCTCGGTGCGCGAAGGCCGTGCGGCCCCCGTCCTCGACACGCTGGCCGACACCCCGGACATCCCGCGCGGCGGCCAGTGGGGCACCTTCCTGCGCAACCACGACGAGCTCACCCTCGAGATGGTCTCCACCGAGGAGCGCGCCGCCATGTACGGCTGGTACGCCCCCGACCCGCGCATGCGCGCCAACATCGGCATCCGCCGTCGCCTGGCGCCGCTCGTCGACGGCTCGCGGGCCGAGATCGAGCTCCTCCACGCGCTGCTGCTCTCCCTGCCGGGCTCGCCGTGCCTCTACTACGGCGACGAGATCGGCATGGGCGACAACATCTGGCTGGAGGACCGCGACGCCGTCCGCACGCCGATGCAGTGGACGCCCGACCGCAACGCGGGCTTCAGCACGGCCGACCCGGGCAAGCTCTACCTCCCGACGGTCCAGTCGCTCGTCTACAGCTACGGGGCCGTCAACGTCGAGGCGTCGCTCGCGACGTCGTCCTCGCTGCTGCACTGGGTGCGCGCGGTCCTCGCGCTGCGCAAGGAGCACCCCGTCTTCGGCCTCGGCGACTACGTGCCGCTGCACGCCGACAACCCGGCGGTGCTCGCGTTCCTGCGCGTCCTCGACGCCGGCTCCGCCCCGCCGGGGACGCCGCCCGAGACCGTCCTGTGCGTGGCCAACATGGCGGCGACCCCGCAGGCCAGCGCGCTGCGCCTGCCCGGCCGCGAGGGCCAGGAGCTGCGCGACCTCTTCGGCGGCAGCGGCTTCCCCCGCGTCGGCGAGGACGGCACGCTGCCGGTGACCCTCGGGGCCCGGGACTTCCTCTGGCTCTCGGTGGTGGACCGGTGAGCCCCGCGAGCGCCCCGGACGCCCTGCCGGAGGCCGAGCTGCTCGACCTGCTGCGGGCCTGGGCGCCGCAGCAGCGCTGGTACCCGGCCAAGGGCCGCGACGCCGTGCTCGAGCTCCTCGGGGTCGTCCCCCTGGAGGCCCCGGCCGGCGCGGCCGGGGGCCCGGCGGACTGCTCGCTGCACGTCGTCGCCGTGCGCACCGACGAGGGCGCCGCCGTCGTGCAGGTCCCGCTCGCGGTGCGCGCCGCCCCCCGCGAGGGCGCGTCCGACGCCTCCCTCGTGGGGCGCCTCGCCGACGGCCGCGCGGTCTACGACGGACCGGCTGACCCGACGTGCGTGGCCGCGCTGCTGGCGCTCATGGCGGGCGGGGCGACGACCGCCGGTGCCCCCGACGGCGGAGCCGGCACGGCCAGCACCGACGGCGGAGCCGGCACGGCCAGCACCGACGGCGGAGCCGGCACCGGCGCCACGGCCGCGGGCGCGGCCGGCGCGACGGGCACCCTGGCCCCGGGCGCGTCGCTCGACCCCTCGGCGGCCTCCCGCGTGCTCGGCGGGGAGCAGTCGAACACCAGCGTCGTCGTCGGCGCCGACGGCCCCGAGCCGGCCATCCTCAAGGTCTTCCGCGTCCTGTCGCCGGGCGAGAACCCCGACGTCGTCGTCGCGGCGGCGCTCTGGGGCGCCGGCTGCGCGCAGGTGGCGCGTCCGCTGGGCTGGGTCACCGGTGCGTGGACCGACGCGGACGGCACCCCGGTCACGGGCCACCTCGCCGTCGTCAGCGAGTTCCTCACCGGGGCCCAGGACGCCTGGCGCGAGGCCTGCCGGGCCGTCGAGGACGGGACGTCGTTCGCGGAGGGGGCGCGCACGCTCGGCCGCGCGACCGCCGAGGTGCACCGCGCCCTGGCCGACGCCTTCGGCCGCACCCCCGTCACCGAGGAGGGCCGCGGCGCCCTCGTCGAGGGGCTGCGCGAGCGCGTGCGCTGGGCCCTGCGCTCGGCGCCCGCCCTGGCGCCGCACCGGGCGGCCCTCGAGGCGCACGCGGCCTCGCTGGCCGACCTGCCCCCGGCCGAGGAGCTGCCCCCGCTCCAGCGGGTGCACGGCGACTACCACCTCGGCCAGGTGCTCTCGGTGCCCGGCCGCGGCTGGGTCGTCCTGGACTTCGAGGGCGAGCCCCTGCGCCCCCTGTCCGAGCGGGTGCGCCCCGACGTCGCCGTCCGCGACGTCGTCGGCATGCTCCGCTCGCTCGACTACGCCGGGGCGCACGTCGCCGCCGGCCGCCGCGACGAGGCGCTCGCCGCCCGCGCCGCCGCCTGGACGGCCGAGGCCGTCGACGCCTTCCTCGCCGGCGTCGCCGAGGTGGACGACGACCCCCGTGCCGCTCCCGGCACCGCTCTGTCCCGGGCCCTGCTGCTCGACAAGGCGCTGTACGAGGTCGTGTACGAGACCCAGCAGCGCCCGCAGTGGCTGCCCGTCCCCCTGGGGGCCGTCGAGCGCCTGCTCGGCGAGGCCCCCACCGACTCCCCCGAGGAGACCGCAGTGGACGACACCACCTCCCCCGCCGCCGGGGCGACCGGCGCCCCGCAGACGGCGTCGCGCCGCCCCGTGGACGGCGGCGCCCTCGACGCCGTCGCGCACGGCGCCCACCCCTTCCCCCATGACGTCCTGGGCCCGCACCCGCACGACGGCGCCGTCACCGTCCGCGTGCGGCGGCCCTTCGCCGAGCGCGTCGCCGTTACCACCGCGGCCGGGCGGACCGAGCTCGAGCACGAGCACGACGGCGTCTGGGTCGGCGTGCTGCCCGTGGCCGAGGTCCCCGACTACCGCGTCGAGTCGACGTGGCCGGGCGGCGGCACCGACGTCTCGGACGACCCGTACCGCTTCTGGCCGACGCTCGGCGAGGTCGACCTCCACCTCATCGGCGAGGGCCGCCACGAGCAGCTGTGGACGGTGCTCGGCGCGCGCGTCCTGCACTACCCCAGCGAGCTCGGCGACGTCACCGGCACGTCGTTCTCCGTGTGGGCCCCCCACGCGCGCGGCGTGCGCGTCGTCGGCGGCTTCAACCACTGGGACGGGCGCTCGCACGCGATGCGCTCGCTCGGGTCGAGCGGCGTCTGGGAGCTCTTCGTCCCGGGCGTGCGCGGCGGCGAGGTCTACAAGCTCGAGATCCAGGGCCAGGACGGCGTCTGGCGCCAGAAGGCCGACCCCATGGCCCGCCAGGCGGAGGTGCCGCCGGCCACCGGCTCGGTCGTGGCCGAGTCCTCCTACACCTGGTCCGACGACGCCTGGCTGGCCGAGCGCGCGGCCCGCGACCCGCACTCCGGCCCCATGAGCGTCTACGAGGTGCACCTCGGATCGTGGCGCCAGGGGCTGTCCTACACCGAGCTCGCCGAGCAGCTGGTCGGCCACGCGACGGCGCTGGGCTTCACGCACGTCGAGCTGCTGCCGGTGGCCGAGCACCCCTTCGGCGGCTCGTGGGGCTACCAGGTCACCTCCTACTACGCGCCGACGTCGCGCTTCGGCTCCCCCGACGAGTTCCGCCACCTCGTCGACGCCCTGCACGCGGCGGGCATCGGCGTCATCGTCGACTGGGTGCCCGGGCACTTCCCCAAGGACGAGTTCGCGCTGGCCCGCTTCGACGGCGAGCCGCTCTACGAGCACCCCGACCCCCGCAAGGGCGAGCACGTCGAGTGGGGCACGCTCGTGCCCGACTACGGCCGCCCCGAGGTGCGCAACTTCTTCGTGGCCAACGCCGTGTACTGGCTCGAGGAGTTCCACGTCGACGGCCTGCGGGTCGACGCCGTCGCCTCGATGCTCTACCTCGACTACTCGCGCACCGAGTGGGTGCCCAACCGCCACGGCGGCCGCGAGCACCTCGAGGCCATCGAGATGCTGCAGGAGTTCAACGCGGTGGCCTACCGCCGCGTCCCCGGCATCGTGACGATCGCCGAGGAGTCGACGGCGTGGCCGGGCGTCACCCGCCCGACCGACGCCGGCGGCCTGGGCTTCGGGCTGAAGTGGAACATGGGCTGGATGCACGACAGCCTCGACTACGTCGGCGAGGACCCGATGCACCGGGTCCACCACCACCACAAGCTGACGTTCTCGCTGGTCTACGCCTTCTCCGAGCAGTACGTGCTGCCCATCAGCCACGACGAGGTCGTGTACGGCAAGGGCTCCCTGCTGCGGAAGATGCCGGGCGACCGCTGGCAGCAGCTGGCCAACGTGCGCGCCTACCTGGCCTTCATGTGGGCCCACCCGGGCAAGCAGCTCCTCTTCATGGGCTCGGAGTTCGCCCAGGACGCCGAGTGGGGCGAGTCCCGCAGCCTCGACTGGTGGCACCTCGACGACCCGGGCCACCTGGGGGTGCAGAAGCTCGTCACCGAGCTCAACGCCCTCTACCGCGCGCACCCGCAGCTGTGGGAGCGCGACTTCGACGGCAGCGGCTTCGAGTGGCTCGACGCCGACGACGCGGGGCGCAACACCGTCTCCTTCGTCCGCCGGGACGCCGCGGGCCGCCCGCTCGTCGCCGTCGTCAACTTCGCCGGGCAGCCCCACGAGGGCTACCGCGTCGCGCTGCCGCAGGGCGGCGCCTGGCGCCAGGTCCTCAGCACCGACGACGTCGAGTTCGGCGGCTCGGGCGTGACGAACACCGGTCCGGTGCGGGCCGAGGACGTGCCGTGGAACGGCCGGCCGGCGTCCGCCGAGCTGCGCGTGCCCCCGCTGGGCGCCGTGTGGCTCGTGCCGGACGACGAGGACGAGCGCCTCGCGGTCGACGCCACGAGCTCGACCTCCTCGGCGTCGTCCTGACCGCTCAGGACCCGGCGCAGGGGGGGGAAGAGGAAA
>NZ_JBBHZG010000001.1:366220-394688 GCF_037482305.1 Pseudokineococcus sp. 5B2Z-1
GCGCCCCCCGCGGACCACGGCGTCCGCGGGGGGCGCTGCCGTCCCGGGGGTGGGGCCGGGGGTGGACCCGGTGGCGGGCGTGGTGGACCTGGGCGACCTCACGGGGCGCGGCGGCGACCCCGGCGCCCTCCTCGACCTGGTCCGCCGTGAGGCCGCAGGAGCGGCGCGCGTCCAGGCGGTGCACGCGGTCGAGGACGCGGCGACGGCCTGGGCGGCGGCGCGCGCGGGCCTGCGCCGGGAGGGCGTCCTGCGCGGCGTGTCCGGCCCGTCGGGCGTCCGCGACCTCGCCGTCGTGGCGCGCGTGGCCGGCGACCCGGACCCGGAGGTCGACGCCCTGCCCGCGATGGTGCCGCTCTTCCCGGTCTCCCTCGTCTCCGCGGGGCTCGTCCTGCGCGACGGCGCGGGCCGGGTGCTGCTCCTGCGCACGTCCTACAAGGTGCCGTGGGAGGTGCCCGGCGGCGTGCTCGAGGACGGTGAGGGCCTGCGCGCCGGGGCGGCCCGCGAGGCGCGCGAGGAGCTGGGCCTCGACGTCTCCCCCGGGCGCCTGCTCGTCCTCGACCGCCGCGGCGGCGACGGCCGCCAGCCCGAGCGGCTGCTCGCGCTCCTCGACGGCGGCGTCCACGACGACGACCTGCCCGCCCGCTGCCGCTTCCTCGACGGCGAGGTCCTCGAGGCGGCCTGGTGCGACGCGGCGCAGGTGCGCGACCGCACCGGGCCCGGGCTCGCCACCCGCGTCGAGGCGGCCCTCGACCGCCTGGCGTCGGACGACCCGTCGGCCGCCCTGCTCGCGGACGGCGCGCCGGAGTCCTGAGGCTCAGGCGCCGTCCGCGGCGCGGCGCATCGCCGCGAGGTCGAGCCGGCGCATGCCGAGCATCGCCGTCATCGCGCGCTGCGCCCGCCCGGGGTCGGGGTCGCCGAGGAGCTCGCCGAGCCCGTCCGGCACCACCTGCCAGGAGACGCCGAAGCGGTCCTTCAGCCAGCCGCACTGCGACTCGACGCCGCCGCCGTCGAGGAGGGCCGCCCAGACGCGGTCGGCCTCGGCCTGGTCGGGGCACCCCACGGAGAGGGAGAACGCCTCCGTGGGCGGGAAGCCCGGCCCGCCGTTGAGCAGGACCACCCGCTGGCCGAGCAGCTCCAGCTCCACGGTGAGGACGCCGCCCGGGCCGGGCGTCCCCTCCGGCGCAGGGGTGGTCCCCAGCACGCGGGCGTCCGCGAAGACGGACGTGTACAGCTCAGCGGCCTCCTCCACGCGCCCGTCGAACCAGAGGGTGGGGGTGATCCTGCTCGTCGCCACGGCGCGCTCCTACGTATGCGGGACCGAAGGGATCCGGTCGTCGATAGGCAGACGAGGCGCAGTCCGCGGGCTCATCGGTGCGTCGCCACCCGCCCGCCCGTGCTCGGACGACTCTTCGCGCTCGTCGTTCGATTGGTCATAACGTAACGGTGTCTGCGGAGAAGCGTCGGGCGCAGGACCAGAGCGACTCACTTCGCTCGCGGCTCGACCGCGATGGTCGTGTCCTGACGCCACAGACGCGAGCAGCCGGTGCAGGCGTAGCGGCGGACGACCACGTGCAGCATCGTGGGTGCCACCCGAGGGGCTCGTGCGCGAGCACACAAGCCAGAGTGTCGCGGCACCTGCCTGCACAGCCACAGTCCCGGCACCAGTCGTCGAGGGCGAGCACGCGGCAGGCCAGCATCGCCCGGCCCGACTCCAGGCGCTGCCCGACCACTTCCGGCCGAGGGCGTCCAAGCCAGCCGCGATTGTGGTCACGTGAGGGCGCGCGAAGGATGCGTTAGACACGTCGAAGTCCCCGGACGTGCTGTGTGAAGAGCTTCGTGCGGGGAGGCCTCGACCTCGACCTCGGCACCGACGCGCGGACGTCCCTAGTCCAACACTTACACTTCACGCTCATCTGCAAAGAGCCGCGTTCGCCCCTCAGTCGTCTACCCAGTTGACCTCATGGGGTATCGATCGGAGGGGCAAAGTAAGCTGCGGTACTACCCGCCTTAGCGGTCCCGTGGCCACCAAATTGGCCACTAGGGCATACGTTTGACCCGTCGCTCCGCCCAGTCGGGTGCTCATTTCCAGGGCCGCCCTGTGAGTCGAGTGCGCATGGGCGAGATTGCTCGGCGCCTGGTGATCAAGGATCGCCCTCTCGAGACACTCTTTCGCCTTACTGGTGTTCCCCATCGCCGCGTAGCCTGCAGCCGCAATTGTGGCATCATTCGGAGAACCATTGGGTCGCAAGAGACGCTTGTAGCGCCCAATCTCCTGAGCGCGAAGTGCCCAGAAAATGAGCGGCGACCGCATATTAGAGACCTTCGACCACCTGCTCACGGCGGCGCCAAGAGCGGCCGATTGGGATTCCGCCCTGATCGCTCGGTTTGTGGCCACGAGCGTGTAGGTCAGCCTACGACCAGCCTCATCGTCAAGATGAAAGAGGGCGTCGGGGGTGCGCAGTCGCGCACCAAAGGCGTCTTGAGCAGATTCATTGAACACTCTCAGGGCATCTTGTAATACTCTGCCGCGAGAGGTAAAAAGGGCATTGAGGCCCGAGCGTGCAGCCTCCCGTAATGGCCCGCCGCCCAAAGCGTGACCTGCAAGCACTTTTATATAACGTTGCGCATCCTGGACAGGAACTACGCTTCGGTCGAGTCCGGCAACCAAGAAGCGGTGATTCTCCGCCAACTGCACGTCATGTCCCCGCGAGAAGGCTTGCGCTATGGACAGCAGTAGCGGCCTGCGCTGAGATAACTTCAAGCCGACATGCTCCCGACCTAAAGTCGACAATGCTCCCCGCCAGTAGACGTGGAAGGATTCCGGGGTCCATATTGAGGAGAATTCAAGAAGATGCTGCCACCCACGGACAGCCTTCGTGGGGCGTTCGACCTCGAGTTTGGCGAAACACCATTCAACAACTCGGCTCGCCCACGCAGATCCATGCTCCATGGCAAGCAACTCGTCATACTCCCCCTGAATATCGAGAGGAGGGCTTCCCTGCCAGTGCCCACGCAATAGTCTGAGGGCAAGAGCGCTGCGGCCCTGAGTACTGCATCTTTCAGCCAGGGCGAACATATCGCGCGCCATGTGCGACCCGGGATTCGCATCCAGCGCTACACGAAGAAGCCAGTCCCTGTCCCCCGGTTCACCCTTAGGCTCCACCAGAACCAAAAGATTCTGAAGCACCCCTCCGTTACTCAGGAGGCGCTCTACTCCGCGTTGCCGTCTAAGCAACGCCGGCAACCTTCTCACTGCGCGAGCTTTGGTCGCATTTGGCAGGTGTTGCACAATCTCAAGAGCTCGATGCCATGCGGGGACGTCACCTTGAAGCATCTCAATGACAGATTCGGGCACCTCGAGAGAGTGCCCTGCATCATCCTCGAGCAACCAGAACAACAGTTCCGCGCCACTCAGAGTAGGTGACGCCGCCGCCATACTGGCCGGTACGAGATCACCGGCGTCCACGGACTGCACCAGAGTCAGCCAAGAGATGAGCGATTCGCTACGCACTTCCATCCCGACGAGGCGAGTGATGGAGTCGGATGCATCTCGTACTACCCCACGCCGCAAACCAAGCGGCAACGTACGTAGCAGCCTTCGCACGAAGTCCGACTCGCCAGCATAACCAGCGGCCGCCGCCAGAGTAACCAAGTCACGCGTCACGCGTGAGTCCAACATGACTCGAGTTGCGGGGGCTACATCGTCGCCGTCGTCGAGAAATCGCCGGGCGCAAGCCGCAACTTCTGCATCCTCTACCCACAGATGGTACGCAGCTTCACCACCGGCTTCAAGATACACCCTACGGTGTACCCAAGGACTTACGTCCCCGGGTATTCTACTTGACGGCGAAGCCCGCAATAGCAGCGTCTGCGGGAGCAGCAGGTCCGCAGCGGTGGATGTTAGCAACACATCCATGGTGGGGCGCGAAGCTTCCGAGATTGCTCCACTGAGCCGCCGCGCCGTTGACGCGGCAGATTCCCCTGACCCGAGACGTCGGGCCGCAGACCGTAAGGTACCCCGTCGAAGAAAGCGCTTATCCCGTGGAGTAAGGGCTGGGCTACCATGGGCTTGTTGAAGCAAGCGCAGCTCGTCCACCTGCGGCCAGAAGGGGAGCTCAACGGGGTCACTCCCCCCCGTGGGAGATAAGGCGCCAAGCAGATCAATATAGCGACGATTTGAACCCGTGCATAACGCCAGGATTGGAAGATGCCTGGCCGAATCAAGCGCGTTGAGCGCCTGCTGCTGATCGGCGTCGTCGACAATGAGAACGGTTGGCGTCTCCCCCTCGAGGACGGTCGCCAGGTCGCTCTGAGTGAAACGCACGCGATCATCCACAACATAGATGCGTACCGGCGCCTGTTGGTTATGCAATGCGTGAGCAACCCGGTAGGCCAGCCAGCTCAAACCACTGCCATGCTTTCCCATCACCGTGGTCACATGAAGTTGTCTCGGTCCAGATGCAAGCCAGTCATTGATGTCTGCCAACACGGGCTGTTCGTACTTTACCCGCGCGATGGCCCTCGGGCCGACACAGGTTAACGCTGACTGTGCCGCACTCCAGGTCCCACCTCTCGCCATCTCTAGCCACGTTGCGAAGGGGTAGATGCCCTGCCCTAGGACCGATCCGCCGACGTTGACATTCTGGACGGCATGGATGTCACCGCCGGCCCGGACCCTAGACAGGTTCTGCTCAATGGCCATCGTGACCATCCTGATTCATGCGGATATCCCCCTTGGCGCGCGCGCGGCGCAATTCTTGTCGCGCGTCCCGTCCCGGTTCAATCTCCTGCCGCAGATCGATCGCTCCCTTGCTGTGGACCTTGTCCATCGTCTGCTCGACTGATGGGTTGCTCCTCGCGGTCGCCGACGATTGGCGAAGAGGCAGCAGGTACGTAACAACTGCTACAGCAAGCCCACCCAGTGAGGCCCACTGCGACGCCCGCTCTAGCCCTAGGAGTAGTAGGAAAAACACGGATGCGCCGAGCAAAACGGCGAGGCCAATGCGCACCAGTTGCCCTCTTGCCATCGCCGCCCCCTCGTGAGAGTCCTTCTGGCGAGTCTACTTCGATCGATGTCGCGGCACAGCCGCTTGAGTCGCCGACTTGAGAAGTTCAGCCCCTCCACGATGTCCCCGCCCGGAGTGGCGCACCCTTGCGGACGCCTCGTCCTCGGTGCTCCTAGTCGGGACCTGCTGTCCCTCAACGACTTAGTGTGTCGAGAGCGAGGGACTGGTGTCTACGGTGACTAGGGAGCGTGTCGGGCGGGTACGACGGCCTACCAACGGCAGCGACAGCCGCGTGAGCTATTGCGGCCATCCCGCCCGGAGAGAACGCACCAGCCCTTGTCAGCGGTGCGCCATGAGCGCCCGTGCGGTCGCGCCGTCGAGCACGAGGTCGGTGACCAGGCCGGCGGCCAGCGCGGCCGCGAGGGCGGGGACCTTGCCCGTGCCGGCGACGGCGCACACCCGCCGCGGGATGCGCCGCAGGGCCGGTGGCGGCGGCCCGCTCGACCGGGCGTTGAGGGGCACGCCCTCCCAGCTGCCGTCGCGGCGGAGGAAGACGGTGCAGACGTCACCGACGACGTGCTCCTCCGCCAGCGACAGGCGGTCGGCGTCGGTGAGGTAGCCGGCCGTGTAGACGCGGCTGGGGACGCCGGCGGCGACGGTGCCGACGCCGAAGAGCGCGACGTCGCAGCGCTGCTGGAGCGCGAGCACCCCCCGCACGCTGCGCTCGCGCCACATCGCGCGGCGGGTCGCCACGGCGTCGAAGAAGGCGGGCACGGGGAACTGGTGCACCTCGGCCCCCCAGGCCGCGCCGAAGCGGTCGACGACCTCACCCGCGTAGCCGAGGCCGCTGCTGCGCGTGTTGGCGCCGCCGTTGAGCTGGACGACGTGGGCGTCCACCGTCGAGCGGGCGGTGAGGTGGCGGGCCACCGCGCTGGTCGTCGTGCCCCACGCCACGCCGAGCACCATGCCGCTGCCCATGAGCTCGTCGAGGAGCCGGGCGGTGGCCGCGGCCGCCGCGTCGAGGCGGGCCAGGTCGGTGGCGCCGTCGGGCACCGGCTCCACGACCGCGTCGACGCCGAAGCGCTCCCGGAGCCCGGCGGCCAGCCCGGCTGCACGTCCGTGCACGCTGCGGACCGTCACCTGGACGATGCCGGCGGCCCGGGCGGCGTCGAGCATCCGCGAGACCGTGCTGCGCGAGACGGCCTCCTCGCGGGCGATGACGTCCATGGTCACGCCGTCGTCCCAGTACCGGCGCGCGACCCGCTCGAGGTCCTCCTCGTCCGCCGCCACGCCCCGCCCCCCGCCGGTCGGCGCGCCCCCACGCCGGGGACGCCGCGCACCCAGTGTGCACGTCCGTGCAGACAGCGGGCCAGACGGCGGGTGCGGGAGCACGATCACCGGGACGGACGAGGACGCCGACGGGGCGCCCTCCCCGACGCCCGCGGGCAGCGGGCAGCACCCGGAGGTCCCTCGACGATGAGCAGCACCACCCTCTCCGCCGCCACGCGCGCCGAGGCGCTCGAGCGGATGAGCACCGAGCAGCTGGACGTCCTCGTCGTCGGGGGCGGCGTCACCGGCGCCGGCGCCGCGCTCGACGCGGCGAGCCGCGGCCTGTCGGTCGGCGTCCTCGAGCGCCGCGACTGGGCCGCGGGCACCTCCAGCCGCGCCAGCAAGCTCATCCACGGCGGCCTGCGCTACCTGGAGATGCTCGACTTCCACCTCGTCCACGAGGCCCTGCGCGAGCGCGGCCTGCTCGTGGACCGCCTGGCGCCGCACCTCGTGCACCCCGTGCCCTTCATCTTCCCGCTGGAGAAGCACTGGCAGCGCGGCTACATCGGCTCCGGCATCGCGCTGTACGACGGCATGGCCGGCGTCTTCGGCCGCGGCGGCGGCAGCGGGAAGCGCACCGTCCCCCTGCACCGCCACCTCACCCGCGCCGGCATCCAGCGTCGCTTCCGCGGCTTCCGCCGCGACGCGGCCGTGGGCGGCATCCAGTACTGGGACGCCAAGGTCGACGACGCCCGCCTCGTCCACGTGCTCGTCCGCACCGCGGTCGGCCACGGGGCGCTCGCCGCCGCCCGCACCCAGGTCACCGGCTACCTCGAGGAGGGCGGCCGCGTCGTCGGCGTCCGCGCCGTCGACCTCGAGACCGGCCGCGAGCTCGAGGTCCGCGCCCGCCACGTCATCGGCGCCACCGGCGTGTGGACCGACGAGATCCAGGAGCTCTTCCGCACCCGCGGCCTCGAGGTGAAGGCCTCGAAGGGCGTCCACATCGTCGTCCCGAAGGACGCGGTGGACGGCGACTCGGGCCTCATCCTCCGCACGGAGAAGAGCGTCCTGTTCGTCATCCCCTGGGAGACGCACTGGGTCATCGGGACGACGGACACCCCGTGGGACCTCGACAAGGACCACCCCGTGGCCACGAGCGAGGACATCGAGTACCTCCTCGAGCACGCCAACGCCGTGCTGACCCGGCCCCTGAGCCGCGACGACGTCATGGGCGTCTACACGGGCCTGCGCCCGCTGCTGCAGCCGACCGCCAAGGGCTCGCTCCCCGGCGAGGGCGGCGAGAAGGGCGGCGAGGGCGGCGGCGACCCCACGACCACGACGAAGGTCTCGCGGGAGCACACCGTCGCGACGCTGCGCCCGGGCCTCACCGTGGTCGCCGGCGGCAAGTACACGACGTACCGCGTCATGGCCCGCGACGTCGTCGACGCCGCCCTCGCCGACGCCGCCCCGGGCGACCGCCCCGCCGGACCCTCGCTCACGGCCGACCTCCCGCTCGCCGGCGCCGAGGGCTACCCCGTGCGCTGGGCCCAGCGGCACCGCATCGCCGAGGAGCGCGGCTGGTCCCTCGAGCGGGTCGAGCACCTGCTCCACCGCTACGGCGGCGACGTCGACGAGGTGCTCGAGCTGGTCGACGCCGACCCCTCGCTCGGCGAGCCCCTCGAGGGCGCGCCCCACTACCTGCGCGCGGAGGCGCTCTACGCCGCCACGCACGAGGGGGCGCTGCACCTCGAGGACGTCCTGACGCGCCGCACGCGCCTGTCCTACGAGCAGGCCGACCGCGGCACCGCGAGCGCCCGGGCCGTCGCCGGCCTCATGGCCGGGGCCCTCGGGTGGGACGACGCCCGGGTCGAGGAGGAGGTCTCCTCCTACCTCGCCCGCGTCGAGGCCGAGCGCGCCGCCGAGGTCGAGACCGATGACGAGGCCGCCGAGCGCCGTCGCCTCGAGGCGCCCGACATCCGCCCCGACGTCCCCGTCGGGGGCTCGGCCGCCGCCTGAGCACCCACCACCCACCGCTCCCCCCGCGGTCACCACCGCCAGGAGTCCTCCGCCTCTGCCCTCGCCGGGCCGCCCCGCGCCACCGTGGCGCGGGGCGGGCGGAGGCCCGCCGGCGCGACCGCGCCCTTCCCTGACACCGCAGTCACGAGGAGATCCGCATGACACCGTCCCTGGCCGAGATCTTCCTCTCCGAGGTCCTCGGCACCGCCACGCTCACGCTGCTCGGCTGCGGCGTCGTGGCCAACGCGCTGCTCGCGAAGACCAAGGGCTTCGCCGGCGGCCCGCTCTTCATCAACTTCGGCTGGGGCCTCGCGGTCTTCGCCGGCGTCTACGTGGCCTACGCCTCGGGCGCCCACCTCAACCCGGCGGTGACCGTCGGGCTGCTCGTCTCCGGCAACGACTACGCCCCCGGTGTCTCGCCCGACCTCGTCAACACCCTCGTGTACTTCGCCGCCGAGCTCGTCGGCGGCGCCCTGGGCGCCGTCGTCGTGTACCTGGCGTACAAGCAGCACTTCGACGCGACGGAGGACGGCGCCCTGAAGCTGGCCGTCTTCTCGACCGGGCCGGAGATCCGCCGCTACGGCTGGAACGTCGTCACCGAGGTCATCGGCACCTTCGTCCTCGTCTTCGTCATCCTCCTGTTCGGCAACACGCCCGCCCAGATCGGCCCGCTCGCCGTCGCCCTGCTCGTCGTCGGCATCGGCGCGTCCCTCGGCGGGCCGACGGGCTACGCCATCAACCCGGCCCGCGACCTCGGGCCGCGCATCGCCCACGCCCTGCTGCCCATCCGCGGCAAGGGCTCCTCCGACTGGGCCTACGCGTGGGTCCCCGTCGTCGGTCCCGTCCTCGGCGGGATCCTCGCGGGCCTCGTGTACTACGCGATGCCCGTCGTCCCGGCCTGACGGTCGACCACCGCACCCGCCCCAGCCCCGTCCCGGAAAGGACACCGACGTCCCATGAGCGAGACCACCACCGGTTCCAGCAGCGCCCGCTACGTCGTCGCCATCGACCAGGGCACGACGAGCACCCGCGCCATCGTCTTCGACCACGCGGGGACGATCGTCTCCACCGGCCAGCTGGAGCACGAGCAGATCTTCCCGCGCGCCGGCTGGGTCGAGCACGACCCGAAGGAGATCTGGCGCAACACCCGCGAGGTCATCGGCCAGGCCCTCTCGCGCGCCGACGTGACCCGCCACGACGTCGCCGCCGTCGGCATCACCAACCAGCGCGAGACCACCGTCGTGTGGGACAAGAACACCGGCGAGCCGGTCTACAACGCCATCGTCTGGCAGGACGTGCGCACCCAGCAGATCGTCGACCGGCTCGCGGCCGACGGCGGCGTCGACCGCTTCCGCCAGGTCTGCGGGCTGCCCCTCAACCCCTACTTCGCCGGCACGAAGATCATGTGGATCCTCGAGAACGTCGAGGGGGCCCGCGAGCGCGCCGAGGCGGGCGACCTGCTCTTCGGCACGACCGACTCGTGGGTCGTGTGGAACCTCACCGGCGGCACGGACGGCGGCAAGCACCTCACCGACGTCACCAACGCCTCGCGGACGCTCTTCATGGACCTGAGGACGCTGCAGTGGGACGACGACGTGCTCGCCGCCATGGACATCCCCAAGGCGATGCTCCCGGAGATCCGCTCCTCCTCCGAGGTCTACGGCACCGTCGAGGCCTCGAACCTGCTGCGCGAGACCCCGATCGCGGGGATCCTCGGCGACCAGCAGGCCGCCACCTTCGGCCAGACGGCGTTCACCCCCGGCGGCGCCAAGAACACCTACGGCACGGGCAACTTCCTCATCGTCAACACCGGTGAGGACCTCGTCTTCAGCGACAACGGCCTGCTGACGACGATGGCCTACCGCCTCGGCGACGAGAAGCCGGTGTACGCGCTCGAGGGCGCCATCGCCGTCACGGGCTCGCTCGTGCAGTGGCTGCGCGACAACCTCGGGCTCATCTCCTCGGCGCCCGAGGTCGAGACCCTCGCCGCGACCGTCGAGGACAACGGCGGCGTGTACGTCGTGCCCGCCTTCTCGGGCCTCTTCGCGCCGTACTGGCGCGGCGACGCGCGCGGGGCGATCGTCGGCCTCACGCGGTACGTGACGAAGGCGCACATCGCCCGCGCGGCCCTGGAGGCCACCGCCTTCCAGACCCGCGAGGTGCTCGACGCCGCGAACGCCGACTCGGGCGTCCCGCTCGAGGAGCTGCGCGTCGACGGCGGCATGGTCGTCAACGACACGCTCATGCAGTTCCAGGCCGACGTCCTCGGCGTCCCGGTCGTGCGCCCCGTCGTCGCCGAGACGACGGCGCTCGGCGCCGCCTACGCGGCCGGCCTCGCCGTCGGCTTCTGGTCCGACCTCGACGAGGTCCGCGCCAACTGGGCCGAGGACAAGCGCTGGGAGCCCCAGATGGAGGAGGCCGAGCGCGAGCGCGTCCTGCGCCTGTGGAAGAAGGCCGTGACCCGGACCTTCGACTGGGTCGACGACGACGTGCGCTGACCCTCCCCCGCACGCACGAGCGCCCCGCACCGGTGACCGGTGCGGGGCGCTCGTGCGTGGGGCTCGGCGGCGGGGCTCAGAAGAGGGCGCTGGCGAGGGCGCGGCGCGCCGTCATCACGCGGGGGTCGGTGGCGCCGACGACCTCGAAGAGCTCGACGAGGCGCGCGCGCACCCGCTCGCGCTCGTCGCCGGAGGTCGTGCGCACCGTCTGCACCAGCCGGGCGAAGGCGTCCTCGACGTGCCCGCCGAGGACGTCGAGGTCGGCGACGAGCAGGGCCGCGTCGACGTCGGAGGGGTCGGCGGCAGCCGCGTCCCGCGCCGCCCGGAGGTCGGCGCGACCGGCGCGGCGCAGGAGCTCGACCTGGGCCAGGCCCACGCGCGCGTCCTCGTCGGCCGGGCTCTCGAGCAGCGCCCGCCGGTAGGCGTCGGCGGCCCCGTCGAGGTCGTCGCGCTCGATGGCGTCGAAGGCCTCCTGGTGCAGCGGCGGGAGCGGCGGCTCGGGCGCCTCCTCCTCCTCGGCCGGGGCGCCGTCGACGTCGAGGCGGCCGGTGACGCCCTGCCGCGCGGCGAGGTCGAGCAGGGCGTCGAGGTACTGGCGCACCTGGTCCTCGGGCAGGACCCCCTGGAAGAGCGGCACCGGCTGCCCGGCGACCACGGCCAGGACCGCGGGCACGGTCTCGACCTGGAAGGCCTGCGCGATCCGGGGGTGTCGGTCGGCGTCGACCTCCCCGAGCAACCAGCGGCCGGCGTCCGCCGCCGCCAGGCGGCGCAGCACGGCGGCGAGGTCGTCGGCGCCCTGGGCGCGCGACGACGAGAGCGCGATGACGACGGGCACCTGGGTCGACTGCTCGACGACCTGCTGGAAGGACTCCTCCGTCACGGTGACGACGGCGCCCCCGGCGGGGGGCCCGCCCGCGGCCCCGCCCGCCGCCGCCTGCTGCTGCGGCCGGCCGAGCCCCGAGAGGTCGACGGCCCCCCGGAGGTTGAGGCCCGGAGAGGCCCCCGGGCCGCCGGGTCGCTGTCCGCTGCGCTGGCTCATCCCTGCTCGCCTCTCGTCGTGCTCGTCGTCTGGTGCTCGCCCGCGTCTGCGGCCGCCCGCCGGCTCCGCACCGCCGGCCCCGGCCGGGGCGGCGGTCGTGCGGGTGGCGGCGCGGGCCCTCGCCCGCACGGTGCGGGCGGCGGCGCTCCGTGGGGGCGCCGGCGGGCACGGCCCCGCATGCTGCCACGCGGGCGCCGCGCCCACCCCTCGCGTCAGGAGGCGGTGGCCTCCACGAGGACCCGGTCGGCGCCCACGGCGCGCACCGGTCCGGGCTCGTCCGCCGGCGGGACGACCAGCGCGACGACCTCGACCCACTTCTGCTCGAGGCGCTCGGGCGCGTCGTCGCGGCCGGCGAGCGCCGCCACGGTCGGGGGCAGCTGCAGCACGGCGCCCTCCTCCTCGACCACCTGCACGGCGCTGCTGTCGAGGACGCCGACGACGAGGGCGCCGCCGTCGGCCGTGGCCACGGCGCGGACGGCGTCCGGCCGGGGCGTGCGGGTCGTCTCGAGCGCGAAGAAGTCCACCGCGTCGGCCTCCGCCCGCTCGGCGCGCACCTCGGCCCGGAAGGCGTCGTCGGCGACGACGTCGGGGCCGGGGCCCTGCTGCTCGGCGTCGGGCGGCTCGGCCCCGTCGTCGGCGGCCCCGTCGTCGGTGGCCCCGTCCGCCGGCGCGGCGGGGTCCCCGGCCGACAGCGCCTCGGCGTAGCGCGCGACGGCGTCCTGCGGGCTGAGGACGAGCCCCTCCGCGGACGTCGGGTCCACCGGCGGGGCCCCCTGCTCCGCGGTGGCGACGGGCGGCACGACGGCGCCGGGCAGCAGCCCCGTGGTCGTGACGACGCGGTAGGGGCTGCGGACGTCCTCCTGGACGAGGACGGAGAGCTGGGGCTGCGCCCGCGGGCCCGTGATCGTCGCCCAGGTGCGCGGGAAGGTCGCCGCGGCGTCCGCGGGGGACGGCGCGCGCTCGGGCGCCTCGCCCTCCTCCGCGCCGGGCACGCCGACGGCGGGGACGACGTCGCGCAGCGCCTCGGCGTCGAGCGGCGCGGGGGCCGGGGCGTCGGGCACCAGCTCCTGCAGCCGGTACCGCGCCGCCCGCACCTCGGCCGCCGCACCGGTGACCACGGGGTCGAGGAGCGTCGCGTCACGGGCGGCGTCGGCGGCCGCCGCCGCCTCCGCGACGTCGGCGTGGACCTGCTCCAGCCGCTCGGCGTCGACGGCGGGCACCGGCGCGCCCACCTCCTGCGGCCGCGGCGGCGGCAGCGGCTGCTCGGACGCGCAGCCCGCGGCGAGGCCGGCGAGGAGCACGGCCGCGCACGCCCGGACCGCGCGAGAGGGTCGGCGCCCGGGGCGGTCGACCGGGCGGTCCTGCTGGCGGCTCATCGGTGCTCCTCGTCGCGGTCGGCTCGCTCGTCCTCGCCGGCTCGCTCGTCCTGGCCGGCTCGCTCGTCCTGGCCGGCACGGTCGACGGGACGCTCGGGCGCGCCGGTCGCCTCCTCCGGCGGGGCGGGCGCCCACGGGCTCGAGCCCTCCGGCTCCCCCGTGCCGGCGGGGCCCGGCGCGTCCGCCGTGGCCGCGGCGACGGCCCGGCGGTGGCGCCCGCCCGTCGTCCTCGCGTGGACGAGGGCGAGGACGACGGCGGCGAGCAGCGCCGCCCCGCCGCCGACGAGCAGCGGCACGGCCAGCGGGGTGACGACCTCCTGCGGCCACGTGAGCCGCAGCTCCTCGGGCGCCGCGGTGGCGCCGTCGGACGCGGCGAGGACGAGCCAGCGGCCCTCCGGCGGCTCGACCTCGAGCGTCGCCGAGCCCTCGCCCTCGGCGACCGCCTCCCACCCCGGGGCGTCGGCCGGGTCGACGGAGGCCGCGTCGGCCGGCGCCCCCTCGGCCGCGGCGGCGGGCGGCTCCACGGCGAGCGTCGTCGGCGCCTCCAGGCCCCCGACGACGGCCGTGGGCACCCCGGCCGTCCAGGCCGTGACGTCGGTCTCCCGGCCGAGCACGAGGACGACGGGCCCGCCGTCCGACGACGTCGCCGTGACGGTCACGGGCCCCGGCCGGGTCTCGAGGACGCCGGGCGCCGTGACGACGAGCCGCGCCGGGACGTCCCCGCCGCCGGTGCTCGCCGTGGCGCTCACCTGGTCGTCGGGCAGCCAGACGGTGCGCTGCGCGGTGCCGAGGCCGATCGCCACGAGCCCGGCGAGCGCCAGGACGGCGATGCCGACCCACCCCGCGGCGGTGCGGCGCCGCGCCCGCCGGACGGCGGGGTGGCGGCGGACGTCGTCGGGCTCGGGCACGGGGCCTCCTCGGCGGGCGGGCGCCCGGGGCGTGGACGGGGTCGGGGGGCGGTGGTCGGGGACGGGCGCGTCGTGGCCCGGGTCCGGGGCGCCGGCCCGGGGACGGCACCGGCGTCAGGACCGGCGGGCGGGGCGGCTCGCGCCGCGACCGACGGCCTCAGCCGCGGTCGGGGTCCGTGCGGGCGAGCGCCGCCTCGAGGCGGTCGACCTTGCCCTGCATCTCCCCCGTGCGACCGGGACGGATGTCGGCCTTGAGCACGAGGGACACGCGGTCCCCGTGGCGCCCGACGGCCTCGGTGGCGCGGCGGACGACGTCCATGACCTCGTCCCACTCGCCCTCGACGGTGGTGAACATGCTGTCGGTGCGGTGCGGCAGCCCGCTCTCGCGCACGACGCGCACGGCGTCGGCGACCGCCTCCGCGAGGGAGTCACCGGCCCCCGAGGGCGCGAGGGAGAAGGCGACCAGCACGACCCCAGGGTAGACGCCGGCGCGCCGTGCTCGTGACACGACCGTGACCTCCGCCGTCCCGCCGGGTCGCGCCCTCCCGCTCGCCCTAGGTTGCCGGGCATGAGCACGGGCACGCCGGACAGCGGGGAGGGGGCCCTCGGAGGGCTCCTCGACGAGCAGGGGCGCGCGCTGCTGCTCGGCGTCGACCACGTCGGGATCGCGGTCCCCGACCTCGACGCCGCCGTGGCCCTCCACCGCGACGTCCTCGGCCTGCGCCTCGAGCACGAGGAGGAGAACGCCGAGCAGGGCGTCCGCGAGGCCATGCTCGTGGCGGGCGACGGCGGGCCGGGCGCCGCGCGCGTCCAGCTGCTCGCCCCCCTCTCCCCCGCCTCGACGATCGCCCGCTTCCTCGACCGGCGCGGCCCCGGCCTGCAGCAGCTCGCCTACCGGGTGCGCGACGTCGAGGCCGCCGCCGCCGTGCTGCGGGCCCGCGGCCTCCGGCTGCTCTACGACGAGGCCCGGCGGGGCACCGCGGGCAGCCGCGTCAACTTCGTGCACCCGGCCGACGCCGGCGGCGTGCTCGTCGAGCTCGTGGAGCCCGCGCCGCGGGCGTGAGGTCGCCGGCGCGCACGTCGGGCCCCCCACCCGCGAGGGTGGCGGCGGCCCGGCGGGCACGGCGGCTCAGCGGGGCCGGCGCACCGCGCGGCGGTCCCAGCAGGGGCGGTGCCAGTGCCGGCGGTCGGCGAGCGCGGCCTCCGCGCCGAGGAGCCCGTCGGCGGGCCAGGCGACGACGTGGGGGCTCGACCCGGGCACGAGCTGGTCGCAGCCGGGGCAGCGGTAGCTGCGCTCGGCGCCCCCTCCCGTGACGACCTGGACGACCCACTCGCCGTCGGGGTGGTCCTCCACCCGGCGCAGGCCGCCGCCGAGCGGCCGCTCGGGGCCGGCACCGCCGCGGGGGGCGCCGGACGTCGGGCGGGGACGGCCCCCGCGGCGGGGGCGGTTGCTGCGGGGCACGGCCCCATCGTGCCGGGGGCCGGGGGGAGCCGGCACGACGACGGCCGGCAGCGGCGGGACGAGGGCGGCCCGGCAGCGGCGGGACGAGGGCGGCCCGGCAGCGGCGGGACGAGGGCGGCCCGGCAGCGGCGGGAGCGCAGGCCCGCGGAGGCTAGGGTCGCCGCCCGTGAGGCTCGTCATCGCCCGGTGCTCCGTGGACTACGTGGGCCGCCTGACCGCCCACCTGCCCCTGGCGACGCGCCTGCTCATGGTCAAGGCCGACGGCAGCGTGCTCGTGCACTCCGACGGCGGCTCCTACAAGCCGCTCAACTGGATGAGCCCGCCCTGCGCGCTCACCACCTCCCCCGCCGAGGGCCCGGCCGCGGAGGCGGGCGCCGTCGAGACGTGGCGCGTGGTGAGCGCCAAGACCGACGACGTCCTCGTCGTCGCGGTGCACGAGGTGCTCAGCGACACCACCGTCGACCTCGGCGTCGACCCGGGCCTCGTCAAGGACGGCGTGGAGGCCCACCTCCAGCGCCTCCTGGCGGAGCAGATCGAGCACCTGGGCACCGGCCACGTCCTCGTGCGCCGCGAGTACCCGACGGCGATCGGCCCGGTCGACATCCTCTGCCGCGACGCCGGCGGACTCTCCGTCGCCGTCGAGATCAAGCGGCGCGGCGACATCGACGGCGTCGAGCAGCTCACCCGGTACCTCGAGCTGCTCAACCGCGACCCGCTCCTCGCCCCGGTGACGGGCGTCTTCGCCGCCCAGGAGATCAAGCCGCAGGCGCGGGTGCTCGCCGCCGACCGGGGCATCCGCTGCGTCGTCCTCGACTACGACGCCATGCGCGGGGTCGACGACCCGACGACGCGCCTCTTCTGACCGCACCGCCTCCCACCACCAGCCGGGCCGCCGACCCGCCCGACGACGGGGCACGCCGTCGGGAATGACGGGCGACCGCGCGCGGCTGGCCCGGGCATGACCGAGAAGACCCCGTCGAAGATCGTCTACACCGCCAGCGTCACCTCGAGCGGCGGCCGCAAGGCCGGGCGCGCCGTCTCCAGCGACGGCGTGCTCGACGTCAGCATGACGGCCCCGAAGGAGACCGGCGGGCCCGGCACGGGCACGAACCCCGAGCAGCTCTTCGCGGCCGGCTACGCCACCTGCTTCACCGGCGCGCTGGGCCTGGCCGGCAAGGAGCAGGACGTGGACACCTCGGCCGCCGAGGTCCGCGCCGACATCGGCTTCGGCCCCGAGGGCGAGAGCTACGCCATCACCGCCGAGCTGACCGTGCGCATCCCGGGCGTCGACCAGGCGACGACCCAGCGCGTCGTGGAGCGCACGCACGAGCTGTGCCCCTACTCCAAGGCGATCCGCGGCAACGTGCCCGTCACGCTCGTCGCGGTGGCCGGCTGACGGCACCCGCCCAGCGCCCGGGACGAGGGGGCGCCCGACGACCGGGCACCACGGGGCCCACCACCGCTCGCGGTGGTGGGCCCCGCTGCGTCCGAGCCGCCCCGTGGCCTCAGCCCAGCTCGCGGTCGACGTAGCACCAGCGCCAGGCCTCGCCCGGCTCGGCGCTGCGGATGACGGGGTGGCGCTCCGTCCGGGCGTGCGCCTGCGCGTGCTGGTGCGGCGAGGAGTCGCAGCAGCCGACGTACCCGCACGCCAGGCACTGGCGCAGGTGCTCCCAGCGCCGCTCGCCCAGCGCGAGGCACCCCTGGCAGCCCAGCTCGCCACCCTCCCCGCCGGCGGGGACGACGTCCTCCGCGGGCGCCGGGGCGTCGCGCAGGTGGCGGCAGGACCCGGCGACGGGCGCCCGGAGCGCACCGGTGCGGTCGTCCCGCGCGACGGCCGCGTCGAGGAGGGACTCCTCGACGTCGAGCTCGGCGAGCACCTGCCGCAGCACCTCGTCCGGCGCGCGCCCCTCGTCACGGACGGCGAGCAGCTCGGCGCGCTCGGCGTCGAGCATCTCGAGGCGCAGGCGGGCCCAGGCCCGGCCCGGCGACCGGTGGTCGCCGCCGCGCCCGAGGCGCTCCCACGCCACGTCGCCGCGCCGGCGCAGCCGCTCGCGCAGCCCGTCGACGACGTCGTCCGAGTCCTCCTCGCGCCGCACCTGCTCGAGGCGCCGCTCGGCGGCCCGCCGGGTCCGGTCGAGGACGGCCGCGTGGACGAGCGCGTCCTCCCCCGGGTCCGGCGGCGGCAGGGCGAGCGCGCGCACGAGCTGCGGCAGCGTCGTCCCCTGCAGGAGGAGCGTCCCGCCGACGACGACGAGCGCGGCGAGCACGAGCACCTCGCGCTGCGGCGTGCTCGCCGGGAGGGACGCGGCGGCCGCGAGCGTGACGACGCCGCGCATGCCCGCCCACCCGATGACCGCGACGACGCGCCACGACGGCCCGTCCGCCCGCCCGTCGCTTCCCACGTCCCTGTCCATCTCCGGGGCCGACCCGCCGTCCCCCGCGGCCCCGCGCGCGGCGCGGCGCCCCACGAGGCCGGCCAGGGGCAGCGCCACGGCGACGTAGACGAGGCGGACGAGCACGACGACGGCCAGCACCGCGCCGCAGACGAGCAGGGTCCGGCCCAGCCCGAGATCGCCGGCCAGGGCGCCGCCGACGACGTCGGACGCCTGCAGCCCGATGAGCAGGAAGACGCCGCCCTCGAGGAGGAACTGCACCGTCCGCCAGTTGAGGCGCTCGGCGATGCGCGAGCGCGCCGTCTGCTGCACCGGGGAGCGGTGCCCCAGCAGCAGGCCCGTGACGACGACCGCGAGCACGCCGGAGGCGCCGACCTCCTCGGCGGGCAGGTACGCGACGAAGGGGGCGGCGAAGGACAGCGTGGTGTCGAGCACCTCGTCGTCGAGCCGGCGCCGCAGCCGCCCCGCCAGCGCGGCGACGACGACGCCGACCAGGACGCCACCGCCCGCGGCCAGGAGGAAGCGGGCCCCGACCTCGGCGGCGCTCACCGCGCCGGCGACGGCGACGAGGGCCGTCCGCAGGAGGACGAGGGCGGTCGCGTCGTTGAGGAGGCTCTCCCCCTCGAGCACCGTGACGACGCGGCGCGGCAGCCCGACGCGCCGGGCCACCGCCGTCGCGGCCACGGCGTCGGGCGGCGCCACCACCGCGCCCAGGGCGATGCCCACCGCGAGGGGCACCGGCAGCAGCGCCGCGATGACGAGCCCCACCACGAGGGCCGTCACGGCCACGAGCCCGACCGACAGCAGGGCGATGGGCCGCAGGTCCGACCGCACGTCGACGAGCGAGGTGCGCAGCGCGGACGCGTACAGCAGCGGCGGCAGCAGCCCGACGAGGACGAGCTCGGGGTCCAGGACGACCGGCGGCACGAAGGGCAGGTAGGAGGCGACGACGCCGACGAGCACCAGCACGAGCGGCGCGGACCCGCCCGTGCGCCGCACCAGCAGCTCGACGCCGCCCACGACGGCGGCCACGACGACGAGCAGCAGGGCGGTCTCCACGACGGCATGGTGCCCCCTCCGCCGACCCGCCCGGCCCGTCCTCCTGACGGCCGGGGCGGCGTCGGCGCAGGCCCTCAGCGCACGGGCTCGGGGGCGAGCGGGGCCAGGGCGAGCAGGCCCGGGGCGAGGCGCTCGGCGGCCCAGCGCTCGAGGGCCCGCCCGTCACCCGACTCGCCCGCCGGCCCCGCCTCGCCGGCGACCGCGGCCGCCACGAGCCACCCGTCGACCAGCGCGAGGACGGCGCGCGCGGCGACGGCCTCGCGCCCGGCCGAGCGCAGGAGACGGGCGACGGCGTCGGCGCAGGCCGCGTCGAAGGCCCGCAGCCGCGGGGCGAGCGCCGGGTCGGCCGAGAGCTCGAGCGTGCGCGCGTAGAGGGCGCGCAGGCCGGCGGCGCCGCGTCCGCCGTAGGGGCCGAGGACGAGGCCGACGAGGGCCTCCGCGAGGGCGGTCGCCCCGCGGTCCTCCGCGGCCGGCGGCGGGGCGGTCGCCGACGCCGCCCGGACCCGCTCGCCGAGGTCGTCGAGGAGGGCCTCGACGGCCTCCCGCAGCAGCGCCGGGACGTCGTCGAAGTAGTACGTGACCGCGGCCAGCGGCACCCCGGCGCCGCGGGCCGCGGCGCGGGCGCTGAGCGCCGCCGGGCCGCCCGCCGCCACGAGCTCCGCCGCGGCGGCCACGAGGGCCGCGCGCCGCGCCGCCCCCCGCGGGGCGCCCGCCCCCGGCCCGGGCCCCTCCCCCGTGGCCATCAGTGCGCCGACCCGCCGGAGGTGAGCTGCAGCCCGACGACCCCAGCGACGACGAGCAGCAGGCTGAGGAGCCGGCCGGTCGTCACCGGGTCGCCGAGCACCGCCATGCCGACGACCGCCGTCCCGACCGCGCCGATGCCCACCCAGACCGCGTAGGCGGTGCCGACCGGCAGGTCCCCCAGGGCGCGGGACAGCAGCGTGAAGCTGCCGACCGCGGCGACCACGAAGGTGACGGTCCACACCGGTCGACTGAAGCCGTCGGAGAGCTTGAGGGCGACGGCGAAGACGGTCTCGAGCAGACCGGCGGCGATGACGAGGACCCAGGCCACGAGGTGCTCCCGACGTCGGGGGCGCCGCTCGTCGGCGCCCGGTGGGACGACCGTACCAAAGCTTTGGTACGCATGTACTAGTACGAGGGGTCGCACCGCATCCGGTCCGTCGCGCGGGGCCGGGTGCGCCGGCGCCCCCGCGGGGGCGCACACTCGGGGCGTGCCGCAGTGGGGCAGCTACTCCTTCCTCTTCGGCCCTCTCGTCGCCTTCTGCGTCGTCGGGGTCCTCGCGCTGCTGCTCCGGTGGACGTGGGCGCGGGGCTCCTCGCTCGTGCCGGGCCGCGCGCGCAGCGGCGCGCCCACCGACTACGGGCTGCTCGTGCCCGTCGCCGAGCCGGCCACCTTCGTCGAGGCCGAGGTGCTGCGGCAGAAGCTCGAGCGCGAGGGCCTGCGGGCCACGCTCGCCCCGACGACCGACGGCCCGCGCGTGCTCGTCTTCCCCCGCGACCAGGAGGTGGCGCGGGCCATCCTGCGCCGCTGACCCCCTGACCCCCTGACCCGCTGACCCGCTGACCCGCTGACCCGGTGACGCCCGCCCGGGGCGCGGGCTCAGTCGACGGGCAGCAGGGCCTCGGCCGGCTCGACGACCTCGCGGCGCACGTCGGCGCCGAGCCCGCGCAGGGACGCGACGACGTCCTCGTAGCCGCGGTCGACGTGCCCGACGCCGTGGACCGCCGTCGTGCCCTCGGCGCGCAGGGCGGCGACGACGAGGGCCGCCCCGGCGCGGATGTCGCTGGCCTCCACGGGGGCGGCGGACAGCCCCGGACGGCCGCGCACGAGCACGTGGTGGCCGTCGACGACGAGGTCGGCGCCGAGGCGCTCGAGCTCGTGGGCGAACCGGAAGCGCGCCTCGAAGAGGTTCTCCGTGACGACGCAGCTGCCGTCCGCGACGGCCGCGAGCGCCAGGGCGAAGGGCTGCAGGTCGGTGGGGAACCCGGGGTAGGGCAGCGTGGCGACGTCGACCGGCCGGGGCCGGTCCGGGCCCTGGACGAGCATCCCCGTGCCCGTCGGCTCGACCTCGGCGCCGGCCTCGCGGAGCTTGTCGAGGGCCATGACGAGGTGCTCGGGCCGGGCGCCGCGCACGTGCACGCGGCCGCCGGTGATCGCCGCGGCGTAGGCCCAGGTGCCGGCGACGACGCGGTCGGGGACGACGGCGTGCTCCGCGGGCGAGAGCGCGTCGACGCCGTCGACGACGAGCTCGGGGCCGCCGCGCCCGGTGATGCGGGCGCCCATGGCGAGGAGGAGGTCGACGAGGTCGTCGATCTCGGGCTCGCGCGCGACCCCGGAGAGCACCGTGCGACCGCGCGCCAGCACGGCCGCCATGAGGAGGTTCTCCGTGGCGCCCACGCTCGGGAAGGCGAGCGCCACCTCGGCGCCCCGCAGGCCCCCCGCCGGCGCCTCGGTGACGAGGTACCCGTGGTCGACGTGGACGTCGGCGCCCATCGCGCGCAGCCCCTCGACGTGGAGGTCGAGGCCGCGCGAGCCGATGGCGTCGCCCCCGGGGACGGCGACGTCCGCGCGCCCGACGCGGGCGGTGAGCGGGCCGAGCACGCTGATCGACGCGCGCATGGCCCGCACCAGCTCGTAGTCGGCGCGGTGGCCGACCTCGGCGGGCACGTCGATGGCGCAGGTGCGCGCCGCGGCGTCGTGCTCGACGGCGCAGCCGAGGCGGCGCAGCAGCTCGGCCATGATCCGGACGTCGACGATGCCGGGGACGTCGCGGAGCACCGTGCGCCCCTCGGCGAGGAGGCTCGCGGCCATGAGCTTGAGGACGCTGTTCTTCGCGCCCGGCACCTCGACCTCCCCCTCGAGGACGGCGCCGCCGGTCACCACGATGCGCTCCACGGCGGGCGAGCCTACGCACCACCGGCCGCCCCTCCCGCCACCGCCGACGGGGCGGGGCGGCGCGCACCCGGGTCCTCTGCGACCCTGCCCGCATGGCGGTGCGGCTGACGAGGATCTGGACCGGGACGGGCGACGACGGCACGACGGGCCTGGGCGACTTCTCGCGGACGTCGAAGACGGACCCGCGGCTGGTGGCCTACGCGGACGTCGACGAGACGGGCGCCGCCCTCGGCCTCGTCCTCGCGGCGCTGCCCGCCACCGCTCCCCCGGCGCAGCCCGCGAGCGGTGCGGCCGCGGAGGACGCGACGGCCCACGAGGAGGCGCCGGACGGGCAGGAGCCGGAGGAGCAGGGGCCGCCCGACCCGTCGACGCCGGGACGCGGCGCGGACCCGGGCGCCGTCCTGGAGCGCGTGCGCTCCGTCGTCCGGCGCGTCCAGAACGACCTCTTCGACGTGGGCGCCGACCTGTGCCTGCCGGTGGGCGCGCGCGTGGAGCACACGCCGCTGCGGGTGCAGGAGCCGTGGATCGGCGACCTGGAGCGCGAGATCGACGTGCTCACCGAGGCGCTGCCGCCCCTGACGAGCTTCGTGCTGGCGGGCGGCACGCCCGCCGCCGCGCACCTGCACCTGGCCCGCACGGTCGCCCGCCGCGCGGAGCGCTCGGTGTGGGCGGCGATCGCGGCCCACGGCACGACGGAGGGCGGCGTCAACCCCCTGACGGCTCGCTACCTCAACCGCCTCTCGGACCTGCTGTTCGTCCTGGCCCGCGCCGCCAACTCCCCCGACCTCGGCGGCGACGGCGACGTCCTCTGGCGCCCCGGCGGCACCCACACCGACCACTGACGGCGCGCAGCGCCCCAGACACCCTCACGGGCGACCGGTGCGCGGCGCCGGCGATGCTCGCCCGCTCGAGGCGCGGGCCACGCGGCCTGGTGAGGCGCGGAGGGAGGGGGGGGGGGGGGGGGGGGGGGGGGGGGGGGGGGGGGGGGGGGGGGGGGGGGGGGGGGGGGGGGGGGGGGGGGGGGGGGGGGGGGGGGGGGGGGGGGNGGCGGTCGCGCCCCGGGCACATCAGCCGAGCAGCGAGGCCGGGGCGGGAGCCCCGACCGAGCGCGTAGGCAGTGCCCGGGGCGCGACCGCCCCTCCCGGACCAGCCCGACCGACCGCGGCCAGCAACGACCGGGAGGGCGTCACCTCACCAGATGCGCACCCGGTCGGCCGGCTCCATCCACATGCCGTCCCCCGGCTCCGTCGCGAAGGCGGTGTGGAACTCGTCGAGGTTGCGGGCGACCTGGTTGCAGCGGAACTCCTCCGGGGAGTGCGGGTCGGTGGCGAGGCGGCGCAGGCGCTCCTCGGGGCGGGCGACGGAGCGCCAGGCGGTGGCCCAGGAGGTGAGGGCGGCGCGGACGTCGTCGGTGGTGGTGTCGCGGCCGTCGGCGGTCTGGGCGAGACGGAGGGCGACGAGGGCGATGCCGAGGCCGCCGAGGTCGCCGATGTTCTCGCCGACGGTGAGGGCGCCGTTGACGGTGCGGCCAGGGGTCTGCTCGGGCTCGAGGACGTCGTACTGGGCGACGAGGCGCTGGGTGAGGGCGTCGAAGGCGGTGCGGTCCTCCTCGGTCCACCAGTCGCGGAGCTGGCCGCGGCCGTCGAAGCGGGAGCCCTGGTCGTCGAAGCCGTGGCCGATCTCGTGGCCGATGACGGCGCCGATGGCGCCGTAGTTGGCCGGGTCGCCGGCGGCGGGGTCGAAGAAGGGCGGCTGGAGGATGGCCGCGGGGAAGACGATCTCGTTCATGCCGGGGTTGAAGTAGGCGTTGACGGTCTGCGGCGTCATGAACCACTCGTCGCGGTCGACGGGGCGGCCGACCTTGGCGAGCTCGCGGTCGGTCTCGTGGGCGCTGACGCGGCGGACGTTGCCGAGGAGGTCGGCGCGGTCGACCTCGAGGCCGTCGTAGCTCTTCCACCGGTCGGGGTAGCCGACCTTGGGGGTGAAGAGCCGGAGCTTCTCGAGGGCGCGGTCGCGGGTCTCGTGCGTCATCCAGGAGAGGCCGGAGATCTCCTGGGCGTAGGCCTCGACGAGGCGGTCGACGAGGAGCTGCACCTGCGCCTTGGCGTCGGGCGGGAAGTGCTCGCGCACGTAGACCTGGCCGACGGCCTCACCGACGCCGCCCTCGACGAGGGCGACGCCGCGCTTCCAGCGCTCGCGCATCTGCTCGGTGCCGGACAGGCGGCGGCCGTAGAAGGCGAAGGACTCCTCGACGAAGGCGGCTGGGAGGTAGGGGGCGGCGGCGTGGACGACCCGCCAGGTGAGCCAGGCCCGCCAGGCGGGGAGGCGGTCGGCGACGACGAGGCCGCCGAGCGCCTCGACGAAGGAGGGCTGCGCGACGACGACCTCGTCGAGCAGGGACGCGGGCGCCCCCAGCCCCTCCAGCCAGGCGTCCCACGCCAGGCCGGGGGCCAGCGCCTCGAGGCCGGCCCGGTCGAGGAGGTTGTACATCTGCTGGACGTCACGGCGGCGGACGCGGTCCCAGTGGGCGCCGGCCAGCTCGGTCTCGAGCGCGAGCACCTCCTCGGCGTGGCGCTCGGGCTCCTCCACGCCGGCGAGCCGCAGCATCGCGGTGACGTGGGGGCCGTAGGCCGCGAGGACCTCCGCGTGCTGCTTCTCGCGGTAGTAGGCCTCGTCGGGCAGGCCGAGGCCGCCCTGGCCGAGGTAGGGCAGGTACCGGTCCGGGTCCCCGAGGTCGGTGTCGACCGACAGCCCGACGAGACCGCCGGAGCCCTCCCGGTCCAGCTGCCCGAGCACCCGCCAGAAGCCCTCGACGTCGTCGACGGCGACCACCCGCGCCAGGGCGTCCGCGAGCGGCGCCGTCCCGGCGGCCTCGACGGCGTCCTCGTCGACGAAGCTGGCGTAGAGGTCGCCCACCAGGCGCTCCTCGGCGGCCGCGCCCCCGCCCGCCGCAGCCCGCTCGCAGATGGTGCGGACCGCGGCCTCGGCGTCGTCGCGCAGGTCGACGAACACGCCGGCCACCGACCGGTCCGGGGCGATGCGCGCGCTCTCCAGCCACTCGCCGTTGACGGCGCGGAAGAGGTCGTCCTGCGGGCGGGGGTGGCCCGCCGGTGCGGGCGTCGACGGGGCGCCCGTGTCGGTCGTCGTCATGCTCGCGACCCTACGCGCGGCACCCGACAGCCGCCCTGCGCCGCCACCCGCGCTCCCCCGGCCGCTCCCCCACGGGCCGCCGTCAGGCGACGTCGGCGCGGTACCCGGGGGGCGAGCTCTCGAGCCAGGAGGCGAAGCCGGTGTAGGCCTCCTCGCTCATGGCGAGCTCGAGGCGCTCCTCGCGGTGGCGGCACTCGACGACGACGGCGTCGGGCAGAACGGCGAAGGCCTCGGCGCCCTCGGGGCGGCGGCGGCGCAGGACCTCCATCTCGCGGCGGTCCCACGTGCGACCGGCGCCGACGTCCACGCCGAAGACGCGGTACCAGGCCATGTCGTCGCGGCGGAAGCCGGCCACGCCGAGGACCCAGCGCCCGCCGTCGCGGCGCGCGGAGCAGTCGAACGCGCCGAGGCGCCGGGTGATCACCCGGCGCCTCAGCGAGACGAGCAGCACGCCCACGGCCACGAGGACGAGGACGGCGAGGGCGAGCTCGAGCGGCAGCAGCACCGAGTCCACGCCGCCGCCCGCCCCGTCCTCAGCGGCCGGCGGAGCCCGCGGCTCCCTCGAGGTCGACGTCCTCGGCCACGACGACGGCGCGGTCGTGGTCGACGGACAGGAAGCCGCCGCCGATGCGGACCCTCATCGACTCGCCCTCCGTGGCCTCGATGCGGACCTCGCCGTCGGCGAGCACGGCGAGGATCGGCTCGTGGCCCGGCAGGACGCCGATCTCGCCCTCGACGGTGCGCACGCTCAGGCGCGAGGCGCCTCCCGCCCAGACCTGCCGCTCGGCGGAGACGAGCTCGACGTGGAGGTCGGCCATCAGGCGCCGGTCTCCTTCTGGATCCGGTCCCAGTTCCGCTCGACGTCCTCGATGCCGCCGACGTTGAAGAACGCCTGCTCGGCCACCTGGTCGTACTTGCCCTCGGTGATCCGCTTGAAGGACTCGACCGTCTCGTCGAGCGGCACCGTGGAGCCCGCGACGCCCGTGAACTTCTCCGCCATGTAGGTGTTCTGCGAGAGGAACTGCTGGATGCGGCGCGCGCGGTTGACGATGACCTTGTCGTCCTCGGAGAGCTCGTCGACGCCGAGGATGGCGATGATGTCCTGCAGCTCCTTGTTGCGCTGGAGGATCTGCTTGACCGCGGTCGCCGTCTCGTAGTGCTCGCGCGAGATGTACTGCGGGTCGAGGATCCGCGACGTCGAGGTCAGCGGGTCGATCGCCGGGTACAGGCCGCGCGAGGCGATCTCGCGGGACAGCTCCGTCGTGGCGTCGAGGTGCGCGAACGTCGTGGCCGGGGCCGGGTCGGTGTAGTCGTCCGCCGGCACGTAGATCGCCTGGAGCGAGGTGATCGAGTGGCCGCGCGTGGAGGTGATGCGCTCCTGGAGCACGCCCATCTCGTCGGCGAGGTTCGGCTGGTAGCCGACGGCCGAGGGCATGCGGCCCAGGAGGGTGGAGACCTCGGAGCCCGCCTGCGTGAAGCGGAAGATGTTGTCGATGAAGAGCAGGACGTCCTGGTTCTGCACGTCGCGGAAGTACTCCGCCATCGTGAGGGCGGACAGGGCGACGCGCAGGCGGGTGCCCGGCGGCTCGTCCATCTGGCCGAAGACGAGGGCCGTCTTGTCGAAGACGCCGGCCTCGGCCATCTCCCCGATGAGGTCGTTGCCCTCGCGGGTGCGCTCGCCGACGCCCGCGAAGACCGACACACCGCCGTGGTTCTGGGCGACGCGCTGGATCATCTCCTGGATGAGGACGGTCTTGCCGACCCCCGCACCGCCGAAGAGGCCGATCTTCCCGCCCTGCACGTAGGGGGTGAGGAGGTCGATCGACTTGATGCCCGTCTCGAACATCTGCGTCTTCGACTCGAGCTGGTCGAAGGCGGGCGCCGGGCGGTGGATCGGCCAGCGCTCGTTGATCTCGAGGCGCTCGCCCTCCTCGAGGTTGAGGACGTTCCCCGTGACGTCGAAGACGTGGCCGAGGGTGACGTCGCCGACCGGCACCGTGATGGGGCTGCCGGTGTCCTGCACCTCCGTGCCGCGGACCAGGCCGTCGGAGGGCTTGAGCGCGATGGCGCGCACGAGCCCGTCACCGAGGTGCTGGGCCACCTCGAGCGTCATCGACGTCTGCGCGCCCATGAGGTCGTAGGAGATCGTCAGGGCGTTGTTGATCTCGGGGACGCCGTCCGGCGGGAACTCGACGTCGACGACGGGCCCGATGACGCGGCTGACGCGCCCGGTGGCGGCCGCGCCGCTCGTGGACGGGGTCTCGGTGGCGGTGGCGGTCATGTGCGGTGCTCTCCTTCGGCCGTGCCGGTGGCGCCCGGGGGGCCGGGCGGATGCGGGTGCTGGGGGCGGGGCGTCACGAGCTGGACGACGCGGCGAGCGCGTCGGCGCCGCCCACGATCTCCGTGATCTCCTGGGTGATCTCCGCCTGCCGGGCCTGGTTGGCGAGGCGCGTGTACATCTTCACGAGGTCCTCGGCGTTGTCGCCGGCCGTCTTCATGGCGCGCTGGCGGGCCGCGTGCTCGCTCGCGGCCGCCTGCAGCAGGGCGTTGTGCAGGCGGCTCGTGATGTAGCGGGGCAGGAGGGCGTCGAGCACCTGCTCCCCCGACGGCTCGAACTCGTAGAGCGGCAGGAGCTCGTCCGAGCTCGGCGGCTCCACGCCCTCGACGACCTCCAGCGGCAGCAGGCGGTTCACCTGCGGCGTCTGGGTCACCATGCTGACGAAGGCCGTGGAGACGACGTGGATCTCGTCGACGCCGGGCTCGCCCCCGTCCTCCGGCTGCGAGCTGCGCACGAACTGCTCGACGAGCTCCTCGCCGATCTGGCGCGCGTCGTCGTAGGTGGGCGACTCGGAGAAGCCGCTCCACTGCCCCGCGAGGTCGCGCCGGCGGAAGCGGTAGTACGCCACGCCCTTGCGCCCCACGACGTAGAGGACGGGCTCGCGGCCCTCCTCGCGCAGCCGCGCGACGAGGCGCTCCGCCTCGCGCAGCACGCTCGCCGAGTACGCCCCCGCCATGCCGCGGTCGCTCGTCACGACGACGACGGCGGAGCGGCGCACCTCGGCGCGCTCGGTGGTCAGCGGGTGGTCGGCGTCGGAGTAGGTCGCCACCGCCGACACCGCCCGCGTGATGGCCCGGGCGTACGGGGTCGACGCCGTCACCGCCTGCCGCGCCCGCGCGATGCGGGACGTGGCGATGAGCTCCATGGCGCGGAAGATCTGCTGCATCGACTTCGTCGACCCGATCCGCTGCTTGTAGACCCTCTGCTGGCCTGCCACGGTCCTGCTCCTCCTGCGTGGTGGGTGGTGCCCGTCCCGGCGGCGCGCGCGGCGCGCCCGGGAGCGGACGGGCGTCCCGGCGGCCCCTCACGGGGCCGCC
>NZ_JBBHZG010000001.1:394778-424684 GCF_037482305.1 Pseudokineococcus sp. 5B2Z-1
GGCCCCTCACGGGGCCGCCGGGAGGCGCGCCTCAGCGCTTCTGGCGGACGATCTGCTCCTGCGACTCCTCGTCGGCGTCGCTCGCCTCGACGTCCTCGGCCTCGACCGGCGCGTCGGCCGTCGGGCGGAAGCCGTTCTTGAAGTCGCGGACCTGGCGCTCGAGCTCGTCCGTCGTGTCGTCCTCGAGCCGGCCCGTCTCGCGGATGGTGCGCAGCAGGTCGCCGCCGCGCAGCATCTCGAGCACCTCGGACTCGAAGCGGCGCACGTCCTCGACGGGGACGTCGTCCAGCACGCCCTTCGTGCCCATCCAGATGGACACGGCCTCCTCCTCGAAGGGGTACGGGGAGAACTGGGGCTGCTTGAGCAGCTCCATGAGGCGCTGGCCGCGGCCCAGCTGCTGGCGGGACGCCGCGTCCAGGTCGGAGGCGAACATCGCGAAGGCCTCGAGCGAGCGGAACTGCGCGAGGTCGATCTTCAGCGTGCCGGAGACCTTCTTCACGGCCTTGGTCTGGGCGTCGCCGCCGACCCGGCTCACCGAGACGCCGACGTTGACCGCCGGGCGCTGGTTGGCGTTGAAGAGGTCCGACTCGAGGAAGATCTGGCCGTCGGTGATGGAGATGACGTTGGTGGGGATGAACGCCGAGACGTCGTTGCCCTTGGTCTCGATGATCGGCAGACCGGTCATCGAGCCGCCGCCCATCTCGTCGCTGAGCTTCGCGCAGCGCTCGAGGAGCCGGGAGTGCAGGTAGAAGACGTCGCCCGGGTAGGCCTCGCGGCCCGGCGGGCGGCGCAGCAGCAGCGAGACGGCGCGGTAGGCGTCGGCCTGCTTGGACAGGTCGTCGAAGACGATGAGGACGTGCTTGCCCGCGTACATCCAGTGCTGGCCGATGGCCGAGCCGGTGTAGGGGGCGATGTACTTGAAGCCCGCCGGGTCGGAGGCGGGGGCCGCGACGATCGTCGTGTACTCCATGGCGCCGGCGGCCTCGAGCGAGGCGCGCACGCCCTGGATCGTCGAGCCCTTCTGGCCGATGGCGACGTAGACGCAGCGGACCTGCTTGGTCGGGTCGCCCGACTCCCAGTTGGCGCGCTGGTTGATGATCGTGTCGAGCGCCACCGCGGACTTGCCGGTCTGGCGGTCGCCGATGATGAGCTGGCGCTGGCCGCGGCCGATCGGCGTCATGGCGTCGATGGCCTTGATGCCCGTCTGCAGGGGCTCGTGCACCGACTTGCGCTGGACGACCGTGGGCGCCTGGAGCTCGAGCGCGCGACGGGTCTCGGGCTCGATCTCCCCCTGGCCGTCGACCGGGTTGCCCAGCGGGTCCACGACGCGCCCGAGGTAGCCGTCCCCGACCGGCACGGAGAGGACCTCGCGCGTGCGGTGCACGGCCTGGCCCTCCTCGATGCCGCTGTAGTCGCCGAGGATGACGACGCCGATCTCGCGGACGTCGAGGTTGAGCGCCAGGCCGAGGGTGCCGTCCTCGAAGCGCAGCAGCTCGTTGGCCATCGCGCTGGGCAGGCCCTCGACGCGGGCGATGCCGTCCGCGGTCTCGGTGACGCGGCCGACCTCCTCGCGGTCGACGCCGGAGGGGTCGAAGGACTGGACGAAGGAGTCCAGCGCGTCGCGGATCTCCTCGGGCCGGATCGTCAGCTCCGCCATGGGGGTGCTCCTTCTCGTGTGGCTCGGGTCGCTCGGGCCGCCGCAGCGGCTGGTGCTCGGCGCGGCGCCGGCGGCCCCGCGGGTGCTGCTCGTGGTGCTGGTCGTGCTCGTCCCGACGATCGTCCCCCGCCTCAGCGGGCGAGGCGACGCCGGGTCTCGTCGAGGCGCGAGGAGACGGTGCTGTCGACGAGCTCGCCGCCCACCTCGAGGCGGACGCCGCCGACGACGCCCGGGTCCACGGCCGAGTCGACGTGGACGGCACGGCCGTACTGGCGGCTGAGGAGGTCGACGAGCCGCTGGCGCTGGTCCTCGCGCAGCGGGACGGCGGTCGTGACGAGCGCCACGACGCGCCGACGCCACTCGGCCGCCAGCTCGCCGTAGTGGGACAGGGCCCGCTCCGGCGTGAGCCCGCGCGAGCGGACGGCGGCGCGGCGCACGAGCAGCAGGGTGCCCGGCGCGACCCTGTCGCCCAGGAGGCGGTCGAGCAGGCCCGTCCGGGCCTCGTCCGGGGCGTAGCGGTCGGCGACCGCGGCCCGCAGCGCGCGGTCGCCGGAGAGCAGCCGCTCGACGCGGAACAGCTCCTCCTCGACGCGGTCGACCCCGTCACCGGAGTCGTCGGCCTGCGAGGCCCCGGACACCGTGGCGAGGACGGCGAGCTGCTCGACGGCGTCGGGCAGGTCGCGCGACGCCGACCAGCGGCCGCCGACGAGCCGGCGGACGACGTCCATCGCCTCGTCGCCGACCCGCCCGCCGAGGAGACGCTCGGCGAGCGCCGTGCGGTCCGACGCCTCGCGCGCCGGGTCCGTCAGCGCCCGACGGAGCGGGCCCGAGGAGTCGAGCACGTCGACGACGCCGAACAGCTGCTCGCCGAGGTCGGTGCCCCGCGCGCCCTCCAGCACCGGGCGGACGTCCTCGGTGACCGCACCGAGCGAGGTGCGGCTCGCCCCGCGCATCAGGAGCCCTGGCCGCTGCGCGCGGCGGCGTGGGCGCCACCGGTGTGCTCGCCCCGCTCGAGGTCCTCGAGGAAGCGGTCGACGACGCGCGACTGGCGCGCCTCGTCGTGCAGCGACTCCCCGACGATGCGCGAGGCGAGCTCGGTGGCGAGGCCGCCGACCTCGGTGCGCAGCGAGAGGGCGGCCTGCTGGCGCTCGGAGGCGATCTGGCGCTGGGCCGACTCCGTGACGCGCTGCGCCTCGGCCTCGGCCCGCTGACGCATCTCCTCGAGGATCTGCGCGCCCTGGGCGCGCGCCTCCTCGCGGATGCGGCCGGCCTCCTCGCGGGCGTCCGCGAGCTGCTGCTTGTACTCGGCGAGGGTGCGCTCGGCCTCCTCCTGCGCCCGCTCGGCCTTCTCGACGCCGCCCTCGATGGCCGCACGGCGCTCCGCGTAGACCTCCTCGAGGCGCGGCACGACCTTCTTCGCGACGACGAACAGGACGATCGCGAAGGCGATGACCCCGAAGATCAGCTCCCCGAGGTGCGGGAGGATCGGGTAGAGCGGGTCGCCGGGCGGGTCGGACTCCGCCGTGGCGAGCACCGCGGTGGCGGCGAGGTTCACTGCTCCTCCTGAGCCCGGTGCGGGATGGGTGGCGAGCTGGGCTCGGTCAGTTGCCGGCGAAGACGAACGCCAGGGCGATGCCGAAGATGGCCAGCGCCTCGGCGAGGGCGAAGCCGAGGATGGCGATGCTCTGCAGCATGCCGCGCGCCTCGGGCTGGCGGGCGACGCCGTTGATGTAGGCGGCGAAGATCAGGCCGATCCCGACGCCGGGGCCGATGGCCGACAGGCCGTAGCCGACGATCGCGAGGTCTCCGGTCATGGTCCTCTCCAACTTCCTTCCGTGGTGCCGCGACGCGGTGTGCGCCCGGGTGGTCCGTGGTGGTGCGGTGGTGCTGCTGGCGGTGGGGCTCTCCAGCGGGTGGTGCGGTCTGTGGGGCGCGCGGGGCGCGCTCAGTGCTCCTCGGCGTAGGCGTCCGCGATGTAGGTCGCGGACAGCAGCACGAAGACGTAGGCCTGCAGGAACTGCACGAGCAGCTCGAACAGCGTCATGAGGAAGGCCATGAGGAAGGTCGGGATCGACACGACCTTCAGCAGCAGCCCGCCGTCGACGAGCATGTACTCGGCGCCGCTGATGAAGAGCACGAGGATGATGTGGCCCGCGAACATGTTGCCGAAGAGCCGCAGGGCCAGGGTCACCGGCCGGGTCACGAAGTAGGTGACGACCTCGAGCAGGAAGACGACCGGCACGATCCAGGCGGGCAGCCCGCTCGGCACGAGGCCCTTGAGGTAGCCGCCGACGCCTTTCCGCGAGATCCCGACCGCGTGGTAGACGACGTAGACCAGCAGCGCCAGGACGATGGGGAAGGCGATGCGCCCCATCGTCGGGTACTGGAACGGCGGGAGGGCGCCGAAGAGGTTGTTGACGTAGATGAACGCGAAGAGCGCGAACAGCAGCGGGATGTACCGGCGGAAGTGGTGCTCGCCGATGATGTCGCGCGCCACCGTGTTGCGGACGAGGTTGTAGACGCCCTCCACGGCCATCTGCCCCTTGCCGGGGACGACCGACAGGCGGCGGGTGCCGGCGAGCAGCAGCCCGACGACGATGACGACCGAGATGAGGGCGAGGATCGACGGCCGCGTGACCGCGAGCGCGCCCTCGGTGCCGAAGAGCGGCTGCCAGAAGATCTCGGTGCTGGGCGCCTCGAACTCGTGGCTGCCTGATGCGAGCAGAGGGGCCTGCAGTGCCGGGCTCACGTCGTCTCCTCCGCGCGGACGTCGTCGTGGGTACGGGGGTGCGAGTGGCTCGAGCGGGCGCGCCGCTCGCCCGCCGGCGGACCGGCGGGGCGGGAGACGGGCGCGTCGCGCCCGACACCGTAGCGGAACCACACGTACCAGACGGCGAGCACGATGCCGCCGATGATGCCGACCGGCGCCAGGAACGAGGTCCCCAGCAGGCGGTCCAGGCCGAAGCCGATGGCCCCGAACGTCAGGGGGCCGGCGACGAGGTAGGACGAGGCGCCCCAGACGCCGTCGCGACCGTCGCTCGAGGCCCGCTCGGCGGGGCTCGGAGGGGTCGCGGGGGCCCCGGCGGCACCGGTGGTGCCGGGGGCGGGTCGGCGGCTGTCGTCGTCGGCCATGGTGGGGATGACGCTAGCAGCGCTGCGGCGCGTCACCGACCACTCCCCCCGCCGTCGACGCCCGGCCCGGTGCCCGACCCGGCGCCCGGGCGCGGGTCGTCCACGACGGGGTGGCGGGCGCGCAGGAAGCCGCGCAGCTCGAAGCCGAGCCAGACGGTGGTGACGACGATGGTCGTGAGCCCGAGGGCCGGCCCCGGCAGGTCGGTCAGCCGGGCCAGGAGCACGAAGGCGACCGCGAGGAGCACGACCTTCGCGGTGTAGGTGCCGAGGGCGACGACCATGACGAGCTGCGGCGAGGTCCGGGCGGTGCGGCCCAGCACGACGAGGGTGCTGCCGAAGAAGAGGACGACGAGCGCCACCCCGACCAGCGCCGCCACCAGCCCCGCGAGGCCGGAGGTCACGAGCGCCACCACGGCGCACGCGGCGCCGGCGACGAGGGAGGGGACGAGCGCGGCGCGCAGCATCCCGGTGAACGCTCCGGGCGGCGGGGCGACGGCCCCGGGAGGGCTGCCGTGGGTGCTCACAACGGGGGCTCCAGCGCGTCGTCCGTGGGCGAGGGCGGGCGCGCCCGCTCGTCCTCGGGCCCGCGGCGGCGGCGATCCGGGCGCTCGCGCCCGGTCTGCTCACCTGGTCCCGGACGGTATCACCAGCCTCCCGGCCCCCCGCTGCCCAGCGTGGCCGCCGCCGGGCTCGGCGGCCGTCGGCGGATGCGGAGCGTCACCACGACGACGACGACGACCGCCGCCCCCCAGGCGGGCAGGGCCAGCGGCAGGGGCACGAAGGCGGTCGAGACCGCCCCGAAGGAGATGACGGCCGCCCAGGCGTACATGACGCCGACGGCCCGGCCGTGGCTGTGCCCGAGGTCGAGCAGCCGGTGGTGCAGGTGCAGGCGGTCGGGCGTGAAGGGCGACTGCCCCTTGGCGAGGCGGCGCACCACCGCCCACACGAGGTCCAGCAGCGGCAGGAGCAGCACGGCGAGCGGCAGGAGGATCGGCAGGAAGACGGGCACGACCTGCGCCCGCGAGACGACCGTCGGGTCCACCCCCGACGCCGCGACGCCCGAGGCGGCGAGCAGCAGCCCGAGGAGCATCGAGCCGGAGTCGCCCATGAAGATGCGCGCGGGGTGGAGGTTGTGGGGCAGGAAGCCCAGGCAGCAGCCCACGAGCGCCGCGACGACGAGCGTGGCGAGGTTCGAGTAGTCCTCCGGGCTCGCGTCCTGGCTCAGCAGGTACGTGTAGACGAAGAACGCCGACCCGCTGATGAGCATGACGCCCGCGGCGAGCCCGTCCAGCCCGTCGATGAAGTTCACGGCGTTGACGGCGACGAGCACCGCGACGACGGTGAGGGCGAAGAACGTCGGCCCCGAGCCGACGGTGACGCCGAAGACGGGCAGCGAGAGCAGCTGGACGCCCTGCCAGGCCAGCAGGGACGCCGCGAGCACCTGCCCGCCCAGCTTGGCGAGGGCGTCGAGGCCCCAGACGTCGTCGGCGACGCCGAGGAGGGACACGAGGGCGGCGGCCCCGAGGACCGCCCAGGGCCCGCGGGACTCGGCGTAGACCCCGTCGAGGAAGGGCAGCTGGCTGCCCAGCACGACGGCGGCGGCGAGGCCGGCGAGCATCGCCGTCCCGCCCAGGCGCGGCGTCGGCACGCTGTGGACGTCGCGGTCGCGCACCGGCGACATCGCGCCCAGGCGCTCGGCCAGGCGGCGGGCCAGCGGCGTGCACAGGTAGGTGACCGCCGCCGCGGTGACGAGGACGAGGAGGTAGGCCCTCACCGCTCGTCGGCGGAGCCGTCGACCGGGTCGGGGGCCCCGGCGTCCTCTGCCGCCGGGTGCGGCCCGGTCTGCGGCTCGGTCTCCCGCCCGGTGGCCGGCTCCGGCTGGGGCTCCGGCTCGGCGCGCCGGGGGGCGCGCACGTCGGGCACCACGCGGCGCAGCTCGGCGAGGCTGACGGCGCCCTCGCGCAGCACCTCGGGGCGGGCCCCGGTGAGGTCGAGGACGGTCGAGGGCACCCCGCCGTCGCGCGCGCCGTCCTCGAGGTAGCAGGCGACGGCGTCGCCGAGCTGCTCGCGGCAGGCGGCGGCGGTCTCCCCCGGCGGGCGCCCCGTGAGGTTGGCGCTGCTGACGGCGAGCGGCCCGCTCTCGGCGAGGAGGGTCCGGGTGAGCTCGTCGTCGGGGACGCGCACGGCCACCGTGCCGCCCGTGTCGCCGAGGTCCCACCGCAGCGACCCCTGCGCCCAGCAGACGAGCGTCAGGCCCCCCGGCCAGAAGGCCTCCGCGAGGTCGTCGACCGAGGACGACGCGCGGCTGGCGGAGCGCTCGACGAGCGCGTCGACCGAGCGGGCGTCGTGGACGAGGACGGGCGGCGGCATGGAGCGCCCGCGGCCCTTGGCGGCGAGGAGCGCGGCCACCGCGTCGGCGTCGAAGGCGTCCGCCGCCACGCCGTAGACGGTGTCGGTGGGCAGCACGACGAGCTCGCCCCGGCGCAGGGCGTCGACGGCGTGGCGCAGGCCCGCGTCGCGCCCCTCGGGCTGGCGGCAGTCGTGCAGCGTGCTCACGACCGCGCATCGTGGCACGCCCGGCCGGCCCGCTCCGGCAGGCGGGGGCTCGCCGCGACCGCGCGGGGCCTCCCGGGGCGCGTCAGCGGGCGGCGGCCGGCGGTGCCGGCACGGCGCCGTCCGCCCGCGTGGCGCGCACCCAGCGGGGCCGCCCGGTGAGGTCGACGGCACCCGTCGCGCCCGACCAGGCCGGCCCCGCGAGGACGGCGAGGAGCGCGGGCTGCTGGACCTCGGCGTGCTCGACGAGGACGACGCCGCCCGGGCGCAGGAGGGCCGCGGCGCGCGCGACGACGGCCCCGGGGACCTCGAGGCCGTCCTCCCCGCCGCCGTAGAGGGCCGCTCCCGGATCGTGGTCGCGGACCTCCGGGTCGACCGGCACCGCGCCGGGCGGGATGTACGGCGGGTTGCTGACGACGACGTCCACGAGGCCCTCGAGCCCCGGCAGCGCGCTCCCGGCGTCGCCGGCCACGACCTCGACCGGCCCGCCCGGGCGGCCGGCCAGCGGCGGCCGCGCGCCGAGGTCGGCCGCGTTGCGCCGGGCCCAGGCCAGGGCGTCCTCGCTCAGCTCGACGCCGACGACCCGCGCACGCGGCACCTCGGCCGCCACGGCGAGCGCGACGGCGCCCGACCCCGTGCACAGGTCGACGACGACGGCGGGGCGGCCCTCGGCGCGCTCGACCTCGCGGGCGGCGTCCACGGCCGCGCCCGCCAGCCCCTCGGTCTCGGGCCGGGGGACGAAGACGCCCGGCCCGACGGCCAGCTCGAGCCCCCGGAACGGGGCGCGGCCCGTGAGGTGCTGCAGGGGCCTGCGCGCGCACCGGGCGGCCACGAGCGCCGCGTAGGCCGTCCGGACGTCCGGCGCCGGCCCGTCGTCCCCGCGCAGGGCGGCCAGCGCGACGGCCCCCCGCGTCGTGCCGAGCGCGTGGGCCAGCAGCTCCTCCGCGTCCGCGCGGGGGCTCGGGACGCCCGCCGCCGCGAGCCGGCCCGCGGCCGCCCGCAGGAGCGCGGCCAGGTCCGTCCCGGAGGCGCTCAGGACGTCTCCACGGCGGCGAGCCGGGCGTCCTCGTCGGCCCGCGCGCAGGAGGCGAGGACGGCGTCGAGGTCGCCGTCCAGCACGGCGTCGAGGTTGTACGCCTTGTACCCCGTGCGGTGGTCGCTGATGCGGTTCTCGGGGAAGTTGTAGGTCCGGATCCGCTCGGAGCGGTCCACCGTCCGCACCTGCGCGCGCCGCAGCCCCGACGCCGCCTCGGCGGCCTCCTCGGCCGCCAGCGCCCGCAGCCGGGCGCGCAGGATGCGCAGCGCCTGCTCGCGGTTCTGCAGCTGGCTCTTCTCGTTCTGGCAGGAGACGACGAGGCCGCTCGGCAGGTGCGTGATGCGCACGGCGGAGTCGGTGGTGTTGACGCTCTGCCCGCCCGGCCCCGAGGAGCGGAAGACGTCCACGCGCAGGTCCGAGGGCGACACCTCGACCTCGTCGACGTCCTCGACCTCGGGGAGCACGAGCACCCCGGCGGCGGAGGTGTGGATGCGGCCGGCCGACTCCGTCACCGGCACCCGCTGCACGCGGTGGACGCCGCCCTCGAACTTCAGCGCGGCGTAGACGCCGGTCGCCGGGTCACCGCCGCGGCCGCGGACGGCCAGGGACGCCTCCTTGTAACCGCCGAGGTCGGACGGCGCGGCGTCCAGCAGCTCGACCCTCCACCCGCGGCGCTCGGCGAGGCGCAGGTACATCCGCACGAGGTCGCCGGCGAAGAGCGCGGACTCCTCGCCGCCCTCCCCCGCCTTGACCTCGAGGATGACGTCGCGGGCGTCGTCGGGGTCGCGCGGCACGAGGACGCGCCGCAGGCGCTCCGCCGCGGCCTCGGCCGCCGCCTCGAGCGCGGGCACCTCCTCGGCGAAGGCCGGGTCCTCGGCCGCCAGCGCGCGGGCGGCCCCGGCGTCGTCGACGGCCGCGCGCCAGGCGGCCTCGGCGGCGACGACGGCGCCCAGCTCGGCGTAGCGGCGGCCGGCGCGCCGGGCGCGGGCCGGGTCGGCGTGCAGCGCCGGGTCCGCCAGCTCCTGCTCGAGCGCGGCGTGCTCCTCCAGGAGCGGGGCGACGACGTCGCGCACGGGGACCTCCGGGGTCGCGGGCTGGGGCGGGGGACGAGCTGGCGGGGGGCGCGGACGGGGCGCCGGGGCGGGCCCGGACGTGACGACGGCGCCGGCCCGCCCCGCAGGGGGCGGACCGGCGCCGTCGGGGCGGGCCTACTTGGCGGCGTCGGCCTTCTTGCCGTAGCGCTGCTGGAACCGGGCCACGCGGCCGCCGGTGTCCAGGATCTTCTGCTTGCCCGTGTAGAAGGGGTGGCACGCGGAGCAGACGTCGGCCTTGATCTCGCCGCTCTTGTCGGTGCTGCGCGTGGTGAACGTCTCGCCGCACGTGCACGACACCGTGGTCGTCACGTACTCGGGGTGCTGCCCGGCCTTCATCTGGTGCGTCCTCTCGTCGGTGCCCCGGGTCGTGCGGCGCTGGTCGCGCGCACGTGAACCGGGGCGGCGCGGTCGATGGTGCCACGACCTCGACCGCCCCCCACAACGCCGGGGGGCGTCTCGGCCTTCCCGCCGCCCGGGCGGGCCGGGCGGCGGGCCGGGCGGGCGCTCGCCGCGTCCGCCCGCTGCGGTCAGCTCGGGGAGAGCTCGCTGCGCTGGTCCCCGCCCGGGCCCGAGGGTGCCGTCCGCTGGACCTGCATGAGGAACTCGGCGTTGCTGCCGGTCTCGCGCAGCTTGCCGAGGACGAGCTCGATGGCCTGGGTGGAGTCCAGGGCGCCGAGGACCCGGCGGAGCTTGTAGACGACCTTGAGCTCCTCGGCCGACATGAGGATCTCCTCGCGCCGCGTGCCGGAGGCGTTGACGTCGACCGCCGGGAAGATGCGCTTGTCGGCCAGGTGCCGCGCCAGGCGCAGCTCCATGTTCCCCGTGCCCTTGAACTCCTCGAAGATCACCTCGTCGGCCTTCGACCCCGTCTCGACGAGCGCCGAGGCGAGGATCGTCAGCGAGCCGCCGTGCTCGATGTTGCGGGCGGCGCCGAAGAAGCGCTTCGGCGGGTACAGCGCCGAGGCGTCGATGCCGCCGGAGAGGATGCGCCCGGACGCCGGGGCCGAGGTGTTGTAGGCCCGCGAGAGGCGCGTCAGCGAGTCGAGCAGCACGACGACGTCGTGCCCCAGCTCGACGAGGCGCTTGGCCCGCTCGATGGCCAGCTCGGCGACCGTCGTGTGGTCGTCGGCGGGACGGTCGAAGGTCGAGGCGATGACCTCGCCCTTCACCGTCCGCTGCATGTCGGTGACCTCCTCGGGCCGCTCGTCGACGAGCACGACCATGAGGTGGACGTCCGGGTTGTTGCGCGTGATCGCGTTGGCGATCTGCTGCATGACGATCGTCTTGCCGGCCTTGGGCGGCGCGACGATCAGGCCGCGCTGGCCCTTGCCGATGGGCGCCACGAGGTCGATGACGCGCTGGGTGTAGTGCCCGCGCTCGGTCTCCAGGCGCAGGCGGTCCTGCGGGTACAGCGGCGTCAGCTTGGTGAAGTCGGGGCGGCGGCGCGCCTCGTCCGGCTGCAGGCCGTTGACCGTGTCCACGCGCACCAGCGGGTTGAACTTCTGGGCCCGCTGCTGGCGCTGCTGGCGGCCGCTGCGGCCGCTGCCGCTCGGGGCGTCCTGCCCGTCGCCGTCGCCGTCGCCCTTCGCCCGGGCGCCGCCGGTGATGACGTCGCCCTTGCGCATGCCGTGCTTCTTGACCTGCGCGAGCGTCACGTAGACGTCGTTCGGCCCGGGCAGGTAGCCCGAGGTGCGCACGAAGGCGTAGCTGTCGAGGACGTCGAGGACGCCCGCCACCGGCACGAGGACGTCGCCCTCGGACACCTCCGGCTCGGCGTCGGGCGTCGGCCCGCCGCCGGGAGCGCCCTCGCCGCGGCCGCGGCGCTTGCGGTCGCGGTAGCGGCCGCGACGACCGCGGCGGCCGCCGAGCTCGTCGTCGTCGTCCTGCCCGCCGGAGCGGTCCTGGCGGTCCTGCTGGCCCTGGCCGGCGCCGCGGTCCGGCCGGTCCCCGCGGTCCTGTCGCTCGCCCCGCTCGGAGCGGTCGTCGCGGCCGCGGTCCTGGCGGTCGTCGCGGCCGCGCGCGCGGTCGCCGCGCTCGTCCTCGGCCTCGTCGCCGCGACGGTGACGGGCGCGCTCGCGCAGGTCGAGCGACTGCTCGAGCTGGGCCCGCGCGTCGAGGCGGCGGTCGCCGCCCTGCGCCGCCCCCGTCTGCTGGTCGCGGCCCTGCTGGTCGCGGCCCTGCTGCTGGCCCTGCTGGTCGCGGCTCTGCTGCTGGCCCTGCTGGTCGCGCTCGCGACCGTCCTGGTCGCGGCGGGGGGCGCGGGCCTCGCGGCCGCCGTCGGCCGCCTCGCGGCCCTCGGGCGCCGGGCGCTCGCCCGCGGCGTCCCCGCCCCGGTCCTGCGGCGCCCGGTCCTGGGAGACGCGCTCGGCGGCGCCGTCCTGCGCCGGGGTGGTGCGGGTGTCGGGGGCGCCGGCGGGCCGCTCGGCGCGGCGCGGGCGGGAGCCGCGGCGCCCCGTGGGCGCCTCGTCCGGAGCGGTGGTCTGCGCGGGAGCGGCGGCCCGGTCGGCCGCGGGGGCCTGGGCCGGGGCGTCGTCGTCGCCGCGGCGGGGCTGCGGCGGCTGGGCCTGCTCGGGGCGGCTCTGCTCGGGACGGGAGGGGGCGTCGGCGTCGGCGTCGGCGGGGGCCGCGGCGCGGCGGCCGCGCGTCGACGGGCCCTGCTCGGCGCGGATGGCGGCGAGCAGGTCGCTCTTGCGCATCGTCGCGGTGCCCTGCACGCCCAGCGAGCTCGCGAGCTCCTGCAGCTGCCCGAGCCGGAGCTGGGACAGGGGGGCCCGGCGGGCCGGGGCGGCGTCGCCCTGCGCCTCGGGCTGGGCGATGTCGGTGGTGTCTGTCACGAAGGTCCTTCCCCCTCGTCAGCGGCGCGGGAGGCCGCAGGGTGCGCCGGCGCACAGAGGCCGGCAGGGACCACCTGCCCGTCCGCGGACGGTCGCGCGAGAGCCCGGGACCGGGGTCGGGCGCTGTCGCACCGGCGGGGAGGTGAGAGTGCCGGGGCTCCCACGGGCGGCGGCGCCGCAGAGGACCGCGGCGATCACCCGGAGCAGGTCCGGCGGCACGACTGTAGCACCGCACCCCCCGGCCGCCCCAGGGCTCGCCGCCGTCACCCGACCGGGTGCACGCCCGAGGCACCACGGCGCACGCCCGTGCCGGCGACGGCGCCTCCGTCGGGCCCTCACCGGCGGAGAGGGGCGACGACGTCGGCGACGAGCGCCCCCGACGGCGGACAAGGGCTACGAACTCCGCGGCAGGAGGCCCCGACGGCGGAGGGAGGCTACGAAGTCCGCCGGGGGCGGCGTCAGCAGGGCGACCAGCGGGCGCCGTCGCGGTCGACGGCGGGCGCGCGCACGTCCCACCCGGCGCCGGCGACGTCGGCGACGCGCGCCGCGAGGGCGGCCGCGCTCCCCGCCCCGAGCACGAGCACGCTCGGGCCGGCGCCCGAGACGGCGGCCGCGAGGCCCGCCGCGCGCAGCCCGCGCACGAGCGCGGCCGTGGCGGGAGCCGCCGGGGCCCGGGTGTCCTGGTGCAGCCGGTCGGCCGTGGCCGGCAGCAGGAGGTCCGGGCGGCGGGCGAGGGCCTCGACGAGCAGCGCCGAGCGCCCGGCGTTGAAGACGGCGTCCGCCAGGGGCACGGCGGGCGGCAGCATGGCGCGGGCGCGCGCGGTGAGGAGCTCGGCGTCCGGGACGGCGAGGACGGCGACCAGGTCGGGGTGCGGCTCGACGCGGACGGCGCGGGACGTCCCGTCCTCGACCCAGCCGACGGTGGCCCCGCCGAGCAGGCTCGCCGCCGCGTTGTCCGGGTGCCCCTCGAGCCCGGCGGCGACGTCGAGCGCCGTCGCGTCGTCGAGGGCGGACGGGTCCTCGAGCAGGCCGCGCGCCAGGACGACGCCGGCGACGACCGCCGCCGCCGACGACCCGGCGCCCCGGCCGAAGGGCACGCCGTTGCGGCAGGTCAGCGCCAGGTCGGGGCGCGGCGCGCCGACCCGCTCCAGGGCCGCGCGCAGGGCCCGGACCACGAGGTGGTCCTCCCCCTCGCCGACGCGGCCGGCCCCTTGGCCGGACACCTCGACCCGGGCGCCCGCACCGTCCTCGAGCAGCCGCACCTCGAGCTCGTCGCGCAGGTCGAGCGCCAGGCCCACGGCGTCGAAGGCGGGGCCGAGGTTGGCGCTGGAGCCGGGCACCGAGGCGCGCGCGCCCGTCCCCGGCCGGCCGGCCCCGCGCAGCGCCGCGCCCTCCGAGGCGCCGCCCGAGGGGCCCACCGCTGCGCCCGCCGTCGGGCCCGCCACGGCGCTCAGCCCTCGAGGCCGAGCGCGGCCGCGGCGGTCATGGCGTCGACGGGCACGCGCACCGGCGAGACCTCCTCGCCGTCCGCCGCGCGCAGCGCCCACTGCGGGTCCTTGAGCCCGTGGCCCGTCACCGTGACGACGACGCGCAGGCCCGGGTCGAGGTCGCCCGCGGCGTGCCGCTGGAGCAGCCCGGCGACGCCGGCGGCCGAGGCCGGCTCGACGAAGACGCCGTCCTCGCTCGACAGGAGCCGGTGCGCGGCGAGGATCTCCTCGTCGGTGACGCTCGCGACGAGCCCGCCGGAGTCGTCCCGGGCCGCGACCGCCTGCTCCCACGACGCGGGGTTGCCGATGCGGATCGCCGTCGCCAGCGTGTCGGGCGCGTCGACGGGGTGCCCGAGGACGATCGGCGCCGCGCCCGCGGCCTGGAAGCCCCACATCCGCGGCGTCCGCGTCGCGGGCCCCGGCTGCGGCGACGACGTCGTGTACTCCGTGTAGCCCTTCCAGTACGCCGTGATGTTGCCGGCGTTGCCCACGGGCAGGCAGTGGACGTCGGGCGCGTCGCCGAGGACGTCGACGACCTCGAAGGCGCCGGTCTTCTGCCCCTCGATGCGGTACGGGTTGACGCTGTTGACGAGCTCGACCGGGTAGGCCTCGGCGAGCTTGCGGGCCAGCGTGAGGCAGTCGTCGAAGTTGCCGTCGACCTGCAGCAGGGTCGCGCCGTGGGCGATGGCCTGGCTGAGCTTGCCGAGCGCGATCTTGCCCTCGGGGACGAGGACGCCGCAGGCCATCCCCGCCGCCGTGGCGTAGGCCGCCGCCGACGCGGACGTGTTGCCCGTGGACGCGCAGATGACGGCCCGCGCCCCGAGCCCCTTGGCCCGCGAGATCGCCGACGTCATGCCCCGGTCCTTGAACGACCCGGTGGGGTTGCAGCCCTCGACCTTGACGAAGACCTCGCAGGAGGTGCGCTCGGACAGCGCGTGCGCGCGCACCAGCGGGGTGCCGCCCTCCCCCAGCGTCACCACCGGGTCGTCGCCGCCGAAGGGCAGCCGGTCGCGGTACTCCTCGATGACGCCGCGCCAGACGTGGGCCACGGTCAGCTCCCCTCCTGCGGCGCTCGTCGCGCCTCGTCGGCGCCCCCGACGGGCGCGGGCTCCGGGTGGCGGCCCGCCGGCGTCGCCGCCGGGCCGAGTGCTCCTGCGGTCGTGCGGCTCAGGCGCCCTCGACACGCAGGACCGAGGTGATGCCGAGCACCGCCGGGGCGGCCTCCAGCGCCTCCACGGTCGCGGCCAGGGCCGCGTCGCGGGCCTCGTGCGTGGCGACGACGAGCGCCGCCGTGCCCTCGGCGCCGTCGCCGAGCGGCGTCTGCCGCACCGTCTCGACGCTCGCGCCGTGGTCGGCGAAGACCTGCGCGACCTGCGCCAGCGCGCCCGGCCGGTCCTGGACCTCCAGGCGCACGTGGTAGCGGGTCAGCGCCTCCCCCATGGGCCGCACCGGCAGGTCCGCGTGGGCGGACTCCGACGACCCGCGGCCCCCGGTGACCCGGTGGCGGGCGACGGCGACGAGGTCGCCGAGGACGGCGCTGGCCGTCGGGGCGCCGCCGGCGCCCTGCCCGTAGAACATCAGCGGCCCGGCCCCGCGCGCCTCGACGAAGACGGCGTTGAAGGCGCCGCGCACGCCCGCCAGCGGGTGCGTGCGCGGCACCATCGCCGGGTGCACGCGCACCGAGACGCCGGCGCCCGGGCCCTCGGGGTCGCCGTCGTCCCCGGCCGTGCGCTCGCAGATCGCGAGGAGCTTGACGACGGCGCCGGCCTCGCGCGCGGCCGCGACGTCCCCGGCCGTGACGCCCGTGATGCCCTCGCGGTGGACGTCGGCGGCACCCACCCGCGTGTGGAAGGCGAGCGAGGCGATGATCGCGGCCTTCGCGGCGGCGTCGAAGCCCTCGACGTCCGCCGTCGGGTCGGCCTCGGCGTAGCCCAGGGCCTGCGCCTCCTGCACGGCCTCGTCGAGGCCCGCGCCGGTCGTGTCCATCTGGTCGAGCACGTAGTTCGTCGTCCCGTTGACGACGCCGAGCACGCGGTCCACGCGGTCGCCCACGAGGGAGTCCCGCAGCGGGCGGACGATGGGGATGGCCCCCGCCACGGCCGCCTCGAAGTAGAGGTCGACGCCCGCGGCGTCGGCCGCCTCGTAGAGCCGCGGGCCGTCCTCGGCGAGCAGCGCCTTGTTCGCGGTGACGACCGACGCGCCGTGCGCCATGGCCCGCAGCAGCAGCGAGCGGGCGGGCTCGATGCCGCCGATGACCTCGACGACGAGGTCGGCGCGCTCGACGAGGCCCTCGGCGTCGGTCGTCAGCAGGGCCGGGTCGAGGCCGGGCGGTCGCTGGCGGCCGGGGCGGCGGACGGCGACGCCGACCAGCTCCAGGCGCGCGCCGCACCGGGCGGCGAGCTCCTCGGGCTGCTCGAGCAGCTCGCGGACCACCTCCGAGCCGACGACGCCGCAGCCGAGCAGCGCCACGCGCAGCACGCGCTCGTTCACGCAGCACCTCCGCAGGTCAGGACCGGGACGCCGGGCGGAGCGCCGACCCCGAGCGGGCGGGCGCCGCCGCAGATCCTCTCGCGGTCCACGCCTCGACCGCGGCGCATCTCAGGAGATGGGACCACAGGCGGGCGGGCCGCGGGGCGGGCGGCCACGTCAGAGGGAGGCGAGCAGGTGGTCGCGCCGCCGCGCCAGCAGCTCGGGCGACGCGGTGGCCGAGCCGGGCCCCGGCACCTCGGTGCGCAGGCGCCGGTGGACGACCGCGTGGGGGACGCCCGTGCGCGCCGCGAGCTGGCCCACGAGCCGGTTGACCTCCCGTCGCAGGCCCGCGGTGCTGCGCCACGCGGCCTCGTCGGGCTCCTCGGGCGCGTCCTCGACGGCGTCCCCCTCGTCCTCGGCCCCCTCGCCCCCGCGGGAGGCGGCGATCCGCCGTCGGGTCTCCTCGTCGCGGCTCGCGAGCAGCGACGCGGTCTGCTCCGGCGTGAGCAGGCCCGGGATGCCGAGGAACTCCTCGTCCTCCGGGCCCGCCGGCTCCGCGACGACCGCCCGGCCGCCGTGGAGGACGTGCGCGAACTGCGCGTCGGCCTCCAGCGACTCGTGCTGGCCGACGGCGTCGGACGCCTCCCGCTCCGGCGGGGGCAGCAGGTCGAGGGCGTCGTCGGGCGCCTGAGCCGGGGCCGGGATGACGTGCTCGCGCTCGCTCTCGAGCTCGGCCGCCAGCGCCAGCAGCGGTCGCACGGCCGGCAGGAAGACGGTGGCGGACTCCCGCGGCGAGCGGGAGCGCACCACGCGCCCGACGGCCTGGGCGAAGAACAGGGGCGTGCGGTAGCTCGTCATCCACGCCAGGCAGGCCGCCCGCGGCACGTCGACGCCCTCGGAGACCATGCGGACGCAGACGGCCATCCGCTGGGTGCCCGCCGCGAAGTCCTCGATCTTCCGCGACGCCTTCGGGTCGTCGGAGAGGATGAGGACGGGCGCCGTCCCCGTGACCCGCTTGACGACGTCGGCGTAGGCGCGGGCGTCGTCCTGGTCGCTGGCGAGGACGAGACCTCCGGCGTCGGGCATGCCCGTCTCGCGCAGGTGGGTGATCCGGTCGTCCATGGCCGCGACGACGTGGGGCACCCAGCCGCCGCGCGGGTCCAGGGCCGTCTTCCACGCCGCCGCCTCGACCGAGCGCGTGCCCGGCTCGGACAACGACGCCGCGACGACCTCGCCCGCGCTGTTCCGCCACCGCGACGTGCCGGTGTAGGCGGCGAAGACGACGGGGCGCACGACGGCGTCGGCGAGCGCCTCGCGGTAGCCGTAGGTGTAGTCGGCACGACTGCGGAGCTCCCCGCCGCCGACGTCCTCGTAGTGCACGAAGGGGATGCGCTCCCCGGGCTTGGTGCGGAACGGCGTCCCCGTCAGGCACAGGCGGCGGCGCGCGCCCTCGAAGGCCTCGGCGCACGCGTCGCCCCACGAGAGCCCGTCACCGGCGTGGTGCACCTCGTCGAGCACGACGAGGGTGCGCTTGGCGGTGGAGCGCGCGGCGTGCAGCGCGGGCTTGCCCGCGACCTGCGCGTACGTCGTCACGTACCCCTGGGCGCCGGCGGGCACGGGCCCGACGCTGTTGGGCAGCGCCGGGTCGAGGACGACGCCCGCCCGGTCGGCGGCGTCGGCCCACTGGGTGCGCAGGTGGTCGGTCGGGCACACGACGACGACGCGGTTGACGACGCGGCGCTCGAGCAGGCGGGAGGCGAGGGCCAGCGCGAACGTCGTCTTGCCGGCGCCGGGCGTGGCCGTGACGAGGAAGTCCTCGCGGCCGGGCTCGGCGTCGTAGAGGTCGAGGGCGGCGCTCTGCCAGGCGCGCAGGGCTCGCGCGGGCGTGCTGGCGCGGCGCTGCGCCCCCTGGGCGGGGACGGCGCGGGAGGTGCGGGTGCTCACGCGGCCGGTGCGCCCCCGGTCGGCCGGGCGGCCGCCGTCACTTCTCGCCGCCGGAGCCGCCGCCGTCGGCGGGCTCGCGCAGGCCCTCGTAGACCTCCTTGCACTGCGGGCAGACCGGGAACCGCTTCGGGTCGCGCCCCGGCACCCAGACCTTCCCGCAGAGGGCGGTGACGGGCTCCCCCGACAGCGCCGACTCCATGATCTTCTCCTTGCGCACGTAGTGCGCGAAGCGCTCGTGGTCACCGGGCTCCGACAGCTGCGGCTGCTCGACGACCTCGCGCTCGAGGACCGACGTCGCGGAGCGCGACGGGTCCGACGACGGGCCGTCGGGGGGCTCGGGCGAGGAGGTGCTCATGGGCGCCGATGCTACGTCGGCGCGCCCCCGGCGGCGGGTAGCGACGACGCCCGCGCCGCCCTCACGGGCGACGTGCGGCCATGTCGCCCTGAGGGGACTCGCCGCAGGGCGACGTGTGGCCATGTCGCCCCTGTAACGCTCCCCCGCGGGGCGACGTGTGGCCATGTCGCCCTCGGAACGCTCTCCCGCAGGGCGACGTGTGGCCATGTCGCCCCTGGAACGCGCTGCAGGGGCGACATGGCCACACATCGCCCCAGGAGGGCCCGGCGGGAGGGCCACATGGCCACACATGTCCCCGGGCGGGGGCGGGGCGCGGGGCGCGGGGCGCGTCAGTCGTGCGCCGGGCGGGTCAGTTGTGCGTCGGGTCCTCGGGGAAGCTCGCCAGCAGCGAGAGCCGGCCCGGCTGGCGGCGCAGCACGTCGGCCCACAGGCCGGCCGGGCGCGGGGTGACGGCGTCGGAGGGCTCGGCGTCGAGCACGAGCCAGGAGCCCTCGGCGACCTCCCCCTCGAGCTGGCCGGGGCTCCAACCCGCGTACCCGGCGAAGATCCGCAGCCCCGAGGCCGAGCGGGAGACGTCGGCGGGCACGGCGTCCAGGTCCACGAGGCCCAGCGCGCCGATGATGCGGCGCACGCCGACGGGCTCCGGCCCGTCGCCGGGGACGACGACGAGGCCGAGCGCGGAGTCCAGGGCCACGGGCCCGCCGCGGAACAGGCGCGCGGGCTCGGTGACGTGCTCCTGCCAGGGCGGCAGCACGGCGTCGACCCGCACGGGCAGGGGCCGGTTCACCACGACGCCGAGCGCCCCCGCGTCGTCGTGGTCGAGGACGAGGACGACGGTGCGGCGGAACTCCTGCTCCGACAGCGAGGGCGCGGCGACGAGGAGCCGCCCCACGTACCGGTCGCCGTCCGTCGCCACGGCGCCATCATCGCCACCGCCCGGACCGGCCGCGCGACGGGCGCCCCGGCGGTCGCCCCCGGGCACGTCGACGGCGGCCGCCGGGCCGGGCCCTCAGAGCGTGCCGGCGACCGCGCCCGCGGAGGAGCCGACGTCCTCGCCCGCCTCGGCGGCGGCCTCGGTCGCGGCGACGACGGGCGAGGGGGTCTCCCCCGCGCCGGCGGCCCGGGCGGCGGCCTCGACGGCGTCCGCCACGACCGTGGCGACGTCGGGGTGGAAGACGCTCGGGACGATGTAGGCCGCGTTGAGCTCGTCCTCGCCGACGACCGCGGCGAGCGCCCGGGCGGCCGCGAGGAGCATGTCCTCGTCGATCGAGTGCGACTGCGCGTCGAGCAGCCCCCGGAAGACGCCCGGGAACGCCAGCACGTTGTTGATCTGGTTGGCGAAGTCGCTGCGCCCCGTGGCGACGACGGCGGCGTGCTCGGCGGCCGCCGTCGGGTCGACCTCCGGCACCGGGTTGGCGAGCGCGAAGACGACCGCGTCGGCCGCCATCGTGGCGATGTCCTCGCCGGTGAGGATGTTGGGCGCGCTGACGCCGATGAAGACGTCCGCCCCCGCCAGCGCCTCCTTGAGCGTGCCCGTGAGGCCGCGCGGGTTCGTGTGCTCGGCCGTCCAGCGCGCCGAGGGGTGCAGGCCCGGCCGCCCCGTGTGGACCACCCCGTCGATGTCGGCGACGACGACGTCGCGCGCCCCGGCGGAGAGCAGCAGCTTGAGCACCGCGGTGCCGGCGGCCCCGGCCCCGGACATGACGACGCGGACGTCGGGCAGCCGCTTGCCCACGACCTTCAGCGCGTTGAGCAGGGCCGCCGTGCAGACGATGGCGGTGCCGTGCTGGTCGTCGTGGAAGACGGGGATGTCGAGCTCCTCGCGGAGCCTGTCCTCGATCTCGAAGCACCGCGGCGCGGCGATGTCCTCGAGGTTGATGCCCGCGAAGACGGGGGCGATGGCCTTGACCGCGCTGATGATCTCCTCGGTGTCGGTCGTGTCGAGGCAGATCGGGAACGCGTCGATGCCGCCGAAGCGCTTGAAGAGCGCGGCCTTGCCCTCCATGACCGGCAGCGCCGCGAGCGGGCCGATGTCGCCGAGGCCGAGCACCGCCGTGCCGTCCGTGACGACGGCCACGGTGTTGCGCTTGATGGTCAGGCGCCGCGCGTCGGCGGGCTCCTTGGCGATGGCCTCGCAGACCCGGGCGACGCCGGGCGTGTAGATGAGCGAGAGGTCGTCGCGGTTGCGGATCGGCATCTTCGGCTCGACGGAGATCTTGCCGCCGAGGTGGGCGAGGAAGGTCCGGTCGGACACGCGGCCGATGTCGACGCCGTCGAGCGCGCGCAGGTGCTCGACGATCTCGTCGGCGTGGTCGGTGCCGCGCGTGGCGCACGTCACGTCCACCCGGACCCGGCCCGCCCCGGAGGCCGTGACGTCGAGCGCCGTGACGATGCCGTGCCCGCTCTCGATGGCCGAGGTGAGCTCGCTGACGGCGGTGGGCCGCGCCGGGAGCTCGAGGCGGACCGTGATCGAGTAGGAGACGCTCGGCGCAGCAGGCATGGGCGGCATCCTGCCGCACCGCCTCAGCGGTCGCGGCGCACCGCGGCGAGCAGCTCCGGACCCCGCCGGTCGAGCAGCGCACCGCCCCGCCGCACCCCCTCGCGGACGACCAGCGCCCCGAGGCCCGCGCCCGCGACCAGGGCGAGCGCCCCGCACCAGGGCCACAGCGCGGAGGTGAGCGCGAGCGCGACGGCCGGGAGCGCGAGCAGGCCCGTCGCCCCCGTGGTGACGAGCTGGGCGAGCGCGCCGGGCAGCGCCGCACCGCTCGGCTGCGAGAAGGGGCTGTCCCCCGCCGCCTGCGCCGGGTAGGGGCGCACCGCGCTGACGACGGCGGACACCCCCGCCCCCGAGAGCAGGAGCCCCAGCGCCGCCCCCAGCGCCCCCGCCGCCCGGCCGAGCCAGTCGCCGGGGTCGGCGGCCCCGGCGCCCCAGGGAGCGCCCGCGACGACCGCGCCCACGACGCTCGCGACGAGGACGAGCGGCAGGCCCCACAGCAGGAGCGCGGCGGTGCGCCCGGCGCGGTCCTCGCGCCCCGGCAGGCCCGCGGCCAGGTGGGCCCAGAACGCGGGGCCGTCGAGGGCGACGTCGTTGTGCAGGGACGCGCCGAGCAGCAGGCCGGCCACGGGGCCCACGACCCAGAGGGCGCCGGCGGGGAGGGTCCCGAGCCCGGCGAGCGCCGCGAGGACGACGGGCAGCACGAGGGCGCTGGCGGCCGCGGCGACGTAGCGCGGGTCGCGCCGCCAGTACCGCAGGCAGCGCGCGGCGACCGCCCACCGCGGCCCCTCCGGCAGGCGCGCGAGCAGGTCGCGCCGGTGCGCCGGCGCCGCCGCGGACGGCGGCCGCGCGCTCACCAGGCGCCGGGCCAGCACGGCCGCCCAGAGCAGCACGAGGGCGACGAGGGCGACGACGGCGAGCGCCAGGCGGACCAGGGCGGTGCCCCACGCCCCGGCCGCCGCGTCCGCGGGCGCCGCCCAGGCGAGACCGAGCGGCGTCCACGCCAGCACGTCGAGCGCGCGCGCGACGTCGTCCAGGGCGACCGCCGGCACGACAGCCCCGGCGGCGGCGAAGGCCGGCCCGAGGAGCGTGAGGGCGAGGACCCCGACCACCGCCGTCGCCTCACCGGCGCGGCGGCCGCCGAGGACGCCCGCCGCCGCCGAGGTCACGAGGCGCCCGAGCGCGACCGCCGTCAACACGCCCACGACGCCCCCCACCACGCCGAGGAGCCCGAGGGCCGGCGCGGCAGGGCCGCGCAGCCAGGCCAGCGCCGTCCCCGCCCCGAGCAGGAGCGTGAGGGCCCCCGGCACCCCGACCAGGGCGCCCAGCAGCTGCCCGACGGCCAGCGGGCGCGGGGGCACGGGCAGCGTCGCGAAGCGCGCCGGGTCCAGGGACGGGTCGACGCCGAAGGCCAGCAGCGGGACGAGCGTCCACCCGAGGACGAGCAGCGCTCCCCCGGCCACGACGACGGCCCGCGCCACCTCGACGGGGGCGCCCGCCAGCGCCGCGAGGCCGACGAGCGCCGCGGCGAGGAGCCCGAGGCCGTAGAGGCCGCCGAGCACGAGGACGACGACCCGCCAGGTGTCGCGCCGCAGCGCCCCGCGCCACAGCGCGAGGCGCAGCCTCAGGAGCGCCGCAACCACGCGAGCCCCTCGCCGCCCCCGCGCTCCCCGCCGCCGGCGAGCTCGACGAAACGCTCCTCGAGCGTGCGCCCACCCCGCACCTCCTCGAGCGTCCCGGCGGCCAGGACACGGCCGCCGGCGACCACGGCGACGCGGTCGCACAGCCGCTCGACGAGCTCCATGACGTGGCTGCTGAGCACCACGGTGCCCCCGCCCGCGACGAAGTCCCCGAGCAGCCCGCGGATGGACGCCCCCGACAGCGGGTCGACGGCCTCGAACGGCTCGTCGAGCACGAGCAGGCGCGGCGCGTGCACGAGCGAGCACGCCAACGCCGCCTTCTTCGCCATGCCGGCGGAGTAGTCGACGACGAGCTCGTCCCCGGCGCCGGTGAGGCCGAGGACGTCGAGCAGCTCCTCCGCCCGCTCGCGCGCCACGGAGCGCGCCAGGCCGTGGAGCTCCCCCGTCGTGCGGACGAGCTCCCGCCCGGAGAGCCGGTCGAACAGGCGCATCCCGTCGGGCAGCACCCCCAGCAGGCGCTTGGCGCCCACGGGGTCGGCCCACACGTCGTGGCCGAGCACCCGCGCCGTCCCGGCGTCGGGCCGCAGCAGCCCGGTCGCCATGGACAGCGTCGTCGTCTTCCCGGCGCCGTTGGGCCCGACGAGCCCGGTCACGGACCCCACGGGGACGGCGAGGTCGACGCCGTCGACGACCGCGCGCCCGCCGAAGCGCTTGACGAGGCCCGCGAGCTCCAGGGCGAGCCCGTCACCCGGCGCCGGCCCGCCGCCCCCGTCGTCGTCCACGCCCGCGACGCTAGCGAACCGGGTCGGCAGGCCCTGCTCGCCGACCGTCGGAGGTCCTTAAGATCTGCACCGTGCCGCGCGCCACGATCACGCCGCAGCAGCTGAGGGACCACGTCCTCCAGCTCGGCGAGAAGCACCCCCCGATCCCGCTCGACAGCGTCGACCGGACCGTGCACGACCCCTCAGCCGTGCGCGAAGCCTTCGGGCCCGTCATCTCCTACCTGTCGCGCGTGGAGCTCGAGGTCGACCGCAACGTCCTCGAGCTCCTCACCCTCCTGCCCGACGTCGACGAGACCGACCGCCTCTTCTTCGCCGACGTCTGGCAGCCCCAGGAGATCCAGCACGGCCTCATCCTCGACCGGCTCCAGCAGGACCTCGGCATGGAGCCGGCCGAGCCGAACACGACGGTCGTGAGCCCGAAGATCCGCGTCCTCGGCGCCCTCGCGCACCTGCGGCCCGTCCAGGAGGTGGCGCGCCTCCTCTACTACCTGACGGGCGCCGCGACCGAGCGGTCCGCCGTCCTCGCCTACAACCGGCTGTCCGAGGGGCTCGAGCGGCTCGGCGAGACCGCGACGGCGCGCACCGTCGTCGCCCCCATCAAGCAGCAGGAGCCCGGCCACTTCGCCTACTACCGGCTGGCCGCCACGCAGATGCTCCAGGCCGGGCTGCTGGCCCCCTGGCAGCTGCGGCTCACCCAGGTGCTGCGCCGTCGCTCCTTCGCCCTCGTCGGCGTCAACCGCCCCGGCCAGGAGGCCGACTACGGCCGCGTCGTGCAGACGCTCGGCCTCGGCGACGACCTCGAGGGCTTCGCGCGCGACATCTCCCGCGTCGAGCGCGAGCTCCTCTGGGCCGGCCAGAAGGGCATGGAGGTGCCCGGCTACGTGCTCGCGGCGCTGCGCGACGCCGTCGGCGCCCACCGCGAGCGCCTCGCCACCGGCGGCGCCGCCCCCGCCTGACCGCGGGACGTCGGCCCGAGCGGCGAGAGGCCGGGCCACCGGGCCGCACGGCCGGCGCCCGACCGCGCACGAGCGGTCGGGCCCGGGCGCGCGGAGAGCACGTCATGCCGGCGCCCCGACCCCTGCGGCAGCCGGCCACCGCGCGCCGAGCCAGTGCCGGAGCGCGGCCGGGCCCGTCCGCGGACCCCACCCCGGAGGACGCCGGGGTCGGGTGCGCGCGCGCCGCCGGCTCCGCTCCGGCACTGGCTCGGCGCTCTGTGGTCCCCTCTCNGCGCGCCGAGCCAGTGCCGGAGCGCGGCCGGGCCCGTCCGCGGACCCCACCCCGGAGGACGCCGGGGTCGGGTGCGCGCGCGCCGCCGGCTCCGCTCCGGCACTGGCTCGGCGCTCTGCGGTCCCCTCTCGCTCGGGTCCGGGCGCCGGCCTGACGTGCTCTCCGCGGACCCGCCGCCGCGCGCTCGGGGCCCCCCCCCGAGCGCCCTCGCCGCGAGTCCGGAGGGACTCGGCTCAGGCGCGGGCGTACTGCGGCGGCAGCGGCAGCTCGACGCCGAGCTCGCGGGCGGCGCGCTGGGGCCAGCGCGGGTCGCGGAGCAGCGCGCGGGCGAGGAGGACGGCGTCGGCCTGGCCCTGCGCCACCACCTGGGCGGCCTGGGCGGGGTCGGTGATCATGCCGACGGCGCCCGTGGCGACGCCGGCGCCGCGGCGGACGGCCTCGGCGAGCGGCACCTGGTAGCCCGGGGCGACGGGGATGCTCGCCCCCGGCACGAGACCGCCGCTGGAGACGTCGACGAGGTCGACGCCGTGCTCGCGCAGCCACCCCGACACCTCGACGACCTCGTCGAGCGTGAGGCCGCCCTCGGCCCAGTCGGTGCCGGACACGCGGACGAGCACCGGCTTGCCGGCCGGCCACGCGGCGCGGACGGCGTCGACGACCTCCAGGAGGAGGCGCGCGCGGCCGGCGAGGTCGCCGCCGTGGGCGTCCTCGCGGTGGTTGGCGAGCGGCGAGAGGAACTGGTGGAGCAGGTAGCCGTGGGCGGCGTGGACCTCGACGACGTCGAAGCCCGCGGCGTCGGCGCGGCGGGTGGCCGCGGCGAAGTCCTCGACGACGCGGCGCAGCCCGTCGGCGTCGAGGGCCTGCGGCTCGGCGAAGCCGCCGAAGGCCACGGCGCTGGGCGCGACCGTCGACCAGCCGCCCTCGGCGGCGGGGACGGAGCCGGAGCCGGCGGCCTCGAAGGGCCGGTACGTCGACGCCTTGCGGCCGGCGTGGGCGAGCTGGACGCCGGCGCGCGCGCCGCGGGCGTGGACGAAGTCGACGACCCGGGCCCACGCGCGCGCCTGCTCGTCGGTCCAGAGGCCGGCGTCCTCCGGCGAGATGCGGCCCTCCGGGCTGACGGCGGCGGCCTCGGTGAGGACGAGGCCCGCGCCGCCGACGGCGAAGGCGCCGAGGTGCGCCAGGTGCCAGTCGTGGACGACGCCGGGGGCGCCGACCGGGTCGCAGGAGTACTGGCACATCGGCGAGACCCACACGCGGTTGGGGATCTCGACGTCGCGCAGCCGCAGGGGCTCGAAGAGGGAGGTCACCTGCGCCGCAACCGCGCCCGACCTCCGACACTTCCCGAGCCCCTCCGGTGCGGCGACCGGTGGGCTACCCGGGACGGTCGCCCGCGTCGTCCGCGGCGGCCGCGAGGGGCGCCTGGGCCTGCCCGCCCGGCATGGGGTGGTGGACGCCGCCGTGGGGCCAGCGCCAGCCGCTGATCTCGGGCGGGTCCTCCCCGTGGAGGTAGGCGAACTCGCGGGCGCGGCGCCGGGCGTCGAGGAGCCGCTGGCGCAGGGCGGCGTACCGCGGGACGAGGCCGGGCACGTGGTCGATGACGTCGACGGCGAGGCGGAAGCGGTCGGTCTCGTTGGACGACACCATGTCGAAGGGCGTCGTCGTCGTGCCCTCCTCGATGAAGCCGCGCACGTGGAAGCTCGCGTGGTTGGTGCGCTTGTAGGTGAGGCGGTGCACGAGGCTCGGGTAGCCGTGGAAGGCGAAGACGACCGGCCGGTCGTGGGTGAAGACGGTGTCGAACTCGGCGTCGGAGAGGCCGTGGGGGTGCTCGCGGTCGCTCTGCAGCCGCATGAGGTCGACGACGTTGACGAAGCGCACCCTGACGTGCGGCAGGTGGGTGCGCACGAGGTCGACGGCGGCGAGCGCCTCGAGCGTGGGCACGTCACCCGCTGAGGCGATGACGACGTCCGGCTCCTCCCCCTCGTCGGTGGAGGCCCAGTCCCAGATGCCGAGGCCGCGGGCGCAGTGCTCGACCGCCTCCTGCACGGGCAGGTAGTCGTGGACCATCTGCTTCCCGGCGACGACGACGTTGATGTAGTGCCGGCTGCGCAGGCAGTGGTCCATGGTCGACAGGAGCGTGTTGGCGTCCGGCGGCAGGTAGATCCGCGCGATCTCGGCCTTCTTGTTGGCCACGTGGTCGAGGAAGCCGGGGTCCTGGTGGGAGAAGCCGTTGTGGTCCTGGCGCCAGACGTGGCTGGACAGCAGGTAGTTCAGCGAGGGCAGAGGGTCGCGCCAGGGCAGCTGGCTCGTCACCTTCAGCCACTTGGCGTGCTGGTTGACCATCGAGTCGACGATGTGGACGAAGGCCTCGTAGCTCGTGAGGACGCCGTGCCGCCCCGTGAGCAGGTACCCCTCGAGCCAGCCCTGGAGGAGGTGCTCGCTGAGCACCTCCATGACCCGGCCGGACGGGCGCATCCGGTCGTCCTCGGCGTCGCCGCGCTCGGCCCACGCCCGGCCGACGGCCTCGACGACGGCCTGGAGGCGGTTGCTCGCGACCTCGTCGGGACCGAAGAGGCGGAAGGTCGTGCCGTTGTCACGCGCCACCTCGGCGAGCCAGTCGCCGAGCACGGTCGTGGGCGAGTGGACGCTCCCGCCGGGTTCGCGGACCTCGACGGCATGACGGCGGAAGTCGGTGAGCCGCAGGGGGCGTGAGACCGACCCGCCGTTCGTCCGCGGGTCGTCGCTCATCCGACGACCGCGCGGCGGCACCATGTCCAGCAGGTCCTGCTGCGGGACGCCGTCCTCGGTGAAGAGCTCCTCGGGACGGTAGGAGCGCATCCACGCCTCGAGCTGGCGGCGGGCGTCCTCGTCGCCGCGGACCTCGGAGATCGGCACCTGGTGGGCGCGCCACGTGCCCTCGACCCGGGAGCCGTCGACCTCCTGCGGCCCCGTCCACCCTTTGGGCGTCCGCAGCACGAGCAGGGGCCAGCGGGGCACGTCGGCGGCGTCGGCCACCTCGGCGTCGTCCGCGCCGGCGCGGGTCCGGCCCCGGGCGCGGGCCTGGATCGCGGCGATGCCGTCGAGGCAGTCGTCGAGCGCGGCCGCGAGCCGGCGGTGGACGTCCGCGGACGTCTCCCCCTCGAGCGGCCCCTCGACGACGACGGGGGCGTAGCCGCGGCCGCCGAGGTGGGCCACGAGGTCCTCGTCCGACAGCCGCGCCAGCGTCGTCGGGTTCGCGATCTTCCAGCCGTTGAGGTGCAGCACCGGCAGGACGGCGCCGTCGCGGGCGGCGTCGACGAAGGCCGTGGACTGCCACGACGCCTGCAGCGGCCCGGTCTCCGCCTCGCCGTCGCCGACGACGCAGAAGACGACGAGGCCGGGGTCGTCGAAGGCGGCCCCGTGCGCGTGCGCCAGGGAGTAGCCGAGCTCGCCGCCCTCGTGGATCGACCCGGGGACGTCGGCGGCGACGTGGCTGGGGATGCCGCCGGGGAAGCTGAACTGGCGGAAGAGCTTGCCCATGCCCGCGGCGTCGCGGGTGACGTCGGGGTAGACGTCCGACCACGTGCCCTCGAGCCACGTGCTCGCGACGATCGCCGGACCGCCGTGGCCCGGCCCGGTGACGAACATCGCCTCGAGGTCGCGCTCGCGGACGCAGCGGTTGGCGTGCGCCCACAGGAGGTTGAGGCCGGGCGTCGTGCCCCAGTGCCCGAGCAGGCGCGGCTTCGTGCTCTCCGCCGCCAGCGGGCGGGTCAGGAGCGGGTCGTCGCCCATGAGGTAGATCTGGCCGACGGCCAGGTAGTTGGCCGCGCGCCACCACCGGTCGAGGCCCTCCACCTCGGCGTCGTCCAGCACCCGGCCGCCCCCGCTGCTCGCCATCCCCCCAGCGTGGCCCGGGCAGCGCGTCGGCACACCTCAGGAGCGGGGCCGCGCCACCACGGGCCACTCACCTGAGAACCGTTGTCGACGTGCGGTCCCGGACGCGACGTTCCTACGGTCGAGGCACGCCAGCGCCCCGAGACACGGGGCCGACGCGCACAGCACCGGGAGGTCTCCACCGTGCGAGCACTTGTCTACAACGGCCCCAAGGACGTCAGCGTCGTCGACGTCCCCGACGCGAAGATCGAGGCGCCGACCGACGCCGTGGTCAAGATCACGACCACGAACATCTGCGGGTCGGACCTGCACATGTACGAGGGCCGGACCGACGTCGAGCAGGGCAAGGTCCTCGGCCACGAGAACATGGGCGTCGTCGAGGAGGTCGGCCCCGGCGTCACGCGCCTCAAGAAGGGCGACCGCGTCTCGCTGCCCTTCAACATCGCCTGCGGCCACTGCCGCAACTGCACGCAGGGCAAGACGGCCTTCTGCCTCGAGGTGAACCCCGGCTCGGCCGGCGGCGCCTACGGCTACGCCGACATGGGCCCCTACAGCGGCGGCCAGGCGGAGTACCTGCGGGTGCCCTTCGCCGACTTCAACGCGCTGCGGCTGCCGGGCGGCACCGAGCACGAGAACGACTTCACGATGCTCTCGGACATCTTCCCCACCGGCTGGCACGGCACCCGGCTCGCCGGCCTCCAGCCGGGCGACTCCGTCGCCATCATGGGCGCCGGCCCCGTCGGCCTCATGGCCGCCCTGTCCGCCCGGATCCAGGGCGCGGACCAGGTCTACGTCGTCGACCAGCAGGCCGACCGCCTGCGGCTCGCCGAGCAGGTCGGCGCGACCCCCGTCGACTTCTCGAAGGGCCCGGCCGAGGAGCAGATCATGGAGGCCACGAAGGGCGTCGGCGTCGACCGCGGCGTCGAGGCCGTCGGCTGGCAGGCCCACGACCACTCGGGCGACGAGCACCCGGCCGGCACGCTCGACACCCTCGTCGAGGTCGTCCGCGCGACCGGCGGCATCGGCGTCGTCGGCGTCTTCCCGCCCGCCGACCCGAACGGCCCCGACCCGGACATGCAGGAGGGGCGCCTGCGCTTCCCCTTCGGCCAGTTCTTCTTCAAGGGCCAGTCCATGGGCACCGGGCAGTGCAACACCAAGGCCTACAACCGCCAGCTGCGCGACCTCATCATCGCCGGCAAGGCGGAGCCGAGCTTCATCGTCAGCCACGAGCTCTCGCTCGAGGAGGCCGCCAGCGGCTACGAGCACTTCGACAACCGCGAGGACGGCTGGACGAAGGTGCTGCTGCACCCGTGACCCGTGGGGGGGGGGGGG
>NZ_JBBHZG010000001.1:424818-441541 GCF_037482305.1 Pseudokineococcus sp. 5B2Z-1
AGACCGAGGGGCGCACGTCCGCGACGGACGTGCGCCCCTCGTGCGCTCCCGGCGGGTCCCGGTGGGCGATGGCCCGCCCGGTCGCTGAGGCTGGACCCATGACCTCGCACGCGCTCACCGCCGTCGGCGTCGTCCTCGTGCTCCTCGGCGTCCTCTTCACGCTCCAGGGCGTGGGCGTCGTCGGCGGCAGCCCCATGACGGGCAGCGCCTTCTGGGCGACCGCCGGGCCGGTCATCGCCCTCGTCGGGCTCTGGCTGGCCGTGCTGCGGAAGGTCGGTCGCCGCCGCGGCTAGCGTCCACCGGGTGGCGACTCCCCGGCGGTACCGCTCCGGCGACGAGGACAGCGCCCGCTGGGACGCCGTGCCGCTGCGGGCGGGCGACGTCGTCGTCTGCACGCGCTCGAAGCACGGGACGACGTGGGTGCAGGCGGTGCTCCTCCACCTCCTCCACGGCCCGGGGCCGCTGCCCGACCGCCTGCCCGTGCTGGCGCCGTGGGTCGACCACCTCGTCGAGCCGGTCGACGCGCTGGCGGCCCGCCTCGCCGCGCAGGAGCACCGCCGGGTGCTCAAGACGCACACGCCCCTCGACGGCGTGCCGCTCGTCGACGGCGTGACGTACGTCGTCGCGGCGCGGCACCCGCTCGACGCCGCCGTCTCGCTCTTCCACCAGGGCGCGAACCTCGACCGGACGGCCCTCGCCCGCCTCAGCGGCGCCCCCCTCCCGGACGGCGGGCCGGTGCGCGAGCGCCCGCCGCTGGAGGACTGGCTCGCGCGGTGGGTCGACGACGACCCCGACCCGCACGCCGACCTCGACTCCCTGCCGGGCGTGGCGCACCACCTGCGCGACGCGTGGGCGCGGCGGACGGGCGGCCGCGACGTCGTCCTCGTCCACTACGCCGACCTGCTCGCCGGCCTCCCCGGCGAGGTGCGGCGCCTCGCCGACCGCCTCGGCGTCAGCGCCTCGGAGGACGAGGTCCGGGCCGTCGCCGCGGCGACGACCCTCGGCGCTATGCGGGAGCGCGCCGACGAGGTGGCGCCCGACGCCGGCGTCCTGCTCGACCGGCGCGCCTTCTTCCGCGGCGGCCGCTCGGGCGACGGGAGCGCGGCGGCGCCGGCCGACGTCCTCGCGCGGTACGACGCCCGGGCCCGCGTCCTCCTCCCCGACGACCTGCGGGCCTGGCTCCACCGCTGAGGCGCCCCTGCCGGACGCGAAGGTGACGCCCCCTCCACCCCACGAGGTGAGGGCGGCGCCTCAGCGGCGCGGCGGGACGGCGACGCGCCCGAGGTCAGCGGCGGCCACGACGTCGCCGTGCTCCTCCCGCGCCTGGGCCAGCAGCAGCGCCACGTCGGGGTACCGCGAGGAGAAGTGCGTGAGCACCAGGCGCCGCGCCCCGGCCTCGCGGGCCACCCGCCCGGCCTGGCGCGCCGTGAGGTGCCCGTAGGGCGCGGCCAGCTCCTCCTCGGCGTCGGCGAAGGTCGCCTCGCAGACGAGCAGGTCGGCGCCCGCGGCGGCGCGCAGCGCCCCTTCGCACCACCGGGTGTCCTCGACGACGGCGACGACCTGGCCGGCGCGGTGCTCGCTCACCTCCTCGAGCGCGACGACGCCGGACGCCGTCCGCAGGCGCCCCTCGCGCTGGAGCGCCCCGACGTCCGGTCCGTGCACGGCGCGGGCGGCCAGCCGCTCGGGCAGCATGCGGCGCCCGTCCGGCTCGACGAGCCGGTAGGCGCACGCGGGGACGCGGTGGTCGAGCGCGACCGCGTGGAGGACGGCTCCCCCGACGACCAGCGGTGCGCCGCCGGGCCCGCGGACCGGGCCGTCGTCCTCGACGGGGCACGGGAGCGCCAGCGACCCCGCGTGCGCCGCGGCACCGAGCAGGTGCTCGACGAGGGGCGCCGCGGCGGCCGGGAAGACGAGGGGCACCGGCGTCGTCAGCCCGTCCATGGCCCGCCGCTGCAGCACGCCGGGCAGGCCGAGGACGTGGTCGCCGTGCTCGTGCGTGAGGGCGACGACGTCGACGTCGGACGCCGAGGCGCCCGCCAGCAGCATCTGCCGCTGCGTGCCCTCCCCCGGGTCGACGAGCAGGCCCGCGCCGTCCCAGCGGAGCAGGTGCCCCGAGTGGTTGCGGGTCCGGGTGGGGACGGCCGAGGACGTCCCGAGGACGACGAGCTCGCGGGCCGGCACGGCGCGACCGTACGCGGCGCGGACCTCGGGAGGTCGTGGCTCACCCGTCCGTGCGGCTTCCCGGGATGTCGTCCCGGACCCCGCGGGGCGCTGGCAGAGTCCCGCCCGGCGGAGGAGCGGCCTCCGGGGCGACGGGGGGACGGGTGCGTCGTCGTGCGTCGACGCAGGGGGTCGGCACGGGGAGCCGGTGGCGCCGGTCGGACGTCGTGGTCGCGGCGAGCCTGCCGGTGGGCCTGGCAGGCTTCGTCGTCGGCGGGCTCCTGAGCCCGGGGACGGCGGCCGACCTCCTCCTGTCCGTGCTCACCTTCGCGTGGCTCAGCCTGCTGCTCGTGCGGCTGGGCCTCGCGCTCGCCGCACCGGCACGCCGGGTGGCGCTCCTCCCGCTGCTCGTCGGCATGCTGCTGTGGAGCAGCGCCGCGGCGTGGTCGGCCGTCGCCCAGCAGGGGTCCGGCTCCGCGGCCCTCGTCTCCCCCAGCCCGGTCGAGGGCCTCTTCGCCGCCTCCTTCCTCGGCGTCACCGCCTTCCTCCTCCTCGACGTCGCGGCACCGCCCGCCCGCGGCCCGCTCGCGGCGCCGCGGGCGCCGTGGTGGGCGGCGCTCGCCGCCGACGTCGTCGTCCTGGTCGGCGGGGCCGCGAGCGCCGCCGTCGGCGTCCTCGCCGTCCCGCTGCACCTCGGCCACCTCGACGCCGAGCACGCGCTGGCGCTCGGCTACCCCGCGGTGTGGCTCGCGCTGGCGGCCCTGGTGGGCGTGCAGGTGCTCCGCCGCCAGCGACGGCCGGACGCCGGCGCCGCGCTCCTGGCGACGGGCTGCCTGACGCTCGCCGGCGCCGACGGGCTGCTCGCCGCCGACGTCCCGCTCTCGGACCTGGCCGGGGCGCTGCACCGCTGGACCTACGGCCTGGGGCTCGTGACCCTCACGGCCGGTGCGGTGGCGGGCCGCCCGGGCGCGCGGTCCGTGGCGGCGCCGAGGTCGAGCCTGCCGCTGCTCGCGGCGGCGGCCGCCGCGGTCGCCGTCCTGGGCCTGAGGACGCTCCTCCCCGGACCCGCGGGGGCGGCGCTCGTCGCCGTCGCGGTGACGACCCTCGGTGCGGTGCTCGTCCGGCTCCACCTGGCGTTGACCCAGGCCCGGAGCGCGACGGAGGCCCGCAGGCTCGCCCTGACCGACGACCTGACGGGGCTGGCGAACCGGCGCGCCCTCCTCGAGGCGTTGGCGGCTCCCGCCCCGGGTGCCCACCACCTGCTCCTGCTGGACCTCGACGGCTTCAAGGTCGTCAACGACACCTCGGGGCACGCAGCCGGCGACGTCGTGCTCCGCGAGGTGGGTCGGCGCCTGCGCGCCGCCGCGGGCCCGGACCTCCTGGTGGTGCGTCTGGGCGGTGACGAGTTCGCGGTCCTGGCGACCCCCGGGCGCCTGCCCGCTGGTCCCGCCGAGCTGGCCGCGAGCGTCGTCCGCGCCGTCGAGGCCCCGGTGGTGCTGGACGACGGCCGGGCCGTCCGCGTCGGCGCCTCCGTCGGCGCGGCGACGGCGGACGCGGTCGACGACCTCGCCGAGATCCTGCTGCGAGGCGCCGACGGCGCCATGTACCACCGCAAGCGCGGTCGGGGGCGCGACCGGACCCTGACCTGGTCGCCCCCCGGAGGGCTCGCCGACGAGGGCTCGCCCACGCCGCCTCCCGACCCGGAGCCGGAGCGGGCGGGCGTCCCGACGGGCTCCTGACCCGCCGGCCCCTCAGCCGACGAGGGAGCGCCCGGTGAGCAGGTGCGCCCCGCCGTCGGCGAGCAGGAGGACCGCGACGAGCGGCAGCGCGGCCGTCAGCAGGTGCCGGGCGGTCGACCGCACGCGCGCCCAGGTGCGCGTCAGCCACCGGACGACGGGCTCGTGCCGGCCGCGGCGCACGGCCAGGGCGAGGACGAGCAGGGGCAGCTGGGAGACGACCGAGGAGAGGGCGTGCGCCGCGACGGCGTCGGTCCAGCGGTCGGTGCGGGCGGCGAGGACGACGACGGACCGGTAGGTCGGGTCGAGGAGGGCGGAGGGGCCCCAGGCGCCTCCGCCCCGGGCAGGGCAGGGCAGGGCAGGGCAGGGCAGGGTCGCCGGGCCGTCTGGCAGGAGCCCGAGGAGGTCGAGCCGGTCGGCCCGGACCCCGAGCAGGAGTGAGAGGACGAGGCCGACCAGCGGGACGCCCACGAGGCACGCCGCCGCGTGGGCGAGGGCGCCGCGGCGCGTGGCGCCGGCCGCCAGGGCGCCCTCGAGGAGCAGCGCACCCGCGGGGTCGACGCCGGCGAGGCCCAGCACCGGCACGGCGAGCAGGAGGCCGGCCACGGTCACGGAAGCAGGGCCCGGGGCGGCCCGCGCGCGGGAGGCCCGCGTCCGAGCACCCGGTCCGAGCGCCGGGGCCCACCACCGGGGCCACCACCGGGCGGGTCACCCGGGGCCGACCTAGCGTGGCGGCATCGACCGACGACGCTGGCCCCGGCGGGGACGGCACGAGGAGGCAGACGTGGCAGCAGAGACGACGGACCGGGCGCCCTACGTCATCGTGGGCGGGGGGATGGTGGCCGACGCGGCCGCCCGGGGGATCCGCAGCCGGGACGCCGAGGGACGCATCGTCGTCCTCGGCGACGACGCCGACCCGCCCTACACGCGGCCGGCGCTGTCGAAGAAGCTCTGGACCGACCCCGACTTCACCGAGGCGGACAACGACGCCGGCACCGCGTCCGCCACCGGCGCCGAGGTGCGCACGTCGGTGCGCGTGACGGCGGTCGACACGGCGGCGCGGACGGTGACGACCGACGGCGGTGACGTCCTCGGCTACGAGTCCCTGCTGCTGGCGACCGGCGGCCGGCCCACGCCGGGCCCGGTCGAGGAGGGGCCGCGCGTCCTCTCCTTCCGCACGGCGCAGGACTACCGCCGTCTGCGGCGGCTGGCGGGCGAGCAGCGGCACGTGGTGGTCGCCGGCGGCAGCTACATCGGCACCGAGCTCGCCGCGGCGCTCGTCCAGAACGACACGCGCACCACCCTCGTGACGCCGGACGAGGTGCTCGGCGCCTCGATGTTCCCGCCCGAGCTGGCCCGCCACTTCCAGGGCCTGTACGAGCAGGCCGGCGTCACGCTGCGCACGGGCGCCAAGGTCGCGGGCGGGTCGGCCCGCGAGGACGGGGTCGACGTCGAGCTCGACGACGGCACGACGCTCGGCGCCGACGCGCTCGTCTACGGCTTCGGCATCGTCCCGCTCACCGACCTCGCCGAGGCGGCCGGTCTGACCGTCGACGACGGCGTCGTCGTCGACGAGCACCTGCGCACGTCGGACCCGCACGTCTACGCCGCGGGCGACGTCGCCCAGTACCCCGACCGGGTGCTCGGGACGACGCGGGTCGAGCACGTCGACAACGCCACGACCATGGGGCAGGCGGTCGGCGAGCTCATGGCCGGGCGCACCGAGGCCCACGACCACACGCCGTTCTTCTACTCGCAGGTGCTCGGCACCCGGTACGAGGCGGTCGGCACCCTCGACGGCTCGGCGCGGACGGTGCAGGACTGGCAGTCGGGCGAGGGCGTCGGCGGCCCCGGGGTCGTCTACTACCTCGACGACGACGGCCGCGTCACCGGCGTGCTGCTCTGGGACGTGCCCGGGAAGACCGACGAGGCCACGCAGGTGCTCGCCGACACCTCGCCGCAGGACGAGGGCTCGCTGCGCGGTCGGATCACCGGCGACTGACGCCGAGCGGAACGCGCAGACGGCGAAGGCCCCGACCGAGTGGTCGGGGCCTTCGCCGTCTCACAGGCCCTGCGGCTCGGACGATGACCCGATCGGCTGGTCGCCAGCGTGGCAGCCGAGCCGCGCGAGACGACTGTCAGACGACGATCTCCTCGACCACGACGAGGGCTCCGGCCGGCCGGCCGGCGGCGGCTTCCTTTGAGGCTCCGAGGCGCGCGACACGGACGTCGTCCGCCTCCAGCCTCTGCCCCGCCGTGCCCGTCCGAGCTCCGAGCACGCCGTCCAGCGCGTCGATAGTCGTCTTGACGAGGTTGTCGAGGTCCGGTTCCAGCCTTCCGACCTGGTCGTCCTGCAGGCGGACGTCGATGGTCACCGCCACGCGGCTCCCCTCGGGCATCACGACGCCGACGAAAGCCTCCCGGACAGCAGCCTTCCACGCCCTCTCGTTGGCGGACCCGCCGTAACCGGTAGGGCGGCCCTCCACCCAGCGCTGCTCCCGGGCGCCTGCGCGGGCGGCGGCGGTCTGAGACGACGCCAGCGGCCGCACGGCAGCGTGCCGAGGCGCCGGAGGAGCGACGACGTATCCCTCGTCGCCGTCGCCGTACACGGCGAGCAGCTCGGGTCGCTGAGCCCAGAGGAGCGCCACGAGGGCGCACACGACGGCGTCGACCTCGTCTTCGACACGGTCGAGCTCTCCCGAGCCGGGTTCCCCCATGACGACGTCGCGGATCTCCTGCCAGCGGACGCTCCCCCCGAGGCGCAGGGCGGGGTGCTCCTCGAGGAGACCGATGAGCTGTCGGAACCCCGGCAGCCGAGCCGCTGCGCTCCCCTTCTTGTAGGCGATCCGGTAAGGGAGCTCGAAGAGCCCGACGAGAGCGGGGTGCGGGTAGACCTCGATGCAGCACACCGGCCCCCGGCCGGGCCGGCTCGTGGGCCTGACGTCCCAGCCGAGGGCGTCCGCGAGGCGTCCGGCGCGCGTCACCTCACCCTGGGTGCCCCTGTTGGTGGCGTGGGCCGAGGCGCCGAACGCTCCCCACGTTCGACCGATCTCCCGCTCTGCACCGCGCTGACCCGTGTCGTTGCCCACGATGAGTGGCGCGTCGACCGCGACGACCTCCACACCAGCGCCCAGGCCCCGCAACACCCCTTCGACGTCATCTCCGGGCTCGCACCGGCGGAGCGACAAGAGGGCGCCGTCGCCGTCGAGGGCGGCCACGCCCGTCCGACCCGTCGACCACGCGAGGTCGACTCCCACGAAGCGGGCCCTGACGTCGACCTCCATGTTCATGAGGCTAGACGGACGAAGCAGCGCGGCGAGGACGATGGAGGAGGTCACTTCCCTCGGGTCGGAGGAGGGGCGGTCGAGACGGCCGTCGTCGAGGGCTGCCGGCCGTCAGCCTCACGCCGGCCCGTCCCCGCCCAGTGGCTCGCCGGCGTGGTCGAGCTCCGGAGATGGCAGCAGGTCCGGGTGGGCTCTCCGGAGGCTGGGTGATCGGCCAGGACGACAGGCTCGCCGTCGATGGGACCGATCCGAGCTCCGCCTCGTCCGCCTCCAGGGCGGTCGGCTCGGGCCGGACAGCTGCACGAGGCCGGGCGGGACGACCGGCCGAACTCGGGAGACGTGCCCGGCGGTCCAGGGCGCAGACCGACCCCCCGTGGGCGACGTCGGCCTCGGGAGCCGCGCAAGGCACGACAAGGGTTGGTGCTCGAGGTCGTCGACGCGAGCATCTTGGACGGGAGCAACGAGCGGGTCGACTCCTCATGGGACGAACAGGTCCCACCCGAGGCTGACGGCGTGAGCGGGCGGATCACCGGCGGCTGAGAGCACGACGCGGGCGTGAGACGACGAAGGCCCCGACCTGCTGGTCGGGGCCTTCGCCGTCTCGCGTGGAGGTGCCGGGAATCGAACCCGGGTCCGTCGTCGCATCGCCAGGGCTTCTCCGGGTGCAGCCTGCTCGGGAGTTTCTCGGCCCCAGCGGTCGCGCAGGCGCGCCGCTGACCCGGGCCCAGCCATCTAGGTGTCGGAGCGGCCCCGATGGCGAGGACCGCACCCAGTGGCTCTCTAGCTGACGCCGGCTACTGAGTCGAGAGCACTCTCAGACCGACGGACCTCTGCTCCTCGCTCAGGCGGCGAGGGCGAAGTCGGTGCGCTTGGAATCGGCACCTATAGGTTTGCAAGGGGCATCAACGAGTTGACCTTGCATCCTCGACCCGCTTCCCCTGGCTCAGAGAACGACGTCGAAACCTGTCACCCCCTGTTGAGTTGTCCCCGGGGCCGCCGCCTGGGCGGTGGTCCCGATCCAGCCGGTCCGGTCTCCCGGAGGCCCGCTGGGCCCCCCGACTGTACTGCGCACAACGGTCCTGGGTCACGCGCTGTTCCCCGGCCCCCCGCCCCGACCGGACGACCGCGACGGTCCCCCCGCCGACGTAGCGTCGGGGCATGGCCCTCGCCCCCAGCCGACAGTGGTCCCTCGTCGCCCGCCCGCAGGGCGAGCCGCAGCCCTCCGACGTCCGCCTCGACGAGGTCGACGTGCCCGACCCCGGCCCGGGCGAGGTCCGCGTCCGCAACACCTGGCTCTCCGTCGACCCGTACATGCGCGGCCGGATGGACGACCGGCCCTCCTACGTGCCGCCCTTCCGCCTCGAGGAGCCCATGACCGGCGGCGCCGTCGGCGTCGTCGAGGGCGTCGGCGACGGCGTCGAGGGCGTCACCGAGGGCGACTGCGTCCTCCACGACCGCGGCTGGCGCGAGCGCGCCGTGCTGCGGGAGGACGCCGTCCGCGTCGTCGACGCCGACCTCGCGCCCGCGCAGGCCTACCTCGGCGTGCTCGGCACCACAGGCCTCACCGCCTGGGTCGGCGTCCTCGACGTCGCGCAGATGCGCGAGGGCGACGTCGTCCTCGTCTCCGGGGCCGCCGGCGCGGTGGGCTCGGTCGCCGGCCAGGTCGCCCGCCTCAAGGGCGCGAGCGCCGTCGTCGGCACGGCCGGCGGCGAGGAGAAGGTGCGCTGGCTCCTCGACGACGCCGGCTTCACCCGTGCCGGCGACCACCGCAGCGCGTCGCCCGCCGACCTGCTCCGCGACCTGCTGCCCGACGGCGCCGACGTCTACTTCGACAACGTCGGCGGCCCGACGCTCGAGGCGGCCCTCCCCCGCATGCGCGACCACGGCCGCGTCGCCCTGTGCGGCGCCATCTCCGGCTACAACGCCACCTCGGCGCCCCCCGGGCCGCGGACGCTCGGCGTCGCCATCGGCAAGCGCCTTCGCCTCGAGGGCTTCATCGTCACCGACCACCTCGACCGGACCGAGCAGTTCACCCGCGAGATGGCCGGGTGGATCGCCCGCGGCGACGTCGTCTACCGCGAGACGGCCACCGAGGGCGTCGACAGCGCCTTCGACGCCTTCCGCGGCGTCCTGTCCGGCGCCAACACCGGCAAGATGCTCGTCCGCCTCGACCCCGACCTCTGAGCGCAGCTCGCCGACCGGCTGCCGCCGGGGAGGACGAACCTCCACCGGAACGGTGGGGCAGCACGCTGACCTGCGGCGCAGCACGCCGCCGGGGAGGTTCGTCCTCCCCAGCGGCGCGCTCCCGCCCTCAGACCCCGGCGCGCTTCCGCCCTCAGACCCCGGCGAGCTCCCGCCCTCAGACCCCGGCGAGCTCCCGCTCGACGAGCGGGCGGACCTGCGTCCCCAGCAGCTCGATCGCGCGCAGCACCTGGTCGTGCGGCAGCGTGCCGACGCTCACGTGCAGCAGGAAGCGCGTGATGCCGAGGTCGCGCCGCATGGCGAGGACCTTGTCGGCCACGAGCTGCGGGTCGCCCAGCACGAGGGAGCCCTGCGGGGCGCGCATCTCGTCGAAGCTCCGCCGGGTCATGGCGCCCCAGCCCCGCTCGCGGCCGAGCTGGGACATCGCCGTCGCGTAGGACGGGTAGTAGGCGGCGGCGGCCGACGCCGTGTCCTCCCCCACGAACCCGTGGGCGTGGACGGCGACGGGCAGGGGGTCGTGGCCCGCCTCGGCGACCGCGCGGCGGTGCAGGTCGGCGAGCGGCGCGAAGCGCGCCGGCTGCCCGCCGATGATGGCGAGCGCCATCGGCAGGCCGAGCAGGCCGGCCCGCACGACCGACTGCGGGTTGCCCCCGACGCCGACCCAGACGGGGAGCTCGTGCCCCTCCGTGCGCGGGTGCACCTCCTGCCGGTCCAGCGCGGGGCGATGGCGGCCCGACCACGTGACCGGCTCGCCCCGCGAGGACGCCGAGCGGATGGCGAGCAGCAGCTCGAGCTTCTCGGCGAAGAGCTCGTCGTAGTCGCCGAGGTCGTAGCCGAACAGCGGGAAGGACTCGATGAAGGACCCGCGACCCGCGATGACCTCCGCACGACCCTGCGAGAGGAGGTCCAGCGTCGCGAAGTCCTGGTAGACCCGCACCGGGTCGTCGGAGGACAGGACCGTGACGGCGCTCGTCAGCCGGATCCGCGACGTGCGCGCCGCGGCCGCCGCGAGGACGACGGCCGGCGAGGACGCCGCGAAGTCGGCCCGGTGGTGCTCGCCCACGCCGTACACGTCGAGGCCCACCTGCTCGGCGAGCTCGACCTCGGCGACGACCTGCCGCAGCCGCTCGCCGTGGGAGAGGGTGCGGCCCGTGCTCGGGTCGGGGTAGGTCTCCGCGAAGGTGGTGATGCCCAGCTCGAAGGGCTGCTCGCTGCCGCTCATCGACGTCCTCGCCTCGTCCGGGGGCCCACCGGTCGGCGGGCCCTACTCGCCGGTGCGCAGGCGCAGGGACATCGCCCGCTGCGCCTCGCGCGTGTCCTGGCGCTCGCGCAGCGCCTGGCGCTTGTCCCAGTTCTTCTTGCCCTGCGCCAGCGCGATCTCGACCTTCGCCCGCCCGCCGGTGAAGTACAGCTGCAGGGGGACGACGGTCATGCCGCCCTCGCGCACCTCGGCGCCGATCTTCTCGATCTCCAGCTTGTGCAGCAGCAGCTTCCGCCGGCGCCGCGGGGGGTGGTTGGTCCAGGTGCCCTCGGTGTACTCGGGGATGTGGACCGCCTCGAGCCACGCCTCGCCGCGGTCCACGGAGACGAAGCCGTCCACGAGCGAGGCGCGGCCCGCGCGCAGCGACTTCACCTCGGTGCCGGACAGCACGAGGCCCGCCTCCCAGGTGTCGGAGAGGTGGTAGTCGTGCCGCGCGCGGCGGTTCGTGGCGACGACGAGGCGCCCGTCGTCGCCGCGCCCGCCCTTCTTCTGGGCGGTCTTGTGCCCGGCCCTGGCCACGGCCCCTCCTCCTCGTGCTGCGTCCCTCTGGTCTCCGGGCGCCTGGCGGACCCCGGACGGACGAGCGCCGGCGGTCCGCGAGGACCGCCGGCGGCGGGTGTCCGGGGACGAGTCTACGAGCCGCCGGGCCCGGCGGCCGGGGCGGAGCGAGCCCCTGCTCGAGGGCTCGGCGTCAGATCCAGGCCATCGGGTCCGTGGGCGCGCCGTTGACGCGCACCTCGAAGTGCAGGTGGCAGCCCGTCGACCCGCCGGTGGAGCCCTCGTACCCGATGACCTGCCCGCGGGAGACGGAGCCCGACGTCACGGCGAAGCTCTGCATGTGGGCGTAGGCGGTGGCCACCGGCTGGCCGCGGACGATGCCGTGGTTGATGACGATGATGTTGCCGTAGCTGCCGTTCGCGCCGGCGGAGACGATCTCGCCGTCCGCGGCCGCGCGGATGGGGGTCCCGCAGCCCGCGGCGAAGTCCTGCCCGCTGTGGAGCTTCATGTAGTGCTTGATCGGGTGCATCCGCATGCCGAACGGCGAGGAGATCCGCCCCTCGGGTCGGAGGAAGGTGCCCCCGGTGTCGCGGAAGGTGCTGCGGCTGACCGCCGAGGGGGCGCTGCGGCCGGACGCCTGCGCGGCGGCGGCCTCGGCCGCCCGGCGGGCCTCCTCCTTGCGGCGCTCCTCCTCGGCGATGCTGCGCAGCTGCGCGCCGAGGGAGTCCGACTCGGCCTGGAGCTGGTCCATGCGGGCCTGCTCCTCGGCCTGCCGCGACTCGATCGTCGAGACGGCCCGCTGCTGGCGGGCGACGAGGGCCTCCACCTCGGCCTGGCGCTGCGCCGCGGCCTGGGCGGCCTCGGTCGCGACGGCGAGCTTCTGCTCGGCCTCGGCCTTGAGGTCGGCGACCTGCTGGCGCACCGCCGTCAGGCGCGTCGTGGCGCTCTGCCGCACGGCCTCGTCCGAGCTCAGCGCCGCGAGGACGTCCTCCTCCGCCGTCGACAGGCTCGAGACGGCGGCGGTGCTGGAGGCGAAGTCGTCCGGGTCGGCCGAGCCCATGGCGAGCGCGAGGCCCTTCGGGACGCCGTTGCTGCGGTAGGCCGACGCGGCGATGTTGCCCAGGTTGCTGCGCGAGGCCGTCATCGCCTGCTCGGTCTCGCGGACCGACTCCTCGGCGGCCGCCTGGGCCTTCTGCGACGCGCTGAGGCGCTGGGCGAGGTCGTCGGCCTGCGCCTTCGCCTCCGCCTGCACCTGGCGCGCGAGGTCGGCCGCCTTCTGGGCGCCCGGCAGCTGCTCCTGGACCGCGGCGTACTCGGCGTACGCGGAGGTGAGCTCCTCGGACGTGCCGACGAGGTCCTCCTGCAGCGCGTGCAGGGCCTGGTCGACCGCCTGCTTCTCGGCCTTGGCGCCGTCACCGGGGGCCGCCGTCGCCGGGCCCCCACCCGGGACGAACGACACGGCCAGGGCGAGCCCGAGGGCGGCCACGGCCGGGCGCAGGAGGCAGCGGGGGCGCACGAGCGCCGACGCGGGGGGCAGGCTCATCGAGTCAGACCTTCAGGTAGCGGGACAGGGACACGAGCGACGCGACGCTCGCCAGGACGATGCCGCCGACGAAGAGCCAGGGGATCGTGGCCCACACGTCGGTGGTGCTGATGTAGTCGAACGCGGGCACCTGCTCGGCCAGCCAGCCGGAGACGCCCCGGTCCACCGCCAGCAGCAGGACGGCGCCCGCCATTCCCGCCCCGAGGCACACGGCGATGACGCCCTCGAGGAGGAACGGCAGCTGCAGGAAGGTGCTGGAGGCGCCGACCAGCCGCATGATGCCCGTCTCGCGGCGCCGGTTGAAGGCCGCCAGACGGATCGTCGTGCCGATGAGGAGCACGGCGGCGACGAGCATGACGCCCGCGAGCGCCAGGGAGCCGGCCGTCGCGGCGTTGAGGACGGCGAAGAAGGGCTCGAGCACCTCGCGCTGGTCGACGACCTGCTCGACCCCCGGACTGCCCTGGAAGCTCTCGCTGATGACGCCGAAGCGCTCCGGGTCCTCGAGGCCGACGCGGAAGGACTCGGGCAGCTGGTCCGGCGTCACCGAGGCGCTGAGCTCGGCGTCCTGCTGCTGGAACTGGGCGTAGGCCTCGTCGCTCGCCTCGAACTCGACCTCGGAGACGTACTGGGACAGCGGCGGGGAGGCGAGGGCCTGCTCGATCGCCGCCTTGTCGGCGTCCGTCGCCGCGCCCGAGCAGCTCGCCGAGAGGCTGTCCTGCGTGCACAGGAAGATCGCCACCTGGACGCGGTCGTACCAGTCGCCCTTCATCGTCGACACCTGCTGCTGCATGAGCGCGCCGGCGCCGACGAAGGTCAGCGAGACGAAGGTGACGAGCACCACGGAGATCGTCATGGCGAGGTTGCGGCGCAGGCCGATGCCGATCTCGGAAAGCACGAACTGGAGCCTCACCGCCCGCCACCGCCCTGCTCGGCGACGGGGCGCGCGTCGGCCGGGACGTCGACGGCCGCCGCGCCCCGGTGGTCCACGGACACCTCCGGCGCGGGCACCACGGGGATCGCCCCCGTGACGTAGCCGCCCTGGTGCTCGTCGCGGACCACGTGGCCGTCGACGAGCTCGACGACCCGCTTGCGCATGCTGTCGACGATGTCGTCGTCGTGGGTGGCCATGACGACGGTGGTGCCGCGGCCGTTGATGCGCTCCAGCAGGCGGGTGATGCCGAGGCTGGTCGTCGGGTCGAGGTTCCCCGTCGGCTCGTCGGCCAGGAGGATCGCGGGGCTGTTGACGATGGCGCGCGCGATGGCCACGCGCTGCTGCTCGCCGCCCGAGAGCTCGTGCGGCAGGCGGTCGCCCTTGCCCTCGAGGCCGACCAGCTCGAGCACCTCGGGCACCGCGGCGGCGATGGAGCCGCGGGAGCGGCCGATGACCTGCAGCGCGAAGGCGACGTTCTGGAAGACCGTCTTGCCCGGCAGGAGGCGGAAGTCCTGGAAGACGACGCCGATCTGGCGGCGCAGGTGCGGGACCTTCCAGCTCGACAGCCGGCGCAGGTCCTTGCCCGCGACCTGCACCGCCCCGGACGTGGCGTCCTCCTCCTTGAGCACGAGGCGGAGGAAGGTGGACTTCCCGGACCCCGAGGCGCCCACGAGGAAGACGAACTCACCGCGCGACACCTCGAGGTCGACCCCGTCGAGGGCCGGTCGGGCGGTGCGGTCGTACGTCTTCGTGACGTCGTCGAAGCGGATCACTGCACGTCCTGCGGGGCCGGGTCTCGGGGTCTCGGGGTCGTCCTTGCGGATGGTGCGTCGACGCGGGCCTCCGGGACGGCGGGGTCACCGCCGTCCTGCTCGACCCGCCTGCGCGCCGGACGCGCAGCTTCCCTGGCCGTGGCCGACCATACGTCCTGCCACACCGCATCCCGAAACGGCCGTCCACAGAGGTCACGATCGGTCAACGATCCACCACGGATCGTGGCCGGACCGTGCTGGAGGACCACCCGGACGGCGCAACTGCCGCACGCCCGCGAGGCGCGGGCGCCCGGCAGGGCGGGCGGACGGCGGGGCGGGCGGGTCAGGCGGACGCGCGGTCGGCCTGGCGGCGCCAGCGGATGCCGGACTCGAGGAAGCCGTCGATGTCGCCGTCGAAGACGCCCGAGGTGTTGCCGACCTCGTGCTCGGTGCGCAGGTCCTTGACCATCTGGTACGGGTGCAGCACGTAGGAGCGCATCTGGTTGCCCCAGCTGCCGGCGTCCGCGCCCTTGAGGGCGTCGAGCTCGGCCTGGCGCTCGGCGCGCGCCCGCTCGAGGAGGCGCGCCTGGAGCACGCGGAGCGCGGCGGCCTTGTTCTGCAGCTGGCTCTTCTCGTTCTGGCAGGACACGACGATGCCGGTGGGCAGGTGCGTCAGGCGCACCGCCGAGTCGGTCGTGTTGACGCTCTGGCCGCCGGGGCCGGAGGAGCGGAAGACGTCGACGCGCAGGTCGTTCTCGGGGATGTCGACCTGGTCGGTCTCCGCCACGACGGGCAGCACCTCGACGCCCGCGAAGGAGGTCTGGCGGCGCCCCTGGTTGTCGAAGGGCGAGATGCGGACGAGGCGGTGGGTGCCCTGCTCGACCGAGAGCGTGCCGTAGGCGTAGGGCGCCGCGACCTTGAAGGTGGCCGACTTGATGCCGGCCTCCTCGGCGAAGGAGGTGTCGTAGACGTCCGTCGGGTAGCCGTGGCGCTCGCTCCAGCGCAGGTACATGCGCAGGAGCATCTCGGCGAAGTCGGCGGCGTCGACGCCGCCCGCCTCGGCGCGGATGGTGACGATGGCCTCGCGGGGGTCGTACTCCCCCGACAGCAGCGTCCGCACCTCGAGCTGCCCCATGGCGGCCTTCAGCTGCTCGAGCTCGCGCCCGGCCTCGGCGAGGGTCTCGGCCCGCTCCTCCCCCTCGGCCGCCTCCGCCATCTCGACGAGGACCTCGAGGTCGTCGAGCTGGCGCCCGAGCCGGTCGATGCGCTCGGCCTCGCCCTGGGCGTGCGACAGGCGGCTCGTGACCTGCTGGGCGTGGTCGACGTCGTCCCACAGGTCGGGCGCCGACGCCTGCTCGGACAGCTCGCGGATGGTGGCGCGCAGGGCCTCGACGTCCGTCACGTCGCGGATCGACCCGTACGTGGTCCGGAGGTCGCGGATCTCGGCGGGGAAGTCGACGGCAGCCACGAGGCCCGAGCCTACGCCCGGGCGCCACCCCGCCCCGCGGACGCTGGCGCCCGCAGGGCCAGGAGGACCCGCGCCCGCGGGGTCAGGAGAAGAGGTCCCCGAGGCCCCCGCCGCCCCCGCCGCCGCCCTGCGGCACCGGCTGGCCCTCGCTCGGCTGGACGACGACGAACCCGGGCCCGGAGAAGACGTACTGGAAGGCCTCCCCCGAGCCGCCCCGCAGCATCGAGCGGGCGTTGAGGCTGCTGCGCAGCTCCGGTCGCAGGTCCGCCGACCACGCGACGGCGGCCTGGAGGTCGACGGACGTCGGCTGCCGCGAGCAGTCGAGGAGCACCGGCGGACCGTCGCTCGTGAGGGCCACCGTGCCGCGGCCGCTGATCTCCAGGGTGAAGAGCCCGCCGGTGAGGGTGCCGGCGCCCTGGACGCGCCGGACGTCCCAGTCGAGGTCGGCGTCGAAGGCGAGCACGTTGGCGCCGTCGACCGAGATGGCGTCGCCCTCGAGCTCGACGGTGAACACGTCCTCGGCGCGGCGGGCGAGGAAGACCTCCCCGCGGCCCGAGCACCGCATGAGGGGGGTGTCGGCCGAGGAGACCATCCGGCGGACGAGCCGGCCGATGCTGCCCGAGCCCTCGTGGTCGAAGCGGACGTCGCCCTGGAAGGCGACCATCGAGCCCTTGGCGGCCAGCACGTCGGGGCCCAGGACGACGCGGGCCATCTTGTCGTTCTGGCGCGCCCAGCGGTCCTGCGTCTCCTGCTCGGCGTGGCGGGGGTCGAAGAGGTGGCTGCGCACGGCAGGACGCTAGCGACCGCGGGGCCGCGGGAGGGCGCTCCGGCGGCGCCGGGGCGCCGCGGACGCGCAGGAGCCCGCCACCAGCGGGTGGCGGGCTCCTG
>NZ_JBBHZG010000001.1:441752-460415 GCF_037482305.1 Pseudokineococcus sp. 5B2Z-1
CCGGGCCCGGGCGTCACGCCCGGGCGAGGACGGCGGCGCGCTCGGCCCGCGAGCGGGCCCGGGCGGCCCGCGCGGCGGCCCGGTCGGCGCGCCCCTGGAGGCGCTCGGCGGCGCGCCGGGCGAGCGCGTCGGCGACGCGCCGCTCGTCGCGGGACCCGCGCAGAGCCCGCGCCGACAGGACGGCCGAGGTGGTCGGGGACGCCGTCGGCCGGGCCATCACGCCGGCGGTGTCGGGGAAGAGGGTCAGGGAGGTGGGGCGGGTGGTCATGGCGGCTCCTGGGGGCAGGCCCTCCCGCCCGGTGGGCGGGTCGTCGGGCGTGGTGCGAGAGCGGGTGGTGCGGCGGGCGCCGTCAGGCGACGGCGACCGGGTGCTTGCGGGGGCGGCCGCGGGGCCGCTTGCGGGCGATGACGGCTCCGCCGTCGAAGATCTCGCCGCCCCAGACGCCCCACGGCTCGCGCCGGTCGAGGGCGCCGGCGAGGCAGGCCTCCCGGAGGGGGCAGGGGGCGCAGCGCGCCTTCGCCTCCTCGAGGGCGGCGGGGGCCTCGGCGAACCAGAGGTCGCCCTCGCCGTCCCGGCAGGGGACGGAGAGGTCGTCGACGCCTCGGGCGGTCGGCTCGAGCATGGCCGTGAGCTGCACGGGTCTTCTCCTGGTGGTGCTGCCCGAGGACGTCGGGCGGGGGCGGTCAGGAGGAGCCGCGGCGGTGGGACGGGAGAGGCCGCGGCTCCCGGGTCGGGAGCCGCGGCCTCGGCAGGGCCTCGAGCGGCGGCCTAGGGGGCCGTGCCGGTCGGAGCGCTGCCGGGGACGGGGGTCCCGCAGGAGCGGAAGGGACGCTCGGCGCCGGAGGCGCCGTTCGCGATGAGGGCGCCGGAGGCGCCGTTCGCGGGGCTGGTGAGGTCCGCGGAGGAGGTGGTGGGCTCGAGGCCGCCGAGGGCGCGACCAGCGCGCACGGCGCCGTCCTGCGGACGGAGCTCTCCCCCCGGCCGACCCGCGACGGGCGCGAGGCGCGGCGCGCTCACGGGGAGGGCGGCGTCGCGGGCGACGGGGCGGCCGACGACGAGCAGGTGCTCGGCGGTGCGGACGCGGCCCGTGCGGACGTCGTTCGTCGTGCTCACCACCGGGGACCACCTCCTCGCCCTGCTCGGCGCCCTCCGCGGCTGGCGGGGGCGCGCTCCTGCGCTTCCGGGGAGGACGCTAAGGGCGTCCCGCGGACCAGCACAACGTCTTTTTCCGGACGGGTCCTCACGCGGCCCCGCGGGGACGGGGCCACCACGCCGCGGCCGGGCGACGGGGCGCCCGAGCACCCCCGGCGGGTCAGGCGCCGGCGGCGAGGACGGCGAGGACGCTCTCGCCGTACTTGTCCAGCTTCGCCGGGCCGATGCCGGCGATGGCCGCCAGCCCGGCGGCGTCGGCGGGGCGCGCCTCCGCGACGGCGACGAGCGTGGCGTCGGTGAAGACGACGTAGGCCGGCACCTTCGCCTCGGACGCCGTGCGCGAGCGCCACTCGCGCAGCGCCTCGAAGACGCCCTCGTCGTAGGTCGGCGGGCAGTCCTCGCAGCGGCCCGTCTTGCGGGCGGCCGCCGTCGTCAGCGGCTCGCCGCAGGTCCGGCAGCGGCTGAGGGTCGCCCCCCGGCGCCCCGACCGGCCCCCGCGGCCGCCGCCGCCCGCCCGACCGGGCACTGCGTCCGAGCCCGACGCGGGCCGCAGCCCGTCGAGGAAGCGCGACGGCTTGCGCGAGGCGCGGCCGCCCGGCGTCCGGGAGAGGGTCCACGAGCACACGAGGCGCTCACGGGCGCGGGTGACGCCGACGTAGAGGAGCCGGCGCTCCTCCTCGACGGCGTCGGCGTCGTCGGCCGCGAAGGAGATGGGCACGAGCCCCTCCGAGAGGCCCACGAGGACGACGGCGTCCCACTCCAGGCCCTTGGCGGCGTGGAGGGACGCCAGCGTGACGCCCTCGACGACCGGCGCGTGCTGGGCCTGCGCCCGCTCGTCGAGCTCGGCCACGAGCTGCGGCAGCCGGTCCTCCGGGCGGGCCGCCGCGACGTCGTCGGCGAGCGCGACGAGCGCCTGCAGCGACTCCCACCGCTCGCGGACGGCGCCGGACCCCGACGGTGCCTGCTCGGACCAGCCGGCTCCCGACAGCACGTCGCGCACGAGCGCGCCGAGGGGCTGCTCGCCGTCGTCCGAGCGCGCGGCCCCGCGGAGCAGGAGGACGGCGTCGCGCACCTCCTTGCGGGCGAAGAACCGCTCGCCGCCGCGCAGCAGGTAGCCGACGCCGCGCGCGGACAGCGCCTGCTCCAGCGGCTCGGACTGGCTGTTGGTGCGGAAGAGGACGGCGATCTCGCTGGCCGGGTGGCCCTCGGCGATCCGGTCGGCCACCCAGGACGCCACGCGGGCGGCCTCGGCGTCGTCGTCGGCGTTCTCCCAGAACTCCGGCGCGGGGCCCGGCGGGCGCTGGGCGACGAGCTCGACGCGGGCGCGCGTCGCCGCCCGCGGGGCGCGGTCGAGGAGGCCGTTGGCCAGGCCGACGACCTGCGGGGTGGACCGGTAGTCCCGCACGAGCCGCACCGTCGTCGTGCCCGGGTGGCGCTGGTCGAAGTCGAGCAGGTGGCGGGGGTCGGCGCCCGCGAAGGAGTAGATGGTCTGGCTGGCGTCGCCGACGACGCAGACGTCGTCGCGCTCGCCGAGCCACAGCTCGAGGAGGCGCTGCTGCAGGCCGCTGACGTCCTGGTACTCGTCCACGACGAGGTGGCGGTACTGGGAGCGGACCGTCCGGGCCACGTCCTCGCGCTCCTCGAGGATGCCGACGGTGAGCAGCAGGACGTCCTCGAAGTCGATGACGCCGCGGTCGGTCTTGACCTCCTCGTAGCCGCGCAGCACCCGGGCGGCGGCCAGGTGGTCGAGCCCGGCGGGCGCCGAGCGGCCGCGCCGGCGCGCCTCCTCGACGTAGGCGTCGGGCGTGAGCATCCCGACCTTGGCCCACTCGACCTCGGCCGACAGGTCGCGGACGGCGGCGCGGTCGACGCGCAGGCGCAGGCGGGAGGCCGCCTGGGCCACGAGCTGCGCCTTGTGCTCGACGAGGGGCGGCAGCGCGCCGCCCACGGCTTGCGGCCAGAAGTACTGCAGCTGGCGCAGCGCCGCCGCGTGGAAGGTGCGGGCCTGCACCCCCGGGACGCCGAGGTCGCGCAGGCGCGTGCGCATCTCCGCCGCGGCGCGCGCGGTGAAGGTGACGGCCAGCACCTGGGTGGGCTGCCAGGCCCCCGCGAGCGCGCCGTGCGCGATGCGGTGGGTGAGGGCGCGCGTCTTGCCGGTGCCCGCGCCGGCGAGCACGCGGACCGGGCCCTGCAGGGCCCGGGCGACCTCGCGCTGCTCGGGGTCGAGGGCCTCGAGGACCGCGTCGGGGTCACCGGCGGGGCGGGGGGCGGCGGGCGTCGTCATGGCGGGGCCCATGCTCGCACCGCCCGCCGACGGCGTCCGCCGCCCCGCGGCCCGCGGTGGACGACGGGCTCCGGCGGTGGACGACGGGCTCCGCGGTGGATGACGTGCGCCGTCCGCCGCGTTGCACCGCGCGACGGTGGACGGCGAGGGCCCGCAGGGGCACCGCGCACCACCGACGTCCGCAGACCGAGCGGGTGCCAGGCGGCCCCGCGCAGACCGAGGAGAGCTGATGAGCGCGAGCACCGAGCACCGCCCCGCCGAGGGGGCCGTCACGATGTTCACCACGAGCTGGTGCGGGTACTGCCGCAACCTCAAGCGGCAGATGGACCGCGAGGGCATCTCCTACTCCGAGGTCAACATCGAGGAGACGCCCGGCACCGCGGAGTTCGTCGCGTCTGTCAACGGCGGCAACCAGACCGTCCCGACGCTGCTGTTCGCCGACGGCTCGACGGCCACCAACCCCTCGCTCGCCGAGGTCAAGAGCCACCTCTGAGCGACCGGCCCGGGCGGCGCACCGCGTCACCCGGGCCGACGGCGGCGACGACGCCCGAGGACGGAGGACCCGTGGCCCGACGACCTGCCGGTGCGGCGCCCGGCCACCGCACCGCGGTGGCCGAGCCGCTGGCGCTCGACGTGCTGGCCGCCCGCGTGGCCGACCGCGCCATGGCGGCTGCGCTCGCGGCGCGCGACGACCCGGGCGCGGGGGCGGCGGTCCGCGTCGGCGTCGACGCGGCCGTCCCCGCCGACGGCGAGCTGGTGGCGGACGCCGTCGCCGAGGCCCTCGCCGCGCAGGGCGCCGGCGTGCTGCGGGTGCGCGCCCGCGACTTCCTGCGCCCCCGCTCCGTGCGCCTGTCCACCGGCCCCGCGGACCCCGAGACCGGGTACACGAGCTGGACCGACCACCTGGGGCTGCGCCGCGAGGTGCTCGACCCCCTGGGGCCCGGCGGCGCGGGCACCTGGCTGCCCGCGCTGTGGGACGAGCGGGCCGACCGCGCCACCCGCGCCGCGCGGCGGACGGCGCCCCCCGGCTCGGTGCTCGTCCTCGACGGCCCCTTCCTGCTGCGGTGGGAGACCGCCGACGCCCTCGACCTGTCGGTGCACCTGCTGGTCTCCGACGCCGCCGTGCGCCGGCGCCTGCCCCCGGCGGACGCCGACCGCCAGACCGGGGCCTGGGCCCTCTACGTCGAGGAGACCGACCCGGCCCCGCGCGCCGACCTCGTCGTCCGCGCGGAGGACCCGCGCCGGCCCGCGCTGGTCACGGGCGACGTGCCGAGCGCCGGGGCCTGACCGCCGGGGCCTGACCGCCGGGGCCTGACCGCCGGGGCCCGGGCGCCCTGGCGCGGGCGCCGGCGCCACGAGCGAGCGCGGGCCCTCACCAGGACGGGCGCGCGGGCAGCTCCTCGCCGTACCAGTGCTCCACCAGGCGCAGGGCGATCGACGTCGACGGCGGCAGGAGCACCTCTCCCGAGGTGACGGCGGCCGCGAGCTCCTCGCGGGAGAACCACCGCGCGTCGGAGATCTCGACGTCGTCGACGCGCACGCCCGTCGAGGCGGCGCGGGCGGTGAAGCCGAGCATGAGCGACGCGGGGAAGGGCCACGGCTGGCTCCCCCGGTACTCGACCTCGCCGACCACGACGCCGACCTCCTCGAGGACCTCCCGGCGCACGGCCGCCTCGAGCGGCTCCCCGGGCTCGACGAAGCCCGCGAGGGCGGAGAAGCGGCCCGCGGGCCAGAGCGCGTTGTGGGCGAGGAGGACGCGGTCGTCCTCGTCGACGACCGCCATGATCACCGCCGGGTCGGTGCGGGGGTAGTGCTCGCTGCCGTCGACGGGGCACGTGCGGGTCCACCCCGACGTCGTCACGGCCGTGCGCGAGCCGCACCGGGGGCAGTGCGGGTGCACCCGGTGCCAGTTGAGGACGCCGACGGCCTCGACGAGCAGGCCCGCGTCGCGGTCGTCGAGGTCGGCCGCGACGGCGCGCAGCCCCGCCCACTCCTCGTCGCCGGAGCGCACGGGCCACCCGGCGGCGTCGGCGACCTCCTGGTCGTCCGGCACCTCGACCGCCACGTGGGCGGTGCCGTCCTCCTCCCGGCCCAGGTAGACGACCGGTCCGGGCTCGGGGAGGGCGCGGGCGACGTCGGCGGGGGCGACGAGCTCGAGGGCGGCCGCCTCCCCCGACCCCTCGGTCCGGGCCCGCAGGGGCGCCGACCCGTCGGGCCGCACGCGCAGCACCCGGGTCGCGGGGTCGGCCCACAGCGCCTCGAGCAGCCCCGGGTCGGTGCGGCGCTCGCCGTCCCGGTCGACCGCGGAGCGGGAGAGCAGGAGGCTGCGCAGGGGGCTCACCCCGCCACCGTAGGCGCGCCTGCGCGTCGGGCCACCGGGCGGCCGCGCCCGCCGAGGCCCGCCCCGCCGTCCGCTCGCCCCTCCGCCCGGGGGGGCTCCCACGGACCACCCGCGGCCACCAGCACGGGCCACCCGCCCGGGGCGCCGCGCCGGGCGTGCGGGAGCGCCCCGGGCGTCTACCGTGTGCCGGTGCCCCGCTCCCCCCTCGTGCTCGCGGCCCTCGCCAGCGCCGCCGTCCCCGGGCTCGTGGTCTCTGGAGCCCGCCGCGCGGGCGTCGAGGACGGCGTGGGCGAGGAGGTGGACGCGGCCGTCGTGGCCGACGACGCGGGCGCCGAGTGGGTCGTGCGCGCGCCCGTCGACGCCGCCTCCGGCCTCCTGCTCGACCAGGAGGTGGCCCTGCTGCGGCGCCTGCGCGCGCTCGAGCCCGACGCCCTCCCCTTCGCGGTGCCGGACCCGGCGGGCAGCGCCGCCCTCAAGGGCGGCGGCCGCGCGGTCGTGCACCGCCGCCTGCCGGGGCGGCCCCTGCACCCGGGCGACCTGCACCCCGGGCCCGGCCTGTCCTCCTCCCTCGGCACGGCCCTGGGCCGTCTCCACGACCTGCCGGCCTCCCTGGCCGAGGAGGTCGGTCTGCCCGGCTACACCGCCGAGGAGCACCGCGAGCGCCGCCTCGTCGAGCTCGACCGCGCCGCCAGCACGGGGCAGGTGCCGCCGGGCCTGCTCAGCCGGTGGGAGAAGGCGACCGAGGACGTGGGCCGCTGGCGCTTCTCCCCGTGCCTGCTGCACGGGGACCTGACGCCCGAGCGCGTCCTCGCCGACGGCCGCGACGTCACGGGCGTCGTCGAGTGGGGCGAGGCCCGCGTGGGCGACCCGGCCGACGACCTCGCGTGGGTCGCCGTCGGCGCCGACACGGACGCGCTCGACACCGTCCTCGAGGCCTACGCCGTCGCCCGCCACGAGCAGCCCGACCGGCACCTGCCGGTGCGGGCGCAGCTGTCCGGCGAGGTGGCCCTCGTGCGCTGGCTCCTCCACGGCGTCCGGACCGACGACGCGTCCGTCGTCGACGACGCCGTGCAGATGCTGCGGGACCTGGACGCGGACGTGGGGGGCGAGGCGCTCTGAGGCTCCGCGTCGCCACGGCCAACATCGCCTCCGGCCGCGGGCCGGGCACGGCCCCGCCCGGCGCTCCCCCGGACGCCTCCTCGGGCCCCCCCGCCGAGGACGGCAGCTCGACGTCGGGCGCCTCGGACCCCACGCGGCCGAGCCACGTGCGCGACGCCGACGCCCTGGGGGCGGCCCTGGCCGCCCTCGGCGACGTCGCGCCCGACGTCCTCGCCGTGCAGGAGCTCGACGTCGGCGCCGAGCGCTCCGGCGGCGTCCACCAGCCCTCCGTCGTCGCGCGGGCCCTGGCCGCCGCGGGCGGCGACGTCGACTGGCGCTTCGCCCCCACCGTCCTCGGGATCCCCGGCTCCGGCGCCGAGCAGCTGCCCGTCGCCGGCCGCCTCGAGGACCCGCGCTGGCCCGAGGACGACCGCCCCCGCTACGGCACGGCCCTGCTCGTGCGCCGCCCGGTGCGCCGTTGGAGCGCCCTGCCCCTGCGCGCCGGCGGCCTGCCCCTCCCGCTGCCCGTGCGGCACCCGACGACGGACCGGCCCGGGCTGCTCGTCGTGCAGGACGAGCCCCGCGTCGCCGTGGCCGCCGAGCTCGACGGCGTCACGGTCGTCGCGGCCCACCTGTCCTTCGCGCCCCCGGTCGGCCTGCGGCAGCTGCGCGCCGTGCGCGCCTGGGCGGCCTCCCTGCCGGGGCCCGTGCTGCTCGTGGGCGACCTCAACCTGCCCGGCTCGCTGCCCGCGCGCGTCCTGCGCGCCCGCGCGCTCGTCACCCGGCCCACCTACCCGCTGCCCGAGCCCACCCGGCAGCTCGACCACGTCCTCGCGCTGCCGCCCGCCGGCGACCGGCGCGACCACCCGCTCCTGCCCTGGCGCACGGGGGAGGTCGACCTCGCGCTCGGCGTCGGCGACCACCGCCCCCTGTGCGTCGACCTCGAGGTGCCCGCGCGGGGCTGATGCGGCGCACGCCCACCAGCGACGGGGAGCGGCGCCGGCCCCTCAGGGCCTCAGCCCTCCGGCGGCAGCACGGCCGCCGAGCGCAGGACGGCGACGAGCGCGGCCTCGTCAAGGCCCTCGACCGGGCGCACCGTGGTGCCCGTGGCCGCGTAGAAGAAGGCCGCGGACACCTGCTCGAGGGGCACGTCGGCGACGCGCGACCACGCCAGGCGGTACACGGCGAGCTGCACGGCCGCCGCGGCCGCGTCCTCCGCCGCGGGCGGGCGGCCGGTCTTCCAGTCCACGACCTCGTACCCGCCCGACGGCGTCCGGAAGACGGCGTCCAGGCGTCCGCGCAGCACCGTGCCGTCCACCGGCGTCTCCACCGCCACCTCGACCGCGACGGGCGTGCGCGACGCCCACTCCGACGCCTCGAACCTCGCCTGCAGCGCCGGCAGCGCGGCGTCGTCCGCCGCCCCCTCGTCCTGCGCGCCCGGCAGGTCGTCGAGCTCGACGAGGGGGGCCGCGCCCCAGCGCTGCTCCAGCCAGGCGTGGAAGGCCGTGCCCCGCCGCGCGGCCCGGGCCGGCGGCGAGGGCACCGGACGGCGCACGGCCAGCGCCAGGGCCCCCGGGTCGCGCGCCAGCGCGACGAGCCGCGAGGCGGACAGGTGCGGGGGCAGCTCGACGTCGCGCACGGGCCGGCGGGCCGCCGCCCGCTCGGCGAGGAGGAGGTCGACCTCGCGGGTCCACTCGGTGGCGGGAGCCGGCCCCTCGGCGCGCGCCGCCGCCCGCACCGCCGCGGCGGCCTCCCGCAGGGCGGCGGGCGGGCCCGCCGGGTCGGGCCACGGCGCCGTGGCGCGCTCGGGCGGCGGCACGCCGTCGCCGGCCTCCGCGGCGGCGCGCTCGACCTCGTCGAGCACCTCGGCCCCGAGCGCGGCCGCCACCTCGAGGAGGAAGCGCGACGGGCGCACCGGCGTCGACCGCCCCGGCGTCCAGGACGCTCCCGAGAGCAGGATCAGCCGCCGCGCGCGCGTCAGCGCCACGTACGCCAGCCGCCGCTCCTCGGCGACGGCGTGGGCGCCGCACTCCTCCTTGAACGCCGCGGTCAGCGCCGTGAGGTCGGCCAGCGAGGTCGCCGTCCGCCACGCCCAGCGTGGCAGGGACGGCGCGTCCCCGCGCAGCTCGTAGGGCAGCGCGTCGAGCCCGACGAGCCACCCCGAGGCCGTGTCCGCGGGCGCGCCGGCGCCGGAGGCGCGGCCCCCGCCGGCGCGGCTGGGGAAGGTGCCCTCGGCCAGGCCCGGGACGGCGACGACGTCCCACTCGAGCCCCTTCGCCGCGTGCACGGTGAGCACCTGGACGGCCGTGCGGCTCGGCTCGACCTCGTCGGGCTCGCCCACCGGGTCGTCCTCCTCCGCCTGCTCCAGGCCGCGCTCGCGGGCCGCGGCGGCGTCGACCCACGCGAGGAAGCCCCCGAGGGAGGCGCCGCGGGCCGCGTCGGCGAAGGCGGCCGCGACCTCGACGAAGGCGTCGAGCTGGGCGCGCGCCGCCGACGGCGCCGTGCCGGGGGCGGCGGCCAGCTCGACGTCGAGGGCCGCGGCGCGCACGACGTCCGCCACGAGGTCGGGCAGCGGCTGGCCGGCGCGGGCGCGCAGGCCCGCCAGTTCCCGCGCGAGCCGGACGAGCCGGCGGTGGCCCTCCGGCGACAGCCCGTGGCGCCCCCGCCCGTCGGGACGGTCGTCGACGAGCGACGCCAGCGCCTCCACGAGGCCGCCGGCCTCCGACGGCTCCGGGTGGTCCCGACGGGCGGGTCCCGGCGCCGCTCCCGTCGACGTCGGTGCCGCCGTCGCCTCCGGCCCCGGACCGTGCGCCTCCTCGTCGTCCGCGAGGCCCGGCCCGGCCGGCGCGGGGGCGGGGACGCCGGTGGCCTCGGCCGCCAGGCGCCGCGCCCAGCGCCCGAGCGCCCGCAGGTCGCGCGGCCCGAGGCGCCAGCGCGGGCCCGTGAGCAGGCGGGCGAGGGCGTCGCCGCGGCCGGGGTCGTGGAGCACCCGCAGCACGGCCAGCACGTCGAGCACCTCGGGCCGCTCCAGGAGCCCGCCCATGCCGACGACCTCGACGGGCAGCCCCTCCGCGCGCAGCGCCTGCTCGACGGCGGGGATCTGCGCCCGGCGGCGGCACAGCACCGCGGCGGTGGGCCGCGGCCCGTCGGCGCGCCACTCGCGCGCGACGGCGGCGGCCAGGGCGCCCGCCTCGTCGGCCGCCGTGCCCGACCAGCGGACGCGGACCTCCCCCGGCCCGGCGCCCGGGCGCGCGCCGAGGGGCGGGACCTCCGCGCCGCCGTCCCGCAGCGGGGCCGAGACGGCGTTGGCCGCCACGAGCACCGCCCGGTCGTTGCGCCAGCTCGTCGACAGGTGCAGCACCCGCGCGGGCGTCCGGTCGGCCCGGGGGAAGTGCTCCCCGAAGCGCTCGAGGGCGCCGGCGCTCGCGCCGCGGAACCCGTAGATCGACTGGTGCGGGTCCCCGACCGCCGTGACGGGGTGGCCGCCGCCGAAGAGGCTGCGGAGGAGCTCGAGCTGGGCGTGGCTCGTGTCCTGGTACTCGTCGAGGAGCACGACGCCGTACCGGGCGCGCTCGGCCGCCCCCACGGCCGGCGCGCGCGCCGCGGCGAGCGCGGCGAGGCGCACCTGGTCGCCGAAGTCCAGGGCCTCGGCGGCGGCCTTGCGCTCGGCGTAGGCGTGCAGCAGCGGCACGAGCGCGCGCCGGGCGCGCAGCGCCCCGAGCGCCTTCCCGAGGGGCGAGGACGGCGTCGGCCGCGCGGGCGCGCCGCCCGCCTCGTCCTTCGGCAGCCGGCCCACCCGCTCGAGGACCTCGCCCAGGGCGTCGTCGAGCTCGTCGGGCTCGACGAGGTGCTCGGCGCTCTCGGCGGCCAGGGAGAGCACGCCCTGGACCACCGTGGAGACGGCGGAGTCCACGCCCGGCAGGTCCCCCGTCCACCGCTCGACGACCTCGGAGGCCAGCTGCCAGGCCGCCGCCTCGCCGAGCACGCGCGCGCCCGGCTCGACCCCCACCCGCAGCCCGTGCTCGGCGAGGACGCCGGCCGCGTACGAGTGGTACGTGGCCACGACCGGCTCGCCGTCCGGGACCACGGGCGCCGAGGCGTCGCCGGCGGGGTCGAGCGCCGCCCGCAGGGCCCGCAGCCGCAGGCGGACGCGCTCGGCCAGCTCGCCCGCGGCCTTGCGCGTGAAGGTCAGCCCGAGGACGCGGTCGGGCGCCACGGCCCCCGACACGACGAGCTGGACGACGCGGGCGGCCATCGTCTCCGTCTTGCCCGACCCGGCGCCCGCGACGACGAGCAGCGGCTCGGGGGCCGCCTCGACGACGGCGCGCTGCTCCGGGGTGGGCGGGTGGCGGCGCAGGAGCCGCGCCACCTCCAGCGCGTCGGGGACCCGCGGCGCCGGCGCCGGGCCCGGGCCCGGCAGGTCCAGGCCCAGCTGCTCGCCCGCCGCGCCCGCCGCGGGGGCAGCACCTCCACGTGTCGTCCCGGCGCCGCTCACGGGCCCACCTGCCGGCCCTCGGCGCGCACGGGGCACGAGGTGCGCACGGGGCAGGTGCGGCACTGGGGGCCGTCCTGGGCGGGGAACGTGGCCCCGGCCATCCCCTCGGCCGTGCGCTCGACGAGCGCGCGGGCCCAGCCCGGGTCCTCGGCCGCCTCGAGCGGGGCCTGCGCCTGCTCGAGGGCCTTGCCCCGCGTCGGGGCGACGTTGACGAGGCGCGCGCCCCCGCTGCGCGCCCCGTGCCCGTCCGACCCGTCCTCCGCCGACCGGGCCTCCCCCGACCGGGCGACCTCGGTGAAGGCCCCCGCCTCGACGGCCGCCTGGTACGCGCCGAGCTGCGGGTGCTCGGGAAGCTCCGCCTTCGCCGCGGCGGATCCCGTCTTGAGGTCGACGACGACGAGGCGGCCCTGCGCGTCGCGCTCGAGCCGGTCGACCCGACCCGTGAGCAGCGCCCGGCCGACGGCCACCCGGACCTCGACCTCCGTGCCGAGCAGCTCGCGGCCGCCCGAGGTGGCGAGGTAGGGGGCCAGGTTGTCGAGCATCCGCTCCGCCCGGGCGCGCTCGCGCCGACCGGGCCAGGTGGCCGGCACCCCGAGCTCGTGCCAGCGGCGGTCGAGCTCGGCGCCGAGGGCGGCGCGGTCCGCGTCCGGCGCGGTCGCCGCGAGGTCGTGCACCAGCGTCCCGACGCCCGCCGACGACGACTCCTGCGCGACGGCGCCCGACGCCTCGAGCACCCAGCGCAGCGGGCAGGCGCCGTGCTGCTCGACCTTCGACGGCGACACGGGCACCGGCTCGTCGCCGGGCTGCAGGGGCCCGGGGTCGCTGAGCGGCGCCAGCCCGTACCAGTCGTCGGGGTCGGCCCCGGGCACGCCCGCTGCGGCGAGGCGCGCGAGCTCGGCGGCCGCGCCGGCGCGCCGCTCCTCGTCGACGGCCCGGCCCGAGCCGTCGCGGCCGCCGTCGGGCGTGGTGAGCACCTGGCGGAGCTCGGCCACGAGCGCGGGCAGCGAGACCTGGCGGGGCACGCGCGTGCGCTCCTCCTCGCCGTCGGCCTCGCCGTCGGGCCCTCCGTCCCCCCGGGCCGGGGGCGGCGGCACCACGACGTCGAGGAAGGGCGAGGGGCGCAGGTCGCCGTCCGCGACGGCCGTGCAGACGAGCCGCCGCCGCGCCCGCGAGACGGCGACGTGGAGCAGACGGCGCTCGTCGGCCAGCACCTGGGCCCGGGCCCCGGCGCTGCGCGCCCCGCCGTCGCCGCGCCCCGCGAGGAGGTCGACGAGCGCCTGCGCGCCGAGCAGCCCGTCGCGCACGCGCGTGTCGGGCCAGACGCCGTCCTGCAGGCCCGCCACGACGACGAGGTCCCACTCCCCGCCGGCCGCGGCCTGCGGCGTGAGCAGGGCGACGCTGCCGCCCGCGGGCGCGCGCTCGGCGAGGGTGTCCTGCGGGAGGTCCTGCCCCGCGAGCTGGGCCAGCAGGGCCCGCGGCCCGCGCACGACGGCGGAGTCGGCGAAGCGGGCCACGGCCTCGAAGAGCGCGACGACGGCGTCGAGGTCGCGGTCGGCCCGGCGCCCGGCGGCTCCCCCGGCCAGCGCCTGCTCGCGCCAGCGCGGCCCGAGGCCGCTGGCCGACCACAGGGCCCACAGCACCTCCTCGGCGTCGCCCGGGTCGCCGCTGCTCGCGCGCGGCGGCGCGCCGGCCCCGCGCGTGCCGCCGCCCTCCCCGGGCGAGGTCGACGCCGCCGGCGCGGAGGGCGGGAGAGCGGCGACGGCCGCGCGCAGCACGCGCAGGACCGCGGCGGCAGGCGCGACGTCGCGGTCGTCCTCGGCGAGGGCCCGGGCCGCGGCGGGCCCGGCCTCGTCGGCGAGGAGGGCGACGAGCAGCTCGTCGCTGCTGCGGGGCGGCGCGTCGGGGGCGGCCTCGCGCTCCAGCGCCCGGAGCCGCCGGCGCAGGCGCCGCAGGGAGACCGGGTCGGCCCCGCCCAGGGGCGAGGTGAGCAGGGCGACCGCCGCGTCGGCGTCGAGGTGCTCGCGGGTGCCGGCCCGCAGGTCGAGCGCGACGGCCAGCGCGAGGAGCAGCGGGCGCACGGCGGGCTCGTCGCGCACCGGCAGGCCCGGCCCGGCGTCACCGACCGGGACGCCCGCGCCCGAGAGGGCCCGCCGCAGGCCGCCCGTGCGCCCGGCGCTGCGGACGACGACCGCCATCCGGTCCCAGGCCAGCCCGCCCAGCAGGTGCGCCTCGCGCAGCACGTGGGCGACGTACGCGCCCTCCGCGGCGGTGGACGCGAGCACGGCGCGGGACACCGCGAGCGGCTCCTCGCGCCCGTCCTCACCGGGCCCGGCGGCGGGCGGCGGGCCGGCGGCGGCGCGGCGCTGCGCCACCAGGCCCGCGCTGGGGACGCCGTCGGCCACCCGGCGCACGGCGGCGGCCAGCGCGGGGCCGCACCGGTGACGGGTGCCGAGGACGACGACGCGCGAGCGCGAGGCCAGCTCCGCGAGGTGGGCCGGGTCGGCCCCGCGGAAGGACTGCGTGGTGGAGTCCGGGTCCCCCGTGACCACGAGGTCGGGCGCCGCGCCGGAGGGGCTCAGCGCCGCGAGGAGGCGGGCCACGGCGGCGCCGGCCTCGTGGTGGTCGTCGACGCCGACGAGGCTCCAGCGCGCCCGCTCCGCGTCGGCCACCTCCTCGTCCTCCTCGAGGAGGCGGGCCGCGGCGTCGACGAGCGCCGAGGGGTCGTGGGCGCCCCCGCCGCGCAGGGCCGCCACCTCCTCGTACTCCGCGAGGACGGAGGCCGCCGCGACCCACTCGGGGCGGTCGGCGGAGCGCCCGAGGTCGGCGAGCTCCCCCGCCGTGGTGCCCCGCTCGAGGCAGCGCATGAGCAGGTCCCGCAGCTCGTCGCGCAGGCCGCGCAGGCCGGTGCCGGACGGGCCCAGCGCGGGCAGCACGCCGGCCGGCCAGCCGGGCCGGTGCCCCCGGCCGGCGGCGTGGCCGGAGAGGAGGTCGGCGATGACCCTGTCCTGCTCCGGCCCCGACACGAGCCGCGGCGCGGGCTCGCCGCGGGAGAGCGCCGTGCGGCGCAGCAGGGAGAAGGCGTAGGCGTGCCAGCTGCGGGCGGCGGGCTCGACGGCCGTGCGGCGCAGGCGCTCGCCGACCCGGTCGCGCAGGGAGGCCGCCGCCAGGCGGCCGGGCGCGAGGAGCAGCAGCGACCCCGGGTCGGCCCCGTGCTGCTCGACGCGGGCGGCGACGAGCTCGACGAGGGAGGTGGTGCGGCCCGTGCCGGGCGCGCCGAGGACGACGAGCCGCCCGGCGCCGGGCGGCCAGGCGACGACGGCCCGCTGCTGCGCGTCGTCCACCGGGAGGGCGGGCGCGGGGCGGGAGCGGCGGACCAGGCGCACCGCGCCGGACGCCCCCGGGCGCCCGCGACCCGCCGGTGCCGACCCGCTGCGCTGCTCGTCCACCACGTCGCCAGCCAAGCACGCGCCCCCGACAGCGGGGCGCGACCTCGGGACCGGCCCCTCCCGCCGCGCCGCCCGGCGTCCGGCGGTGCGGGGCGGGGCGGACCTCAGCCCGCGGCGCCGTCCCACCCCGCGGCGTCCCAGCGGGCCCGCTCGAGGTCCACGGCGCCGCCCGGGCGCCGGGGCGTGCCCTCGCGCTCGTGCTCGCGGGCCGCCCGCGGGACGAGGGGGTCGTGCAGGGTGCCGTCGGCCCGCACCACGCGCCACCACGCCACCTCGGCGCCGTGGAGCGCCATCGTGCGCCCCACCGACCGCGCGGCGCCGCTGCCGAGCAGCTCCGCCACGTCGCCGTAGGTGAGGACGCGCCCCGGCGGCACCTGCTCGACGAGGTCGAGGACGGCGCGCGTCCACTCCTCCCCGCGCAGCCGGCGCCCCGCCGGCCGACCTCCGCCGAGCGCGCCACGACCTGGCGCGCCGACCGTCGGCGGGCCGACCACCTACCGCTCCAGCCAGGCGGTGACGCCGCCGCGCAGGTGCAGCACCCGCGCGAAGCCGGCGTCCTGCAGCTGCTCGGCCGCCAGCAGCGACCGCACGCCCGTGGAGCAGACGACGACCACGGGCGCCCCCGCGTCGAGGTCGGCCAGCGCGCCGCCCTCCTCCAGGGCCGCCGGTCGCCGGCCGGGCGCGGCGAGCACCTCGTGCAGGTCGACGCGGACGCCGCCGGGCACGGGCGCGGCGGCCCGCTCGGCCTCGCCGCGGACGTCCACCACGGCCGCGCCCGAGGCCAGGAGGGCGTCGAGGTCCTCGGGGGCCACCTCCGGGACGCCCGGACGGTCGGCGGCGACGACCTGCCCGTGGTCGCCGCGCCGCCGCCCCTCCTCGGGCGGGGCGGCCGCGGCGGCGTCGCGTCCGCCGGCCCGCAGGGGCAGCTCCCGCCACGACATCGCGAGGGCGTCGAGGACGACGACGCGCCCCACGAGCGGGCGGCCCGTGCCGGTGAGGAGCTTGACGGCCTCGGCCGCCATGACCGAGCCCACGACGCCGCACACCGCCCCGAGCACGCCGGCCTCCTGGCACGAGGCCACGGAGCCGGTCGGCGGCGGTGCGGGGAAGAGGTCGCGGTACGTCGGCCCGCGGCCGGGCCAGAAGACGCTGACCTGGCCGTCCCAGCGCAGCACAGACCCCCACACCTCCGGCACGCCGGCCGCCGCGCAGGCGTCGGCGACGAGGTAGCGGGTCGGGAAGTTGTCGGCGCCGTCGACGACGAGGTCGTACCCGCGCACGAGCTCGGCCGCCTCGTCGGGGTCCGCGAGCCGGCGGCCGTGCTCGACGACCCCCACGCCCGGGTCGAGGGCGCGGACGGCGTCCGCGGCGCTCGCCGTCTTGGGCCGCCCGACGTCCGCCGCCCCGTGGAGCACCTGGCGCTGGAGGTTGGAGGTGCTGACGACGTCGTCGTCGACGACGCCGAGCGTCCCGACGCCCGCGGCCGCGAGGTAGCTCACGACGGGGGAGCCGAGGCCGCCCGCCCCGACGACGAGCACCCGCGCCGCGGCGAGGCGCCGCTGGCCCTCCTCCCCCAGCTCGGCGAGCACGAGGTGGCGGGCCGCCCGCCGGCGGCGCTCGGCGTCGAGCGGCGGGCCGGGCGCGACGAGCGGCGGGAGGGCCCCGGTCGTCGCGCTCACGGGTGCGGCCACGGCTGGGGCGTGCACCCGTCCAGCCCCTTCGTCTGCTGGAGCATGACGGGCGCGGGCTCGCCCGGGCCGGCGCACGGCTCGTGGCCGTGGCCCAGGAAGTGGCCCACCTCGTGGGAGACGAGGTAGCGCCGGTAGCCCTCCCGGTCCTCGCCGTACGCCTCGGCGCCGCCCGCCCAGCGGTACCAGGTGAGCACCGCGCGCTCGCCGTTCCGGCACGACAGCACCCCCTGCGTCCGCAGGGGCGCGCAGAGCTCGTCGGTGAGGCGGGGGCTCGCCAGGACGACCGTGACGTCGGGCTCGGGCGACCCGTCCGCGTCGTCGGTGCGGGCGAAGGCCCATCCGTCGCGGCCCCACCCCCGGGGGTCGCCGAGGACGTCCATGACGGTGCCCGCGACCGCGGCGGCGTCGGCCGGCAGGCCCTCCTCGACCTGGACGCGCACCTGCACCACCCGCGCGTCCCCACCGGCCTCGGGCGAGGACGCGGGCGCGGTGCCCGGCACGGTGACGAGCCGGCCCGTCCCCGCGTCCGGCACGTCCGCCGACAGGACCCCCGCGCGCTCGTCGGGCCCCGCCGGGCGCACCGGCCCGGCGGCCGCGTCCGGCCCCACGTCCGCCCCGACGTCCGGCCGGGCCCCGCCGTCGGGGCCGTCGGTCGCGCCGGCGGCCGGGGCGGTCGAGGGCTCGTCCGCCGCCGAGGCCGCGGACGCCGTCGGGCGCCCCGTCCCCGAGGCGCTCGGGTCGTCGTCGCCGCCGCCCGCGAGGGCCAGGGCCGCGCCGAGCGCCAGGACGCCGACGCCGCCGGCGAGCACCTGGCGGCGGCGGCGGACGACCCTCCTGCTCACCACCCGGCGCAGCCTACGATCGGCGGCTGCCGGGGGCGGGCAGGCCCGCCGACGAGCGCACCGACCGACGACGCCCGCCCCGAGGAGGAGCCGTGGACCGCCTCCAGGACGACCCCGACGGCGCCCCGGACGGCGCTGCAGGCGCGCCACCGGCCGGTCCCGCGACGGCCCCGGGGCGCCTGGGGCGCGCCGACCGGCGCGCGCAGCTGCTGCGCGCCGCCCAGCGCGTCTTCGCCCGGGCCGGCTACCACGGCAGCGGCATGGACGCGATCGCCCAGCGCGCCGGCATCACCAAGCCGGTGCTCTACCGGCACTTCCCGGGCAAGCGCGAGCTCTACCTCGCCGTCGTCGACCGGGCCTGCGCCGACCTCGAGGCCGCGGTGCGCGCGGCCCTGGCCGGGACGGACGACAACCGGGTCCGCGTCGCGGCGACGATCGGCGCCTACTTCGCCTTCGTCGACGAGGACGACGGCGCGCGCCTCGTCTTCGAGTCCGACCTCACGAGCGACCCCGCGGTGCGGGAGCGGCTCGACGCGCTCGAGTCCGCGTGCGCCGCCGCCATCGCCGACGTCGTCGCCGCCGACAGCGGTCTGCCCCGCGCCAGCGCCCACGTGCTGTCCGTGGCGCTGGCCGGGAGCGCCCAGGTCGCCGCGCGCTCGTGGGTGGCCGCCGGGCGAGAGGTGCCGCGCGAGGAGGCCGCCGCGCTCATCTCCTCCCTCGTGTGGCGCGGCCTGCGGGGCCTGCCCCGCCAGGAGCGCTGAGGACCAGCACCGCCGGCTCCCGGTCCGCCCCGCTCCCCGTCCGCCCTGCTCCCCGTCCGCACGGCCCGCCCGACCCGCGGCACCGGCTGCGCCGCTGGCGAACAGCGCGGCCCGGGGGCGGCCCGCCGGGCGCGCCGGGGCTAGGTTCGCCGCAGGCGGGCCCCCGCGGCGAGCAGCGCCGGGGAGCCGTCCGCGGCCCGCCACCCGACCAGAGGAGAGCAGCTGTGGAGATCCGCATCGGCGTGCAGAACGTGGCGCGGGAGATCGTGCTGGAGTCGTCGCAGTCGGCCGACGAGGTGCGCAGCGCGGTCGACGCCGCCCTGTCCGGCTCGGCGGTCCTGGACCTCGTCGACGAGCGCGGACGCCGCGTCGTCGTGCCGTCCGGCGTGCTCGGCTACGTCGAGATCGCGGCCGAGAGCCCCCGCCGGGTCGGCTTCGGCTCCTCCTGACGCCCCCGTCCGACGGCCCCTCCGGACAGCCCGGCGGGGGGGGGGGGGGGGGGGGGGGGGGGGGGGGGGGGGGGGGGGGGGGGGGGGGGGGGGGGGGGGGGGG
>NZ_JBBHZG010000001.1:460462-470584 GCF_037482305.1 Pseudokineococcus sp. 5B2Z-1
GGCGCGCCGGGCGGCACCCGATCGGGTCACCGCCCGGCGCGGCCGGTCTCCGCTCGCGATCTCGACGCGCGCACGGGGGACGCCTCTGCCACGGTGTGATCACCGGACGTCACCACCGGCCCGACCGGGCCCTCGACGGGTGACGTCACCTCACGGAGAGGCACCGCCATGACCGTCAGCGGCATCATCAGCGCCATCATCGTCGGGCTCATCGTCGGGGCCCTCGCCCGGCTCGTGCTGCCGGGCAAGCAGAACATCAGCATCCTGCTGACGATCCTCATCGGCCTCGTCGCCGCCTTCATCGGCGGCTTCATCGGCAACGCGATCACCGGCGGCGACGACGGCTTCTCGATCATCACGCTGATCATCCAGGTCGTCCTCGCCGTCATCGGCGTGGCGATCGTGGGCGGCACGAGCGGCCGCAAGAGCGTCCGCCGCTGACCGACGCGCACCCCCGCCGAAGGCCGTCACCCCACCGGGTGGCGGCCTTCGGCGCGTCCGGGCCCGGGTGCGGCGCGGCCGCGCGGACGTCGCGCGCGCCCGGGCTCGAGACGCTCGTGGTTACCATGGCCGGGAACACGCCTACGCCCGGTCGTCGACAGCGATCGGCCGCCACCCCCGGCGCGAGAGGCCCGTGTGGTGCGGAGCGCCCGAGCGCCCGGCCCGCGTGCGGCCCCGCCCGACGACCCGAAGGCCTCCTCCTCCATGTCCGCAGAGACCGCAGAGACCACCACCGGCGCGCCCGCCGACGTCGAGGACGTCGCCGTCGAGACCCTCGAGGCGCCCGCGCCCGAGGCCGCCGACCTCGTCCCCACCTTCGTCGAGCACGGCGTCCAGCAGGCCATCGCCGACGCGCTCGCCGCCAAGGGCATCGAGCGCCCCTTCCCCATCCAGGCGATGACGCTGCCCGTCGCGCTGTCCGGCCACGACATCATCGGCCAGGCGAAGACGGGCACCGGCAAGACCCTCGGCTTCGGCATCCCGGCGATCCAGCGCGCCGTCGGCCCCGGCGAGGACGGCTTCGACGCCCTCGCCGAGCCCGGCGCGCCGCAGGCCCTCGTCGTCGTGCCCACGCGCGAGCTGGCCGTGCAGGTGTCCGGCGACCTCACCGCCGCCGCCGCCCGCCGCTCCGTGCGCGTCCTCACCATCTACGGCGGCCGGGCCTACGAGCCGCAGGTCGAGGCGCTCGAGAAGGGCGTCGAGGTCGTCGTCGGCACGCCCGGCCGCCTCCTCGACCTCGCGGGCCAGGGGCACCTGCGCCTCGGCCACGCCCGCACCGTCGTCCTCGACGAGGCCGACGAGATGCTCGACCTCGGCTTCCTCCCCGACGTCGAGAAGCTCCTGGCCCTCACGCCGGCGGGGCGCCAGACGATGCTCTTCTCAGCGACGATGCCCGGGCCGGTCGTCGCCCTGGCCCGGCGCTACATGACGCAGCCGACGCACATCCGGGCCAGCGAGCCCGACGACGCGGGCGCCGTCGTCAAGGCGATCCGGCAGGTCGTCTACCGCGCCCACGCGATGGACAAGGTCGAGGTGCTGGCGCGGCTGCTCCAGGCCGAGGGCCGCGGGCTCACCATCGTCTTCGCCCGCACCAAGCGGACGGCGGCCAAGGTGGCCGACGACCTCGTCGAGCGCGGCTTCGCGGCCGGCGCGCTGCACGGCGACCTCGGGCAGGGCGCCCGCGAGCAGGCGCTGCGCGCCTTCCGCAGCGGCAAGGTGGACGTCCTCGTCGCGACCGACGTCGCCGCGCGCGGCATCGACGTCACCGACGTCACCCACGTCGTCAACTACCAGTGCCCCGAGGACGACAAGACCTACGTGCACCGCATCGGCCGCACCGGCCGCGCGGGCCAGAAGGGCACCGCCGTCACCTTCGTCGACTGGGACGACGTGCCGCGGTGGGGCCTCATCGACCGCACCCTCGGCCTCGGGCACCCCGAGCCGGTGGAGACCTACTCCACGTCCCCGCACCTCTTCTCCGACCTCGACATCCCCGAGGGCACGACCGGGCGCCTGCCCCGCAGCCGCCGCACGCGCGCCGGCCTCGCGGCCGAGGAGCTCGAGGACCTCGGCGAGACCGGCCGCGGCGGCCGCGGCGGTGGGCGCGAGCGCTCCCGCGAGGAGCGGCCGCGCAGCGGCGGACGTGCGGACGGCGGCCGTGGGGACGGCGGTCGCACGGGCGCGCGGGGTGAGGGCTCCAGCGACGAGGGCTCCAGCAGCGAGGGTCGTCCGCGCCGTCGTCGCCGCACCCGCGGCGGTGGCGGCGACGACGCAGCGGCGGCCCCCGCAGCCGCGCCGTCGACCGGCCCCGTGACCTCCGACGGCAGGACCTCCGACGGCGGGAGCGGCGAGGGCGAGGGCGGCGCCCGCCGCCCGCGCCGGCGCCGCCGCGGTGGCCGTGGCGGCGGGGCCGCCGGCCAGGGGCAGGCCCAGGAGCAGGGTCAGCAGGGTCAGGGGCAGCAGGCCGAGAAGCAGGGGCAGGGTCGCTCCGGAGGCGGCGCACCCGCGGCCCGCCAGGCGGGCGGCGAGCTGCCGAGCGGCTCGCTCGCCAGCGGGCGCCGGCCGGGCGCCGACGCCCCGGCCCCCTCCTCCCAGGGGTGACGCCGTGCCGACCGACCTCCCCGTCGACCGGGACACGGGTGCCGTAGGGCACAATCCCGGCGTGCAGCTGATCGCCGAGCTCGAGGCCGACACCGCCGAGGTGCCGCGGGCCCGCCAGCTGCTCGGCCGGGCCCTGCAGGCCTGGCAGCTCGACGAGGACGCGGCCGACACGACCCTCCTGCTCGCCTCCGAGCTCGTGACCAACGCGGTCCGGCACGGGCGCCCGCCCGTGCACGTCCACGCCGAGGTCAGCGCGGGCGTGGTGCGGGTCGAGGTCGACGACGCGAGCCCGAGCCCGATCCGCCCGCAGGACCCGGACCTCGACGACCTCGGCGGCCGGGGCCTGCAGCTGGTCGAGATGCTGTCGTCGGCATGGGGCTCCCGTCTGCACGACCGGCGCCACGACGACGGCCGGCCCGTCAAGTGCGTCTGGTTCGAGCTCCGGGCGAGCGCACCGCTCGCCTCGTGACGCCGCGCGCCGGACGCGGGACCGGGCCGGGCGGACCGGCGCGCCGCGGCGACGGCGCCACCCGGGACCCCGCGGCGGGCGACCCCGGCCTCTTCGGCCCCGGCAGCGTCACCTGGCGCCTGCACGCCGACCCGGTGGCCGGGGTGGCCGGCCTGCGCGCCCTGCTGCTGCAGGCGCTGCACCCGCTCGCCATGGCGGGCGTCGACCAGCACTCGCGCTTCCGCGTGGACCCGTGGGGGCGGCTCACGACGACGGCGGACTTCGTCGCGACGACGACCTTCGGGTCGACGGTCGAGGCGACGGCGCTCGCGGCCCGCGTCCGCGGCGTGCACCGCCGCGTCCGGGGCACGGACCCCGAGACGGGCGAGGACTACGCCGCCGCCGACCCCGAGCTGCTCCGGTGGGTGCACTGCTGCCTCGTCGACAGCTTCCTCACCACGGCCGAGCGGGCGGGCGCCCCGCTCACGGCCTCCGACGGCGACGCCTACGTGCGCGAGCAGGTGCGGGCCGCCGAGCTCGTCGGCATCCCCGCCGACCGCGCGCCGGCGAGCCGCGCCGAGCTGGCCCGGGCGCTGGAGTCCTACCGGCCCGCGCTGCGCTCGAGCCCCGCGGCGCGCGACGCCGTCGCCCGCGTCGTCGCCCCGCCGATGCCGCTGGTCGTCGCCCTCGCCACGCCGGCCCTCCCCCTGTGGGCGTCCATGGCCGGCCTCGCGCTCGCCACGCTCCCGCCGTGGGCGCTGCGGCTGTACGCGGTGCCCCGCCCGGCCGTCCTCGCACGCGCCTCGGACGCCGCGACGACGACGGCGCTGCGGGCCGTCCGCGCCGGCGTGGGCGGCCTGCAGGTCGCCGTCCCCGCGCTGCGGGAGCCGCCGGCCCTGCGCGCCGCGCGCGAGCGCCTCGCCACCGCCGGCCGCGACGCCGGGCAGCGCCTGCGCGCCTGACCGCCGGGCCCGCAGGCGTCCCGGCGCCGGCCTCAGGGCCGGACGACCTCGAGCGCGCCGAGGGCCTCGACCGCCTCCAGGGCCGCCGGGCTCGTCGTGCGCTCGCCCAGCCGGTTGGCCTTCCCGGCGCCGTGGTAGTCGCTCGAGCCGGTCACGACGAGCCCCAGCGCAGCGGCCAGGTCCTCGAGCTCGCGCACGGCGCGCGCGTCGTGGTCGCGGTGGTGCGCCTCCAGCCCCACGAGGCCCGCGTCCGCGAGCTCCTCGACGACGGCGTCGGGGACGACCCGCCCGCGCAGCACGGCGCGCGGGTGCGCGAAGACCGGCACCCCGCCCGCCTCCCGGACCAGGCGGACCGCCTCCACCGCGTCGGGCGCCGCGTGGCCCACGAAGTACGGCGAGCGCGTCGACAGGACGGTGGCGAAGGCGTGCCCCCGGTCGCGGGCCAGGCCCTTCGCGACGAGCGCGTCGGCGAGGTGCGGCCGCCCCACGGTGGCCTCGCCGTCGACCTGCTCCAGGACGTCGTCCCACGTCAGGGGCAGGTCGGCCGACAGGCGGTCCACCATGGCCCGGGCCCGGTGGAGCCGGGAGGCGCGCGAGCGGTCCAGCGCCGCCCGCAGGCCCGGGGCCGCCGGGTCGTGGAGGTAGGCGAGCAGGTGCACGCTCACCCCGCCGCTGTGGCAGGAGATCTCGACGCCGCGCACGAGCGCGGTCCCCGTGGCGAGCGAGGCGGCGACGGCCTCGTCCCACCCGGCCGTCGTGTCGTGGTCGGTGAGGGCCACGACGTCGAGGCCGGCGGCCGCCGCCGCGGCGACGACCTCGCCCGGCGGCTGGGTGCCGTCCGACGCGCTGGAGTGCGCGTGGAGGTCGATCGTCACCCCGGCAGCCTAGGTGCCGCCGGGCGAGCGCCCCGCCGCCGCGCGCGCCCCCCGCGCACCACCGCCGTCCCCGGGGCCGCAGGCTCAGCCCGGAGGGCCCCACCGGACGGGCACGCCGTGCGGGGCGGCCTCGCCGAGCAGCCGCAGCCGGGCGCCCGCCGCGGCCGCCCGGGAGCCGGGAGGCGCGCCGTGGACGCGCGCCTCGACGCAGAACCGCTGGTGGCGATCGCCCGGCAGGCGGCGCGGCTCGAGGGCCAGGAGCACCAGCGGCGCGGACGGCGAGGCGCGCCGCCCGAGCGCCTCCAGGTCCGCCTCCGCCGCGCGGCGCTCGGCGGGCGGCACGTACTGGCGCACGACGGACTGCCAGACGACGGTGACGGCGCCCTCGCGCAGCGCGAGCTCCCGGGCCAGGTCGCCGGCCCCCGCCCGGCGGACGGCCACCGGGTGCGCCACGGCCAGCTCCAGGGCGCCGCGGAGCCGGTGGACGCGCTCGCGCTGCTCGGGCCAGACGAAGGAGAGCAGCCGCCGGGCGTCCCGCGGGTCGCCCGGGTCGAGGGGCGCGACGTCGACGCCGACGCGCTCGACGACGACGGCGCGGGGCGGCGCGTCGCCCCCGCCCGCCGCGCGCCACGGCGCGACGTCCCAGGCGCCCCCCAGCTGCACCGGCGAGGCGGGCGGCCCCCAGGCCCCGCCGTCGCGGGCCGTCATGCGCATCCGGTCGGCCTGCAGCAGCAGACCCGCCGAGGAGCCGACGTCGTGCAGGCGCACGGGGACGTCGTCGTCCGCGCCCGCGACCCCCCGGCCCGCCCCCTCGGCGAGGACGTGGAGCAGCGCGCCCCACAGCGCCGCCGCGCGGCCCACCTCGTTGGTCTGCGGCGCGGCACCGAGGTCGGCCCGCAGCGCGTCCTCGTGGGCGGCCACGACCCCGGGCAGCAGCGCGGCGGCCCGCGCCGCGTCGCCCGGCCGCGGCCCCGGCGCGCCGTCGTCGCCCTCGTCGGCCGGGTACGCGCGGGCCAGCTCGGGCGCCGCCCCCTGCAGCACCAGGCGGCCGAGGGCGCCGACGAGGCGCAGGGCCAGCGCCGAGGGACCGGGCTCCCCCTCCTGCCCGCGCAGGACGCGGGCCACCGGCCCGCCGCGCTCCGCGTCGTCGGCGGCGGCCTCGCAGAGCGCGGCCGTGAAGCGGGCCCCGAGGCCCCGGCACGTCGCCGCCTGCTGCCGCAGGTGCTCGACGACGCCGTCCGCGACCTCGCCCTCTCCCCCTGCGCCGCCCCCGGCACCCGCACCGCCCGCACCGCTGACCACCAGCCCACGGTGCCACCGGGCGCGCCTCCCGCGCAGCGCCGACGACGGCAGCCGAGGGCGGCGCCGGTGGCCGCAGCCGCGCGCCCGGGCCGGTGGCATCCTGGCGGCATGACGACGCCGACGACGCCGGCCCCCCGCACGTCCACCGCACCGGCCCAGGAGGCGGCCGTGGACGCGCCCCAGCAGGCGACCCGGGAGGCCCCCACCTCCCCGGGTGCGGACGCCCCCGCGACGGAGGGCGGCGCCCCGCTGCAGCCGCCGGCGCACCCCGGCGGGGGCGACGGCGGCTCCCCCGACGACGCCGCCCCCGACGACGTCGCCGCCCGGCAGGCCGCGCGCAGCCACCGCCAGCGCCCGACGTCGGAGGCGTTCCGCGAGCTCATGGCGTCCGGCTGGGCGGCCGCGGGTGCGCAGGAGCCCCCCACGGAGCGGGCGGCGGCCGCCCCCTTCGCGGCCGCCCGGCGCGCCGAGGTCTCGCGGATGTTCCCCGGCGAGCGCCTCGTCGTCCCGGCGGGTCCGCTCAAGACCCGCTCCAACGACACGGACTACCGCTTCCGCGCCCACTCCGCCTTCGCCCACCTCACCGGGCTCGGCGGCGAGCGCGAGCCCGACGCCGTGCTCGTCCTCGACCCCCGCACGTCCGAGGACGGCGCCCAGCAGGAGGGAGGGCACGAGGCCGTCCTGCTCTTCCGCCCCCGCACGCCGCGCACGTCGGAGGAGTTCTTCGCCGACGCGCGCTACGGCGAGTTCTGGGTGGGCGCGCGCCCCTCGCTCGCCGACGCCGAGGCCGAGCTCGGGCTGACGTGCCGGGACGTGCGCGACCTGGACGACCTCCTCGCCGACGGCGGCGCGCCCCTGCGCGTCGTCGCGGACGCCGACCCGGCGCTGACCGCGCGCGTCTCCGCCCTGCGCACGGCCGCCGGCACGGACCCGGCGGCCGCCGAGGTCGCCGACGACGAGCTCGTCGTCGCGCTGTCGGAGCTGCGCCTCGTCAAGGACGAGCACGAGGTCGAGCAGATGCGCCTGGCCGTGGCCGCCAGCGCCAGCGGCTTCGAGGACGTCGTGCGCTCGCTGCCGCGCGCGCTGGACCACGTGCGCGGCGAGCGGGTCGTCGAGAGCGCCTTCGCCGCCCGGGCCCGGGAGGACGGCAACGGCGTCGGCTACGAGACCATCGCCGCCGCCGGCGAGCACGCCTGCACCCTGCACTGGACCCGCAACGACGGCCCGGTGCGCTCCGGGCAGCTCGTGCTCCTCGACGCCGGGGTCGAGGTCGACAGCCTCTACACGGCCGACGTCACCCGGACCCTGCCCGTCGACGGCCGCTTCACCGAGCCGCAGCGCCGCGTCTACCAGGCGGTGCTCGACGCGGCGGACGCCTCCTTCGCCGTGGCCCGCCCGGGGTCGCGCTTCCGCGACCTCCACGAGGCGGCCATGCGCGTCATCGCGGCCCGTCTCGACGCGTGGGGCCTGCTCGCGGTGGGCGCCGAGGAGGCCCTGTCGGCCGAGGGCGGCCAGCACCGCCGCTGGATGGTCCACGGCACCTCGCACCACCTCGGCCTCGACGTCCACGACTGCGCGCAGGCGCGGCGGGAGATGTACCTCGACGCCGTCCTGGAGCCCGGCATGGTCTTCACCATCGAGCCCGGGCTGTACTTCAAGAGCGACGACGAGCTCGTCCCCGAGGAGCTGCGGGGCATCGGCGTGCGCATCGAGGACGATGTGCTCGTCACGGCCGACGGCTGCGAGAACCTCTCCGCGGCCCTCCCGCGCGAGCCGGGCGCCGTGGAGGAGTGGATGGCCTCGCTCCGGGGCTGAGCGGCTCGCCCGGCCCGGGCGCCGGGCACGCACGAGGGGCGGGGCCCCGGACGTCGTCCGGTGCCCCGCCCCTCCTCGCGCCGCCGCCCTTCGTGCGCCTCCCCCGACGCGCCGCCGGTCCGAGAGGGCCGGCCGCCACCCGCGGCGTCAGCGGGGGGCGTCCTCCGCGCGCCCGGGCGGCTCCTCGCCCTCGGCGCGCGCCCGCTCCTGCTCGCGCTGGCGGGCGACCATCTCGCTGTACGTCGGACCGCTGACGCGCGCCGGGCCCTCCTCGCCCTCCGACGCGCCGGCGCCGGGGGCGGGCGAGGCCGGCACCTGCTCGCGCGTCAGCGGCGCGGCGGCTCCGGCGCCGGCGCCCCAGCCGGGACGGCGCAGGCCGCGCGCCGCCTCGGCGTCCCGGGCGAGCACCTCGCGCACGGCGCCGGTCTGCTCCTGGGAGCAGAAGATGGCGTAGCGCGAGGCGACGATCTGGCTCACGGACGTGAAGTCGCGCCGGCCGCGGGAGGCCGCGTAGCTGACGAGGCTGAGGATGAGGCCGAACGCCGCACCGATGAGCACCGCCGGGAGGATGGCGAGGGGCCCGGCGTCGGGCGGCGACAGGAGCAGCAGGATGAGGCCGATGAGCAGGCCGATCCAGGCGCCGGACGCCAGCCCCGCCCCCGCGACGCGCCCGTAGGTGAGGCGGCCGAGGACGCGCTCGACCATGCGCAGGTCGGTGCCGACGATCGTCACGTGCTGGACGGGGAAGTGCTCGTCGGAGAGGAAGTCCACCGCGGCCTGGGCGGCGGCGTAGGTCTCGTAGGACGCGACCTCCTCGCCGGTCGGCGCGGTGGGGACGCCCTGCCGGTTGCGGGCGGAGGTGAAGGGGCTGGACATGGTCGTGATCATCCGCCGCCGCGAGGGGCGCCACCACCCGGGACGCCGCTCCCCCACCAGCTCGGTGCGGCCTCGCAGCCCGCGTCCGGCGAGCTCCCAGGGGTCGGCCCCGCCGGCGGCGGGCAGGGGGTGGGTCAGACGTGCCCGGCGCGGCGCAGGAGGACGGCGAGGAGCCACCCCGGCAGGACCCACAGCCACAGCGTGGCCACGCGGTAGGTCACCGACGCGAGCACGGCCGGCACCGGGTCGACGCCGACCGCGACGAGGCCGGCGGCGACGGCCGCCTCCACCGTGCCGATCCCGCCCGGCGTGGGGAAGACGCTGCCCACGGCCGTCCCGGCGAAGAGGACGACGGCGAGCTCGAGCAGCGGGACGTCGGCGCCGTAGGCGCGCAGGCTCAGCCCGAGGGCGGCGAGGAAGCCGCCGGTCACGAGGCCGCTGCCCAGGGCGCCGCGCCCCAGGCGCGCCGGGTGGCGCACGAGGTCGCGCAGCACGGCCCAGGCGCGTCCCGCCGGGGCGCGCAGCCGGGCCACGACCGCCCGTCGCAGGCGCGGCACCAGCAGGGTGCCGAGGGCCGCGACGACGACGGCGAGGACGGTGAGCAGCGTCACCTCGTCCGGCAGCAGCCGCACGCCCCTCGCCGTGCGCCCCGACGACAGGACCGCCGCCACGAGCACCAGCGCGGTGACGAGGACGGAGACGACCTGGATGGCGACGACGGACGCCACGGCGGCGGGCGTCGAGGCGCCCCGCCGGTACAGGTACCGGACGTTGAGGGCCATGCCGCCGAGCCCGGCGGGGCCGAGGAGGTTGAGGAAGGTCCCCGCCACCTGCACGGCCGCCGTCGGGCGCAGGCGAAGCGGCACGGGCGAGAACGCCATGACGGTGGCCGTGGCCCCCGCGAACGGCACGACGGCCGCGACGGCGGTGAGCGCCAGCCACCCCGGGTGGGCCTGCCGCAGGGCCGTCAGCGGGTCGGCGCTGCCGAGCTGGCGGACGACGAGGGACAGGGCGAGGACCCCGAGCGCCGCGCCGAGGAGGGCGCCCGCGGCGCGCCAGCGGCGACGGACGTGCGGGCGACGGTCGGCCGCGTCGTCGTCACCGGCCGCGCCCGGGGTCGACGCGGCGGCGTCGCTCTCCGCACCCACGGCCGGGGGGACGGCCATGCGCGCCTCCTCCCCGGTCGCGGTCGTGGCCCCGCGAGCCTAGGCGCCGCGGGTCGGGCTCGAGCGGGGGGGGGGGG
>NZ_JBBHZG010000001.1:470744-497588 GCF_037482305.1 Pseudokineococcus sp. 5B2Z-1
CCGCCCCGCGTCACTCGCCGAAGCGCTTCCGCCCCGCCTGCTCCGCCGCCTGGACCTCGCTCGAGGCGCCAGAGCTCGACACCTCGCCGCCCGCGTTCTCCAGGTGCGCGCGGACGAACCAGTGGAACTGCTCGAGGTCGGTCGAGTGGTCGATGAGCATGTCCTCGGTGATGGGGTCGAGCTCGCCGACGGACTCGATCGCCGCGCGGTAGTCGGCGATGACGCCCTGGTAGACGAGGTCGAGCGCCCCGAGGTGCTCGATCGTGCCCGCGCGACCGATGGAGTAGTCGTCCCACGAGCGCTGGGCGACGAGGTGGCCGGGCGTGCCCACCGGGCTGCCGCCCATGGCCGAGATGCGCTCGGCGACGGAGTCGGCCATCTCCCGGACGCTGTCGACCTGGGGGTCGAGCATCTCGTGGACCCCGATGAAGTTCGGGCCCACGACGTTCCAGTGCACGTGCTTGAGCGTGAGGTGCAGGTCGGTGAGGGCGTTGAGCCGCTCCTGCAGGTTCTTCACCACCTGGGCGCCGGCGTCCTGCGCCATGCCCGGGATCGTGTACGCGATCTCCGGGGCGCCGTCGAGGGCGGTCGAGGAGTCCTTCGAGGTCTCGCTGATCGTCATGGCCTCGACGCTACGACCGGCGCCCGCGGGCCGCACCCGCGCGCCCGACGCTCCCCCGGGCCCCGGGCGCCCGGCCGTGGGGCGCCGCCCGAGCCGCCGGGCGGGGCCTGCCGGCGCGGCTACGCTGACGGGCGTGAGCAGCCCGTCCCGCATCTTCGCCGCGCGGCTGGCCGGGCTCCCCGTCTTCGACCCCCTGGGCGACCAGGTGGGGCGCGTGCGCGACGTCGTCAGCGTGCTGCGCGGCGACGGGCGGCGCCTGCGGGTCGTGGGCCTCGTCGTCGAGGTGCCCGGCCGCCGCCGCGTCTTCGTGCCCATGACGCGCGTGACGGCGATGGACGCCGGGCAGGTCATCACCACGGGCCTCGTCAACATGCGCCGCTTCGAGCAGCGCAGCAGCGAGGTGCTGCTCCTGGCCGAGGTGCTCGAGCGGCGCGTCGAGCTCCTCGACGGGTCGGGGACGGCCACCGTGGAGGACCTCGCGCTCGAGCGGCCGGGCCCCCGCGACCTCGAGGTCATGCGGGTCTTCGTCCGGCGCGGGGTGCCCGGGGGGCTCGGCTCGCGCCTGCGCGGCCGCCGCGGCGAGACCCTGCTCGTGCACGTGGACGAGGTGCGCGGCCTGCTCGGGGCGCCCGCCGGGGCGCAGGGCGCCAGCCTGCTCGTGGCGACCTTCGAGGACATGAAGCCGGCCGACATCGCCGAGGCCCTCCACGACCTGTCGGGCCGCCGCCGCCTCGAGCTGGCGGCCGAGCTCGCCGACGACCGCCTCGCCGACGTCCTCGCCGAGCTCGGCGAGGAGGACCGGGTCGAGGTCGTCACCGGCCTGGCGCGGGAGCGCGCGGCCGACGTCCTCGAGGCGATGGACGCCGACGACGCGGCCGACGTCCTCGGCGAGCTGCCGGAGGACGCCAAGGAGACCCTCCTGCAGCTCATGGAGCCCGACGAGGCCGCCGACGTCCGCCGCCTGCTGGCCTACGACGAGGAGACGGCCGGCGGCCTCATGACGCCCGAGCCCGTGCTCCTCGGCCCGGAGGCGACGGTCGCGGAGGCCCTCGCCCTCGTGCGCAGCAGCGACCTGTCGACCGCCGAGGCCGCGTCGGTGTACGTCTGCCGGCCGCCGCTGGAGACGCCGACGGGGCGCTACCTCGGCCTCGTCCACATCCAGGCCATGCTGCGCGTGGCGCCCCACGAGCAGCTGGGGTCCATCCTCGACACGGACGTGGACGGCCTGCCGCCGGAGGCGCCGCTGGGCGTCGTCGCGCGGCGGCTCGCCGTCTACAACCTCGTCTCGGTGCCGGTCACGGACCCGGCGGGACGCCTGCTGGGGGTCGTGACGGTGGACGACGTCCTCGACCACGTCCTCCCGGAGGACTGGCGCGAGCAGGACGACGCCGACCTGGCGGCGGGCGGCGGCGCCGCGCGCTGAGCGGCGACCGGCACGACCAGCAGGACCCGCCCCGGTCCGCGCCGCGCCGGGGGCGAGCGGGGCGCGCGCGCAGCTCCTCACCGGGGCGCGCAGGAGCAGGACGGCCGACCGAGGCGGAGGAGGGACGAGGCATGGCACGGGAGCGGACGGCGGCGCGACGGCGGGGGCCGGGGCTGGACAGCCCGCAGGAGACCAGGCGGCGGTTCGTGCCGCGCCCGAGCATCGACCCCGAGGCCTTCGGACGGCTGTCGGAGGCCTTCGCCCGCTTCATGGGGACCCCGCGGTTCCTCATCTACATGTCCGGCTTCATCGTGCTCTGGGTCCTCTGGAACACCCTCGCGCCGGCGGACCTGCGCTTCGACCCGTACGCGTTCCTCTTCCTCACGCTGATGCTGTCGCTGCAGGCCTCCTACGCGGCGCCGCTGATCCTCCTCGCGCAGAACCGCCAGGACGACCGCGACCGGGTGGCGCTCGAGCAGGACCGGCAGCGGGCCGAGCGCAACCTCGCCGACACCGAGTACCTCGCCCGCGAGGTGGCCGCCCTGCGGATCGCCCTGCGCGACGTCGCGACGCGCGACTTCCTGCGCAGCGAGCTGCGGCAGCTCGTCGAGGAGCTCGACGGCGGCCGCGACGACGGGGAGCGGGGCCGCGGCCGGTCGCGCGGGCGCCCCGACGGCCGCCCGGAACGTGACCCGGACCGTGCCGCAGGCCGTGACCAGAGCCGGGACCCGGGCCGTCAGGACGGGCGCCGGGGCGCACCTACGCTGGAGGCATGAGCCCCACCGAGACGCTCGTGCGCGAGGCCCTGGGCCGCGTGCTCGACCCCGAGATCCGCCGCCCCATCACCGACCTCGGCATGGTGCGCTCGGTGTCCGTCGACGGCGCCGACGTGGCGGTGGAGGTGTCCCTCACGACGGCGGGCTGCCCGCTCAAGGCCCAGCTGGAGCGCGACGTGACCCGCGAGGTCTCCGCCCTCGAGGGCGTGGCCTCGGTGCGCGTGGCCCTCGGCGTCATGGACGACGCCCAGCGCGCGGCGCTCAAGGACGTGCTGCGCGGCGGCCGGCCCGCCCGCGAGGTGCCCTTCGGCCCCGGCTCGCTCACCCGCGTCGTCGCGGTGGCCTCCGGCAAGGGCGGGGTGGGCAAGTCCAGCGTCACCGTCAACCTCGCCGCCGCCATGGCCGCCGACGGCCTGCGCGTGGGCGTCCTCGACGCCGACGTCCACGGCTTCTCGGTGCCGCGGATGCTCGGGGTCACCACGGCCCCCACGCGCGTCGACGACATGATCATCCCGCCGGTCGCCCACGACGTGAAGGTCGTCTCGATCGGCATGTTCACGCAGGGCAACGCGCCGGTCGTCTGGCGCGGCCCGATGCTCCACCGGACGCTCGAGCAGTTCCTCACCGACGTGCACTGGGGCGACCTCGACGTCCTGCTCCTCGACCTGCCGCCGGGCACGGGCGACATCGCCATCAGCGTCGCCCAGCTGCTGCCCGGCGCCGAGCTGCTCGTCGTCACGACGCCGCAGGCCGCGGCCGCGGAGGTCGCCGAGCGCGCCGGCGCGGTCGCCCGCCAGACGAAGCAGTCGGTCGCCGGCGTCGTCGAGAACATGAGCTGGATGGAGATGCCCGACGGCTCGCGCGTCGAGGTCTTCGGCAGCGGCGGCGGGGAGGCCGTCGTCGAGCGCCTCGGCGACCTGCTGCGCGTGCCGGTCCCCTTCCTCGGGCAGGTCCCGCTCGACGTCCGCGTCCGCGAAGGCGGGGACGCCGGCGTGCCCCTGGTGCTGGCCGAGCCGGACGCGCCGGCGGCGCGGGCGCTGCGCGAGGTGGCGCGCGGCCTCTCCCGTCCCCGCGGGCTCGCGGGCCGCCCGCTCGGGCTCACCCCGGTGCGCGCGGCGGGCTGAGCCGCCTCAGGTGGCCTCGTCGTCGTAGGGCGTGCGCGCTGCCGGGCCCCGGGCGCCGGTCGTGCCCGGCCCCCCGGTGGCGCCTCGTCGCCCGGGCGCCGGCGCAGCGCTGGCCGGCCCCGCCCCGGTGGCACCCCCCGTGGCGGCTCCCGCGCGCGTCCCGGCGACGCCGTCGGCCGAGCGGGAGGCGGCGGCCGCCGCCGCCCCGCCGGCCGCGCCGCCCGCCGCCGGGGCGGTCAGGGCCTGCGGGCCCCCCGCGCCGGGCCGCTTGGTCGCCGGCTCGTCCCAGACGTCGGTGAGGGCGTCGCGGACGATCCGGCGGGGGTCGTACTGGCGCGGGTCGAGCTTCTTCCAGTCGATGTCGTCGAACTCCGGCCCCATCTCCTCCTTGAGGCTGTCGCGCGCGCCCTTGGCGTAGCGGACGCCGGAGCGGACGAGGTCGGCGAGCTGCTGGGAGTAGCGCGGCAGCCGCTCGGGCCCGACGACGACGAGGACGAGGACGAGGAGGACCAGCAGCTCGCCGCCGTTCGGGAAGGACACGCGGTGAGCCTACGCGCGGCCCCCCGCCCACCCGTCGCCCCGACCGCCCCGTCTCGCGCGACGGCGAGGCGCCGGCGTCCGCTAGTCGCTCGGCTCGCTGCCGAGCACGACCGGGACCTCGACGGCGTCGCGGCCCCTCTGGACGGTGAGGACGACCTCGTCGCCGGGCGTGCGGGCGCGGATGGCGACGATGAGCTCGTCGGGCGCGGTGACGAGCTGGTCGTCGATCGCCGTGATGACGTCGCCCGGCTCGACGCCCGCGGTGTCGGCGGGGCCGCCGGGGACCACGGGGTCGCCCGCCGACGTCCGCCCCTGGGCCACGCGGACGCCGCGGCCCTCGTAGGAGGAGTCGAGCGAGACGCCGATGACGGGGTAGGTGGCGACGCCGTCCTCGATGAGCTCGGTCGTCGTGCGGACCACCTGGTCGGCCGGGATCGCGAAGCCGAGGCCGATGGACCCGCCCGGCCCGCCGCCGGGCGACGCCGTCTGCGCGATGGCCGAGTTGACCCCGACGACGGCGCCGGTGAGGTCGACGAGGGGGCCGCCGGAGTTGCCCGGGTTGATGGCGGCGTCGGTCTGGACCGCGTTGATGAAGCCCTGCTCGTCCTGGCTCGACCCGGCCACGACGGGGCGGTTGAGGGCGCTGACGATGCCGCTCGTCACCGTGCTGGCGAGGCCCAGCGGCGCGCCGACGGCGACGACCGGGTCCCCCACGCGCACCTGCGCCGTGTCGGCGAAGGCGAGGGGCACGAGGCCGGTGCGGTCGATGCGCAGGACGGCGAGGTCGTAGTCCGACGTGCGGCCGACGACCTCGGCGGTCTCCCGCGTACCGTCGGACAGGAGCACCCGGATGCGCCCGGAGGACTCCACGGCGGGGGCGACGACGTGGTTGTTCGTCACCACGTACCCGTCCTCGGAGAGCACGAAGCCCGAGCCGTTGCCCGAGCCCGCGCTCGAGGCGATCTCCACCGACACGGTGCTCGGCAGGACGGCCTCGGCGACCGCGGCCACCGAGCCGTCGGCCGCCTCGGCGGCCGTGCCGCCGGCGCGCTCGACGACGGAGACGGACGTGCCGCCGGGGCCCGCCAGGCGGCCCCCGGCGAGGCCGCCCAGCAGCCCGGCGAGCAGGCAGGCGGCGACGAGGACGAGCGCCCGCGGCGAGCGGCGGCGCGCCCGCACGGGGGCACCGCCCGCCACGAGCGGGGCGCTGTCGGGGAAGCCGGCGCCGGCGCGCCCGTGGAGGGGCCCGCGACCGGCGTCGCCCGCCTCGTCCGCCGGCCACCACCAGCCCTCGCCCTCGCGCGACGACTCGGACGGAGCCCCGGCGGGAGCGCCGGCCGGCGGGCGCTCGCCGGAAAGCTCCTCGCCCGCCCCGGCTCCGCTCGGCGCCCCGCCGTCGGCAGCCGGCGCCCCGGCGGCGCCGGGCCGGTCGTCGGCCCCGGCTCCGGGCGCGGAGCCCGCGTCGTCCCGGGGGGCCCAGGGCGAGGGGCGACGGACGGGTGACGGGTGCTCGGCCCCCCCGGCGGCGGGGGGGCGCGGGGCGTCGCCCGGCTCGCTCATGCGCAGGTCCTCCTCGTGCGGCGCCCGGCCGCTCGGCGCGGGCGCGGACCCATCCTCGCCCGCGGGCCCGCCCGGCGCGCACCCGGTCGGCCCGGAGCACCCGTCCGCAGCGTGCGGCCGGGGTGGTCGGCCGGTCGGGGTGGTCGGCCGGGGCCGGCCGCTCAGGCCACCCAGCCGCTCGGCGCCCGGTGGGCCAGCGAGGCGCGCAGCTGGGCGCGGGCGCGGTGGATGCGCGAGCGCACGGTGCCGATCTTGACGCCGAGGGCGCGGGCGATCTCCTCGTAGCTGAGGCCCTCGATGTCGCACAGCACGACGGCCGCGCGGAAGTCGGGCGAGAGCTCGAGCAGGGCGGCCTGGACGTCGCGGTCGAGGTTGCCGTGCTCGAAGGCGCGCTCCGGGCCCGGGTCGGCCCCGGGCAGGCGGTCGTCGGCGTCGTCGGCGAGGGCGTCGAAGCGGATCCGCTGGCGGCGCCGCACCTGGTCGAGGAAGAGGTTCGTCGTGATGCGGTGCAGCCAGCCCTCGAAGGTGCCCGGCGTGTACGAGGACAGCGAGCGGAACACGCGCACGAAGACCTCCTGCGTGAGGTCCTCCGCGTCGTGCCGGTTGCCCGTGAGGCGGTAGGCGAGGCGGAAGACGCGCGCGGAGTGGTCGCGGACGACGTCGTCCCAGCTGGGAGGGGCCCACTCCGCGGACGGCTCGACGACGGCGGCCGGCGGGGCGGCGGCGTCGGGCGCCGCGCCCCGGGCGCGGCCTCGCGTGGTCATGCGCCGATCGTGCCACCGGGCCCTGGACGCCACCTGGGCGAGGGCACCGGTCTCCCCCGACGGGCCCTGCGCCGGACTCCGCGGCGGACCCCGCGGCGGACCCCGCGGCGGGCCCGGCGCGGACGACGGCGGCGGCCGGAGCGAGGGCGGCCGGAGGGGCGCGGCCCAGTAGCCTGCGGGCGCGCCGCCGGCCGACCCGGGCGGTCGGGGCGCCCGAGCCGGGAGGCCGTCATCGCCGCCACGTCCGCCGCCAGCCGCAGCTACGCCGAGGACTTCGTCGTCGAGGACGAGGCGCTCGAGCGGGCCCGCGCCCGGGGCGTCGAGCTCGGCTGCGCCCCCGTCGACCCCGGCACGGGAGCGGCCCTGCGGCTGCTGGCGGCCGCGGCCGGGGCGCGGGCCGTCGTCGAGGTCGGCACGGGCAGCGGGGTGTCCACGCTCTGGCTCCTCGCGGGGATGCCGGCCGACGGCGTCCTCACGACGATCGACAGCGAGCCCGAGCACCAGCGCGCCGCCCGCGAGGCGCTGGCGGACGCGGGCGTCCGCAGCGGCCGGGTGCGCGTCATCGGCGGCCGCGCGCAGGAGGTGCTGCCCCGCCTCACCGACGGGGCGTACGACCTCGTGCTCCTCGACGCCGACCGGCGCGACCTCGACGCCCACCTCGACCAGGCGCTGCGCCTCCTGCGTCCCGGCGGTCTCCTCGTCGTCGTGGGCGCCCTGTGGCGGGACAAGGTCGCCGACCCGGCGCAGCGCGACGAGACGACCACGGCGGTCCGCCAGGCCGGTCGGCGCGTGCGCGACGACGAGCGCCTGCTGCCCGCGCTGCTGCCCGTGGGCGACGGGCTCCTCGTCGGCGTCGTCCGGGGCTGAGCGGCCCGCCCGCGGGCGGGCGCCTCAGACGGCGCCGTCCTCCAGCCACCGGAGCAGCAGGCGCGCGCCGAAGCCCGTGGCGCCCTTGGTGACCTCGTGCTCGTCGCGGTCGGCGCGGCCGGGTCCGGCGATGTCGAGGTGCGCCCACCGGCGCGAGCCCGTGAACTCGCGCAGGAAGAGGGCCGCGGTGATCGACCCGGCCCCCGGACCGCCCTTGGCGGCGACGTGGCGCAGGTCGGCGACGTCGGAGTCGAGCGCGTAGGCGTAGTCCTCCACGAGCGGCATCCGCCAGACCCGCTCCCCCGTGGCCTCCGACGCGCTGCGCAGCTGCTCCAGCAGCGGCGCGTCGTCGGTGTAGAGCGCGGCGTGGCGCTTGCCCAGCCCCAGCGACGCCGCACCGGTGAGCGTGGCGACGTCGACGAGGAGGTCGGGCTCCAGCGACGCGTCGGCGTGGTGGAGGGCGTCCGCGAGGACCATGCGGCCCTCGGCGTCGGTGTTGGCGATCTCGACGGTGGTGCCGCCGTGCACGCGCACGACGTCGCCGGGGCGGTACGAGCCGCCGCCGAAGGCGTTCTCGGCCAGCGGCAGGAGCGCCGTGACGGGCTGGGGGAGCTCCATCTCGGCCGCCCCCAGGACGGCGGCGAGGACGACGGCGGCGCCGGCCATGTCGGTCTTCATGGGGATCATCGCGTCGCGGGGCTTGATGGACAGGCCGCCCGAGTCGAAGGTGATGCCCTTGCCGACGAGGACGACGTGCCGCCGCGGCGCCGTCCCGGCCGGAGGCCGGTAGCGCACGGTCACCAGGCAGGGCGGCGAGACCGAGCCTCCGCCGACGGCGAGCAGGCCGCCGAACCCCTGGCGCGCGAGCCCGGCGGCGTCGAGCACCTCCACCTCGACGCCGGGGAGGTCGGCGGCCAGGGCGCGGGCCTGGTCCGCCACCCACGCCGGGTCCTTCGTCGACGACGGCGTGGACGCGAGGTCGCGGGTGCGCCACGTCGCGCGGGCCGCCACGACGGCGCGCGCGAGCGCGGGTCCCTCGTCGACGCCGAGCAGCTCGACGACCTCGGCGGCCGGGCGGGGGCCGTCCCCCGTGCCGGAGCGCGGCGGGTCGTAGCTGGCGAGCAGCAGGCCCTCGCAGAAGGCGCGCAGGTGCTGCGGCGGCAGGCCGACGCCCGCGCTCGTGACCACGCGGCCGGCCCCGCGGGTGGCGCGGGCCAGGCCGGCGCCGGCCCGGCGCAGGGCGGTGGGGCTCCCGTCGCCGACGCCCAGGAGGACGAGGCGGCGGGGGCCGGCCCCGTCGTCGCGCGAGGAGGGCAGCGGGACGCCGAGGACCTCCCCGGCGCTGCCGCGGAAGCGCTGCTGCTCGGCGAGGACGGCGGTGTTGAGGCCGAGCCACACCGCGGCGTCGGCGGTGCCCGGGCGCGGCTGCGGGTCGCCCTCCCCGGGCGGCGGGGCGGCGACGGGGACGGCGAGGACGTCGGCGCCGGCGGCGGAGCGGACGTCGCTCCCGGCGAGCGGGACGAGGCGGGGCATGCGGGCGACCACGTCGGCGACCCTACTCACGGCCCGCCCGCGCCCGCCCCGCGGCCGGGGCGCGAGGACCGACACGGGAGGCCGGTCCGTGAGCACCCGGGGCGCCGGGGCCCCGACGCGCGAGAGCCCCACCCGGCCGGGCCGGGTGGGGCTCTCGCAGGTGGTGCCGGGTCAGCCGACCGCCGAGCCGATCGCGTCGCCGAGGCCCTTGGCCTCGTCGGGCGTCATCTCGACGACGAGGCGCCCGCCGCCCTCCAGGGGCATGCGCAAGACGATGCCGCGGCCCTCCTTCACGACCTCGAGCGGGCCGTCACCTGTCCTCGGCTTCATGGCCGCCATCTGCGGATCCCCTTCCTGTGGGCGTGATCGCGACCAGTATCCAGCAGGTCGGCGGTCGGGTCGAAACGGGACTACCCTCCCGGGTCGCTGAGGTGACCCGTCCGGGTCGCCCCGACGACGGGCGCCCGTGGTGGTCGGGGCCCGCCCCACGTCCGGAGGTCCCGTGGCCGCAGCCCACCCCGCCCGCCCCGCTCCCCCTGACAGCCCTGGTGCGACCGCCCCCGACGAGGCGCGGCCCGCCGACCGCCTCGAGCGCGGGACGGGTGGGGTGGCCCGCGTCGTCGTCGGCCGACCTGAGGTCCGCGGCGCCCTCGACGCGCCCGAGCGCCGCGCGCTGCTCGACGCGCTGCGGCGGGCGGCCGACGCCGCCGCGGCCGGGGAGGTGCGGTGCGTCGTCCTCACAGGCACGGGGGACGCCTTCTCGTCCGGGCAGGACCTGCGCGAGCACGCCGCCCGCCTCGACGCCGACGACCCGGCCCTCGCCCGGGTCGTCGAGGACGAGTACGCGCCGATCGCGCTCCTGCTCGCCGAGATGCCCGCCCCCGTCGTGGCCGTCGTCCGGGGCACGGCCGCGGGCGCCGGCGCCGCCCTGGCCCTCGCCGCCGACCTGCGGCTGCTCGCGGCGTCGGCGCGGGTCGACACGGGCTTCGCGCGCGTCGGCCTCCCGCCGGACACGGGCGCGTCCTGGTGGCTGCCGCGGCTCGTCGGCGAGGGCCGGGCGCGCGACCTGCTCCTGCGGCCCCGCCCCGTCCCCGCCGACGAGTGCGTCGCGCTCGGGCTCGCCACCGAGGCGGTGCCCGACGCGGAGCTGGACGAGCGCGCCGAGGAGGTGGCGCGGGAGCTGGCCGCCGGTCCCACGGCCGCGCTCGTCGCCACCCGGCGGGCGCTGGCCTTCGCCGCGACGCACGACCTGCCCTCGACGCTGGCGCACGAGGGCGCCCTCGTGGCGGGGGTCGCCCGCGGACGCGAGCACCGCGCGGCGGTCGAGGCGTTCCTCACCCGCCGCCGGTGAGGCCGGCGCCCCCGGGCTGCGCGGCGACGGGGCGGCCCCGCGCCCAGCAGCCGGCGAGGTGGTCGTCGACGAGCCCGGTCGCCTGCATCGTGGCGTAGGCCGTCGTCGGCCCGACGAAGACGACGCCCGCCGCCTTGAGCCGGCGCGCCAGCGCCGCCGAGGCGGGGGTCGAGGCCGGGACCTCCGCGGTCGTGCGCGGCGCGGCGCGCGCGCCCGGCGCCTCGGCCGCCGTCGCCAGCAGCGCCTCCAGGCCGCCGCTCGCGCGCAGGGCGACGACGGCGCGGGCGTTGGCGAGGACGGCGTCGACCTTGGCGCGGTTGCGGACGATGCCCGCGTCCGCGAGCAGCCGCTCCCGGTCGGCCGGGCCGAAGGCCGCCACGGCGTCGGGCTCGAAACCCGCGAAGGCGGCGCGGAAGGCCGGTCGCTTGCGCAGGATCGTCAGCCAGGACAGGCCGGACTGGAAGGCCTCGAGGCTCAGGCGCTCGAAGAGCGCCGCCTCCCCGGTGACCGGACGGCCCCACTCCTCGTCGTGGTAGCGCCGGTACACCTCGGGGGCGTCGCCCCAGGGGCAGCGCGCGCGGCCGTCGTCGCCGACGAGCGGGCCCTCACCGGGCGCGCCCGCCCCGGCGGGCCCCTCGCTCACCGCTCGAGCGGCTCGGGGGTGGCCGCCTCGACCCGGCGCACCATGTCGACGACGACGGACCGCAGCCCCAGCCACACCGGTCCGCGCAGCAGCGGCTCGAGCGGCCGCGTCAGCCGCACGGGCGCGACGTGCACGTCCTCCCCCCACACGACCCGGCAGGAGCCCGCCGTCACCGGCTCGACGCGGAGCGCGGCGCTGCCCAGCACCACCGACCCGCGCTTGGCGAGCACGGCGACGCCGGCGCGCCCCCCGTCCGCCGGCGCCCCGGCGGTCGGCGGCTCCCACCGCACGACGTCCATGGGGTCGTCGAAGCCGACGCCGAGGACGGCGGTCCGGCCGGTGAAGGAGCCGCCCTCCCCCTCGGCGGCGCTGGTGCGGAAGACCCGGGTGAGCGGGATCGAGCCGCTCTGCCACGGCCAGTCCACGAGGTGGCGCCACACGACCGGCGCGCTGCGGCGCGCCGGCACCTCCACGACCACCCTCATCGGGCCTCCTCCTCGCCGGCGGCCCCGGCGACCGCCCCCTCGTCGTCGCCGCGGCGACCGCCCCCTCCGCCCTCGGGCCTCCCGCCCTCGACCCCTCCGGCTGCGGCCGGGTCGCGCCACGGGGGGTCGACCGGGTCGGCGCTGCGCAGGAGCGCCTCCAGCTCGGCGAGCCGGGCGTCGCGCTCGGCGACCTCGTCGCGGACCCGGTCGAGCACGGCGTCGACCTCGTCCATCCGGTACCCCCGCAGCCCCAGGGAGAAGCGGACGCCGTCGACGTCCTCCGCGCGCAGCGGGCCGTCGGGCAGCGCGCGCAGCGGGCGGCTCGTCGTCGGCTCGTCGAGGCCGCCGGGGACGCGGCCGAGCGCCACCGCCACCGCGCCCCCGGCCACCGCCAGGGCCACGAGGAGCAGCAGGAGCGTCACGGCGCGATCGTGGCAGACGCCCCCGCCGCGCGTCCGCCGGAGGGCCCTCCTCCCTCCTGGGGCCCGTCCTGCGGGGGCCCGTCCTCCTGGGGCCCGTCCTTCTGGGGCTCCGTCAGCCACGTGCGGAGCACGTCCGCGCAGCGGTGCAGGTCCGCCACGGGGCAGCGCTCGTCGTCGGCGTGCGCCAGCAGGGGGTCGCCCGGCCCGAGGTTGACCGCCGGGACGCCGAGGGCGCTGAAGCGCGCGACGTCCGTCCACCCCAGCTTGGCCCGCGGCTCCTCGCCCGTGGCGGCGACGACGGCCGCCGCCGCCGGACGGTCCAGGCCCGGCCGGGCGCCCTCGGCGCCGTCGGTGCGCACGACCTCGTAGCCGGCGAGCAGCTCGCGCAGGTCGGCCTCGGCCTGCGCGAGCGTGCGGTCGGGCGCGAAGCGGTGGTTGACCGTCACGACGCAGGCGTCGGGGACGACGTTGCCGGCCGTGCCGCCGCGGATGCCGACCGCCTGCAGGCTCTGGCGGAACACCAGGCCGTCGACCTCCCGCTCGCCCGGGTCGTGCCCGGCGAGCAGCGCGAGCAGGGGCGCGGCGGCGTGGACGGCGTTGCGCCCGCGCCAGGGCCGGGCGGAGTGCGCGGGGACGCCGCGCAGGTGCACCTCGACCCGCAGGGTCCCGTTGCACCCGCCCTCGACCGCCGCGGACGTGGGCTCGCCCAGCACGGCGACGTCGCCCGCCAGCCAGTCGGGGTGGGAGGCCGCGAGGCGGCCGAGGCCGTTGAGCTCGGCCTCGACCTCCTCGTGGTCGTAGAAGACCCACGTGACGTCGCGGGTCGGCTCGGCGAGCGACGCGGCCAGCGAGAGCGCGACGGCGACGCCGCCCTTCATGTCGCACGTGCCCCGGCCGTGGACGACGGCGTCCGCGCCCTCCCCCGTCCGCCACGTCGGCAGGTTGGGGCTCCCGTCCTCGCGCCGCCCCAGGGGGACGGTGTCCAGGTGGCCCGCGACGACGACCCGCGAGGCCCGCCCGAGGTGGGTGCGCGCGACGACGGCGTCGCCGTCGCGCAGCACCTCCAGGTGCGCGCAGGCGGACAGGGCGGCCTCGACGGCGTCGGCGAGGCGGGTCTCGGCCCCGCTCACGGACTCGACGTCGCACACCGCCTGCAGGAGGTCGGCGAGGTCGGCGGAGAGGTCGAGGGCGGCCGGCGGCCCGGCCGTCGGGAGCGTCGTCATGGGCCGGAGGGTAGGCGGGGCGCGACGGGCGCCCGGGTAGCCTCGCCCCATGCCGGACGCCCCCGCCGACGTGCCCGCCGACACGACCGCCGCCAGCGCCGCTCCCGGGCGCGAGGGGGTGCCCGCCGGCCGCTGGGCCTGGGGCTACGGCCTCGCGACGAGCACCGACGGCGGCGCCGTCCTCGACACCTGGTACCCGGCGCCCGCGCTGGGCCACCCGGGCGAGGACCCGGGCCCCTTCGGCGTCCCCGCCTCCCTCGCCGCCCTCGAGGGCGAGGACCCGCGCCGCGGGACGCGCAGCCACGTGGTGCGCACCGTCGTCGACCTCGACGCCGCCCCGGCCGACGTGCCGGACGCCTACCTGCGCCTGCACCTGCTCTCCCACCGCCTCGTGCGGCCGCACGGCGTCGACCTCACCGGGCTCTTCGGCGTGCTCCCGACCGTGGTCTGGACCTCCGCCGGGCCCTGCGCCGTCGAGGGCTTCGAGGAGGTCCGCGGCCGCCTGCTGGCCGACCGCGGCGAGCGGGTCGTCGTGCTCGGCGTCGACAAGTTCCCCCGCATGACGGACTACGTGCTGCCCGCGGGCGTGCGCGTCGCCGACGCCTCGCGGGTGCGCCTCGGCGCCCACCTCGCGAGCGGCACGACGGTCATGCACGAGGGCTTCGTCAACTTCAACGCCGGCACGCTGGGCGCCTCCATGGTCGAGGGCCGGATCAGCGCGGGCGTCGTCGTCGGCGACGGCTCCGACGTCGGCGGCGGCTCGTCGATCATGGGCACGCTGTCCGGCGGGGGCACGGAGGTCGTCTCGGTGGGCGAGCGGTGCCTCCTCGGCGCCAACGCGGGCATCGGGATCTCCCTCGGCGACGACTGCGTCGTCGAGGCCGGCCTCTACGTCACCGCGGGCACCAAGGTCTCCGTGCTGGACCCGCAGGGCGGCGCGAGCCGGGTGGTCAAGGCCCGCGAGCTGTCGGGCGCCGACGGCCTGCAGCTGTGGCGCAACTCCACGACCGGCGCCGTCGAGGCGCGGTCCCGCACCGGGTCGTGGGGCGCGCTCAACGCGGCGCTCCACGCGAACTAGCGCCGCCGCCGGCGCCCGGCCGACCCGCCGTGCCCCGCACCGCCGCCGCCCGCCGGGCCGCCGAGCGGCGCCGCCGCCTGCGGCGCAGCGCGACGGTGGGGGCGCTGGCGCTCGTCACCGTCGGCGCGGGCGTGGTCGTCGCGGTGCGCGACGGCGCCGTGCCCGCGGTCGGCGCGCGGTGCACCGCCGAGGCCGGCGGGGACGAGCACACGCTGACGGCGGACCGCGCGGCCGTGGCGGCGCTCATCACCGCCCGGGCCCGCGCGCGCGGCCTGCCGCCGCGGGCCGCCACCATCGCCATCGCCACGGCGGTGCAGGAGTCGGGGCTGCGGAACCTCGCCCACGGCGACCGCGACTCCCTCGGGCTCTTCCAGCAGCGCCCCTCGCAGGGCTGGGGCACGCCCGAGCAGGTGCAGGACCCGCTGTACGCCACCGACGCCTTCTACGACGGGCTCGTGGAGGTCGAGGGCTACGAGGGCCTCGACGTGACGGTCGCCGCCCAGGAGGTGCAGCGCTCCGGCTTCCCGACGGCCTACGCCGACCACGAGCCCGAGGCCCGCGTCCTGGCCTCGGCGCTCACCGGGTACTCCCCCGCGGCGCTCGTGTGCCGGCTGCCGGAGGTCGAGCCGACGGGCGAGCCGCAGGTGCCCGGGGACGACGGCCTGCTGCCGCGGGCGCGCGTCGTCGTGGAGGAGGCCGCGGCGCAGCTCGGCGAGGACGGGCTCACGGCCGCCGGCGACCCGGGCGCGGCGCCGGCGGGCGCGGTGCTGGAGCGGGTCTACGGCGAGGACGAGGCCGGCGTGCGCGACGGCTGGGCGCTGGCGCACTGGGCCGTCGCCCGCGCCGTGGGCACCGACGTCGTCACGGTGGCGACCGACGGGCGCCGCTGGTCGCGCGGGGAGGCCGCGTGGGTCGAGGACCCGACGGCGCCCGGGCCGGGTGCCGTGCGCGTCACCGTCGCGGGCTGACGGTCGGGCAGCGGGCCCCGAGCAGGAGGGCGGGCCTCAGGGCCGGGCGCCGTCCAGGTCGAGCTCGCCCGCGTCGACGAGCGCGCGCACCGCCTGCCGGCAGGTCTCGGCGGACGAGAACCGCGGCGTGAAGTCGAGCACCTCGCGCCCGCGCCGGGTGCTGCAGGCGTGGCTGCGCAGCAGGTGCGCCCGGCTCGCCTCGACGTGCTCCGGGGCGGTCACCTCGGCGAAGCGCTCCCACGTCACGAGGTCGAGGACGGCCTCGCGCCCGAACCAGGCCGCGGCCGCCCGGGCCAGGCCACGGGAGGTGGTCGCCTGCGGCGAGACCGCGTGGAAGGCGAGGCCGGCGGCGTCCTCCCGGCGCTCGAGGACCCGCTGGTGCAGCGCCGCCACGTCGTCGGCGTGGACGTGGTGCATCAGCTCGGAGCCCGAGCCCGGCAGGACGAGCGGCTCGCCCGCCGCCAGGCGCTGCCACACCGACGGGTCGAGGTTGCCCGCCGGGGTGATGCACGGCCACCCCGGGCCGCTGATGTGGCCCGGGTGCACGACGGTGCTCACGAGGCCGCCGCGGCGGGTCTCCTCGAGGAGCAGCCGCTCGACGGCGTCCTTCTGCACGCCGTACTCGCCGTACGGCTCGCGGTCGTCGTCCTCGTCCATCGGCGCCACGCTGCTGTCGCCGTGGACCCACAGGGTGCCGGTGTGCACGAGGTGCCCGACCCGCCCGCGCAGCCCCTCGACGAGCTGGGCGGCCGAGGACTCGGTGAAGCAGACGAGGTCGACGACCGCGTCGGGGCGCAGGTCGGCGACCCGGCCGGCGAAGGTGCCGGCGGCGTCCTCCGCCTCCCGGTCGACCCGCACGCGCTCGACGGACGCCCAGGCGTCGTCGGGCGCGTACGGCTCGCGCGTGCCGCGGCTCATCGCCACGACCTCGTGCCCGGCGCGCACGAGCCGGGGCACGAGGGAGGTGCCGATGTGGCCCGTGGCGCCGACGACGACGACCCTCACGCGGCGCTCCCCCGCGCGTCGTGGAGGGCGCGGCGCTTCACGGCCTCGCCGAAGACGGACAGGCCCGCCCCCTGCAGGCAGAGGCCGATGACGCCGCCGAGCACCCAGCCCCGGGCGCCCGCGCCGCGCCGCACGGCCGCGTCCCCCGTGACGCACGCGCCGGCGCCGACGAGCGCGAGCCCCAGCGGCGCGAGCCGGGCCCACAGGCGCAGGTCGTCGTCGTCGGCCGTCAGGGCGCGCAGCGCCCGGGTGCCCGGCCCCCCGGCGGAGGGGGCCACGTCAGCGCTGGTCCATCGGGACGTAGGCTCGCTCGGGCTCGCCCACGTAGACCTGGCGCGGGCGCCCGATCTTCGTCTGCGGGTCCTCCATCATCTCCCGCCACTGGGCGATCCAGCCCGGGAGGCGCCCGATGGCGAAGAGCACCGTGAACATCCGCGTGGGGAAGCCCATGGCCTTGTAGATGAGGCCCGTGTAGAAGTCGACGTTCGGGTAGAGCTTGCGCTCGACGAAGTAGTCGTCGCGCAGGGCGATCTCCTCGAGCCGCAGCGCCACGTCGAGGCGCGGGTCGTTGACGCCGAGCTGCTCGAGCACCCGGTCGGCCGTCTTCTTCACGATGGCGGCGCGCGGGTCGTAGTTCTTGTAGACCCGGTGGCCGAAGCCCATGAGCCGGACGCCCTTCTCCTTCTTCTTCACCCGCTCCATGAAGGTGTCGACGTCGTCGCCGCTCGCGATGATGTCGTCGAGCATGGTGAGGACGGCGGAGTTCGCGCCGCCGTGCAGCGGCCCGGAGAGGGCGTGGATGCCCGCCGACACCGACGCGTAGAGGTTCGCCTGGCCGGACCCGACCATGCGGACCGTCGACGTCGAGCAGTTCTGCTCGTGGTCGGCGTGGAGGATGAAGAGCTGGTCGAGCGCCGACGCCAGCGCCGGGTCGACCTCGTAGGGCTCCGCCGGGAAGCCGAACGTCATCCGGAGGAAGTTCTCGACGAGGCCGAGCGAGTTGTCCGGGTAGAGGAACGGCTGCCCGAGCGTCTTCTTGTGCGCGTAGGCGGCGATCGTCGGCAGCTTCGCCATGAGGCGGACGGTCGAGAGGTCGACGGCGCGCCGGTCGAAGGGGTCGAGGCTCTCCTCGTAGAACGTCGAGAGCGCCGAGACGGCGGAGCTGAGCACCGGCATCGGGTGGGCGTTCGACGGGAACCCGTCGAAGAAGTTCTTGAGGTCCTCGTGGAGCAGGGTGTGGCGCCGCAGGCTCGCGGAGAAGTCCTCCAGCTCGGCCGCGCTCGGCAGGTGCCCGTAGATGAGCAGGAAGCTCGTCTCGAGGAAGGTCGAGCCCTCCGCGAGCTGCTCGATCGGGTAGCCGCGGTAGCGCAGGATCCCCGCGTCGCCGTCGATGTAGGTGATCTCGGAGCGGCACGAGGCCGTGTTGACGAAGCCCGGGTCGAGCGTGACGAGCCCCGTCTCCTTGAGGAGCCCGGAGACGTCGACGCCCGCGCTGCCCTCCGTGGCCGGCACGGTCGCCAGCGGCAGCTCGCCCCCGGCGTGCCGCAGCACGCTGCCCTCGGGTCCGGCTCCGGCGGCGTCCTGGGTCTCGGTCACGGGCGTCTCCTCGCAGCAGCGCGGCTCGGCGTGCGGGCCGCTCTCGTGGTCGTGGGGCCGCACCGCCCGCGGCGACCGGGTCGCGGCGCCGGGGCGGGGACGGCGGGGGCGCCGCCTCGGGCGCCTCCCGCACGCTACCGGGCACCGGTCGCGGGCGGCGACCACGGCGGCCCGCTCCGCGGCTCGGCCCCTCAGCCCCTCAGCCGCTCCGCGGCGGCGGAGACCCGCTCGTCGGTGGCCGTGAGCGCGACCCGCACGTGCCGCTCGCCGGCGGCTCCGTAGAAGGTGCCCGGCGCCACGAGGACGCCGCGGTCCGCGAGGCGGGCGACGGTGTCCATGGCGGGCTCGTCGAAGGTCGTCCAGAGGTAGAGCCCGGCGTCGGAGCGCTCGACGCGACCGCCGGCCGCCGCGAGCGCGTCCCGTAGCACGGCCCGTCGGGCCCGGTAGTGCTCCTTCTGCTCCGCCACGTGCGCGTCGTCCCCGAGCGCCGTCCGCAGCACCTCCTGCACCGGGCGGGGGACGATGACGCCCGCGTGCTTGCGCACGCCCACGAGGTGGCGGACGAGCGCGGGGCACCCGGCCACGAAGGCCGCGCGGTACCCGGCGAGGTTGGACTGCTTGGACAGCGAGTAGACCGACAGCACGCCGCGGCTGTCCCCGCCGGTGGCGCGGGGGTCGAGCACGCTCGGCGGCACGAGGTCGCCGCGCTCGTCCACGTCCACCTCGCCGTGAGCACAGCCCTCGGCGGGGGCCCAGCCCAGCTCGGCGTAGCACTCGTCCCCGGCGACGACGACGTCGTGCTCGCGGGCCCAGGCGACGACCTCGGCCAGCCTGCGGACGTCGTCGACGGCGCCCGTCGGGTTCGACGGGGAGTTGAGCCAGACCAGGCGCACCCGGCCGGTGCCCCCGCCGGGCAGGTCGACGACCGGCGAGGGCAGCGACGCCACGTCGTCGAGCGGCAGCGGCGCGGCGCCGGCCAGGCGGGCGCCGACGTCGTACGTCGGGTAGGCGACGAGGGGATGGACGACGACGTCCCCGGGCCCGAGCCCGAGCAGCGTGGGCAGCCACGCGACGAGCTCCTTGGAGCCCGGTGTCGGCATGACGCCGTCGGGGTCGAGGCCCGGCACGCCGCGGCGGCGGGCGAACCACGCCGCCACCGCCTCGCGGACGGCGGGGGTGCCCCAGACCTGCGGGTAGCCCGGCGCGTCGGAGGCCGCCGCCAGGGCGTCGCGCAGCAGGGCCGGCGTCGGGTCGACGGGCGTGCCGACCGACAGGTCGACGATGCCGCCCGGCGCGCGACGGGCGCGCTCGGCGTGGGGGGCCAGCGCGTCCCACGGGAAGTCGGGCAGGGCCAAGCGCCCGGCCCCGCCCCCCGCGGCGTGGGGGCGGGCGCCGCCGGTGACGGCGCTCAGCTGTCGTGCTCCTGCGGCGGCAGCGCGGTGACGACGGGGTGGTCCTTGTGGATGACGCCCATCTTGGCGGCGCCGCCGGGCGAGCCGAGGTCGTCGAAGAACTCGACGTTCGCGGCCGTGAAGGCGCTCCACTGCTCGGGGACGTCGTCCTCGTAGTAGATGGCCTCGACGGGGCACACCGGCTCGCAGGCGCCGCAGTCCACGCACTCGTCGGGGTGGATGTAGAGGGCCCGGTCACCCTCGTAGATGCAGTCGACCGGGCACTCCTCGATGCAGGCCTTGTCCTTGAGGTCGACGCAGGGCTGGGCGATGACGTACGTCACGGGTCGTGCCTCCGGGCTCTCGAGGTCGCCGGCGCACCGGGGCGCGCCGTCGGCGGAACGGTGGGCAATCTACCCGGCGGGGCGGCGCCCGCCCCGTCGGACCGCCCCGCGGGACGGCGCGCGCCGCGGGGCCGCGGGGCGGAGCGGGAGTCGGGATGGGGCGTCGTGGCAGGCTCCGGGCGTGCCAGCACCGTCCGACCCGCCGCCCGACGCCGGCCAGCGGGTGGTGGTGCGCCACCGGCTGGCGGACGGCTCGGCGACCGACGTCGTCGGCGAGCTCGAGCGCGCGGGCGACCCCCTCGTGGTGCGCCGGGCCGACGGGGGCGTCGTCGAGGTGCGGGCGCACGACGTCGTGGCCGCGCGCCGGGTGCCGCCCCGGGTGCGCCGCCCGCGCCCCGGGGAGCCGGTCGTCGGCGTGCTGGACCTCGAGGCCGCCCTGGCGCGCGCCTGGCTGCCGACCGGCGCCGAGCCCGACGGGCGCTGGCTGCTGCGCTCGGCCGGGGACCGCACGCGCCGCGCGAGCTCCGTGCTGGCCCTCGGCCCGCCCGGGCCCGGCGCGGGCGGCCTCGCGGGCGCGGTGGACCGGGCGAGCGCGTGGCTCTCCGCCCGCGGGTCGACGCCCCGCTTCCAGCTGCCGCGCTCGACGGGCGCCCCGGTCGGCGCGGCCGCGCGGGCGGACGCCGCGGGCCTGGCCGCCGTGGAGGACCTCGATGCCGAGCTCGACGGGCGCGGCTGGGCGCTCGTCAGCCCGACGACCGTCATGGTCGGCGCCCTGCCCACCACCGCCGCCGTCCCTGCGACCACCGCCGCCCCCGCACCGGTCGACGTCCTAGCGGCCCCCGACGCCGCGTGGTCGCACCTCGTGCGCCCCGGCGAGGCGGACGACCCGGTGGTGGCCGCGCTGCTGCTGTCCGCGCCCGACCAGGCGTTCGCCGTCGTCCGCCCCGACCCCGGCACCGGCACCGGCACGGGGAAGACCGGGGCGAGGACGTCGGCCCCCGAGGGCGCCGTCGCCGCCGGGCGGATGGCCCTGGCCGACGGCTGGGCCGTGCTCACCGACCTCGTCGTCGCGCCGGAGCACCGGCGCCGGGGGCTGGCGCGGGCCGCCGTCACCGCCCTGTCCGCGTGGGCGGCCCGCCACGGGGCCGAGCGGCTGGCGCTCCAGGTCGCCGACGGGAACGACGCCGCCCGCGCCCTGTACGAGGACCTGGGCCTCGCCGAGCACCACCGCTACGCCTACCGCGAGGCGCCGCGCGCCTGAGCCCGGGCGGACGGGCGACGACTCGCCCTCGAGGGGCCCCGGTCGAGGGCGAACCGGCGACGACTCGCCCTCCCGGAGCCACGGTCGAGGGCGAACCGGCGGCGACCCACCCGGGTGGGGCGGCGCCGTCAGGCGCAGGTGATGCCGGGCACCGGGTCGTAGCGGACGACGTCCCGGTCGTCGTGGACGACGGCGCCGCCGCGGCGGACGGTCCGGGTGACCGTGACGGTGAAGCCCTCGCTCGCCGTGGACGGGATGCAGTCGTCGGTGTCGAGCTCGCGGCTGGTCGGCTGCGTGATGTCGCGGCGACCGCTCGTCGAGGTGGAGACGTCGCTGACGTCGGTGCCCCAGAAGCGCACCGTGACGTCGCCCGAGGGGCTCGAGGAGGCGCTCATCTCGATGAGGACGCCGGTGCTCGTGTCGTTGCGGAAGCGCATGTCGATGGTGGCGAAGTCGAGCGTCGCCTCGCGGCCCTCGGGGTAGCGGGAGATGTAGAAGGAGTGCGGCCGGTGCTCGAGCAGCTCGAGCCCGGCGAAGAAGGCGCCGTTGTAGAGGGTGGTCGAGATCTGGGAGACGCCGCCGCCGTAGCTCTCGACGTACCGGCCGCCGCTGATGATCGTCGCCTCGGCGTAGCCCGCGGCGGCCGTGCGCCGGCCGAGGACCTCGTTGAGGTCGAAGACCTCGCCGGGGGCGAGCAGCGTCCCGCTGACCGTCCGCGCCGCGGTCCCGACGTTCTGCAGCCGCCCGGCGTTGCTGCCGCGCAGGGGCGTCGAGAACTCGGAGATGACCTCGGTGACGCCGAGCGCCTCGACGTCGGCCGTGGTCCGCTCCGGCTGGACCTCCTGCGCGTCGACGACGGCGACCCGCTCGGGCCCCGGCGCGACGGCGAGCGCCTCCAGCGCCGCGGGCGCGAGGACCTCGGCGTCGACGCTCCGCCCCACGACGGCGGGCACGACGACGGGGCGGCCGTCCTGCAGCTCGAGCGAGGCGTCCCGGGCGGAGGCGTCGAGCTCGGGCGCCACCTCGAGGAGCGCCGCCCGCAGCGCCCCGGCGTCGACGACGGGCGCGAGCTCGCCCTCCTCGGTGGGCTGGGCGGCCAGCAGCGGCGCGAAGGAGGCGACGGGCAGCTCGGCGCCCGCCGTGCCCACCCGCACGGGCAGCGGCCCCGCGACCGCCGGCTCGGCGAAGGAGGCGGTGAAGGCGTCGACCGCTGCCTGGTCGACCTCCGGCTCGAGCGGCCGGGTCGGCAGCTCGAGCGGGTCGCCGCCCGCCGGCTGCGCGAGCAGGCCCGGCCACTGCTCGCGCAGCAGGTCGACGGCGCCCGCGGCGTCCAGCTCGGAGCCCGTGGTGGCCGCGGTGGTCGTGAAGCCCTCGGCGTCGAAGGCGACGGCGCCCTCCTGCGGCGGTACGCGGGTGGGGTCGACGAGGGCGTCGGCGGAGGCGGTGAGCGCGTCCTCGTCGACGACGACGACGGGCTCGACCTCCTCGCCCCGGTCCACGACGTGCCGCCAGAGCGCGCGGGGGTCGAGCGAGAAGCCCGTGAGGTCGTCGAGCGTGGCGCCGGCGTCCAGGCCGAGCCCCGCGTCGGCCGGCACGACCTCCGCCGTCGCGCTGCCGGCGCGGACGGGCACCGGCTCCTCGGCCCGCGGCACCAGCTCCCCCTGCAGGACCGCGGCGGCCTCCTCGCGGTCGAGGCCGCCCACGGGCACGCCCAGCACCGTCGTGCCGGACGGGACGCGGTCCGCGGTCAGGGCCGCCGCGCTCCCGTACCCGCCGACGACGAGGACGGCGACGCCGCCGACCACCCAGGGCCAGCGACGGCGACGTGCGGTCCCGGCGGGCTCGCCGGCCGTCGTGCGGGCGGTGTCGGCGGTCGGCTGGTCGGCTCCGTGGTCGGCCTCGGGCATCCGGGGATGCTACGTGCCCGGGGCCTCCGCCCCGCGGCGCGCGCCCGTCCGCCGCCTCGCCCGCCTCAGAGCTCGGCGTAGGCGCCGCGGTGGTGCAGCAGCGGGCGCTCGTCCTCGGGCGCGAGGGAGACGCCGAGCACGCGGCCGACGAGGACGACGTGCGTCCCGGCCGGGTGCTCGGCCTCGGTGGCGCACTCCATCGTCGCGACGGACTCCTCGAGGAGCGCCGCGCCGGTGAGCGGGCCGCGCCGGTGCGGGACGCGCGCGAGCTGGTCCACGACGGGCCGCCCCGGGGTGGCGAGCCAGGTCGCGGCGGGACGCGCCCGCGCGGCGAGCACGCTGAGCCCCCACGTGCCCGTCTCCTCGACGGCGTCGTAGAAGCGGGCGTCGGCGTGCACGCACACGAGCACGAGCACCGGGTCGAGGGAGACCGAGGCGAAGCTGCTCACGGTGATGGCGTGGTCGTGGCCGCGCAGGCGCGTGCTGACGACGCAGACGCCGCTGGCGAAGCGGCCGGCGGCCCGCCGGTAGTCGTCGACGTCGACGGGAGGCGGGGAGCCCGCTCCCGGGCCGGCGGCGCTCAGGCGAGCCCCGCGAACAGGTCGGTCAGCGGCTCGCCGCCCGGCGGGCGCACCGGCTCCCCCCGCAGGAGCCGGTAGGACTCCACGCCCGAGAGCGGCTGGTGGAGGCCGTTCGTCATGGCCAGGGAGCGCGGGCCCAGGTCCACCTGGCTCGCGTGGGCCCGCAGCGCGGCGACCTTGGCCGGCAGCTCGGCGGACGCGTCGACGACGACGTCCACCTCGCCCGCCCCGACCGCGAGGCTCGGCAGGTCGCCGTCGGGGTCGATCGTCGCGAGCCCGTCGGCCCGCAGCTCGCGCAGACCGGCCCGCAGCTGCTCGGCGTCGGCCACGTGCCCCAGCACGCGGGCCACCGACCACGGGGCGGCGCCCGCCGGGTCCGCGGCGAGCTCGACGGCGCGCAGGGTGATCTCGTGGGCCCGGACGTGGTCGGGGTGGCCGTACCCGCCGCCCGGCTCGTAGGTGACGACGACCTGCGGGCGGACCTCGCGGAGCACGCGCGCGAGGTGCTCGGCGGCCTCGTCCAGCGGGGCCAGCGACAGCGCGCCCGCGGGGGCGTCCGGCGCGGGCACGGCGCGGGCGCTGGTCCCGTCTCCCCCGCCCTCCCCGTCGGGGCCGGGCGCCCACGCCATGCCGGAGTCGCGGTAGCGCACGGGGGCGCCGTCAGGGCCGGTGGCGTCGGCGCCGAGGAAGCGGTGGTCCTCCAGGCCCAGCGCCTCGGCCGCGGAGGCCAGCTCCTGGACGCGCAGGTCGGCGAGCGCCTCCTCGTCGCCGTCGACCCCGGGGTGCTCGGCCAGCACCGCGGGCAGGACCTCGCCGCGCTCGCCGCGGGTGCAGGTCACGAGGGTCACCGACGTGCCCGTCGCGGCGGCGGCCGCGGCGATGGTCGCGCCCGTCGCGATCGTCTCGTCGTCGGGGTGGGCGTGGACGAGGAGCAGCCGGTGAGGCGTGTCGAGCGACTCCATGGCCTCGGCCTCGCCGGGGTCGAGCTCGCGCTCGGCCGCGTCGTCGAGGGCGTCGGCCGCCTGCTGCAGCACGTCCTGGGCGACGTCGTCGGCGACGGCCTGCTCCGCGCCGTCGGCGCCGGGGGTGGTGCCGGGCGCCACGGGGTCGGGCTCGGCGGGGTGCTCGGGCGTCGTCGTCACCCGCCCATCCTGCCCCCGCAGGACCGTGGGCGGCCCGTCGGCGGGCGCGACCCGGTCGGCGGCGCGAGGGTGGCGGGATGGACTACCGACACCTCGGCCGCTCGGGCTTCAAGATCTCCGAGATCACCTACGGCAACTGGCTCACGCACGGCTCGCAGGTCGAGGACGACGCCGCGCAGGCGTGCGTCCGCGCCGCGCTCGACGCCGGCATCACGACGTTCGACACCGCCGACGTCTACGCCAACACGGCCGCCGAGACCGTCCTCGGGAAGGCGCTGGCGGGCGAGCGGCGCGAGTCCCTCGAGATCCTCACCAAGGTGTTCGGCCCGACCGGTCCGAAGGGCCCCAACGACACGGGCCTGTCGCGCAAGCACATCACCGAGTCCTGCGAGGGGTCGCTGCGCCGCCTGCAGACCGACCACATCGACCTCTACCAGGCGCACCGCTACGACTACGCGACGCCGCTCGAGGAGACGATGCGGGCCTTCGCCGACCTCGTCCGGCAGGGCAAGGTCCTCTACCTGGGCGTCAGCGAGTGGACGGCCGACCAGATCCGCGCCGGCCACGCCCTCGCGGAGGAGCTGGGGGTCCAGCTCGTCTCGAACCAGCCGCAGTACTCGGCGCTCTGGCGCGTCATCGAGGGCGAGGTCGTCCCGACCTCCCGCGAGCTCGGCATCTCGCAGGTCGTGTGGTCGCCCATCGCCCAGGGCGTGCTCACCGGCAAGTACGTGCCCGGCCAGCAGCCGCCGGAGGGGTCTCGCGCGACGGACGAGAAGGGCGGCAAGGGCATGATCGCCCGCTGGATGTCCGACGACGTCCTCGCCCGCGTGCAGGACCTCACGCCGGTCGCCTCCGACCTCGGCCTCTCGATGGCGCAGCTCGCCGTCGCCTGGGTCCTGCAGAACGAGAACGTCGCCACCGCGATCATCGGCGCCTCGAAGCCTGAGCAGGTGGCCGACAACGCCGCCGCCGCGGGCGTGCGCATCCCGGCCGACGCCATGGCGCGGATCGACGAGGTGCTCGGCGACGCCGTCGTCAGCGACCCCGCGCGCACGCTCGAGAGCTCGCCGAAGGAGCGCGAGGTCTGAGCCCGTCCGGGGGCGCCCGCCGAGGGCGCCCCCGGGAGCCCCGCCGCGCGCGGTCCTCCCGGCGGCGGCAGGGTGGCGGCATGGACTACCGCTTCCTCGGACGCTCGGGCCTCAAGGTCTCCGAGATCACCTACGGCAACTGGCTCACGCACGGCTCGCAGGTCGAGGACGAGGCCGCCACGGCCTGCGTCCGCGCCGCGCTGGACGCGGGCATCACGACCTTCGACACCGCCGACACCTACGCCAACACCCGCGCCGAGACGGTGCTCGGCGAGGCGCTCAAGGGCGAGCGGCGCGAGTCGCTCGAGATCTTCACCAAGGTCTACTTCCCGACGGGCCCGAAGGGCGCCAACGACACCGGGCTGTCGCGCAAGCACGTCCTCGAGTCCTGCGAGGGGTCGCTGCGCCGCCTGCAGACCGACCACATCGACCTCTACCAGGCGCACCGCTACGACTACGCGACGCCGCTCGAGGAGACGATGCGGGCCTTCGCCGACCTCGTCCGGCAGGGCAAGGTGCTCTACGTCGGCGTCAGCGAGTGGACGGCCGACCAGCTGCGCGCCGGGCACGCGCTCGCCGAGGAGATGGGCTTCCAGCTCGTCTCGAACCAGCCGCAGTACTCCGCGCTGTGGCGCGTCATCGAGGGCGAGGTCGTCCCGACCTCCCGCGAGCTCGGCATCTCGCAGGTCGTCTGGTCGCCCATCGCCCAGGGCGTGCTCACCGGCAAGTACGTGCCGGGCCAGCAGCCCCCGGAGGGCTCGCGCGCCACGGACAGCAAGGGCGGCAAGGACATGATCAGCCGCTGGATGTCCGACGACGTCCTCGGCCGCGTGCAGGACCTCACGCCGGTCGCCTCCGACCTCGGCCTGTCCATGGCCCAGCTCGCCGTCGCCTGGGTGCTCCAGAACGACAACGTCGCGGCCGCCCTCATCGGCGCCTCGAAGCCCGAGCAGGTGCACGACAACGCGGCCGCCGCCGGCGTCCGCATCCCCGCCGACGCCATGGCGAAGATCGACGAGGCCCTCGGCGACGCCGTGGCCACCGACCCGGCGCTCACGGCCGACAGCTCGCCGAAGCAGCGGCTGAGCTGACCCGCCGCCCCCGGTCCTCGAGGGCCGACGCACGAGGGGCGCACCCGCCGCGGCGGGTG
>NZ_JBBHZG010000001.1:497674-506882 GCF_037482305.1 Pseudokineococcus sp. 5B2Z-1
CGCCGCGGCGGGTGCGCCCCTCGTGCGTCGTCCGGCCCCGGTGAGTCGCAGGGCCGTCGCCGGGCGTCAGCGCTTGGCGGCGCGGGCGGTGCGGCTGCGGGCGTTCTGGTCGAGGACGACCTTGCGGATGCGCACCGCGGTGGAGGTGACCTCCACGCACTCGTCCTCGCGGCAGAACTCGAGGCTCTGCTCGAGGGAGAGCCGGCGGGCCGGCACGAGGCGCTCCAGCTCGTCCGCGTTGGAGCGGACGTTGGTCATCTTCTTCTCCTTGGTGATGTTGACGTCCATGTCGTCGGCGCGGCTGTTCTCGCCCACCACCATGCCCTCGTAGACCTCGGTCGTCGGGTCGACGAAGAGCGTCCCGCGCTCCTGCAGGCTCGTCATCGCGTACGTCGTCGCCGCGCCCGCGCGGTCGGCGACCATCGAGCCGGACGGGCGGGTGCGCAGCTCGCCGAACCACGGCTCGTACCCGTCGAAGACCTGGTGGGCGATGCCCGTGCCGCGGGTCTCGGTGAGGAAGTCGGTGCGGAAGCCGATGAGCCCGCGGCTCGGCACGCGGAACTCCATGCGCACCCAGCCGGTGCCGTGGTTGCTCATCTGCTCCATGCGGCCCTTGCGGACGGCGAGCAGCTGCGTGATGGCGCCCAGGTACTCCTCGGGCGCGTCGACCGTGAGGTGCTCGACCGGCTCGTGGAGCTTGCCCTCGATCTCCCGCGTGACGACCTGCGGCTTGCCGACGGTCAGCTCGAAGTTCTCGCGCCGCATCTGCTCCACGAGGATGGCCAGGGCGAGCTCGCCGCGGCCCTGCACCTCCCACGCGTCGGGCCGCTCGGTCGGCAGCACGCGCATCGACACGTTGCCGATGAGCTCGCGGTCGAGCCGGTCCTTGACGAGCCGCGCCGTCAGCTTGGCGCCCTTGGAGCCGCGGCCGGCGAGCGGCGAGGTGTTCGTGCCGATCGTCATGGAGATCGCCGGCTCGTCGACCGTGATGAGCGGCAGCGGCTGCGGGTCGTCGGCGTCCGCCAGCGTCTCGCCGATGGTGATCTCGGGGATGCCGGCGACGGCGATGATGTCGCCGGGCCCGGCCTCCTCGGCGGGCACGCGGGTGAGCGCCTCCGTCATGAGCAGCTCGGTGATCTTGACGCGCTGCTGCGTGCCGTCGGCGCGGCACCAGGTGACCTGCTGGTTCTTGCGGATCGTGCCCTGCCGCACGCGGCACAGCGCGATGCGGCCGAGGAACGGCGACGCGTCGAGGTTGGTCACGTGCGCCTGCAGCGGCGCGTCCGGCACGTACGACGGCGCGGGCACGTGCTCCATGATCGTGCGGAAGAGGGGCTCGAGGTTCTCCGAGTCCGGCAGCGAGCCGTCGTCGGGCTTCGTCATCGACGCGCGGCCCGCGCGGGCGGACGCGTAGACGACGGGGAACTCGAGCAGGTCCTCGGCGCCCGGGATGTCGGTGGCGAGGTCGAGGAAGAGGTCGTAGGTCTCGGAGACGACCTCCTCGATGCGCGCGTCGGGGCGGTCGACCTTGTTGACGACGAGGATCACCGGCAGCTTCGCGGCGAGCGCCTTGCGGAGGACGAAGCGCGTCTGCGGCAGCGGGCCCTCGGAGGCGTCGACGAGCAGCGCGATGGCGTCGACCATGGACAGCCCGCGCTCGACCTCGCCGCCGAAGTCGGCGTGGCCGGGGGTGTCGATGATGTTGATCGTCACGCCCTCCTCGGGCGTGACGCCCTCGGGCACCGAGGGGCCGCGGTAGTGCACCCCGGTGTTCTTCGCGAGGATGGTGATGCCCTTCTCGCGCTCGAGGTCGCCCGAGTCCATGACCCGCTCGTCGACGTGCTGGTGCTCGGCGAAGGCTCCCGCCTGCTTGAGCATCGCGTCGACGAGCGTCGTCTTGCCGTGGTCGACGTGCGCGACGATCGCGAGGTTGCGGATGGTCGCGCGCGTCGCCGTGGCGGTCGCGGTGGCGGGTGCGGGCATGGGTGTGCGCTCGTCTCGCTGGAGGTCGGGGTCACGGCAGTCTAGGCGGGCCCGCCCGACCGCCCGTCCCGAGGAGGCCGCATGAGCAGCCCGTCCGAGCCCGCCGCGCCCGCCGGTCGCGCCCTCGTCGTCGCCGGGGCGGGGCGCTACGCCGACCCGTGGCACCCCTTCCCCGTGACCGCCGCCGCGGTCGCGGAGGTCGTCCGCGGCACCGGCCTGGAGGTCGACGTCACGCCCGACGAGGACGGCGCCGTCGAGGACGCCCTCGCGCGGCTGGTGGACCCGGCCGCCCGCCCGGACCTCCTCGTCCTGTCCGTGGGCCTCCCCCGCGACGGCGCGCCGTCGCCCGCACCCGGCCCGGCGCTGGAGGGGCTGCGCGCCTTCTGCGCCGACGGGCGGGCCCTGCTCGGCTGCCACGTCGCCGCGACGTCCTTCGTCGAGGTCCCCGCGTGGGAGGACCGCCTCGGCGGGCGCTGGGTCCGCGACGTCACCTGGCACCCGGAGATCGGGCCGGCGTCGGTGCGCGTGCGTCGGGGGGCGCACCCGCTGCTGGCCGGGGACGGTCCCGCGGTGCCCGACGTCGTCGAGCTCGTCGACGAGGTCTACTGCGACCTGCGCGTGGCCGACGACGTCGTCGTGCTCGCCGACGCCGACCACGACGGCCGCACCCACCCGCTGGCGTGGGTCCGCGAGGAGCCGGGCGGCCGGCGCACGGCCTACGACGCCCTCGGCCACGACGAGCGGTCCTTCGCGAGCGCCGGGCACCTCGCGCTGCTCGACCGGCTCGTGCGGTGGCTGGCGGCGGCGCCGGCCTCCCGTGCGGGGTAGACCGCCGCGCCCGTCCGTCGGCCCGGTCAGCCGCCCGTGCTCGCCCGCACGAGCAGCTCGGGCACCGCGACGACCGTCCGGTGCTCGTGCTCCTCGCCACCACCGACCTCCTCGGCCAGCAGCTCCGCCGCCCCGCGCCCCATCTCGAGCCCCGGCTGGCGCACCGTCGTCAGCGGGACGGGCGCGTCGGAGACGAAGTGGTTGTCGTCGTAGCCGGTGACGGCGACGTCGTCCGGCACGGCGAGGCCGTGCACCGTCGTGAGCGCCTGGACGCAGGCGACGGCGAGGGAGTCGGCGGCGATGACGAGGCCGTCGGGGCGCTCGCGCGGCGGTCGGGCCGCCAGCTCGGCCGCGACGCGGCGGCCCTCCGCCGGCTGGAGGCTCCGGGTCGGCAGGTGCTCCACCTCGAGGCCCTCCTCCCCAGCCGCGCGGCGCGCCCCGCGGAGGCGCCCGGCGACGGCACGCAGGCTCAAGGGCCCACCGACGAAGGCGAGGCGGCGCCGGCCGCGGTCGAGGAGGTGCCGGGCCGCGAGGTGGCCCCCGTGCTCCTCGTCGACGACGACGCCGCAGAAGCCGTCCGCCGCGTAGTTGACGAGCACGACCGGCCGGCCGTGCCGCTGCACGCGGAGGGCGCCCTCGAGGGGCGAGTCGAGCGGCGCCAGGAGGACGCCCGCGACCCGCGACTCGTCGAAGAGCGAGAGGTAGTGGTCCTGCGTCGGCAGGTCGACGTCGGCGTTGGCGAGGAGCAGCGACCGGCCCTGCGCGCGGACCGCCTCCTCGGCACCCCGGGCGATGTCGACGATGAAGGAGTTGTCGAGCGCGACGAGCACCATCCCGACGGTGCGGGAGTCCCCGGCGACGAGGTCGCGCGCGGCCCGGTTGCGCACGTAGCCGAGCTCCTCGACGGCCGCCTCGATGCGCGCCAGCGTGGGCGGCGCCACGACGGCCGGCTTGTTGAGGGCGTGCGAGACGGTGCCGACGCTCACGCCGGCGAGGCGGGCCACGTCACCGATGCTCGGGCCGCGCGCGCCGTGGCGTCCCCGGCGCGCGGGGGGCTCGGCGGTCGGCACGGGGAGCGACTGTAGTGGCGCAGGGCGAGGGCGCCGCACCCTGCGAGGACGGCCCCGGGCGGGGTCAGCCGACGAGCACGACGTCGAGGCGCCGCGGCCCGTGGACGCCCTCGACCCGGTCGAGCTCGATGTCGCTCGTGGCGCTGGGGCCGCTGACGAAGGTCAGCGGGTGCAGCGGGTCGAGACGGGCGAGCGCCTCCGGGACCGTGCCGACGACGTCCTCGGCGCGGACGACGCAGACGTGGTGGTCGGGCACGAGGGTCAGCAGCCGGCGTCCCTGGTCGCCGGCCGCGGCGTCGAGGACCAGCGTCCCGGTCTCGGCGACGGCGACCGCCGCGCCCGTGACGACGGCGTCCACGCGGTCGAGGTCGGCCGCCGTGAGCGGGTGCGGGTCGCCGTCGACGTGCACGACGGCGCCCCTGCCGCCGACGCCCGCTAGCCACGCCCGGTCGGCGCCGGGCGGGAGCGCGACCGAGCCGGCGTCCGCCAGCAGGCGGGCGACGACGTCGGCGACGTCCTCGGCCCGAGCGGCCCGCGTGACGGTCGCCCGGTAGTCCTCCACCCGCTCGACGAGGAGGTCGAGCGCGCCGGGGCTGCCCGGGTCGTGCGCCCCCCGGCGGGCGTAGTCGCGCGGCACGGGGCCGGGCGCCGTGCGCGGCGCTCCGGCGTCGCGCCCGGCGCGCAGGCGGGCGAGCACCTCCTCGCGGGCGCTCCCCCGCGCCCCCGCCGGCGCGCTCACCGCTCCCGCCCCGGGCGCGTGCGGGCGAACCAGTCGCGCGCGGTCTCCGCCGGCGGCACGGGGACGTCCCGGCTCGCCGTCCACCGCGAGGCCGGCCAGGGCAGCGCCGTGATGCGCCCGCTGCGGCCGCCGAGGACCCGGCCGAGGCCGAGGCCCTTCTCCGCGGCGCGGAAGCGGCCGGCGGACGTCATGGCCACCCGGGCGGCGCGCATGGCGACGTCCTGGCCCGTGGGCCGGTGGTGGCTCTCCACGGACGCCGCGCGCTGCTGCACGAGCAGGTTCGGGATGTCGATGCGCACGGGGCAGGCGTCGAAGCACGCGCCGCAGAGCGAGGAGGCGTACGGGAGCGAGGCGTTGACGTCGTCCTCGCCCGTGATGCCCGTGAGCAGCGGCGACAGCACGGCCCCGATGGGCCCGGGGTAGACCGACCCGTAGGCGTGCCCGCCGGCGCGCTCGTACACCGGGCAGACGTTGAGGCACGCCGAGCAGCGGATGCAGTGCAGCGCCTCGCGGCCCTCGGGGTCGGCGAGGACGCCGCTGCGGCCGTTGTCCATGAGGACGAGGTGGAAGGCCTGCGGGCCGTCGCCCGGGGTGACCCCCGTCCACGTCGACGTGTAGGGGTTCATCCGCTCGCCGGTCGAGCTGCGCGGCAGGAGCTGGAGGAAGACCTCGAGGTCCGACCACGTCGGCACGACCTTCTCCACGCCCATGAGCGTGATGAGCGTCTCCGGCAGGGTCAGGCACATCCGGCCGTTGCCCTCGGACTCGACGACGGACAGCGTGCCGGTGTCGGCGACGGCGAAGTTCGCCCCGCTGACGGCGACCTTCGCGCCGAGGAACTTGCGGCGCAGGTGGGCGCGGGCCGCCATCGCGAGGCGGCGCGGGTCGTCGGTGAGGTCGGGGTCCACGTCCGGCATCTCGCGGAGGAAGATCTCGCGGATCTCGCTGCGGTTGCGGTGGATGGCGGGCACGAGGATGTGGCTGGGCCGGTCGTCGCCGAGCTGGACGATGAGCTCGGCGAGGTCGGTCTCCCACGCCGCGACGCCGCCGGCCTCGAGGGCCTCGTTGAGCCCCGTCTCCTGCGTCGCCATCGACTTGACCTTGACCACCTCGTCGGCGCCCGTGGCGCGCACGAGGTCGAGCACGATCGCGTTGGCCTCCGCGGCGTCCCGGGCCCAGTGCACCACGCCGCCGCGCGCGGTCACGGCCGCCTCGAGCTGCTCGAGCAGCTCGGGCAGGCGCGCCATGACGTCGGCCTTGATGGCGGACCCGCTGCGCCGCAGGGCCTCCCAGTCGGGCACCTCGTCGACGACGGCGGCGCGCTTGGCGCGGATGACGCCCGTGGCCTTGCCCAGGTTGCGGCGCAGCTGGGTGTCGGCCAGCGCGTCGCGCGCCTCGGCGGGGAAGGAGCGGGTGCCGCGCAGGTGCCCCACCCCGGCGGGGGCGTGCGCCGGACGCACCGTCGGCGTGGGCAGGTCGGTCGTGCTCATACCGGGGCCTCCTCGGTCGGGTCGTCGGCCGGGTCCTCGCCCGTCTCCGTCCGCGGCGCCCCCGCGACGACGCCGGCCGGCACGGCGGCGGCCGAGGGCGTCTGCGCCGTCTCGGTGCTCGCGAGGATCTCCGCGAGGTGCACGGTGCGCACGCCCGTCCGCAGCCGGCCGAGGCCCCCGCCGATGTGGAGCAGGCAGGAGGAGTCGCCCGCGCTGCAGACCTCGGCCCCGGTGGACAGCACCGCGCTCATCTTGTCGGCGAGCATCGCCGTCGAGGTGTCGGCGTTCTTCAGCGCGAAGGTGCCGCCGAAGCCGCAGCAGACCTCGGCGTCGGGGAGCTCGACGAGCTCGAGCCCGCGCACCGCCCGCAGCAGCTGGAGCGGCTTGTCGCCGACCCGGAGCATCCGCAGCGAGTGGCAGGTCGGGTGGTAGGTCACGCGGTGCGGGTAGTAGGCCCCGACGTCCGTGACGCCGAGGACGTCGACGAGCAGCTCGGACAGCTCGTACGTGCGGGCGGCGACGGCCTCCGCGCGCACGGCGAGCGCCTCGTCGCCGCCGCGGCGGGCCACCATGGCGTGCTGGTGGCGCACGCAGCCGGTGCAGCTGCCCGAGGGCGCCACGACGGCGTCCCACTCCCCGTCCGCGACCGGCCCGAAGACCTCGGTCGCGTGCCGGACGACGGGCAGCGCCTCGCGCAGGTAGCCCGTGTTGACGTGCATCTGCCCGCAGCAGGTCTGCCCGGGCGGGAAGACGACGTCGTGCCCGAGCCGCTCGAGCAGCTCGACCGTCGCCCGCACCGCCTGCGGGGCGACGGCGTCGCCCAGGCACGTGGCCATCACCGCGATCCGCACGCGGACCTCCCGTCGTCGGTCGTCGTCGTCCGCTTCGTCGTCGTCCGCTTCGTCGTCGTCGGGGTCCTCGCACCGCCGGCGTCCGTCGTCGGAGGGCGCACCGCTAGGTCACCGCTCCGTACCGTCGCACGGCGAGGCCGTTGAGGAGCGCCGCCGCCACGAGCACGGCGCCGAGGGCCAGGAGCTGCAGCTGGGTGCCGGTGTTGCCCGCCACCGCGAGCAGGATGCCCGCGTTGAGCCAGACCACGAGCAGGGCGGCCAGGACGACGCCCGAGACGCGCCCGATGCCGCCGGTGATGGCGACGCCGCCGAGCACGGCGATGGTGATGGCGGGCAGCGCCAGGCCGTTGCCCGCGGTGCCGGCGTCGGGGCGCGCCGAGGCGAACTGCGCGGTGGTCACGACCGCGACGAGGCCCGCGATGAGGCCGGCCGCCGTGAAGGCCAGGAAGCGCGTGCGCCGGACGTCGATGCCGGACCACTCGGCCGCGACGTCGTTCGTGCCGATGGCGTACACCCGCCGCCCCCAGGCCGTCCGCGCCAGCAGGAGCCAGACGACGACGACCGTGGGCAGGAGGAACACGAGCAGGCTCAGCGGCAGGGCGACGTCGCCGACCACCGGCACGGCGCGCGCGAGGACGTAGAGGTCCTGGATCGGGGCGGTGCTGATGGGCTGCTGGCTGGTGATGACGATGGCGAGCGACGAGAAGGCGTAGTACGTCGCGAGCGTCGTGATGAGCGGTGGGAAGCCGAGGTAGGCCACGAGCCCGCCGTTGACCGCGCCGCACAGGGCGCCGAAGGCCGCGGCGAGCAGCACGGCGGGCACGAGCGGCCAGCCCCACTGGCCGTGGGCGAGGCCGAAGACCATGCCGGTCAGCGACACGATCGCGCCGACCGACAGATCGATGCCGCCGCGGCCGGAGGTGATCACGAGCAGCTCCGCGAGCGCCAGCATCACCAGCGGCGGCAGGTTGATGAGCGCCAGGCCGAGGTAGCGGCCGTCGAAGGGCGCCGCCAGGTAGTTCCTCGCGCTGAGGTTGAGGAAGAACCCCAGGACCAGGACCAGGAGCACGACGAGGAGGAGCACGCGCTGGGTGAGCACGGCGCGCAGGACGGTCGACCCGACGCGCGCGAGGCCGCCGCCGCGCGAGGGGCCGCGCCCCTCGGGCCGCTCGGGCGCCTGCGCCCCGCTCTCCCCGTGCTGGGTGGACGTGCTCACGCGGACCTCCTGCGGCGCTGGCGCAGCAGGTCGACCCCGACCGCCACGATGATGAAGACGCCGATGAACAGGCTCGACAGCTGCGAGGGCCAGCCGAGCTGGATGATGCCCGAGGCGACGGTCTGGACGAGCAGGGCGCCGAGGACCGTGCCGAGGACCGAGCCGCGACCGCCGGTGATCGACGTGCCGCCGATGACGACGGCCGCGATGGCGGACAGCTCGAGCCCGAGGCCGACGTTGGGGGCGAGGGTCGAGGTGCCCTGGGCGATGACGAAGCAGGCCGCCAGGCCGGTCAGCAGCCCCGTGAGCACGTAGGCGATGAGCACCCGCGGGCGGACCGCGATGCCCGCGAGCCGCGCGGCCTGCGCGTCGCCCCCGATGGCGTAGTAGTGCCGGCCACCGGCGGTGTGCCGCAGCGCGACCCACGCGAGCGCGGCCACCACGGCGACGAGCAGGAAGCTGTGCGGCACCCCGAGGGTCCGCCCGGCCTCGCCGCGGCCGAAGACGGCCAGCACGGGCGGGATGCCGTCGATCGTGCTGCCGCCGAAGACCTGCAGGCCCACGAAGCGGAAGATGTTGAGCGTCCCGAACGTGATGATGATCGCGTGGACGCGGCCGTAGGCCACGAGCACGCCGTTGACGAGCCCGAGGAGGCCGCCGACGGCGACGGACAGCAGGAGCACCGGCACGAGGGGCAGGCCGGACGCCGTCATGGCCGTGGCGGCGACCGCCGCGCACACGAGGACGATCGAGCCCACGGACACGTCGATGCCGCCCGAGATGATGACGACGGTGACGCCGATCCCGATGAGGGCGATGGGCGCCGTGGCCACGAGCAGCGGCACGATCGAGCCGCTCGAGAGGAACGCGGGCGTCGCGAGGCCGAGCACCACCCAGAGGACGGCGATGACGCCGACGAGCACGAGCTCCTGACCGGTCACGGGGAAGGGCAGCACCCGCCCCCCTCCGGCGGCGCGGCGGGGCGTGGACCCGCGGGGCGGCGGGGGGGGGGGGGGGGGGGGGGGGGGGGG
>NZ_JBBHZG010000001.1:506987-523740 GCF_037482305.1 Pseudokineococcus sp. 5B2Z-1
GGCGCGGGCGCGGCGGCGCTCACGCCGCCGCCCCCGCGGTCTCGCCGGCCGCGGCGGCGAGGACGTCGGCCTGCGACGCCCCGGGGCCGAAGCCGGCCACGGCGCGTCCGGCCCGCAGGACGACGAGGCGGTCCGACAGGCGGATCGCCTCGCCGAGGTCGGTCGTGACGACGAGCACGGCGGATCCCTCCTCGGCGATGCCGCGGACGATGCGGTGGATCTCCTCCTTGGCCCCCACGTCGACGCCCTGCGTCGGCTCGGCGAGCACGAGGACGCGGGGACGCTCGACGAGCTGACGGGCGAGGACGACCTTCTGGGCGTTGCCCCCCGACATCGCCGAGATGGCCGTCCGCTCGTCCGGCGTCTTGACGGAGAGGCGGTCGATGGCCTCCCGGGCGACCCGGCGCTCGCGCGCCCGGTCCACCCAGACCCCCGCGCGGGACAGCAGCGGCAGGTTGCCCGCGGCGATGTTGAAGGCGATGGACTGGAAGGAGAACGAGCCCTGGAGCTTGCGGTCGGGCGGCACGAGGCCGATGCCGAGGGCGCGCGCGTGGCGGGGCGAGCGCGGCTGCACCGGCTCGCCGTCGACGAGGACGCGACCGGCGGTGGGGCGGCGGACGCCGTAGACGACCTCCGCCACCTCCGCCGCACCGCACCCCACGAGGCCGTAGAGGGTGAGGACCTCCCCCGGGCGCACGGCCAGGTCGAGGTCGGTCAGCCGCTCCCCCGCCGACAGCCCCTCGAGCCGCAGCAGCGGCGGGGCGTCCGGCACGTCCGAGCGCCCCGTCGCCTCGACGGGGACGCCGCCGACCATGAGCTCGACGAGCCGCCGGACGGTGAGCTCCTCGATGGCGTAGCTGCCCACGGTCTCGCCGTCGCGCATCACCGTCACCTCGGAGGCGATGGTGAAGAGCTCGTCGAGCCGGTGGCTGATGTAGACGACGGAGACGCCGGTCGCGACGAGCCGGCGCACCACGGTGAAGAGCACCTCGATCTCGGCGTCGGTGAGGATGGCCGACGGCTCGTCGAGGACGAGGATGCGCGCCTCCCCGCCGAGCGCCTTGGCGATCGAGACCTGCTGCCGCTCCGCGATGGACAGCTCGCGGACCGGCGAGGTGGCGTACGACGTCGGCAGGCCGATGAGCTCGAGCAGCTCGACGACGCGGGCGTTCTGCGCGGCCCAGTCGACCCGCCCGCGCCGCCGGACCTCACGGCCGAGGAAGACGTTCTCCGCCACCGTGAGGTCCGGGAAGAGCTGCGGCTCCTGGTACACCGTGGCGACGCCGAGGTCGATGGCGCCGGCCGTGCTGCCGACGGCCGCGCGCCGGCCGTCGACGCGGACCTCCCCGGTGTCGGGCTGCTCCGCGCCGGCGAGGATCTTGATCATCGTCGACTTGCCGGCGCCGTTCTCGCCCACGAGGGCGTGGACGGTGCCCGCCCGCACCCGCAGCTCCCCGGAGCGGACGGCGCGCACGGCCCCGAAGCTCTTGGAGATGCCGGTCATCTCGAGCCGGTACGGCTCCTGCCCCTGCGGGACGTGCGCGTCCGCCACGTCGCTCCCTCGCGCGTCGTCGCCCCGGTCGCCCCGGGGCCGTCGGTGGTGCTGCCGGTGGTGCTGCCGGTGGTGCTGCCGTGCTGCGGTCGCCCGACGTCAGTAGTCGTAGTCGCCGGCGTTGTCGGCCGTGATGCGCAGCGGCGGACCGAGGAGCAGCGTCTTCGTGGCGTCGTCGTAGGTGACGTCGGGGTAGGTGTCCGTCACGGCCGAGAGGTCGTCGAAGCCCTCGCCCGCGGCCAGCTGCGTGCCGGCGTAGGCGGTGAGGTACCCGAGCGCCTCGACGTCCCAGAGGATCGCCGCCGAGGAGGACCCGTCCTCGAGGTACGGGAGCATCGCCTGGGGCGTGCCGAGGCCCACGGTGGAGACCTCGCCGATCCGTCCGGCGTCGCGCACGGCCTGCGCCACGCCCGGGGCCGACGACGTGCACTCGCCGACGAGCCCCGTGAGGTCGGGGTTGGCGTTCATGAGGTCGGTGGCGAGCTGGGTGGCCCGGGCCTGGTCCTCGCCGGCGTAGACGACGTCGACGATCTCCGCGTCGGGGTAGGCCTCGGCGGTGTAGCTGCGCTGGACCTCGATCCAGGAGTTGAGGTTCTGCGCGGTCTCGCCGCAGGAGACGATCGCGTACTTGCCGGAGCCGCCCATGGCCTCCATGAGGGCGTCGGTGAGGCCCTCGCCGATGCCCTGCGTCGAGGCCTGCTCGACGAAGACCTGGCGGACGCTGTCCGGGGCGTCGGTGTCCGACGTCGCGACGGCGATGCCCGCGTCGGCGGCCTGCTGGAGCAGCGGCGAGATCGAGTCCGGGTCGTTCGGCGCCACGACGAGGGCGTCGACGCCCTGCTGGACGAAGGAGCGCACGACGTCGGACTGCGCCGCGGCGTCGGCCTCGACGGGGCCCTGGTAGAGCCACTCGCAGCCGATCTCCTCGCAGGCGGCCTGGCCACCCGTGTTCATCGCCTCGAAGTACGGCACGCCCTGCAGCTTGGGCACGAAGGCGACCGAGGGGACGTCGCCGCCCCCGCCGCCGCTGCCCCCCGAGGCGCCGCCGTCGCCGGCCGGGGCGGAGCCTCCGGAACCGGTGCCGCAGGCGGAGACGCTGAGGGCGAGGGCCGCGAGGACCGCGGCGGTGCTGACGTGTCGCTTCATGGCTGCGCCACTCCTTCGTCGGCGGGGACCCGAGCGGTCGACGATCGCGATGGATCGTTTCATCGGGTGGCCGGACGCTAGACGCCCGTGGACGCGCGGGTCAAGGGGCCGTGCGCTCCGTGATCGCACCGTCACCGCGGCGCGGCGGGAGCGCCGGCCGGGCCGGTGCGTCAGCCCGCCACCCCGGAGGGCCGTCGGGACGCGGTCGACGCGCGGACGACGAGCTCGGGGCTGTAGACGACCTGCTCACCGGGCGCGACGCCGGCCCCGGTCCGACGCCCCGCCACCTGCTCGAGCAGGAGCCGGACGGCGGTGCGGCCGAGCAGCTCCCGCGGCTGGCGCACCGAGGTCAGGGCCACGGTCGTCGTGGCGGCGAAGCTGATGTCGTCGTAGCCGACGAGAGCCAGCTCGTCGGGCACCCCGACCCCTCGGCGCAGGCACTCGTTGAGCACGCCGATGGCCAGGAGGTCGTTGGCGCAGAAGAGGGCCGTCGGCCGCTCCCCGGGGGGCAGCCCCAGGACCTGGGCGGCCGCCTGGGAGCCGGCGCGCACCGACGTCCCGGCGCTCTCGACGACGAGGACCTCGGCGTCCCCGGCCACCTGGCGCAGGCCGCGCAGGCGCTCGTCCACCTGGCGCAGGCCGAGCGGACCACCCACGAAGCCGATCCGGCGGTGCCCCAGCGCGAGGAGGTGCTCGCCGGCGAGAGCGCCGCCGCGGACGTCGTCGACCGCCACGGCGGACTGGTCGGGGTCGGGGGTGCCGCGGTCGAGCAGGACGACGGGGGTGCCCCGACGGCGGACCTCCGCCTGAGCCGCGCCGGGCGCGTTCTGCACCGGGCTCAGCAGGACCCCCAGGACGCGCTGCTGCTCGAGCCGGAGCAGGTGCCGGGCCTCGCGCTCGGCGGACCCGGCGCTGCTGCAGACGATGACGAGGTCGTCGCGCTCCTCGGCCGCGGCCTCGGCGCCGGCGACCACGTCCGCGAAGAAGGGGTTGGCGACGTCGAGGACGACGACGGCGATGGTGCGGCTCGAGCCCGCGCGCAGCTGGCGCGCGGACTCGTTGCGCACGAAGCCGAGCTCGGCGATGGCCTTCTCGACGCGCTCGCGCAGGAGCGGGCTGACGCCGTCGGGGCGGTTGAGCACGTTGCTCACCGTCCCGACGGACACCCCCGCCGCCCGTGCGACGTCCTTGACGCTCGCCATCTGCCCCTCCCGGCCCCCGCTCCGCCGGCCCGCGCCCCTCGGGGGCGCGCCGGCCCGACCCGGGCCGCGGGCCCGGCCGCCGACGCTACCGGCGGCCGGGCGCGGGGGTGCGGCGCCGGGCGCCGCGGCGGGGACCTCAGCCGCGCGGCGCACCGTCGAGGAGCCCGGCCGCGACGCGCGCCTGGAAGCCGAGGACGCTCGCGGCGTCCTCGCTCGCGCCCGCCCCCGCCCCGGGTCGCTGCAGCACCGCCGCGAAGCGGTCGAGCGCCCGGGCGGCCGCCGCGGCCCGGCCGCCGGCGTCGTGCCGCTGCGCCTGCTCGAGCGCCGCGCCCAGCCGGCGGGCCGTGGAGCCGGTGACCTCGCCGCTCGCCACCTCGCCCGCGAGCACGTCGGCGAGCGCGTCGAGCGCCCCCGGCGCCCGCAGGTCGGCCACGGGCACGTCGGCCGGGTCGGTCCCCGACCCCAGGTGCCAGCCCGGGTAGGACGGCTGGTTGTAGCTCGTCTGCTGGCGGGCCACCTCGGCGCGGTACTGCGGGTCGTGCATGAGGGTCGGGACCTCGCGGTCGGTCACCTCGGTGCTGAGGAACATCCGGACCGCCGTGCTGTCCTCGGTGCGCAGGAGGAGCTCCTCGCGCCAGTCGCCCACGACGTCGGCGACGAGCCCGGCGTTGCCCTTGGTCCCGTTGTTCGTCAGCGTGCCGTCGGCCTCGAGGAGCACGCCGCGGCGGGCGTCGACCACCGTCGGCGTCGCGTCCCCCGAGCCCTCGAGGACCTGCGTCGTCATGTCGGCGGCCCACCGGATGCTCTGGTTCGTCCCCAGCGGGCGGGGGCCCTGCACGGGCGCCCCCTGGGCGGTGAAGATCGTCCCGGCCGGCTGGCCGGGCATGGACGCCCACATCTCCAGGCCCGGCTGCTCGGGCAGGACGTCGCCGACCATCCCCCGGCCGGTGTCGCGCCCGGAGTACTCGCCGGCGAGGACCTCGCCGGTCGCCGCGTCGCGCAGCGCCCAGCCGTAGGGGGCGTAGGCGCCGCCCTCGTGCACGGAGAAGATCTCGAGGCCCGGTCGCGTCGGGTCGATGTCGGTGACGTGCATGGCGTCGCCGTGCCCCAGCTTGGCGAGCGCCCCGGGGTCGGCGCTGCCCTCCGGCAGCTCGTCGTAGGAGCTGTAGAGCAGGCTGCCGTCGTCGTCGAGCGTCGCGGAGCCGTAGACGACCTCGTGCCGGCCGTCGCCGTCGACGTCGGCGGCCGACAGGGAGTGGAAGCCCTGCGTCGTGAGGCGGCCCCACTCCGGGCTGGTGCCCTCCGTCCCGTGCGGACCGGCGTCGAAGGGGTTGGCCATCGGCGTCCAGCCGCTGTCGGCGGTCCAGCGGGTCGTGAGGGACTCCCCGTCCCAGTCCACGGCCGCGACGACGGCGCGCGTGTAGTAGCCGCGGCCGAGGACGGCCGACGGGCGGTCGCCGTCGAGGTAGGCGATGCCCGAGAGGAACCGGTCGACGCGGTTGCCCGGCTCGATGCGGGACATGGCGTAGTCGCCCCACATGAGCCCGTCGTCGTGGCGGCCGGGCTCGTAGCGGACGGTGTCGAGCTCCTCGCCCGTCGCCGCGTCGAAGGCGGTGAGGTACTCGGGCCCCGTGAGGACGAAGCCCTCGAAGGTGCGCAGGTCGTTGCGGCCGCTGCGCGCCGGCGCGTAGACGTCGATGAAGTGGTCGACGAGGGCCTCCGCGTCCTCCCGCGACAGCGGGTAGGGGGCGGGCTCGCCCTCGACGCCGAGGGCCTCCTCGACCGTCGCGGGCCAGCGGCCGGCGACGACCTCGGGGTGGGTGTCCCAGCCCTGGAAGACGTCGGCGAGGTGCGACGCGTACTGCTCGGCCGACATCCGCAGGTCGTCGTCGTGCGACCACCCGGCGGCGAGGTCCTCCTCCGGCATGGTGACGAACCGCTCGCCCACGGGCTGTCCGTCACGGTAGGTGGTGCTGCGCGTGCCGGGCGCCGTCTTGACGAGGAGCTCCGCCCGCCCGTCGCCGTCGAGGTCGTAGACGAGCGGCTGGGCGTAGTGCGCGCCCGAGCGGATGTTGACGCCGAGGTCGACGCGGGCGAGCAGCGTGCCGTCCATCCGGTAGGTGTCGAGCATCGTCGGGCCGGTGTAGCCCTTCTGCGACACGTCCTTCGCGTTCGACGGGTACCAGGTGACCATGAGCTCGTACTGCCCGTCGCCGTCGACGTCGCCGACGCTGAGGTCGTTGGCCGAGTACGTGTACGCCTCGCCAGCGGGCGTGGTGCCGCCGTCGGGCTTGCGCAGCGGGACGTCGAGGACGGCCTCGCCCCACGGCGTCGCCTCCGCCCCGCGGTCCACGGGACGCCCGTCGACGACGGCGGTGACGCGGTAGGTCGCGTCGGCCAAGCCCGCCGCGTCGAGGTAGTTGGTGCTGCCGGAGACGACGCCGAGCAGCTCGCCGTCGCGGTGCACTTGGAAGTCGACCTCCTGGGTCCCCCCGGCGGCGCGGGCCTCGGGGGCGAGGAGCCGCCAGGACAGGAAGACGCCGTCGTCCGTGACGGCGGCGACGAGGCCGCGGTCGAGCAGCTCCAGCTGCGGGCGGGCCTGGGCCGCGTCGGCGGTGGGCGCGGCGGCGGGGGCGGACGGGGCGGAGCCGGGGACGGCGAGCGCCGGCGAGGCGCCGAGCGCCAGGGTCGCGGCGGCGGCCACGGCGAGGGTCCGCCGACGCCGGCGGCCGGGGGCGGTGCGCTTCGGGACGGTGCGCTTCGGGACGGTGCGCTGGTGGACGGGGCGCTGCGGGACGGGGGCGGTGTGCAGGTCGCTCATCGTCGAGCCTCCAGAGGGGTCGCGGTCCGGTCACGTGCAGGTCGTGCTCAGTCACCGTGGGTGACGGTCGGTGGGCGCAGGCCCGCCCCGTGGGTGAGGACGGGCGGGCGGGTGCGGCGGTCAGGCGTCGTCGGTCGCGGCTCGCCCGCCGGCCGCGGGCCGCGTCTCGACCGCGACGGCCGCCAGGACGACGAGGCCGCCGACGACGAGGGCCAGCGGCAGCAGCATCCACACGAGGAGCGCGGCGAGGCCGAGGGCGAGCAGCACGAGCAGCGACCCGGCGAGGTCGTCGAGGCTCCGGTCGGCGGCGCGGCGCACCAGCGGACCCCAGGCCTCCCCCGGCGACCAGGTGGCCGCCGCCCGCAGGAGGACGACGAGCACGACGGCGCCGGCCGCGAGCGCGGCGAGGGCGGGCGCGGGGGGCCCGCTCGGGCTCAGCAGGACGACGGACAGGTCGACGAGGAGCACGAGCACGAGGCCGCCGGCGATCAACGAGGCCCCCCACGGACGGCGTCCCGCCGCCCGGAGGCGGCCGGTGAGGGCGCGCAGCCCGTCGGCCTCGCCGCGGACGTGGGCGCGCAGGTGCAGCGCGCCCGCCGCCACGGCCGGCAGGGCCGTCACCAGCGGCAGCACCGCGAGGGCGACCACGACGCCGACGACGACGACCTCGCCGAGCAGGGCCAGCGAGGGCCCGACGCCGCGCGGGGCGTCGGGGGCCGTCGAGCGGCGCCCCACCGGCGCAGCCCCCTGCCCGAGGCCGGGCTCGCGGTGCCGCTGCCGGAGGGGGGCCATCAGCCCTTCAACCCCTGCGTGGCCACGCCCGCGACGATGTAGCGCTGGAAGACGAGGAAGAAGATCAGCACGGGCACGAGCGCGAGCACGGCCATGGCGATCTGGGCGCCGAAGTTCGACGTCCCCGTCGTCTGGTCGACGTACAGCCGCAGCGCGATGGGCAGCGAGTAGAGGTTCGGGTCCTTGAGGTACAGGAGCGGGCCGAGGAAGTCGTTCCAGGACCAGATGAAGGCGAAGATCGAGCTCGTCACGAGCGCCGGCTTCATCAGCGGCAGCATGATCGAGCGGAAGATCCGCACGTGCCCGGCGCCGTCGATCCGCGCCGCCTCGTCGAGCTCGCGCGGCAGGTTGCGCATGAACTGGACCATGAGGAAGACGAAGAACGCCTCGGCGGCGAGGAACTTGCCCAGCAGCAGCGGCCAGAAGGTGTTCACCAGGCCGAGGTTGTTGAAGACGATGTACTGCGGGATGAGGATGACGTGCACCGGCAGCAGCAGGGTGGCGATCATCAGCGAGAACCACAGCGCGCGGCCGCGGAAGTCGATGCGCGCCAGCGCGTACGCCGTCACGGCGCTCGAGGCGGCGATGCCGACGACCGAGCCGACGGCGAGGATCGTCGAGTTGGCGAAGAAGGTCCAGAAGCTGACCCCGCCGATGCCGCTGAAGGCGCTCGCGTAGTTCTCGAGCGTCACGGCCGAGGGGATGATGCTGACGTTGCCGACGATCTCGGTGCTCGGCCGGAAGGAGGAGACCACCATCCAGACGGCCGGGTAGAGGATGACGACCACGAGCGCGAGCGTGATCGCGTGGAAGACCACCGCGCGGCGCCTGTCGCGCCCGCGGCGGCGACGACGACGCTCCCGCTCGTGGTCCGAGGGCATCACCGCCTCCGCCGCGGCGGCGGGGAGCGGCGTCGAGCTCATCTGCGTCTCGGTCATCGCGTCTCCCCGCTGTAGTGGACCCAGGACCTCGACGTCTTGAAGAAGACCAGGGTGATGGCGCCGACGACGAGCACGAGCAGCCAGGCCATGGCCGAGGCGTAGCCCATCTGGAAGTCGCCGAAGCCGCGGATGTAGAGGTAGAGCGTGTAGAAGAGCGTCGAGTTCGCCGGCCCGCCCGTGCCGTTGGAGATGATGAAGGCCGAGGCGAAGACCTGGAAGGCGTTGATCGTCTCCAGGAGCAGGTTGAAGAAGATGACCGGCGAGAGCATGGGCAGCGTGATGGACAGGAAGCGCCGCACGGGCCCCGCGCCGTCCACCGACGCCGCCTCGTAGAGCTCGGCCGGCACCTGCTTGAGGCCGGCCAGGAAGATCACCATGGGGGCGCCGAACTGCCACACGGTGAGCAGGATGAACATCGGCAGCGTGCGGGAGGGGTCCCCCACCCAGCCGCCGGCCTCGAGGCCGACCCCCTGGCCGATCCGGTCGACGATGCCGCCGTCGATGAAGATGGCGCGCCACACGATGGCGATGGAGACGCTCGCGCCGACGAGCGAGGGCAGGTAGAAGGCCGACCGGTAGAAGCCCTTGGCGCCCAGCGCCATGTTGAGGAGCATCGCGACGGCGAGCGACGCCGCCAGCTTGACCGGGACGCCGATGACGGCGAAGAGCGTCGTCACCTGCACCGAGTCGAGGAACCGCGGGTCGGCGAACAGCCGCTGGTAGTTCTCCAGGCCCACCCAGCTCGGCGCGTTGAAGAGGTCGTAGCGGGTGAAGGACAGGTAGAGCGAGGCCAGCATCGGCCCGACCGTGAGCAGGAAGAAGCCCAGGAGCCACGGCGTGAGGAAGGCGTAGCCGGCGAGGTCCTCGCCGCGGCGCCGCCGGGAGGACCGCCGTCGGGGCGCCTCCGCGAGGGGCCGCTGGGCGGCCCGGGTGGTCGTCGTCATCGACCCTCCCCTTCGAGCGTCGGTCGTGTGGCGGGGGGGGGGGGGGGGGGGGGGNCGCCGTCGGGGCGCCTCCGCGAGGGGCCGCTGGGCGGCCCGGGTGGTCGTCGTCATCGACCCTCCCCTTCGAGCGTCGGTCGTGTGGCGGGCCGCCGGGCGCTCGCGCGCGCCCGGCGGCCGACCCGGTCGGTCTACTGGTTGTCGGCGAGGGTCTGCTGCGCCTCGCCGTACCACTGCTCGGCGGCCTCGTCGACGGAGAGGGTGCCGTAGTTGAGGTTCTCGTTGATCTCGAGGAAGCGGGCCTCGAGCGTGCCGAAGCCGCGCACGGGCGGCGGGGGCGAGTCCTGCAGCAGGGGCTCGATGGACTCCTCGTACTCGGCCACCTGGGCGTCGACCCCCTCGAGCTCCATCGCGTCGCGCTGGTAGCTCGACGCGCGCAGGCCCTGCGACGTGCCGAACGCCTCGCCCGCCGCGGGGTCGTTGACGAGGTAGTCGACGAGCGCGGCCGCCTCCGCCGGGTGCTCGGTGTTCGCCCCGATGCTGTAGAGCATCGACGGCTTGAGGAAGAGCCCCGGGTCCGCGGGATCGTCCGAGGGGATGGGCTGGAGCGAGTGCTCGCCGTCGGGGTTGTTGGCCACGTAGCCGGCGAGGAAGTTGTCCCAGCTCTGCTCCGTGGTGGTCTCCCCGGCGTCGAAGATCGACAGCGGCGTGAGCTGGTTCACGCGCTCGGGCGAGATGAAGCCCCCGCCGCCGCGCAGGTCCTCCACGGAGCCCCACCACTCGGCGACGTCGTCCTGGGTGAAGCCCAGCTCGCCGTCCTCCGTGAAGGGCTCGATGCCCTGCTGGTTGAGCCAGTGGATGAAGATCCAGAAGATGCCGGTGTAGTCGCCCGAGCCGAACAGCGCCTGACCCTCGGCGTCCGTGGCGCCGGCGGCCGCGACCGCGGCGACGTAGTCGTTGTACTCGTCCCAGGTGGGCCGCTCCGGCGCCGGGACGCCCGTGGCCTCGACGGCCGCGGCGTCCGTGAAGAGCGCGAAGGCGTTCGTGCCGACCGGGACGCCGACCTGGGCCCCGTCGACCTGGCCGGACGGGATGAGGCTGTCCGACATCCCCGACAGGTCGATCGCCTCGTCGCCGGAGAGCGTGCTCACGTCGAGGAGCTGCCCGTTGGCGCCGAACTCCCGCAGGTAGGACAGGTCCATGAGCATGACGTCCGGCAGGCTCCGGCCGGCCGCCTCGGTGGCCCGGGCGGGCCAGTAGCTGGGGTAGTCGACGAAGGTCTCCTGGACGGTGACGCCCGGGTTGGCCTCCTCGTAGGCGCGCAGGGCCTGGTCGTAGCGCTGGGCGCGGTCGTCGTTGCCCCAGAAGGTCATGACGAGCGAGACGTCACCGCCCTCGGCGCCGTCCCCGGAACCGGAGCCGGAGCCGCCGCCGCAGCCGGCGGCCAGGAGCGCGGCCGTCGCGGTGACCGCGACGATCCTCATGCATCGTTTCATCACAAGAGCCTCTCTGCTCGGGTGGAAAGCGCCTTCCGACCGTAGGCGGTCGACGGCCCGTCCGTCAACACCCCGAGGGAGGAGCCGTGTCGACCCCCCGGACGGCGGCGGTGGCGGGCGCAGCGCGTCCGATCCACCCCGGTTCGCCCCTTGACAAAGGAAAGCGCTATCCCCTTCAGTCGGCGACGCCGGGCGCGCGCAGGACGCCCCCGGCCGCCCTCCCCGGCCGACGTGCCGGCGAGCGACCTGCTCTCGACGACGAGACCGAAGGTGTGGTGCCGTGCATCCGTCCCGACCCGGCGCGACCGCCCCCCGCACGGGGGCCCCGACCGCCGCCTCCTCCTCCGTCCGACGGCGGCGCAGCCGCGCCGTCGTCGCCGTCGCGACCGCCTCGGCGGTCGCCCTCCTCGGCGTCCCCGCCGCCGTCGCGGCGGACGACCCCGCCACGTGGTCGTTCGACCTGGGCACCGCCACCAGCCCCGTCGCGGAGGAGTGGACGGGCGTGCCGGAGTCGAACCGCTACTCGGCGGAGGTCGGCTACGGCATCGTGCCCGTGGAGGGCGCGGCGCCCGTCTCGCGCGACCGCGGGACGTCCTCGGCCGGGGCCGTGGCGCAGGACTTCGTGCTGGGCACCGCCTGGGGCTTCGCCCTCGACGTGCCCGACGGCGCCTACGACGTGCGCGTCCTCTCCGGCGACCTCCTGCCGGGCACCAGCACGACCCGCACCTCGATCTCCCTCGAGGGCGTCCCCGTCGGCAGCGTCTCGAGCCGCCAGGCCGTCTCGGAGCAGACGTGGCGCACCGTCGTCGAGGACGGGCAGCTCACGGTGGACGTCACCGGCGCGGGCGCCGGCGGCTACGTCAACGGCCTCCAGGTCACGGCCGTCGAGGCCGACCCCGACGACCCGGCGACGTCCCTGCTCCCCGCGCCGGAGGACCTGCGCACGGCGCGGGTCGCGGACGGCGCCGTGATGGTGCGCTGGGACGAGGTGCCCGGCTCCGCCGGCTACGTCCTCGAGCGGGGCGAGGCCGTCGACGGCCCCTGGGCCGAGGTGGCCCGCGTGCAGGGGCGCGACGTCTTCGCGACCGACGAGGGCGTCGACACCACGGCGGTGCACCACTACCGGGTCCGCGCCCTCGACGCCGACGGCGGCGCCTCCGCCGCCTCGGCGATGGCGGTGTCCTCGCTCACCACGCCCGCACCGGCCCTCGACGGGCCGCTCGTGCTCGACCTCGGCGGCGGCGCGCTCGCCGACGGCGCGGTCCGCGTGGACGCGTCCACCCCGTACACGGCTGAGCGGCGCTACGGCGTCGTCGACCCGCGCGAGGTCACGAGCACCGACCGGGGCGGCGACGACCCGCTGCGCGGGGACTCCCTCGACCTGGGGGCGACCGAGCTCGTCGTCGACCTGCCGCCCGGCGACTACACCGTCGACGTCGTGGCCGGGGACACCGGCGGGTCGAGCGAGGTCTCGCTCGAGGTCGAGGAGATGGCGAAGGTCCTCACGACCGCCCTGCCCCCCGGCGAGCTGCTCGAGATGTCCTTCGACATCGCCCTCGTGGACGGGCAGATGAACCTCGACCTCGGCGGGTCGGCCCCCCACCTGGCGGGCCTCACCATCACGCCGCAGGGCCCCCGGGAGGCGGCGGAGCAGCCCACCGCGTGGATCACGGGCGACTCGACCGTCCAGACGTACACCGACGACTACGCCCCGCAGGCCGGCTGGGGCCAGATGCTCGACCGGTACCTCACCGACGACGTCGACGTCGTCAACGCCGCGATCGGCGGGCGCAGCTCGAAGAACTTCATCAGCCAGGGCCGGCTCGACGAGGTGCTCCTCGACGTCCGCCCCGGCGACCACCTTCTCGTCCAGTTCGGGCACAACGACAACTCCTACGGGGTCGACGACCGGTACGCGGCCCCCGACGACTACGCCGAGTACCTGCGCACCTTCGTCGACGGCGCGCGCCAGCGCGGGGCGACCCCCGTGCTGGTGACGCCGGTGTCCCGGCGCAGCTACGCCGCGGACGGGACGGCGAACGTCTCCTTCCCCGCCTACGTCGAGGCCGCCGAGCGGCTCGCCGCGGAGACGGGGACCCCGCTCGTCGACCTGTCGGCGTCCAGCCGCGCCTACCTCACCGAGATCGGGCCCGAGCGCGCGAAGTCGGTCTTCCTCTGGGTGCCCGAGGGCGCGTACCCGAACCGGCCGGGCGGCACGCAGGACGACACGCACTTCCAGACCTACGGCGCCGTCCAGATGGCGCGCCTCGTTGCGGCCGACGTGGCGGAGCTCGACGTCCCGCTGGCGGACGAGGTCGTCGACGCCGAGCGGCCCGCCGAGGTGCCCGCCGCCCCGGCGGCCCCGGTCGCGAGCGGCGTGTCGAGCAGCGGCGCGGTGCTGACGTGGGAGCCCGTCGAGGGCGCCGACGTCTACCTCGTGCAGCGCAAGGACGCGGGCGCCGACGACGGCGCGTACGCGCTGGCGACGACGTCGACCGTGGGGCGCGCGAGCGTCGCCGGCCTCGACGAGGGCGCCTCCTACGACCTGCGCGTCGTGGCGGTCAACGGCCGCGGCGAGTCCGCGCCGTCGGCCCCCGTCCGCGTGACGACGCGCGCCGCCCTGGTGCGCCTCGACGTCCAGCTGTCCGGCAGCCCCGTCGCCGAGGGGTACGAGGCGGTCGACGAGACGACCCTCTACACGCCCGAGCGCGGCTACGGGTGGGTCTCCCTGGAGCCCGCGATCGGCGGGCGCGACCGCGGGACGGGCTACGACGACCCGCCGGACGACGTCGAGCGCGACTTCCTCCTGCCCTCGCCGGAGAACGAGCTGGCGGTCGACGTGCCGCGGGGCACGTACGCCGTGACGACCTACAACGGCGACTGGATCGGCACGAGCCGCTCCGAGGTCCAGCTCGAGGGCCGGGCCTACGGCTCCTCGAACGCCGGCCGCGGGTCGGTGTCGAAGAAGACCAGCCAGCCGGTCGACGTCGTCGACGGCCAGCTGAGCCTCGTCATGACGGGCTCGTCGTCCCGCCTCAACGGCGTCGAGGTGACGGCCCTCCTGCTGGCCCCGACCGCCCTGGCGGCCGGCGACGTCGCGGTGGACGGCACGGATGTGAGCGTGCCGCTCGCCTGGACGGCCGCACCGGACGCCGCCGGGTACCGCGTCTACCGCCAGGCGCCCGGCGCCGCGGCGGCCGACGCCCTCGGCGAGGTCGACGGCACCTCCTTCGTCGACACCACCGCCGACGTGGGCCTGGAGTACGCCTACCGCGTCGTCGCCCTCGACGCGGCGGGGACCGAGTCCGTGCCCAGCGAGGACGCGCTCGTGACGACGGTCGACGACGACGTGGCCACGGCGCCGGTGCCCACGGGCCTCGCCGCGACCGACCTCTCGGCGCGCGAGCTCACGCTCACGTGGGAGGGCTCGGCGGAGGCGCTGTACTACCTCGTCTACCGGGCCGAGGGCGCCGAGGGCGCCCCCGGCGCCGAGGACGGGCTCGTGCTCGTCGGCCGGACCGACGAGCCGCGGTACGCCGACGACGACGTGCTGACGACGGTCCCCTACCGGTACGCCGTCGCCGCCGTGAACGCCGGGGGCACCTCGGCGCGCTCGGAGGTCCTCGTCACCGAGGCGCCCACCCTGCTCGAGCGCCAGGCCGAGCGGCTCGACCGCTCCCCCGTGGCGGTCGCCGTCGACGGCGGCGTCCACGTCGGCTGGCGGATGCTCGGCCAGGACCCGGACGAGGTCGCCTTCCACGTCTACCGCGACGGGGAGCGCGTGACGGCCGAGGCGCTCACGAGCAGCACCTCCCTCGTCGACCCGGCCGGCGGCGCGGGCTCCACGTACCGGGTGAGCACCGTCCTCGACGGCGAGGAGCGCTGGGCGACGGAGGAGTTCGAGGTCTGGGACGACCAGACGCTCGACATCCCGCTCGACAAGCCCGCCGACGGGGTCGACGAGGCCGGCCAGCCCTACACCTACCGGGCGAACGACGCCTCGGTCGGCGACCTCGACGGCGACGGCGAGTACGAGGTGGTCCTCAAGTGGGACCCGTCGAACTCCAAGGACAACTCCCAGTCCGGCTACACCGGTCCCGTCTACGTGGACGCCTACGAGATGGACGGCACGCGCCTGTGGCGCGTCGACCTCGGCCGCAACGTCCGCGCCGGGGCGCACTACACGCAGTTCCAGGTCTTCGACTACGACGGCGACGGGCGCGCCGAGGTGGCGATGAGGACGGCCGACGCCACGGTCGACGGGCAGGGCGCCGTCATCGGCGACCCGACCGCCGACTTCCGGAGCTCGGGGGGCTACGTGCTCTCCGGCCCGGAGTTCCTCACCGTCTTCGACGGCGGGACCGGCGCCGCGGTCGACACCGTCGACTACGAGCCCCCGCGCGGCGACGTCGGCGACTGGGGCGACGGGTACGGCAACCGGGTGGACCGCTTCCTCGCCGCGACGGCCTACCTCGACGGCGAGCGCCCGAGCATGGTCTTCAGCCGCGGCTACTACACGCGCTCGGTCGTCGCGGCCTACGACTTCGACGGCACGGACCTCTCCCTGCGGTGGGTCTTCGACAGCGACGAGGCCGGCTCCCAGTACCGCGGCCAGGGCAACCACCAGATGTCCGTGGCCGACGTCGACGGCGACCAGAAGGACGAGCTGGTCTTCGGCTCGATGACGATCGACGACGACGGCGAAGCCCTCCACAACACGCGGCTCGGGCACGGCGACGCGCTGCACGTGGGCGACTTCGCGCCCGACCGGCCGGGGCTCGAGGTCTTCGCGGCCCACGAGGACATCCCGGCCTCGGGCGGGCGCGGCGCCACCTTCCGCGACGCGGCCACCGGCGAGGTCCTCTGGTCGGTCCCGGCGGACCGCGACACCGGCCGCGCCGCGATGGCCGACGTCGACCCCCGCACGACGGGCGCCGAGGGCTGGGCCGTCGGCGGCGACGCCGCGTGGGACTCCCCCGTCGGGCAGATGAGGTCGGCGGACGGCGAGCTGCTGTCCGAGCAGATCCCCGCGGCGAACTTCGTCACCTGGTGGGACGGCGACCTCCTGCGCGAGATCACGGACCACGACTACGACGCCGACCGCGGCGCCGGCGTCCCCACCATCAGCCGGTGGGACTGGGAGGCCCAGGAGGAGGTCGAGGTCTACCGGGCCGAGGGGACGCTGACGAACAACGGCACGAAGGGCACGCCCGCGCTGCAGGCCGACCTCTTCGGCGACTGGCGCGAGGAGGTCGTCACCCGGCTCGAGGACTCCTCCGCCCTGCGGGTGCACACCACGACGGACCCGACCGAGCACCGGCTTCGCACGCTGCAGTCGGACTCCCAGTACCGCCTGGCCGTGGCGTGGCAGAACACCGGCTACAACCAGCCGCCGCACCCCTCGTACTTCCTGGGGGCGGGCATGGAGGCGCCGCCGGCCCCCCGCCTGGCCCTCACGGGCGAGGACCCGGGGCCGGGCGAGCTCGTCGAGGTCGGGCCGCAGCTGCTCGTCACGGGCGACCTCACCGCCGGCGGGCGCGCCGACGTCGCCGTCAGCGGCTTCGCCCCGCGCGAGGCCGTGGACGTCGTCGTCGACGGCCGGCGGGTCGCGCGGGTGCGCACCGGCGAGGACGGCGCCGGGAGCGCGGCCGGGAAGGTGCACCCCCGGACCGGCGCCGGCGAGCAGGAGGTCGTGGCCACCGGCCGGGTCTCGGGGCTCACCGCCACGACGACGGTCGTCGTCCCCGGCGACTGATCGCGGCTCGGGGGGGGGGGGGGGGGGGGGGGGGGGGGGGGGGGGGGGGGGGGGGGGGGGGGGGGGGGGGGGGGGGGGGGGGGGGGGGGGGGGGGGGGGGGGGGGGG
>NZ_JBBHZG010000001.1:523809-537184 GCF_037482305.1 Pseudokineococcus sp. 5B2Z-1
CCCACCGGTGGGCCGGGTCGCTCGACGCGAGCGGTGGTCGCGGCGTTGACCGCCGCGATCGCCGCCCCTAGGGTCTGGAACGTTTCACGAGCCGAGGAGCGACGGTGCCTCACTACTGCTTCACCCTCCAGGTGCGCCCCGACCGCCTCGAGGAGTACACCCGCCGGCACGCCGCGGTCTGGCCGGAGATGCTCGAGGCCCTCGCGGCGTCGGGCTGGCGCGACTACCGGCTCTTCCTGCGCGAGGACGGGCTCCTCGTCGGCACCGTCGAGGCCGACGACCTCGACGCCGCCCAGGCGGCCATGGACGCCACCGGGGTCAACGCCCGCTGGCAGGCCGACATGGCGCCCTTCTTCGCCGACCTGCCGGGCGGCCGCCCGGACACCGGCTCCGTGCGCCTGACGTGCGTCTTCGACCTCGACGCGCAGCGCTCCGGCCCAGCCCCCGCGAGCGACGCCCCCACCAGCGACCCCGGCACGACCGACGCCAGCACGACGGGCACGAGCCCGACCGACCCGACCGGAGGCCTCCGATGACCACCCCCGAGCAGCGGCGGCAGAGCGCCGCCGACGCCCTCGCGCAGCAGACGATCGAGCTGCCGAGCTGGGCCTTCGGCAACGCGGGCACCCGCTTCAAGGTCTTCCCGACCGCGGGCGTCCCCCGCGACCCCTTCGAGAAGATCAGCGACGCCGCGCAGGTGCACCGGCACACCGGCGCGGCCCCGCGGGTCTCGCTGCACATCCCGTGGGACCTCGTCGACGACTTCGGGAAGCTGGCCGCGCACGCCGCCGACGAGGGCGTGACGCTCGGGACGATCAACTCCAACGTCTTCCAGGACGACGACTACAAGCTCGGGTCGCTGACCAACGCCGACCCGGCCGTCCGGCGCAAGGCCGTGCAGCACCACCTGCAGTGCCTCGACGTCATGCGCGCCACGGGGTCGAAGGACCTCAAGATCTGGCTGCCCGACGGCACCAACTACCCCGGGCAGGACGACCTGCGCGACCGCCAGGACCGGCTCGCCGAGTCGCTGGCCGAGATCTACGCCGCGCTCGACGCGGACATGCGGATCGTCCTCGAGTACAAGTTCTTCGAGCCCTACTTCTACGCGATGGACATCCCGGACTGGGGCACGTCGCTCCTGCACTGCCTGGCGCTGGGCGAGCAGGCGATGGTCGTGCTCGACACCGGCCACCACGCGCCGGGCACCAACATCGAGTTCATCGTGGCGCAGCTGCTGCGCGCGGGCCGGCTCGGCGCCTTCGACTTCAACTCGCGCTTCTACGGCGACGACGACCTCATGGCCGGCGCGGCCGACCCCTTCCAGCTGTTCCGGATCATGAACGAGATCGTGCGGGGCGACGCCCTGCGGCCGGACTCGGGCGTCAACTTCATGCTCGACCAGTGCCACAACATCGAGGAGAAGGTCCCGGGCCAGATCCGCTCGGTGATGAACGTCCAGGAGGCGACGGCGAAGGCGCTGCTCGTCGACCGCGAGGCGATCGGCGAGGCGCAGCGGTCCGGTGACGTGCTCGCGGCCAACGGCCTGCTCATGGACGCCTACAGCACCGACGTGCGCCCGCTGCTCGCCGAGGTCCGCGAGAGCCGCGGCCTGCCCGCCGACCCGTACCGCGCCTTCGCCGCCTCGGGGTACCTCGAGCGCGTCCGCGCCGAGCGGGTCGGCGGCACCCAGGCCGGGTGGGGCGCCTGATGCCCGGCGCGCCCGGCGGCAGCAGCGACGGCCCGACCATCCCCTCCCCCGACCCCGGATCCGACGCCGACCAGGAGACCCGCGTGAGCACCCCCGTCGACGACCTCGTCGCCCGCTCCAACGCCCTCGGGGCCGACCCGACGACGACCAACTACGCCGGCGGCAACACCTCCGCGAAGGGCGTCGACGTCGACCCCGCGACCGGCCGCGAGGTCGAGCTGCTGTGGGTCAAGGGCTCCGGCGGCGACCTCGGCACCCTGACGCCCGAGGGCCTCGCCGTCCTGCGCCTGGACCGGCTCCGGGCCCTGGTCGACGTCTACCCCGGCGTCGACCGCGAGGACGAGATGGTCGCCGCCTTCGACTACTGCCTGCACGGGCGCGGCGGCGCGGCGCCCTCCATCGACACGGCCATGCACGGCCTCGTCGAGGCCGCGCACGTCGACCACCTGCACCCCGACTCCGGCATCGCCCTGGCCACCGCCGCCGACGGCGAGGCGCTCGTCCGCGAGGTCTTCGGCGACCGCGTGGCGTGGGTGCCGTGGCGCCGCCCCGGCTTCCAGCTCGGGCTCGACATCGCCGAGGTGGCGCGGGCCAACCCCCGCGCGATCGGCTGCGTGCTGGGCGGGCACGGCATCACGGCCTGGGGCCGGACGAGCGAGGAGTGCCGGGAGCGGTCGCTCGAGATCGTCCGCACCGCCGAGCGCTTCCTCGCCGAGCGGGAGGCGGCGTCCGGCGCCCACCCCTTCGGCGAGGAGCTCGAGGGCCACGGCCCGCTCCCCGAGGCCGAGCGCCGCGAGCGCGCCGCCGCGCTCGCGCCCGTGCTGCGCGGGCTCGCGTCCACGGACGCGCCCCAGGTGGGCCACTACGACGACTCCCCCGCCGTCCTCGACTTCCTCGCCCGCTCCGAGCACCCCCGGCTCGCCGCGCTCGGCACCTCCTGCCCCGACCACTTCCTGCGGACGAAGGTCCGCCCCATGGTCGTCGACCTGCCGGCCACCGCGCCGCTCGAGGAGGTCCTCGAGCGCCTGCCCGCCCTGCACGAGGCCTACCGCGCCGACTACACGGCCTACTACGAGCGCCACGCCGACGCGGCCAGCCCGGCGATGCGCGGCGCCGACCCCGCCGTCGTCCTCGTCCCCGGCGTGGGGATGTTCACCTACGGCGCGGACGCGCAGACCGCGCGGGTGGCCGGCGAGTTCTACCGCAACGCCATCGGCGTCATGCGCGGCGCCGAGGCCGTGAGCACCTACGCGCCCATCGACGAGGTGGAGAAGTTCCGCATCGAGTACTGGGCGCTGGAGGAGGCCAAGCTCGCCCGCCGCCCGCGCCCGAAGCCGCTCGCGACCCGCGTCGCGCTCGTCACCGGCGCGGCCTCCGGCATCGGCAAGGCCGTCGCCACGCGCCTCGCGGCCGAGGGCGCCTGCGTCGTCGTCGCCGACCTCGACCTCGCGAAGGCGCAGGAGGCCGCCGCGGGCATCGCCGGGGCGAAGGGCGCCGACGTCGCCGTCGGCGTCGCCGTCGACGTGTCCGACCCGGAGGCCGTGGCCGCCGCCGTGCGCGACGCCGTGCTCGCCTTCGGCGGGCTCGACCTCGTCGTCAACAACGCCGGCCTGTCGATCTCCAAGCCGCTGCTGGAGACGACCGAGAAGGACTGGGACCTCCAGCACGACGTCATGGCCAAGGGCAGCTTCCTCGTGTCGCAGGCAGCGGCGCGGGTGCTCGTCCCCCAGGGCATGGGCGGCGACGTCGTCTACATCTCGAGCAAGAACAGCGTCTTCGCCGGGCCCAACAACATCGCCTACTCCGCCGTGAAGGCCGACCAGGCCCACCAGGTGCGCCTGCTCGCCGCCGAGCTCGGCGAGCACGGCGTCAAGGTCAACGGCGTGAACCCCGACGGCGTCGTGCGCGGCTCCGGCATCTTCGCCGGCGGCTGGGGCGCGCAGCGCGCGAAGACCTACGGCATCCCGGAGGAGGACCTCGGCGCCTTCTACGCGCAGCGCACGCTGCTCAAGCGCGAGGTGCTGCCCGAGCACGTGGCGGACGCCGTCTTCGTCCTCACCGGCGGCGAGCTGTCGCGGACCACCGGCCTGCACGTGCCCGTCGACTCGGGCGTCGCCGCGGCCTTCCTGCGATGACGGCCCCCGCGACGCGCCGGGGCCGCGCGGGTGGCGCCCGGTGAGCCGGCACGCCGCCGTCGACCTCGGGGCCTCCAGCGGGCGCGTCATGCTCGGGAGCGTCGGCCCCGACCTGCTGGACCTCGAGGAGGTCGCGCGCTTCCGCAACGGGGCCGTCGAGGTCGCCGCCGGCGCCGACGGCCGCGAGCCGCGCCTGCACTGGGACGTCCTCGGCCTGTGGCAGGACGCGCTGGCGGGCCTGGCGCGGGCCGGACGGGCCGCCGGGCCGGAGGGCGTGCGCAGCGTCGGCGTCGACACGTGGGCCGTCGACTACGCGCTGCTCGACGCCGGCGGCGGCCTGCTCGCCAACCCGCGCTCCTACCGCGACGCCCGCACCGACGGCGTCGCCGAGGAGGTGCACCGGCGGCTGCCGGCGGAGGAGCTGTACGCGCGCAACGGGCTGCAGCACCTGCCCTTCACGACGATCTACCAGCTCGTCGTCGAGGCGCGCGGGCCGCTGCTCGAGCGCGCCGACCAGCTGCTGCTCCTGCCCGACCTGCTCGGCTTCTGGCTCTCCGGGCGCCGCGTCGCGGAGTCGACCAACGCGTCGACGACGGGCCTCGCGGACGTGCGCACCGGGCGCTGGGCGCCCGACCTCGTGCGCCTGGCGGGCGTCTCCCCCACCCTGCTGCCCGAGGTCGTGGACGCCGGCACGGCGCTCGGCCCGCTGCTCCCCTCCGTCGAGGAGCCCGCGCGGCTGGCGGGCACCGAGCTCGTCGCGGTCGGCAGCCACGACACGGCCTCCGCCGTCGTGGCCGTCCCGGCCGAGCACGAGCGCTTCGCGTACGTCGCCTGCGGCACCTGGGGGCTCGTCGGCGTCGAGCTGGAGGAGCCGGTGCTGGTGCCGGAGAGCCTGGCCGCGGGCTTCACCAACGAGCGCGGCGTCGACGGGCGGGTCCGCTACCTCCACAACGTCATGGGCCTGTGGGTCCTGCAGGGCTGCCTCGAGGAGTGGCGCCTCGAGGGGGACGTCCGGGGCGCGGGCGGGAGCACCGGCGGGGAGGTCGACCTGGGCCGCCTGCTCGCCGCCGCCGGGGAGCTGCCGGCCGGAGGCCCCGTCGTCGACGTCGACGACCCCGTGTTCCTGCCGCCGGGCCCGATGGTCGGGCGGGTGCAGCGGGCGTGCGAGGCCGCCGGCGAGCCCGTGCCCGTCGAGCGGGCCGCCGTCGTCCGGTGCGTCCTCGACAGCCTCGCGCGGGCCTTCGCCCGCGCCGTGGAGGACGCCGTCCGGCTCTCCGGCCGCGACGTCGACGTCGTCCACGTCGTCGGGGGCGGGGCCCGCAACGCGCTGCTCTGCCGCCTCACCGCGGACGCGTGCGGCCGCCCCGTGCTCGCCGGGCCCGTCGAGGCGACGGCGCTGGGCAACGTCCTCGTGCAGGCGCGGGCGACCGGCGCCGTCGCGGGAGCGCTCGAGGACCTGCGCGCGCTCGTGCGGCGCACGCACCGGCTCGAGCGCTACGAGCCGCGCCGCCGCTGACCGGCCCCCGGCCCCGGCCCCGGCCGACCGGTCGAGCGCGACGCCCGCGCCCGCCCGGGACCGGTGGGCGACAGACTGGGGGGACGAGGCGCGGCGACGTCGCCGGGCCGCCGACGCGAGGAGAAGCACCGTGGCAGTCCGCCGCATCGAGAGCGCCGCCGTCGTGGGCACCGGGTACATGGGCGGCGGCATCGCGCAGTCGCTCGCGATCGCCGGCGTGCCCGTGCAGCTCGCGGACGCCGACGCCGAGACGACCCGCACCAACCACGAGCGGCTGCTGCGCGAGGCGCGCGTCTTCGAGCAGAACGGGCTCTACCCCGCCGGCGCGGCCGACGCCGTCGAGGCGAACCTCCACCCGCGCGAGTCCCTCGAGGACGCGGTGGCGGACGTCGACTGGGTCGAGGAGGCCGTCCCGGAGATCCCCGACCTCAAGCTCGACGTCCTGCGGCAGGTCGACGCGGCCGCCCGCGCCGACGCCATCATCGGCACGAACACCTCGACCATCCCCGTGAAGGTGCTGTCCGCGGCGATCGGCGACAAGAGCCGCTTCCTCACCGTGCACTTCTCCAACCCGGCGCCCTTCATCCCCGGCGTCGAGCTGGTCAGCGGCGAGCACACGGACCCGGCCGTCGTCGAGGCCGTCGAGGAGCTCCTCGCCCGCATGGGCCGCCGCAGCGCCCAGGTCGCCGACGTCCCCGGCTTCGTCCTCAACCGCCTCCAGTTCGTCCTGCTGAAGGAGGCCATGGCCGTCGTCGAGGAGGGCGTCGCGACCCCGCAGGACGTCGACACGGTCGTCAGCACGACCTTCGGCTTCCGGCTGCCCTTCTTCGGCCCCTTCGCCATCGCCGACATGGCCGGTCTCGACACCTACGTGCGCGGCTTCGGGACGCTGCAGGAGGGCTTCGGGGACCGCCTGTCCGCGCCGAGGCTCCTCACCGACGTCGTCGACGCCGGGCGGCACGGCACCAAGAACGGCGGCGGCTTCTACGACCTCGGGCCCGAGCAGCTCGACGAGCTCATCGCCTACCGCGACCGCGCCTACCACCGCATGCAGCAGCTCCTCGACGAGCTCGGCCCCTCGCCGATCCAGCAGGCCGGCATGGCGCAGCTCCCCCAGCGCGAGGGCGAGCCGCCCCGCCCGGACGGCGACGTGCCGGACGCCTCCGGCCAGACCGGCTGAGGCCCGCCGCCCCAGCGGCGGCCCACCCAGGGCTCATCCACCCGCCCACCCCGGGCTCACCCGCCCGCCCACCCCGAGGACCGGGCGAGGACCTCCAGCGGGGCGACGTCGCCGGGCAGCCAGGCGACGTCGCCCCACCGGCCCCCGGGCAGCACCCGCAGCTCGTCGTGGTCCTCGAGCGGCGCGGGCTCCCCCTCCACCACGCGCGCGAGCCACACGCGCATCCGCAGCGCGGAGGACAGGGGCCAGTCGCCGTCGGGCTCGTCGGAGACGAGGCGCCGCCCCAGCGCGACGCGGACTCCGAGCTCCTCGGCCAGCTCGCGGTGCAGCGCCGCGGCCGGGTCCTCCCCCGGCTCGACCTTGCCCCCGGGAAGCTCCCACCCCCCGGCGAGCGACGCGGGGGCGCTGCGGCGGGCGGCCAGGACGCTGCCGGGGCGCACGAGGTCGTCGACGAGCGCCGCGGCGACCACGAGCCGGGTCCCGCTCACGACGGCGCCCCCGTCACGAGAGCCCCGTCCCGCGGACCCGGCACCGGGCGCGCCCGGACGCACCGGACCCCCGCGACGCGTGCGTCGCGGGGGTCCGGTGCGGGCGAGGTGCCGCCTACTTCGTCGCCTCGCGGCGACGACGGCGCAGCACCTTGACGCCGCCGTCGCGACGCCCGTTCGCGGCGTGCGCCCCGTTGCCGTTCGCCGTGTGCGCGTCGAGCGGGTACTCCTCGAGCTGGCCGAAGACGCGCTCGGAGGCCTCCTGCGCGAGCTCGCGGCGCTCCACCGCGCGCATGAGCCGGCGGCGCTCCTCGATCTCGCCCTTGAAGGCCTTGGCGAGCGCCAGCATGATCCCGATGAGGACGAAGCTGAACGGCAGCGCGGTGATGATGGCCGCCGTCTGCAGCGCGGTCAGGGTGCCCGCACCCGCGGAGAGCAGGGCGATGGCCACGGCGCCCTCGAGCAGCGCCCACATGACGCGGCTCCACACCGGCGGGTTCGGGTCGCCCCCGCTCGTCAGCATGTCGACGACGAGCGAGCCGGAGTCCGACGACGTCACGAAGAACAGCGTGATGAGGATGATCCCGGCCACGGCCCAGATCACGCCGCCGGGGATGCCGGACAGCAGGGTGAACAGCGTGGTCGTGGTCTCGACCGAGCCGTCGGCGCCCACGTAGCCGCCGCCCCCGAACACCTCCGCGTACAGCGCGCTGCCGCCGAGGACGGAGAACCACAGGAAGGTGACGACCGTCGGCACGAGCAGGACGCCGGCGACGAACTCGCGGACCGTGCGGCCCTTGGAGATGCGGGCGATGAAGACGCCGACGAACGGCGCCCACGACATCCACCAGCCCCAGTAGTACGTCGTCCACGCCGCCTGCCAGGCCTGCCCGGCCTGGCCCTGGTAGGCCGAGACGTCGAAGGTCAGCTGCAGCACGTTCTGGAGGTACAGGCCCAGCGACTGCACGAAGTCGCGCAGGAGGAACAGGGTCGGGCCCGCGAGCAGCACGGCGACGAGGACGACGCCCGCGAGCACCATGTTGGCGTTCGACAGGATCTTGATGCCCTTGGCGAGGCCGGTGACGACGGAGACGGTCGCGATCGCCGTGATGATGCAGACGAGGGTGACCTGCAGCGTCGTCGTGTCGGTGAACCAGCCGAGGAACTCGAAGCCCGCCCCGATCTGCGACACCCCGAGCCCGAGCGACGTCGCGACGCCGATCACCGTGCCGATGACGGCGATGACGTCGATGGTGTGGCCGAGGCCGCCCTTGACCCGGTCGCCCAGCAGCGGCTCGAGCGCCCAGCGGATGGACACCGGGCGCCCCTTGCGGTGCACCGAGTACGCGATGCCGAGCCCGGCGACGACGTAGATGGCCCAGGCGTGGATGCCCCAGTGGATGTAGGACTGGGTGATGGCCTGCTGCGCGAGGCTCTCGGGCGAGCCCGAGACGCTCGGGCGGGGGCTCGCGAAGTGGTTGAGCGGCTCGGCGACGCCCCAGAAGACGAGGCCGATGCCCATGCCGGTGGCGAAGAGCATGGCGAACCACACGGGCAGCCGGAACTCCGGCTCGTCGTCGTCCTTGCCCAGCTTGATGGAGCCGAAGCGCCCTGCGCCCACCCAGATCGAGAACCCGATGAAGGCCGCGATGAGGAGGACGTAGTACCAGCCGATGCCGCCGACGATGCCGCCCTGGACGGCGTCGAACACGGCCGTCGCCTGCTCCTGGAAGACCAGGGTGAGGATGACGAACGTCAGGATGATGCCGAGCGCGGGGAAGAACACCCAGGGGGCGATCCCCGCGCGGCCCGCGCCCGCGTCCTCCGGCGTCGGCGCGTCGGCCGCCGGGTCACCGCCCGCAGGCGGTCTCGTGGTCGTGCTGCTCATGCGCGTGCTCCTCCTCCGCGGCTGGTGCTCCGCCGCTCGGTCTGCGAGCGCCGGGCGGCGGTGCACGGCGCATGTCCGTCGTACTGGATAACACCGCAGGTGACGGTCTGGCCAACCCGGAAGGGCCTCCGGGTCAGAACGACGCCGGACCGTGACCACCTCGCCACCGGTGCACCGGCGCGCGCCGTGCCCGGACGCGCCGACGGCCGGCCCCGTCACCGGGACCGGCCGTCGTCGTGCTCGCGCCGGGGTCAGCCCGGCAGGTCGTCCGTCGTCGGCACGACCTGGTGGTCCTCGGCGAAGTGGCAGGCCGAGGGGTGGCCCTGCCCGCGGTCGCGCAGCTGGGGGTCCTCCTCGGCGCACACGTCCTGCGCCTTCCAGCAGCGGGTGCGGAAGCGGCAGCCCGACGGCGGGTTGGCGGGGCTGGGGACGTCGCCGCTGAGCAGGATCCGGTCGCCCTTGCCGCGCAGCGCCGGCTCGTGCACGGGCACCGAGGACAGCAACGCCTGCGTGTAGGGGTGCGACGGGTGGCCGTAGACGTCCGCGTCCGTGCCCGTCTCCACGATGCGCCCGAGGTACATGACGCTGACCCGGTGCGAGATGTGCCGGACCACCGACAGGTCGTGGGCGATGAAGAGGTAGGACAGCCCGAGGTCCTTCTGCAGGTCCTCGAGCAGGTTCATCACCTGCGCCTGCACCGACACGTCGAGCGCGGAGACCGGCTCGTCGCAGACGATGAGCTCGGGGCTCATGGCCAGCGCGCGGGCGATGCCGATGCGCTGGCGCTGCCCGCCCGAGAACTGATGCGGGTAGCGGTTGGCGTAGTCGGCGTTGAGGCCCACGCGGTCGAGCAGGTCGCGGATGCGCTTGTCGCGGCCCTTGCGGGGCGCCACGTCGGGGTGGACCGCCCAGCCCTCGGCGACGATGTCGCCCGCCGTCATGCGCGGGTTCAGCGACGAGTACGGGTCCTGGAAGATCATCTGCACCTCGCGGCGGTAGTCCTTCAGCGCGCTGCCGCGCATCTGGGACACGTCCTCGCCCTTGTAGACGATCTCCCCGGCCGTCGGCCGCTCGAGCGCCACGAGCAGCTTCGAGACGGTGCTCTTGCCGCAGCCGGACTCCCCCACGAGCCCGACGGTCTCCGCGCGGTCGACGGTGAGGTCGACGCCGTCCACCGCCCGCACGTGGCCGACCGTCTTCTTGAAGACGATGCCCTGCTGCAGCGGGAAGTGCTTCGCCAGGCCGCGGATCTGCAGGAGCGGCTCGCCGCTCCCCTCCCACCGCCGGCGCGCCTCGCTCGTCCGGCGCTCGGGACGCGTCTGGGTGTCAGCCATGGAGGAGCTCCTCGCTGTAGTGGCACGCCGCACGGCGTCCCGCGGCGACCTCGCGCAGCGGCGGGACGTCGCTCGTGCAGTCCGGCCGACCGCCGTCCCCGCGGCGACCCATCGGGCACCGCGGGTGGAAGGAGCAGCCCGCGGGGATGCGGGCCAGGCTCGGCGGCGCGCCCACGATGGGGTTGAGGCGCTGCCCCTTGCCGTCGAGAACGGGGATCGAGGACATGAGGCCCCGCGTGTAGGGGTGCGCCGGGCTCGTGAAGACGTCGTCGATGGTGCCGGTCTCCACCACCTTGCCCGCGTACATGACGGCGACCCGGTCGGCGACCTCGTTGACGACGCCGAGGTCGTGGGTGATGAGGATGAGCCCCATCCCGGTGTCGCGCTGCAGGTCCTTGAGCAGGTCCATGACCTGCGCCTGCACCGTGACGTCGAGCGCCGTCGTCGGCTCGTCGGCGATGAGGACCTTGGGGTCGAGCGCCAGCGCCATGGCGATCATCACGCGCTGGCGCATGCCGCCGGAGAACTGGTGCGGGTAGTCGTCGACGCGCTGGCGGGCCGCGGGGATGCGCACCCGGTCCATGAGCTCGACGGCCCTGTCCTTCGCCTCCTTCTTGGAGGCGCCCCGGTGGGCGCGGAACATCTCGCCAATCTGGTCCCCGACGCTGTAGACGGGGTTCAGGGCCGAGAGCGCGTCCTGGAAGATCATCGAGACGCCCGGGCCGCGGATCTTGCGCTGCTCCTCGGCGCCCATCTGGAGCATGTCGCGCCCCTCGAAGCGGATCGCCCCGGTGATGTGCGCCGGCGGGACGTCGAGGATGCCCATGATCGCCTGCGCGGACACGGACTTGCCGCAGCCGGACTCGCCCAGGATGGCCATGGTCTCGCCGGGAGCGATCGAGTAGCTCACGCCGTTGACGGCGTTGACGACGGGCCCGCGGGACCGGAACTCCACGTGCAGGTCGTCGACCTCGAGCACGGGCGCGCCCGTGCGGGGGGACGACGTCGCCGTCGCGTCGTCGGTGCGCGTGCCGGCGGCGTGAGATCCGCCGCTGCCGTGGACGGGGCTGGTCATGAGCGCTGCCTCGGGTCGAGGGCGTCGCGCAGGGCGTCGCCCATCATGACGAACGCCATGACCGTCAAGGACAGCACGACGCTCGGGATCAGGACGAGGTGGGGAGCCGTGCGCAGCAGGTTCTGGCCGTCGCTGATCTGCAGGCCCCACGAGTAGTTCGGCCGCTGCAGCCCGACCCCCAGGTAGGTGAGGGCCGCCTCGGCGGCGATGAGGGCGCCGACGGTGATGGTCGCGTAGACGATGACCGGTGCGACGGCGTTCGGGAGGATGTGCCGGACGAGGATCCGCATCGGGCCCGCGCCGAGGGCGCGAGCGGCGGCCACGTAGTCCGAGCTCTTGATGGCGATGACCTGCGAGCGCACGAGCCGCATCGCCGTCATCCAGCCGAAGAAGACGAGCGCGAGGGCGATGGCGCCCGGGCCGCGCTCGGAGATGATCGGGACCGGCTGGCCGAAGATCCGCGCCTCGGGCCCGACCCGCAGCAGGATGAGGGCGCCGAGGATGAGCGGGAGCGCGTAGAAGACGTCCGTGATGCGCGCGAGCAGGGAGTCGACCCAGCCGCCGAAGTAGCCGGCGAGGGCGCCGACGACGACGCCGACCACGAGCAGGCCGATGACCCCGGTGAAGCCGATCTGCAGGCTGTTGCGGGCCCCGTAGACGACCTGCGCCAGGTAGTCGCAGCCCAGCTGGTCGAAGCCGAACCAGTGCGCGCCCGACGGCGGCTGCGCCGAGTTCGCCAGGCTGCAGGCGCGCGGGTCGGCGCCGCGGGCGAAGAGCGCGGGGAAGAGCGCCATGACGAGGAAGAAGACGGCCAGGACGCCGCCGATCCAGAAGAAGGGCTTGCGGCGCAGCTCGGCCCAGGCGTCCCCCCAGAGGGACGCCTGCTTCTCGTCGACGCCGTCCACGTCGGGCGTGGCCAGGGCGGTCGTGCCGACCTCCCGGTCCTCCTCGCGGTCGTGGGGCTCGCCGCCCTCGTCGGGGCGGCGCCGCTGGCTCGTGCTCGGCTCACTCATAGCGGATCCTCGGGTCGAGGACGGCGTAGAGGACGTCGACGACCAGGTTGAAGAAGATGAAGAAGAAGACGAGCAGCGTGATGACCCCGACGACCACGGAGCCCTCCTGGCGCTGGATCGACTCGAAGACCGCCCGGCCGAGGCCGGGGATGTTGAAGACCGACTCGGTGATGATGGCACCGCCGAGCAGGGTGCCGATGTCAGCGCCGATGAAGGTGACCACGGGGATGAGGCTGTTGCGCAGCGTGTGCCGCACGACCACCGTGCGCCGGTCGAGGCCCTTGGCGCGCGCCGTCCGGACGTAGTCGGCGCGCAGGCTGTCGGCCAGGCTCGTGCGCGTGAGGCGCGCCACGTAGGCGAGGGAGATGGCCGCGAGGATGAAGCCCGGCAGCAGGTAGCTGTAGAGGCCCTCGTTGATGCCCGCGACGGGGACGACGCCGAGCCGGACCCCGAGCACGTACTGGCTGACGAAACCCAGGACGAGGACGGGGATGGAGACGAGCAGCGTCGTCGTCACGAGGACGAGGTTGTCGAAGAAGGACCCGCGGCGCAGGCCCGCCAGGACTCCGGCGGCGATGCCGATGATGATCTCGAAGACGATGGCCACGCCCGTGAGGGTCGCGGTCACGGGGAGCCGCTCGCTGATCGTCTGGAGGACGGGTCGTCCGCTGAAGTCGGTGCCGAAGTCGCCCTGGACGAGGCCGAGGACGTACTTGCCGTACTGCACGAGCAGGGGGTCGTCGAGGTTGTACTCGGCGCGGAGCGCGGCCTGGACGGAGGCGGGCAGGGGCCGGTCGCCGGCGAGCGCGCGGATCGGGTCGCCCGGCAGGGCGTACACCATCGCGAAGATCAGGAACGAGGCCCCGATGAGCACGGGGATCGTCAGGAGCAGTCGGCGCGCGACGTAGCGGCCCACGGGTCCCTCCTCGGGTCGGGCGCCGGCGGAGGGTCGGCGCTGGAGCTGGCCGACGAGGTGCCCGGGGGCTCCCTCGCCGGTGCCCTCACGCACCAGGGGTGGGGGGGGGGGGGGGGGGG
>NZ_JBBHZG010000001.1:537285-570670 GCF_037482305.1 Pseudokineococcus sp. 5B2Z-1
GGGACCCGCACCCCTGGCGTGAGGAGCGGTCGAGGTTACCCCGGGTCAGCTGTTGACCGTGACGGCCGCCGCGTCGACCCGGGTGAAGGGGTCGACGTAGACGTTGCTGATGTTCTCCGACCAGACGCTCTGGACGACGGAGAAGAACATCGGGATGGCCGGCATGTCCTCGAGGAGGACGTCGTCCGCCTGCTGGTACAGCTCGACGGCCTCGTCGTCCGTCGCGGCCGAGTTGCCCTGCTGCAGCAGCGAGTCGAACTCCTCGCTGCTGTAGAAGGTGTTGTTCGAGCCCGCCGGCGGCTGCGCGCCGGTGGAGAAGAGCGGCTCGAGGTAGTTCTGCATCGACGGGTAGTCCATGACCCAGCCGGAGCGGAAGGGGCCGGTGAAGCCCTTCTCGTCGCCGAGCGGCAGGTACTGGGCGAAGTCGAGGTCGCCCCGCAGGGTGTAGTCGACGCCCAGGTTGTCGCGGAGCTGGTTGCCCACCGCCTGCACCCACGCGTCGTGGCCGGCGCCCGAGTTGAACCACAGCTCGATGGGCTGCGAGGTGTCGAAGTCGGTCTCGGCCAGCAGGGCCTTGGCCGCCTCCGGGTCGTACTGGCAGTACTCGCAGGCGCCCTCGCGGTAGCCGTTGACGACCGGCGACACGAAGTCGTCGGCGGCGGTGCGGCTGCCCTGGAAGATGGCCTGGCTGATGGCGTCCCGGTCGATGGCCATGGACATCGCCTGGCGGACGCGCACGTCGGAGAAGCGGTCGTCGTACAGCGGGTAGCCGAGGTACTGGAAGCTCGAGGAGGGCGACTCGAGGTACCGGTCGCCGAAGACGTCCTGCGCGGACGCGATGGCGTCCGGCGGGATGGAGTCCACGAGGTCGAGGTTGCCGCCCTGGACGTCGTTGTAGGCCGTGTTGACGTCCGTGTAGATGCGGTAGCTCACGCCACCCGACTGCGCGGCGTCCTCACCGGCGTAGTCGTCGTAGCGGACCAGGTCGATGCCCTGGCCGTCCGACAGGGGCGCCTCGGCCATGAACGGGCCGTTGCCGATGGGCGTCTCGGTCGCCATGCCCTCGGGGTCGTCGAGGAAGGCCTGCGACATCGGGTAGAAGGCCGTGTACCCGAGGGTCAGCGGGAACTGCGCGAAGGGGCTCGTGAGGGTGACGGTGAAGGTCTGGTCGTCGACGACCTCGAGCCCGCTCATCTCCTTCGACGCCGGCGGGGCGACGACGTTGCCCTCGTCGTCCGTCTCCGCCTGCAGGTCGGCGTAGCCCTCGATGTTGCCGAAGAAGTACGAGTTCTGCTGCGCGTTGTCGCTCAGCGCGGTGTAGTTCCACGCGTCCACGAAGCTGCTGGCCGTGACGGGCGTGCCGTCGTGGAAGGTCCACCCGTCCTTGAGGGTGATCGTCCAGGTCTGCTGGTCGTCGGACTCGATCGACTCGGCGACGCCGGTGTACTCGACCGAGGTGTCCTCGCGGGAGTACTGGACGAGGCCCGTCCAGAGCGAGTCGACGACCTGGCCGCCCTCGGTCTCGGACGTGTTGCCCGGGACCAGCGGGTTCTCCGGCTGGCCGATGTACATGCTCCAGGTGGCGTCGGGGTTCGCGGCGCCGCCGTCCCCGCCGCCCCCCTCGCCCGAGCCGCCGTCGTCCGAGCCGCCGCAGGCGCTGAGGGCGAAGACGCCGGCCATCGCGATGGCCATGGCGCGCGTGGTCCGCGTGGGGACGCGCATGTGGTTCCTCCTCGTGGGGTGTGGTGGCCTGGGGCGCGCTCAGCACCCCGGCTGGCGCAGACGATAAGCACCCGCCGAGCCCGCGAGCGGCCGCCACCGGCGTCTCGCGGGTGCTGTGACCAGAAAGAGACCTGTCCGTGACCGCACGGGCGCTTCCTCCCGGCCGCCTGGGCGCAGGCTGCGCGACGCCTGGGCGCCACCCGCTGGTCGCCGCGGCGACCCGCGTCGCGGGCGGGCGGCGGCGTCGACGGGGCGGGCGGCGGGGGCGACGGGGCGGGGGCGACGGGGCGGGTCAGACGTTGAAGCGGAACTCCACGACGTCGCCGTCGGCCATGACGTAGTCCTTGCCCTCGATGCGCACCCTGCCCCGCGCCTTGGCCTCGGCGTGCGAGCCGGCGTCGACGAGGTCGTCGTAGGAGACGACCTCGGCCTTGATGAAGCCGCGCTGGAAGTCGGTGTGGATGACGCCCGCCGCCTGCGGCGCCGTCCAGCCGCGCCGGATGGTCCAGGCGCGCGACTCCTTGGGGCCGGTCGTCAGGTAGGTCTGCAGGCCGAGGACCTCGAAGCCGACGCGCGCCAGCTGGTCGAGGCCGGACTCCTCCTGCCCGGTGGAGGCGAGGAGCTCGGCGGCGTCCTCCGGGTCGAGCTCGACCAGCTCGGACTCGACGGCCGCGTCGAGGAACACGCACCCGGCCGGCGCCACCAGGGCCTCCAGCTCGGCGCGGCGGGCCGTGTCGGCCAGGCCCGCCTCGTCGGTGTTGAAGACGTAGACGAAGGGCTTGGTCGTCAGCAGCGTGAGGTCGCGCAGCAGGTCGAGGTCCACGTCGTCGCCCGGGGCGGCGTGGCTCAGCGCCGTGCCCCGCTCGAGGACGGCGACGGCGGCCTGCGCGGCCGCGAGGACGGCCGGGTCGGCCTTCTTCCCCTTGACCTCCTTCTCGAGGCGCGGGACCGCGCGCTCGAGGGTCTGGAGGTCGGCGAGGACGAGCTCGGTGGCGATGGTCTCGATGTCGGACGCCGGGTCCACGCGGCCGTCGACGTGGACGACGTCGGGGTCGGCGAAGACGCGGACGACCTGGCAGATCGCGTCCGCCTCGCGGATGTTCGCGAGGAACTTGTTGCCGAGCCCCTCCCCCTCCGAGGCGCCCTTGACGATGCCCGCGATGTCGACGAAGGAGACGGTGGCGGGCAGCACCTTCTCGCTGCCCGAGATCCGGGCCAGGACGTCGAGCCGCGGGTCCGGCAGGGGGACGACGCCGACGTTCGGCTCGATCGTCGCGAACGGGTAGTTCGCCGCCAGGGCGTCGTTGCGCGTCAGGGCGTTGAAGAGGGTCGACTTGCCGACGTTGGGCAGTCCGACGATGCCGAGGGTGAGAGCCACGGGAACGGGAGCCTACGGGGCGCGGCGGGCGGGCCCCAGCCGCCGGGGCGGGGCGGCACCGCGGGGCCGCCGGGGCGGACGGCCGTGGCCCCTCACCGCGCGGGACGGGTCGTCACGAGGGCGGCGTCACGAGGAGCGGCGGTGCACCTGCACGCTCCACCCGCCGCCGGCGGGCTCCCCGGCCCACCCGCCCCACGACGCCACCGGCTCGAGCCCGGCGGCGGCGGCCCAGCGCCCGAGGTCGGCGGGGGCGACGTGGCGCTCCGCGGCGAAGCCCGCGACGAGGAGCCCGCCCGGACGGAGCCAGCCGGCGACCCGGGCGACGACCTCGGCCTCGGTGCCGGGGGCGAGGTAGACCAGCACGTTGCCGGCGAGGACGGCGGCGTCCAGCGGGGCACCGACGTCCTCGGGACCCACCTCGAGGAGGTCGCCCAGGACCCACCGCGCCGAGGGGGCGGCCCGGCGGGCCTCGGCGAGCATGGAGGCGTCGACGTCGACGCCCGTGACGGCGTGGCCACGGCGCGCCAGCTCGAGCGCCACGCGCCCGGTGCCGCAGCCGGCGTCGAGGACCCGCGCCCCGCGGGGCAGCAGCGCGTCGACGGCGGCGGCCTCCCCGTGCACGTCCTCCCCCGCGGCCTCGAGCGCGGCGAAGCGGGCGGCGTACTCGGCCCCGCTCGTGCCGCCCGTCTCGGCGAGCCAGCGGTTGGCGGGTGCGGGGTCCGGCGCGGTCACCGGCCCACCCTGCCAGCGCGCCCGGCCGCCACCCCGGCCGGCCACGGCGCCCGCTCGACGTCCTCGGGGCTCCTCTCCCCGGACTTCGTAGCCCCTCGACGCCCCCCCGGGGTCCGAGAGAGGCAGTTCGTAGCCCCTCGACGCGCTCGAGGTCCTCTCCCGCGGACTTCGCAGCCTCTCGACGCCCCTGGGGCCGTCGGGGTCCGGGCTGTCGGGGGTCGCTGCCACGCTGCGCGCCATGACGACGTCCACGCTCGCGGTCGCCCTCGTCGCCGCCCTCGTGCTCACCGCCCTCGTGGGCGGCGCCGCCCTCGCGGCGCACCGGGCGGGGGTGCGGCGGGGCGCCGGCGAGGGGCGCCGCGACGGCGAGCTCGCCCTGGCGAGGGCGGTCGCCGAGCGCGACGCGGCCCTCGAGCGGGCGCGGGCGTCCGAGGCGGCGCGCGAGGACGAGCACGAGCTGGCCCTGGGCCTGGCGCCGCTCACGAGCAGCCTGGCGCGCGTGGAGCGCACCGTCGGCTCGCTGGAGGCCGAGCGCGCCGCCCAGGTGGGCCGCCTGGAGGCCCAGCTCGAGGCCGTCCGCCGCTCCGGCGAGGCGCTGCGCACCGAGACGACGGCCCTGGCCGGGGCGCTGCGCAGCCCGAGCGCCCGCGGAGCCTGGGGGGAGGTCCAGCTGCGCCGCGTCGTCGAGCACGCCGGGATGCTCGACCGCGTCGACGTCGAGCGCCAGGTCACGGCGCCCGGCGCGGACGGCGGGCGCGTGCGGCCGGACGCCGTCGTCCGGCTGCCCGGGGGCAAGAGCGTCGTCGTCGACGCGAAGGCGCCGCTCGCCGCCTTCCTCGAGGCCGCCCAGGCCGCCCGGCCGGGCGAGGACCCGGGGGCGGCGGTGCGCCGCCAGCAGGCCGCGGCCGCGGCCCACGCCCGGGCGCTGCGGGGCCACGTCGACGACCTCGCCGGCAAGCGGTACTGGGAGGCCTTCGCCCCGGCGCCCGAGCTCGTCGTGTGCTTCGTGCCCGGCGAGTCCTTCCTCGCGGCGGCGTGCGAGGCCGACCCGGCGCTGCTCGAGCACGCCATGGGCCGCGGCGTCGTCCTCGCGACGCCCACCACGCTGCTCGCGCTCCTGCGCACGGTCGCGGCGACCTGGCAGCAGGACGCCCTCGCGGGCAGCGCCCGCGCCCTGCTCGACACGGGCCGCGAGCTCCACCGCCGCCTCGGGACCCTGGGTCGCGGCACGTCAGCCCTCGGACGCTCCCTGCACCGGGCCGTGGAGGACTACAACGGCCTGGTCGGCACCCTCGAGCGGCGCGTCCTCGTCTCGGCGCGGCGCCTCGCCGACATGGGCCTCGTCGAGGACGACCTGCCGGCGCCCGAGCCCCTCGTCGACGCGCCGCGGCCGCTCACGGCCCCGGAGCTGGTGGCCGACCTCGACGACCGGTCCGCCCCCGACCGTCATGAGCGAGACCGTCCCGAGCGGGAGCGGGGCCCGGACGGCGTCCGCCGCGCCGGCTGACGGCCCCGGAGGGCTGTCAGGCCCGCATCGCGGCGGCGGTCTTGAGGTCCGCCCGGAGCTCGCGGGGCAGCGAGAAGAGCAGGTCCTCCGAGGCCGTGCGGACCTCCTCGACGTCCCCGAAGCCGCGCTCGGCGAGCCACGCCAGGAGGTCGGTGACGAGGATCTCCGGCACGGAGGCGCCCGACGTGACGCCGACCGTCGTCACGCCCTCGAGCCAGGCCTCGTCGACCTCGCCCCGGTGGTCCACCCGGTGGGCGGCCTTGGCCCCGTGCTGGAGCCCGACCTCCACCAGGCGCACGGAGTTCGAGGAGTTGGCCGACCCGACGACGACGAGCAGGTCGCAGCTCGGCGCGATCTTCTTCACCGCCACCTGCCGGTTCTGCGTGGCGTAGCAGATGTCGTCGCTCGGCGGGTCCTGCAGCGTCGGGAAGCGCTCGCGCAGCCGCTCGACCGTCTGCATCGTCTCGTCGACCGACAGGGTCGTCTGGCTGAGCCACACGACCTTCTCGGGGTCGCGGACCGTGACCGCGTCGACGGACTCGGGCCCGTCGACGAGCTGGACGTGCTCGGGGGCCTCGCCCGCCGTGCCCTCGACCTCCTCGTGCCCGTCGTGGCCGACGAGGAGGATGTCGTAGTCGTCCTTGGCGAAGCGCACGGCCTCCTTGTGCACCTTCGTCACGAGCGGGCACGTCGCGTCGATGGTCTTGAGCTGCCGCTCCGCCGCCGAGGCGTGCACCGCCGGGGAGACCCCGTGCGCGGAGAAGATGACGGTGGCGCCCTCGGGCACCTCGTCGGTCTCGTCGACGAAGACGGCGCCCCGCTCGGTCAGCGTCGCCACGACGTGCTTGTTGTGGACGATCTCCTTGCGCACGTAGACGGGGCTGCCGTGCAGCTCCAGCGCCTTCTCGACGGCGACGACGGCGCGGTCGACGCCGGCGCAGTAGCCGCGCGGCGCGGCCAGCAGCACGCGCCGACCGCCGCCCTCGCCGGCGACGGGCGCCCCGCCCGCGGCGGACGAGGCGCCGTGCTCGGCGACCTGCTGCTCGGCGCGGTGGTCGCCGGGCGCGGACGCGCCGGCGTGCTCGTCGCCGGTCGGCGCGTCGCCGCCGTCCACGGGGACCGCTCCCGCGGCGTCGGGACGGGCGGCGGGGGGCTCGGGGCGCTCGTCGGGGGTCACGCCCCCAGGGTACGCAGCGCTCCCCGCGCGCCCCCGGCCGCGGGAGACGCGGGTCCCCGGAGCACCGGCGCGCCGTGCGTAGGGTCGACGGCGTGAGCCAGCAGCCGAGCCGGGACCGCGCCGCCGGCCCGGGCGCGAACGGGGACCCGGACGGAGCCGGCGACGGGGGCCGTCGCAGCCTGCCGGCGACGGCCGCGGCGACCACCGCGGAGCAGCCGTGGCCCGTGCGCCTGCTCTCGGCCAAGATCGGTGACTACGTCGCCCGCATGTCGACCGTCTGGGTCGAGGGCCAGCTCGTGCAGGTGACCCGCCGCCCGGGGCAGGCCACCGCCTTCTGCGTGCTGCGCGACGCCGACGTCGACATGTCCCTGTCGGTCACCACGTCCGTGCGCGTGCTCGACGCCCTCGGCCCCGCGCTCGTCGAGGGCGCCCGCGTCGTCGTCCGCGCGACGCCCGAGTTCTGGGCTCGGCGCGGCAGCCTGCAGATGCGCGCCGACGCGATCCGGCCGGTGGGCGCGGGCGAGCTGCTCGCCCGCGTCGAGGAGCTCAAGCGCGTGCTCGCCGCCGAGGGCCTCTTCGCCGCGGAGCGCAAGAAGCCGCTGCCCTTCCTGCCGCGCGTCGTCGGGCTCGTCTGCGGGCGCGCGAGCGCCGCCGAGCACGACGTCCTCGTCACGGCGCGCGGACGCTGGCCCGGCGTCCGCTTCGAGGTCCGCGAGGTCGTCGTCCAGGGCGTCGACGCCGTCGCCCAGGTCTCCCGCGCGCTCGCCGAGCTCGACGCGACGGACGAGGTCGACGTCGTCGTCGTCGCCCGCGGCGGCGGCTCGCTGGAGGACCTCCTGCCCTTCAGCAACGAGGCGCTGGTGCGCGCGGTGGCGGCGTGCCGCACGCCCGTCGTCAGCGCCATCGGCCACGAGGTGGACTCCCCGCTGCTCGACCTCGTCGCCGACGTCCGCGCGTCCACCCCCACCGACGCCGGCCGCCGCGTCGTGCCCGCGGTCGCCGAGGAGCTGGCGGGCGTGGCCGGAGCCCGCGACCGGCTGCGCCGCGCCCTCGACGCCCGGCTCACCGCGGAGGCGTCCCAGGTGCGGGCGCTGCGGGCGCGCCCGGTGCTCGCCGACCCCGGCCGCGGCCTGGCGGAGCGGCGCGAGGCCGTCGGGGCGGCCCGGGCCCGGGCGCGGCGGGCCGTCGCCGCCGTCCTCGAGCGCGACGCCGCCGAGGTGGCCGGCCTGCGCCGCGCCGTCCGCACGCTGTCGCCCGCCTCCACCCTGGAGCGGGGGTACGCCGTCGTGCAGGACGCCGACGGCCGCGTCCTGCGCAGCTCCCTGGAGGCCGACCCGGGCGACCAGCTGCGCGTGCGCCTGGCCACCGGCGAGCTCGTCGTCGACGTCGAGGCGCAGGTGGACGCCGAGGGCCGCGTCCTCGACCCCTTCGCCTGACCCGCGCCCCACCGGGGCGACGTGTGGCCATGTCGCCCCTGCCCGACCGCTCCCCGCGACGACGTGTGGCCATGTCGCCCTCACGAGGGCCGCCGAGGACGACATGGCCACACGTCGCCCCCCGCAGGGGGCCCACCGGGACGACATGGCCACACATCGCCCCCGCAGGGGGCCCACCGCGGCGACATGGCCACACATCGCCCCCCGCACGGAGGGGCGGGGCCCGCCGGCCCGGCGCCTAGGCTCGGCGCATGGCGCGTGACGACTCCCCCGCGGCCGCCGGCGCGACGGCGGGCGACCTCGCCGACCTCCCGGCGCCCTCCACCCTCGGGTACGAGCAGGCGCGCGACGAGCTCGTGCGCGTGGTCGCGGCCCTCGAGGCGGGCGGCACGCCGCTGGAGCGCTCGCTGGCCCTGTGGGAGCGCGGCGAGGCCCTCGCCTCGCGCTGCGAGGAGCACCTGGACGGCGCCCGCCGCCGCCTGGACGAGGCGACCTCCGCCGACGCCGACCGGGGCTGACCGCCGCTCCCGGCGCCGAGCCGGACCGCCGGCGCCCGCTGACGAGCGCTCCTCAGCCGACGGGCGCGGCCTGGACGGCGGCGGCGAGCTCCACCAGCTCGGGGAACTCCGCCGTGCCGAGCACCGCGGTGGTCGTGCCGCCCTCCTCGCGCACGAGCGCCCGCCGCGGCGGGTCGGAGCGGCGCTCGGGCGCGGCCGAGAAGACGCGCCACCCCTCGCCGTCGACGTCCTGCACGCCCTCCTCGGTGCCGGCGGAGGTGACGTCGCGCACCCACCGCTCGGTGGCCGAGCCCGCGACGCGCAGGCCCGCGTACTCCTCCGACGGCGTCACCCAGCCGACGACCCACGTGGTGACGCCGTCCGGCCCGCTGTCCACGCGCGCGGCGTTGGGCGTCCAGCCGTCCGGGACGGCGGGCACGGGCACCGGGAAGCCGACGCGCTGCTGGGCCCCGGCGGCGGCGCCGGCGACGTCGACCGGCGGCTGCTCGACCGCCTGGGGGCGGGGCAGGAAGAGGAGCACGACCGCGGCGCAGGCGAGGATGACGCCGAGCGAGACGACCATGTCCCGCGCGGTCTGCCGGGGCCGGGGGCGGCGGGGCGGCGGCTGGGGCGGGCGCTCCGTCGACGCGGCGACGGGCCGCCCGGGCTCGGGCGCGGCGGTGCTCACGCTCCCCATCATCCCCCGGCGCCGCGGCGCCCGGCCCTCGCCCCCGGTGGTCGCGAGGACCGGCCGCCGACCGCCGTCCGACGTGGCGCACCTCCCCCCGCGGGCGCCGGTCCCGTGCTCCCCCCGCCGCTAGGCTCGCGCCGCCGGCGGCCGCCCCTCCTCGGGGACCGCCCGCGCCCACCCGCCGCGACGACGGAGGCCCCGTGACGCAGAGCTCGCTGCCCGCCTCGCTGGTCGTGGACCAGCACTCCCCCGACCGCAACCTCGGCCTCGAGCTGGTGCGCGTCACCGAGGCGGCCGCCATGGCGGCGGGCCGCTGGGTGGGCCGCGGGGACAAGGACCGCGCCGACGGCGCCGCCGTCAACGCCATGCGCCGCTTCATCAGCACCGTCGCGATGCAGGGCACCGTCGTCATCGGCGAGGGCGAGAAGGACGAGGCGCCCATGCTCTTCAACGGCGAGCAGGTGGGCGACGGCACGGGCGCCGAGTGCGACGTCGCGGTCGACCCCATCGACGGCACGCGCCTGACCGCGCAGGGCATGCCCAACGCCGTCGCGGTGCTCGCCGTCGCCGAGCGCGGGGCGATGTACGACCCGAGCGCCGTCTTCTACATGGACAAGCTCGCCACGGGCCCCGAGGCGGCGGACGTCGTCGACATCCGCCTGCCGGCGGCCGAGAACATCCGGCTCGTCGCCCGCGCCAAGGGGCTGCGTCCCGAGGACGTCACCGTCGTGGTCCTCGACCGCCCCCGCCACCGCGCCCTGCTCGACGAGGTCCGCGACGCCGGGGCGCGCGTGCACCTCATCGCCGACGGCGACGTCGCCGGCGCCATCATGGCGGCGCGCGGCGGCACGGGCATCGACCTCATGCTCGGGATCGGCGGCACGCCGGAGGGCATCATCGCGGCCTGCGCGCTCAAGGCCCTCGGCGGGTCGCTGCAGGGCCGGCTGTGGCCGACGGACGACGCCGAGTGCCAGCGGGCGGTCGACGCCGGGCACGACCTCGACCGGGTCCTCACGACGGACGACCTCGTCCGCGGGGACAACTGCTACTTCGTCGCCACCGGCATCACCGACGGCGAGCTCGTCAAGGGCGTGCGGTACGCCCCCGGCGTCGTGCGGACGCAGAGCCTCGTCGTGCGCTCGAAGTCGGGCACCGTGCGCGTCGTCGAGAGCGAGCACCAGGTGGCCAAGCTGCAGGCCTACGAGGCCGACCTCGGCCGGCCCCGCCCCGAGCAGCGGGCGGCGGCGCCCGCGGAGCCCCGGGCGTGAGCGCGGCGGACGGGCGCGCGGCGCTGGTCGTCGGCGAGGCCCTCGTCGACGTCGTCCACCGCGAGGACGGCGCCGGCGGCGCGACGACCCGCGAGCACCCGGGCGGCAGCCCGGCCAACGTCGCCCTGGGCCTGGCCCGGCTCGAGCGGCGCGCGACGCTGCTCACGCGCCTGGTCGACGACGAGCGCGGCCGGACGGTCCTCGCGCACCTGCGCGGCTCGGGCGTCGAGCTCGCCGCCCCGCTGCTGCCTGTGGCCGAGGGCGCCCGCACGTCGACGGCGCAGGCGCACCTCGACGCCGACGGCGGCGCGCAGTACGAGTTCGACCTCGAGTGGTCGCTGCCGGAGGACGTCCTCGCCGACGTCCTGGCCGCGGGCGAGCGCCCGCTCGTCGTCTGCACCGGGTCGCTCGGCACGGCCCTCGAGCCCGGCGCGGCGCAGGTCTCGCGCCTGCTCGACGCCCTGCGGCCCACGACGACGGTGGTCTACGACCCCAACCTGCGCCCGAGCATCATCGGCACGGCGGAGGCGGCACGCCCCGGCGTCGAGGCGCTCGTCGCGACGGCGGACGTCGTCAAGCTCAGCGCCGAGGACGCCGAGTGGCTCTTCCCCGACCGCGCGCCGGAGGAGACCGTCCGCTCCTGGCTGGGCCTCGGGCCGGCCGTCGTCGTCCTCACCCGCGGCGGGGACGGCGCACTGGCGGTGTGCGCGGCCGGCGAGGTGGACGAGCCGGGTCGTGTCGTCGACGTCGCCGACACGGTCGGGGCGGGCGACTCCTTCACCGGCGGCCTCGTCGACGCCCTGTGGTCGGCCGGCCTCCTCGGCGGCGAGCGCCGCGACGCCCTCGCGGGGGTCGACCTCGAGGTGCTGCGGGAGTGCGTCGCGGCCGCCACGGACGTCTCGGCCGTCACGGTCTCCCGGCCCGGCGCCGACCCGCCGACCCGCGCGGACCTCGCGCTCTGCTGAGGGTCCGGCCCGGGAGCGGGCGCAGCGCTCGCGCCCGCTCCCGGGCCGCACCGCGCAGGCGCCTCGGCTCCCCTGGCGAAAGGGGCGGAGGAGGACGATCATCCCCGCACGGCGCAACGGTGCGTCGTGGTCTGCGGCGCGACGGAGCGCCGCGGAGAGGGGGTTCCCGTGCCACCACCCGACGGCGCCGCGAGCGCCGGACGACGCAGGACGAGGGCCAGGACCAGGTCCGCCGTGCCCCTGTCGCTCGCCCTCGCGGGCGGCCTGCTCACGGCGTGCGGCGACGACGCCGGGGCCGTGCCCGAGCTCAGCTGGTACATCAACAACGTCAACGACGAGTCGATCGCGCAGCGGTGCTCGGAGGAGGCGGAGGGCTACACGATCTCGACCGTCCTGCTCCCCAACAACGCGAGCGGGCAGCGCGAGCAGATCCTCCGGCGCCTCGCGGCCGAGGACTCCTCCATCGACGTCATCAGCCTCGACCCGCCCTACATGGCGGAGCTGGCCAACGCCGGCTTCCTGCGGGCCTTCACCGACGCCGAGCGCGAGGAGTTCACCGAGGGGGTGCTCGACGGGCCCGTCGAGCAGTCGACCTTCGACGACCAGCTGTACGCAGCGCCCTTCTTCGGCAACACCCAGCTGCTCTGGTACAAGAAGTCGGTCGCCGAGGAGGCCGGCCTGGACATGAGCCGGCCGGTGACGTGGGACCAGATCATCGACGCCGCGGAGCAGACGGGGACGACCGTCGCCGCGCAGGGGCGCCGCAACGAGAGCCTCATGGTCTGGGTCAACGCCCTCGTCGAGTCCGACGGCGGGACGATCCTCGAGGACGGCGACGAGGCCCAGTCCGCCGACGAGGTCGTCCCCACCATCGACAGCCCGGCGGGCGCCGAGGCCGCGCGCATCATGTCCGACCTCGCGCGCTCCCCCGCCGCCCCGCCGGCGCTGGCGACGGCCGGCGAGGAGGAGTCCCGGGCCGCCTTCCAGAGCGACTCGGGCGGCTTCATGGTCAACTGGCCGTACGTCTGGGCCGCCTTCGCGGCGGCGGAGGAGTCGGGCGTCGTCCCGGCCGACTTCAGCGACGACGTCGCCTGGACGCGGTACCCGCGCGTGGACCCGGAGATCGAGAGCGCGACGCCGATCGGCGGCGTGAGCCTCAGCGTCGGCGCCTTCTCCGAGCACCCCGACCTGGCCGTCGACGCCGTCCGCTGCCTGCGGTCCGCGGAGAGCCAGAAGGAGCACATGCTCGGCGCCGGGGACCCCGCGTCCCTGGCCGAGGTCTACGACGACCCGGAGGTCCAGGAGGCCTTCCCCATGTGGGAGGACATCCGCAGCGGCCTCGTCGACGCCGCCCCGAGGCCGGTCACGCCCTACTACGGCGACGTCACCGGCGTGCTCCAGGCGGGCTACCACCCGCCGGACGAGCTCGACCCCGAGACGACCCCCGAGGCGACCGCGCGGCTCATGCGCGGCGTCCTGTCCAACCAGCAGCTGCTGTGAGGAGCGACCGATGAGCACAGCAGTCCCGGCAGGGGCGTCCGTGGCTCGGGACGAGACGACGTCCCGCGCCCGGTCCGCCCCGAACCGCCCCCGAAGGGTCCAGCACAGCGACCGGACCCGGCACGAGCGCCGTCTGGGCGTGCTGCTGGTGGCCCCGGCGCTCGTCCTCATGGTGGCCGTCACCGGCTACCCCATCGCGAACGCGATCTGGCTCTCGCTCTTCGACTACCGCCTCACCGCGCCCGCCGACCGCTCCTTCGCCGGTCTCGGCAACTACGCCACGGTGCTCTCGGACGGGCTCTTCTGGCGGCAGTTCGGGGTGACGGCGGGCATCACCGTCTTCACCGTCGTCGTCGAGTTCGTGCTCGGCTTCGCGCTGGCGATGGTCATGCACCGCGCGCTCTTCCTCCGCAAGGTGCTCCGCACGGCGATCCTCATCCCCTACGGCATCATCACCGTCGTCTCCGCCTACGCCTGGCAGTACGCCTTCACCCCGGCGTACGGCTTCGTCAACCCGCTCCTCGGGCTGGGCGACTTCAACTGGTTCGGGGACACCCTGCCGTCGCTCTTCGTCATCTCCCTCTCGGAGATCTGGAAGACGACGCCCTTCATGTCGCTGCTGCTCCTCGCGGGGCTCGCGCAGATCCCCGAGGACTACCTCGAGGCCGCGAAGGTGGACGGCGCCACCGCCTGGCAGCGCTTCCGGAAGGTGGTCATGCCGAACATGAAGGCGGCCATCATGGTCGCCGTCCTGTTCCGCACCCTCGACGCGTTCCGCATCTTCGACAACGTGTTCATCATGACGCAGGGCGCGCAGGGGACGGAGACGCTGTCGTTCCTGGCCTACCGGCAGACGATCTCGCGCGTGCAGATCGGCCTCGGGTCGGCGGTCAGCGTCATCCTCGCCGTCCTCGTCATCCTCATCGCCGTCATGTTCGTCAAGGGCTTCAAGACCGACCTGTCGCAGAGGGGTGCGTGAGCCGTGGGGACCTCTCGCAGGAGCTCGGTGCTCTGGCTCGTCGGCTCCGTGCTCATCATCGCCTACGCCCTCGTCCCGGTGCTCTGGATCGCCTCGCTGTCGTTCAAGGGCGGCGACGACATCAACAACCAGCAGTTCCTCCCGTCGGCGCTCAGCCTGGAGAACTACCGGATCGTCCTGTCCTCGGACCTGTTCCTCACGGCGCTGCGCAACTCGGTGGGCATGAGCCTCATCGCGACGCTGACGTCGGTGGTGGTGGCCACGCTCGCTGCCTACGCCGTGGCGCGCCTGGACTTCCCCGGCAAGCGGCTCGTGCTCGGGGTGGCCCTGATGATCACCGTCTTCCCGATCATCAGCATCGCGACGCCGCTGTTCAACCTCTGGCGCACGGTGGGCCTGTTCGACACGTGGCCGGGCCTCATCATCCCCTACCTGTCCTTCTCCATCCCGCTCTCGGTCTACGTCCTCTCGGCGTTCTTCCGGGAGATCCCGTGGGAGATGGAGCAGGCGGCGCAGGTGGACGGCGCCACCTCGTGGCAGGCCTTCCGGCGGGTCATCGTCCCACTGGCGGCCCCGGGCGTCTTCACCGCCGCCATCCTGACGTTCTTCATGATCTGGAACGACTTCGTGTTCGGCATCACGCTCACCTCGAGCGAGGCCGCCCGGCCGGTGCCCGCCGCCCTGGCGTTCTTCAGCGGCGCGAGCCAGTTCTCCCAGCCGACCGCCCCCATCGCGGCGGCCTCGGTCATCGTCACCATCCCCGTCGTCGTCCTCGTGCTGCTCTTCCAGCAGAGGATCGTCGCGGGGCTCACCAACGGCGCCGTCAAGGGTTGAGGAGCAGCTCCCATGGCCACCATCGAGATGCGCAACATCGTCAAGGAGTACGGGGACGGGTTCCAGGCGGTCAACGACGTCAGCCTGGACATCGCCGACGGCGAGTTCATGATCCTCGTCGGCCCGTCCGGGTGCGGGAAGTCGACCCTGCTCCGGATGATCGTCGGGCTGGAGGACATCAGCGGCGGCGACATGCTCATCGGCGGGGACCGGGTGAACGACAAGGCGCCCCGCGACCGCAACCTGGCGATGGTCTTCCAGAACTACGCGCTCTACCCGCACCTCACCGTCTTCGAGAACATCGCCTTCCCGCTGCGCCTGGCGAAGAAGGACGACGCCGAGGTGCGCCGCCGCGTCACCGAGGCGGCCGACGTCCTCGAGCTCCAGGAGCACCTGGAGCGCAAGCCCGCCAACCTCTCCGGCGGCCAGCGCCAGCGCGTCGCGATGGGGCGCGCGATCGTCCGGCACGCCGAGGCGTTCCTCTTCGACGAGCCGCTGTCCAACCTCGACGCGAAGCTCCGCGGGCAGATGCGCACGGAGATCGCGCGGCTCCAGCGCCGGCTCGGGATCACGACCGTCTACGTCACGCACGACCAGACCGAGGCCATGACGCTCGGCGACCGGGTGTGCGTGCTGCGCAAGGGCGAGATCCAGCAGGTCGCCTCGCCGCGTGAGCTGTACGAGCAGCCCGTCAACCTCTTCGTCGCGGGCTTCATCGGCTCCCCCCCGATGAACTTCATCCCCGCCCGCGTGGAGGCCGACCACCTCATGACCGCCTTCGGGCGGGTGGACCTCGACGCCGAGCGGATGGCGAGGGTGGAGGGCCACGAGCTGCTCCTCGTCGGCATCCGGCCCGAGGCCTTCGAGGACGCCTCGCTCGTCGACGAGAGCAAGAAGCACCTCGGCTCGGTCTTCCGGGCCCCGGTCGACGTCACCGAGTGGCTGGGCGACTCCCAGTACGCCTACGTGCCCTACGAGGCGTCCCCGGAGATCACCGAGAAGCTCAAGGAGCTCTCCAAGGAGCTCGACAGCGAGGCGCTGCGCACGCAGGCCGTCGTCTCCATCGACGCGACGAGCCGCATCCGCGAGGGCCGCGAGGCCGACTTCTGGCTCGACAGCCGCAAGGTGCACGTCTTCGACCCGAGCACCGGCGTCAACCTCACGCGCGACGAGGAGGCCGGGCGCCGGCTCACGGAGATGGCCGCGGAGGACCGCGCCGAGCAGGTGCAGACGGCGCAGGAGCAGCGCGAGACCGTGGGCGGGCGCACCGGCTGAGCCGGGGCCGCCGGGGCCCTGCGAGCGCGCGCTCGCGGGGCCCCGGCGCGTCGGCCCCCGCGCCGGGTGCCCCTGTCGGGCCACGACCTCGCAGCCGGCCCGCGGGGGTGGCGCTGGTCACCCGCGCCGCGTCCCGCGCCGCCCCCGCGGGCACGGCACGATGGCGGCCATGACGGACACCCCGACGACCACCACCGGCGAGGCCGGCTCCCCCGCCCCCGAGGGCTACCGGGTCGAGCACGACACCATGGGCGAGGTCCTCGTCCCCGCCGACGCCCTCTACCGGGCGCAGACCCAGCGCGCGGTCGAGAACTTCCCCATCAGCGGGACGACGCTCTCGCGCGTCCACGTCGGGGCCCTCGCCCGCATCAAGAAGGCCGCGGCGCAGGCGAACGCCGAGCTCGGCGTCCTCGACCAGGACGTCGCCGACGCGATCGCCGCCGCCGCGGACGAGGTCGCCTCCGGCGCCCACGACGACCAGTTCCCCGTCGACGTGTTCCAGACGGGCTCCGGCACGTCGTCGAACATGAACACCAACGAGGTCCTCGCGACGCTGGCGACCCGCCGCCTCGGCCGCGACGTGCACCCCAACGACCACGTGAACGCCTCGCAGTCCTCCAACGACGTCTTCCCGACGTCGGTGCACGTGGCCGCGACGTCCGGCGTCGTCCACCAGCTGCTGCCCGCCCTCGAGCACCTCGCGGACGCCCTGCAGCGCAAGGCCGACGCCTGGGCCGGCGTCGTCAAGGCCGGTCGCACCCACCTCATGGACGCCACGCCCGTGACGCTCGGGCAGGAGTTCGGCGGCTACGCCCAGCAGGTGCGCTACGGCGCCGAGCGCGTGCGGGCCGCCCTCCCGCGCACGGCCGAGGTGCCCCTGGGCGGTACGGCCACCGGCACCGGCATCAACACGCCCGCGGGCTTCCCCCAGCGCGTCATCGAGCTGCTGGCGCAGGACACGGGCCTGCCGGTCACCGAGGCGCCCGACCACTTCGAGGCGCAGGGCGCGCGCGACGGCCTCGTCGAGCTCTCGGGCGCGCTGCGCTCGGTCGCCGTCAGCCTCACGAAGGTCTGCAACGACCTGCGGTGGATGGGCTCGGGGCCGAACACCGGCCTCGGTGAGCTCCGCATCCCCGACCTGCAGCCGGGCAGCTCGATCATGCCGGGCAAGGTGAACCCCGTCGTCCCCGAGGCCGTGCTCATGGTCTGCGCGCAGGTCGTCGGCAACGACGCCGCCACGGCGTGGGCGGGGGCCAGCGGCTCCTTCGAGCTCAACGTCGCCATCCCCGTCATGGCGCGCAACGTGCTCGAGTCCGTGGTCCTGCTCGCCAACGGCTCGCGGATCCTCGCCGACCGCACGGTCGAGGGGCTCGAGGCCGACGAGGAGCGCGCCCGCGCCCTCGCCGAGTCCTCGCCGTCCATCGTCACGCCGCTCAACCGCGTCATCGGCTACGAGGCCGCCGCCAAGGTCGCCAAGCACGCCGTCGCCCACGGCGTCACGGTGCGCGAGGCCGTCGTCGCCCTCGGCTTCGTCGAGCGCGGCGAGGTCACGGAGGAGCAGCTCGACAGCGCCCTCGACGTCCTCGCCATGACGCGGCCGCCGCAGCGCTGACGCGCCCGGGACGCACGAGGGGCTCAGTACCAGTTCGTGGCCTGGCTGTGGCTCCAGGCGCTGCACGGGGTGCCGTAGACGTCGGCGATGTACTGCAGGCCCCACGTGATCTGCGTGACGGGGTTGGTCTCCCAGTCGGCGCCGGCGCTGGCCATCTTGCTGCCGGGCAGGGCCTGCGGGATGCCGTAGGCGCTCGACGTCGGGTTGTCGGCGTCCCACTGCCAGCCGCTCTCCTTCGTCCAGAGCTGGTCCAGGCACGACATCTGGTCCGAGCTCCAGCCGCGGTCGGCGACCATCGAGGCGGCCACGCCGCGGGGGTCGCGCTGCGCGCTGCGGCTCGCCGCGGCGACCTCGGCCTCGCGCTCCGCCTGCGCCTCCTCGGCCGCGCGGGCGGCGGCCTCCTCGTCGGCGCGGCGCTGGGCCTCCTCGGCCGCGGCGCGCTCGGCGGCCTCGCGCTCCGCCGCCTCTCGGGCGGCCGCCTCCTCGGCCGCGCGACGGGCGGCCTCGGCCTCCTGCGCGGCCCGCACGTGCGCGCGGTGCTCCGACGCCTCGGCCCGCTCCGCGCGCAGCTCCCCGGGGCCGTCCTCCGGCAGGTCGAGCGGGGCGTCCGCCGACGCGGGCGCCAGCAGGGGCGTGCTCGACCCCTCCGCGGTCGTCGCCGGGCCGGAGGCCGTGACGGCGCCCGTGCCCGCGGCGACGACCCCGCCGGCGAGGAGCACGGCGGTCGCGACGCGCCCGGCGCGGCTGAGCAGGGCGCTGCGGGCGCTGCCCGCCGCGCGGGCGGCGGCGTGCCGGGCGGGCCCCCTCCGGGCGGTGGGGTGAGCGGAGGTGCGGTCGGTCGGGCGGCGTCGCTGCCACGGTGCGCGGTCGGTCTGGCGGTGGCGGCCCACGGTGCGGACGACCTCTCCTCGGGCGCACCCGGCGGGCGCGCGGAGGAGCCACCGTGCATCACGGAACGGTCACGGGTCAAAACACGCGGCGCTACCGGCGTGCGCCGGCCCGCGCGCTGTGCTACTCGCGGTGAGGCCGGGAGCGCCCCGCCGTCCCCCGAGGACCGGCCCGACGCGCGACGTCGTCACCGCTGGTGACGACCGCGACGCCCGTCCGGGACCTACGGCTCGAGCCCCTCCAGCAGCTCGGTGACGAGCGCGGCCACGGGCGAGCGCTCCGAGCGGGTGAGCGTCACGTGCGCGAAGAGCGGGTGGCCCTTGAGCTTCTCGATGACCGCGGCGACGCCGTCGTGCCGACCCACGTGGAGGTTGTCGCGCTGGGCGACGTCGTGGGTGAGGACCACGCGGCTTCCCTGCCCGATGCGCGACAGGACGGTGAGCAGCACGCCGCGCTCGAGGGACTGCGCCTCGTCGACGACGACGAAGGCGTCGTGGAGGCTGCGGCCGCGGATGTGGGTGAGCGGCAGCACCTCGAGCAGGTCGCGGGCCATGACCTCCTCCACGACCTCGGGGCTCACGAGCGCCCCCAGGGTGTCGAAGACGGCCTGGGCCCAGGGCCCCATCTTCTCGGCCTCGGTGCCCGGCAGGTAGCCGAGGTCCTGGCCGCCGACGGCGTACAGGGGCCGGAAGACGACGACCTTCTTCTGCGTGCGGCGCTCGAGCACGGCCTCGAGGCCCGCGCACAGGGCGAGCGCGGACTTCCCCGTGCCCGCCCGCCCGCCGAGGCTGACGATGCCGAGGTCGGGGTCCAGCAGCAGGTCGACGGCGACCCGCTGCTCGGCGCTGCGGCCCCGGACGCCGAAGACCTCGCGGTCGCCCCGGACGAGCCGCACGGACTTGTCCGCCGCCACCCGCCCCAGCGCCGAGCCGCGCGGGCTGAGGAGCACCAGGCCCGTGTGGACGGGCATCTCGGCCGCGCGCGGGTCCTCCAGCCGCTCCTCGCCGTACAGCTGCGCCATCGCCGCCTCGTCGAGGTCGAGCTCGGCCAGGCCGGTCCACCCGGAGTCGACCGCGGCGTCGGCGCGGTACTCCTCGGCGGGGAGCCCGAGGGCGGACGCCTTGACCCGCATGGGGGTGTCCTTGCTGACGACGACGACGTCGCGCCCCTCGGCCGACAGGTTGCGCGCGACGGCGAGCACCCGGGAGTCGTTGTCGCCGAGGCGCAGCCCGGCCGGCAGGGAGGTCGGGTCGACGTGGTTGAGCTCGACGTGCAGCGTGCCGCCGTCCGCGCCCACGGGCACCGGCCCGTCGAGGCGGCCGTGGCGGGCGCGCAGGTCGTCGAGGAGACGCAGGGCCGTGCGCGCGAAGTAGCCGACCTCCGGGTGGTGGCGCTTGGCCTCGAGCTCGACGACGACGACGAGCGGCAGCACGACCTCGTGCTCGGCGAAGCGCAGCATCGCGTGCGGGTCCGAGAGGAGGACGGAGGTGTCGAGGACGTACGTGCGCGCGGGGGTGGTGGCCACGAGGTGCTCCTCACCCGCCCGCGCGCAGCCGCGCGGGCGGCTACTCGACGGGCTGGGCCGGTGGGGCGGGCCGTGCCGCGAGCGCCCCCCCGGCCCCGCGGCGGGCGGGCGCGGCGGCGGCCGGCTCCCCGTCCACGGGTGCTGCTGGGGCGTGCGCCACGTCCGACCTCCCGGGGCGACGGGTCGGTCCGCCGCCGCTCCCGACGCTAGACCCGAGCGGTCGCCGCGCCGGGCAGCGCGCGGGCGCGTCGCGCGGACGGGCGAGCGGGGCGCGCGACACCCGTGACGGGTGGGGACGACGAGGCTCGTGGGACGACGGGGCCCCTCGGACGACGAGGACGCCGGGGACGACGAGGCTCCTCAGGCGACACGGCGCCGGCGTCGTCGACGGGGTCAGGAGCCGTAGCGGCGCTCGCGCGCGGCGTAGGCGCGCAGCGCGCGCAGCAGGTCCACGCGCCGGAAGGCGGGCCAGAGGGCCTCGCAGAAGTAGAACTCGCTGTGCGCGCTCTGCCAGAGCAGGAAGCCCGAGAGCCGCTGCTCGCCGGAGGTGCGGATGACGAGGTCCGGGTCGGGCTGGCCCTTGGTGTAGAGGTGCTCGGCGATGTGGTCGACGGTGACGACCTCGGCCAGCTCCTCCACCGTGCGCCCGGCCGCCGCCTCCTGGCGGAGCAGCGAGCGCACCGCGTCGGCGATCTCCTGGCGGCCGCCGTAGCCGATGGCGACGTTGACGTGGAGGCCGCCGTCGTCGCGCGTCGAGGCCGCCGCCGCGGCCAGCCGCTCGGCCGTCTCCGCGGGCAGCAGGTGGAGGGCGCCGATGGGGTGCACGCGCCAGCGGCCGGTGGCGACGAGGCCGAGGACGGCGTCCTCGATGATGCCGAGGAGCTCGGAGACCTCGTCCGGGTCGCGCCGGAGGTTGTCCGTCGAGAGCAGGTAGAGCGTGACCACGCGGACGCCCGCGTCCTCGCACCAGCCGAGGAAGTCGATGATCTTGTCGGCGCCGCGGCGGTGGCCCGCGTGCGCGGCGAGCCCCGACTGGCGCGCCCAGCGGCGGTTGCCGTCGAGGATGACCCCCACGTGGTGGGGGCTCTCCGGGCTGCGGCCGACCGACGCCACGAGACGCCGCTCGTAGGCCCGGTAGAGGAGGTCGCGCAGGGCCACGCACCGCACGCTACTCCCGCGCCGCCGTCGCGCCCCCGGCGGCGGCGGGCGCCCGCCCCGGGCACGTCTACGCTCGTCCGGTCGTCCTGCGGGGAGGGCGGGTGCGACAGCACGGGCGGACGCCGGCGGCGCCCGCCGACCCGGGTGCGGAGGAGGCCACGTGGACCAGGCGCGCAGCGGCAGCGGCCGCGGGGGCGTCCCGACGGCGCCCGAGCCCGACGACGATGGGGCGCTGCGCTCCGCCGACCCGGGCCGCCCCAAGGAGGCGCGGACGGCGCCCACCGCCGGCGACGGCGGGCGGCGCGGGCCGGGCGGCGCCGTCAAGCCCCTGCTGCGGGGATGGCTGCATCTCGGCATGTTCCCGCTCGTCCTCGCCGCGGGGATCGTGGCCGTCAGCCTCGCGCCGACGACCGAGAGCCGCTGGGCGATGGCGGTCTTCGGGCTCACCGCGGCGATGCTCTTCGGCGTCAGCGCGCTCTACCACCGCGGACGCTGGTCACCGCGCACGCAGGTGCTGCTCAAGCGGTTCGACCACTCGAACATCTTCCTCATCATCGCGGGCACCTACACGCCCTTCGCCGTCCTGCTCCTGCAGCCCGGCCCCCAGCGCGTCCTCCTGCTCGTGGCCTGGATCGCCGCCCTCGCCGGCATCGCGTTCCGCATCTTCTGGGTGGGCGCCCCGCGCTGGCTGTACGTGCCCGCCTACGTCGCCATGGGCTGGGTCGCCGTGGCCTTCCTCCCCCAGTTCCTCGAGGGGGGCGGGCCCGCCGTGCTCGTCCTCGTCGTCGTCGGCGGCCTGCTCTACACCGCCGGCGCGCTCGTCTACGGCCTCAAGCGGCCCGACCCCAGCCCGCGGTACTTCGGGTTCCACGAGATCTTCCACGCGCTCACCGTCGTGGCCTTCGTCTGCCACTACGTCGCGGCCTCGCTCGCGCTCTACAGCGGGGACCTGCCGACGTCCTGACGCCGGGGCGGGGCGCGGGTCGCGCCGTCGCGGCGCCGAGCGGCGGCCCCTCCGCCCGCGCCCCGCAGGCGATGTGTGGCCATGTCGCCCCGCGGGACGGCGTCGACGGGGCGACATGGCCACACGTCGCCCCCGTCCCGCGCCCCCGACGGCGACATGGCCACACATCGCCCCCTGCAGGGGCGCGGTCAGCGGCGGGCGCCGACGGCGGCGGCGAGCACCGCGGGGTCGGTGGTGGGGGCGTCGCAGACGTGCCCCCGGCACACGTAGGCGGTGGCGCGACCGCCCGCGAGCCCCCGGCCGCGCAGCAGCGGGGGCTGGTCGGCTCCCGGCCGTCCCCGCGTGACGACGAGGCCGGGCGCCGTCCCCGCGAGGGCGGTGCGGTGCAGCTCGTCGGCGGCGGCGCGCCCCTCGGGGTCGTCGGCCGCGGCGGTACCCACGACGGCGACCTCGCGCGGCCCGTCCACCAGGGCCTCGGCGACGGCGAGGGCCCACCCCGCGAAGCGCGGCGCGGTGGCGGCGAGCGCCCCCGCGGGCGCCAGGGCGCGCTCCGCCGCGGCGCGCAGCGTGTCGGACCCCGTGAGGGCGGACACCGCGAGCAGCGCCCCCGCCGCGGCGCTCGTCCCCGAGGGCGCCGCGCCGTCCGTGGGGTCGGCGGCGTGGCCGAGGCGGGCGAGCACGGCGTCGTCGGACGAGGAGGGGACGTCGGCCAGCGCGCCGTCGTCGCCCGCGTGCTCGGCGAGGACCTCGGCGCACAGGGCCTCGGCCGTCTCCGCCCAGGCCGGGTCCCCGGTCGCGGCGTGGAGGGCCAGCAGCCCCTCGGCGAGGTCGCCGAGGTCCTCGAGGACGGCGCGCGAGGGCCCGGCCCGGCCGTCGCGGGATGTGCGCCGCCACCGGCCGTCGTCGTCGAGGTGCACGGCGAGCAGGAGGTCGGCGCAGCGGACGGCGGCGGCCAGGAGGTCGGGGCGCTCGAGGAGCACCCCCGCCTCGGCCAGCGCGGCCACCGCCAGCCCGTCCCACCCGAGCACGACCTTGTCGTCGCGCCCGGGCTGGGGGCGCTGCGCGCGGGCGGCCCGCAGCCGCGCCCGCACGTCCGTCCACCGGGCGGCCTCGGCGGGGTCGGCCCAGACGTCCCGCAGGAGCCGCGCGGTGGAGGTGCCGTGCTCGAAGGTGCCCTCGGGCGTGACGCCGAGCAGCTCGGCGGCCCAGGCGCCGTCGTCCTCGCCGAGGACGGCGACGAGCTGCGACGGCGTCCAGACGTAGGTGGCGCCCTCGACGCCGTGGCTCCGCCCGTCGGGCCCCTCGACCGCCGTGTCGGCGTCCAGGGAGGAGGCGAGGCCGCCCTCGGGCGTGCGCAGCGCCGCGAGCATCCAGTCGCACGTCTCCGCGGCGACGCGCGCACCGGTCGGCTCGCCCGTGAGGCGCCACCAGTGCAGGTAGGCGCGGGCGAGCTGGGCGTTGTCGTAGAGCATCTTCTCGAAGTGCGGCACCACCCAGCCGGCGTCGACGGCGTAGCGGGCGAAACCGCCCGCCACCTGGTCGTAGGTCCCCGAGCGCGCCATCGCCGTCAGCGTGCGACCGGCGAGGCCGAGCGCCTCCTCGGCGGTGGGCGCCCCGCTCGCGGCGTGCCGCAGGAGCCACAGGCACGCCGCCGACGGCGGGAACTTCGGGGCGCCGCCGAAGCCCCCGTGCGCCTGGTCCTCCTCCGCGGCCAGCGCGCGGACGGCGGCCTGCAGGGCCGCGGCGTCGGGCGGGGCACCGTCCGCGGTCGCCGCGGCGCGGGCGCGCTCGGCCAGCGCGCTCGTGATCCGGGCGCTCTGGCCGACGACCTCCGCGCGCCGGTCGGTCCACGCCTGCGTGACGGCGTCGAGCAGCTGGCGGAAGCTCGGCATCTGCGGGTGGGGGCGCGGCGGGTAGTAGGTGCCGGCGTGGAACGGCTCGCCGTCCGGCGTGCAGAGGACGGTCATCGGCCAGCCGCCCTGGCCCGTCAGCGCGGTCGTCGCGCGCATGAGCGCGGCGTCGACGTCCGGGCGCTCCTCCCGGTCGACCTTGACGGCGACGAAGCCCTCGGCGAGCTGGCGCCCCACCTCCGGGTCCTCGAAGGACTCGTGCGCCATGACGTGGCACCAGTGGCACGCCGCGTACCCGACGGAGACGAGGACGGGGACGTCGCGCCGTCGCGCCTCGGCGAAGGCCTCCGCACCCCACTCCCACCAGTCGACCGGGTTGTCCGCGTGCTGCAGCAGGTAGGGGCTCGTCGAGGCGGCCAGGCGGTTCGGCACGCCGTCGATGCTCCCCCACTCCGTGCGCGGGCGCACGGGGGCCGACGTGGCCGAGTTCGTCCGTTCCGCCCCGCGCACGGCGTTCCTCTGCGACCGTTCTCGCCATGGGGGGAGACCTCTGCGCCGCGGGGGCGGCGTGAGCGCCGGCGCGCCGCCGCGCCCGGGGGCCGACGACCGGCCCGGGGGCGACCGGTCCGGGGGCGACCGGTCCGGGGGCGTGCTCGACCGCGTCTCCCCCGGCGCGCACGCCGCGGGCGACCGGGACGGCGAGGGCGCCCGGGACCTCGGCGCCGACGGGCCCCCGGGGGTCGGCGGTCGGTGGTGGGTGCGCTCCCTGGGCATGGCGGCCCTCCTGCTCGCCGCCTGCCTGCTCGGCCGGTACCTGCGCCCGGAGGGCACGCTCTTCTCCCTCCTGTGGCCCGCGGCCGGGCTGGTCGTGTGGTGGTTCGCCGCCCGCCGCCCCGCCCGGGTGCGGGCCGTGGACGTCGTCCTCCTGCTGGTGGTCGTCTGGTCCGCCCACGCGGTGACCGGGTCCTCGGCCGCCCTCGCGGCCGCGCTGGCGGGCGTCAACCTCGTCCACGGGCTCGTCGGCGCCCGGGCGCTGCGGTGGTGCTGCCGGCTGCCCGCGGACGGCCGCCTCGGGCTCGCACGGCCCGGCCGCCTGCTGGCCGCCTCGGCCCTCGCGGGCGGGGTCAGCGGGCTGCTCAGCACCGCGGTCGGCGCCGCCATCGGTCTCGACGTGCTGAGCACCCTCGTGCAGACCAGCCTGCGCAACACCGCGGGGACCTTCCTCGTCCTCGTCCTCGTCCTGGCCCTCGAGCGACCGGGCGGAGCGCGCGAGCTCGTCAGCGGCCCGCGCCTGCGGGAGTGGGCCGTCCTCGTCGCCGCCGGCCTGCTCACCTACCTCGCCGCCTTCGCGTGGCTGCCGCAGCTCCCCCTCGCCTTCTCCGTCTTCCCGATGCTCGCGTGGTCCGGCTCGCGCATGGGGCTCCCCCGGACGGCCGTCCTCTCCGTCCTGCTCGACGTCCTCGCCGTGGCCGTGGCCGTCCTCGGCGACGGCGTCTTCTTCGCCGGGCTCTCGTCGCTGACGGCGCGGGCGGCCGTCGTGCAGATCTTCCTCGTCCTCACCGTCCTCGTCAGCGTCCTGCTCGCGACCAGCCAGGAGGAGCGGGCCCGCGCCGTCGCCTCGCTCGCGCAGGCCCGTGCGGCGCTCGCGGCGTCCATCGACGCGGCACTCATCGGCAACGGCGTCCTCGTCGTCGACGGCGCGGCCGCCGGGCGCCTGATGCACCCCAACCCCGCCCTCCAGCGCCTCCTCGGCGTCCCCGCCCTCGACGGCGGCGCGGACGGGGCGGCGCCGGCGCCGGGCGTCTCCTGGCTCGCCCACCTGCGGTCCGAGGACGTCGCGACCGTGCGACGGGTGCTCGAGGAGGTGGCGGCGGCCACCCGGGACACCTGGACCGGGGAGCTCGCCCACGTGCGCGCGGACTCCTCCCTCGTGTGGGCGCAGGTGCACCTGTCCGCCCTCCCGTCACCGGTCGCCCCCGGCCTCCTCGCGGGCGCCGGCGACCGCGTCGCCCTCCCGGCGCCGGGAGCGCCCGACGAGCGGCTCGTCGTCGCCCAGTTCCTCGACGTCACGGCCCGCAAGGACGCCGAGGCGCAGCTGGTCCACCTCGCCCTCCACGACGAGCTCACCGGCCTGCCGAACCGGGTCCTGCTCCGCGACCACGTCGGGCTGGCCCTCGCCGCGGCCCAGCGCTCCGGCGCCCTCGTCGCGCTCGTCTTCCTCGACCTCGACGACTTCAAGTCCGTCAACGACTCCCTCGGCCACGAGGCCGGCGACCGCGTCCTGCGGGTGACGGCGCAGCGCCTCGGCGAGGCCGTCCGCGCGAGCGACACGGTCGCCCGCATCGGCGGCGACGAGTTCGTCGTGTGCTGCCCCGAGGTCGACAGCGCCCAGCACGCCGAGGAGGTCGCGGCGCGCCTGCTCGAGGCGGTCGGCCGCCCCGTGCTCCTCGACGGCCGGCTCGTCGCCGTCGGCGCGAGCGCCGGCCTCACCGTGTCCGGGGCGGGCGACGACGCCGGCGAGCTGCTGCGGCGCAGCGACACCGCGATGTACGCCGCCAAGCGCTCCGGGCGCGGGCGGACCGCCGTCTTCGACCGCTCGCTCGAGGCCCGCGCCGACCGCCTCGTCACCCTCACCGCGGAGCTGCGGGAGGCGCTCGTCCTCGACCAGTTCGTCGTCCACTACCAGCCGGTCGTCGACCTCGCGGACGACACGATCACCGGCTGCGAGGCCCTCGTGCGCTGGCGGCACCCCGTGCGGGGCCTGCTGCCGCCGGGCGACTGGCTCGACGTCGCCGAGGGCAGCGACGTCGTCGTCCGCATGGGCGAGCAGGTCCTGCGCCGCGCGACCGCCGACCTGGCGGAGGTCGCGCGGACGGACCGGCCCCTGAAGCTGCACGTCAACGTCAGCGGCCGCCAGCTCGCCGCCGCGGGGCTCGTGGACGCGGTGGCCGGCGCCCTGGAGGCCAGCGGCCTCCCGCCGCACCTCGTCGTCGTCGAGCTCACCGAGACGCACCTGCTCGAGGTGCACGGCAGCCTCCTCGCCGACCTCTCCGCGCTGCACCGCCTGGGCGTGCAGGTGTCCGTCGACGACTTCGGCACGGGCTTCAGCTCGCTCGCCCAGCTCGTGCAGCTGCCCGTCGACGGGGTGAAGGTCGACCGCAGCTTCGTCGCCGGCGCCGTGGCCGACGACCGGGCGCGGGCGGTGGTCCGCGGCGTCCTGGGCATGGCCGAGGCGCTGGGGCTGGGCGTCGTCGCCGAGGGCGTCGAGGACCCCGCCCAAGCCGACCTCCTGCGCCAGATGGGCTGCCCGAGCGCGCAGGGCTACCTCTGGTCCCCGCCCGTGGAGCTCGAGACCTTCCGGCGCCTGCTGCACGAGCCGCCGGCCCCGCCCGCCCGCACGGGTGCGTGACCGGCGCCCGCGGGCTCCCGGGAGCGCCCGCCGGGCGCGCCCGTGCACGAGGCGCACCGGCGCGTCGCCCGCCCCCTCGCGCGCCCGGGCGGCGGGAGCCGTAGCGTCTGCCCCGGCACCCGACGCGCGCTACCGTGCGCAGCCGGGGGGTCGGCGGGACCCGCCCGCCCCCGACCGAGCGAGCGACGTGCTGGAGGTCCCCGTGGCACAGGCCCTCAGGGCGAGCACCCGGCCGCCCGGCGGCTTCGCCGAGGTCACCACGTGGGAGCTGTCCACCTCGGACGACCTGGCGCGCATCCGGCGGTCCCTGCACGCCGAGCTCCTGGGCCGCGGCGAGGAGGACTCGGCCGGGCTCGGCGACCTGCAGGACCGCGTGGTCCTGGTCGTCAGCGAGCTCGCGACGAACGCCCTGCGCCACGGCGCGCCGCCCAGCTCCGTCCGCCTGCTCGTCGACGACGCCCGCGCCCTCGTCGTCGACGTCACCGACGCCGCCGCGGGCGCCTCGCCCGAACTCGCGGCCGCCCGGGCCCTCGGGGAAGGGGGCTTCGGCATGCACCTCGCGGCCCGGCTGGCCGACGGCGTGGGCTGGTACACCGACGCCGAGCTCAAGCACGTGTGGGCGCGCTTCTCCTTCGACGGCCCGGACACCGACGCCCGGGCCGCCGCCGCCGTCCCGGCGGTCTGACACCGACGCCGCACCCGCGGCCGTCCGGCCCAGCGCGCCGGCGCCGGCGCTGCGAGCCCGCCGCAGGGCGCCGGCGGCTACCCGCCGAGCCCCGCCATGCGCAGCCGCACGGCGCGAGCCGCCCCGGCCGCCTCGTCGAGCGCGGCCAGCCGCTCGTCGCCGTCCGGCAGCCCACCCGGGCCGACGCCCGCGGCCCACTCGAGGAGGCGGTCGGCGAGCGCCGGGTTGAGCGCGAGCACCGGGCCGTGGAGGTAGGTGCCGACGACGCGGCCCGCGACGACCCCGTCGACCGAGGCCTCCCCCACCCCGTTGCCGGTGCCGCGCAGCACGCGCCCGAGGGGCACCGCGCCGTCGTCCAGCGCCGTGCGCCCGCCGTGGTTCTCGAAGCCCAGCAGCGGGGGCAGGTCGAGGCTCGGGTCGGCCTCGACGACGACCTCGCCGACCGCGCGCCGCTCGGCGGGCAGCGGCTCGACGGTGCGGCAGGGCAGCAGCGACAGGCCGGGGACGGAGCCGTCGACGTCGCGGAAGGCGCTGCCGAGCACCTGCATCCCGGCGCAGACGGCGAGCACGGCGCCGCCGGCGTCGACCGCGCGCGCCATCCGGTCCTCCTGCGCGAGCAGGCGGGCGACGTGCCGCTGCGGCCCGTCCTCCCCGCCGCCGAGCAGGTAGACGTCGGCCTGCGGCAGCCCCTCGCTGCCGACCACCTCCACGACCTCGGCGCCCATCCCCCGGGCGCGGGCCCGGGCGGCGAGCACGGCGGCGTTGCCGCCGTCGCCGTAGGTGCCGAGCAGCTCGGGGTAGAGGACGGCCACGCGCACCGCCGAGGGCCCGGCGCTCACCGCGCCGCCTCTGCCGCCGCGACGGCGCGCAGCTGCTGGAACGCCGTGTAGTTGCCGACCACGTCGACCTCCTCCGCCGGGGGCCCGCCCCGCTCGGGTCCGCTGCCGGGCGCCCCGAGGGCGCGGGCGGCGCGCAGCGCGTCGCGCAGGCCCGGCACCCGCTCGTGCTCGACGCCCGCGACGACGAGCCGCAGCGACAGGTCGGCGGCCCGCTCCCCCGCCACGACGACCCGGCGGCCGGCGAGGCGCTCGAAGGGCACGTCGTAGATCCACGAGGTGTCGCGGCCGTCGGCCCCCTGCGCGTTGATCGCGAGGACGAGGGGCCGGTCGCTCGTGCCCATGACGTCGAAGTTCTCCACCCAGCCGGCCGGGTTCTTGGCCAGCAGGAGCCAGAAGCGCACGCCCTCGGCGCGCAGCCAGGCGTAGCGGCCGGCGACGTCGCCGACGTCGGCCATGGCCGCGAGCGCGGCACCGAGGCCGACGCCGAGCTCGCCCGCCGCGGCGGCCGCCATGACGGCGTTGCGCCGGTTCGCCTGGCCGGGCAGGGCCAGGCGCACGGGGTGCCCGCCGAGCCCGGGGGTCGCGGCGGAGGCGCCCCCGGCGGGGGCGCCGACCTCGCGGGCGACGTCGCCCTCGAGGACGAGCGAGGGCGTCGGGCGGGCGAGCCCGCAGATGCGGCAGCGCCAGCCTCCGGAGGGCGCGGCGTCACCGGGCACCGCGCCGGCGGGGGCGGCCTCCACGGCGGCCGTGGCCTCGCGCTCGTCGTCGGGGTCGCCCGGCAGCGTGAGCAGCTGCTCGCAGCGCGGGCAGCTGCGCGCGTCGGCCGTCCACGACGCGCCGACCGAGACCCACACGACGCGGGGTGCCGACGAGGCCGCCCAGACGACGAGGGGGTCGTCGGCGTTCGCCACGACGACGCCGCGCCCGCCGGCCGCGCCGAGCCCGGCGAGCGCCGTGCGCCACCCCGCGGCGAGCTGGCGCGTCTCGGCGGTGCGGTCGAGCTGGTCGCGGGAGAGGTTCATGAGGAGGACGACGCGGGGCGCCAGCTCCGGCAGGAGCCCGGCGAGGTGCATCTCGTCGACCTCGAGGACGGCGTCGCCCGGCCCGCTCGTCAACGCCGTGACGATGCCCGCGCGCATGTTGGCGCCGCCGCCGTTGCTGACGACCCCGCGGGGCGCGCCGGCCCCGGCTGCGAGGGCCGCCGTCAGCAGGCGGGTCGTCGTCGTCTTGCCGTTGGTGGCCGACACGACGGCGGCCACGCGCTCCCCGGCGAGCTCGTGCACGGCGCGCGGGGCGAGGCGGAGCACGACGCGGCCGGCGACGACCTCGCCGGCGCCGCGGCCCAGCAGGCGCGACGCCGCTCCCGCCGCGGCCCCCGCCGCACGGGCGGCGCGGGTGCGCAGCCCCGCGCGCGCAGCCGGGCGCACCGGCGCCGGGCGGCCCGTCGGGGGCGCCGCGGGCGAGTCCGAGGTGCCCGGCGCCGGCGTGCCGGCGGGCAGGGCCTCGCGCGGCGCGCCCCCGGTGGACGCGCCGCTCGACGCCCCGTCCGAGGCTCCGGGACCCGGCGTCGCGGAGGCGGCGCCGCTCACGGCGCGTCTCCGCCGGGGCGGCCGTGGTCGGGGCGGTCGGGGTCGGGGCGGCCGGGGGCGCGGCCGTCGGGCCCGCCGGGCGCCGGGGCGTCATCCCCACCGGCGCGACGGCGCTCGTCCTCGGCCGCCTCGTCCTGGCGCCGGCGGCGCTCCATGCGGCGCAGCCGGCTCACCATGTTGACGAGGAGCAGGACGACGGCGAGGACCACGAGGAAGGTCCAGATGAACCCCTCGGTGCCGGGGCCCACCGAGGACGGCGCCGGGCCCTCACCGGGCGCGGGGGTGGGCGGCGAGCCGCCGAGGCCGACGACCGGGGCGACGAGCAGGGCGCCGACCGGTGTCGCGGCCCCCGTGACGACCCAGGTCGCGGCCCAGCTCACGCGGCGGACCCCGGTGCGGGCGCCGTCCCGCCGACGACGTCGCGCACGCCCGCGAACAGGTCGTCCTCCGGCGTGGCCGTGCCGACGGCGCTGCGGGCGAGCTCGAACTCCTCGGTGGGCCACAGCTCCGCCTGCTGCTGGCGGGGCACCCGGAAGAAGAAGCCGCCCGGGTCGATCTGCGTGGCGTGGGCCAGCAGGGCGCGGTCGCGCGCCTCGAAGTGCTCGGCGCAGGGGATGCGGGCGTCGACGCGCCGCTCGGGGCGGTCGGAGCGCTGCTCGAGCCACTCGGCGAAGGGCGACTCGCCGCCGGACTCGACGATGGCGCGGTGGAAGACCTCGATGCGCTCCCGGCTGAAGCCGCCGTTGTAGTAGAGCTTCAGCGGCTGCCAGGGCTCGCCGCCGGGGAACCGCTCGAGGTCGGCGGCGCCCTCGAAGGCGGCGACGGAGACCTTGTGGCACATGACGTGGTCGGGGTGGGGGTACCCGCCGTTCTCGTCGTACGTCGTCATGACGTGCGGGCGGAACTCGCGGACGACGCGCACCAGGGCGGCGGCGGCCGTCTCCACGTCCTCGAGGCCGAAGCACCCCGGGGGCAGCGGCGGCAGCGGGTCGCCCTCGGGCAGGCCGGAGTCGACGAAGCCGAGCCAGCGGTGGCGCACGCCGAGGGCCTGCGCCGCGGCCGCCATCTCGTGGCGGCGCACCTCGGCCATGTCGCGCAGCACGTGCGGGTCGCCGGCGAGGTTGGGGTTGAGGATGTCGCCCCGCTCGCCGCCGGTGCAGCTGACGACCAGGACCTCGACGCCCTCGGCCACGTACTTGGCCGAGGTGGCCGCCCCCTTGCTCGACTCGTCGTCGGGGTGGGCGTGCACGGCCATGAGGCGCAGCGGCCCGACGTCCGCTCGCAGGGCCGCCGTCGCGGCGTCCCCCAGCTCCACGTCGGCGGGTCGCGGCGCCTGCCGCGCGTGCGCGTCGGGCCCGCCCTCTCGGGTGGCCACGCCGTTCTCTGACACCAGGGCTCCTCCTCGTCGTCGCCGTCGGCGACACTGGGTGTGCGCCGCGGGGTGGACGAGGAGCCATTCTGGACGACGCGGACGGTGCTGCGGTGCAGCCCCCCGGCGAGCCGGGGCGGCAGGCGCCCGACGGTGCGACGACGACGCAGGAGGCGGGACGACGGTGGTGGGCACGGCGAGCGGCGAGGCCCCCGGCCCGGGCGCGAGCACGGGCTCGCGGGACGCGCGCCTGGAGGCGCGCTACGGGCGGCGCGGGCCCTCACCCGGGCAGCGTCGCCTGCGGGTCCTCCTCGCGGCGGTCGGCGGCGCGGCCGTCCTCGGGTGGGCGGCCTGGGCCGGCCCCGCGCTGCTGCTGGGCGAGGGCGTCTCGACCCAGGTCGTCGGCTTCTCCGCCCCCACGGCGACGGCGGTGGAGCTCGACTTCCAGGTGACCATGGACCCGGGCAGCACGGCGCGGTGCGACCTGCGCGCGCTGGCCGAGGACTTCACGACGGTCGGCTGGCAGACCGTCGACGTCGGCCCGTCGGACGCCGACGTCGTCCGGCGGTCGGTCGAGATCCGCACCCAGCAGCCCGCCGTCAGCGCGGAGGTCATGGGCTGCGAGCTGCTCGCCGGCGGCTGAGCCCCCGGTCGCCGCACGGCCCCGCGCCCCCATCGGCTAGCATCGCCCGTTCGCGGTGCTGCGGAGCGCGCCCGCGACGGCCGCTCCCGGCGCCGGTCCGGCATCGGGGCCGGGCCGAGCAGCCGCACCGGGGGGCCGCACCGCAGGGACGCCGAGCCCGAGGGGACGGGGCCACCGGGACCGCACCAGCAGCACCGCACCACGAGCACGACCACGTCGAGACCAGGGCGGCGCGCCCCGCGCACCGCCCTCCCGCACCCCGCTCGCGCACCGCGGGCGGCGCACCGAAGGAGGTCCTCCGTGACCGACATGACGCAGACGCCCGCGCCCGCGCCGGCCGACGGCCAGCGCGAGCCCGCGTGGCTCACGCAGGAGGCCTACGACCGCCTCAAGGCCGAGCTCGACCACCTCACCGGGCCCGCGCGCCAGGAGATCGCCCAGCGCATCGAGGCCGCGCGCGAGGAGGGCGATCTCAAGGAGAACGGCGGCTACCACGCCGCCAAGGAGGAGCAGGGCAAGCAGGAGGGCCGCATCCGCCAGCTCACCGCCCTGCTGCGCGACGCCCGCGTGGGCGAGGCGCCGCAGGACTCCGGGCGCGTCCAGCCCGGCATGGTCGTCGTCGCCGAGGTGGCGGGCCGCGAGATGCGCTTCCTCTTCGGCTCCCGCGAGGTCGCCGACGGCGCCGACATGGACGTCTACAGCCCCACCTCGCCGCTCGGCGAGGCCATCTCCGGCCTGTCCGCCGGTGACGAGACGACGTACACGGCCCCCAACGGGCGCTCGATCCCCGTCAAGGTCGTCTCCGCGAAGCCCTTCTCCGGCTGACGCCCGCACCGCGCGGTCGGGCGGCACGGACCGCGCACGACGACGGCCCGGCACCCCTCGGGGTGCCG
>NZ_JBBHZG010000001.1:570803-583080 GCF_037482305.1 Pseudokineococcus sp. 5B2Z-1
TCGTCGTGCCGTGCGGGCGTCAGCGGGCGGCCGCCCGCTGGTACTGCCGGACGGTGAGCGGCACGAAGACCGCGAGCAGCACCAGGCCCCACAGGAGCGTGTAGAGCACGGGGTTCTGCAGCGCCCAGGCCGTCGGCTCCGGGGTGCCGGCGGGGAGGTTGCCGAAGAGCTCGCGCACCGCCTGCGTCACCGCGGAGACGGGGTTCCACTCCGCGAAGGCCCGCAGCGCGCCGGGGAAGCTCTCCAGCGGCACGAACGTGTTGGCGATGAACGTCAGCGGGAAGATGACGATGAAGGTCACGTTGTTGAAGACCTCCGGCGTCCGGACGAGCAGGCCGAGGAAGGCCATGATCCAGCTCACGCAGTAGGCGAAGAACAGCAGCAGGACGTAGCCGAGCAGCGCCTCCCCCACCGACGTCGAGATGCGCCACCCGACCACCAGGCCGGTGATCGTCATGATCACGACGGTGAGCAGGTTGTTGACGACGTCGGCCGTCGTGCGCCCCACGAGCACCGCGGACGAGGCCATGGGCAGCGACCGGAAGCGGTCGATGATCCCGGACTTGAGGTCCTGGGCCATGCTCGAGCCGGTGATGGTGGCCCCGAAGATGACGGTCTGGGCGAAGATCCCGGCGATGAGGTACTCCCGGTAGGCCGCCGGGTCGGGCTGCGAGCCCCCCGCGCCGGGCAGCGCGATGGCGCCGCCGAAGACGTAGGCGAAGAGCAGCACGAACATGATCGGCGAGACGATCGACCCGACGAGCAGGTCGGGCACCCGCTTGATGCGGATGAGGTTGCGCCGGGCGACCGTCCACCCGTCGCCGAGCGCCTGGCCGAGGCCGCCCGCGGGCGGCGGCTCGAGGCGGCGACCGGTGCCGGAGGCACCGCCGGGAGCGTCGGGGGCCCGCCCCGTGGCCGTGGTGCTCATCGTGCGTGCTCCCCTCGTCGGCGACCGGCTCGTCGGCGCTTCCCGCCGTCCTCCGGCGCCTGCTCCCCCGCGTCGTCGGCCTCCTCCGCGGCCCGGCCCGTCAGCGTGAGGAACACGTCGTCGAGGGTGGGCCGGCGCACGCCGGCGTCGAGCACCTCGGCGCCGCTCTCGCGCAGGTCGCCCAGCACGGCGACGAGCGTGGCCGTGCCGCCGCTCGCGGGCGCGGACAGCGAGCGCGTCTGCTCGTCGACGGAGACCTCGCTCGCCCCGGCGCGCTCGAGGGCGGCGCGGGCCGCGCCGACGTCCTCGGCGCTCGCCAGCGTGATCTCCACGCGCTCGCCGCCGACCTGCGCCTTGAGCTCGTCGGCCGTGCCCTCGGCGATGACGCGGCCGTGGTCGATGACGGCGATCGAGTCGGCGAGCCGGTCGGCCTCCTCGAGGTACTGCGTCGTCAGCAGCAGCGTCGTCCCGCCGGACACGAGCTCGGAGATGACCTCCCACATGCCGAGGCGGCTGCGGGGGTCGAGGCCGGTGGTCGGCTCGTCGAGGAAGAGCACCTCGGGCTCGGCGACGAGGGCGCCCGCCAGGTCGAGGCGGCGGCGCATGCCGCCCGAGTAGGTCTTCACCGGCCGCGACCCGGCGTCGGTGAGGTCGAAGCGCTCGAGCAGCTCGCGGGCGCGGGCCCGGCTCGGCCCGCGGCCGAGGTGGTAGAGGTCGCCCACCATCTGCAGGTTCTCGGTGCCGGTGAGCTGCTCGTCGACGGCGGCGTACTGGCCCGAGACGCCGATGCGCCGCCGCACGCCGGCCGGGTCGGCCAGGACGTCGACGCCCGCGACGCTCGCCCGGCCCAGATCGGGGCGCAGCAGCGTCGTGAGCACGCGCACGGCCGTCGTCTTGCCCGCGCCGTTGGGCCCGAGCACGCCGAGGACGCTCCCGCGCGGCACGGAGAGGCTGAGGCCGTCGAGGGCCGTGACGCTGCCGTACCGCTTGACGAGGCCCTCGGCGACGACGGGGTGGTCCTGCGTGCTGCTGCGGGGGCCGCCCGCCGCCCCGGTGCGCGAGCGCGCCGCGGGCTCGGGCGTGGTCGCCGATGTGGTCATGGGCGGACCGTAGCCAGGGGGTCCGACACCCGCTGGGGCCGGGGACCGGCCCGTCCGCCCCGCGCCGTCCCCGCCAGGTCGTCCTCGTGCACGTCCGCCTCCTCCCGCGCGGCGGCCGCTCGACCGTCGCACGCTCTCGGACCGCGCGGGGCCGCCGGACTCATCGGTCGCCGCCCGGCGACGGGACGGCGCGGTGGCGGTCAGGCGGCGGGCACGGCGCGGGTGGCGGTCAGGCGACGGGACGCACCCCGGAGGCGGCGAGCGCGGCCAGCACCGCGGTCGCGTGGTCGTGCCCCTTGGTCTCGAGCTGGAGGCCGATCTCGACCTCGTCGACGGCGAGCGCCGCCGTCGTGCGGGTGTGGAAGACCTCGAGGACGTTGGCGTCCGCCTCGGCGAGGACCGCGAGCACGCCGGACAGCGCGCCGGGGCGGTCCGGCACGCGCACCCGGCACCCGAGGTAGCGCCCCGCGGCCGCCATGCCGTGGCGGATGACGCGCATGAGCAGCAGCGGGTCGATGTTGCCGCCGGAGAGCACGACGGCGACGGGCGGCTCGAAGGCCTCCGGCGCCTCGAGGAGCGCGGCCGCCGCCGCCGCGCCGGCGGGCTCGACGACGAGCTTGCTGCGCTCGAGGAGCAGGAGCAGGGCCCGCGAGAGCGACTCCTCGGCGACCGTGACGACGTCGTCGACGAGCTCGCGCACGAGCCCGAAGGGCACGTCGCCGGGCCGGCCGACGGCGATGCCGTCGGCCATGGTCGCCATCCGGGCGAGCGCCCGCGGCTCGCCGGCGTCGAGCGAGGCGGGCCAGGCCGCCGCTCCCTCGGCCTGGGCCGCGACGACCCGCACGTGCGGGGCGATCGCCTTCACCGCCGTCGCGATGCCGGCGACGAGCCCGCCCCCGCCCGTGCAGACGACGACCGTGCGGACGTCGGGCGCCTGCTCGAGCAGCTCGAGGCCCACCGTCCCCTGCCCGGCGACGATGTCGGCGTGGTCGAAGGGGTGGATGAGCACCGCCCCGGTCTCCCGCTCGTGCGCCAGGGCGTGCACGAGGGCCTCGTCGACCGTCGTGCCCGCCTGGTGCACCTCGGCGCCGTACCGGCGGGTGGCCTCGACCTTGGGGATGGGCGCGCCGACGGGCATCCAGATCGTCGAGCGGATGCCGAGCAGCCGCGCCGCCAGCGCCACGCCCTGGGCGTGGTTGCCGGCGCTCGCGGCGACGACCCCGCGCTCCCGCTCGGCCTCCGACAGGCGCGACATGCGCGTGTAGGCGCCGCGGATCTTGAACGAGCCCGCGTGCTGGAGGTTCTCGCACTTGAGCAGCACCGGCCCCCCGAGCAGCTCGGACAGCGCCGCGCTCGGCTCGAGCGGGGTGCGCCGGACGACTCCCTCGAGCAGCGCGTCCGCGGCCCGGACGTCCTCCAGCGTGACGGCGGGCAGCTGCTCGGCCGCCCCCGCGCCGGGCTCCGTCCCCGTGGTCACCGCGGGGCCGGGGCGGCGCCCTCGAGCGCCCGGTCGAGGTCGGCGATGAGGTCCTCGACCTCCTCCAGGCCGACCGACAGGCGCACGAGGTCGGCGGGCACCTCGAGCGGGGAGCCGGCGGCGCTGGCGTGGGTCATGCGGGCGGGGTGCTCGACCAGGGACTCGACGCCGCCGAGCGACTCGGCGAGCGTGAAGACGCGCGTGCGCCCGCACATCGCGACCGCGGCCGCCTCGTCGGCGAGCCGCACGGAGACCATGCCGCCGAAGCGCCGCATCTGGCGCGCGGCGACGTCGTGGCCCGGGTGGTCGGCCAGGCCCGGGTAGAGCACCTCGCGGACGGCGGGGTGCTCGCGCAGGTGGGCGGCCACCCGCTCGGCGCTGTCGCAGTGGCGCTCCATGCGCACGGCGAGGGTCTTGAGGCCGCGCAGCACGAGCCACGCGTCGAAGGGCCCGGCGACGGCGCCCATGGCGTTCTGGTGGAAGGCGAGCAGCTCGGCCAGCGGCTCGCCGCCGCGCGCCGTCGCGTCCCCGACGACGAGCGCGCCGCCGACGACGTCGGAGTGCCCGCCGCAGTACTTCGTCGTCGAGTGGACGACGACGTCGGCGCCGAGGGACAGCGGCTGCTGCAGGTACGGCGTCGCGAAGGTGCTGTCGACGGCGAGCAGGGCTCCGCGCTCGTGCGCCGTGCGGGCCAGCGCGGCGACGTCGGCCACGCCGAGCAGGGGGTTGGTCGGCGTCTCGCACCACACGAGGCGCGTGCGGTCGGTCATCGCCGCGGCGACGGCCGCCGGGTCGGACAGGTCGGCCGCGGTGTGCTCGACGCCCCAGCGGGCCGCCACCTTGGCGAAGAGGCGGAAGGTGCCGCCGTAGGCGTCGTCGGGGATGACGACGTGGTCGCCGGGCTCGAGCACGGCCCGCAGGAGCGCGTCCTCGGCGGCCAGCCCCGAGGCGAAGGCGAAGCCCGCCGTGCCGCCCTCGAGCGCCGCGAGGCACTCCTGCAGCGCGTCGCGGGTCGGGTTGGCCGACCGCGAGTACTCGTAGCCGGCGCGTAGGCCGCCGACGCCGTCCTGGGCGTACGTCGTCGCCACGTGGACGGCGGGGACGACGGCGCCCGTCCGCGGGTCGGGCTCCGACCCGGCGTGGATGGCGCGGGTGGCGAACCCCGACGCCGACCAGTCCTGGGGGCCGGCCGCGGGCGGGGCGTGGCCCGGCTCCGCGGTCTCGTCCTGCGGGTGCGCGTCGGCCTCGTGGGCGTCGTGCGGGCGGGCGTCGTCGGGGGCCTGGCTCACGGCCGGGACGCTACCCGCTCGTCGCGCACGGGGCCCCGGGCTCAGGGGCCGCCTCGGGCGCCGCCTCGGGCGCCGCCTCGGGAGCGCGGCGGCCGACGGCCGCGCCCGCCCCGGGCATGGACAGCCGCGGCAGGAGGAGCCCGACGACGGGGCCGATGCCGAGGGCGTAGGCGAGGGTGCCGACGCCGACCGTCCCGCCGAGGGCCCAGCCGACGGCGACGACCGCCACCTCGAGCGCCCCGCGGACGAGGCCGACCGGGAGCCCGGTGCGCGCCGCGAGCCCGGTCATGAGCCCGTCGCGGGGGCCGGGCCCGAGGGCGACGCCGACGTAGAGCGCCGTCGCGACGCCGTTGAGGAAGACCCCGCCGACGACGAGGGCGGCGGCGACGGGCCACGAGGCCGCCGGGGGCAGCACGGCCAGGCCCACCTCGATCGCGAGGGCCACGAGGACGACGTTGCCCACCGTGCCCACGCCCGGGCGCACGCGGAGCGGCACCCACAGGAGGAGGACGACGGCGCCCGCGAGGAGCACGACGAGGCCGAAGGCCCAGCCGGTGCGCAGGGCGACGCCCTGGTGCAGCACGTCCCACGGCGCCCCGCCCCAGCCGGCGCGCAGGAGCATCGCGAGCGCCAGCCCGAAGAGGAGCTGGCCGACGACGAGGCGCACCAGCCGGTGCGGCAGCGACCAGGCGGGGGCCGCAGCGGGGGCAGGGGCCGCGGCGCCGCGGCCCCTGCCCCCGCTGCGGCCCCCGCCTGGTCGCTGCCGCACCAGCTGGTGCGGCAGCGACCAGGCGGGGGCCGCAGCGGGGGCAGGGGCCGCGGCACCGCGGCGACCCGTCGCGCGTCGGGCCGCCCGCCCGGCGCGGGGGCTCATCGGAGGGCTCGGCGGGGGCTCAGCGGGGGCCCGGCCCGGCGAAGGCGCGGTCGCCGCGGGCGCGGTGCTGCCAGTGCAGCCCCTCGCCGGAGGTGTGGGCGGAGCCGTACCCGTCGGCGTGCAGGTCGCGCACGAGGCCGACGACGGCGGCGACGAGGAGGACGGCGAGCAGGGCGGTGAGGACGACGAGAGCCATGCGTCCATGGTGCTCCTCGAGTGGCTGGCGCAGGGCAGGCCAATCCGGCGAGGGTGGCCTGCTCCTGCGCCGGTGCGGCGCCCGCGCGGCTCTCGCGAGGGGCGCACCGCCCCCCGTCCCACGGCGAACAGGCGACGACTCACCCTCCCGGCCCCCCTCCCGAGGACGAACAGGCGACGACTCGACCCCCAGCAGCCCCGATCCAGGGCGATCTGGCGACGACTCGCCCCCAGCAGCCCCGATGCAGGGCGACCAGGTGACGACTCGCCCTCGAGACACCGGCGGGGGGAGGCCGCAGCAACCCTGCGCCCTGGCTGCGCCCGCGAGGTGGCCTGCTCGCCGCAGGCCACCGGAGGGTCAGCCGTGCGACGCTGGCCCGATGAGCGCGAGCAGCGGCGCGGAGCCCGACGACGTCCCGGCGGCGCGCCGCTCGGCCGAGCGGCTGGCCGCGCTCGTCGGCCGCGCGACGCTGCACCCCCCGGTCGCGGCGACCCTGGCCGTCGCCCTGCGCGGCCTCGTCGCGGACGGGCGCCTGCCGGTCGGGGGGCGGCTGCCCGCGGAGCGCGAGCTGGCCGCGGCCCTCGGCGTCAGCCGGGTCACCGTCACCTCCGCCTACGCGCGGCTGCGCGAGAGCGGCTGGGCGGCCTCCCGGCGCGGGGCGGGCACGTGGACGAGCGTCCCCGACCGCAGCGGCGTCGTCGCCGCCTTCGTCCCCGGCAGCCCCCGCGACGGCACGGTGGACCTCACGTACGCCTCCCCCGCCGGGCCGCCCGAGGTCGCCGACGCCTACGCCGCGGCGCTCGAGGCCCTGCCGCGCATGCTGCCCGGCCACGGCTACGTGGCGGGCGGCCTCGCCGACCTGCGGGCGCGCGTCGCCGAGCGGACGAGCGCCCGCGGCCTGCCGACGACGGCCGAGCAGGTGCTCGTCACCACGGGCGCCAGCGCCGCCATCTCGGGCGCGCTGCGCGCCGTCCTCGGACCTCCCCCGTCCGCGGGCCGGGGCGGGGCGCCCGGGCCCCGCGTCCTCGTCGAGCACCCGACGTGGCCCAACGCCCTCGACCTCCTCGGCGAGCTGGGCGCCGTCGCCGTCCCGGTGCCGCGCGACCCGCGGGCGCCCGACGGCGCGGGCGGCTTCCCCGCGGCCCTGCACCGCGCGGCGCGCGAGACGGCGCCGGCGATGGCCTACCTCGTGCCCGACTTCGCCAACCCCACGGGCGCCGTCCTCACCCCCGAGGAGCGGCAGCGCGTGGTGGCGTCGATGCAGCAGCGCGGCGTCGTCGTGCTCGCGGACGAGACGCTCGCCGACCTGGCCCTCGAGCCGGACGACGACCCGTCGTCCCGGCCGCCGCTCGCCGCGTCCGCCCGGCCGGGCGCGGTGCTCACGGCCGGCTCGCTGAGCAAGTCCGTGTGGGCGGGCCTGCGGGTGGGGTGGCTGCGCGGCGAGCCGTCCGTCCTCGCCCGGGTGGCGGCGAGCGCGTCGCGCGACCACGGCGCCCTGCCCGTGGTCGACCAGCTGGCGGCCTGCGTGCTCCTCGACGGGCTGGACGCCGGGCTCGTCGAGCGGCGCGCCCGCCTGCGGGAGCAGCGCGACGCCCTCGTCGGGGCCCTGCGCGACCGGTTCCCGGCGTGGGACGTGCCCCTCCCCGCCGGCGGGCTGTCGCTGTGGTGCCGGCTGCCGCGGGGGACGTCGTCGTCCGCCGTCACCGACGCCGCCGAGCGGCACGGGCTCTTCCTCGCCACGGGCTCGCGCTTCGGCACGGGCCACGCCTTCGACGACCACCTGCGGCTGCCCTTCACCCAGCCGGTGCCGGTGCTGCTCGACGCCGTCGACCGGCTGGCGCGCGCCGTCGCGGACGCCGAGCGCGCCTGGGGCGCCCCGACGACGACGCGGACCGGCGCGCTGATGGGCTGAGCGGCCCCCTGCCCGACGTCCTGGCCGTCGGGGCGGGGGCGTCCGGGGCGGGCCGGGGAAGGACGAGGGCGCGCGCGGCGTTGTGCGGGGCAGACCGGGAGGGGCGCGAGCCCGCCCGACCGACGACCCGCGAGGAGGACCCGTGGCCCTGTTCGGGACCCGCACGAAGACGACGATGGTCGAGCGCGACCAGGCCCTGCCGGGCCGCGAGCACCGCCCGTACCACGTGCCCACCACGCACGCGGTGCTCGGGACCCCGCTGGAGGGCCCGTGGCCGGAGGGCACCGAGCGGCTGTACGTCGCGATGGGCTGCTTCTGGGGCGCCGAGCGCCTCTTCTGGGGCATGGACGGCGTCGTCACCACCGCCGTCGGGTACATGGGCGGCTTCACGCCCCACCCGACGTACGAGGAGACCTGCACCGCGCGGACCGGTCACACCGAGACGGTGATGGTCGCCTACGACCCCGCCGTCACGGACGCCGAGACGCTGCTGCGCACGTTCTGGGAGGAGCACGACCCGACCCAGGGCGCCCGCCAGGGCAACGACGTCGGCACCCAGTACCGCTCGGCCGTGTACTGGACGACCGAGGAGCAGGGCGAGGTCGTCCGCGCCTCGCGCGACGCCTTCGCCGAGGAGCTCGAGCGCTTCCGCCTCGGCCCCATCACCACCGAGCTGCGCCCGGCGTCCGAGGCGGGTCCGTTCTTCTACGCCGAGGACTACCACCAGCAGTACCTGCACAAGGTGCCGAACGGCTACTGCGGCCTCGCCGGCACGGGCGTCAGCTGCCCGGCGGGCATCCTGCCCGCCGACGGCGCGGCGCCTGCGGAGGCCGCCCGCTGACGCGCCCCGCGACGTGACGGAGCCCCGGTGACCACCTGGCCACCGGGGCTCCGTCGTGCTCGGCGGACGACCGCCCGTCCCGACGGCGACGTGTGGCCATGTCGCCCTCGCAGGGCCTCGCGCGGGGCGACGTGTGGCCATGTCGCCCTCGCAGGGCCTCACGCGGGGCGACGTGTGGCCATGTCGCCCCGTCCGCCGTCGCCGAGGACGATGTGTGGCCATGTCGCCCCGCGGGACGTGGCTCCGGGGGCGACATGGACACACATCGCCCCTAGGGGCGAGACAGGCGCTGACGACGGGCCTGCGGCCCGGCGTCACTCCTCGGCGTTCGGCACCGCGTCCCGGTCGAAGCTGGCGGGTCCGCGGTCGCCCTCCCCGGCGTCCTCGCGGACGAGCTCCTCCTCGCGCTCGGCGCGGTGGTCGAGCACCTCCTCGGCGAGGTCGGGCTCCTTGCCGTGCTCCTGGCGGTCCTTGACCGCGGGCACCTCGGGCTGGATCGGGTCGGGGGCGTCGCTGGGGTCCGTCGAGCTCGTCATGCGCCGACGCTACGACCGCCCCCACCGCCCGGCACGGCGAGCACCGGGGACGGGCGCGCGCGTCAGCCCGCGACGTGCGCCAGCAGGTCGGCGCGCGTGACGACGCCGGCCGGGCTGCCGTCGACGACGACGAGCAGCGCGTCGGACTCCTGGAGCGCCGCCCGCGCCGCCGAGGCCGGCTCCGTGCCGCCGATGCGCGGCAGCGCCGGGGACATGTGCGCCGACACGGGGTCGGTGAGCTGCGCCGCGCCGGAGAAGACGGCGTCGAGCAGGTCGCGCTCGCTCACCGCGCCGACCACCTCCCCGATGACGACCGGCGGCTCTGAGGTGACGACCGGCATCTGCGAGACGCCGTACTCGTGGAGGATCCCCACGGCGTCGCGGACGGTCTCGGCGGGGTGGGTGTGCACGAGGGCCGGGAGGTCGCCGGACTTGGCGCGCAGCACGTCGGCGACCGTCGTCGTGCCGGCGGACGGCGACGTCGCGGAGCCCGTGTCGTCGGTCGAGAAGCCGTAGCTGCGCATCCACCGGTCGTCGAAGATCTTCGCGAGGTAGCCGCGGCCGGAGTCCGGCAGGAGGACGACGACGACGTCGTCCGGGCCGAGCTCGCGCGCCACCTCGAGGGCGCCGACGACGGCCATGCCGCACGAGCCGCCGACGAGCAGGCCCTCCTCGCGGGCCAGGCGCCGCGTCATGGCGAAGGCCTCGGCGTCGGAGACGGCGACGATGCGGTCGGGGACGCTGGGGTCGTAGGCGCGCGGCCACATGTCCTCGCCCACGCCCTCGACGAGGTAGGGCCGGCCGCTGCCGCCGGAGTACACCGAGCCGACGGGGTCGACGCCGACGACCGCCACAGGGCCGCCGTCGCGGTCGGCCGAGACCTCCTTGAGGTAGCGGCCGGTCCCGGTGATGGTGCCGCCCGTGCCGACGCCGGCGACGAAGTGGGTGAGGCGCCCGTCGGTGTCGGACCAGACCTCCGGCCCGGTGGTCTCGTAGTGGCTGCGCGGGCCGTTGGGGTTGGAGTACTGGTCGGGCTTCCAGCCGCCGGGCAGCTCGCGGGCCAGCCGGTCGCTCACCGAGTAGTAGGACTCCGGGTGGTCGGGCTCGACGGCCGTGGGGCAGACGACGACCTCGGCGCCGTAGGCCCGCAGCACCGCGCGCTTCTCCTCGCCGACCTTGTCGGGGCACACGAAGACGCAGGAGTACCCGCGCTGCTGCGCGACGAGCGCGAGGCCCACGCCGGTGTTGCCGGACGTCGGCTCGACGATCGTGCCGCCCGGCTGCAGCTCCCCCGACGCCTCCGCGGCGTCGACCATGCGGACCGCGATGCGGTCCTTCACCGACCCGCCGGGGTTGAGGTACTCCACCTTGGCGAGCACGGTCGCCGAGATGCCCTCGGTGACGGCGTTGAGGCGGACGAGCGGCGTGCCGCCCACGAGGTCGACGACGGTCTCGGCGTAGCGCACCGCGCGATCCTCGCACCCGCCGGCGCCAGGGCGTCGCCGCGGGCGGGCCGGCCGGCCGGGTAGCGGGCCGACGGGCAGGGGCGGACCGCCGCGGAACGGCCCGCTGCGGCGACCGATCGTTCCCTGACGCCCCCGCCGAGCGCGCCTCCCCGCCCGGCGCCACGGCATAGCCTCGCGTGGGACGGCACGGACGAGCTCGGGGGGCGACGCATGGCGGACGGCGGCAGCACGGCGCGGCGGGTCGGCGCGGTCACCGCGGCGTACGCGGCCGGGCTCGTCGCCCTCGGCGGCGCCGCGGTGGGCGTCGTCCTCGTCGAGGCGCGGCTGGCGCGGCGCTGGGTCGGGCGGCCCTTCGGCTCCGAGGGGCCCGACGCCGACGGCGTCTACGGCGCGGGCCCCGGGCGGGTCCTCGTCCTCGGCGTCCTCGGCGACTCGAGCGCGGACGGCCTCGGTGCGCAGACGCCCGCGCAGACCCCGGGCGCCATCGTCGCGACGGGCCTCGCCGCCGTGTCGGGTCGGCGCGTGCGGCTCCTGAACCGCGCCGTCGTCGGCGCCGGCTCCGCCGACCTCGACGCGCAGGCCGGCCGGCTGCTCGACGAGGTGCCCGCGCCGGACGTCGTGCTCGTCATGGTCGGCGCGAACGACGTCACGCACCGCGTGCGGCCGGCCGACGCCGCCCGCCACCTGTCCCGCGCCGTCGCGCGACTGCGGGCGGCGGGCGCCGAGGTCGTCGTCGGCACCTGCCCAGACCTGGGCGTCGTCGAGCCCGTGGCCCAGCCCCTGCGCGCCATCGCCCGCCGGTGGGCCCGTGACCTCGCCGCGGCCCAGACCGTCGCCGTCGTCGAGGCGGGCGGCCGGTCCGTCTCGCTGGGAGACCTGCTCGGGCCCGAGTTCTCCGCGGCTCCGGCGGAGATGTTCAGCGCCGACCGCTTCCACCCCTCCCCCGCGGGCTACGCGCGCGCGGCGGCGGTGCTCCTGCCCGCGGTCTGCGCCTCGCTGGGGCTGTGGCCCGAGCCGCCGTCGGCGGGGCGGGAGGGGCGCGTCGTCCCCGTCGCCGAGGCCGCGGCGGCCGCCGCGGAGTCGCCCGGCACCGAGGTCGAGGGCGCGCACCGCGACGGGGCCGCCCGCGGCCCGCTCGGCGCCTGGGCGCGGCTGCGCCGTCGCGCCGACCGCTGAGGGCGCCGTCTCCGCGAAGGTGACGCCTCTTTCATCCCCGAGGGGCCCGTCTCCGCGGAGGTGACGCCCCCTTCACACCCGAGGGCCCCGTCTCCGCGGAGGTGACGCCTCCTTCACGCCCGAGAGCGCGCCGCGGGCGTCAGAGCGCGCGGCGGAGGGCGACGAGGCGGTCGTGCAGGTCGACGACGGCGACGTCGTCACCCCGCGCGTCCGCCGCGGCGAGGACGTCGCCCGCGAGGACGGCGAGCTGGTCGCCGAGGGCGTGGACGCCCAGCTCGGGCACGGGGCGCCGGGGCTCGCCCTCGAGGTCCGCGCCGGCGTCGGCGAGGTGCTGCAGCACGGGGCGGACGACGTCGACGGGCCGGGCGGCCGCGCCGGACCCCACCGCCTCGGCGCCCACGGGCCCAGCGGCCGCGGACTTACCGGGCGCAGACGCACCGCCCTCAGACGCACCGGGGCGAGGCCGCACGAGGCGGCCGGGC
>NZ_JBBHZG010000001.1:583153-637271 GCF_037482305.1 Pseudokineococcus sp. 5B2Z-1
CGCACGAGGCGGCCGGGCCCGAGGGCGGCGATCCGGTCGAGGCAGCGGCGCAGCTCACGCCGCGCCTCCTCGACGGGGGTGTCGCCGGTGCTCACGCGGAGCGCGTCACTCGCTGCCGCGGAGGATGGCGAGCAGGCGCAGCATCTCGACGTACAGCCAGACGAGCGTCGTCACGAGGCCGAAGGCCGCCTTCCACGCGAACTGCTGCGGCAGGCCGTTCTTCACGCCCTGCTCGATGAAGTCGAAGTCGAGGATGAGCATGAAGGACGCCAGGCCGACGCCGATGAGGCTGAAGAGCCAGCCGAGCGGGCTCGTGTAGATGCTCGACCCGGTGAAGACGGCGACGAGCAGGTTCACGACGACGACGGCCAGGTAGCCCATGACCGCGATGCTCATGAACTTGACGAACTTCGGCGTCGCGCGCACGAGCTTCGTCTTGTACGCGACGAGCATGGCCGCGAAGGCGCCGAGGGTACCGAGGACGGCGGCGGGCACGATGCCCTGCCACAGCGTCTCGTAGACCTGGCTGATGGCGCCGAGGGCGATGCCCATGAGCACCGCGTAGGCCATCATCACGCCGGGTCGGATCTTCTTGCTGAGGTTGGCCCAGAGGCCGAGCCCGACGGCCACGAGCATCGCCGGGAAGACGAAGCCGAGGCCCGCGCCGGCCGGCGTGAGGACCCAGGTCGCCGCGGCGGCCACGAGCAGGACGCCGAAGAGAGCGCCCGTGCGGACGACGACGTCGTCGTAGGTCATGCGCCCGCGCTGGGCGGCGCCCGCCGACGGCTGCGCGTACATGTCCTGCAGCTGCTGGGGGGTCATGTCCTGCGCGGCGCCCGAGCCGCCCCACGTCGGCGCCTGGCCGCGGCCCCGGCGGTCGGTGTCGAAGGTGGCGTAGCCGCCCTGCGAGAACGCCCTGTCGTTCTTGAAGGCGGGGTTGCTGCTCTGCATGGGACTCCTCATCCGCGTGCGGGGTGGGCGGTGCTCGAGCCGGGACGGCGGAGCCATCGCGCTCACCCCGTGCAACGCCGCCGGCGCCCGAGGAGTTCCACAGGCCGCGCCCAGCCGCCCGGTCGGGCGCCCCCGGTGTCCAGCGGGACCCGGGAGCCCCCGGCACGCACCCCCGGCGGGACTCGAACCCGCACTGCAGCGCTTTTAAGGCGCCTGCCTCTGCCGTTGGGCTACGGGGGCCGGTGGGCCGTCCCCGCGCCGCAGCGCGAGCCCCGGGCGACCCCCGGCGCCGACCCTAGCCGCGCCCGCCGCAGCGGCCGGGTCGCCGTCGCCCGCCGCTACGCCGGGACGGGGAGCTCGTAGACGACCCCGGTGAGCCGCTCGCTCTCGGCCCACAGCCGCTGCGCGTCGGTGACGCTCTCCGCCCGCTCGGAGCGCCCGACGCGCACGGGCGCGCCCCGCATCTCCCCGCGGCCGTCGGGGCCGAGGTAGTCCCCGCCGTCCACCGCCGGGTCGGTCCCCGCGCGCAGCAGCGGGAGGGCGCCCGCCGCGTCGCTCTGCGCGAGGAGGCGGTTGGCCAGGCCCATGACGGCCCGGGCCCCCGGCAGGCGGACGCCGCTCGTGGCGCCCGCCTGCAGGTTGGTCGCCGACCACCCGGGGTGGCCGGCCACCGCGGTCGCCCGCGCCCCGGACGCGGCGAGGCGCCGCTGCAGCTCGGCCGTGAAGAGCAGGTTCGCCAGCTTGCTCTGCCCGTAGGCGCCGAACCGGGAGTACGAGCGCTCGCCCATGAGGTCGTCGAAGTCCATGCGCCCGGACCGGTGGGCCTGGCTGCTCGTGCTGACGACGCGGGCCGCGGGCGCGGCGAGCAGCGCCGGCAGCACCTGCCCGACGAGCGCGAAGTGCCCGAGGTGGTTGGTGCCCAGCTGCAGCTCGAAGCCGTCGCGCGTCTCCCGCCGCGGCACGGCCATGACGCCCGCGTTGGCGAAGAGGAGGTCGAGCCGGTCGTCCGTGCGGGTCCGGACGTCCTCCGCCGCCGCCCGCACCGCGGCGAGCGAGCCGAGGTCGACGTCGACGAGCTCGACGGTCGCCAGCGGCGCCGCACCCCGCACGCGCGCCACCGCGGCCTCGCCGCGGGCGCGGTCGCGGGCCCCCATGAGCACCCGGGCGCCGTGCTGGGCCAGCGCCCGGCTCACGTGCAGCCCGAGGCCGCTGTTGGCGCCGGTGACGAGCGCCGTCCGCCCGCTCAGGTCGGGGATGTCGCGCTCGCTCCAGCCCATGGCCGTCCTCCCTCTCGCCGGTGGCGCGCCGGGTCCCGGGCGCCGGTCAGCGGCCAGCCTCGCCGTGGGCGAGGTCCCGCGCGCGCTGGACGACGGCGTCGAGCATCGGCTCGGTGAGCCGGCCGGTCGCGGTGTTCTGCTGGCTCACGTGGTAGCTGCCGAGGAGCACGACGGGCGCCCCGCCGGGCCGGTCGAGCTCCGCCTCGGCGCCGTGGCCGAACACCGGCGCCGGGCGCGGCACGCCCCATCCCCGCCGCCGGGCGAGCCCGAGCGCCGACTGCCAGGCGAAGCCGCCGAGCGCGAGCACGACGGCGAGGTCGGGCAGGAGGTCGACCTCGCGGTCCAGCCACGGCGCGCACGTGTCCCGCTCGACGGGCAGCGGGGCGTTGTCGGGCGGCGCGCACCGGACGGCGGCCGCGACGCGGGCGCCCGGGGCGACGAGGCCGTCGCCGCGCCCGGTGCTCGTCGGCTGGCTGACGAGGCCGGCGCGGTGCAGCGCGGCGAAGATCCAGTCCCCCGACCGGTCGCCGGTGAAGACGCGCCCGGTGCGGTTGCCGCCGTGGGCCGCGGGGGCGAGCCCGAGGACGAGCAGGCGGGAGGCCGGCTCGCCGAAGCCGGGCACCGGCCGCCCCCAGTACTCCTCGTCGCGGTAGGCGCGGCGGCGGGTGCGGGCGACCTCCTCGCGCCAGGCGACGAGCCGCGGGCAGGCGCGGCAGTCGGCGACGCGGGCGTCGAGGTCGGCGACGTCGCGGGCGGCCCGCGCCCGGCGGACGACGCCGGCTGCCGTGGTGGCGGCGGGCGGCCGGCGCGGTGCGCCGTCGACGGGCGCCGCGCCCGCGGTCGGGCCGGGCGTCACGCGAGGGAGAGGGCGATGCCGTCGAGGATGTCGTGCTCGCTCGTGACGACGGAGCGCACGTCGGCGACGTCGGCGACCCGCTCGACGACCCGCGCCCACACGAGCGCCCCGGCGCCGATGACGTCGACGCGGCCGGGGTGCATGTACGGCAGCGCGGCGCGCTGGTCCCGGCTCATCGCGAGCAGCTCCTCGCAGGCGGCGAGGACGTCGGGCACCGGCAGCACGGCGCCGTGGAGGCGCTCGGGGTCGTAGCGCGGCAGGCGCAGGGCGTGGGCGGTGACGGTCGTCACGGTGCCGGCGACGCCCACGAGCGCCCCCGCGGCCTCGAGCGGCACCGCCGCGGCGACGCGGTCGAGGGCGGCGTCGACGTCGGCGCGCGCCGCCGCCACCTGCTCGGCGGTCGGCGGGTCGTCGTGCAGGTGGCGCTCGGTCATCCGGACGCAGCCGACGTCGACCGACAGGGCCGCCGGCGCCGCGCCCGCCGCGGTCGCGTCCGGGTCGCCGAGGACGACCTCCGTCGAGCCGCCGCCCAGGTCGACCACGCAGTACGGCGAGGCCAGCGTGACGCCGTCCGGCCCCCGCGGCGGCACGCCCGTGGCCGCCCCGCGGAAGGACAGCGCGGCCTCCTCCGCCCCCGGGACGACCTCCGGCTCGACGCCGAGGGCCTCGCGGACGCCGTCGACGAAGACCTGGGCGTTGGACGCGTCGCGGCTCGCGGACGTCGCGACGAAGCGCGTGCGCTCGGCGCCCAGCTCGCGCACCAGCGCCGCGTAGTCGCGGGTCGCCGCGAGGGTGCGCTCGAGCGCGGCGTCGGACAGCCGCCCGGTCGCGTCGACGCCCTCGCCCAGGCGGACGACGCGCATCTCGCGGTGGACGTCGACGAGCGGCTGCCCCGCCACGGACGCCGCGCCCGGCTCGGGCAGGTCGGCGACGAGGAGCCGGATGGAGTTGGTGCCGCAGTCGATGGCCGCCACGCGCGTCATGCCGCCCACCCTGGCAGCCCCCGGCGCCCGCCCGCGCGCCGTCACGGCGCGACGAGCAGCGGCGACTCGCCCGCGGCGACGATCCTCTCCTGGGCGAAGAGGCGACGACTCGCCCCGGCGAGCCACCTCAGGAGGGCGAACAGGCGACGACTCGCCCCGGAAGCCCACCTCACGAGGGCGAAGAGACGACGACTCGCCCCGGACGGGCGATCGGGCGGGGGGCCCCACCGGGTGGCACGCTCGGACGGGTGACCTCCCCCACCCCCCAGCCCCCGTCGCGCCGCCGGGGCGACGACGTCGACGTCGTCGTCGTGGGCGCCGGTCCCAACGGGCTCGCCGCCGCCGTCGTGTGCGCGCGGGCGGGGCTGTCGGTGGAGGTCGTCGAGGCCGCCGACCAGATCGGCGGCGGGGCGCGCACCCAGGAGCTGACGCTGCCCGGCTTCCGCCACGACGTCTGCTCGGCCGTGCACCCCATGGCCGTCGCCTCGCCGTTCTTCGAGGCCTTCGACCTCGCCGCCCACGGCGTCGAGATGCTCCAGCCCGACGTCCCCTACGCCCAGCCGCTCGACGGCGGCCGTGCCGGGGTGGCCTTCCGCGACCTCGAGCGCACGGTCGAGGGCCTCGGCGTCGACGGACCCGCCTGGCGATCGCTCGTCGGCCGGCTGTCCGAGACGTGGCGCGGCACCGCCGACGTCGCGCTCAGCGACTTCCGCTCGCTGCCCCGCCACCCGCTGCAGGCGGCGTCCTTCGCGGCCGCCGTCCTCGAGCAGGGGACGCCGGCGTGGGACCTGCGCTTCCGCGAGGACGTCGCCCCGGCCCTGCTCACGGGCGTCTGCAGCCACGCCATCGCCCCGCCGCGGCGCCTCGCCCCGGCCGCGGGCGGCCTGTGGCTCGCGAGCCTGGCCCACGCCACCGGCTGGCCCATCCCCCGCGGCGGCTCCCAGTCGATGGTCGACGCGATGGCCGACGACGTCCGCGCCCGCGGCGGCGTCATCCGCACGGGGGAGCGCGTGACGTCGCTCGCGCAGCTCCCCCGCGCGCGGGCCGTGCTCCTCGACGTCGCGCCGCAGGGGCTGCTCGACATCGCGGGCGACCAGCTGCCCCCGCGCTACCGGGGCTGGCTCGAGCGCTGGCACTACGGCGGCGGCGTCTGCAAGGTCGACTACGCCCTGTCCGGGCCCGTGCCGTGGGAGGCCGAGCACCTCGACCGCGCCGGCACGGTGCACCTCGGCGGCACGCGCCCGGAGATGCAGGCGGCCGAGCGGGCCGTCGTCGCGGGCCGCCACGCCGAGCGCCCCGTCGTCCTCGTCTCCCAGCCCGACGTCGTCGACGACACCCGCACCCCGGACGAGCGCCGGACGCTGTGGACGTACGCGCACGTCCCCAACGGCTCGCCGCGCGACATCAGCGACCAGGTGACGGCGCAGCTCGAGCGCTTCGCGCCCGGGTTCCGCGACCTCGTGCTCGCCACCGACGTGCTGCCCGCCTCCGGCCAGCAGGAGCGCGAGCCGAACAACGTGGGCGGCGACATCGCGACCGGCGCCGTGACGCCGTGGCAGCTGCTCATGCGGCCCGTGCCGCGGTGGGACCCCTACCGGACGCCGCTCACCGGCGTGTACCTCGCGTCGGCGTCCGTGCCGCCCGGTCCCGCCGTGCACGGGATGGGCGGCGTCCACGCCGCCGGCCGCGTGCTGCGCCAGCGCTTCGGGCGCCGTGTCGACCCGCTCGACGTCGTCCGCGACGCCGCCTGACACGCGCCCCGGGGAGCCGAGCCGCACCCGACCCGGGCGGCCGGGCGGTCAGCGGGGCTCGTCGGGCTCCGCCGGCTCCCACGGGCTCGGGGCGTCCGCCCCGGAGGGCGCCGGCCCGAGACGCTGCCGCAGCACCTGGTCCGCCCCGCTGGCGAGGCGGTGGACGCCCCGGGCGAGGACGAGGACACCCACCAGTCCGACGACCAGCACGAGGAGGAAGAACCAGACGCGCCCGTGCAGCACCCACGTGGCGGTGGCTGCGGCCACGGACAGGCCGACGAGGACGACGCCGGAGGCCAGGTCCTCCGCCGAGGCCTCGGGGTGGCCGGGAGCGGACGGGACGGGCATCGGCCGCCCGTCGGGACCGAGGCGGTCGGGGGCGGGGCGCAGGAAGGGCACGAGCGGACCCTGCCAGGGCGGAGGACCGCGTGGGGGCGGTTCGGCCTCAGGAGGTCGGCGGCGCCTCGACGCAGCACCCGCGGGCGCCCCAGTCGGGCAGCATCGCCAGCGCCTCGTCGCCGAGCGGCGACACCCCGGGCCCCGCGGCGAGGGCGTGCGCCACGAGGACGTGGAGGCACTTCACGCGGGTCGGCATGCCGCCCGCGGACACGCCGTCGATCTCGGGGACGTCGCCGAGCTCGGCGCGGCGGCGCAGGTAGTCCTCGTGGGCGCGGGCGTGCCCCGCAGCGAGCTCCGGGTCGTCCGCCAGGCGCTCGGTCATGTCGCGCATGACGCCGTCCGCCTCGAGGGTGCCGATGGCCGACGCCGCCCGCGGGCACGTGAGGTAGTACGTCGTCGGGAAGGGGGTGCCGTCGGGCAGCCGCGGCGCCGTCCGCACGACGTCCGCGAGCCCGCACGAGCAGCGGTGGGCCACGCCGACGGCGCCGCGGGGCGCCCGGCCGAGCTGGGCGGCCACCACGGCCGCGTCCTCGGGCGCGAGCCCGCCGCCGGCGTCGGTCTCGTCGCTCACCGGCCGGCCGCCTCGCGGCCGGCCTCGCCGACGGAGTCCCACAGCACCCCGAACCACGGCCGGTCCTCGGAGGCGCGGACGCCGTCGGCGGCCGCCTCGCGGGGGTCGCGCTCGGCCTGGCGGCTGGGCGGGACGCCGACGACCCGGTAGGGCACGTCGCCCGGCATGACGAGCGCGAGGCGCTGGCGGGCCTGGCGCTCGACGTAGGCCGGGTCCTGCCAGCGCTGCACCTGCTGCTCGAGGTCGGCGACGTCGGCCTCCGTGGCGGCGAGCTCGGCGCGCGCGTCGGCGATCTCGGCGCGCTGGCTGATGGTCGCGTGCAGGTAGGGCGCCAGCGCGGCGACGACGACGAGCAGCAGCACCGCCAGCGCCGCCGCCCGGCGCGTGAGGCCGCGGGGCGCCGGCAACGACGCGGCCGCGCGCGCTCGGCGTCGCGGCTCGGGAGCCGACGCCGCGCCTGCCGCCGCGCGGGCCCGGGCGGAGGCCGGCAGGCCCGCCGGGGTCCGGGACGGCAGGTGGAGCCCGCCGTCGCCGGCCGCCCGCGCCCGCACGGCCGCCGCGGGACGGCCGCCCGCGCCCACGGCGTCCGTGCCGTCGTCGTCCGCGGGCCCGTGCGCCTCGGGCGAGGTGCCGCCGGCCCGCCCCGCTCGCGGCGCCACCGGTCGCCGTGCGCCTGCCATGCGTGCCCTCCGCCCGTCGTGCTGCCCGTCGCCCGCGCCCGGGTCCTGCTGCTCGTGCTCTCGTCCGTGCTCTCGTCCGGGCGCAGGTCCCGTCCGGTGGTGCTCGCCCTCCCCGCGGCGCGCGCCGCGGGGAGGGCGCCCTCAGCCCCGCGAGGGGCCGGGGGCGGAGGAGGCGGTCAGCCCTTCCAGCGCGGGAAGGCGCCGCGGCCGGCGTAGCGCGCGGCCTCGTCGAGCTCCTCCTCGATGCGCAGGAGCTGGTTGTACTTGGCGACGCGCTCCGAGCGGGCCGGGGCGCCGGTCTTGATCTGGCCGCAGTCGGTGGCGACGGCGAGGTCGGCGATCGTCGTGTCCTCGGTCTCGCCCGAGCGGTGGCTCATCATCGCCCGGTAGCCGCTGCGGTGGGCGAGCGCCACGGCGTCGAGGGTCTCGGTGAGCGTGCCGATCTGGTTGACCTTGACGAGCAGCGCGTTGGCGGCGCCGCCGTCGATGCCCCGCTGGAGGCGCTCGGGGTTGGTGACGAACAGGTCGTCGCCGACGAGCTGCACGCGCTGGCCGAGGGCCGCCGTCAGCGACGCCCAGCCCTCCCAGTCGTCCTCGTCGAGCGGGTCCTCGATCGACACGAGCGGGTAGGCGTCGACGAGCTCGGTGTAGTACGCCGCCATCTGCTCGGCCGTGCGGTCCTGGCCCTCGAAGCGGTAGATGCCGCCCTCGTGGAACTCGGTGGCCGCGACGTCGAGCGCCAGCGCGACGTCGGAGCCCAGCGTGAGCCCCGCCTTCTCGACGGCCGTGGCGATGAGGTCGAGCGCCTCGCGGTTGCTCGGCAGGTCGGGGGCGAAGCCGCCCTCGTCGCCGAGGCCCGTCGACAGGCCGCGCTGCTTCAGCACCGACTTCAGCGCGTGGTAGACCTCCGCCCCCCAGCGCAGGGACTCGCGGAAGGTCGGCGCGCCGATGGGCGCGATCATGAACTCCTGGACGTCGACGCCGGAGTCGGCGTGGGCGCCGCCGTTGACGATGTTCATCATCGGCACGGGCAGCACGTGCGCGTTGGGGCCGCCGACGTAGCGGAAGAGCGGCAGGGACGCGGACTCGGCCGCGGCGCGCGCGACGGCGAGCGAGACGCCGAGGACGGCGTTGGCGCCGAGCGAGGACTTGTTGGGGGTGCCGTCGAGCTCGAGCATCGCCGCGTCGACGAGCCGCTGCTCGGACGCGTCGAGGCCCACGAGCTCGGGGCCGATGGTGTCGAGGACGGCGTCCACGGCGCCCTGGACGCCCTTGCCGCCGTAGCGGGCGTCGTCGCCGTCACGGCGCTCGGTCGCCTCGAAGGCGCCGGTCGACGCCCCCGACGGCACCGCCGCGCGGGCGAGGACGCCGTCGTCGAGGGCGACCTCCACCTCGACGGTGGGGTTGCCTCGGGAGTCGAGGATCTCGCGTGCTCCGACGGCCTCGATGCTGGCCACGACATCTCCTGGGGGCTCGGTGGTCGATGTGGTCGGGTGGTCGGTGACGGCCCGTCCGGCGGGGGCGACCCCCGCGGGGGCGGCGCCGGGGACGACCGCTGCCGACCCGTCGCCGGGGAGCCTATCGGCGCCGCGGGGGCGCGCCGGGGACGTCGTCCGGCGTGGGGTCCGGAGCGGTGCAGGAGCCGCGCCGGGGCGCGTACCCGCCGTCCTCCAGCCCCGCGTGGCGCTCGAAGCGGCTGCGCCGCGGGTCGGCCCCGGTGAGCGCGGCCTCCAGGCCGTACAGCGCCGGCATGAGGAGCGGGCCGAGCACGGCCCACTGGTCCGCGTGGCGCGCCTCGTGGCGGCGCCGCTCCGGCCCGCCGAGGCCGCCGTGGAGCCAGACGCTGCCCACCGTCGTCCCGCCGCGGGCGTATCCGCGGCGCATGCCGCCGCACTCGACGAGGAGGTCGCGCCCGACCACGGGGCGCCCGCCGTGCGCGACGCCCCAGGCGAGCGCCGCAGCGGTGGGGACGAGGTTGAGGTAGGCGCGCGCCAGCCACCAGGCGCGGGTGCGGCGGCGCTCCCGAGGGCGCCCGCCGATGACCCCGCCGGTGAGCGGGTCGGGGGCGCTCACGCCGGACCGGCCGCCTCGGCGTCGCGGGCGCGCTGCTCGAGGCGACGCACCGCGGCGCGCAGGGCCGTCTCGGGGTCGACGCCCGGCGTCTCGCGCGCCGCGTCGGCCACGACGGCGAGCAGCCGGTCCCCCAGCTCCGCCTCGGCGTCGCGCTCCTGCTCGGGCGCCGCCGAGCCCCCGGTCCCGCCGGGCACCAGCGCGTCGACGTCGAGCCCGGCCCGCCGGGCGCGGCCCAGCAGCTTCGCGGCCCGCGCGAGCGCCGGCAGCGCCGGGGGGACGCCGTCCATCGCACTGGAGCGCCGCTTCTCGGCGCGCTTGCGCGCCTCCCAGCCGGCCTCGACGTCGGCGGCGCTCAGCGCGTCGTCCGCCTGCTCGCCGAAGACGTGCGGGTGCCGGTGCACGAGCTTGGCGACGATGCCGGCGGCCACGTCGTCGACGTCGAACCGCTCGCCCTCGGGCGCCTCCTGCGCCACGCGGGCGTGGAAGACGACCTGGAGCAGCAGGTCGCCGAGCTCCTCGCGCAGGTGCTCGGGCGAGCCCGACTCGATGGCCTCGACGACCTCGAACGCCTCCTCCAGCGCGTACGGCGCGAGGGAGGCGTGGGTCTGCTCGGCGTCCCACGGGCAGCCGCCGGGAGAGCGCAGGCGGTCCATGACGGCGACCAGCTCGAGCAGCCGCGCGCCCGGCACACCGACGGCCGGCACATCGTCGGCCGACGCGCCGTCGCCCGACGCCGTCACGGCACCTCCGCCGGACGCCGCTCGCGGGAGGCGAGCGCCGGCAGGCCGTGGCGGCGGCGCACCTGCATCCAGACGAGGGGCGCGACGAGCGCCACGACCACGAGGACGACGCCGGTCGTGACCGTCGGCACGCCGAGCAGCTTGAGCGCCGAGGCGAGCAGCACGAAGGCGAGCGCCCGCCGCACGATCCCGCCGGGCGCCCGCGAGGACAGCCGGGCCCCCACGTAGACGCCGGGGACGCTGCCGAGCAGCAGCGACGTCGTGAGGTCGAGCTGGAAGTCGCCGAAGAGGACGTGCCCCAGGGCCGCGGACACGACGAGCGGCACCGCCTGCACGAGGTCGGTGCCGACGAGGGAGCTGGCCTTGAGCGCCGGGTAGAGCGCCATGAGCGCGATGATGATGAGGGAGCCGGAGCCGACGGACGTCATCCCGACGACGACGCCGCCGACCATGCCGACGGCGATCGTCGGCAGCTTCCGGACGACGACCTCGGGGCGGTCCTGCGGCAGCGGCGCCGCCCGCCCGTCCCGCTTGCGGGCCCGCTCCGCCAGGCGCACGTAGGCCCGCACGACCAGGCCCGTGGCCGCGACGAGCAGCGCGACGCCGAGCGCCACCCGGATGACGTCCTGCACCCCCTGCCCGTCCCCCAGCGCCCGGGCGATGAGCACGCCGACGAAGGCCATGGGCACCGACCCGACGCAGAGCCACTTCACGAGCTGGAGGTTGACGGTGCCCCGCCGCAGGTGGACCACCGAGCCGACCGGCTTCATGAGGCCCGCCGAGGCGACGAGGTCGCTGGAGACGGCCGTCAGCGGCGGGATGCCGAAGAAGAGCACGAGCACGGGCGTCATGAGGGCGCCCCCGCCCATGCCCGTCAGGCCCACGACGATGCCGATGAAGAACGTCGCCGCGACGAGCAGCGGGTCGATGTCCACGAGCGGCCTCCTCCGGGTCCCACCGGGCCCGGCGGGTCCCGCCGGGCCCGGTGGGTCCCGCCGGGCCCGGTGGGTCCGACTGGTGCGACCGGCACTGTAGGGAACCGGCGTCCGGGCGCGGAAGCCGTCCGACGCGGGAGCGCCCCGCTCGGCTCAGCCGACGCCCGCGGCCACCTTCCCCGCCGCGCCGACGTCGTCACCCACGACCGCGTCGAGCAGGTCGGCCGCCCAGTCGAGCAGCGCCGTCCCCTGCAGCGGCTTGCCGCCGATCCGCGCCGTCCTCGGCATGGGCACGAGCACCGACCGCACGGCGGGCTTGACCAGCGACCCCGGGTAGAGGCGTCGCAGCCGCAGGGTCTGGCTGTCGCCCAGCTCCATCGGCGCGAAGCGGACGTTGGTGCCCTGGGCGCTGACCTCGGTGACGCCGGCCGCCCGGGCCCGCACCCGGAAGCGCGCGACGGCGAGGAGGTTCTCCACCGCCTGGCCGCCCGTGGCCTCGGACGGGTCGCCGTAGCGGTCGACGAGCTCGTCGCGGACCTCCTGCACCGCCTCGAGCGTCTCGGCGACGGCGAGCTTGCGGTAGGCCTCGAGCCGCAGCCGCTCGTGCGGCACGTACTCGTGCGGCAGGTGGGCGTCGACGGGCAGCTCGACCTTGATCTCGGCGGGCGGCTTCCCGGCGCCGTCGCCGCGGAAGTCCGCGACGGCCTCGCCGACGAGCCGGATGTAGAGGTCGAAGCCGACGCCCGCGATGTGGCCGGACTGCTCGCCGCCGAGCAGGTTGCCGGCGCCGCGGATCTCGAGGTCCTTCATGGCGACCTGCATGCCGGCCCCGAGGTCGGTGTTCTGCGCGATCGTCGTCAGGCGGTCGTTCGCCGTGTCGGTGAGCGGCCGGTCCGCCGGGTAGAGGAAGTAGGCGTACGCGCGCTCGCGCCCGCGGCCCACGCGCCCGCGCAGCTGGTGCAGCTGGGAGAGCCCGAAGCGCTCGGCCCGCTCGAGGATGAGCGTGTTGGCGTTCGAGATGTCGAGGCCGGTCTCGATGATCGTCGTGCAGACGAGCACGTCGTACTTCTTGGCGTAGAAGTCGAGGACAGCCTGCTCGAGCGCCTGCTCGCTCATCTTCCCGTGGGCGACGGCGATGCGGGCCTCGGGCACGAGCTCGCGCAGGTGCGAGGCGGCGCGGTCGATGGACTCCGTCTTGTTGTGGACGTAGAACACCTGGCCCTCGCGCAGCAGCTCGCGGCGGATCGCCGCCGTGACCTGCTTGTCGTCGTAGGCGCCGACGAAGGTGAGCACCGGGTGGCGCTCCTCCGGCGGCGTCGCCAGCGTCGACATCTCCCGGATGCCGGTGACCGCCATCTCGAGCGTTCGCGGGATCGGCGTCGCGCTCATCGCGAGGACGTCGACGTCGGTGCGCAGCGCCTTCAGCGTCTCCTTGTGCTCGACGCCGAAGCGCTGCTCCTCGTCGACGATGACGAGGCCGAGGTCCTTGAAGCGGACCTCGCTGCCGAGCAGCCGGTGGGTGCCGACGACGAGGTCGACCTTCCCGTCGGTGATGCCGGCGACCGTCTCCTTCGAGTCCGCCGCCGACGTGAAGCGCGACAGGGCCTTCACCGTGACCGGGAAGCCGGCGAAGCGCTCGGAGAAGGTCTCGAGGTGCTGCTGCACGAGCAGCGTCGTCGGCACGAGGACGGCGACCTGCTTGCCGTCCTGGATCGCCTTGAACGCCGCCCGGACGGCGATCTCGGTCTTGCCATAGCCGACGTCGCCGCAGATGAGCCGGTCCATGGGGACCGACTTCTCCATGTCGGCCTTGACCTCGTCGATGCACGAGAGCTGGTCGGGCGTCTCGACGTAGGGGAAGGCGTCCTCGAGCTCGCGCTGCCACGGCGTGTCCGGCCCGAAGGCGTGACCGGACGTCGCCATGCGCGCGGAGTACAGGCGCACGAGCTCGCCGGCGATCTCCTTGACCGCCTTGCGCGCGCGGCTCTTCGTCTTCGCCCAGTCGCCGCCGCCCATCTTGTTGAGCGGCGGGTCCTCGCCGCCCACGTAGCGGGTGACCTGGTCGAGGGTGTCCGTCGGCACGAACAGCCGGTCCCCCGGCTGGCCGCGCTTGCTGGGCGCGTACTCGATGACGAGGTACTCGCGGGTCGAGCCGCCCATCGTGCGCTGGATCATCTCGACGAAGCGCCCGACGCCGTGCTGCTCGTGCACCACCGGGTCGCCCGGGCGCAGCTGCAGCGGGTCGACCTGCTTCTTGCGGCGGCTCGGCAGCCGCTGCATGTCCTTCGTCGAGCTCGGGCCGCTGCGGCCGAGCACGTCGGCCTCGGTGAGGACGGCGAGGCGCAGGGGCTCGGCGACGAAGCCCGCTCCCCCGGCGCCCGTCGTCACGTGGACGACGCCCTCCTCGGGCGGCTCCTCGAGGGTCTGCACGCGCCGCGCCGGCACGTCGGCCTCGCGCAGCACCTCGGCGAGGCGGTCGGCGGAGCCGTGGCCCTCCGCGGTGACGACGACGCGCCAGCCGTCGCGGGCGTGGGCGCGGACGTCGTCGAGCGTCGTCGTCACGTCGCCGGAGAAGGAGCGGGTGTCGCGGGCGCCCAGGCGCAGCTGGACGCCGCCGGTGTCGTCCTGCGTGCCCGAGAGGCCGGCGTCGGCCAGGCTCTCGTCGGCGCCGAAGGCCGTCAGCGACCACCACGGGTGCCCGGCCGCCGTCGCCGCGCCGCGCGCCACGGACAGGGGCAGGAAGCTCGCCGAGGAGAGGTCGACCGGCGTCTGCGCGCCCGCCGCGGCGTTGGACCACGCCGCGGCGAGGAACTCCTCGGTCGTCGCGACCAGGTCGTGCGCACGGGCCCGCACCCGCTCGGGGTCGAGGACGACGACGTGAGCGCCGTCGGGCAGCAGGTCGGTGAGCGGCTGCATGCCGTCGACGAGGGCCGGCGCGAGGGACTCCATGCCCTCGACCGCCACGCCCGCGGCGATCTTGTCGAGCATGTCGGCGGCGCCGGGCAGCTGCTCCTTGAGGGCCAGCGCCCGGTCCCGCACCTCCTGCGTGAGGAGCACCTCGCGGCACGGGGGCGCCCACAGGCCCTCCGGGACGACGTCGAGCGAGCGCTGGTCGGCGACGGCGAAGGCGCGGACCTCCTCGACCTCGTCGCCGAAGAGCTCGACGCGCAGCGGGTGGTCGCGGGTCGGCGGGAAGACGTCGACGATGCCACCGCGGACGGCGAAGTCGCCGCGCCGCTCGACCATGTCGACGCGGCTGTAGGCCGCGCCGGCGAGGCGCTCGACGAGGTCGTCGAGGTCCACGACGTCGCCCGCCTGGAGCCGGACGGGGCGCAGGTCACCGAGGCCGCGGACCACGGGCTGCAGCACGGCGCGCACGGGCGCGACGACGACCCGGACCGGCCCGTCGGGCGCCCCCTCGGGGCCGGGATGGGCGAGGCGCCGGAAGACGGCCAGGCGCTTGCCGACGGTGTCGCTGCGCGGCGAGAGCCGCTCGTGCGGCAGCGTCTCCCACGACGGCAGCTCGGCGACCTGGCCCTCGGGCAGGAAGCAGCGCAGCGACGCCGCCAGCTCCTCCGCCGCGCGGCCCGTGGCCGTGACGGCGAGCAGGGGCCGGCGCGCGGCCAGCTCGGCGACGACCGCCGGGCGGGTGCCCGCGGGGGCGGTGAGGTCGAGGACGTCGGTGACGCCCTCGGCGGCGGCGGACGTCGCGGAGGCGAGCGCGGTGTCGGCGCGCAGGACGTCGAGCAGGCCGGTGAGGCTCACGGGGCGGGGCTCCTCGGGGCAGCACGAGAGCCCCGGACCGGGCGGCCGCGGGGCTGGAGCCAGGGTACGTCGCAGGACGCGGGACGCCCGGCGGTCCCCCAGGGGACCGCCGGGCGTCCGCCGGCAGGTCGGCAGGTCGGCCGGTCGCGCGGCTCAGCCGTAGATGCGGACCCGGATGGGCGTCGCCGTGCCCGTGTAGACGTTGGCGCTCTGGACCAGCGTGGTGCTGTTCGTGGCGAGCAGGGGGCAGTCGGCGATGCTCGTGCTGCCGGCGCGGAACTGGTTGCCGCGGACGACCACGGTCTCGAGATACGGCAGCTTGCTCTTGTGGGCGAGCTTGATGTTGCAGGTGCCGCCGGCGAACCAGTTGCCCTCGATGACGAGGCCTCGGGTGGCCGCGTAGTCCTGGGTCACCTGGATGGCGCCGTTGCTCGCCCCGGAGAGGGAGTTGCCGCGGATGACGACGTCCGTGCCGCCGAGGACCTGGACGGCGTCGTTGTGCGTGGGTCCACCGCCCTGGTTGGGGTCGGAGGCGAAGTAGGCGCTGTCGTGCAGCCAGCTGTCGAGGACGCGGACCTTGTCGCCGTGGACCTTGACGTTGTCGACGGTGCCCCAGCTGTTGACGCGGCGGGCGGTGAAGTTGGCGCCCTTGAGGCCGTCCAGCCAGACGGAGGGGAAGTCAGGCACCAGCGTGACGTCCTCGACGACGAGGTTGGTCGCGGTGGCCGTCGTGTTGGTGATCAGGCCGCGGTTGCCGGTGGCCACGCCGCCGCGGACGCGGGTGCGGGTGATGGTGACGTCCGGCGCCTTGACCGTGATGAAGCCGTGGACGTCGAGCCCGTCGATCCGGGTGCCGGGCGTGGTCACGACGATGTCGCCGTAGTGGGGCTTGAGCACGGTCCCCGCGGGCACGCCGGTGGTCGTGGGGCCCGGCTCGACGGGGGCCGCGGGCACCGGGGCGGGAGCCGCCACGGCGACGGCGCTCGAGGTGACGCCCGTGTGGGCGAGTGACACACCGGTCGTCGCGGAGCCGGAGAGGTAGGCCGCGAGCCGCGCCTTCGCCACGGGGACGGCGGCCGCGGAGGTGTCGGTGTAGGTCTGCTGCCAGGTGGTCGGAACGGCCTGGCCGTCCAGCCAGCTGCGGACGTCCAGGCCCGCCGAACCGGTGGCACGGGGCCGGACCTCGAGGTGGACGCGCCCGCCGGCGGCCGTCCTGGTCGGGAGCGTGGGACCGTAGGTCACCGCCTCGCGGCCGTCGACGACCTTGGCCGTGCTGAGCTGGACCTGACCGTCGCTGCTGACGCGCACACGACCCCGGTACGCGGTGGTGCTGGTGGCGCCCGGGACCTCGAGGGACACCCACAGCGGGGCGTTCGCGCCGAGCGCCGGGACGGTGAAGGAGGTCTTCGCGCCGCCCGCGACCGGGCTGTAGGCGCTGCAGACGCCCTGGCCGGGGGCGACCACGAGAGCCGTCGTCGTCGCTGCGGTGGTGATGGTCGGCGAGGTCGGCGTAGTCGGCGACGCGGCGCCCGTGCTGCCGGACGTGACGCCCTGGTGCGCCACGGTGATGCGGGACGGCGCCGAGGACGCGAGGTAGGTCCACAGGCGCGCGCTGGTGACCTTGGCCGCCGTCGAGCCGGAGTCGACGTACTGCTGCTGCCACGAGGGGAGGGCGCTGCCGTCGACCCAGGCGCGCAGGTCGAGCCCGGCCGAGCCGCTGGTCCGGGGCCTGACCTCGAGGCGCACGGCCGAGCCGGCGCGGGCGGCCCCGGGCACCACGGGGCCCTGGACGACGGTCTCGCGGCCGCTGACGACCTTCGAGGTGCTCAGCTGCATGGTGCCGTCGGACTTGATCTTGACGCGTCCGCGGTAGGCCGGCGTGGAGCCGCTGGCCGGCACCTCGAGCCCCACCCAGACCGGTCCGCGGGAGTCCAGGGCAGGGACGGTGAAGCGCGTGCCCGCGCCACCGGTCGCGGTGCTCCAGCTCGAGGCGGTGCTCGTGCCCGGGGCGGGCGTGAGGCTCCCGCCCGTCGCCGCGGAGGCCGGCGTCGCGCCGAGGAGGGTGGCGGCGAGGAGGGCGGGCGCGCCGAGGGCGGCCAGCAGGCGGGCAGCGCGATGCTCGCGGCGGGGTGCGGGGCGAGTGGGGCTCGTGGTGGTGGTCATGGCGGTGGGCTCCGAGGGGGTCGACGTGGGACCGGCACCCGCGCACCCCGCGAGTGCGGTGGCCCGAGCTGCCGATGTGGACATGCGGAGGGGTCGTCCCCGTCCCCGCGGCCCTTGACTCCGCCGGATCGCCCGCTGCCCCTGTCGGCCCTCCCCGTCACCCTCCTGCGCCAGCATCCGGGCGACAGCGACGACGCGGCTCAAGGCGCGCCGCGCCCGCACCGCCCGCGCGCGGCGTCGCACCCACCCGCCGCCTGGACGCACGAGGCCCGCGCTCCCGGGAGGGGGCGCGGGCCTCGGGCGTCGCGACAGGCTCAGGTCGGGTCGGTCACCAGGAGGTCGTCGAAGCGGGCAGCCCCCGGCGTCCCCGAGCCCGACACGTAGAGGAGGACGCCGACGCCACCGGGGCCCTGGAGCGCGGCCGTCGTGTCCGACGCCCGGGTCGTCCAGGCCGACGGCTCCGGCGACCCCTGGGGCCACACCCGGGCCGCCAACTCGGTGGTCCCGGAGCCCGTCACCCGGAGGCGGACCTCCAGGGGGCGGTCGGCCGCGGCGACCGCACCCGGCACCGTGGCGGACGAGAGGGTCGTCTCCCCACCGCCCACGACACGGACGAGGGCGACCGTCACGCGGCCGTCGGCGTAGTAGCGCAGCTTCGCCCGGTAGTCGCTCGTCGTCGACACGCGACGCCCCAGCACCGACACGTAGGTGCCGCCTCCCGAGGGAGCCGTGTCGAGCGACGTGGTGACCCGCACCTCGCTCGAGGTGGACGAGACCCCCGCCAGCGACGCGGCCCGGTTCGAACCCACCTTCTCCGCTCGGACGACTCCCCTGCCGTCCTGGACGGCGAAGCTGCCGGCGGTGCCGGACGTCGTCCAGGCCCCGCCGCGGTCGGCGGTGCCCCAGCCGCTGTTCGTCGTGCGGCTGAAGGAGTCCTCCGCCAGGACGGCCGGACCCGCCGGGACGGGAGCGGTGGCCTCCACCGACCGCCGCGCCGTCGCCGTCTGACCCGCCGAGTCCGTCACCACCAGCACGACCTCGTACGAGCCCGCCGCCACGTAGGCGTGCTCCGCCGTCGCCCCCGTCGCGCTCGCCCCGTCACCGAAGTCCCACGCGAAAGAGAGCGGCCCCTCCGCGTCCGACGACGCGCTCCCGTCCACGCGCACCGCCAGGTCCGAGACCACCGCCTCGAACGCCGCCGACGGCGCACCGTCCACCGGCTCCGGGGCGGTGGCCTCCACCGACCGCCGCGCCGTCGCCGTCTGACCCGCCGAGTCCGTCACCACCAGCACGACCTCGTACGAGCCCGCCGCCACGTAGGCGTGCTCCGCCGTCGCCCCCGTCGCGCTCGCCCCGTCACCGAAGTCCCACGCGAAAGAGAGCGGCCCCTCCGCGTCCGACGACGCGCTCCCGTCCACGCGCACCGCCAGGTCCGAGACCACCGCCTCGAACGCCGCCGACGGCGCACCGTCCACCGGCTCCGGCTCCGGCTCCGGCTCCGGCTCCGGCTCCGGCTCCGTGCTCGTCCCGAGCCGGTGGTGCTCGGCCACCCGCTCGGCGCTCAGCGCGCGGGGGTAGACGGCCACCTCGTCCACGCGGCCCTCGACGTAGCCGCTGCTGTGCCCGCCCCAACCGGTGTCGCCCCCCACGCGCCAGTAGCCGGCGTAGGGCTGCGCGCCGGTCTGGGGGTGCGTGCCGACGAGGGTGCCGTCGACGTACAGCCTCATGCCGTCCGCGCCCTGGGTCGCGACGAGGTGGTGCCAGGCGCCGTCGTTGTAGGCGCGCTCGCTCGTCGTCGTGTTCTCCGTCCCGGTCCAGGTGCCGAAGCGCACACGGCCGTCGTCGAGGAGCTCGACGTGGCGGTCGTAGTTGCCGCTCCACCCGCTCTGCTGGTCACCGAAGCCGATGAGCTTCCCGCCCCGTGTCGAGGTCGTGGAGAACCACAGCTCCTCGGAGTAGCTGCTCGGCCCCTCGACGGGCGTCCCGGAGGCCACGCCCGCCTCCAGGCCGTCGAGCGTCGCCGCCGCCGCGCTCCCGCGCAGCCCGCCGGGCGTCTCGACCGACAGGGCGCCGAGGACGCGGCCCGTCTGCGACGCGGTGGCCGAGGAGTCCGCGGTCGTCCCGCCGTCGGCCTCGTCGAGCCGCCAGTACAGCGACGGGCCGTCGGCGCGCACGGCAGCCCCGTAGGCGTCGGCGGGCACGGGGGCCGCCGCCGTGATGGTGCGGGTCGTCCGCGACGTCTGCCGGCCGGAGTCGGTGACCACCAGGGCGACCTCGTGCACGCCCGGGCGGGCGTACGTGTGGGAGGCCGTCACGCCGCTCGCCGTCGTGCCGTCCCCGAAGTCCCAGCCGTAGGTCACCGCGCCCTCCGGGTCGGTGGACGCCGAGGCGTCCACCGCGACCTCGAGCCCGTCGGTGCGCGCCTCGAAGGAGGCCGTCGGCGGCTCGTCGACGGGCAGCCGCCCCAGCGCGTGGTGCTCGGCCACCCGCTCGGCGGTCAGGACCGACGAGTAGACGGCGACCTCGTCGACGCGCCCCTCGAAGTAGGCGCTGGAGTGGCCGCCCCAGCCCGAGTCGCCGCCGACGCGCCAGTAGCCGGCGTAGTCCTGCGCCTGGGTCTGCGGGTCGGTTCCCACGAGGAGGCCGTCGACGTAGAGCTTCATGCCGTCGGACCCCTGGGTCGCCACGACGTGGTGCCAGCGGCGGTCGTTGTAGGTCCGCTCGCTCGTGACCGTGTTCTCGCGCCCGGTCCAGGTCCCGAAGCGCAGGCGACCGTCGTCGAGCATCTCGACGTGGCGGTCGTACCCGCCGCTCCAGCCGGACTGCTCGGAGCCGAAGCCGATGAGCTTGCCCCCGCGGGTCGTCCCGGTGGAGAACCAGAGCTCCTCCGAGTAGGTGCGCGGGTTGCTGACGCGGGTGCTGGACCCGAGGCCGGCCCACTGGCCGTCGGTCGTGGCCGCCGCCGGGCTCCCGAGGACGCCGCCGGGCTCGGCCAGGCGCAGGTCCCCCTGGACCCGGCCGACGTCGCGTCCGCTCGCGGAGGAGTCCGGCGTCGTGCCGCCCTCCACGGTGTCGAGGCGCCAGTACAGGTCCGGGTCGTCGGCGACGACGGCGGCCCCGTACGCGTCGGAGGGCGCCGTTCCCCCGGCGCCCGTGCGGCCGCTGGCCGCGAAGTGGGCCGCGACGGTCGCGGGGGCGAGCTGGGCGGGGTAGACCGCGACCTCGTCGACGTCGCCGGCCAGGTCCTCCGTGCCGACGTTCGGCCACCCGCCGAGGTTGTCGCCTCCGACGCGCCAGGTGCCCGAGTACGGCTGGCCGGTGGTCGTGGACCGGTCGCGCGCCACGCGCAGGCCGTCCACGAACAGGGTCTGCCCCTCGGCGCCGAGCGTGGCGACGACGTGGTGCCACTGCCCGTCGTTGAGTCCGGGGCCGCTCGAGAGCAGGCGGACCGCCCAGGGGTAGACGCCGAAGTGCACGCGGCCCTGCCCGTCGAGGTAGACGTGGCGGTCGTAGCTGCTGCTCCGGGCGTCGGTGCGGTCGCCGAAGCCCACGACCTTCCCGCCGGTCGTGCTCGTCGTGCGGAACCATGCCTCGACGGAGAAGGTGTCAGGCGCCGTCGTCCGCGCCGTCGAAGCTGCCGGCACGACGTCCGTGCCCGGGAAGGTCGCTGCTCCGTCGCCGGTCACCGCGCCGTCCCCGGTCCGCGTCGTGGCGCCGCCGAGACGGAGGTCGTCGCCGCCGGCCCAGTCGTAGGCGGTCGCGCCGCCCGTCTCACCGAGGCGCCAGTACGCCGTCGGGCCGTCGGCGAGGATCCTCTGCGCGTAGGCGTCTGACCCGCTCGGCGCCGTCGTCGGCACGTCGACGGCCGTGGTGAGGCTCGTCATGGTGTTGCCGGCGCCGTCACGGGCGCGGACGCGGTAGGTCTGCGTGGTCCCCGCCGGCGCACCCGGGTCGCGCAGCGCAAGGCGCGGGCGCGACCACCAGGCGGTCCGCGCCGTCGTCGTGGCGACGACGACGGCGGACGACGCCGCGCTGCCGCGGAGGAGCTCGTACGTGAGCTCCGCGTCGTCGCGGTCCCAGGCCGCCGTGAAGGCAGCGCGCACCCCGGGACCGGCGGCCGTGGTGACCTCGGGCTTGAGGTCCGCGTACCCCTGCGGCCCCTCCTTGCGCGGCGCGACCGCCGAGGTGGCGAAGCGCACGAGGCCCTGCTGCGCGACGCCGTTGACGCGGGGGAACTCCCCGCCGAGGACCACGTAGCGGTCGTCCCCGGTGACGGTCCAGGCCGCCTGGCTCTGCCCGGTGTAGCTGCCGGCGGCGAGCGTCGGCAGCCAGTGCAGCAGCTGCGGGGCGGGCGTCCCGGCGAAGGGGCCGTCGAGGTTTGTCCCGCGGACGTCCGTCGTCGTCGCCATCGCGCGCTGGAAGGTCCAGGGCTCGGTCTGCGGGTGCCCGCCGATCGTCGAGCAGTTGTGGGGGTGCCCCACCGTGTAGAGGACGCCGGCGACCGGGGCGCTGCCGTACGTGTCCCCCATGCAGCCGACGACCCAGGCCAGCGTCCCGTCGATACCGGCCGCGAAGCTTCCCTCAAAGTCGCTGGGCCCGTAGTAGTCGTAGGCCGTGCCATAGACCTGTCGGCCGTCGGTCGACAGCGACCAGATCGCCGAGTCGGGCCCGTGGTTCTGCAGCCGCTGGTTCGCGGCCCAGCCGAGCGTCGCGCCGGTCACCGCGTCGAGCGCGCCCATGCCGGGCTGCGAGCTGCCGTTGAGGGTGTCGAAGCGTCCGGCGGCGACGACGCGCCCGCTGCCCGCGGGCGCGGCCAGGCCCATGACCTCGCGGTCCGCCTGCGGGCTCCACGCCAGCAGGGCGCCCGAGCTCGCGCTCACCGCGCCGAGGCGCGTGCGCGCCTGGCCGCCCAGCGTCGTGAAGTTGCCCCCGACGTACAGGGTGTCGCCCGTCACCTCGAGCGCGCCGACCTTGCCGCCCGCCTGGGCGAAGCCCGTGACGAGGGCGCCCGTCGAGGCGTCGAGCGCGGCGAGCCGCGTGCGGCTGGCGCCGTTGACCCGCCCGAACTCACCGCCGACGAAGATCCGGCGGCCGTCGGCCGACGCCGCGATGGCGAGCCCCCGGGCGTCGAGCGTCGGCGCCCAGCGCGTGTCGAGCTGCCCCGTCCGGATGTCGAAGGCGAGGAGGTTGGCGCGCGGGGTCTCGTTCGTCCCGGCGGGGCTGCCAGCGGGCCGGGCGCGCGTGAACTCGCCCGTCACGTAGACCGTGTCGCCGACGACGACCTGGTCCCAGACGACGCCGTTGACCTGGACGGTCGGCAGCACGTCCGCCGTGACGGTCGCCGGGACGGGCGGGTTCGCGGGCGTCGACGCGACCACGTCGGCGGCCACCGCGCCGGGCGCCCCGACGAGGAGGCCGAGGGCGAGCGTCGCCGCGGTGCCGCCGGCGGCGAGGAGGGTGCGGAACCTGCTGGACATCGTGCCCCCGGAGAGCGCGCGCCACCCCGGCGGTGACGGCCTGCCCGCGAGAGTAGGTGGCGCGATGACGTGCCGTCATCGCTTCGGCGAAGTGGACCCGCCCAGGGATGCCGTTTGATGACGCCGCGTCACCCTGACGGGCGCAGCAGGCCTGCCTCGAGACCGCACGACCACGTCCTGTCGGATCGCGACGCTCCGGCGACGTCGCCACCGGGCTCCCGCGAGCCCGACCGGGCGCAGTCCGGCGGGGTCGGCCGGCGGAGCGGCTACTCGACGACCACGACGACGTCCGGCTGCTGGTTCTGGACGACCTGGACGCGCAACGGGACGCCCTCCGGCGCGACGAAGGCGTACGCGCCGCCCACCGACGCCCCGGGGGCCAGCTCGCCCGTCACCGGGTCCGTGGGGCTGCCGGAGACGGAGGGGGTCGGCGCGCCGTCCGCGGTCGTCGCCGTGACGCCGACCCCGTCGAGGTCCACGGGCGTCGACGACCCGTTCGTCAGCTCGAGCCGGACGAGACGACCGGGCCCGTCCACGTCACCGGGCCCGCGGGCCTCGACGTCGACCTCGTCGACCGCGGTCACGCGCGCGACGAGGCCGCTCTCGAAGGCCGCGTCCTGCCCGACCGCGACGGGGGCCGCCGTCCGGGTGGCGACCGGCGCACCGGGCGTCGCCGGAGGGGGGGCCGCCGGCGAGCCCGTCCCGCCCCCCTCGTCCGGCCTCGCCGTGGCGGAGGGCCGAACGTCGGTCGCGCCCGCGGTCGCCGTCGCGTCGGGGGTGGCACCCGTGGGGGTCGACACCGCTGCGCCGTCGTCGCCGGCAGGGGCGGAGCAGGCCGCGAGGACGGCGGCCAGCCCCAGAGCCGCCACCGCAGCCCGCGCTCGCGACGCCCCCCCGACCCGTCGACCACTCATCGCCATGACACGCACCTGCGACCTCCTCCGTCGGGGACCACCGCTCCTGGACGACGAGACTAAGAGTCCCCTCCCCCGCCGTCCGCCCTCCGAGGCCGCGGCACCCGTGCGGAGCTCGGACGCGAGGCCCGCGAAGCCGCCTAGGCTCGCGCGTCCGGGCGGCAGGCCCCGGCAGCCGACGACGGAGGACGCACGTGGACGACGACGACGCCGAGGCAGCACCGCGGTGGTCGCCGCCGTCGGCCGTGTTGGACGACGTCGAGTGCCTGCTGCTCGGTGCCTACGGGCCGGACCGGGCCACCGCGCGCGACGACGCGACCGAGGACCCGGCCGACCCGGCCTGGGGACCCCGGCTCCCCGTGCCCGCCGAGGTGGCCCGGCGCGCCCGGGCGGCGGGCCGGCTCGCCCTCCTCGACGAGGAGGGCGTCACCGTCGCCGTGGTGACCCCCTTCCAGTCCGCGGCGCCCGACGCCACGGCCACGTCCTCGCTGGCGGGCTCGGTCGAAGCCGTCCGCCCCATGGCGCGCTCCGCGGCCGCCGCGGCCCAGAGGCCGGCCCGGAGCGGGGGCCGACCGGCGGCCGACCCCCCGGTCCTCGCCGCGCCGGTGCGCGCTCCCGCCTCGCGCGACCACGTCGCCGCCCTCCGGGGTGCGGCCGCCGAGGCCGGAGCGCGCCTCCTCGTCCTGCCGCTGACCGGCGAGCACCAGGGTCCGAGCCCTCGGACGCTGCACCTCGACGGCGACGCGCTGGCGCGCACCTGGCTCCCCGAGGCGGCGGACGACCTCGACGTCGTGCCCGTGCCGGTGCCCTCCGTGGGCCGCCCCGAGCGGGACGTCGCGCTCGCCGTGCGGGTCGCGGCGGCGTACGGCGACATCGTGCGCACCGACCTCCTCGACGGCCCGCCGTCCGCCGAGCCCGGGGAGAGGGTCTGGACGGCGGCGAGCGCGCGCGAGCTCGACAGGGCTCGTCCGGCCGGCCGCACCGGCGTCGTCGTGCTCCTGACCGGGCTCTCGGGCTCGGGCAAGTCGACGGTGGCGCGCGCCCTGACCACCGCCCTCCTGGAGAGGACGGACCGGTCGGTCACGCTGCTCGACGGCGACCGCGTGCGTCGCGTCCTGTCGGCGGGCCTCGGCTTCTCGCGGGCCGACCGAGAGCTCAACGTGCGCCGGATCGGCTGGGTCGCCGCGGAGGTCGCCCGCCACGGCGGCGTGGCGGTGTGCGCCCCCATCGCGCCGTACGCAGCGACCCGCGAGGAGGTCAGGACCGCCGTCGACGGGGCGGGGGGCGCCTTCCTGCTCGTGCATGTGGCGACGCCCCTCGCGGTCTGCGAGGCGCGTGACCGCAAGGGGCTGTACGCACGGGCCCGTGCCGGCGACCTCCCCGCTTTCACGGGCGTCTCGGACCCCTACGAGGAGCCGCGCGACGCCGACGTCGTGCTGGACACCTCGGTCGACGACCTCGAGACGTCGGTCGACCTCTTGCTGCGTGCGCTGGCGTCGCATGGATGGGTAAGCTTTGACCCAGCGACGGCGCGATGAGCGCGGTGACCGGTCTCGGGGACCGCGCCGCACGAGGAGCCGGTGTCACGCTCACCACGCAGCTGCTGCGAGCCGTCCTCCAGCTCGGCTCGGTCGTCGTCCTGGCTCGGCTCCTCGTCCCCGAGGACTTCGGTCTCGTGGCGATGGTCACCGCGGTCATCGGCATCGCCGACCTCGTCCGGGACTTCGGGCTGTCGTCCGCCGCCGTACAGGCGCGGACGCTGGAGGACGATGAGCGGACCAACCTCTTCTGGGCCAACACTGCTCTGGGGCTGACGTGCACCCTCGTCGCGGCCGCGAGCGCTCCACTGCTCGTCACCTTGTACGACGAACCCCGGCTGCTGCCGGTGGTGCTCGCGCTCAGCCCGATCTTCCTCCTCTCCGGCCTGGGCACCCAGCTGCGAGCCGACCTCACTCGCTCCCTCCGCCTCGGGTGGCTCGCGCTCTCGGACGTTCTCGCCCAGGCGGTCGCCGTCGCGGCCGCGGTGACCCTGGCACTGCTGGGCGCCGGGCTGTGGGCGGTCGTCGCCCAGCAGCTCGTCGGGGCGGCCGCCGGGCTGGTCGTCGTCGCGTCCGCCGTCCACTGGCGACCCCGCCGATACAGGCGCGGCGTTTCGCTCCGACGGTTCTTCGGCTACGGCTCCGGCCTCTTAGGCACGCAGGCGATGACGTACGTCACCAAGAACGTCGATGACGTCGCTCTCGGGGCGGTGTGGGGAGCCGGGCCGCTGGGCCTCTACACGCGCGCCTACCAGTTGCTGCTGGCCCCGCTGAACCAGATCAACGCCCCCATGACGCGCGTCGCCCTGCCGGTGCTCTCGAGGCTCCAGGACGACGACGCGGGCTATGCGCACGCACTCGGCCGGGCCCAGCTCGTCGGCTGCTACGTGACGACGACGGTCCTCCTCGTCGTCGCAGGACTCGCCGATCCCGTCGTCGATGTGCTCTTCGGTCCCGGCTGGGCGGGTGTGGTCCCGCTCCTGCTCGTGCTGGCCCTCGGCGGCGTACCGAGGGCCTTGTCCCAGCTCGCCTTTTGGATGTACCTCTCGCGAGGACGCACGGGAGCGCAGCTCAAGCAGTTCTTGGTCACGCGGCCGCTCCTCGTCGTCTGCGTGCTGGCCGGGCTGCCCTGGGGGGCCCTGGGCGTCGCCGTCGGCCACGGCGTGGGCCACCTGCTGGCTTGGGGCATCTCGCTCTGGCACGCCGGGCGGACCACCGGGGTCGACGTACGACCCCTCGTCGTGACCGCGAGTCGGTCCGTGCTCCTCGTGGGGGCGCCTGCCGGGTTGGCCGCCAACGGAGCGACGTGGCTGCTCGACGCACCGATCGCCCAGCTCGCGCTGGGGCTTCTGCTCGCCGCGGCCTGGGTCGCCGCGGCCTGCACCCTGGTGCCACCGGTCAGGCGTGATGCACGGGTCGTCCTCACCTTCGCCCGCCGCGCCGCCCGCCGTCACGCGTGACTCCTCGCGCCCGACCCGTGACACGTACGGACCCCCTTAGGCTGGGCGCGTGGCACTGTCGGACGGTGGGGTGGCGCTAAACGTGCTGCGCGTGGTGGCGGCCGATGCCGAGGACGCCGCCCAGTCCGCCGACGACCTGCAGCTCTTGACGTCCGCCGGGCTCCGCAGCGCGGTCCTGCCGCCCCCCGGGGGGCTACCCGAAGAGCTCCTCGACGTCGTCCGCCGGCTGAGGACGCCGATCATCCCCGCTGGTCGTCCCGTCCGTGTCGACGTCGTCATCGACGGGCGCCGCGGCGCCGCGGCACCGCCGGCCGCCGTCCTCGCGCGGGCCCACCTCGCGCGCTCGTCGATGCCGCTACCGGTGGCACACGCCTCGTACCAGAGCCCTGGCACGCTGGCTCGCCGTCGCCGGGGTGGTGGCGGGGTCCTCGTCGTCAGGTCAGGCCGTCCACGCGCGGACTCATCGCTCGTGCGCGCCCTCCGTCGCGCAGGGGTGGACGCACGGCTGCTCCTGGTGGGCCCGCACGCGGGACGTCTCCCTTCGCTGCCGGGGCGACGTCCGGTCCGAGGGAGCGCGGCCGTCACGGCTGTGGCAGCGGCGGCGGTCGTCGTCGCACCGATCGACTCCCTCTGGGCGGAGCGCGCACGCCGGGCGGGTGCGCTCGTCCTCCCCCCAGCACCGCCTTCGGCGATCGTCGCCTTGCTCGCCGAGGCGGACGAGAGGGACGAAGACAGGTCCGCACTCGGCGAGCTGGCGGCGGAGCGGGCCGACGCCTTCGTCATCGCCGTGCGTCGGGCGCTGGCGCCGGTGACGGGGGAGGCGCGTCTGCCGCCGGAGTTGAGCGGTGCGATCAGCGCAGCACCACAGCGGCGGGTGCTGCTGATGAGCTCCAACGGCTCGGGCATGGGCCATCTGACGCGGCTGACCGCGATGGCGCGCCGAGCCGATCCGAGGACCGACGTCCATGTGCTCTCGCTGTCGTCCGCGGTCACCGCAGGCGCGGCGCACCTCCCCCACGTTTACGTGCCGTCCGCGAGGGACATGGGGATCTCCCCCCGTCGGTGGGACCGCGTCCTGGAACGCCGCCTCGCGAAGGAGGTCGAGCGCCTACGCCCTGACGTCCTCGTCTTCGACGGCACGCACCCGTACCCCGCTCTCGTCGAGCTCGCACGACGGCGCGACGCCCCCCGCCTCGTGTGGTCTCGCCGCCCCATGTGGCGCCCTGGCCATGGCGCCGAGGACCTCCTCCTGTCGCGCCGCTTCGACCTGGTGATCGAGCCGGGCGAGCTGGCCGCCACCCACGACCGCGGGCTCACTCGCGGGCGAGGTGACGCTCTCGTCGTCCGCCCCGTCCTGCTGCTCGACCCGGACGAGGCGTTGCCACGACCCGAGGCGAGAAGGGAGCTGGGCGTGGAGGGTGAGGGTCCGACTGCTCTGGTCATGCTCGGTGCCGGACGTTGGTACGACGCCGTCACGCACCAGCGCGAGGTCGTCGACGTCCTGTCTCAGGCTGTCCGCGACGTTCAGGTCCTGGTAGCCCGTCCGCGCATCGCCGAGGGAGAGCCGGACCTGGGTGCGGCCCGCGCGGTCTCCGTCCAGCCGCTCGCCCGCGTGATGGCCGGTATCGACCTCGTCGTGACGGCCGCCGGTTACAACACCTTCCACGAGACGGTCGCCGCCGGTCGCCCCGGCGCGTACGCGGGAGTTCCCGCCCAGCGCGATGACCAGCCCCAGCGTGCCGGCTGGGCCCACGATGCGGGTGTCGGTCTCGACCTCGGCGTCGGTACGCCCCAGGCCGCCTCACGCCTGCGGGAGGCCGCACGCCTCCTCGCTGACGAGGCTGCACGCGAGGCCGTCGAGGCGAGGTGCCGCGACGTCTGGCCGGGCAACGGTGCGGCTGACGCGATGCGGGCCGTGGAGGCCCTCGCCGACGGGGCCGACGGCGGCGAGCTCGTGGCAGCGACCCGGTGAGCATGAGGGAGCTAGCCAGCAGAGCCGCCGCTCCGTGGCGCTCCTTGGCGCGGCGCGCCGCGCGCCCACTCCTCGGTGGCCTCGTGCGTGCCGATTCAGGTCCGCCACCGTGGCTGCGCCGCGGCGCCGGCTCACCACCCGCGAGGGACGGCTTGGTCGTTCTCGTCGCCCTCCTCGGAGGGTCCGAGCGGGCCGCAGCTGATCACCTCGCGGCACTGCGAGAAGTGCAGTCGGCTCGGACCGACCTCGTGCCCGTCATCCTCGTCGACACCCCCGTTCTTCACGTCTTCCGCCGCGCGGGCTACGTCGTCGAGCTAGCCCCACCGCAGCGCTTCGGCGAGGCGCTGGTGGAGGCGCGCATCACCGCAGTGCCTGACCTCGTCCTCGTCCTCGCCGACGCGGACGCCCCAGAGTCAGCGGCGCGGCTCCGCGAGGCGCTGCTCGCCCAGGGGTCGGCGCCCCGCCGTTCTCGACGGCGCCGAGCGGCGCGCCGCTTGCTCAGCCGCCTCTAGCACTCTCGCGCCGGCCGCTCGGTCGACTGGTCCGAGGCGTCTCCTCGTCGCGGCGGCAGCCCTCACGTCTGGTGCCCCCGTGCCACAGCGACGACCCCGCGCCGGGCGCGGGGTCGCCGCTCTGGCACAGGGTCGTCAACCAGGGAGGTCAGCCGAAGCGGGTGACGACGATCGGCAGGCTCGTCGCGTCCCACACGTTTCCGGACGAGGACAGATCGGTGCGCGAGGTCGCCAGGACGGCGCAACCGGCGATCGACTGCCCGAGCCCGAAGCGGTTGTCACGGACGGCGACCTGAGGGCGGGAGGCTTCGCCCTTGTGGTTGATCTTGACCGAGCACGTGCCGCCACTCAGCCAGTTCCCGACGAAGGTCAGTCCCATCACGGGGCTGTAGTCCTGTGTCACTTGAACAGCCCCGTTCGAGGCACCGGTGATGCTGTTGCCCCGGAAGGTGATACGGCTCCCCCCCAGCACCTGCACGCCGTCGTTGTGCGTCGGGCCCCCGCCTTGATTGGGGTCGGAGGCGAACCAGCGGCTGTCGTGGAGCCAGGAGTCCTCGACGAGCACGTCGTCCCCGTAGATCTTGATGTTGTCCACCGTGCCGGAGATGTCGACGCGCCGCGCAGTGAAGCCACTGCCCTTGATCCCGTCATACCAGACGGACGGGTGATCGGGCTTAAGGGTGCTGTCCTCGATGGTGAAATTCCGGGAGCGGCTGTCGTCGACCGTGACGAGGCCGCGGTTGCCGGTCTGGCGCCCGCCCCGGATGAGCGAGCGGGTGATGGTGACGTCCGGGGCGCGCACGACAACGAAGCCGTGGACGTCCAATGAGTCATAGCGGGCGCCGGGCGTCGTGATGACCAGGTCGCCGTCGTGGCGGGTCAGCTTCGTCCCATCGGGCACGCCGGTCGTGGCCGCGCCCGGCTTCCCCCCGGTGTGCACGGGCTCGGCCACGACCTGCTCCCGCACGTCGCCCACCTCGACGGAGACGCTTCCGGAGGCGCCGCTCGAGAGGTACCCCCAGGTGCGGTTCACGAGCGTCGAGGTCACGGGGACCTCGCCGTCGTCGACGAGGTCGTGCTGCCAGTCCGGCCGGGTCTCGTCGGAGGGCCAGGCACGGACGAGGACGTCGCCCCGCGGCGCGCCGGTGAAGTCGGCCTCCAGGTTGACGACGTCGCCCGGCTCGACCTCGCCCTCGACCGGGGTGCTGGAGTACCAGCCCTCCCGGCCGTCGACGACCTTCGACGTGCCGACGACGAGGCCGCCGTCCGGCTCGACCTTGACCCGCGCCCGGTAGCCGCCCGTGCCGCCCGGGCTCGCCGCGTCGAGGGCCAGGTACAGCGTCCCGCCCTCGGGGAGCTCCTCCACGGTGAAGCCGGCCGCGGCCGTCCCCGGCGCGCCCGGCCTGCCCCAGTCTCCGGCGGCCGAGACGCCGGGCGCCACCACGAGCTCGTCGGCGTCGTCGGCCGCCGCGGGGGCGGCCAGCCCGGCGCCGACGAGCGACGCGAGCACCGCCCCGGCGAGGAGGCGGCGGCCCAGCAGCCCGGCTCGGGCGTCACCGCGTGCGTTGCGATAAGTCATGTCCCTCTTCTCCACGTCCGTCAGCAAGTCCCCCTGGCGATCGGGCGGGAGCATGGCACGTGTTCACCCTTCCGGAGGACACCGGGCGCGAGATGCGGTAGGGGAGGAGGTCCTGACGGCCGGCCACGACCTCCGGTCGACGACCGACCGGGGTGCAGTGGGAGTCGCCCGGCAGGGACGCCGCGCAGCGGGCGGCGACCCCAGGGCACTGCCCCGGGGGGCCGTCAGGAGGAGAGGTCGCCCAGGCGCGAGAGCGCCTGCCGCAGCACGGTGCTCGACGTGTGCGCGGTGTAGGGGAAGTACACGACCTCCACGCCGACGGTCGCCATGTCGTGCTCGAGCCGGTGGCCCTTGGGGGTGCCCCGCCAGTCGTCGCCCTTGAAGATGACGTCGAAGCGCACCTCCTGCCAGGTGTCGAGCTTGTCGGGCACGACCTCCGCAACCGCGCGGTCCACATAGCGGATGCCGCGCACGATCTCGAGCCGCTCCTCCAGCGGCACGACGGGGCGGGCACCCTTCGCGAGCAGGGCCATCTCGTCGGAGACGACACCCGCCACGAGCTCGTCGCAGAGCTCGCTGGCGTGCCGCAGCACGTTGAGGTGGCCGATGTGGAAGAGGTCGTAGACGCCCGGCGCGTACCCGACTCGTCCGCTCATGGCGTTCCTCCGGTCGTGCTCGCACTCTTCGCTCCGGGACGTTCCCGCGGGCGGTGGGCGCCGCGCGCCCGTGACCCGAGTTTAAGGACGGGGTCGGCCGACGCTGCTCCAACCGGGGAACCGGGACGGCGACGTCCCCTGGCCCCCAGGTGCAGGGCGTAGCCTCGCGGCGCCCCCGCCCGGCCCGGGCGCGACGACCCGGAGGGAGGGCGATGGAACTCGCCCGCATGCTCGAGGCCCTCGGCCGCCGCTGGCCGCTCGTCCTCGTCCTCGCACTGCTCGGTGGAGCGGCCGGGGCCGCGCACGCACTGCTCTCACCTCCCCGCTACGAGACGTCGACGACCGTCTTCTTCTCGCTCGAAGGCGGCGAGACCGTCAACGAGCTGGCCCAGGGCAGCACCTACACGCAGAGCCTCGCGCAGTCCTACGCCGAGATCGCCCGTCTCCCCGTCGTCCTCGGCCCTGTGGCCGACGAGCTGGGGGTGGAAGGAGGGACGACGGCGCTCAGCCGCCTCGTCGACGTCACAGCACCGGCTGGTACGTCCCTGCTCGAGGTGTCCGCCACCGACACCTCGCCCGAGCGGGCAGCGGCCATCGCCGACGCGGTCGCTGCTCGCGTCACGTCGACGACCGGCGAGCTGTCGCCCGGAGAAGAAGACGGAGCCGGCGCCGTGCGGGTGACCACGGTCGAGGACGCCCTGGTCCCTGAGGAGCCCTCGTCGGCGCCGCTGACGCTCGAGCTCCTCGCCGGGCTGGTCGCCGGAGGGGCTGTGGGTCTCGGCACGCTCCTCCTCCTCGAGGCGCTGACGACGCCGGTGAGCGACCGTGCTGCCGTCGCGCGGCTCACGGGGGCACCCGTCCTCGCGGAGGTGCCGCGCGACCCTCGTGCCCAGCGGCGTCCTGTGCCGAGCCGCACGCACCCTGGGTCAGTTCGCGCCGATGCCTACCGCGTCCTACGCACCAATATTCGATTCGTGCAAGCCACCGGCGGCGCACGGGTCGTCGTCGTCACGTCGGCTGTACCGGGCGCGGGGGCCTCCGGTACGGCGCTGAATCTCGCGGCCGCGACGGCGGAGCTGGGGGTCCGAGTGCTCCTCGTCGACGCCGACCTCCGTGCACCGCGCCTCGGCGCCGTGCTCGACCTCGCTCCCGAACCGGGCCTCTCGGACGTGCTGTCGGGCGCGTACGAGATCGAGGACGCGCTGCAGCGCTGGGGGTCTCCTGCCGTCGACGTCCTCGTCGCGGGTTCGGTGCCCCCGAACCCCAGCGAGCTGCTCGCCTCGCACAGGGCGAAGCACCTGCTCGCCGGCGCGGCGCATTCCCACGACCTCGTAGTGGTCGACGCACCGGCCCTTCTCAGCGCCTCCGACGCCGCCGCGCTGTCTGCGCTCGCTGATGGCGCAGTCGTCGTCGTCGACAGCCGGCGGACGCCCCAGCGCGTCGTCTCCGCCGCTATGCACCGTCTCGAGCTCGCTGGCGCCAGTACCCTCGGCGTCGTGCTGACGCGGACGAGGCCTCGAGCCGACCAGCGGTCGGACGTGCGGCACGGCGGTTCCGCGTCACGGTGACGAGCGGCGCGACGATGCGTGACCCCGCGAGCACCTCGCCGCAGGGCCGCCTCGTCCGTCTCCCTCCACCTGCGTCGCCGGACGTCAGCGACGACGACCGGTCGAGGCGGGACGCTCGAGCCGCCCGGGGCGTCGTCGTGCTGGCGTGGGCACTCGTCGTCCTGCCGCGGACGGCGCAGAGTCTCACGGCCCCGAAATTCTCGACGGTCGTCGGGGCGCCTGGTGCCCCGTACACAGCCCTCGCCCGCCTGCTCGACCTAGGTCTTACGACGGCGCTGGTCGGCTGGTGCCTCCTCGCCGTCGTCCTGCGACTGCGGAGCCTCCCCCGCGAGCGTCACGCGACGCTCCTACTGCTCCTGCTCCCCTGGGCCTACCTCGTCGTCCGAGATCTCTACCTCGGCGTCCTCCCGGGCCGAGAGACGCTGATCTACCCCCTGGTCGTCGTGGGATTGTGGTCACTGCGACCGCGTCTGGAGGACCTGAGATCACTCGGTGGCCTTGTCGCCGTGACAGCTCTGATCGCCGTCGGCCTCGGCGTCCTCGCTCCCGAGGCGGGGATCGACCGGCTCGCCTCGGGCGAGGCCGCTGCCGCCGACAAGGCGATCTTCTCCTCTGGCATCCTCGTCGGGCCCTTCACGAGCGGCAACAACCTCGGTCAGGTCCTCGTGCTCGGCCTGCCCTGGCTCGGGATGGTCCGGGGGCGAGCGCTCAGAGCGGCTGGCGTTGCGGTGGTCCTGCTGGCTCTCGCGTGGTCAGCCTCACGCTCCTCGCTGGCGGGTGCTGGCGCGGTCGCAGCTCTCGCGATGGCCCTCGCCGTGCTGCCCCGGTGGTGCCGCCCCGTAGCTGCTGGCGTCGCCCTGGCAGTCGCTGCCACAATCGTGGCCGCTTTACCGCTGGTGGTCCGGGACGACACCTCTTTCACCAACCGCGGCCTCATCTGGCGGGGGAGCCTGGACGCCTGGCGCGGAGCCCAGTGGACCGGGCTGGGCTCCCGCTGGTACTCGGACGTCGCTGGGACGACCAGCAGCATCGCCGGCAGCGCCTTCCACGGCCACAACCAGGTGGTCCAGGTCCTCGTCACCGGGGGCCTTGTCGGGCTCAGCCTCGCCGCGCTGATGGGCGGGGTGCTCCTCGTGCGTGCGGCGAGGTGGACCGGTCGTGGGCGCACCGTGCCCGCGCTGCACCTCATCGCGCTCGCCGTCTCCAGCGCCCTAGAGGTGTCGTTTGGCCTGGTCGACCGCACGTTCCTGCTGGCGACCGCGCTCGTCCCGGTGGTGGTCGTCGCTCTGGCCGGTCAAGCGACTTCGGACGACTCGGACGCTGCACCCACGAGCACGCCGAGAACCCTCGCAGGGCTGGCACCAAGATTCGCGCCTGCGGCCGCGACCACCGCGCGGGCGCCGGGCCCCGCGGCGACCAAGAGCACGTCCTCGGCAGCGCCAGCGAGGGCCAGACCACGAGACGACCCAGGGTCCGGGCAGGCGACCAGCACGGCGTCGTAGCGACGGCGGGCTGCGGCGAAGAGGCTCACCACGGCGATGGGATCCATGACGGCGACCGCACCGGGCGTGCTCTCCGAGGTCAGGAGGTCGACCGTACCGGAGCGGACGACAACGCCTTCCATGTCCAGCGCGCCCTCTAGGACCTGCTCCAGCCCGACCGCGGGACCGGTCGCAGCCGGTGGCGGCCGAACCCCGTCTACTAGGAGCACGCTGCGGTCTTGACCGACGAGGACGTGCAGGAGCTCCCCGAGCACGTCCGGCACGTCTACGCTGGCCGACGCCGGGGTGAGGACACAGACAGCGATAGGACCCCCACCGACGCGAGCGAGCAGGTAACGAGCGAGCTCGGCCGGCGCCGCCTCGTCCCCGTTCCCCATGCGCGACCGCCCGGCTCCCCGTCGCCGTCCTGCTCGACGAGGGTCATGGCGGCTTCCAACAGAAGGGCGCCCGTCCAACTCCAGGAACGGCAGGTCCGGCACCGCCGCCGTGGCACGACGTCGGCGACGACGGTTCGGGGCATCCGCGACCGCGGCCGTCGCCACGGCGGCGACGAAGGCCCCAGCTCCAGCGACCAAGACGGTCAGGCGCCGACGCGGGGCGACCGCCGCTCGCGGTTGCTGCGCCGGCGAGATGATGGATGCGTTCACCCGCAGGTCCCTGCGGTCGCCGGTCGGCGTGGTCTCGCTGGCGAGCCTGACAAGGCGGACCGCCACGGCGCCGGCGCGGTCGAGCGCTGAGGCCGGGTCCGGTCCGCGGGCGGTCACCTCGATGACGGAGCCGTCCAGCGTGGCTTCGACAGCCACCGACCGCGTCATCTCGCGCGCCGCGACCGGAGGCTCCAACGCCCCGCCGACGGACCCCAGCACCGAGGGCTCTTCGATCAGACGGACGAGCCCGGGGACCTGCCGCTGCGCGAGCAGAACGCCGTCTGCGAGCTCCCGTGGCGTCTGCCGAGAGGCGACGTCCAGGGCGACGGAGGCGCGAGCGACGTAGACGGGCTCGGCGAGGAGATTGTAGGCAGCGCCCGCACCGAGAACTGTCGTCGCCGCCAGCAGAGCTGCCACGAGATGGCTGCGGAGGGCTTCGAGGTAGTCCTTAAGCTCCACGGTCTTAGACCCTCCTGCGCTCGTCCGCTCCATGGCAGCAAGAGCGCCTGCTCACAGTACGCAGGTGCTGCTGTCGATCGGCTCAGCACGTCCTGGCCTCGCGCGTGCCAGCGTCTGACCTCGTCGACGTGCGCGCCCGTCTCTCCGACGTCCCGACCCGTCCCTCCGAACCTTGGCCCCCGCGGGCACGTCCAGCCCCCCCTGGTACGGGAGTCAGTCGCCAGAACCGGTGGTGCGGGGGGTGGAGCGCCGGTACTCGACGTAGGTCCACCCGAGCGCGCCGCCCGCCATGCCGGCACCCCGGGCCAGGGCCTTGACGCCTCGCGCGCGCAGGCCGAGGTCGCGCCGCAGCACGCCGGCGAGGGCGCCGGCCGCGCCGCCGGCGAGCCGGACGCCGCCGCGCGCCGCGCAGCGCAGCCGCGCCCGCAGGCGGTCGCCGGGCGTGCGGGCCAGGGCCACCTCCGTGCGGCTCCACGAGTTGCCGCTGCGCAGCTGGCGGCGCACCACCCAGCGCCGGGAGGTCCGCTGCACGGGGACGACGTCGGTGACGACCGCCTCGTCGCACCAGACCATGGCCACGCCCGCGGCGTGCAGCGAGCGCGTGAAGAGCGTGTCGCTGCCCCCGCTGAGCCCGAAGCGCTCGTCGAAGCGGACGTCCGCGCGGCGCACCTGGGCCAGGTCCAGGAGGAGGTTGTTCGTGGCGGCGACGTCGACGCGGGTGCCTGTGGGCAGGCGCCGGCGGGTGAAGAAGCCGCCGGCGACGACCCAGGGGTCGAGCTCGGCGGGGAAGGTCGAGACGACGGGCCCGACGACGGCGCCGGCGCCGCTCGTCCCCCGCGTGGCGAGCAGGAGCTCGAGCCAGTCGTCGCAGGGGCGCTCGTCGTCGTCGAGGAAGACGAGGAGGTCGTCGCCCGCCGCCTCGTCGAGGGCGCGGTTGCGCGCGGCGGCGATGCCCGGCGTCGGCTCCACCACCGCGACGACCCCGGGCAGGTCGAGCTCGGCGACGAGCGCGGCGCCCGACGCGCCGGGGTCGTTGTCGACGACGAGCACGCGGGCCCGCGCGGAGGAGCGGGCGGCCTGGGCGGCGACCTGCGGCAGCACCGCCCGCAGGTCATCGGGGCGCCGGAAGGTGAGGACGGCCACGACGGCCGAGGGCCGACCGTCCGGCGGGGCGCTCACGCCGCCGCTCCGCTCGTCGCGGGCGCACCGGTCCCGGAGCCGGCGGCGGCCCGCGCGGCCGCCGCCACGGCCGCCCGGTACCGGGCGGGGTCGTGCCGCGCGGCAAGGAGGGCCGCGTCGTCGAGGGCCTGGCGCGCCGTGCCGGCGCGGTCGGCGAGCACGTCCTGGACGCCGTGGGCCAGCGCCGAGGGGTCGCCGGGCCGCACCAGGCGCGCGCTGCGGCAGCCGCTCAGGGCCTCCGGCAGCCCCCCCGACGCGCTGGCGACGACGGGGCGACCGGCGAGCACGCCCTCGACGGCGGTGTTGCCGAAGGGCTCGGGCAGGAGGGAGGGCACCAGGAGGACGTCGCAGGCGGCGAGGTGCGGCCACACCTCTCGCCGGAAGCCGTGGCGGGTCGTGCGACCGGCGAGCAGAGGGTCGGCCAGGGCGGCGTCCAGCCGGGCGGCGAAGCCGTCGTGCCCCTCGTAGACGTCACCCACGAGGTCGAGGTGCACGTCCTCCCCGCGCCGCACCAGCTCCGCTGCGGCCGCGACGGCGACGAGGACGCCCTTGCGCTCGGAGAGCCGGCCGACGTACAGCAGCCGGACCCGCGGAGATCCGTCGGGAGGCGACGGCGGAGCCGGCGGCCCCGCCACGCCGTTGGGCACCACCACGGACCGCCCGGAGAGGCGCGGCAGCGCGGCCGCCAGCACCTCGTCCGCGAAGGCGCTGTTGACGAGGAGCCGCCGGCTGAGGAGCAGGGGCGCTGCGAGGGCGCGCTGGAGGAGGCGCGGGGCGGCGCTCTCCGCCTCGTGGACGTGGGCGACGACCGGGACGCCGAAGAGCCTGCCCAGCACGGGCCAGAGGGGGACCACCTGCGTGCTGACGTAGAGGACCGCCGGGCGTGTCCCGCGGAGGAGGGAGCCTCCCGCCAGGACGCCCCGGAGCGCCGTCCTCACCAGCCGGAGGGCGCCGGACGGGCGGAGCGCCGACTTCCGCACGACCGGCACCGGCAGGACCACCACGCGGGCGCCCGCCGCCTCGAGGCGCGGGACGAGCGGACCGCGCTCCGGGAGCGCGACGAGCACGTCGAGGCCCTCCTCGACGAGACCCGTCACGGACTCCTCGAGCATGCGGTCCGAGCCGTACAGCTCGGCCGACGGGTGGGCGACGAGCACGGTGACCGGAGCCTGGCGCGGCCCGGTCGCGGCCCGCCGCCCGTGACCGGCTCCGGCCGCGGGGGCCGAGGTGCCCCCCGCGGCCGGTCGGCTCACGGCAGGAGCGCCGCGAGGTCGTCGTAGCGGACGACGACCGGTGAGGTCGAGGAGCCGGAGGCGTAGGTCCACAGCCCGATGCTCCCAGGCCCCTGCAGCTCCGCCGTGGCGTCCGTGGCCGTCCGCTGCCAGGTGGTCGGCTCCGGCGTCCCCGCCGCCCACGCCCGGGCCCGCAGCGTCGTGGGCGAGGACCCCACCGCCTGGACGCGCACCACCAGGGAGGCGCCGGCGGTCGCGCGGGCTCCCGGGACCGCGACCGCGGAGGTGAGGGCCGTCTCCACGCCCCCGACCGTCCTCGTCAGCGAGAGCGCGTAGGTGCCGTCGGCCTGGGCGCGGACCCTCGCCCGGTAGTCGCCCGCGGCGTTCGAGCGGACGACGGACGCGAGGTACGTGCCCCCGCCCGTGGGCGCGGCCTCGAGGGTCGAGATGACGACGAGGTCGACGTCACCGGCCTGCACCTCCGGCAGCCGGTCGGTCGAGGAGCGCCCGGCCGCCGCGGACACGACGGCCGCGCCGCCGGACACCGAGGAGCTGCCCCCGGCGCCCTGCGTGGTCCAGGCGCCGCCGACGTCGGCCGTGCCGAAGGTCCCCGTGGCGGTCCGCTCGAAGGCGTCCCGCGCGAGGAGCCCCTCCGGGGCCGGCGCGGTGGCGGTCACCGGACGCTCGGCGGTCGCCGTCGCCCCGCGGTCGTCGGTCACCACCAGCCGCACCGTGTACGAGCCCTCCGCGGCGTAGGCGTGCTCCGCCGTCCGCCCCGAGCCGGTGGCCCCGTCACCGAAGTCCCACGCGTACGAGACCAGCGACCCGTCCGCGTCCGACGACGCCGACCCGTCCACCGCCAGCTGCAGCCCCGACGCCGACACCGTGAACGACGCCGACGGCGCCACGTTCGCCGGCCGGGCCACCTCGACCGCCCGCGACGACGTCGCCGTCGCCCCGCGGTCGTCGGTCCCCACCAGCCGCACCGTGTACGAGCCCTCCGCGGCGTAGGCGTGCTCCGCCGTCCGCCCCGAGCCGGTGGCCCCGTCACCGAAGTCCCACGCGTACGAGACCAGCGACCCGTCCGCGTCCGACGACGCCGACCCGTCCACCGCCAGCTGCAGCCCCGACGCCGACACCGTGAACGACGCCGACGGCGCCACGTTCGCCGGCCGGGCCACCTCGACCACCCGCGACGACGTCGCCGTCGCCCCGCGGTCGTCGGTCACCACCAGCCGCACCGTGTACGAGCCCTCCGCGGCGTAGGCGTGCTCCGCCGTCCGCCCCGACGCGCTCGACCCGTCACCGAAGTCCCACGCGTACGAGACCACCGACCCGTCCGCGTCCGACGACCCCGACCCGTCCACCGCCACCTGCAGCCCCGACGCCGACGCCGTGAACGACGCCGACGGCGCCGCGTTGGGGGCGGTCAGGCCGCCGAGGAGAGCGTGCCGGCGGACCTGCGCCACGCTGAGCGGGGCCGGGTAGACGGCCACCTCGTCGAGCGTCCCGGCCAGGGACGTGCTGGTCGGGCGGCTGGGCCACGCGGTGCCGATGGTGTCGCCACCGAGGCGCCAGTAGCCGGTGTAGGCCTGGGCCGACGTCGTGTCGGCGCGCTCCCCGACCAGCTGGCCGTCGACGTAGAGCTGCATGCCCGTGCTGCCGAGCTGGGCCACCACGTGGTGCCAGGCGCCGTCGTTGTAGGCCGCCGTGGAGGTGACCGTCCGCACCGCGCCGGGGTAGACGCCGAAGACGAGGCGCCCGGCGTTCGTCATGTAGACCTGGCGGTCGTAGGAACTGCTGCCCGCGGTGCGGGAGCTGCCGAAGCCGACGAGCTTCCCGCCGCGGGTCGACGTCGTGCGGACCCAGGTCTCCAGCGCGAAGGTCTGCGGCCCGGGCTGCGCCGTGGACGACGCCCCCTGCAGCGTGCCGCTGCCGGAGAAGGTGGTCGCGGCGTCCTCGGGGAGGGCGCCCGCCGCGCCGCGGACGGCGCTGGTCGGGAGCAGGACGTCGTCGGCGCCGGCGGAGTCGTACGCCGTCGTGCCCGACCGCTCCCCCAGGCGCCACGCGGACGTCGCGCCGTCGGCGAGGACGGCGTCGGCGTACGCGGACGGCGTCGCGGCGTCGGCGGGGACGGCGACCTGGACGGTGGCGCTGACCATCGTGTTGCCGTCGCTGTCGGTGGCGCGCACCCGGTAGGTCTGCGTCGAGCCGGCCGGCGCGGACCGGTCGAAGCCGACGACGCGGGGACGGCTCCACCAGGCGGAGGCGACGGCGGTCCGGGAGACCACCTCGGCGGTGCTGTACTTCTCGCCGCGCAACAGCTCGTAGGTGAGGGTCCGGTCGTCGCGGTCGAAGGCCGCCGTCCACGACAGCCGCAGGACCCCCGGCGCGGTCGAGGTCGCGGCGGGCGTCAGCGTCGAGTAGCCGTTCGGGCCCTCCTTGCGCGGGGACGCCGCACGGCGCGCGAAGCGCACGAGGCCCTGCTGCGCGGTCCCGTTGACCTTGGGGAACTCGCCCCCCAGGACCACGAAGTCGTCGGTGGCGCTGACGGTCCAGGCCGCCTGCGTCTGGCCGGTCGTCGTGCCGGCGGTCAGGTCCGGCGTCCAGGCGAGGAGGTCGGGCCGCGGGGCGCCGTTGAAGGGGCCGCCCGCGTTGACCGAGCCGTCGGCCGCGGGGGCGGTCGTCGTCGCCATCGTCCGCTGGAAGCTGCGCGGCGAGGTCTCCGGGTTGCCCCCGATCGCGGAGCAGTTGTGGGGGTGGCCGACCGTGTAGACCGTCCCTCCCACGGGCGCGATGTCGTAGGTGTCGCCGTAGCAGCCGGCGATCCACGTGATGGCGCCCGTCGCGGCGTCGGCCGCGAAGCTGTTCTCGAAGTCGCTGGGGCCGAAGTAGTCGTAGCCCGTGCCGAAGACGCGGCCGCCGGACGCCGCCAGGGAGTAGATCGCCGAGTTCTCCCCGTAGTTCTGCACCGTCTTGTTGGCCGCCCACGGACGCGTCGCACCGGTCGCCGCGTCGAGGGACCCGGAGCCGAGGGCGGCCTCGCCGTTGAGGGTCGCGAAGCGCCCTGCGACGACGACGGAGCCCGTGCCCTGCGGGACGACGACGTCCATGACCTCCGCGTCCGCCACGGGCGCCCAGGGCTGCACCGCACCGCTGGCGGCCGAGACGGCCGCGAGGCGCGAGCGCGACTGCCCACCGACCACGGAGAAGATGCCGCCGAGGTACACCGTCCCCCCGGAGACCTCGACGGCGCGCACACGCGCGTTGGCGTCGGCGCGGAAGCCGCTGACCAGAGCACCCGTCGTGGCGTCCAGCGCGGCGACCCGCGCCCGGTTCGTGCCGTTGACCGTCGTGAAGTCGCCGGCGACGTAGACCCGGGACCCGTCCGCCGAGGCGGCGAGGGACAGGCCCTGGCCGTTGAGGCTGGCGTTCCAGCTCGTGAGGAGGGCGCCGGTCGCGAGGTCGAAGGCGAGGATGTTGGCGCGCGGCGTCTGGCTGGTCCCGGGAGCCGCACCGGCCGGGCGCGCCTGGGCGAAGGCGCCGGTCGCGTAGACCCGGCTGCCGACGACGAGCGTGTCCCACACGACGCCGTCGACCTGCACGGTGGGGAGGGCGTCGGCGCTGACGGGCGCCGGCGCGGCGACCGGCTCGGCGGCGGTCGCCGGTGCGACGGCGCCCAGGGGGAGGACGAGCATCACCGGCAGCGCGGCGGCCGCCAGCAGGCCGCGCCAGCGGCGGGGGGTGGTGGGCATGAGGGCTCCTCGTCACCGCGCCCGGCGGAGCCGCGGCGCGACCTGCGCCGGGGTGCTCCTCGACGCTCACCAGGAGGGTAAGCCGCCGCGTTACGCTCGGTCAGCGCTTCCGGAGCGCAGCCACCCGGTCGGGCGCATCCGTCGCCGTGCGTGAGCCGCGCCGGCCCCTCCGGCGCGGAGGGGCCGTCCTCCTCACCGCGCGCAGCGGCAGCGGCCCCGGCCGGCGGCTCGCCGGACCGGGACCGGAGGCGTCAGCCGCGCTCGGCCCGCACGTCGTCGTACCGCAGGAGCACCGGCGCCGACGAGGAGCCGGAGGCGTAGACCCACAAGCCGACCGACCCCGGCCCCTGCAGCTGGGCGGTGGAGTCGGTGACCTGCTGCTGCCAGGCGGACGGCTCGGCACCCGCCGCGTCCCACACCTTGACCCGCAGGGTGGTCGGGGACGTCCCGGTGGCCTGGACCCGCACCGCGAGAGCGGTGCCCGGTGACGCCGTCAGCCCCGGGACGACCACCTGGGACGTGAGGAACCGGTCGGTGCCGTCGACGCGCGTCAGCAGCGCGAGGAGGACGGAGCCGTCGGCCTGCAGCCGCAGGCGCGCCCGGTACTCCCCCGCGTCCGTCACCCGCAGCAGGGGGGCCAGGTAGGCGCCGCCCCCGCTGGTGGCCCGCTCGAGCTGGACGGTCTGCGTCAGGTCGACGTCGGCGACCGAGACGTCGGGCAGGTCGAGGGTGGCCGACCGGCCGGGGTCGACGGAGATCCGCGCGCTCCCTCCCGCGACGGCGGCGCTCGACCCGGCGCCCGACCGGGTCCAGGCCCCGCCGGTCTCGGCGGTGCCGAGCGTGGGGGCGTCGGGGCGGTCGAAGGTGTCCGCCGCCGCGACGGCGGAGGGGGGCGGCGCGGTGACCTCGACGGTGCGCTGGGCCGACGCCGTCGTGCCGTCGTCGTCCGTCACGACGAGCCGCACCACGTACGAGCCGGCCACGGCGTAGGCGTGCTCCGCCGTCCGCCCCGAGCCCGTGACCCCGTCACCGAAGTCCCAGGCGTACGAGGCGACCGACCCGTCCGGGTCCGAGGACCCCGACCCGTCCACCGCCACCTGCAGCCCCGACGCCGACGCCGTGAACGCCGCCGACGGCGCGGCGTTGACCGGCGGGGCGGTGACCTCGACCGTGCGCTGGGCCGACGCCGTCGCGCCGTCGTCGTCGGTCACGACGAGCCGCACCACGTACGAGCCCGCCGCGGCGTAGGCGTGCTCCGCCGTCCGCCCCGAGCCGGTGGCCCCGTCACCGAAGTCCCAGGCGTACGAGGCGACCGACCCGTCCGGGTCCGAGGACCCCGACCCGTCCACCGCCACCTGCAGCCCCGCCGCCGACGCCGTGAACGCCGCCGACGGGGCCGTGTTCGGCACCGCCCCGCCCGCCGCGGCGTAGTGGGCGCGCACGGCGTCCACCGTCAGCGGGGCCGGGTAGACGGCCACCTCGTCGAGGGTGCCCGCCAGGGACGTGCTGGTGGGCCGGCTGGGCCAGGAGCTGCTGATGGTGTCGCCGCCGACCCGCCACGACCCGGAGTACGACTGCGCCGTGGTGACGTCCGCACGAGAGGCCACCAGCTCGCCGTCGACGTACAGCTCCATGCCGCGCGGACCGAGGTTCGCGACGACGTGGTGCCAGGCGCCGTCGTTGTAGGCGGAGGGCGACGTGACGGCCCTCTGCGTCCCCGGGTAGACACCGAAGACGAGGCGCCCCGCGTCCGTCATGTAGACGTGCCGGTCGTAGCTGGTGCTCCCGCCGGTCCGTGAGTTCCCGAACCCGACGAGCTTGCCGCCGCGGGTCGTCGTCGTGCGCACCCAGGTCTCCAGCGCGAAGGACTGCGGCCCGGGCTGCGTGCGCGACGCCACGCCCTGGAGGACGCCGGAGCCGGAGAAGGTCGTCGCCGCGTCACCCGCCAGGGGCCCGGCGACCCCGCGGGTGGCGCTCGTCGGCAGGGCCAGGTCGTCGGTGCCGACGAGGTCGGTCGAGGCCGTGCCGCTCGGCTCGCCCAGGCGCCAGTACGTCGAGGGGGCGTCGTCGAGGACGGCGGTCGCGTAGGCCCTGCCCGTGGTCGTGCCAGCAACGACCGCCACGGTGCTCGTCTGGCTCACCATGGTGTTGCCGTCGCGGTCGGTCACCCGGACCCGGTAGGTCTGCGTCGTCCCACCGGGAGCGGCGGTGTCGACGAGCGACAGAAGCGGGCGGTCCCACCGGGCCGACCCGACGGTGCGGCGCGCCACCACCTCCGTGGTGCTGTACCGCTCGCCGCGCAGCAGCTCGTAGGTGAGGTCGTGGTCGTCGCGGTCCCATGCGGCGGTCGACGTGGCGCTGACCGTGCCGGGGGCTGCCGAGCGCAGCGACGGGGTGAGCTCTGAGTAGCCGATCGGCTTCTCCTGGAGGGGAGCTCGGGGCCGAGCGCGGAAGCGGACGAGACCCTGCTGACGTGTCCCGTTGACCTCGGGGAACTCTCCGCCGAGGACGACGTACTCCCCCGTAGCGCTGACCGTCCACGCCGCCTGCGACTGCCCGGTATAGGTGCCTGTCCGCAGGGTCGGGAGCCAGTCGAGGAGAACCGAGGGCGCTGGCTGCCCGGAGAAGGCGCCTCCTGCGTTGGTGCCCGTCGCGGCGGTCGTCGTCGCCATGGCGTGCTGGTAAGAGCGCGGGCTCGTCTCCGGGTTGGCCCCGATCGACGAGCAGTCGTGCGCGTGGCTGACCGTGTAGACGGCCCCGCCCGCCGCCGCCACGTCGTAGTGGTCCCCGAGGCAGCCCGTCAGCCAGTCCAGACGCCCCGTGGCGACGTCGGCGGAGAAGCTGCCCTCGAACTCGCTCGGGCCGTAGTAGTCGTAGGCGGTGCCGAGCACCCGGTCGCCGGAGGTGGACAGGGAGTAGACGGCGGAGTCCGGCCCGTAGTTCTGGATCGTGCCGTTGGCCTGCCACGGCAGGGTCGCCCCGGTGGAGGCGTCCAGCGCCCCCATGCCCCGGGCGCTGCTCGCGTTGAGCGTCGCGAAGCGTCCTCCCGCCACGACCCGTCCGCTGCCGGAGGGGGCCACGAGGGCCATGACCTCCGCGTCCGCGGCGGGCGCCCACGCCTGCACCGCGCCGCTGGAGGCCGACACGGCCGCCAGGCGCGTCCGGGACTGCCCGCCCACCACGGAGAAGATGCCGCCGACGTACAGGGTCGAGCCCGAGACGGCGAGGGCGCGCACCCGCGCGTTGGCGTCGGCGCGGAAACCGCTCACCAGGGCGCCCGTCCCGGCGTCGAGAGCCGCGACGCGGGCGCGGCTCGTGCCGTTGACGCTCGTGAAGTCGCCGGCAACGAAGACGCGGGAACCGTCTGCCGAGGCCGCGAGCGCCAGGCCCTGGCCGTTGAGGCTCGCGTTCCAGGTGGTGACAAGGGCGCCCGTGGTGAGGTCGAAGGCGAGGATGTTGGAGCGCGTCGTCTGGTTCGTGCCCGGTGCCGCACCGGCGGGGCGGGCGCGGGAGAAGGACCCCGTGGCGTACACGCGGTCGCCGACCACGAGGGTGTCCCACACCACGCCGTCGACCTGCACGGTCGGCAGGGCGTCGGCGCTCGGGAGGGCGACGTCGGCGGCCGCCGCGGGGGCGGGGCCGGCGACCTGCGCGAGGCCGCCCGCGAGGAGGGCGAGCGAGGCGAGCACGGCGAGCGGAGGCGACCACCGGCGGCGCGCCCGGCGTCCCGCGTGCTGCTGGCTGCTCGTGCGGCTCCGGTCCGGCATGGCGTGCGCCTCCCGTCGGGCGCCCCCCGGGCCCCGATCTGCTGCGCCCCCCCGACCGGAGGGACTGGTCCAGCGACGAAGCGTAACGGCCCTCAGCACCGACGTCCCCGCTTTCCCCCAGGCGGGGGAAGGGCCCGTGAGCCACCTCACCCCTGGTGACGGGCGCCGCCGCGGCGTACCGCGCACCATCACTCACCGTCCGCGCACGGGGGCGGCCCGGGCCGCCTCAGGGTCGGACGACCACCACGGTGCTGGAGGAGGCGGAGCTGATCTCGAGCCGCAGGTCGTCGGCTCGGCCGCCGCCCAGGCGGAAGAGGTAGGACCCGCTGCGGGTGTCGCCGGGCGCGAGCCGCCCCGCGAGCGGCTCCGACGGCCCGGCGTCGGTCGGCGGCGCCGGGGTGCCGTCGCCGAGGCTGGCCGTGACGACGAGACCGGACAGGTCGACGGGGCCGTCCGAGCCGTTGCGGGCGCTGACGCGCACGACCGCGGCGGCCCCGCCGACGTCCCCGGGCTCGGTGGCCGCCACCTCGCGCTGCGCCACGTCCACCACCGTCACCACCAGGCCGTCGGAGAGCTGCGCCGCCTCCCCGCGTGCGGCCGGCGGCGCGGTGGAGACGGCCGCAGTGGGTTCCCCCACCGGCCGCGTGGCCGGCGCCCCCGTGGTCGGCGGCGCCGGGGGTCGGGCCGGCGCCCCGCTCGGGGTCGCCGGGTCCGGCGTGGCACCGGGGGTGGTCCCCGGCTCGACCACGGTGGGTGCCGGTGCACCCGTCGGGCCTTCACCCGTCGGTGCGGTGAGGGCGCCGTCGGAGGACGAGCTCGCCGCGGGGGTCGGCGCCTCGGGCTCGTCGTCGGCGCCGGAGCAGCCGCCCACCAGGAGGAGCGCGACGAGGGCGGTCGCGGTCGCGGGGCCCCTCACGGCCGGCGCCCCAGCGCGCCCATCTCCCTGTACCACTTGACGAGCGCGAGGGCGAGGTACCCCGCGCTGCCCAGCAGCAGCACCCCGTAGCCCGCGGTGAAGAGGACGCTGCTGCCGAGGAGCAGGAAGACCAGGCAGAGCAGGCCGTAGTCGGTGGGCGCGGCCAGGAGGCTGCGCAGGGGCGAGGAGCCCTGCGCGAGGCGGGCCGACTCGACCCCGTGGGCCCGTCGCAGCTGCTCGTTGAGGATCTGGGCGAAGAAGGCGGTGCTCGCCACGACCGTGAAGGCGAGCGGCAGCAGGCACCACAGCACGTCCAGGTCGCCCGCGCGCGACGCGCGGTAGGTGCTCACGAGGACGGCGAGGTGGAGCGCGCTGATCTTGGCGCAGTCGACCATGTGGTCGAGCCACTCCCCCGACGGCGAGCCGCCCCCGCGCAACCGGGCCAGCTGGCCGTCGGCCGCGTCGAGGGCGTAGCCGAGCACGAGGAGGGCCGCCACGACGACGCCGACGAGCCAGCCGCGCGGCGAGAGGGCCAGCACGGCGATCCCGGCGAAGGAGCAGGCTCCGCTGGCCGCGGTGACGGCGTTCGGGGTCGCCCCGGCGAGGTACGCGGCGGCAGCGAGCCGACGACCCAGCGGGCGGTTGACGAAGCGGGAGTACGCCGGCGCGCCACGACCGCTCTTCTGGGCCGCGGACAGCCGCGCGACGACCTCGCGGTAGGACTCCCGCGGCGGGCTGGCGGTCCCCTGGGTCATCGCCGCGCACCTCCCTCGCCACGGCGGCGCACGGTCGTCTCCGCGACGACGGGAGCCGGCTCCTCGTCGCCCGCGGGACGCGGCGCGGGGAGCGTCGGGGAGAGCTCGGCGGACGCCGTCCCGCTCCCGCCGGGGCGCCGTCGACCGCTCGGCCGGTGGCGGACCGGGCCACGGGTGGCCGTCCTCTCGGCCAGGGACGCGTAGGCGTCGGCGACGACGTCCCAGTCGTAGTCGAGCGCTCGGCCCCGCGTCCGCTCGCCCCGCGCGAGCGTCGCGGTGACGTCGGCCTCCGCCGCCGCGACCTGCGCCGCGACGTCGTCGGCGGTGCGCACGTACCGGCCGTGCTCGCGCAGGACCTCCCGGTTGAAGCGCACGTCGAAGGCCGTCGTCGCCGCCCCGGCGCCCATGGCGCGCAGCAGCGAGGGGTTCGTGCCCCCCACGGAGTGCCCGTGCAGGTAGGTGAGCGCACCCGCGTAGAGCTGGTCGAGGAGGTCCTGGTCCCAGACGCCCCCGAGGAAGCGGACCCGCCCGTCGGCCGCCGCGTGGACGCGTCGGGTGTACTCGTCGGCGTAGGGAGCCGACCCCGCCACCACGAGGGGGAGCCGGGAGCCGCTGCGCCGGTACCCCTCGACCATGAGGTCGACGTGGTTCTCCGGCTCGAAGCGGGCGACCACGAGGTGGTAGCGCCCCGCCTCCAGGCCCACCGGCTCGAGGGCGCCGGGGCGCGGCTGGACGACCGGTGCGCCGTAGCTGATGAGCTCGGTGTCCGCGTCGAACTCGTCGCGGTAGTAGTCGCGGATGCCCTCCGCGTCGGCGATGAGCGCGTCGGACCAGCGCACGGCCAGCGCCTCGGCGGTGCGGTAGTAGCGCTTGCCGGCAGGACCCCACTTGGCGCGCTGCCACTCGAGCCCGTCGACGTGGGTGACCACCGGGACCCCGCGCGCCCGCAGCGCCGGGAGGAAGGGGGCGTTCGCCGCGTTGAAGACGAAGGCCACGTCGCCCGGGTGCGGCAGGGAGTGCGCCACGGACAGGCCCGTGTGGCTCAGGGTCTCCAGCGAGCGGCGCTGCAGCGCCGGGAGGTGGACGAGCCTCATCCCGAGGTGCTCGGCCGGTCGCTCGTCCCCGGCGCCGCGGCAGTAGACGACGACCTCGTACCCGTGGTCGACCAGCCGTCGGCCGACCTCCTCCACGCACGTCTCGAAGCCGCCGTAGCGCGCGGGCACCCCTCGGGTGCCGATCATGGAGACGCGCATGGCCGTCCTCTCGTGAGCGCCGGCGCTGCTGTCCGCCGACGGGTGGTCGTCGAGCCCCGGCCTCCAGGGGCGCGTGGCCTCGAGGTTAACGCTCGGTGACGACACCCGTAGGCCGATCGGGAATCGTCACCCCCCCGTGACGCACGGGTGATGCTTGATCTCCATCGGCCGCATCGCGGAGCGGCTGAGCGATCGGCGGAACCGCGGGACGGCCGGCCGGTGCACGGGTCAGCCCGCGCTCGTCACCATCCCCGCCGCGACGGTCTTGTTGGTGCCCTCGTCGATGAGCACGAAGCCACCGGTCGTGCGGTTGCGGCGGTACTCGTCGGCCAGCAGCGGCGTCGTGGTCCTCAGCCGGACGCGCCCGATCTCGTTGAGCCCCAGCTGGGTCGAGGACTCGTCGCGGTGGAGCGTGTTGACGTCGAGCCGGTACTGCAGCTCCTTGACGACGGCGCGCGCCGTCCGCGTCGTGTGCTTGATGGCGTACTTGCGGCCCGGCACGAGCGCCGACGACTCGTCCATCCAGCTGACCATCGCGTCGATGTCCTGGCTCGGCGTCGGGGCGTTGTGCGGTCGGCAGATCATGTCGCCGCGCGAGACGTCGAGCTCGTCCTCCAGCCGCACGGTCACCGACATGGGCGGGAAGGCCTCGGCCACCGGGCCGTCCGCCGTCTCGATCGAGGCGATCCGCGTCGTGAAGCCCGAGGGCAGCACCATGACCTCGTCGCCCGGCTTGAGGACGCCGCCGGAGACCTGCCCCGCGTAGCCGCGGTAGTCCAGGTGGCGGCCCGACTGCGGCCGGATGACGTACTGCACGGCGAAGCGGGCGTCGACGAGGTTGCGGTCGCTCGCCACGTGCACGTGCTCGAGGTGGTGCAGCAGGCTCGGCCCGTCGTACCAGGGGGTGCGCGAGGAGCGGGAGACGACGTTGTCGCCCTCGAGCGCCGAGACCGGGACGACCGTGAGGTCGGGCACCTCGAGCTTCGTGGCGAAGGAGGCGAAGTCGCGGCGGATGCCCTCGAAGACGTCCTCGGAGAAGTCGACGAGGTCCATCTTGTTCACCGCGAGCACGAGGTGCGGGACCTGGAGCAGCGTCGCGAGGAAGGCGTGCCGGCGCGACTGCTCGACGAGGCCCTTGCGGGCGTCGACGAGGACGAGCGCCAGGTCGGCCGTGGAGGCTCCCGTGACCATGTTGCGCGTGTACTGGATGTGGCCCGGGGTGTCCGCGATGATGAACTTCCGCCGCGGCGTCGCGAAGTAGCGGTAGGCGACGTCGATGGTGATGCCCTGCTCGCGCTCCGCGCGCAGGCCGTCGGTGAGCAGCGCGAGGTTGGTGTACTCGTCGCCGCGGTCGCGGCTGGCGCGCTCGACGGACTCGATCTGGTCCTCGAAGACGGTCTTGGTGTCGTAGAGGAGCCGCCCGATGAGGGTGCTCTTGCCGTCGTCGACGGAGCCGGCCGTCGCGAAGCGCAGCAGGTCGGCGTCCCGCTGCATGGCGACGGGGGCGCCGGCGGCGGGCTCGGTCGGCTCGCTGGTGTGCGTGCTCATCAGAAGTACCCCTCGCGCTTGCGGTCCTCCATGGCGGACTCGCTGAACTTGTCGTCACCGCGGGTGGCCCCGCGCTCGGTGATCCGCGTGGTCGCGACCTCCTTGACGATCTTGTCGACCGTGTCGGCCTCGGAGCGGACGGCGGCCGTGAGGCTGGCGTCGCCCACCGTGCGGTAGCGGACCCGCGCGGTGAAGACCTCCTCGCCCTCTCGCGGGCGGCAGACCTCGTGGACGGCGAAGAGCATCCCGTTCCGCTCGAAGACCTCGCGGTCGTGGGCGAAGTAGATGGCGGGCAGCTCGATGCCCTCGGCCGCGACGTAGGACCAGATGTCGAGCTCGGTCCAGTTCGACAGCGGGAAGACGCGGATCGACTCCCCGGGGTGGATCCGCCCGTTGTAGAGCCCCCACAGCTCGGGCCGCTGGTTCTTGGGGTCCCACTGCCCGAAGTCGTCGCGGAAGCTGAAGATGCGCTCCTTGGCCCGCGCCTTGTCCTCGTCGCGGCGGGCCCCGCCGAAGACGGCCGTGTAGCCCCCCTTCTCGAGGGCGTCGAGGAGGACGGGCGTCTGGATGCGGTTGCGCGTGCCGTCCGGCGGCTCCGTGACGAGACCGCGCTCGATCGCGTCGGGCACGCTGGCGACGACGAGCTGCACGCCCAGCTGGGCCGCGCGGCGGTCGCGCAGGTCGAGGACCTCGGCGAAGTTGTGGCCGGTGTCGACGTGCAGGACCGGGAAGGGGATCGGCGCCGGCGCGAAGGCCTTCTCGGCCAGGCGCAGCATGACGATCGAGTCCTTGCCGCCCGAGAAGAGCAGGACGGGGCGCTCCAGCTCCGCGACGACCTCGCGGATGATGAAGATCGCCTCGGCCTCGAGGGCCTGCAGCTGGGTCAGCTGGTAGCGGCCGGCGGACGGCGTGCCGGGGGAGGTCATCGGGCGGTCTCCGGGGTCGGTGCGGTCTGGTCGGTCGGGCGGGCCGCCACCCGGGCGATGGCGGCGAGCACGCGCTCGGCCACCTCGGGTCGCGCGACGACGAGGTCGGGCAGCGTCGGGTCGGGGCGGTTGTAGACCAGCGGCGAGCCGTCGACCCGGCTCGTGTGGAGCCCGGCGGCCCGTGCCACGGCGACGGGCGCGGCGGAGTCCCACTCGTGCTGCCCGCCGGCGTGCACGTAGGCGTCGGCCTCGTCGCGCAGCACCGACGTCGCCTTCACGCCGGCCGACCCCATGGGCACCAGCTCGGCGCCCAGCTCCTCGGCGAGGGCGGTGACGAAGGCGGGCGGCCGGGAGCGGCTCACCGCGAGCCGGACGACGTCGGGGGCGCCCTCGGGCCGCTGCGGCGCCGGGGCGGTGGAGTAGGTCGCGCCCGCGGCGGGCATCGCCACCGCGCCGGCGACGAGGTCGCCGTCCTCCCACAGCGCCACGTGGACCGCCCAGTCCGTCCGGGCGGGGACGCCGTGGCCGCCGACCTCGGAGAACTCGCGGGTGCCGTCGAGCGGGTCGACGATCCAGACGCGGCGGGAGGTCAGGCGGGCCGGGTCGTCCGCGGCCTCCTCGGAGAGGACGGCGTCCTCGGGGCGGTGCTCGGCGAGGTACGCCGCGAGCGCCTGCTGGGCGCAGCGGTCACCGGCGTCCGCGAGGGCGCCGGCCCCCGCCGACGCGTGCTCGGACCGGACGCGGAGGAGCACCTCGCCGGCGACGACGGCCGCCTCGCGCGCGACGTCGTCGTCCGAGCGTGGTGCTGGCATGAGGTGAGCCTCCGGGGCGGCCACCGGGCGGCCGACGACCGTCCCGTCCAAATCGATCGGGACCGTCAGGTTAACGGCGCGACGTCACACCGCGCCGCCCGTCCGAGGGGCGGACCCCCCGGCACGGCCTGCGGGCGTCAGTAGGCGCCCGACCGCCCCAGCACCGCACGGGCGGTCTTCCAGAGGATGAGCACGTCCATGGCCAGCGACCAGTTGTCGACGTACCGCAGGTCGAGCCGCATGGACTCCTCCCAGGAGAGGTCCGCGCGCCCGCTCACCTGCCACAGTCCGGTGAGCCCCGGGCGCACCCGCAGCCGCAGGTGCACGGAGTCGTGGTACTCGACGTACTCGCGCGGCAGCGGCGGGCGGGGTCCGACGAGGGACATGTCGCCGCGCACGACGTTCCACAGCTGCGGCAGCTCGTCGAGCGAGAACCGGCGCAGCACGCGGCCCACCGGGGTGACGCGCGGGTCGGCCTTCATCTTGAACATGAGGCCGTCGCGGTCGCTCTGGTCGGTGAGGTCGTCGACCTGCCGGTCGGCGCCGACGACCATGCTGCGGAGCTTGTACATCGTGAAGAGCGAGCCGTCGACCCCGACCCGCTCCTGGGCGAAGAAGGCCGGGCCCGCGCTCGTGAGACGCACGGCGAGCGCAGAGACGAGCAGCACGGGAGACGCGGCGAGCAGGAGGAGCGATCCGAGGGTCCGGTCCAGGACCGCCTTGCCGAGCAGGCGCCCGGAGCGCGCCGACGGGCGCTCGACGTGCAGGAGCGAGAGGCCGGCGGCGGGGCGCAGGTGCACGGACGGGCCGGTGACCTCCACGAGCCCGGGGGCGACGACGAGGTCGGCGCCCGTGGGCTCGAGGGCCCACGACAGCCGGCGCAGGGCCGGCCCCGACAGGTGGGAGCCCACGACGATGACGACGTCGACGTCGTGGTCCACGACCGCCTGCGGCACCTCGGCGACGGCGCCGAGGCAGGGCGGCTCCCCGTCCCCGTCGAGGTCCCACTGGCGCGGCAGCGGGACGGCCACGCCGACGACCCTCATGCCGTGGTCGGCGGTCCGGTGGAGGTCGCCGACCACCGACCGGACGCTGGAGGCGTCGCCCACGACGAGGGTGCGCAGGGCCGCCGCCCCGTCGGCGCGGCGCCTCCCCCGCAGCCAGACGCGGAGCCGGTGCCGGTGCAGAGCGGTCAGCAGGGCGACGAGCGGGACGACGACGAGCACCATCCGCCGCGGCACGAGGAGCTGGAGGCTGAAGGACACGACGCCCACCGCCGCCACGACGGCGACGGCGGCGCGCAGGATCGAGGAGAACTCGTCCGGGCCGTCGCCGACGCGGCGCCACTCGTAGCCGCGGAGCACCGCCAGGGCCCCGACCCAGCCCGCGGCCGAGAGGACGGAGAGCCCGACCACGGCGAGGGCGTCGAGCCGCACCCCGACGTCGCGCAGGGTCACGGCGGCGACCGCGACGACGACCAGCGCCACCACGGCGTCGCCGAGGGCCGCGCGCACCAGGAGCGGCGTCGTCCACGCCGAGCGACGGCGCACCGCCGCGAGGGCCGGGTCGTCGCGGTAGACCTGCCGCTCGAGCACGAAGGGCGTGCGGTCGGTCCAGGGGCGGCGGCTCGGCGCGGGGTGGGCGCGGCGGTCGGGGTCCGGCGGCAGATCGCCGTCGAGGCGGTCCTCCTCGACGCGGGGTCCGACGTCAGCGCTCATGCGCTCGTGCACCTCCATCGCTGTCGTCGTGCTGGAGCGGGGAGTCCGGGCTCGACCCGCCGGGGACGGTACCGAGCGGTAGCGACCACGGCGTCCGGTTCCGCCAGATCCACCCGGACGGACCTGCTGCGCCACCGCGGCGCCCACGGACGGGGTCCTCCGTCGGAGGCCCCCGGGCCGGCGCTCAACGGGGGGCGTGCACCTGCTGCTGGGCGGCCTCGAGGCCCCGCAGCACCACGAGCTCGACGGCGTCGGCCGCCTCCTCGAGCAGCACGGGCAGGTCGCGGCGCTCGGCGGAGCCGAAGGGCTTGAGGACGAAGTCGGCCGGGTCCATGCGCCCGGGAGGCCGCCCGATGCCCACGCGGACGCGGACGTAGTCCTTCGTGCCGAGCGCCTTGGAGGTGTCGCGCAGGCCGTTGTGGCCGCCCTCGCCGCCGCCGCGCTTGAGGCGCACGACGTCGCCCGGCAGGTCGAGCTCGTCGTGGACGACGACGACCCGCTCCGCGGGGACGGAGAAGAAGCGCGCCAGACCGGCCACGGGGCCGCCGGAGACGTTCATGTACGTGCTCGGCTTGGCCAGCACGACGGCCGGGCCCGGGCGCCCGCCGGGCAGCGCGCCCAGGCGGGCCTGCGCGACGGCTGCCCGCGCCTTGTGCGAGCGGAAGCCCGCACCGGTGCGGGCGGCGAGCACGTCGAGCACCATCTGGCCGACGTTGTGCCGCGTGGCCGCGTACTCGGGGCCGGGGTTGCCGAGCCCGACGACGAGCCAGGGCCCGTCGTCGGCGCCCCCGGTCGGGGACGCCGCGGCGGGGGGAGGGGGGGGGGGGGG
>NZ_JBBHZG010000001.1:637386-674431 GCF_037482305.1 Pseudokineococcus sp. 5B2Z-1
TCGGGGACGCCGCGGCGCCCCCGGCGGAGCGGTCCGCCGGGGGCGCGGGGTGCGTGGGGGCCAGGGTCAGCTCTCGTCGCTGGTGGCCGGGGCCGCCTCGGCCTCGGCGTCGGCGTCGGACTCGTCGCGCTCGATGCCGAGCTCGCCCTCGGCCTCGGCCAGCTCGGCGTCGAGGTCCTCGGCGGTGCGGGCGGCGGAGACGTTGACGACGAGCGCCTCCGGGTCGGTGACCAGCGCGGCGCCGGCGGGGAGGGCGACCTGGCCGGCGAGGACCTGCGTGCCGGCCTCGGCGCCCTCGACGGAGACCGAGACGCTCTCGGGGATGCGGAGCGCGTCCACCTCGAGGGACAGGGTCTGGTGGTCCACCGTCACGACGGTCTCGGCGGCGGCCTCGCCCTCGACGTGGACGGCCACCTCGACCTCGACCTTCTCGCCGCGGCGCACGAGGACGAGGTCCACGTGCTCGATCTCGCGGCGGCGGTGCTCGCGCTGCACGTCCTTGACGAGCGCGAGGACCTCCTCGCCCTCGACGTCGATCGTCAGCACGGCGTTCTCGCGCTTGACGGCGAGCATCGTCGCGTGGCCCGGCAGCGTGACGTGGCGGGGCGCCTCGCCGTGGCCGTACACGACGGCGGGGATCATGTCCGAGCGGCGGATGCGGCGGGCGGCGCCCTTGCCGAACTCGGTGCGGGTCTGGGCGGACAGGCGGATCTCGTCGGCCATGGCGGTGCTCCTGGGGCTCGTCGGCGGCGTGCGCGGTGGTCTCGCGTCCTGCGGCGGCTCGCGCGGACGGCACGGGGCGGGCGCCGCCGTGACCACCGCGTCGAGTGCGGGGCGCCCGGCCGAGCCGGTGCGCCTCCCTCGCCGAGGCAACCGCGCGAGCATAGCCGCCGGCGCGGGACGCGCGCGCCACGGGGCGACGAGGGCTCCGGCGGGCGGCCGGCCCTGAGGACCGGCCGCGGGCAGCAGCCGTCAGGAGCGGGCGGCGGCGAGCTCGCGCTCGTCCTCCCCCGGACCCCAGCCGGCGTCCTGCCCCAGCGCCCGCTCGCGCCGGTGGCGGCGCACGGCGTAGACGACGGCGCCCGCCCACAGCAGCGCGAGCAGCGGGTAGACCCAGACGCCGGCGGAGCCCTCGACGTCGAACGCCCGCAGGAGGGTCCGGACGTTCGTGACGACGATGACGCCGCCCACCGCCGCACCGAGCACCCGCGCAGGCAGGTAGCGGACGACCCAGGCGGCCACCGGCGCCGCCACGACCCCGCCGACGAGGAGGGCGGTGACGACGACGAGGTCGAGCCCGGCGGTGCCGAGCCCCAGGAGGAAGCCGAGGCTGGCCGCGACGGCGACGACGAACTCCGAGGTGTCCACCGAGCCGACGACCTTGCGCGGCTCGACGCGGCCGGAGCCGAGCAGGGCCGGCGTCGCCACCGGCCCCCAGCCCCCGCCGCCGCTGGCGTCGAGGAAGCCGCCGAAGAGCCCGACCGGCACGAGGAAGCGCGAGCGCAGGCGCCCGGGACGCCGCACCAGGGAGCCGGTGGTGAAGCGGACGCCGACGTACACGCCGAGCGCCAGCAGGACGCCCGCCATGTACGGCGCGGCCGCCTCGGTGGAGAGGCTGCTCAGCGCGGTGGCCCCGAGGAAGGAGCCGAGGGCGCCCGGGACCGCCAGCCGGCCCACGATGCGCCAGTCGACGTTGCCGAAGCGCCAGTGTGAGGCGCCCGACGCGAGCGTGGTGCCGATCTCAGCCAGGTGCACCGAGGCCGAGGCCAGCGCCGGCGACGTGCCCGAGGCGATGAGCAGCGTCGTCGACGTCACCCCGTACGCCATGCCGAGGCTGCCGTCGACGAGCTGCGCCGCCAGTCCGACGAGCGCCAGGACGATCCATCCGCGCATGCCCACTCCATCAAGTCGACCAGATCACTCGGGAATGGGGCGAGCGAACACCACCGGGTCGACGAGCGCAAGGAAGGACGTCGCACCGTCCCGCTGGGCGGGACGGACGTCGGCGCCGAGGACCTAGATGTCCATCCCGACCTCGTACGCCGGCCGCCGGTCGGGCAGGTGGTCGACGACGACGTCGGGCAGCTCGTCGCGCACGACCATGGCGACGGTCGTGGCCTCGAGGATGGCGCGCTCGCTGGCGCGCAGGGCCACCCACACGTCCTGGAGGGCGACGGACGCCCCGCGGTAGTCGAGCTGCTCGGGCCGCAGGTTGCGCACGAGGGCCAGCGGACCGTCGATGGCCCGGATGACGTCGGCCACCGTGAGCTCCTCGGGGTCGACGGCGAGGGCGTGCCCGCCGTCGGGCCCGCGCCGGCTCGTGACGAGGCCGGCGCGCCGCAGGTCGCGCAGGATGGCCTCGAGGAAGCGCTGCGGCACGGCCTCGGCCTCGGAGATGCGGTCGCTCGTGGCGCCGCCGGGCCGTGAGGCCAGCTGGCACACGGCCCGCAGCGCGTAGTCGGTCTTGGCGGTCAGGCGCACCGCTCGCTCTCCCCTCGGCCCCGTCGTCGCAGCCGGGGGCTCAGCTGTTGCCGTCGAAGAGGCTCGTGACCGAGCCCTCGTCGAAGACGGCGCGGATCGCGCGGGCCAGGAGCGGGGCGATGGACAGCACCGTGAGCTGGGGGAACCGGCGCTCGTCGGAGATCGGCAGCGTGTTCGTCGTGACGAGCTCGGTGATCGGGCTGTCGCGCAGGCGCTCCGGCGCCGGCCCGGACAGGACGGCGTGCGTCGCCGCGACGAGCACCTGCGCCGCGCCGTTGTCCACGAGCGCCTGGGCCGCCTGCACGATGGTGCCGCCGGTGTCGATCATGTCGTCGACGAGCACGCAGGTGCGGCCCTCGACCTCGCCGACGAGCTCGTGCACCTTCACCTGGTTGGGCACGGTGGGGTCGCGGCGCTTGTGGATGATGGCGAGCGGCGCCCCCAGGCGGTCCGACCACTGGTCGGCCAGGCGCACGCGCCCCGCGTCCGGCGACACCACGGTCAGCTGCTGCCGGTCGACCCGCGAGGCGATGTGGTCGGCGAGCAGCGGCATGGCCCAGAGGTGGTCGACGGGGCCGTCGAAGAAGCCCTGGATCTGCGCGGTGTGGAGGTCGACGCTCATGAGGCGGTTGGCGCCCGCCGTCTTGAACATGTCCGAGACGAGGCGCGAGGAGATCGGCTCGCGGCCGCGGTGCTTCTTGTCCTGGCGCGCGTAGGGGAAGAAGGGGGCGACGACGGTCGTGCGCTTCGCCGAGGCGCGCTTGAGCGCGTCGACCATGAGCAGCTGCTCCATGAGCCACTGGTTGATCGGCGCGGTGTGGCTCTGCAGCACGAAGGCGTCGGCCCCGCGCACCGACTCCCCGAAGCGCACGTAGATCTCGCCGTTGGCGAAGTCGTACGCCGACGTCGGGACCAGCTCGACGCCGAGCTCCTCGGCGACCTCCGCGGCGAGCTCGGGGTGAGCCCGCCCGCTCACCAGGACGAGCCGCTTCTCGCCGGTGGCCTTGATGCCCGTCATCGCGCGTCTCCCGAGGTGTCGCCGGTGGTGTCGCCAGTGGTGTGGCTGGTGGTCTCGCTGGTGCTCTCCCCGGTCGCACCCTCGCGGGCCGACCGGGCGCGGGCGGCGGCCTCGGCCGACGGGCTGCCGGCGCGCCGCCGCTCGACCCAGCCCTCGATCGTCCGCTGGCGCGCCCGCGCCACCGCGATGGCACCGGGCGGGACGTCGGCGTCGATGACCGACCCGGCCGCCGTGTACGCGCCGTCTCCGACGACGACGGGCGCCACGAGCATGGTGTCGCTGCCGATGCGCACGTGGTCGCCGACGCGGCTGCGGTGCTTGGCGACGCCGTCGTAGTTGACGAAGACCGTGGCGGCGCCGATGTTCGAGCCCTCGCCGATCTCGGCGTCGCCCACGTAGGTCAGGTGCGGCACCTTGGAGCCGCGCCCGATGACGGCGTTCTTCGTCTCCACGTAGGCGCCGATGCGCCCCTCGGGCCCGAGCCGGGTGCCGGGGCGCAGGAAGCTGAAGGGCCCGACCGAGGCCCCCTCTCCCACCTCGGCGCCGCTGCCGTGCGTGCGCACGACCGACGCGCCGGCGCCGACGACGCAGTCGCGCAGGGTCGCGTCGGGCCCGACGACGGCGCCGCCGGCCACGCGCGTGGCCCCGAGCAGCTGCACGCCGGGCTCGAGCCGCACGTCGGGGGCGAGCTCGACGTCGACGTCCACCCACGTCGTCGCCGGGTCGACCACGGTGACCCCGGCCCGCATCCAGCCCTCGAGCACGCGCCGGTTGAGCTCGGCGCCGGCCCGGGCCAGCTGCACCCGGTCGTTGACGCCCTCGGTCTGGGCGACGTCGTCCACCGGCACGGCGGACACGGCCAGGCCGTCCGCGCGGGCCAGCGCCAGGACGTCGGTGAGGTAGACCTCGCCCTGGGCGTTGTCGCGGCCCACGCGCGCGAGCGCCGAGGCGAGCACGGCGGCGTCGAAGGCGTAGACGCCGCTGTTGACCTCGGTGACGGCGCGCTCGGCCTCGGTCGCGTCCTTCTGCTCGACGATGCGCTCGACGCCGCCGTCGGCGCCGCGCAGCACCCGCCCGTACCCGGTGGCGTCCTCGAGGACGGCGGTGAGCACGGTGACCGCGCTGCCCGCGGCGGCGTGCGCGGCGGCGAGGTCGCGCAGGGTCCCCGGCTGCAGGAGCGGCGCGTCGCCGCACGTGACGAGCACGGTGCCGGAAGGCTCGGCGCCCGACGCCGCCACGAGGGCGTCGAGGGCGCAGGCGACGGCGCGGCCGGTGCCGGGGACGTCGTCCTGCTCGGCGACGACGACGTCCGCGTCCACCGCCCGCGCCTCGGCGGCGACCCGCTCGCGCTCGTGGCGGACGACGACGACGAGCCGCTCCGGGTCGGCGCCGCGGGCCGCGACGAGCGCGTGGCCGAGGAGGCTGCGCCCGCCGAGGGGGTGCAGGACCTTCGGGAGGGCCGAGCGCATCCGGGTGCCCTCCCCGGCGGCGAGGACGACGACGGCGGCGGGCCTGGGGCTGCTCACGCGAGCGGGCTCCTCGGGGCGGGGTGCGGGGTGCGCCGGGCGGGGCGGTCGGACGGCGGCGACCCTACCGCCCGGGCGGCCGGGCGCCGTCCGCGCGGGAGCCGGACGGGTGCGGGGGCGCGACACGCCGCCGGGCGCCCGCGGCGGCTCCCCCGCGAGGACTCGAACCTCGACCTCACGCTTCCAAAGAGCGGCGTCCTGCCGTTGGACCACGGGGGACCGCGGACGGGCCTCCCGCGCGCGGCGGGGCGGCACCGGCCCGCGCCCCGACGCTACCGGCAGCCCGTTCCCAGACGACTGCCAGCCGCCGGGCGGGCATGGCTACGCCCCCGTAGGTTACGGTCCCGTAGGTGACCTCCCCCACGGACAGCCCCGAGGCCGCCGCGGCCCTGCAGACCCGGCTCCTGCGCGACCTGGAGCCCGTCGTCGCCGAGAACCTCGAGCGCCACCTCAAGGCGACCCAGGCCTGGAACCCCCACGACTACGTGCCGTGGAGCGAGGGGAAGGACTTCGCCTACCTCGGCGGCACGGACTGGGAGCCGGGCGACTCCAGGCTCGACCCGGTGGCGCGGACGTCGATGGTCGTGAACCTCCTCACCGAGGACAACCTGCCGAGCTACCACCGCGAGATCTCCACGAGCTTCGGCCGGGACGGCGCGTGGGGCCAGTGGGTCGGGCACTGGACGGCCGAGGAGGGCCGCCACGGCATCGCGCTGCGCGACTACCTCGTCGTCACGCGCGGCACCGACCCCGTCGAGCTCGAGCGCCTGCGCATGGAGCACATGGCCGCCGGCTACGACCAGGGCGACAAGCCGATGCTGCAGACCCTCGCCTACGTCTCGTTCCAGGAGCTCGCGACGCGGGTGAGCCACCGCAACACCGGCCGCGCCACCGGCTGCCCCGTCGCCGAGGGCCTGCTGGCCCGCGTGGCGAAGGACGAGAACCTCCACATGGTCTTCTACCGCAACCTGCTCGCCGCGGCCTTCGACCAGGCGCCCGACGAGACGATGGAGGCCGTGCGCAACGAGGTCATGAGCTTCGCCATGCCGGGCGCGGGCATGCCCGGCTTCGCGAGGTCGTCGATGATGATCGCCAAGGCGGGCATCTACGACCTCAAGCTGCACCACGACGACGTCCTCATGCCGGTGCTGCGCTTCTGGAAGGTGTTCGAGCGCACCGACCTCGGGCCCCGCGGCGAGGCGGCCCGCCTCGAGATGGCGCAGTTCCTCGAGAAGCTCGACGAGCAGGCGACCCGCTTCGTCACGCGCCGCGAGGAGGCCGAGGCCCGTCGCGCTGCGCGCGCCGCGGGCTGAGCGCCGCGGGCCGACGGCTGCGGGCCGAGGGCTGAGCGCCGCCGGGGCACGGGGTGCGTGCCCCGGCGCACCGTCCAGGGGGAGGATGGGGCTGTGACGAGCACGAGACCGCCGGCGCCGCGGCGGGCGCGGATGACGGGGGCCGAGCGCCGCGAGCAGCTGCTCGACGTCGGCCGGGCGCTGTTCGCCGAGCGCGGCTTCGAGGGCGCGAGCGTCGAGGAGGTGGCGGCGCGCGCCGCCGTCTCCAAGCCGGTGGTGTACGAGCACTTCGGCGGCAAGGAGGGCCTGTACGCGGTCGTCGTCGACCGCGAGGTCCGCCAGCTCCTGACGGCGATGACGGAGGCGCTCGACGTCGCGGGGCTGCACCCCCGGCAGGTCCTCGAGCGCGCGGCGCTGGGCCTGCTCGACTACGTCGAGGCGTCCACGGACGGGTTCCGGATCCTCGTGCGGGACTCCCCCGTCGCCTCGAGCGCGGGCACCTTCGCGACGCTGCTGTCGGACATCACCCGGCAGGTGGAGCACCTCATGGCGCGCGAGATGGCCCGGCGGGACCTGCCCGAGGGGGCGGCGCCCATGTACGCGCAGATGCTCGTCGGGATGGTGGCGCTCACGGGCCAGTGGTGGCTCGACACGCGGCAGCCCGACAAGGCGACCGTGGCGGCGCACCTCGTGAACCTGGCCTGGAACGGCCTGTCGCACCTCGAGGCCGACCCGGCCCCGGTCGACCCCGCGCATCCGAGGGCCGCCGACCGCGCGCGCCCGCCGCGTGCCGGGCGGGCGGACGGCCCCCCTCAGCGCTCGAGGACCGCCACGACCCCCTGACCGCCCGCCGCGCAGACGGACACGAGCGCGCGGCCGCCGCCGCGGACGGCGAGCGCCTTCGCCGCGGAGGCGAGCACGCGCCCGCCGGTGGCGGCGAAGGGGTGGCCCGCGGCCAGCGAGCCGCCGTGGGGGTTGAGCCGCGCGCGGTCGACGGAGCCGATCGGCTCGTCGCGGCCGAGGCGGACGCGGCAGTACAGCGGGTCCTCGAGCGCCGCGAGCGTGCAGAGCACCTGGCTGGCGAAGGCCTCGTGGATCTCGACGACGTCGAAGTCCTGCAGGGACAGCCCGGTGCGGGCGAGCAGCCGGGAGATGGCGTGGACGGGCGCCATGAGCAGCCCCTCGGCGCCGCTGACGTGGTCGACGGCCGCGGTCTCGGCGTCGACGAGGTGCGCCATCGGCTCGAGCCCCCGCGCGGCGGCCCACTCCGGCGAGGACAGCAGGACGGCGCTCGCGCCGTCCGTCAGCGGGGTCGAGCTGCCCGCCGTCATGGTCGCGGCCTCCCCCTTCCCGAAGACCGGCCGCAGCGTCTCGAGCTGCCCCAGGGTCAGACCGGGGCGCAGCACGTCGTCGCGCTCGAGACCCCGGTGGGGCACGACGAGGTCGTCGAGGAAGCCGCTGTCGTAGGCGGCCTCGAGGCGGTGGTGGCTCGTGAGCGCCAGCTCGTCCTGGGCCTCGCGCGTGATGCCCCACTCGAGCGTGGTGCGCGCCTGGTGCTCGCCCATGGACAGGCCGGTGCGCGGCTCGGCGTTGCGGGGCGGCACGGGCAGGAGGTCGCGGGGGCGGACGGCGGCCAGGGCGCGGGCCCGGCCGAGCGCCGTCTTCTCGCGGTTCGCGCGCAGCAGCGCCCGGCGCAGCCCCTCGGAGACGACGACCGGGGCGTCCGACGTCGTGTCCGCGCCACCGGCGACACCCACCTCGACCTGCCCGAGCGCGATCTTCCCCGCCACGGACAGCGCCGCCTGCAGGCCCGTGCCGCAGGCCTGCCCGACGTCGTGCGCCGGGGTCGTCGGGTCGAGCACGGACCCGAGGACGGCCTCGCGGGTGAGCACGAGGTCGCGGCTGTGCTTGACGACGGCGCCCGCGACCACCTCGTCGACCCGCTCGCCCACGAGGCCCGTGCGCCGCGCCAGCCCGTCGAGGACGGCGGTGAGCATCTCCTGGTTCGAGGCGGTGGCGTAGGCGCGCCCCGACCGGGCGAAGGGGATGCGCGTGCCGGCGACGACGGCGACGGGGCGCGGGCTGCTCGCGGGCCCGTACGGGCGCGGGGTGGGGGCCATGGCGCCACTGTGCCACGGACGCGGGGCGGGTGTTACTCGCGGGTAACATCCAGCCCCGGTCGGCGGTAGCCTCGGAGCGTGCCCGAGACCACGCCGACCTCCTCGTCACCCGGCGCCCCCACCACCGGGCCCACCTCTCCGGGCTCCGCCGAGCCGAGCGCCGGGCCGGCCACCGGGCCCGCCGCGGCTCCCGCCACGGGGCCGATCGCCGACCCGGGCGGACCGGTGGACCGCTACGCCGCCTTCGCGCGCAGCGGGCTCGGCCGCCGGCTCGTGCCGGGCCTCGGCCTGCCGGACCCCGTGCCGCTGCGCCGCGACGCGCCGGGCGCCCCCCTGGCGCCCGGGCCGGTGCTCGTCACGGGCCTCGTCCCGCCGGACGGCACACCGCTCGTCGGCGACGCCGCCGGGGTGGCGGCCGCCGAGCTGGCCGCCGCGGGAGCGCGGGTCGTGGGACCGGACGCGGCCGGGAGCGACGCAGCTGGTGGAGGGGCCGGCGCGGTGGCCGGCGACGAGCGGTGGGGCGGCCTCGTCGTCGACGCCACCGCCGCCACCTCCCCCGCCGACCTCGTGGGCCTGGTCGGCGCCTGCACGCCCCACCTGCGCCGGCTCGCGCGCGGGGCCCACGTCGTCGTGCTGGGGCTCGACCCCGACCGCCTCCCCCCGGGGTCGCCGGCCGCGGTGCGGGTGGCCCAGCGCGCCCTCGAGGGCTTCACGCGCTCGCTCGGCAAGGAGGTGGGCGGCGGCCGCACGGTCCAGCTGGTGCTCCTCGCCGAGGGCGGCGTCGGGGCCATGGGCTCGACGCTGCGCTTCCTGCTGTCGGGCCGCTCGGCCTTCGTCAGCGGCCAGGTGGTGCGGGTGGGCCCGCCCGTCCACGACCTGCCCTCCGGCGAGGACGCCCGCGGCCCTCGGCCGCTGGCCGGCCGCCGCGCCGTCGTCACGGGTGCGGCCCGCGGCATCGGCGCCGCCGTCGCGCAGCTGCTGGGGGCGCGCGGGGCGCACGTGGTGTGCGTCGACGTCCCGGCCGCCGCCGGCGACCTGGCGACGACGGCGCGGGCCGTCGGCGGCGAGCCGCTCGTGCTCGACATCACCTCCGACCTGGCGCCCGGCCGCCTCGCGGAGGCCTGCGAGCGCCTCGGCGGCGTCGACGTCGTCGTGCACAACGCCGGCATCACCCGCGACCGGCGGTTGCGCAACATGCGCCCCGACGCCTTCGCCTCGGTGCTCGACGTCAACGTCGGCGCACCGCTGCGCCTCACCGAGCACCTCCTCGGCGCGGGCCTCCTGGGCCGCGGCGGTCGCGTCGTCGGCGTCTCGTCGCTGGCCGGCATCGCGGGCAACGACGGCCAGACGAGCTACGCGGCCTCCAAGGCCGGCGTCATCGGCCTCGTGGACGCCCTCGCGCCGCGGGCGGCGGCTGCGGGGACGACGGTCAACGCCGTCGCGCCCGGCTTCATCGAGACGCGCATGACGGCGACCGTCCCGCCGCTGACGCGCCAGCTCGGGCGCCGCCTCGCCTCGCTCGGGCAGGGCGGGCTGCCCGTCGACGTCGCCGAGGCCATCGCCTGGTTCGCCGAGCCCGCGACGGCCGGGGTGCACGGGCAGGTGCTGCGCGTGTGCGGCCAGAGCCTGCTGGGGGCCTGAGCGTGGCCGCGCGCACCCCCGCCGGCGGCGGCTCGCCCGGCGCGTCCTCCTCCGGCGGCACCTCCTCCGGGGCCCGGTCCGGCCGCGCCGCGCCCTCCGTCACCGGGGGCCGTCGGCCGGCGTCCGCGGTGCCGCTGGCGCCGTCGCCCGGACTGCTGGCGGGCGCCCTGCTGCCCCGGCGGCGGCCGGCGGACCTGCCCGACCGCGTCGTCGAGGCCCGCGGCGTCGTCGCCGACCCCGCGCACCTCGACGCGTGGGTGCGGGTCTGCGCCGGGCGCACCGGCGCGCCGGTGCCCGGGTCGCTGCCGGGCGCCTTCACGCACGTCCTCGCGTCCGGGGCGTCGATGCGGCTGCTGCTCGACCCGGCCTTCCCGCTGCCGCTGCTGGGGCTCGTCCACGTCGCGCAGCGCCTCGAGGTGCGGCGGCCCGTCGACGTCCGCGAGCCGCTCGACCTGGCCGTGGCCGCCCGCGACCTGCGCCCGCACCGCCGCGGTCGCCAGCTCGACGTCGTCGCGACGGCGACCGCCGCCGGCGAGGTCGTCTGGCGCGGCACGAGCACGTACCTGCACCGCGAGCCGGTGCCGGCCGGCGCCGCGCCGTCCTCGGCCGGGGCGTCGTCGTCGCCGGACGCCGAGCGCCCCGCCCCGCCCGCCGGCGCCGTCCGCTGGGTCGTGCCCGCCGGCACCGGTCGGGCGTACGCCGCGGTCTCGGGCGACCCCAACCCGATCCACCTCTCGCGGCCGACGGCGCGGCTGCTGGGCCTCCGCCGTCCCATCGCCCACGGCATGTGGACGCTGGCGCACGCCCTGCTCGACCTCGAGGGGCGCCTGCCCCCGGCCCACGACGTCACCGCCCGCTTCCTGCGCCCGCTCTCCCTGCCCGGCCGCGCCGTCCACGGGTGGCGGGCGCAGGAGGACGGCGGCCTGTCCCTCGCCGTCCGCCGCGAGCGCGACGGCGAGCCGCACCTGCTCGCGGACGTCGCGCCTCTCTGAAGCCGCCACCCTCGCGCCCGCCGGACGACATCGAGGCTGCAGCCACCGGAGGCCCTCCTGGTGGCTGCAGCCTCGATGTGGCGAGGCGGGGAGCCGTGGTCAGAGAGCGGCCCGGAACATGGCCGGCAGGCGACCCGGGTGCTCGACGTCCGCCCAGGTGCAGCGGATGACGTCCACCCCCAGCGCCACGAGGGCGTTGGCCCGCCACCGGTCGCGGTACAGCGCGTCCGGGGCGGCGTGCACCTCCTTCCCGTCGCACTCGAGGAGCAGCAGCCGCCGCTCCGGTCGTGAGCGGCGGTGGAAGCCGAGGTCGCCCCGCGCCACCACGTGCCCGTCCCCCGTCCGCACGACCACCTGGAGGTCGTCCGGCGGGACGCCTGCCTCCACGCACGCCAGACGAGCCCTGCTCTCCAGCGGGCTCTCGGCGCGGCCGTCAGCGAGGACCCAGAGGTCGGCCGCCCCGCTGCTGCCCCGGCGGCCCGCACACCGCTCGCGCGCGACCAGGAGGTCCTCGGGCGTCACGAGGCCCAGGGCGAGCGCCGAGTCGAGCACCGACAGCGCTGCGGGCCGGTCGAGGCGGGGCACGAGGTCGACGAGGGTGCGGAGCGCCGAGGTCGTCGCGACGCCGCGCACGTCGACGACGTCCTGCGGCGCGAGCGCCGACACGACGACGGCCAGTCCGGGACGGGAGGGCTTCTGGCGGCCGGGCGGCAGCACCACCTCGGCGCCCGCCGGCACCGGGGCGCCCTGCACGCCGAGGAGATGAGAAGCGCTGCTCCGGCCGGCCACGGCACCCGGGACGACGAGCGACGCGGCGCGGCTCCAGGCCCGCACCCGCTGGACACCCACCCGGCCCGGGCGGACGAGGTAGGCGCCGCGCAGCAGCCGCTCCCACTGACCCGCACGGACGAGTCGGCGGGGGACGTGCGGCCCCAGCCCGAGCGCGCCGAGGTCGGACGTCGTCACGACGCCGTCCTGACGCGCCGCCCGCGTCAGGAGGGCGGCGACGACGGCCGGGTCGAGGACGTCCACGCGGTACAGGCTCGCGGTCGAGGCGCCGCCGCGCTCCGGCCCTGTGGACACCGCATCGACATCGAGGCTGCAGGCATCAGACCGGGTCCTCGTGACGGCGACCTCGATGTCGCCGCCCGGAGGCGCGTCGAGAATCTCGACGTCGAGAGACCCGGCGTAGCATCGCCGGGTGGCGCCGGGGACGTCGGGGGGCGCACCCCCGGGAGCGGCGGTCGACCGGGACGAGGTCGACCGCATCGTCGACGCGTGGCGCCGCGAGCGCCCGGACCTCGACGTCTCGCCGCTGCAGGTGCTCTCCCGCGTGAGCCGGCTCGCCCGGCACCTCGACCTCGCGCGCCGCGCCGCCTTCGCCGAGCACGGCCTCGAGGTCTGGTCCTTCGACGTCCTGTCGGCGCTGCGGCGCTCCGGGGCGCCGCACCAGCTGACGCCGGGCCAGCTCGTGACGTCGACGCTCGTCACGAGCGGGACGATGACGAACCGGGTCGACCGCCTCGTCGCGCTGGGCCTCGTCGAGCGCCACCCCGACCCGGCCGACCGGCGCGGCGTCCTCGTCCGCCTCACGCCGGCCGGGGCGTCGCGCGTCGACGCCGCGATGGCCGACCTGCTGGCCCGCGAGCGGCGCCTCCTCGCCGGTCTCGACGCGGGCGAGCAGGACCGGCTCGCCGACGTCCTGCGGTCCCTCGCGAGCGGCTTCGACGCCACCTCGGGCGGCCGGGGCGGGCTGCCGCCGGAGGTCTGAGCCCGCTCCCCCGGGCCACGGCGCTCCCTCGTGCCCACATCGTGGACACTGGCGGGGTGACCGCTCGCTCCGGCCCCCGCTCGTCCTCCCCCGCCGCGCAGGACGGCGACCGGCCCGTCGTCGCGCCCGACCCCGTCACCGTGGCGACGACGCGCGTCGCCGACCCGGGCCAGCGCCTGGAGATGATGACGTGGGCGAGCGCGGGCGCCCGGATGGCCGAGTCCTTCCCCGGCTTCCTCGGTGCCGGCTGGGTCCGGGGCGGCGCGGGCTCGCGGGAGTGGCACATGCTCTACCGCTTCGCCGACGAGGACTCCCTCGCGGGCTGGGAGGGCTCGGCGCAGCGGCGGTGGTGGCTCTCGGGGGCGCCGGGCACCGTGCGCGAGGCGCAGACCGAGCGCCGGACCGGCATCGAGGGGTGGTTCGACGCCGCGCACGGCAGCGTCGTCGGCCCCGCGCCGAAGGGCGCACCGGCGCGGTGGCGGCAGATGCTCGTCATCTTCTCGGTGTTCCTGCCGCTGTCGCTGCTCGTCAACGCGACGCTCGGGGTCGTCCTCGCCCCGCTCGTGCCGCTCGTCGTCCGGGTGGCGCTCGTGACGACGCTCATGACGCCGGTGATGACCTACCTGGCGCTGCCGTGGGCGACGCGGAGGCTGCAGTGGTTCCTCGACGGCGAGAGGGCCCCCTGGCGGCGCTGACAGCGCCGGCCGGTGGAGCCGCTGACCAGGAGCGACGGCGGAGCCGCTGAGGAGCCGTTCTCAGCCGGCGACCTCGGCGGCCTCGAGCCAGGCCTCCTCGACCTGCTCGCGCTCGGCCTGGACGGCGCGGAGCTCGGCGTCGAGGGAGGTCATGGCCGCGTGGTCGGTCGCGGCGGCGGCCATGCGGCCCATGAGGTCGGCCTCCGAGGCCTGCAGCTTCTCCAGGCGCCGCTCGAGCCGCTGCGCCTCCTTGCGCGCGGTGCGGACCTCCGCGGCCGAGGCGCCGCTCGCGGGGGGCGCGGCCGCGAGGGTGGTGGGCGTCGCCCCGGGGAGCGCGGCCCCCGCGGTGGCGCCGTCGGCCTTCGCGGCCGAGCGCAGCGACAGGTACTCCTCGACGCCGCCGGGCAGGTCGCGCACCTGGCCGTCGCCGAGCAGGGCGACCTGGTGGTCGGTGGTGCGCTCGAGCAGGTACCGGTCGTGGGAGACGACGACGAGGGTGCCGCGGAAGCCGTCGAGGACGTCCTCCACCGAGGCCAGCACGTCGGTGTCGAGGTCGTTCGTCGGCTCGTCGAGGAGCAGGACGTTGGGCTCGTGCACGAGCAGGCGCAGCAGCTGCAGGCGCCGGCGCTCCCCGCCGGAGAGCTCGCCGACCGGCGTCCACGCGCGGTCGCGGGTGAAGCCGAGCCGCTCGACGAGCGAGCTGGCGGTCAAGGGCTTGCCGTCGACGACGAGCTCGCGCCGCTCGCGCTCCACGGCCTCGAGCGCGCGCAGGTCCGCGACCTCCTCGAGCTCGCGCAGGGACTGCGAGAGCACCGCGACCTGGACGGTCTTCCCCCGCCGCACGCGGCCGCCGTCGGGCTCGAGCTCGCCGGTGAGCAGGCGCAGCACCGTGGTCTTGCCGGCGCCGTTGACGCCGACGACGCCGACGCGCTCCCCCGGCGCGAGCCGCCAGGTGACGCCGTCGAGCAGCGTGCGCGGCGCACCGCCGGCCTCTCCGGGCACGCGGTAGACGACGTCCTCGAGGTCGAGCACGTCCTTGCCGAGGCGCGCGCTCGCCGTCGCCGTGATCTCCACGGTCTCGCGCGGGGGCGGCTCGGCGGCGACGAGCTCGGCGGCGGCGTCGAGGCGGAACTTGGGCTTGCTCGTGCGCGCGGGCGCGCCGCGGCGCAGCCAGGCCAGCTCCTTGCGCAGCAGGTTGGCGCGGCGGTCGGCCGTCACCTGGGCGACGCGAGCGCGCTCGGCGCGGGCGAGGACGTAGGCGGCGTACCCGCCGTCGTACTTCTCGACGCCGCCGCCGGTGACCTCCCACGTCTGCGTGCAGCAGGCGTCGAGGAACCACCGGTCGTGCGTGACGACGAGCAGCGCGCCGCGGCCGGCGGGCCACCGGGTGCGCAGGTGCTCCGCGAGCCAGGCGACGCCCTCGACGTCGAGGTGGTTGGTGGGCTCGTCGAGGACGACGAGGTCGTGGTCGCCGACGAGGACGGCGGCGAGCGCGGCGCGGCGGCGCTGGCCGCCGGACAGGGAGGACAGCGGCGCGTCGAGGCCGCCGGGCACGGAGGTCTGGACGTCGTCGAGCAGGCCGCTGACGACGTCGCGCACCCGGGCGTCGCCCGCCCACTCGTGGTCGGCGCCGTCCCCGACGACGAGCTCGCGGACCGTGCCGGTGGCGTGCGGGTCGTCCGCCTGCGGCAGCACGCCCACGCGCAGGCCGCGGGTCTGGGTGACGCGGCCGCCGTCGGGCTCGTGCTCGCCGGTGAGGACGCGCAGCAGCGTCGACTTGCCGTCGCCGTTGCGGCCGACGACGCCGATGCGGTCCCCGTCGTCGAGGCCGAGGGAGACGCCCGCGAGCACGTCGCGGGCGCCGAGGACGACGGAGACCGACTCCGCGTTCAGCAGGTGCGCCACCCCACCAGCGTGCCGCACCGGCCGGGGTGCTCCGCGCCGCGGCCACGCGGCCTCGGCGGTCAGCGCCCGACGTCGACGACGCGGGCGCCGTGCACGGGGCCGGTGACGCGGCGGACGTCGGCGGCGGCCCCCGAGGCGGCGAGCGCCACCGCCACGGCGAGGCCCTGCTCGCGGCCGTCGACGAGGAAAGCCGTCGTCGGCCCCGAGCCCGAGACGAGCGCGGCGACGGCCCCCGCCTCGAGCCCCACCTGCAGCGTCGTGGCGAGGTGGGGCGCGAGGGCGAGCGCCGGCTCCTGGAGGTCGTTGACGAGGGCGGCGCCGACGGCGGCGGCGTCCCCGGCGCGCAGCGCCTGGAGGAGCTCGTGCACCGCGGTCTCGTCGACGTCGAGGCCGGCGTCCGCAGCGGCGCTGCCGGCCTCGCCGCGACGGCGGTCGAGCTCGCCGTAGACGGCGGGCGTCGACAGGCCCGACGCCGACAGCGCCAGCACCCACGAGCGCTCCCCGCGGGCGAGGGCCGGGACCACCTGCTCGCCGCGGCCCGTGCCCACCGCCGTGCCCCCGAGCAGCGCGAAGGGCACGTCGGCGCCGAGCTCTCCGCCGAGCGCGAGGAGGTCCTCGCGCCCGAGCCCGGTGCCCCACAGGGCGTCGCACGCGACGAGCGCGGCCGCGGCGTCGGCGCTGCCGCCCGCCATGCCACCGGCGACGGGCACGGTCTTGGTGATGTCGAGGCGCACGCGCGGCGGCACGCCGGCCCGCTCGGCGAGGAGCAGCGCGGCCCGGACGGCGAGGTTGCGCTCGTCGACGGGCACGTCGTCGGCGCCCTCCCCCGTGACGGCGCACTCCAGGCCCCGGGAGGGCGAGGCCCGCACGTCCTCGGGCAGGGACACCGTCTCGAAGACGGTGACGAGCTCGTGGGAGCGGTCGGGCCGCAGGCCCCCGACGCGGAGCGCGAGGTTCACCTTCGCGTGGGCGCGGGCCACGACGGACGCCCCGGGGACGGGGAGGACGCGCACCTCGGCCCTGCCCATGCGGGGACCATAGGCGACGCCGTCGACGGGCACCCCAGGTACCCGGCAGTCACCGCCGGTGATCAGGGTGCAGCGACGCACGACCACCGGTGGGGGCGGACCGACGACGACCCGCCGTCAGCGGGCGGGCACCTCGACGGCGTCGGGCCCGAGGACGTCGAGGGCGGCGTCGGCCACGGCGACGAAGCCGGCGACGTCGAGGCGCTCGCCGCGCAGCGCGGGGTCGACCCCGGCGGCGCGGAGCACCTCCTCGGCGCGGGCGGCACCGCCGGCCCAGCGCGCCAGCGCCGCGCGCAGCGTCTTACGGCGTTGCGCGAAGGCGGCGTCGACGACGGCGAAGACGGCCTCACGACCGGCCCGGCTGGCCGGGGGGTCGCGGCGCACGAGGTGCACGAGCCCGGAGTCGACGTTGGGCGCCGGCCAGAAGACGGTGCGGCCGACCGCTCCCGCCCGGGCGACGTCGCCGTACCAGGCGGCCTTCACGGACGGGACGCCGTAGGCCCGGCTCCCGGGCTCGGCGGCGAGCCGGTCGGCGACCTCGGACTGCACCATGACGAGCGCGCTGCGCAGCCCGGGCAGCCGCTCGAGGAGCGTCAGCAGCACGGGCACCGCGACGTTGTAGGGCAGGTTGGCCACGAGCGCCGTCGGCGCCCCGGCGCCGGCGCCGAGGACGTCGTCCGCCCCGACCCGCAGGGCGTCGGCGCCGACCACGGCGAGCCGCGGCGGGACCGCGTCGTCCGCGCCCCGGCGGGCGGCGACCGTGCGGGGCAGCTCGTCGGCGAGGACGGGGTCGACCTCGACGGCGACGACGCCGGCGCACCGCTCGAGGAGGGCGAGCGTCAGCGACCCCAGCCCGGGCCCGACCTCGAGCACGACGTCGTCGGCCCCCACCCCGGCGCGGCGCACGATGCGCTGGACCGTGCCCGCGTCGATGACGAAGTTCTGCCCGAGCGTCTTCGTCGGCCGCACGCCGAGGCGGGTCGCCAGCGCGCGCACGTCGGAGGGGGCGAGGAGCGCTCGCTCCTCGGCCCCTCCGGCGCGGTCGGTCTCGCTCAGGACGTCAGAGCCCCAGCTTGCGCGAGCACGCGGGCCAGGCGCCGTAGCCACCGCGGTCGGCGCGCACCTTCTCGGCGATGGCGATCTGCTGCTCACGGCTGTTCTCGTGGGGGTAGCCCGAGCCGCCGTAGGCGCGCCACGTCTGCAGGTTGAACTGCAGCCCGCCGTAGTAGCCGTTGCCGGTGTTGATGGACCAGTTCCCGCCCGACTCGCACTGCGCGAGGCGGTCCCACGCGCTGCCGCTCGCCACCGGCGCGGAGGGCGTGGACGGCGCCGACGAGCTCTCGTCGTCGTCGTCGTCGTCGGAGGAGCGCGAGGAGCCGGACGAGCTCGACGAGGAGCCGGACGAGCTCGACGAGGAGCCGGACGAGCTGGAGGAGGCGCCGGACGAGCTGGAGGAGGAGCCGGACGAGCTCTGGGAGGCGGGCTCCGGCTCGGGCTCCGGCTCCGGCTCCGGCGCGGGCCGCTCGGCCGTGCCGACGAGCACGACGCGCGGCTGCGGAGCCGTGGTCACCTCGTCGGAGAGCTCCTCCTTGGAGACGACCTGGCCGTCGGCCGTGGTCTGGCGGAAGCGGACCTGGTGGACGCCGCGCTCGCCCTCGCTCTGCACGCGGGTCTGGCCGACGAAGAGGTCGTCGGTCTCGCGCTCCTCGGTGGCGAAGGGGACGGGACCCTCCTCGACGACCTCCTCGGTGAGGACGCGCACGACGGTGACGACGAGCCCGGGGGTGAGCGGCGAGGCCTGGTCCACCGACACCCGGTCGGCGTCGCCGACGGCGACGCCGGCCTCGGACAGCAGCGCGCCCACGGAGGTGGCGGTGCTGGTGAGCGGCCGGGCCTCGCCGTCCGCGACGACGGTGACGTCCTTCGGCGTGACGAGCTCGACGCTGCCGCCGCCGCGCCCGAGGGGCATGGAGCGCGACGCCGAGAGCGCCGCGCCCTGCGAGCGCACGCCGAGGTCGTCGAGGGCCTCGTCGAGCGTGAGGGCCGTCGTCCAGTGCGTGCTGGTCTCGCCGTCGACCGTCAGCTCGAGCTGGCGGGCGTGGCGGACGACGACCGTGCCGCCGTCCTCGACGTCACCGTCGACGGCGGGGGCCACGAGGTCGCGCGGGCCGACCTCCACCCCGCCCTCGGCGAGGACGTCGGCGACGTCGTCGCCGAAGAGGCGGACCTCCTGGCTCGCGCCGTCGACGTCCAGCTCCACCGTCGTCGACCCGGCCGCGTACACCGCGGCCCCGCCCAGCAGCGCCACGAGGGCGGCGCCCTGGACGGCGGCGGTGGCGGCGCGACGTCCGCGCGAGCGGCGGGCCGGCGCGGGCGCGGCCAGCGTCGCCGACTCGTCCAGCAGGGCGTCGAGGCGGTCGGCGCCGGGCTCGGACGGGGTCCCGGAGGACGAAGAGGGCGTGGCGGGCGAAGAGCTCAACAGGCGTCCTGACGTCGCACGTTCCCGGGCGCTCGTGCGGGGAGGGCGGGCCGCGCGCAGCCGAGCGGGCCCCGCGCGGTGGAGGTCCACCGGGGGCCGCGTCGGTGCAGAGGGCGTCGCCCGGAGCCTTCCCCAGCCCCGGCTGACACGCCGACCGTAACCGATCCGAGACCTGGTGTCACACCCCCGGCCCTTCCCCGGCACCCCGCCGGCCACCTGACGACGCTCGGCCGGCCCCGTGGTCGACGCGCCGCGGCGCGGGTCACCAGGGCCCGTAGAGCTCCTCGGCGGTGGCGGCGACGGCCGTGCACAGCTCCTCGAGCGGCACGTCGAGGACGCCCGCGACGACGCGCGCCGTGTGCGGCACGAGGTAGCTGGCGTTGGGGCGCCCGCGGTGCGGGGACGGCGTGAGGAACGGCGCGTCGGTCTCGAGGAGCACGCGCTCCAGCGGGACGACGGACAGCGCGCTCCGCAGGCCGCCGGCGTTGGAGAAGGTCACCGTGCCGGCGAAGGACAGCCAGTAGCCGCGCGCCACGCACTCGCGGGCCATGTCGACGTCGCCGGAGAAGCAGTGGAGGACGACGCGCTCGGCGCGCTCCTCGGCCAGCACGCGCAGGACGTCGGCGTGGGCGTCCCGGTCGTGGACCTGCACGGGGAGGCCGAGGTCGCGCGCCAGCCGCACGTGCGCGCGGAACGACTCCTCCTGCGCGGCGACGGCGGCCGCGTCGCCGGCGTCGGTGCGGAAGGCGTCCATGCCGGTCTCCCCCACCACCCGGATCCGGTCGGCCCGGGCGAGGCGGCCGATCTCCTCGAGGGCGTCGTCCAGCTCGCCGCGCGCGGCGAGGACGGGCGCCTCGTTGGGGTGGAGGGCGACGCCGCCGACGAGCGCGGGGTGGCGCTGCACGGCCTCGACCGTCCACCGGGCCGCGGGGAGGTCGCAGCCGATCTGCACCGCGCGCGGGACGCCGGCCGCCGCCGCGAGGGCGAGCAGGTCCTCGACCGTGCGGCGGTCGCCGTCGCCCGACCGCTCGTCGGCGCCGGGCCCGTCGACGATGTCGAGGTGGGTGTGGTCGTCGACGACGGGGACCGGCAGGGGCTCGGGGGCGGGCGGCCAGGACCGGTCGCGCCGCCGGCCGTCGGCGCCCGTCGACGAGCGCGCGCGGGGGCGGGCCGGCTCCTCAGCCACCGGCCTGCTCCTCGCGCAGCCGCTCCAGCTCGGTCTCGACGACGTCCTCGTCCAGCTTGGTGAAGACGGGGGTCGGCTTGCCCACCGGCGTGCCCGGCACGACCGGCACCGAGCCCCAGCCCGGGGCGCCGTCCCCGCCCCGCGGCGTCTGCAGGACCGGGTAGGGGCTGCCGCCGTCGAGGTCCTCCACGTCCCGCAGCTCGGGCATGGGCGAGACCGTCCCGGTGCCGCCCATGACCTCGTGCACGGCCTGCGCGCTGTGCGGCAGGTACGGCGCGAGCAGGCCCCGGCAGTCCGAGACGCCCTGCGCGGCGACGTGGAGCACCGTGCGCATGCGCTCGGGGTCGCTCGTGCGCAGGGCCCACGGCGCCGTCTCGGACAGGTAGCGGTTGACCTCGCCGACCGCGCGCATGGCCTCGGACAGCCCCTGGCGCTGGCGGTGGGTGGCCACGAGGTCGCCGACGACGCCGAACGCGCCCGACGTCGTGGCCATGAGCTCGCGGTCGCGGTCGGTGAGCTCGCCCGCCTCGGGGATGCTCCCGACGTTCTTGGCGATGAGGCTCGCCGTCCGGTTGACGAGGTTGCCCCAGCCGGCGACGAGCTCGTCGTTCGTGCGGCGGGTGAACTCCCGCCAGGTGAAGTCGGTGTCGTGCGCCTCGGGGCCGGCGGCCGAGAGGAAGTAGCGCAGCGCGTCGGGCTGGTAGCGGGAGAGGACGTCGCGGACGGAGATGACGACGCCCCGGCTGGAGGAGAACTGGCGCCCCTCCATCGTGAGGAACTCGCTGGCGACGACCTCCGAGGGCAGGGCCAGGTCGCCGAAGGCGCCGGGCTGCCCGCCGCGCGAGCCGCGCCCGTCGTAGCCGGCCAGCTCGGCCGGCCAGATGAGCGAGTGGAAGACGATGTTGTCCTTGCCCATGAAGTACGCGCCGCGCGCGCCCTCGGACCAGTAGGGGCGCCATGCCTCCGGGTCGCCCGTGCGGCGGGCCCACTCGACGCTGGCGGACAGGTAGCCGACGACGGCGTCGAACCACACGTACAGCCGCTTCGTCGGGTTCTCCTCCCAGCCCGGCAGCGGCACCGGGATGCCCCAGTCGATGTCGCGGGTGATCGCGCGGGGGCGGATCTCCTCGAGCAGGTTCCGGCTGAAGCCGAGGACGTTGGGACGCCACGACGGCGAGCCCGTCTTCGTCTCGAGCCACGCGCCGACGGCCTCGGCGAGCGCGGGCAGGTCGAGGAAGAAGTGCTGGCTCTCCACGAACCGCGGGGTCTCGCCGTTGATGCGGCTCACCGGGTTCTTGAGGTCGACCGGGTCGAGCTGGTTGCCGCAGTTGTCGCACTGGTCGCCGCGGGCGCCGTCGAAGCCGCAGATCGGGCAGGTGCCCTCGATGTAGCGGTCCGGCAGCGTGCGACCCGTCGACGGCGAGACGGCCCCCATCGTCGTCCGCTCGACGAGGTAGCCGTTGCGGTGGACCGTGCGGAACATCTCCTGCACGACGGCGTAGTGGTTGCGCGTCGTCGTGCGGGTGAAGAGGTCGTAGGAGAGGCCGAGGGCCTGCAGGTCCTCGGCGATGACGCGGTTGTACCTGTCCGCCAGCGCCTGCGGCGTCACGCCCTCGCGCTCGGCCTGCACGAGGATCGGCGTCCCGTGCTCGTCGGTGCCCGAGACCATGAGGACGTCGTGGCCCGCCATGCGCTGCTGCCGCGCGAACACGTCGGAGGGGACGCCGAAGCCGGCGACATGACCGAGGTGGCGGGGGCCGTTGGCGTAGGGCCAGGCCACCGCGGCGAGGACGTGCGTCATGCCGCCAGCGTAGTGACGGCGCCGGCCGCCCCCCGCCGCCGCCGACGGGGCGGTCGCGCGCCCCCGGGCTCAAGCGGGTGCGACGTCCGTGACGACGACCTGCGTCCCGGCGCAGGCGGTCCCGCGCTCGACGGGGCGGGGCGTGCCCGTGACGCGGACGCGGTCGCCCACCGAGACCTCGACGCCCGCGGGCAGCTGCAGGGAGAAGACCTGGCCGCCGCTCGTCATCTCGACGCAGCCGGCTGCCGAGGGCTCGACGACCTCGCCGACGAGGACGGTCGGGCGCGGGACGTCGGTCGGCGCCGTGGGCGGTGCCGTCGGACGAGGCAGGAGCGGGAGGCTGCCGCCGCTCGGGCGCGGTGACGAGGACGGCGAGGTGGCGCCGGGCTCGTCGCCGGGCTCCGGTGGGCTGGTCGTCATGCCGCCCATCGTCGGGCCGCTCGTCGTCGGAGCGCCGGTCGACGTGGCGGCACCCTCGTCGGGGGCGCCGGAGGTCGGCGCCGGACTCGTCGCCGAGCCGGCCGCCGGGGACCCCGGCCCCGCGTCGTCGGCGCCGCAGCCGACGAGGGCGAGCAGGGCGGCGACGGCGACGACCGCCGGGAGGGCCGCGCGCCGGGTCGCCGTGGGCCGGGTCGCCGTGGGCCGGGCCGTCGCAGGCCGGGCCGTCGCGCCACGGCTCCCGGCGCCACGCGTCTCGGCGTCACGGCTCACCGCGTCACGCGAGTGGGCATCAGCAGCGGAGGGGACCGGGCGGCCGGCGGGAAGGGTCACGGGGCTGGGACGCACGGGCGCGCCCCTCCGGTTCCCGGCGCGTCCGCGGGCACCCGGCCTCCGCTCGTGACCGCCGCCCGGCGCCCCGGCACTCGGCGCCCCCCCTTCACTCGAGCACCCCGGCACCCCGGCACCCCGGCACCCCGGCGCCCCGCCCTCCCGCCACCCCGGCCCCCCTGCGGCGCCGGTGCCGGTCTGGTGGGATCGGCGTCATGGCGCCGCCCCCCGCACCCCCCGACCGGCTCGCCGCCAGCACCGTCGGCGAGGAGGGTCCTCGCGTCGTCTTCGTGCACGGGCTCTTCGGGCAGGGCCGCAACTGGGCGACGGTGGCGCGGTCGCTCGCGGGTGGACCGCGGCGGGTGACGGTCCTCGACCTGCCCGACCACGGGCGCTCCCCGCGGTCCGAGCGCGTCGACTACCTGGCCATGGCCGAGGGGGTGGCCGTCGAGCTCGAGGAGCTGGGCGAGCCCGTCGTCCTCGTCGGCCACTCGATGGGCGGCAAGGTCGCGATGCAGCTGGCCCTCCGACGCCCCGAGCTGGTGCGGGCGCTCGTCGTCGTGGACATCGCCCCGGTGGAGTACCCGCTCGCCGGGGGGCGCACCGACGACCCCGACGAGGAGGCCTCCCCCTTCGCCGACTACATCGACGCGATGCGGGCGATCGACCTCGACCGCCTCGGCAGCCGCGAGGAGGCGCACGACGCCCTGCGCGACGTCGTCCCCAGCGACGCGGTGCGCGGGTTCCTCCTCCAGAGCCTGCTGCGCGAGCGGGGTGACGGCGACGGAGGGCCCTCCTGGCGGTGGGCGCTCAACCTGCCCGTGCTGCGGGAGGGCCTCGAGGTGCTGCGCGGCTTCCCCGAGCCGCCGGAGGGCGCGGTCTTCGACGGCCCGGTGCTGTGGGTCGCCGGGGCCACCTCCCACTACGTCCTCGACCGGGACCGCTCCCGCATGCAGGAGCTCTTCCCCTCGACCCGGCTGGTGCGCGTCAAGGGGGCCGGGCACTGGGTCCACTCCGAGCAGACCGAGGTCTTCACCGCCACCCTCGAGCGCTTCCTCGCCTCGGTGGAGGCCGACGGCGCCCCGTCCTAGTGCTCGACGCGCTCGTCGCGTCGTCGCGTGCCTGCGACGCACGCGTCCGGCCTCCCACGCCGGCGCCGGTCCCCGCCGACGACGCCCACCCCACCCCTCGCACCACCCCCCCGACCGCGGCGAGGTCGTGCGCGGTCGTCGTCATCGACGAGGAGCAGCGGTCAGTACGGCGGCGCACCGTCCCCCCACGCGTCGTGCTCGTGGGCCGGCGCTCCGTCCACCTCGTTCGACGCCGTGCTCGAGTCTCTGGTTGCCGACGCCGCGCCTCCGCGACCGCTGGAAGACCGCCATCCGTCACCACCGGGACGCCGGCGCAGCTCCTGCTGCTGGCGTGCGAGCTCGGCGTGCACCCGGTCGAGGTCGTGGGCGGCGGAGTCGCGGGTGGGGTAGCGCGCGGGGCCGAGGTGTCGCTCCTCGAGCGCGGCCGCGGCCGCGGACTCGGCCCTCATCGCGGCACGGACGGCGTCGGTGACAGGCGGCGCGGGGCGCGGCAGCAGGGGCTGCGCCGGGACGTCCACGACCTGGCCGAGCGGGGTGATCCAGGCCAGGCCGGGGTCGCGGGCGTCGTCGGTCATGGGCACGGCCTTCCATCCGCAGTGGTGCTTGGCGAGGTGGTGGCGCCGGCACAGGACGTCGAGGTTGCACGGGCACGTCGGTCCGCCGGTGGCGTGGGGGGTGCGGTGGTCGAGGTCGCAGCGGGTGGCGGGCATCCGGCAGCCGGGGGCCTGGCAGCGGGGTGAGCGGGTGCGCACCCAGCGGGCGCACGCCTCGGTCGGCGTGTACGAACCGGGTCCGCCGGTCGCGGCGGCGTAGGAGCAGGCGGACCGTCGGGCGGCGCGGCGCAGCGAGGCGTGCCGCGAGGTCGACGAGGAGCCCGCCACCGTCACCGGTCTCGACGGAGGAGGTGGCGGTGGCGAGGGCGGCGGCGCGTCCTCGGCTGTCCTCCCGGCTGCGGCTGCGGGCGCGGCTGTCGTCCCGGCCGCCGCTGCGGCTGCGGGCGCGGCTGCCGTCCCGGCTACGGCTACGGCTGCGGTCCTGGCGGGGTTGGTGGGCGGCGGTGTCGATGGCGGCGACTCCAGTGGCGACGGCGCGGGGTCGTCGGGGGTGTCGGGGGTGTCGACGCGCACGGTGATCGCCGCTGTGCGGCCGCGTCGGGCGGGCGCGCTCCGGGGGCCCTTCCGCGGTGGGTCGGGCGGCGTCCCTGTCGACGTCTCTGTCGTGGTGGTGGTGCTGGGTTCGGGGGTCTGGAGGTGGCCGTCGAGGCCGACGAGGTGGCCGGTGACCGGGGCGGTCAGGGCGCGGCGGAAGCGGTGCCCGGCGGCGAGGAGCTCGGCGACGGCCACCGCGGGGAGGGGTCCGAGGGTGGGGTGCTGGGCGGGGTCGTCGTCCAGGCCGAGCAGGCTGGTCAGGGCCACGGTGACCTGCGGGCCGTGGGGGCTGCGCGCCCGCGTCGTGACCGTGCTGCTCACCGGGACCGAGCGCCCGGCTCCGGCGGCGTCCGCACCGGCCGTAGCCCCACCGCGAGCACCCGCCCAGGCACCGGCACCAGCGCCGGCGCCGGCGACCAGGTCGGTGGTGGTGGCCAGGTCGGTGGTGGTGGCCGGGTCGGTGGTGGTGAGGTCGGTGGTGGTGGCGAGGTCGACGAGGGCGTCGAAGCGGCGCGCGTCGATACCCCTCCGGTCCGGCAACCCCGCAGCCGCGTCGCCCAGGGCGAGGGGGTCCAGGCCCGCGGACGTCGCGGCGTGCGGGTCGACCCTGCCGTGCTCCCCGGCCCGCGCCCGGGCCGTGGTGGTCAGCCGCTCGAACACGCACGCCAGGTCCAGCACCGGGCCCGTCGCGACGAGCTGGGCCATGCCGTCGTCCACCGGGAACAGGCGCACCCCGCGGGCGCAGGTCGCTCGCCGCACCCGCCGCCGCACCGCCTCGGGGTCGGTCGTCGCGACGAGGTGACGCACCCGCGCCCGCAGCGCCGGGGTCGTGAGGGGGCCGAGGTCGGCGGCCAGGGCCGCGTCGACCGTCGTGGCGTGCACCGGGGACAGGGCGAGGGTCTCCTCGGCGACCAGGCGGGAGCGCTGCGGGTCGATCCGCCCCGCCTCCAACGCGGCCAGCGTCACCGGCAGCCGGGTCGTCACCGCCAGGGCCTCGGCGACCACGTCCTGCGCCCGCCGCAGCGGCACCACCAGCGCGACCGCCAGCTCGGCCGCGGCGGCCTCGAACGCCACCCCCGCATCCCGCCCCGACCCCGACATCGGCAACGAGACCATCCCGGCACCTGCACCTGCACCGGCACCACGGTCCGCGATCGCGACACCGGTCTGACCGTCGCCGGCGCCGTCACCCCCGCCGGTGCCGTCACCGCCGCCGGCCCGAGGCGCCGCCGGCCCACCCGACACCGACACCTCGTCCACCAGCGCCGCGACCTGCCGCAGCAGCCCCGCCCACGCCACTGACCGCGCCGCCTCCAACGCGACCACCGCCTGCACCCGACCCAGCGCCCCGACCCGCACCGCCGCCCGCACCCGACCGACCTCACCCCCCAGCTCGACGACACCGCCGCCCTGGCCCGCGCCAGCACCGGTCACGTCAGGGGCGCCGGCGCCACGACCGGCGCACGGCGAGGCGCACGGCAGGACGGCGTCGTCCCCCTCGGCCCCGCACCCGCCCATCTCGAACACGTGTACCAGACTAGGGGCGGGGTCCGACAACGCCCCCACGGCCCCGCGGCCTGTGGACGACGCCCCGCTCCACGAACCTGTGCGCGACCACCGGACACCGCCGGACGGCCGGCGCGCCCCGACGTCCGCGGACCGACCCGTCCCCGGGCCCCGGAGGCGGGCCGAGGACGGCCGAGGGCCCAGCGGCAGACGCCGCCGGGCCCTCGGTCCGTGCTGAGCCCGGGCCGTCGCCCGGGCGGGGGAGGGTCAGCTCACGCGGACCCGCATGGACGTGCCGTCCTCGGAGACGACGCGCATCTTCACGCCGACCGCGGGGAGCTTGACGCCCTGCGAGGGGAACTCCTCGAAGAAGAACTTCTTCGTGTCGTCGAACACCCGCGCCGGCTTCTGCCCCCGGATGTAGCTCGGCTGCCCGTCGACGTGGAGGGTGAAGGAGTCCACCGGCTGCGTCCCGAAGGGCGCGTCGTAGGACTGGATCCGCGTCCGCCAGGGCTTGCCCTGGAGGTTGTAGATCGGCCGCGGGTGCGCGTCGACGATGAGGTTGCGCCCCTCACCGAGGTGGTCGCTGACGTTGTTGTCCGCCATGGACGTGTCCCAGTAGGTGACGAGGAGCCCCTCCTGGTACGGGAAGTGCTCGACGAAGTCCGGCAGCGCGCTCCCGAAGCCGAAGTTGTACGGCCCCGTCCGCAGGTACTGGTCGTAGCTCACGTAGCTGCGGTGACCGGCGATGTAGTAGTTGTCGTAGCCCTTCGTCTGGCTCGCCCCCACCGCGGTGAAGCCGTCCAGCGCCAGCACCGACGGGACGCTCTCGGCGCCGTTGCTGAACACGGTGCGGCCGTTCGCGGTGATGGCGATGTCGTCGGCGAAGAAGCCGGCCTCGGTGTACCCGCCGTCCGTGCGGTAGAGCATCCGCAGCTGCACCCGCTGGCCCGCGTAGGCGTCGAGCGGCACGACGACGTCGCCCCACTCGGGGTGCATGCCCGAGAGGGACGGGGCGTCCGAGCTGTCCGTGTCGAAGGCGGCGCCGTCGACCGTGCCCTGCAGGGACGTCCAGTTCTTCCCGCCGTCGGTCGACGCCTGGAAGTACAGGTAGTCGTAGTCGGCCTCGATGCCCCAGCGGGCCTTCAGCGTCGCCTGCGCGGTGGTGGCCCTCCGCAGGTCCGCCGTCGCCGTCATCGTGCTGCTGAGGTTGTCGGCGCGGCCGGACCACCACTGCTTCTCACCCGCGAAGGGGGCGCCGAACTGGGTCGTCACCTCCTTGTCCGGGAGCACCGAGACGATGGCCTGGGCCTTCGCGCTGTTGTACTCCTGCGGGCCGAGGTCGATGGTGCGCTTCTGGCCCGCGGGGACGACCTCGTAGTCGAGCCAGCCGAGCTGGAGCTTCTCCCAGGCGCCGAGGTCGCCGGCGCGGGAGCCGAGCGGCTCGCCCTCCGCACCGAGGCGGCTCTGCGCCATGAGCGACCAGTACTCGACGTTGTTGCTCGCCTTGCCGGTCGTGTCGTAGTCGTCCGGCAGACCGAGGTCGTGGGCGAACTCGTGGGCGAAGACGGAGTAGCCGCCGTTCTCCGGCTGGACGGTGTAGTCGCCCACCCAGATGCCGGTGTCGCCGATCTGGGTGCCGCCGAGCTTGTTGGTCTCCGGCCCCGTCGCGCCCTGGTCGGTGCCGAAGGCGTACCAGCGGTGCGCCCAGATGGCGTCCTCGCCGTACGTCGGGTCGCCGTCGGACTCGTCGCCGCCCGCGTGGACGATCTGGAAGTGGTCGATGTAGCCGTCGGGCTCGTTGAAGTCGCCGTCGCCGTCGAAGTCGTAGCGGTCCTGCTGGTCGAACTCGGCCAGCTCGGCGGCGATGTCCTCGTCGCTCATGCCCGCGGCCTCGCGCTCGGCCACCCACTGGTCGACGGCGTCGCGGACGAGGTACCAGGCCCCGGCGTCCGTGCGGCCGTAGCGGGCCTCGTTGTAGGGCACCCGCACCCAGTCGGAGACCTCGCCGTCGACGCTGTAGCGACCGGAGGACTGGGCCTCGTAGTAGCTCTTGAGCGTCGCGTCGCCGTCGCCGAAGTAGAGGTCCTGGTAGTGCTGCTGGTCGTAGTCCGGCTGCCAGACCGTCGTGTTGTCGACGGAGCGGTCGGGCTCGGGGATCTCGTTGTGGCGGGGCCCGTCGAAGCGGGTGGGCCCGGGGGTGTCCGGGTCCGAGTCCACGTCGGGGAAGTCCGGGTGCCGCTCGTCGCCGAACTCCGCCAGGATGACGAATATCTTGTCGGTGCTCTCCCGCGAGAGCTCGACGTACTGGTCCTGGGTGGCGTTCGGACCGCCCTCGGCCTTCGCCGGCGCCGCGCCCTCCGGCGCTGCCTCGGCGCCGACCTTGACGACGGTGCTGCCGTCGATGACCTCCGGCTGCAGCTCGCCGTCGAGCACGCCGGTGAGGGCCGCCTCGCGCAGGGCGCGGCGCTTGTCCTCCAGGGGGTTGGGGAGGTCGTCGACGAAGGGCGCCGCCTGCGGCGCCTCGGTCGTGGCCGTCCCGGAGGGCGGGGCCGCGGCAGCGGGGGCGGTGGCCGCGTAGACCAGGCCGCCTCCCAGGGCCACGCTGACCAGCCCGCACGTCAGCTTGCGCATCTGTCTCCTCGGTGAGTACCTGCGCGGAGGTCCTCCGCGCCGCGAGGGACAGTAGGCGCAGTTGCGCCGTTCGGGTAGATGTCCGGGCGAACTACTTCGGTCCGTCTCGGCACCGACCGAGGTCGCGGCCCGCTACGGCGCGATCTCCCCGACCGGGGGGACGTCGGAGGCCGCACCCCGGGACGGCGGAGGGCCTCAGCCCAGCTTGACGAGGCCCTTGCGCAGCTGGCGCGCGGCCTGGGCGATGCGCTGCTCGTTCTCGATGAGGGCGAAGCGCACGTAGTCGTCGCCCTCGGGCCCGAAGCCGACACCGGGCGACACCGCGACGTCGCACTCGGTGATGATGTGCTTGGCGAACTCGATCGACTTCATCTCCGCGTACGGCTCCGGGATCTTCGCCCAGGCGAACATCGTCCCCTTGGGCGCCGGCAGGGGCCATCCCGCCCGGTTGACGCCCTCGACGAGGGCGTCGCGCCGCGACTGGTACACCGCGTTGACCTCGAGCGGGTAGTCGCTCGCCTCGTTGAGCGTGACCGTGGCGGCGATCTGGATGGGCTGGAAGGTGCCGTAGTCGAGGTAGCTCTTGAGCTTCGCGAGGGCGCCGACGACCTCCTTGTTGCCCACGAGGAACGCCACGCGCCAGCCGGCCATGGAGAAGGACTTCGTCATCGAGTACAGCTCGACGGCGCACTCGGTGGCGCCCTCGCACTGCAGGATCGACGGCGGCATCCAGCCGTCGAAGGCGGTGTCGGAGTAGGCGAAGTCGTGCACGAGGACGACGTCGCGCTCCCGCGCCCAGTCGACGAGCCGCTGGAGGTCGGGCAGCTCGATGGTCGCCGTCGTCGGGTTGTGCGGGAAGGACAGGACGACCACGCGCGGCTTGGGCCAGCCCAGCTCCCACGCCTCCATGACGTTGTCGACGTACGCGGCGCCGCTCGGCCCCTCGGGGCCGTTGAGGGAGACCTGCCGGGCGTCGGCGCCGGCGAAGTAGGGGCCCCAGATGTGGATGGGGTAGCTGGGCGAGGGCACGAGGGCCGCGTCGCCCGCCTGCAGCAGCACCCACATGAGGTGGCTGAAGCCCTCCTTGGCGCCGATGGTGCTGATGACCTCGGTCTCCGGGTCCAGGGTCACGGAGAAGCGGCGCTGGTAGAGGTCGGCCACCGCCTGGCGCAGCTTGGGCAGGCCGCGCGAGGAGGAGTAGCGGTGGTTGCGGGTGTTGTGCGCCGCCTCCGCGAGCTTCTCCACGGTGAGCTCCGGGGAGGGGATGTCCGGGTTGCCGAACCCGAGGTCCACCACGTCGCGTCCGGCTCGCCGGGCCTCGATCTTCAGCGAGTCGATGATCGTGAAGACGTACGGCGGCAGGCCCGGGATGCGACGGAACTCCATGTCCGGAGGGTAGACCTGCACCCCCCGCGGGCGCGGGAGGGCCCGCTCCCCGGACACGGTCGGGGAGGCCCGCCCACGGACCTGCGCAACCCCGTCCCTTGCGGACCGACGCGCCCCTGACCTGCGACGACGCGGAGCGAGCGGGCCTTGCGCAGGTCGCCGTGCGCCGAGGTCAGGCCTTGCGGGCCGCCACCGCCGCGTCGTAGAGGTCGCGGCTCGTCGCGCCGTGCTCGGCCGCGACGGCGCGGGCGGCGTCCTTGAGCCGCTCCCCCGCCTCCGTGCGCGCCAGCACGAGCGCCAGCAGCTCCTCCGGACCGGACCGGGACGGGCGGGCGCCCGCGACGACGAGGGTGATCTCCCCGAGCAGCGTCCGGTCCGACCAGGCGAGCAGCCCGTCGAGGTCGTCGCGCACGACCTCCTCGTAGGTCTTCGTCAGCTCCCGGCAGACGGCCGCCCGACGGTCGCCGCCGAGCACCTCGGCCATGACGGCGAGGGACGCCGCGAGCCGGTGCGGGGACTCGAAGAAGACCATCGTGCGGCGCTCGTCCGCGAGCTCGCCGAGGACGCGGCGCCGGTCGCCGTCGCGGCGCGGGAGGAAGCCCTCGAAGGTGAAGCGGTCCGTCGGCAGGCCCGAGACGGCCAGCGCGGCGAGGACGGCGGACGGCCCCGGCACGGCGCTCACGGGCAGGTCCGCGGCGACCATCGCCTGCACCATCCGGAACCCGGGGTCGGAGACCGACGGCATGCCCGCGTCGCTCACGAGCACCGCGGTGCCGCCGGCGCGGACGACGGCGACGACCTCCTCGGCGCGCGCGGCCTCGTTGTGCTCGTGGCAGGACACGACGCGACCGCGCGGCTCGACGTCGAGGGCCCGCAGCAGGCGGCGCAGGCGCCGGGTGTCCTCCGCGGCCACGAGGTCGGCGGTGGCGAGGGCGTGCGCCAGGCGCGGCGGGGCGTCCCGCGCGTCGCCGATGGGGGTGGCCGCCAGCAGCAGCCGCCCGCCCGCGCGGGGGGCGACGGGCTCCAGACCCGGCGCCGCGTCGTCCGCGTCGTCCGACGCCTCGTCGTCCGGTGCCGCGACGTGCGACGCCTCGTCGGCCAGCCCGTCGTCGACCGGTCCGTCCTCGTCCTCCGGCCGGGGGTGCTCGCGCTGGCTCACCCGGCCGAGTCTCGCAGCCCCGGCGCGGGGAGGCGCCCGGCGGACGTCCGGGACGCCGTCGCACGCCCCGCCTAGCATCCCCCTCGTGACGACGACGCCGGACGCGCCGCCCGCCGGGACCTCCCCGGCGCGCCCCTCCGGCGCCGAGGTCCCGCCGCCGGCGTCGGCGCCGGACGACGCGCCGTCCCTGCGGGAGCGGCTCGTCGGCCGCCCGCCGACCGACCGGCTCTGGGGCTGGGTGGGCCCCCTCGCCGTCACGGCGCTCGCCGCGGTCCTGCGCCTGTGGGACCTCGGCCGGCCCCACCAGCTCGTCTTCGACGAGACGTACTACGTCAAGCAGGCCTACTCGCTGCTCGTGGCGGGCTACGAGCTGCGCTGGCCCGAGGGCGCGGACGAGGCCTTCGCCGCGGGCACGCCCTCGCCGCTGGAGACCGCGGACTTCCCCGTCCACCCGCCCGTCGGCAAGTGGGTGCTCGCGCTCGGCCAGCTGCTGCTGGGCCAGGACAGCTCCACGGGCTGGCGGCTCGGCGCCGCGCTCGCCGGCGTCGTCTCGGTGCTCCTCGTCGCCCGCATCGCACGGCGCCTGCTCTCCTCCACCCTGCTCGGCACCGTCGCGGGCCTGCTGCTCGCCGTCGACGGCCAGCACCTCGTGCACTCGCGCACCGGGCTCCTCGACGGCGTCCTCACCCTGTGGGTGCTGGCCGCCTTCGGCGCCCTCCTGCTCGACCGGGACGCGAGCCGGGCCCGCCTGGCGCGCGCGGTCACCACCCGCGGTCCCGCCGGCGCGCGCCTGGCCGGCCTCGGCCCGTGGCTGCTGGCGCGCCCGTGGCGCCTCGTGGCCGCCGTCTGCCTCGGGCTCGCCGTCGGCACGAAGTGGTCGGGGCTCTACGCCTTCGTCGCCCTCGGCCTCCTGACGGTGCTGTGGGACGCGGGCGCCCGCCGCGCCGCCGGGGTGCGCCACTGGTTCGCCGCCGCCGTGGTGAAGGACGGCGTGCCCGCCGCCGCGGGCATGCTCCTCGTCGCGCTCGGGGTCTACCTCGCCTCGTGGGCCGGGTGGTTCGCCAGCACCGGGGCCCACCTGCGCCAGTACGCCGCCGAGCGGCCGGACTACCTGCCGTGGCTGCCCGACGCCCTCGCGTCGCTGTGGCGCTACCACCAGGAGATGTACGGCTTCCACGTCGGCCTCTCCAGCCCGCACCCCTACCAGGCGAGCCCGGAGTCCTGGCTCGTCCAGGGCCGCCCGACGTCCTTCTTCTACGAGGCGCCCACCCTCGGCGTCGACGGGTGCGCGGTCAGCGCCTGCTCCCGCGCCATCACCGCGCTCGGCAACCCGGTCGTGTGGTGGGGCGGGGCCCTGGCGGTCGTGGTCCTCGTCGGGGTGTGGGCCCTGCGGCGGGACTGGCGCGCCGGCGCCGTCCTCGCGCCCCTGGCCGGCCTCTACCTGCCGTGGTTCCTCTACCCCGAGCGCACCGTCTACACCTTCTACTCCGTCGCCTTCTCCCCCTACGTCGTCCTGGCGCTGACCATGGCGCTCGGCATGGTGCTCGGGCGCCCCGACGCACCGCCGCGGCGGCGCCGGTGGGGCGCGGCGGTGGCGGGCGCCGTCGTCGTCGCCGCCGTGCTGGCGGCCGCCTTCTTCTGGCCCGTGTGGGCCGCGCAGGTCATCCCCACCGAGCACTGGCGCTGGCGGATGTGGTTCCCCAGCTGGATCTGACGGACCGCTGCCGCCGCGGTCGGCCCAGACCGGTCGGCCCAGACCGGTCGACTCAGCCCGGTCGGCTCAGCCCTGGTCCGTCGGCCCCGGCCGGCGGCCGTGGTGGCGCCCGAGCGGCACCACCATGGGCGTGCCGCACACCGGGTCGGGGACGACCTCGCAGTCGAGCCCGTAGACCTCTCGCACCGTCTCGACCGTGACGACCTCCGAGGGCGTCCCCTCGGCGACGACGGCGCCGTCGCGCATCGCGACGACGTGGTCGGCGTAGCGGCAGGCGAGGTTCAGGTCGTGCAGCACGAGGACGACCGTGACGCCGCGGTGGTTGAGGTCGGTGAGGAGGTCGAGCACCTCGACCTGGTGGGCGAGGTCGAGGTAGGTCGTCGGCTCGTCGAGCAGGAGGACGTCGGTCTCCTGGGCGAGCGCCATGGCGATCCACACCCGCTGCCGCTGGCCCCCGGACAGCTCGTCGACGGGGCGGTCGGCCAGGTCCTCGGTGCCCGTCCACGCCAGGGCGCGGGCGACCGCCTCCTCGTCGGCGGCGGTCCAGCGGCGCAGCCACCCCTGGTGCGGGTAGCGGCCCCGGCCCACGAGGTCGGCCACCGTGATGCCGCCGGGCGCCGCGGGGCTCTGCGGAAGGATGCCGAGGACCTCGGCGACCTCCTTGGTGGGCATCTCGTGGACGGCCCGGCCGTCGAGGAGCACGGCCCCCGACGCCGGGGCCAGCAGGCGGGCGACGCCCCGCAGGAGGGTCGACTTGCCGCACGCGTTGGCGCCGACGACGACCGTCACGCGCCCCGGCGGGACGGTGAGGTCGAGGTGCCGGACGACGGGGCGCTCGTCGTAGACGAGGGTGAGGTCGCGGACGACGAGGGAGCGCTGGGCGGTCACGTCGCTCAGCCCGCCGTCCCCGCGCGGCCCGCGCGGACGAGGAGCCAGAGCAGGTACGGCGCCCCGACGACGCCCGTGACGACGCCCACGGGCAGCTGGGGCAGCAGCGGCGCGTGCTGGGCCACGAGGTCGGCCCCGGTCAGGACGACGGCCCCGACGAGCGCCGAGGCGCCGAGGGCCGTGCGGCCCGGGAGGAGGCCCCGGGCGACCGGGCCGGCCACGAGCGCCACGAAGGCGACGGGCCCGGCGGCGGCGGTGGCGACGGCGGCGAGGCTAGCCGCCACCACCACGAGCAGCAGCCGCGCGCGGCCGACGCGGAGGCCGAGGCCGGCGGCGGCGTCGTCGCCCACGCCGAGCCCGGCGAGCAGCCGCACGCACGCGAGGGCCACCGGGACGAGGACGGCGGCGCCCACGGCGAGGGGCACGACGACGCCCCAGTCGGTGCCGTTGAGGCTCCCGGTGATCCAGACGAGCGCCTGCGCGGCCTCGGTGGCGTCGGCGCGCGTGAGGGCGAGGCTGACGACGGCGTTGAGCGCGGCCGCGGCGCCGATGCCGACGAGGACGAAGCGGTAGCCGCTGAGCCGCCCCCGCGTGGCGAGGGCCGAGATGGCGAGCGCCGTGCCGAGCGCGCCCAGGGCGGCGGCGCCCGACACCCCGAGGCCGGGCAGGCCGGCGCCGGGGGCGCCGAGACCGAGGACCGCGACGACCGCCGCGGCGCTCGCCCCGGCGGAGATGCCGATGACGTCGGGACTCGCGAGCGGGTTGCGCAGCAGCGCCTGCAGCACGGAGCCGGAGAGGCCGAAGCAGGCGCCCGCGAGGACGGCGGCCAGCGCCCGCGGCAGCCGCAGCTGCAGGACGACGAGCTCGGCGCCGCCGTCGCCCCGGCCGACGAGCGCCCCGAGGACCTGCGCCGGGGAGAGCGGGAAGTCGCCCACCGACAGCGCCACGAGCAGGAGGCCGAGCAGGACGGCGGCCAGCGCGCCCACCACGGCGAGCTCGCGCCGCCGCGCCAGGCCGCGGGCACGGCGGACCGCCCGCCGCGCCGCCCGCACGCGGTCGGGAGCGAGGTCGGGCAGCGCGAGCGCCGCACCCGCGCCCGGGGCACCTCCGTGCGCGCTCTCGGGCGCCCGCCGGGTCGTCGCGGCGCTCACAGCTCGAGGCTCCCGCGGCGGCGGCGCACGAGGGCCACGAGGACGGGCGCCCCGAGCAGCGCCGCCACGACGCCGACCTGCACCTCGCCCGGCCGGGCGACGACCCGGCCGAGGACGTCGGCGAGGAGCAGCAGCGTGGGTGCGACGAGCGCCGACAGCGGCAGCAGCCACCGGTGCGCGGGGCCGGTGAGCGCGCGGACGAGGTGCGGGACGGCGAGGCCGACGAAGGCGATGGGCCCGGCGAGCGCCGTCGCCCCGCCGCAGAGCAGGACGGCGGCGAGGGCGCCGAGGGCGCGCACCGCCCCGGTGCGCTGGCCGAGGCCGCGGGCGACGTCGTCGCCGAGCTGGAGCGCGTCGAGCGCCGGCGCGAGCAGCAGGGCGAGGAGGGCGCCCGCGGCGACGACGGGCAGCACGGCCGCCACGGCGGAGAGGTCCCGGCCGACGAGGGACCCGACCTGCCAGAAGCGGAACTGGTCGAAGGTGGCGGAGTCCGTGACGAGGACGCCCGTGGTCAGCGACAGCAGCAGGGCGCTGACCGCCGCGCCCGCCAGCGTCAGCTTGACCGGCGTGGCCCCCTCGCGCCCCGTCGCGGCCACGAGGTGCACGACGACGGCGGCCGCGGCGGCCCCGGCCAGCGCGAACCACACGTAGCCGCCCGGGCTCGTGACGCCGAGCACGCTGATCGCGAGGACCACCGCCGTGGCGGCGCCCGCGTTGACGCCGAGGAGGCCCGGGTCGGCGAGGGGGTTGCGCGTGAGCCCCTGCATCACCGCCCCCGCCAGCCCGAGCGCCGTGCCGGCGACGAGGCCGACCACGGTCCGCGGCAGCCGCAGGTCGAGGACGACGAGGTGGTCGGTGCTCGAGCGGTCCGGCGCGAGGAGCGCCTCGACGACGACGCCCGGGGGGATGCCGCGGGAGCCCACGGCCAGGCTCAGCAGGGCGGCCGCCACCAGCGCCGCGAGGGCGAGCAGCACCGCCGCGACGAGCACCGGGCGACCCCGCCGTCGACCGGCCGCGGTGGGGACGGCTCCGCGAGCAGCGGCAGGGGTGCCGGCACCGGCCCGCGCCCGCGGCCCGTGCGCGGCGCCGGGCCGGGCCGACGACGGGGCCGGCGCGCTCATGCAGGCGAGCCTAACCTCGTCCGGCGCGGCCGTCGTCACGCGCGAGGGCCGGGCGGGGGCGGCTCAGCCCTCGGCCGCGGGCGCCCCGTCGTCGGGCTCCATCCACAGGACGCCCCAGGCGTGGCCGTCCGGGTCGAGGAACGTCCGGCGGTAGACCGACCCGTCGTCCTGCACCGGCTCCGGCCGAGCCCCGCCGGCCGTCTCGGCGCGCGCCACGAGGTCGTCGACGCCCTCGCGGGAGGTCGCGGGCAGGCACACGACGACCTCGCGGGGGTCCCCCGGCGAGGCGACGGGCCCCGGCGCGAGGGCGGCGAAGCGCTCGCGCTGCAGGAGGAGCACCACGACCTCGGTGCCGACGACGAGCGTCGCGCTCGCGCCGTCCTCGGGGAGCGGGTCCACCGGGAGGCCGAGGGTGGTGAAGAAGTCCACCGACCGCCCGACGTCCTCGACGGGCAGGTTGACGAAGACGACGGCCACGAGCGGCTCCCCCGGGGCCGCGGCGGCCGGTGCGGCCGCGGGGGGGGGGGGAGGGAGGACAAAACCA
>NZ_JBBHZG010000001.1:674542-706510 GCF_037482305.1 Pseudokineococcus sp. 5B2Z-1
TCGCGCCCCGCAGCCCATCGTCTCGGCGTCGGCGTCGTCAAGGCGCGGGCCGGGGTCGCGGCGCGGCCCCGGGCCCTCGTCGGCGCTCAGGCGGCGGCGAGGCCGTCGACGCGCCGCACCTCGTCGGGCGAGAGGGAGAAGCCGAAGACGTCGGCGTTCGCGGTGATCCGCTCGGGCGTCACGGACTTGGGGATGACGACGACGCCGTGCTCGAGGTGCCAGCGCAGCACGACCTGCTGCGGCGTCACGCCGTGCACCTGCGCGACCTCGGCGAGGACGGGGTCGCCGAGGTCGGTCTTCTTGAAGGGGCTGTAGCCCTCCACGACGACGCCGCGCTGGCGGCACGCGTCGAGGAAGCCCTGGTCGTGCAGGGCGGGCGCCCACGGCACCTGGTCGACGGCCGGCGCCTCGCCGCTGGACCGGACCAGCTCGTCGAGCTGCGCGGTGCTGTAGTTGCTGACCCCGACGTCGCGGGCCTGGCGCTCGGAGCGGGCCGCGAGGAAGTGCTCCCACGTCTGCGGGCTGGCCTCGCCCCCCGGAGGCCAGTGCACCAGCCACAGGTCGACGAAGTCGAGCCCGAGGAGGTCCAGCGAGCGGGACAGCACCTCGCGGGCGCGCGGCGCCTCGTCGGGCGGCATCTTCGTCGTCACGAAGACCTCGTCGCGCGGGACGCCGGACTCGGCGAGGGCGCGGCCCACCTGGTCCTCGTTGCCGTAGCCGGTGGCCGTGTCGATGTGCCGGTAGCCCGCCTCGAGGGCGTGGAGCACCGACCGGTAGCAGTCGTCGCCCTCGGACTGCCAGGTGCCGAGCCCCAGCAGCGGCATCTCGCCACCGCCGGGCAGGGAGGCCGTGGGTCCGGGCAGGGACGTCGTCTCCGTCGTCATGCCCCCACCCTGGCCGCCGCTCCCGCGGCGCGCACCCCCGCCGTCGTCCACGGGACGGAGGCGAGGACCGGGTCCGGTCCGTGAGGTGGCCCGGCTCGGTGGCCGGGAGCCCCGGCGACGGCGCCGGGCAGGAGGTGCGAGGTGGAGCTGAGGGGATTCGAACCCCTGACCCCCTCGTTGCGAACGAGGTGCGCTACCAGCTGCGCCACAGCCCCTTGGAACGTCCGGAACCCTACCAGCGCCGCCGGGGTGGGCGGCACCGGGAGCCCTGCGTCGCGCGGGCGGCGCCGGTCCGCGGCGCTCAGGCCGAGCGGCGGCGCCGCGACCCGCCCTGGCGGCGCCGGCGCTCGCGCGCCGCCGCTGCGCCGTCCGCGCCCGAGCCCTCCTGCGCGGGCGCGTCCTCGCGGGCGCGGGGTCTCGCGGCGGCGGGGCCTCGCAGACCGGCGGCGCTGTCGGCGGCGGCTGCGGCCCGCAGGTCTGCGAGCGACGGGAGCAGACCGGTCACGGCCCCGGTGCGGGCCGGCGCCGGCGCGTCCGCCGCGGCGCCGTCGGCGGGGGTCGCGTCGAGGTCGAGCAGGACGGCCTCGAGGCGGGGGGAGGCGTCGTCGAGGACGGCGTCCGCGCGGGGCGAGCCGGCGGCCTCCTCGCGGCCGGCCCCTCGGGCGGTCGCTGCTCGTGCGGCGTCGGGTCGGCGCGCCCGGCGGCGCCGGGCCCGGGCGCGCAGGGCGACGACGTCGAGCACCAGCGCGGCGACGGCGGCGGGGGCGGCGACCAGCGGGAGCACGCCGACGACCGCGAGCACGACCGCCGCCACGGCGCCGACGGCGACGGCGAGCAGCTGGACGGCGGGCAGCCGGTGGCTGCCCGCGGCCGGCCCTCGGGCGCCGGCCCCGGCACCGCGCGACGACGCGGTCGCCCCCGCGGCACCGGCGCCGTCGGTGCGCTCCCGCGGCGGCGGCACGGTCGCGGGAGCCGTCTGCAGGCGCTCGGCGGGGCCCTCCACGACCTCGCCGCGCACGAGGGCGGTGGCCGCCTCCGGCGCCGAGGAGCCGGGCGCGCCGACGGGCGCCTGGGCGAGGTCCGCAGCAGTGGCAGCGGCAGGAGCTGAGGCAGGGGCTGAGGCAGCAGCTGAGGCAGCAGCTGGGGCGGAGGCGGGGGCGGGGGCGGCGAGGACCCGCCGGGAGCCCGCGCCCGGGGAGCAGCGGGGGCGCGGCACCGTCGAGCGGCGCTCGAGCACGCGCGGGCCCGGGGTCGCGCGGCGCAGGCCCGTGCCCGCGGACCGGAGCGCGAGCGGCTGCCCACCGACCGTCCCGGGCGCCGCGAGCCCGACCGAGGTGGAGGCCGAGGAGGAAGGGGCAGCGCCGGCCCGCGAGGCGCGTCGGCGCGGGGAGGCGTCGCGGGGGGCGCCGGCGCGGGACACGTGGGTGCCGGAGCCGTCGACGTGCTCGCCGCGCCCGGCCGCCTGCCACTCGCCCAGCTCGGCCCGGCGCCGGGCCATGCGCGGCACGCCCACGAGGAGCACCGCGAGGACCAGCAGCGCAGCCATCGCCCCACCGTCCACGCAGCGGACGCTAGGAGTCCCAGGGCCCGGCGTCCGGGAGGCGCGCCGCCGCGCCCGGCGGCGCGGCGGGACGGCGCCGTCAGGACGTCGTGGGGCGCCCCCCGCGGGCCGCGAGCCAGCGGGAGAGCAGGCCGTCCGGCACCTCCTCCGCCGTGAGCGCGAAGGTGCGGTGGTCGCGCCACGCGCCGTCGATGTGGAGGTACGCGCGGCGCAGCCCCTCGTCGCGGAAGCCGAGCTTCTCGACGACGCGCAGGCTCGCCGCGTTCTCCGGCCGGATGTTGACCTCCACCCGGTGCAGGCCCGCGGAGCGGAAGCAGTGGTCGGTCACCATCGCCACCGCCGTCGGGGTGATGCCGCGTCCCGCCACCCGGTGGTCCACCCAGTAGCCGATCGTCCCCGAGCGCAGCGACCCCCACGCGACGCCCGCCACCGTCAGCTGGCCGACCATCCGCCCCGCGTGCTCGACGACGAAGGGCATGGCCTGCCCGAGCCGCGCCTGCTGGCGCAGCTCGCGCACCATCGCCGGGAAGGAGGGCGGCGGCAGCGACCCCGCGGGCGGGGTGGCCTCCCAGGGCGCCAACCAGGCCGCGTTGACGTCGCGCAGCCGCGCCCACGCGGTGCGGTCGCCCCGCCGCAGCGGCCGCAGCACGACGTCGGACGACCGCAGCTCCACCGGCCAGCCGTTCACCGCGCCCCCGCGGGCCGCTCGCCGGCGCCCGACGCCCGGTGATCGCCTCCGGCGCCCGACCTCGGATGATCGCCTCCGGCGCCCGACCTCGGATGATCGCCTCCGGCGATCTGGTCCAGCGCGTGCGGCAGCACCTCCGCCAGCACCTCCAGCGCGTCCCGGCAGGCGCCCGGCGAGCCGGGCAGGTTGACGACGAGCGCCCCGCCCGCCGTGCCCGCGAGCCCGCGGGACAGCGACGACGTCGGCACCCCCTTGTCACGGCCCCGGGCGCGCAGCGCCTCGGCGAGGCCGGGCAGCTCGCGGTCCAGCACGGGCGCCGTCTGCTCGGGGGTGAGGTCGCGCGGCGTCAGCCCCGTGCCGCCCGTCGTCAGCACGACGGCGGCCCCGTCGGCCAGGGCCGAGCGCAGGGCCCGGCCGACGGGCTCGCCGTCCTCGACCACCACGGGGTCGCCCACGGCGAGGCCCATCGCCCGCAGGCCGTCCACGAGGAGCGGGCCGGCCTCGTCGGCGTAGGTCCCGCGCGCGGCGCGGGTGGAGGCGACCACCACCGCCCCGGTGCGGGGGCCGGCGGCCGCGACGGGCGGCCGCGCCTCAGCCACGGGCCCAGCTCCCCGAGCGTCCGCCCGTCTTCGCGGTGACGCGCACGTCGGTGATGACCGCCTCCCGGTCGAGGGCCTTGACCATGTCGACGAGCGCCAGCCCGGCCACGGCCACGCACGTCAGCGCCTCCATCTCCACGCCGGTCCGGTCGGCCGTGCGGACGGTGGCGGTGAGCTCCACGCCCTCGTCGACGACCACCGCGTCGACCTCGACGGCGTGGACGGCCACCGGGTGCGCGAGGGGCACGAGGTCGGGCGTGCGCTTGGCGGCCTGGATGCCCGCGAGGCGGGCCACCGCCAGCGCGTCGCCCTTCGGCACGCCGTCGCCCCGCAGGGCGTCGACGACGGCGCCCGAGCAGCGCACGAGGCCCGCCGCGCTGGCCGTGCGCACGGTGACGTCCTTGGCCGAGACGTCGACCATCCGCGCGCGGCCGCGCTCGTCGAGGTGCGTCAGACCGCTCACGCGGATCCTCCCGGGGTCCAGTGGGTCGTGGTCGTGGTCGTGGTCGTGGTGGGTCTGGTCGTGGTGGGACGTGGTCGTCGGCGACCTGGGGGCTCAGGGGCCCGTCGCCGACGGCGACGCCGGGCCCTCGGGCGCGGAGGGCTGCCCGCCCCGCCCCAGCAGCATGCACGTGAGCGTCGTCCCCGGCTCGACGGCCACCACGTCCTCGGGCACGACGGCCAGCGCCGTGGCCGTGACGAGGTCGGCGACGAGGTGGCTGCCCGGCCCGCCGATCGCGCCGACGCGGGCGACGCCGTCCTCGCCCCGCTCGAGGCGCACGCGGTAGAGCTGGCGCTTGCCGGCCACCGAGGTCCAGCCCCGCTCGACGACCGCCTCGACGACCGGCCGCCCCAGCTCCTCCTCGCCCAGCACCACCCGCAGCAGCGGCCGGACGAACGCCTCGAAGGACACGTAGGCGCTCACCGGGTTGCCGGGCAGGGTGAGGACGCGCACGGGCCGACCGGCGTCGTCGGCGAGCCACCCGGCGCCCTGGGGGCCGCCGGGCTGCATCGCGACGCGCACGAAGTCGACGGCGCCGTCGGCGGCCAGGGCCTCCTTGACCACCTCGTAGGCGCCCGCGCTGACGCCGCCGGTGGTGAGCACGAGGTCCGCCGTCGCCAGCTCGGGGCGCAGGACGGCGAGCAGGCGCGCGGGGTCGTCCTCGACGGCGCGCACCCGCCGCGCGAGCGCGCCGGCCTCGCGGCAGGCCGCGACGAGCGCGGTCGAGTTCGAGTCGTGGATCTGCCCGGGGCCGAGCGGCTCCCCCGGCTCGACGACCTCGCTGCCGGTGGAGAGCACGAGGACGCGCGGCCGCGGGTGCACGAGGACGTCGGAGCGGCCGAGCGACGCGAGCAGCCCGAGGTGGCGCGGCGACAGGCGCTCCCCCGGGCGCAGCACCCGCTCGCCGGCGGCGACGTCCTCCCCCGCGCGGCGCACGTTGCGACCGGCCGCGACGGGGCGGCGGACGGCCACCCGGGCCGGCGGCGGGCCCGTCTGCGCGGCGTCGGTCCACTCGACCTGCACGACGGCGACGTCGGCCGTCGCGGCCGGGTCCTCGGCCACGGGCACGGGGGCGCCCGTCATGACCCGCACGGCGGCCCCCGGGCGCAGCCGCGGCACGTCCGCCGCCCCGGCCGGGACGTCCCCGACGACGTCGAGGACCGCCGGAGAGGCGTCGTCGGCGCCCGCGACGTCGGGCGCGAGGACGGCGTAGCCGTCCATCGACGAGCCGTCGAAGCGCGGGAGCGGCTCGACGGCGACGACGTCCTCGGCGAGCACGAGGTCGAGCGCCTCGAGCAGGGGCAGGCGCTGCGCGGGCAGCGGGCCGGCCCCCTCGAGCACGACGGCGAGGTGCTCCTCGAGCGACCGCGCCCCCGCGCGGGGCGCGGGGGGGGCGCCGCCCGCGGTGGCCGCTCGGCCCTCCGGGGCGGTCACGGGGCCCGGAGGGCTCAGGAGCCCTGGGCCGGGGCGGCCGTGAGCTCGTCGACGCTGTCCCGCAGCCACTCGCGCAGCTCGGGGCCCAGGTCCTCGCGCTCGCAGGCCAGGCGGACCACGGCCTTGATGTAGTCGAGCTTGTCGCCGGTGTCGTAGCGGCGGCCGCGGAAGACGACGCCGTGGACGCCGCCCCCCTCCTCGACGGGCATGCCCGCGAGGGTCTGCAGCGCGTCGGTGAGCTGGATCTCGCCGCCCTTGCCCGGGGGCGTGCGCTCGAGCACGTCGAAGACGGCCGGGTGGAGCACGTAGCGCCCGATGATGGCGAGGTTGGACGGCGCGTCCTCGACGGCCGGCTTCTCGACCATGCCGGTGATCTTGACGACGTCCTCCTCGAGGGCGTCGGACGCCGCGTCGTCGAGGGTGGCGCAGCCGTAGAGGTTGACCTGGTCGCGGGGCACCTCGAGCAGGGCGACGACGCTGCCGCCGACGCGCTCCTGCAGCGCCGTCATCGTCGTGAGCAGCGGGTCGCGCGGGTCGATGAGGTCGTCGCCGAGGAGGACGGCGAAGGGCTCGTCGCCGACGTGCGCCTTCGCCACGTGGACGGCGTGGCCGAGGCCCCGCGGGTCGCCCTGCCGGACGTAGTGGACCTGCGCCAGGTCGGTCGAGGAGCGGACCTTGTCGAGCTTGGAGTCGTCGCCCTTGGCCTCCAGGCCCGCCTCGAGCTCGACGTTGCGGTCGAAGTGGTCCTCCAGCGCGCGCTTGCCGCGCCCGGTGACCATGAGCACGTCCTCGAGCCCGGCCGCGACGGCCTCGCGGACCACGTACTCGATGGCCGGGACGTCGACGACGGGGAGCATCTCCTTCGGCGACGCCTTCGTGGCGGGGAGGAAGCGGGTGCCCTGCCCCGCCGCGGGGATGACGGCCTTGTGGATGCTCATGCGGCGCAGGCTAGCGGCGCCCCCCGACGCCGGGCGCCCCGCTGCTCCACCCGCGCGGGAGCACCGCCCGGGGGGGGTGGCCCGGCGGGCGTCGCTCCCGCACACTCCGGACGTGGGCGGAGAGCGCGCGGGGGGCCGGGCCGGGACGGACCGGGGCGGGACGGACCGGGCCGGGGCCGGCGGGACCGGGTGGGCGGCCGACGGGCCGGGGGCGGCCGAGCCCGCCAAGGCGGAGATCCGCCGCGCCGTCCTCGCGCGGCGCCGGCAGCGCCCCGCCGAGGAGCGGGCGGACCTGGCGGCGCGCCTGCGCGACGTCGTCCTCGGCACGGGCCTGCTGCCCCACGAGGGCGGCACGGTCGCCTGCTACGCCTCCCGGGGTGGCGAGCCCGGCACGTCGGCCCTCGTGCGGGCGCTGGCCGCCCGCGGCACCACGGTGCTCCTCCCCCACACCCACGACGGCTCCGACGGCCGGGGGACCCGGCTCGGCTGGGGCCGCGCGCCCGGCACGGCGCAGGGCCCCGCCGGGGAGGAGCCGCCGCTGCGGCCCGGTCCCGACCTCGGCCCCGGTGCCCTGCAGGCGGCCGACGTCGTCCTCGTGCCCGCGCTCGCCGTCGACACCGCCGGCCGGCGCCTCGGCAAGGGGGGCGGGTACTACGACCGGGCGCTCGGCGAGCTGCGCGAGCACCGCGGCTGGCTGCCGCCGGTCGTCGCCCTCGTCCACGACGACGAGGTGCTCGACGCCGCGGTCGAACCCGTGCCGGCGGAGGCGCACGACGTCCGCGTCAGCCACGTCGCCACGCCGGGCCGCTGGATGCGCGTCGACGGGTAGGCGGCGCCGGTCCGGACGGAGGCGCCGCGCCCGCCGTCCGCCCGGCCTCAGCCCGCGGACGTCGAGCGGGGCGCGAGGACGAGCTCGTCGCGGGCGGCGTCCTCGACGGCGCCCGGCGTCGAGGGCCACGCGAAGGTGCGGCCCTCCGCCCACGCGCCGAGCTGGTCGGTGGCGTGGCCGCTCCAGGGGTGCTCGCTGACGCCCGCGAGGTCGACCCAGCGGGAGGCGTCGAGGTCGGCGAGGTCCACGACCATGCGCATCGAGGGCACCGCCGTCACGCCGTAGCCCTCGCGGGCGTCCCAGGAGGTGGCGTCGACGAGCGAGGTGCTGCCGCCGAGGTCGACGGGGCCGGCCGTCCACAGCGCGCGCACGGGCGCCGGCACCGACTCGTCGCCCAGCACGTCCTGGCGGAGCGCGAGGCGGTGCAGGCGGCCCCACTCCCAGTCCTGCGGGTCGGCCCCGAGGGTCGCGGTGAGCTCCAGGCGCGCCTGCTGCAGCGCGCGGCCGAGCACCTGGTCGCGGGTCTCGACGACGGCCGGCGTCGTCGCGTCGTCCCACCAGGGGCTGTCCGGCTCCTCGAGGAGCTGGCCGACGACGGTGAACCAGCGGCTCCCGCCCCGCGGCTGCGCCGTCTCGGGCAGCTGGTCGGCGAAGGTGAGGCGCAGGAGCGTCGACCAGACGGCGTTGTAGTACGCCGCGGGGGCGCTGTCGGCCGTGGTCGTGCCGTCCCAGCCGCGCAGCAGCTCGACCGCCTCGCGGGTGAAGGCGCGGCGCTCCGGGCTCGAGCCCGGGTCCTGGGGCAGCGGCGCGTCGAGCAGGTACGGGACGAGGACCTCCGCGAAGGGGTCCACCCGGTCGGTCTGCAGGGCCTCCACGTCGTCGGCCGTGACGGGCCGGCCCGCCGCCACCTGCTCCTCGAGGACCTCGCGGATGCGCTGGGCGCGGTGGCCCATGTCCGGGTCGGCGGTGAGGAAGGGGTCGAAGGCGTCGGTGATGCGCTGGTTGGCGCTGACGACGAGCCCGTCCGGGGGGTCGAGGACGGACGGCATGTCGGCGAAGGGCACGGCGCCGACCCAGTCGTAGTCGGGGTCCCAGCCGGGGCGGGGCCACGTGCCGGTGCCCTGCCCGAGGCCGGCGCCCGGCTGGCGCAGGGGCACGACCCCGGAGGCCTGGTACCCGATGCTGCCGCTCGTGTCGGCGTAGACGATGTTCTGGCCCGGCACGACGAAGAGGGAGGCGGCCTCCCGGACGTCGTCCCAGTCGCGGGCCGCGTCGAGCGCGAAGACGGCGTCCATCGTGCGACCGGGCTGCAACGCGGTCCACGACAGCGCGACGGCGTAGCCGTCGGAGCCGGCGGGCGGGGCGTCCTCGGGCACCGGCGCGGCCCGCCCGGCGGCGGCCAGCTCGGGCACGACGTCGGACAGCAGCGGCCCGTGGCCGGAGCTGCGCACCTGGATGGCCACGTCCTCGCCGCCGGCCACGCGGATGGTCTCGGTGCGCGTGGTGAGCGGCACCTGCTCGCCCGCGCGGAGGGCGGCGCCGTCCCGGACGCGCTCGAGGTAGAGGTCGGTGACGTCCGAGCCGGTGTTCGTGAACCCCCACGCGACGTCGGCGGTGTGGCCGATGACGACGCCGGGCATCCCCGCGAAGGAGAAGCCGCTGACGTCGAAGGGGCAGTCGGCGTCCACCACGGTGCAGTGCAGCCCGACCTGCGACCAGGTGCTGGGGAAGCTCGCGGCGAGGTGGGGGTCGTTCGCGAGCAGCGGCTCGCCCGAGGCGGTGTGCTCGCCCGAGACCGCCCACGCGTTCGAGCCGATGCCCCCGGTGGCGCCGGAGCCGTCGCCGAGGAGGTCGGGCACGGCGGCGAGCGCCCGGTCGGCGCCCGCCACGGGGTCGGCGGGGTCGGCGAGGGCGGCCACGACGCCGGCGAGCACCTCGTCGTCCTCGGCGGGCGCCTCCGACGTCGTGGCGGCCGCCGGCGCGAGGGTGCCCGGCGCGCCCACCACGGGCTCGCCGACCGAGGCCGACGGCGGCGGGAAGAGCTGCTCGACGAGGCCGACGTCCCCCACGGCGCCGTACGCGGCGGCGCGCGCCAGCTCGTCGGAGTAGTTGGCGCGCAGCGACCAGGCCATGGCCTTGAGCCAGGCGAGGGAGTCGACGGGCGTCCACTCCTCGACGGGCCCGAGGTCCACGCGCGTGCCCAGCGCCGTGTACGCGGCCGAGAGCTCGCTCGGCGAGCGCCCGCCCGTGTAGGCGTTGACGCCGTCCGCGTAGGCCTCGAGGTAGGCGCGGGTCTCCGGGGCCAGGAGCGGCAGCTCGGCCTCGGCGACGCGCCGCCAGCCCATGGTGCGGACGACGGCGTCGGCCTCCACGGCGCCCGGGGCGTCCCCCACGAGCTCGGCGAGGCGGCCCGCCGTCACGTGGCGGCGGAAGTCCATCTGGAAGAAGCGGTCCTGCGCGTGGACGTACCCCTGCGCGAAGAAGAGGTCCTCGGGGTCCTCGGCGTAGACCTGGGGCACGCCGCGCGCGTCGCGCAGCACGCGCACCTGGGCGCCGAGGCCCGGGACGGCCACCTCGCCGGAGGTGTCGGGCAGCGGGCGGCGGAGCAGGACGACGACGGCCGTCACCGCGACGAGCGCCACCACGAGCACCACGGCGAGGGCGACGACGCCGGCGGATCGTGGTCGGGGCACGCGGCGAGGGTAGCCGCCGCCCCACGCCGGCCCCCTCTCCCGGACTGCCGCGCCCGGCGGCGGGTCGCCCGCGGGCGGGGCCCGCCGGGCCGGTGCAGCGGTCGGCGGGAGCACCCACGCGTCGCGGGCGAGTAGCCTTGGCACTCGCGGCGGCCGAGTGCCAGCCGCCCGGCGGGCTCACGGGTCCGCCCGCTCCGAGCTCCGCCCACCGCCGCCCCGTCGGCGCGACCCCGTGGAGGCCCTGTGCCCGTCTACGCCTACCGCTGCACCGAGTGCGGCACCCCGCTCGAGGTGCAGCAGTCCTTCAGCGACCCCAGCCTCACCGAGTGCCCCACCTGCTCGGGGCGCCTGCGCAAGGTCTTCAGCACGGTGGGCATCGTCTTCAAGGGGTCCGGCTTCTACCGCAACGACTCCCGCACCGGGACCGGCGGCGGCTCGAACGGCGGCAGCGGGTCGGGTGGCGCGGCCAGCGGCAGCGGCTCGAGCAGCAGCGGCAGCACGTCCGAGGGCGGCGGCTCCGGGACCACCGCGTCGACCGCGGCGACCGCGGGCTCCTCCGGCGGCTCGGGCTCCTCCGGCGGCTCGGGAACGTCGGGCTCCTCCGGCGGGTCGAGCTCCTCCGGCGGCTCGGCCGCCTGACCGCGCGGGCGGAGCGGCGGCGCCGCCCGCTGCGCACAGCCCCGGCAGCACGGATCCCCGTCCACAGGGCGCCGGTGGCGCCGCCGCCGGGGCGACGGCGCTCCTAGCGTCCCGGCGTGGTCACCTCCCGCTCCGACGCCGTGCGAGCCCCGCGCACCGGCCGTGGCCGGCCCGGGGCGCCGTCGAGGTGGTCCCGGCGCCGGCGCGGGGGCCGCCCGGGGGGCTCGCTGCGGGGTGCGCTGCGGGACCGGCTGCCCCCGTGGTCGGGCCGTCGCACCGTCGCGGCCCTCCTCCTCGCGACCGCCGCGGGGACCGCGGTGCAGGCCCTGCGGCCGGCGCCGGCGGCGGAGGACGGCACGGTCGTCGTCCTCACGGCCGACGCGCCCGCCGGCCACGTCCTGCGGGCGACCGACCTGCGCGCCGCCCCGGCCCCGCCCGGGCTCGTGCCCCGCGGCGCCGCCGCGTCGACCGCCGCGGCCGTCGGGCGCCGCCTCGCCTCGCCCGCCCGCGAGGGCGAGGTCGTCACCGACGCCCGCCTCGCCGGCCCGGGGCTGCTCGCCGGGGCCCGCGCCGGGGACGTGGCGGTCGGCCTGCCGCTCCCGGCGGCCTCGAGCGAGCTCGTCGCGCCCGGTGACGTCGTCCTCCTCCTCGCCGCCCCCGCCGACCCCCTGCTCGCCGACCCGTCGGCAGCCACCGCCCCCGGTGCCGCCGTCGTCGCGGAGCGCGCCGTCGTGCTGCGGGTGCCCGAGCGCGCCGGCGACGGCGCGCTCGGCCCGCTCGGCGGGGACCCGGCGGGCGGTGTCGTCGTCCTGGCGCTGGGCCGCGACGAGGCCCGGGGCGTGGCCGCGGCCGTGGCCGCCGGGAGCGGCGTGCAGCTCGCCCTGCTGCCCGACCCGTGACCCCTCGGTCCGCGCCGCCCCCGCTCGCGGGCCCCACCCGCGACCCCGGCCGTGATGTGCGCCGGCGTCGCCCGGAGCCCTGCCCGGGGTGCGTAGGTTCGCAGCGCCCGCCGCCCGGCGGGCGGTCCCGGACGGCGCCGGCCGGGCGGGCGAGGACGGCGGGCCGGGCCCGCCCCACCGAGGAGGGCACGTGCTCAGCGGCTTCAAGGACTTCATCCTGCGCGGCAACGTCATCGACCTGGCCATCGCGGTCGTCATCGGCGCCGCCTTCACGGCCATCGTGACGGCCATCAGCACGGACGTCTTCGGCAACCTCATCGCGGCGATCTTCGACGCGGAGGACATCGGCACGCTGGGCGTGGACATCCCGAGCCGGACCGGCGACGGCGCCACCACCGTCGTCTTCGGGACGACGATCGCCGCCGTCCTCAACTTCCTCATCGTCGCGGCGGTGCTGTACTTCCTCGTCGTCGTCCCGATGAACCGCCTGCTCGCCCTGCGCAAGCAGGGCGCGGAGCCCGACGTCGCCGCCCCCAGCGAGGACGTCCTCCTGCTGCAGGAGATCCGCGACCTCCTCGCCGCCCAGCGCGCCGCGGGCGCCGCCGGCCCGGGCGCGCCCGGCGGGGACGCCGACGCCGCGGGCGGCGCGGGCCCGGCCGGTCAGCGGGGCCCCCACCCCAGCTGAGGCCCGGCGCGGGCGGTCCCGCGACTCCCCGTGGGGTCGCTCTGCCGGGCCCCCGTCCCGGGAGGACGACGAGCGCCACGTGCGCGCCCGCCGGCCGCCGGTGCGCTCACCAGTGCGGCGGCCGCTCCCGCAGGTAGCGCTCGTCGTCCTCCTCGTCGGCGCGCTCGCCCCAGGCCTCGGGACGGTCCTCGGCCGCCCGGTCGGGCAGCACGGGCGGCTCGCCCGCGCCGCGCCCCCCACCGGCCGGGCCCCGCGCCCCCCGGGGCCCGCGCGGCGAGGCCGCCCCGCCCGTCGCGGCCTCGCCGGTCGCCCTCGCGTGCTGGCCCGTCGTCGCGTCCGGGCCCGTCTCCCCGCGGGGCCGCCGCCCGCCGTCGCCGCCGTCCGTCCGGCCCGCGCCGCCCCGCGTCACCGGGGCGCTCCCGCTCCGGGACGCCGCGCCGCCGCGAGGACGTCCGCCACCTCGCGCGCCGGGTCCACGAGGAGGCCGAGGGAGGCCACGTGCGCCACGGCCCAGCCCTGGCGGCGCAGCGCCGCCGCCTCGGCGACCCGCCGAACGGGGTCCGCGGCCGTCGGGCCGGTCTCCGGCCCGGGCGGGCGGACGTCCGGCAGGACGGCCGCGCAGCGCCCGTCGCGCAGGCGGACCGACAGGTCGGGGTCCCCCGGCCGCTCGGCCGCGCGCACGTGGGCCCCGGCCTCGCCCAGGCGCTCCACGAGCGCGGCGACCAGCGGGTCGGCGCCCCCACCGTCGGCGTCGGCACCGGCGTCGGCGCCGGTCGGGGCGGCCAGGCGCGCGTGCGCCCCGAGGGCGCGCGCGGCGTCGTCGCCGGGCGGCAGGAGGTCCTCCGGCGCCACGTCCGGCGGGGCGGCGTCGACGAGCCCCGAGGGCCCGGCCGGCCCCTCCCCGGCGCTGCTCCCCGGGGCCGTCCCGGCACCGTCCGCCGGGGGACGTGCGGCGCGGTGCCGCGCGTCCGCGTCCTCCACCGCGACGAGGAGCGCGCGCAGCGCCCGGGCGCCCGGTGTGCGCAGCCGGTCGGGGGCGAGGTCCTCCGCCGCGAGGCACGTGACCACGACGAGCCGTCGCCGGGCCCCCGCCACGGCGTCGGCCAGCGCGGCGGCGCCGCCCGCGGCGTCGAGGGGCCCGAAGGCGCCCGGCACCCGCCCGCGCTCCGTCGGCGCGAACGCCCCGGCCAGGACGACGACGTCGCGGACGCAGCCCTGCGCGCGCCCCACGTCGGTGACGACGAGCGGCTCGTCGGTCCGCGACGAGCGCGCGACCGCCGCGGCGAGGGCGGCGTCCTCGGCCACGGCCGCCCGCAGGGCGTCGGCGACGCGCCGGGCGTGCCCGCGGGTGACGGCGACGACGGCGAGCGAGCGCTCCGGGTCCTCCCGCAGGTGGCCGACGGCCGTCTCGACGACGGCGTCCACCTCGACGTCGAGCGAGTGCACGACGCCCTCGGCGGAGGCCCGGCCGCGGCCGTCCACCCGGCGCAGCACGACCGGCCAGGCCCCGGGCGGCGCGGGGACGGCGTCGTCCCAGCCGGTCGCCGGGTCCCCGTCCGTCGGGGCGCTGCCCGACGGCGCGCCGTCCGACGCGGCGCCCGGCTCCTCGCTCGCGGGCTCGAGCGCCTCGGCGCGCACGGCGGCGACGACGGGGCCGAGCTGGCGCGGCAGCCGGTGCGAGCGCCCGAGGACGCGCGCCTCGAGCAGGCCGTCGGTGGCGGCCAGGAGGCTGGTCGGCGCCGCCTCCCCCGGGTGCTCGGAGGCCGGCGCGCCGACGACCGCCGGCGACGGGGGCGGGCCGGCCGGGTCCCCGACGACGAGCACCTGCGCCCCGCGCGCCAGGGCGAGCGCCCCCTCGGGCACCCCGGCCGCGTGCGCGTCGAGCAGGACGACGAGGTCGACGGCCCCCTCGGCGGCGGGCCCGAGGACGGCGGGCAGGGCCAGGAGGCTGGCGGCGTCGACCGCACCCACCGCCCCGGCGGCCGCCAGGAGGTCGGCGGCCGCGCGCCGTCGACGCGCCGCCGTCCCGGCGACGAGCTCCTCCCGGGCGGCGGCGGCGCTCGCGGGCCGCAGGTCGTCCAGGACGCCCCGGCGCCCCGCCTCCGCGAGCGCGGAGGCGCGGACGACGAGCTCGGCCTCGGCGGCGGCGTCGTCCTCGTCGACGCCCCTGCGCCCGTGGCCGCCCGCGCGCCCGTCGGCGCTCCGCGGCCCCCCGGGGGCGGCGGCGGCGCGGTCGCGGAGGTCCTCGACGAGGCCGCCGAGGCCGAGCGCGCCGAGCCGGACGAGCACGTCGACGCGCGGCGGCAGGTCGCCGCGGGCGTCGTCGTCGTCGGCCATGGCTCGCAGGCGGCCGGCGAGCGCGAGCAGGTCGGCGTCGCGCAGGCCGGCCCCCGCGCGCGTGCCGCGCAGCACCGGCTCGAGCCGGTCGAGCTCCGCGACGACGTCGGCGAGCGCCCGCTGCGCCTCGGCGATGCCGTGCGGGACGCGGGGACGGCCGCCGTCCTCGGCCGCGGCGGACCACGCCCGCCGCTCGGCGTCGGCGCGGCGCAGCGACGTGCGCAGGTCCGCGGGGCGGGCTCCCGGGCGCACCACCTCGGCCACGACCTTCTGCGCCGTGCGGCGCGTGCGCCAGGTCGCGTCCTGGCCGAGGGCGCGCACGAGCTCGCCGAGGGGGCGCTCGTAGACGCCCGGCGAGAAGTCCTCGAGGGTGCCCCGGACGTCGACGAGGAGCCGCAGCCGCTGCTCCACCTCCGCGGCGGTCGCCGGGCGCCGCAGGCCCGTGCGCTCCCCCAGCGCGTCGAGGTGCTCGGCGAGCCGGGGCAGGCGGGTGCCCGCCAGCTCCTCGGCCCGGCGGCGGGCGACGCGGGCCTCCTCGCCCGAGCCCAGCGCGGCGCCCGCCCACGGGCTGTCGGCGAGCTCGGGGCGGAAGGCGCCGAGCCGCGCCGCCTCGCGCGCGTGCCCGACGACGCGCCCGAGGCCCTCGGCCGCCGTGGCGCGCACGCCGTCCGCGTCGAGCCGCACCGCGCTGCGCGGCGGCCGCGGGGCGCGCGCGAGCCGCACGAGGGCGTGGGCCCCTGCGAGGACGCCCGCGTCGAGGCCGTCGCCGGCCGGGACGTCGAGGGCGCGGGCGCCGGCGCGCAGGCGGGCGGCGGCCGCGTCGGGGTCCGCCCCCTCCTGCGGCTCCGCGTCCGCGGCGCCCCGGGGCGCGTCCGGCGCGGCGGTGCCGGCGAGGGCGCCGAGGCCCGCGGCGGCGAGGCGGGCGAGGACGTCGTGCGCCTCGCCCACCCCCGGGGCGACGACGAGGCAGCGGCGGCCGGCGCCGACCGCGGAGGCGACGGCCTGCGCGACCAGCTGGGTGGCGCCGGCTCCCGGGCCGGCCAGGACGCGCAGCGAGCGGCCCGCGGCGAGGGCGTCGTGCGCGGCGGCCTGCCCCTCGTCGAGGTCGAGGACGCGCCAGCGCGCGACGTCGCCCCAGGCGCGCGCGGCCGGCGGCGGGCCGGCGGGCCGGTCGACGTCGGCCCCCGCCGTCACCGCGGCGAGCCCGGCGACGAGGGGCCCGACGCGCTCGTCGGGCCGCGCGCCCAGGTGCTCGGCGTCGGCCGCGAGCGGCCCCGCGAGCTCGGGGTAGACGCCCACCAGGGTGCGCTCCGCGAGCTCCAGGCCGGGGACCCCGGCCAGCTGCTCGCCGAGGGCGCGCAGGGCCCGGCGGTGGGGGTCCCCGCGGCCGTCGCCGAAGGGGGCCAGGACGGCGCCCGCGTCGAGGCCGTGCCCGCGGCGGGCGAGCGCGTCGACGAGCTCGGGGTTGACCCGCACCTCGGGCCGCAGGTCGAGCTCCTCGTCGAGGACGCCGGTGCCCCGCGGCTGCAGGACGAGGCGCTGCAGGAGGGCGGGGGCGTGGACCTCCACCGCCGCCGCGCGGCCGACGGCGGGGGCCGACCAGCGCACCAGCCCGACGGCGAGGGCGCAGGCGGTGACGCCGTGCTGGTCGGCGACCTCCTGCGCCGACGCGCGCAGGGCGCGCACCCGCTCGCGGGCGCCCTCGTGGGAGCCCCGCTCGCGGAAGAGGCTGGACAGCCGGGTCGGGCGCCCGGCCCAGAAGGCGGCGAGGCCGGAGGGGTGCGCGCCGCCGAGGTCGAGCGGCGGCACGAGGTCGTCCGCGGCGGTCCGGTCGTCGACGAGGACGCCCCGCCCGCCCGCACGGGCCAGCTCGCGCGACCAGGTCGCGACGACGTCCGCGACGGGCGTCCGCGGGGGTCCGGGCGGGGTCGGCGCCGAGGGCTCGGCCGCGGCGGGCGGGGCCGGCGGCGCGGGCGCGGCGCTCGCGCGGTCGTCGGCGGGCTCCTCGGGCCGGTGGTCCGGCCCGAGGCGCAGCAGCGCGCGCAGGCGGGAGCCGTGCCGCGGGGACCGGGAGGCGCGGGTCGGGTCGGGCACGCGCGCACGCTAGCCGAGCGGGCCGGCCCTGCCGGCGCCGTGGGCGGGGCGGGGGCCGACGCACGAGCGCCCCGGGTCGAGGACCCGGGGCGCTCGTGGTCCGCCGCCTGGGCCGGCGGCCGGGCGGGGGCGGAGCGGTGGTTGGAGGCAGTGCCCACCGCGCGGGGGTGGCCAGCGGTGGGCACTGCAGGCGCCAGGATGGGCAGGCGCCGTTCAACCGTCAACTTCCTCGGCCGCGGACCGGCGTGTCGTCCCGAGGTGTCCGGGTTGCCGACGGCCGTCCGAGGACCGACGGCCTCCTCGGAGGCCGTCGGTCCTCGGGGTGGGGCGCTCAGGCCCCGACGTCGCGCAGCCGCTCGCTGTCGCCCGTCATCGTCGGGGCGCCGCCGCCCGGCGTCCCCTGGTCCGACCAGCGCAGGAGCGCGCCGACGCCGTCGCCCAGCTCGAGCGGGTCGCTCTCGTCCTGGCGCGTGCCCGGCACGAGCACCAGGCCCGCCGCGCCGCCGACCGCCGCGCGCACGAGCGCGGCGTCGGCACGGACCTCGACCGGCTCGGCCACGCCCATCTCGAGCAGGTCCTCGCGGCTCCGCGCGAGCTGCAGCGCCTCCGGGCCCACCCAGAGGGTCCACGTCGAGCTCGGGTCGTCGCGCAGCAGGACGTCCTGCACCTGGCCGCGCTGCAGCATCTGCACGACGGCGTCGAGCCCGTCGGCGCCGTCCGCGTCCTTGCCGCGGGCCTGGGAGTAGCTGTCGACGACCTCCTGGAGGCGCGCCTCCTGGACCCGCGCCAGCACCTCGCCGAGCGTGCGGGCGAAGTCCTCCGAGCGGATGCCGTCGGCGCGACCGCCGCCCTGCACGACCTCGGCGATGCCCGCGGCGGCGCCGCCGAGGCGCTCGCGGACGAGCGAGACGGCGTTGTCGTCGCCGGTGAGCACGACGACCGCGGGCTTGTACCGGCTCACGAGGTCGTCGACGTCCGAGGCGACCGCCGCGGCGTCGCGCTGCCAGGAGTCCTCGACGCGCCGCTCGTGCGTGTACTCGCCCGTGCCGCCGACCGGCACCTTGTGGAGCACGTCGTCGTCGGAGCCGGAGGTCTCGCGGGCCTGGACGTCGTCGACCGTCGAGCCGACGACGGCGTCGCCGCCCTCGGGGCGGGCCGCCGTGACGCCGGAGCCCACGGCCACGGTGAGGTCGGCCCCGTCGTGGTCGGCGGCGACGAGCAGGTAGCGGGTGGAGCCGGCCGCCGCGCGCACCGCCGGCAGCACGTGCGGCACGGGCCCCCACGAGGCCTCGTCCTGCGCCGGCGCGGCCGGCAGCACGAGGTCGAGCACGACGCCACCGGCGCCCGCCACGACCGTGCGGCCCGAGCCGTCACCCGTGTCGTGGCGCCCGCTGGGCGCCGTGGCGCGCTCGGCGAGCAGGTCGAGGACGTCCTCGGGCGCGCCCTGCTCCTCCAGGCGGCGGCGCAGCTCGCGCCACCGCAGGTCCACCTCGTGCTCGCCCGAGGCGTCGGTGCGCGAGACGTCGAGCGTCACGCTGGCGAGGGGCCCCTCGGCCTCGAACGCCGGTGCCAGCCACTGCAGGTCCATCGGTCCTCCTCGGTCTCGTCCGTCGCGGGCCTCCGCGGCCGGGGTCGACCCCCGCGCCCCCGGCGCGCCCGCAGCCCGTGGCCGCGGCGCCGCCCGCGCTCGTCCCCACCCTGGCCGTTCCGCCGCGGGCGTGCGACCCGGCGCCCTCCCTCCGGCGCCCCGGCGACCTCCCCACCGGCGCCCCGGCACCCGACGCGCGGCGTCCCGCTACGCTCGCCGCAGCCCGGGCCCCCGTAGCTCAGGGGATAGAGCAACGGTTTCCTAAACCGTGTGTCGGAGGTTCGAATCCTCTCGGGGGCACCTCCCGGGCGTCGAGCCACCGGCTCGGCGCCCTCCCCGCCTCCCGCCCTCGCAGTCCGGCCCCGCCGACCCCGGGGGCTACCGTCGCCGCCATGGAGAGCAGGCGCCTCGGGCGCACGGGCAGGGACGTCGGCGTCGTCGGGCTCGGGACGTGGCAGCTGGGCGGCGACTGGGGCGAGGTGCGCGACGACGACGCGCTCGCCGTCCTGCGCACCGCCGTCGACGAGGGCGTGACGCTCCTCGACACCGCCGACGTCTACGGCGACGGCCGCAGCGAGCAGCTCATCGGGCGCTTCCTCGCCGACCTGCCCCAGGGCGACCGCCCGCTCGTGGCCACCAAGGCGGGACGCCGCGCCGACCCCCACGAGCCGGGCCAGTACACCGCCGACCACCTCCGGGCGTGGACCGACCGGAGCCGCGCGAACCTCGGCGTCGAGCGCCTGGACCTCGTCCAGCTCCACTGCCCGCCCACGGCCGTCTTCTCCGACGACGCCGTGTTCGAGGCCCTCGACGCGCTCGTCGACGAGGGTCTCGTGGCGGCCTACGGCGTCTCCGTCGAGACCGTGGACGAGGCGATGACGGCGCTCGCGCGCCCGCACCTCGCGAGCCTGCAGGTCATCCTCAACGCCTTCCGCCGCAAGCCCCTGGAGCGGGTGCTGCCCGCGGCGGCGGAGGCCGGCGTCGGCGTCCTCGCCCGCGTCCCGCTCGCCAGCGGCCTGCTCACCGGGAAGTACGACGAGAGCACGACCTTCGCCGAGACCGACCACCGCTCGTACAACCGCGCGGGCGAGGCCTTCGACATCGGCGAGACCTTCTCCGGCGTGCCGTACGAGCTCGGCCTCCGAGCCGCGGCCGAGGTCGGCGAGGTGGCCGCGGCGCGCGGCGTCCCGACGGCGGCCCTCGCCCTGCGCTGGGTGCTCGACCAGCCCGGCGTCACCTGCGCCATCCCCGGCGCCCGCACCCCGGAGCAGGCCCGGTCCAACGCGGCGGCGGCGGAGCTCGACCCGCTGACCGACGACGAGCTCGCCGCCCTCGAGCGGGTCTACGACACCCACCTGCGCGAGGTCGTCCACCACCGCTGGTGAGCGGCGGGGGCCGCTCCGCCGCTCACGCGGGGCGGCCCTCGGCACGACGGCCCAGCAGGACAGGCCGCCGGTCGGCGCGCACCGTGGACCCATGGCGGACCACCAGCCCGACCGACCTCCCGGACGGCGACCGTCCGACCCGCCCGCGCGCGAGGGCGGCGAGCCCCTCGAGCCGCGCTACGGCATCGGCGGGGCGGCCCCCGCCCGCAGCGCGCTGACGCTCCGCGCGGTGCTGGCCTCGCTCGGCCTCGTGGTCTGCGCCGGAGGCGCCGCGTGGGCGGGTGCGGTCGGCGCGCCGGCGTGGCTCGTCGTCGTCCTCGTCCTCCTCGCCGTCGTCGCGGTGGTGGACCTCGTCGTCATCGGGCGCCGCAAGGCGCGCGGCGAGCCGGGGTAGGCCGCCACACCCGGCTGCCCCGGCTCGGACGCCCCGACGGAGCGCTGACGCGCAGGCTCCTCCTCTCGGGTGCCCGGGGCCACGACCTAGGGTCGGCGCGTGGCCCTCCGCGGCGTGCTCCTCGACACGACCCCCCTGCGCGTCCCCGCCTACCGGCGCCTGCTCACCTCCAGCGCGGTCTCCGCGGTCGGCAGCCAGCTCACGGCGGTGGCCGTCCCGTTCGAGGTCTTCCGCATCACCGGCTCCTCGACGTGGGTGGGGACCGCCTCGGCCGCGGGCCTCGTGCCGCTGGTCGTCTTCTCGCTCTGGGGCGGCAGCGTCGCCGACGTCGTCGACCGTCGGCGCCTCATGGCCGTCAGCGTCGCCGGCATCGCGGCGTCCTCGGCCCTGCTGGCCCTGCACGCGGTGCTCGGGGTCGAGTCGCTGGCCGTGCTCCTCGGCCTCGTCGTCGTCCAGCAGGCGTTCTTCGGCCTCTACGCGCCGGCCCGCGGCGCCGCCGTGCCGCGCCTCGTCCCGGCGCGGCAGCTGCCCGCCGCGATGGCGCTGTCGACCACCGTCTTCGGGGTCGGCGCCGTCGCCGGGCCCCTGCTCGCGGGCGCCCTCATCCCCCTCGTCGGGCTCCCGCTGCTGTACCTCGTCGACGCGCTCGGCCTGCTCGCCGCGCTCGCCCTCGTCCTGCGCCTGCCCGCGATGCCGGTGACCGGCGAGCCGGGCCGCCGCGCCGGCGCCGGCAGCGTCCTCGCCGGCCTGCGCTACATCGGCACCCGGCAGGTGCTCCTCGTGTCCTTCCTGGCGGACGTGCTCGCCATGGTGCTGGGCATGCCGCGGGCGCTGTTCCCGGAGATGGCCCGCGAGGTCTACGGCGGGCCCGCCGGCGGCGGCCTCGCGCTCGGCGTCCTCTACGCCGCCATCCCCGTGGGCTCGCTGCTCGGCGGCCTCTTCTCGGGCCGGGTCGTGCGGATGCGCCGCCACGGCGCCCTCGTGCTGGCCAGCGTGGCGCTGTGGGGCGCCGCCGTCGCCGCCGTCGGCCTGACGACGTCGCTGTGGGTGGCCGCCGTCCTCCTCGCCGTCGCGGGAGCCGCCGACCTCGGCAGCATGGTCTTCCGCGGCGCCATCCTGCAGACCGCCGCGACCGACGAGATGCGCGGGCGCCTCCAGGGCGTCTTCACCGTCGTCGTCGTCGGCGGCCCCCGCCTGGCGGACCTGCTCCACGGCGCCGCCGGGGACCTCCTCGGCGCCCGGGCCGCGGTCGGCCTCGGCGGTCTCCTCGTCGTCGTGGCCACCGGGGTGCTCGCGCTGCGCGCCCGGGAGTTCCGCCGCTACACCGCCCCCGCCTGACGGCGCCCACCCGTGCGGGGCGGGACGCGGGGGACGGCAGCGGGGGGGGGGGGGGGAAAANCGGGAGTTCCGCCGCTACACCGCCCCCGCCTGACGGCGCCCACCCGTGCGGGGCGGGACGCGGGGGACGGCAGCGGTGGACCCACGACGCCGTCCGGCGCGCCGTGGGTCCACCGCTGCGACCGCTCCCGGTCGGGTGTCAGCCCAGCGGCGTGTGCGCCGGGTCGACGCGCTCGCCCTCGGGCACCGGCCCGGGCGGGGTCCCGTCGCCGAAGGGGCTGCCGCCGAGCTGCTCACGGCCGTGCGGGGTGAGCCAGCCGGACAGGTCCGGACCCTTCGGCACGACGCCCGTGGGGTTGATGTCCTCGTGGACGACGTAGTAGTGCGCCTTGATGTGCGCGAAGTCGGTGGTGTCGCCGAAACCCGGTGTCTGGAAGAGGTCGCGGGCGTAGGCCCACAGCACCGGCATCTCGCTGAGCTTGCTGCGGTTGCACTTGAAGTGGCCGTGGTAGACGGCGTCGAACCGCACGAGGGTCGTGTACAGCCGCACGTCGGCCTCGGTGATCGCGTCGCCCATGAGGTAGCGGCGGGCGGCCAGCCGCTCCTCGAGCCAGTCGAGCGCCGTGAACAGGCGGTCGTAGGCCTTCTCGTAGGGCTCCTGCGAGCCGGCGAAGCCGCAGCGGTACACGCCGTTGTTGACCTCGGTGTAGATCCGCCGCATCACCTCGTCCATCTCCGCGCGCAGCGCCTCGGGGTAGAGGTCGGGCGCGCCGTCGCGGTGGTGCTCCCCCCACTCGAGGGACAGGTCGAGGGTGATCTGCGGGAAGTCGTTCGTGACGACCTGCCCGGTGCTCTCCTCGACGATCGCGGGCACGGTGATGCCCTTGGGGTAGTCGGGGAAGCGGGCGAAGTAGGCCTGCTGGAGGCGCTCGTAGCCCAGGACGGGGTCGACGCCGCCCGGGTCCAGGTCGAAGGTCCAGCTGCGCTTGTCGTGCGTCGGGCCGGTGATGCCCTGGGAGATGACGCCCTCGAGGCCGAGCAGCCGCCGCACGATGATCGAGCGGTGCGCCCAGGGGCACGCGCGCGCCGCGACCAGGCGGTAGCGGCCCGGCTCGACGGGGTAGCCGTCGCGCCCGTCGCGGGTGATGCGCGTCTCGATGTAGGCCGTGTCGCGCTCGAACTCCTGGCCCGCCCTGACGTAGGCGCCCTTGGTGCTCTGCTCGTCGGCGCCCGTCCCGTCGGCGCCGCGATCGCTCGTCGTGGTGTCGCTGGTCGTCGTCATGGCTCGCCCTCCGCTCCGGCGGTCGCCGCTGCTGGACGACCCGCCGTGGTGTTCACGCGTTCAACCAGTATGCCCGTCCGGGGGGCGCCCGCGCTCAGCGTGACCCGAACGCCGAGGAGGGCAGGTCCTTCTCGTCCTCGACGACGGCGCGCAGCACGCGGTCGGCGACGGCCTGCGGCTCCAGCCCCGTCGGCAGCCTCGGCGCCTCCCCCGCCACGGGCCGGGTCGCGAGGCCCGTCTCCGTGTGGGGCGGCCGGACGTCGAGCACGCGCACCCGGTCGCGCCGCAGCTCCTTGGCCACGGCGGCGTCGAAGGCCGTGAGCGCCGCCTTCGCCGCCGAGTACGCCGCCATCCCCGCCACCGGCTGCTCGGCGACGACGGCGCTGAGCATCACGGCGACGGAGCCGCCGCGCTCGGAGGCCGAGGCGCGCAGGTGCGGCAGGGCGGCGCGCAGCAGCCGCACGGGGGCGAGGTAGTGCAGCAGCAGGAGCTCGTCGACGAGGTCGTCGTCGACCTCCGCCGCCGGGCCGAAGGCGACGACGCCGGCCGCGTGCACGAGGACGTCGAGGCCGCCGAGCGCGTCGACGGCCGCGCCGACGAGCGCCTCGGGCGCCCCCGGCTGCCGCAGGTCGGCGGGCAGGCGGGCGGCGGCGTCCACGTCCAGCGCCTCCAGGCGCCCCTCGTCGCGCCCCGAGAGGGCCACGGCGGCCCCCCGCTCCGCCATCCCCGCCGCGAGGAGGGAGCCGAGGCCCCCGCTCGCGCCCGTCACGAGCACGCGCGCGCCGTCCAGGTCCGTCATGCGCGCACGGTAGGCGGGCCCGGGCGACGGGGCCCGTCGGGACCGCCCCCTCGGCCCCGCCCCTCAGCCCCGGACGGACTCGTAGCGGGAGAGGGCGACCTTCCGCTCCTCGGCGTGGTCGACGACGCGCTCGGGGTAGCCCTCGGGCGTCCCTCCCGGGAGGGCCCACGGCTCGTGGACGGCGGCGCCCTCGACGTCGCGCAGCTCGGGCACCCAGCGCCGCACGTAGTCCCCGCGGGGGTCGAAGCGTCTGCCCTGCGTCACCGGGTTGAAGACGCGGAAGTACGGCGAGGCGTCGGTGCCCGTGCCCGCGACCCACTGCCACCCGTGGTTGTTGGAGGCGAGGTCGCCGTCCACGAGGTGGCGCAGGAAGAAGCGCGCGCCGCCCTGCCAGCGCTGGTGGAGGTCCTTGACGTAGAAGGACGCCACGAGCATCCGCATCCGGTTGTGCATCCACCCCTGGCCGAGCAGCTGGCGCATCGCCGCGTCGACGACCGGGTAGCCGGTGCGGCCCTCCTCCCACGCGCGCACGCGGCGCCGGGCCTCCTCGCCGTCGTCGTGCTCCATGCCCGACAGCTCGGGCTTGTAGGCCTCCCGGGCCGAGTCGGGCCGGTGCCAGAGGACGTCGGCGTAGAAGTCGCGGAAGCACAGCTCGCGGACGTAGGCCTCGGCGCCCGGGCCGCCGCGGGCGGTCGCGTCGCGCACGAGCGTCCGGGGATGCACGCAGCCCAGGTGCAGGTAGGGGGACATGCGGCTCGTCGCGTCGAGGTCGGGGCGGTCGCGCTCGTCGGCGTAGCGGTCGAGCCGCTCGTCGCGGAACGCCTTCCACGCGGCGGTCGCGGCCTCCTCGCCGGGCGCCGGCAGGTCGGCGTCGACGGCGGGCGCCTCCGGCAGCTCGTCGGGCCCGTCGAGCCGGGCCCACGTGAGCGCGCGGGGCGTCGGGGCCGGGTCGGGCACGCCGTGGGCGCGCCACGCCCGCGAGAAGGGCGTGAAGACCTGGAAGGGCGAGCCGTCGTCCTTCGTCACGAGCCCCGGGCCGACGGCGTAGGCGGTGCCGTCCTCGACGAGCGGCACCCCCTCGCCGTCGCCGCCCTCCCCGGTGGGCAGCCGGGACAGGGCCTCGCGCACGGCGTCGTCGCGGCGGCGCCCGTAGGGGCCGACGTCGCGGGCCACGTGCACCGACGCGGCGCCGGCCTCGCGCGCGACGGCGGGCACGACCTCGCGCGGGTCGCCCCGGCGGACGACGAGCGCGCCGTCCGTCGCCTCCCGCAGCGCCGCGAGGCAGCCGACGAGGAAGCGGCGGCGCGCGTCCCCCGCGGGCTCCCAGACCGCCGGGTCCAGGACGAAGAGCGGCAGGACGCCGCCCTCGCCCCCGCGCTCGCGGGCCGCGAGCAGCGCGGGGTTGTCGCCGAGGCGCAGGTCGCGCCGGAACCACAGGACGGCGGGGGCGCTCACGCCCCGAGGGTGCGCGAGGGCCCCCGGGGCTGCCAGTCGGCAGCCCCGGGGGCCCTCGGTGGTGCTCGCCCGGTGGTCGGTGCTGGGCGGAGAGGCTCAGGCCTCGCGCTCGGCGCCGGGGGGCGAGGTGTCCTCGCCGAGGACGACGTCGAGCGCCTCGCGCACCGACTGGCGCGTCGCCAGGCGGACGGAGGCCGCCTGCTGCAGCTCGGCCGTGTCGGCCTCGGCGATGCGCTCGCGCTCCTTCTTCTCCGCCTCGAGGGAGAAGTCGCGCGCCGTGCGGATGCGGTCCCAGATGTCTGCGTCAGCCATGCGGCACAGCACAGCACGGGAGCCGCCCGCGCGCGCGACGGTGCCGGACGGGTGGTGTTACCCGACCGTGTCGTCCGGAGGAGCGCGTCGAGGATGCGGGCGGCGGTGGCCTGCACCACCCTCGACGTCGCGGGGAGACCCGCGACGGCCGGGGCGAGGTGGACGCGTCGGCCGTGCACGTCGCACGGAAGCGCGCCCATGGCCTACCTCGCCCTCCTCCTGCCCGTCCTCGTCCTCCCCGTGATGCTCGCGATGGCCGCGTTCGAGACGCGGTGCAGCGACCGCACGCCCCTCCTGCGTCGGCGACCCGCCGACGTCGTCGCGGCCGAGCCGGCCGTCGCGCCCGCGCTCCCCGCGGGCGACCAGCGCTCCTAGCGCCGGGCTCGCGGCGCGCGCGGCCGGTGCGGTGCTGGCGCGCGCCGTCCCTCAGAGGACGCCGGTGCCGCGCAGCAGCCGGGCGAGGCCCGCGCCGTCGGGTGCGGAGACCCACGCGTGGTCGGAGTCCTCGCGCGCGGGCGCGCCCTGCGGCGCCGGGAGGCCCTGCGCGAGCACCGACTCGGTGGGCGAGAGGTGCCGGATCGCCACGGCCGCGACGCTCGCGGGCCGCTCGCGGGCGAAGTCGGCGTAGATCGCCTCGTCGTGCTGGCCGTCGTCGCCGACGAGCAGCCAGCGCACGTGCGGGAACTCGTCGGCGAGCCGGCGCAGGCTCCGCTCCTTGTGCAGGCGACCGCTGCGGAACCACCGGTCCGGCGTGGGGCCCCAGTCGGTGAGCAGCAGCGGCCCGCGCGGGTAGAGGTGGCGGTGCAGGAAGCGCGTGAGCGTCTGCGCGACGTTCCAGGCGCCGGTCGAGAGGTAGACGACGGGGACGTCGGCGTGGGCCCGGGTGATGCGCTCGTAGAGGACGGCCATGCCCGGGACCGGGTTCCGGGCGTGCTCGTCGAGCACGAAGGTGTTCCACGCCGCGAGGAAGGGGCGCGGCAGCGCCGTCACCATGACCGTGTCGTCGACGTCGCTGACGAGGCCGATCTCGACGTCGTCACCGATGATCCGCACCGGGGCCGCGGCGGGCTCGGCGCCGTCGGCGTGGAGGACGACCTCCTGCCACCCGGCCTCGAGGTCGGCCGGGAGGCTGACGTCGACGAAGCCGCCCCGGTCGGTGAGGACGTCGTGGCGCTGCCCGGCCACCTCGACGACGACGGGGGCGTCGCGCACGGGGACCGTGAGGAAGCTCCGCCACCCCCGGACCACCTCGGGCCGCTCGCTCGGGCTCCGGCCGTCCGGGGCCGTGAGCAGCAGGCGCCCGAGGACGCGCACGCGCCGCGGCGAGCCGTACCCGGCGTAGACGCTGATGGACGGCCGCCAGCCCTGCTCGAGGGCGCGCCGGCTGGCGCGGCGGTGCAGGGCGTCGCCGAGGGCGACGGTGCGGGCGTGCAGGGGCCGCAGGGCGGGGGCGGCGTCCTCCGAGGTGGCCACGCCGGAACCCTGCCACAGGGCCCCGACGCCGCCCCTCGAGGCTGCCGCGCTCCCCCGACCGGCCCGGGCCCTCGCTGCGCCCGAGCCGGCCCCGCTCACGGACGGGTCACGATCACGCGCGAGCCCTACCCGCTCCGTCGTGCGCTCGCGCAGGATGCGCGCGTGCCCCGCCCGCCCCGCTCCCCGCGCACGCCCGGTCCCGCGCTCGCGCGCCCCCGGCTGCTCGCGGGGGTCGTGGCGGTCGCGCTGGCCCTCGTCGCCCTGCCGACGACGGGCCTGCTGCAGCTCCCGGGCGCCCTCGGCGGCGACCTGCGGGAGGGCGCCGCCGCCGGCACCGACCCGCCGGCGCTGGTGCCCGACCCCGTCGTCGAGGCTGTGCCCGACGCCGAGCGCCCGCTCCTCGTCCTGCGGGCCGAGGGCGACGACGTCGTCCGGGCCGCCGAGCTGCCCGGCACCGTCGCGAGGACGGCCGTCCTCGTGCTCCACGGCTACACGAGCAGCGCGGCCCAGGCCGCGGAGCGCCTGGACGCGCCGGCGCTGGGCCGCGACCTCGACGCCGTCGTCGTCCTCCCGACCGGCCTCGGGGAGCGCCCCAGCTGGGCGGCGGGCAGCTGCTGCGGGTCGGCCGCCCGCTCCGACGTCGACGACGTCGGCTACCTCTCCCGCCTCCTCGCGGACCTGCGGGCGCGCGGCGCGGAGCGCGCGTACGTCGTCGGCTACTCCAACGGCGGGATGCTCGCCTACCGCCTGGCGTGCGAGCGCCCCGAGGTCGTCGACGCGATCGCCGTCGTCAACGGCACCGTCGCGGTGCCGACGTGCCCGGGCGCCTTCACGGCCCTGCACCTCGCGGGGGCAGAGGACGACGCCGTGCCCGTCGACGGCGTGGACCTCGTGCCCTTCCTCTTCACGGGCTTCCCCGCCCTCGCCGACCTCCCCGCCCTCGCACCGGCCGCGGACCTCGACGTCCGCGTGCTGCCGGGGGTCGGCCACGAGGTCGCGCCGGGCGTCCCCGCGACGGTCCGCCGCTGGCTCGCGGCGGGACCGACGCCGCCCGCGTAGCCGACGGGACCCTCAGGCGGACTTCTTGCGCGTCCGCCGCGCGGGCGCGGCCTCCTCCTCGGAGCCCTTCGACGCCGAGCCCTTCGAGGCCGTTCCCTTCGCGCCCCCGGACGTCGAGCCCTTCGCCGTCCCCTTCGAGGCCGTGCTCTTCGAGGCCGTCGTCTTCGACGCCGCCCCCTTCGACGACGTGCCCTTCGAGGACGAGGCCGTCCGGCGCCGTCGCGGCGCCGGGGCCTCCGGCGCTGCGTCGTCCCCGGCGTCCTCGGCGGGCTCCTCCGCGGCCGGCGTGCGTCGCCGCGCCGGTGCGGGCGCCTCCTCGGCGGGCTCCTCGCCGCGGTCGCGCCGGGCCCGGTCGACGCTGCGCTGCAGCGCCGAGAGCAGGTCCACCACCTGCGCGCCCTCGCCGGCCTCCTCCTCGCCCTCCGCGGGCGGCCGGCGGACGTCACCGGCGCTGATCTTGGCCTCGACGAGCTCGGTGACGGCGGCCGCGTAGCCGTCGCTGAACGCGTCGGGGTCGAAGTCGCCGGCCAGGGACTCCACGAGCGAGGCCGCCATGGTCGTCTCCTGCGGGCGCAGCTCGACCTCGGAGGACAGGACGTCGAAGGACGCCTCGCGCACCTCGTCGGGCCACAGCAGCGTCTGCAGGCTGATGACGTCGTCGCGCACCCGCAGGATCGCGAGCGACTCCCGCTGCCGCAGCGCCACCTTGACGACGGCCACGCGGTCGGTCGCCCGCAGCGCCTCGCGCAGCAGCGTGTAGGGCTTGAGGGCCGTGCGCTCCGGCTCGAGGTAGTACGCCTTGTTGAACAGCACCGGGTCGACCTGGTCGGACGGCACGAACTCGACGACGTCGATCTCGCGGCTCGTCGACAGGGGCAGCTGGTCCAGGTCCTCGTCGGTGAGGACCACCTGCTCGCCGTCCGCCGTCTCGTAGGCCTTGGCGATCTCGGGGTAGGAGACCTCCTCGCCGTCGACGCTGCAGACGCGCTTGTAGCGGATGCGCCCGCCGTCGGCCTCGTGCACCTGGTGGAAGCGGACGTCGTTCGTGCCGGTGGCGGCGTAGACCTTCACCGGCACGGAGACGAGCCCGAAGGACACGGCGCCCTTCCAGATGGCCCTCACGACGCACCCCCTCCCCGGCGGGGAGCCGGCGCCGGGCGGCTCGCCCGGCGCTCGTCCGCCGTGGCGGCCATGATCGACCGGTGCGCCCCATGCTCGCCACCCCCGCGCGCACGCCGGGTGCCCTCCCCGAGGACGGGCGCGCCTGGGCGTACGAGGTCAAGTGGGACGGCATGCGCCTGCTCGCCTCCACCGCGGGCGGGCGGGCGCGCCTCGCCAGCCGCACCGAGCGCGACGTCACGGGCGCCTTCCCCGACCTGGCGGGCCTGGCCGCCGCGGGCGAGGACCTGCTGCTCGACGGCGAGGTCGTCGCCCTCGACGCCGCCGGGCGCCCGTCCTTCGGCGTCCTCGCGCCGCGGCTCGGCCTCTCGGGCGCCCGGGCGGCGGCGGCCGCGCGCTCCACCCCGGTCGTCTACGTCGTCTTCGACGTCCTGCGCGCCGGCGGGCGCGACCTCCTGGCCGAGCCCCTGCGCGCGCGGCGCGCCGTCCTCGAGCCGCTCGCCGCGCGCTGGGAGGGCCTCGACGTCGGCGGGGCGGCGCTGCAGCTCTCCCCCGTCTTCGACCACGGCGCCGACGTGCTCGCCGCCACCCGCGCGCAGGGCCTCGAGGGCGGCGTCGCCAAGCGCTGGGACTCCCCCTACCGCCCCGGCGAGCGCAGCCCGGCCTGGGTGAAGGCCGCCCACCGCGCCGCGCGGACCGTCGTCGTGGGCGGCTGGCGCCCGCAGGAGGGCACGCGCGACCGCGTGGGGGCGCTGCTCGTGGGCGCGCCCGACGCCGACGGCCGCCTCGTCTACCTCGGGCGCGTGGGCAGCGGCATCGGCCCGCGGGCCGCGGCCCACCTCGCGCCTCGCCTGGGGCCGATGGCGCGCGGCGCCTCCCCCTTCGCGACCGACGTGCCCGCCGTGGACGCCCGGGGCGCGGTCTGGGTGGAGCCGGAGCTCCTCGCCGAGGTGCGCTCGCTCGGGTCGACGACGGGCGGGCGGCTGCGCCAGCCGTCCTACGTCGGCCTGCGCGAGGACGCCGAGCCCGACGTCGTCGACGCGGCGACGGTCGAGGCCGCGGACCAGGAGCGCTCCGGGAGGTGGCGGCGGTGAGCCCGCAGCACGAGACGACCGTCCAGGTCGTCGAGGTCGGCGGCCGCCGCCTGCGGCTGACGTCGCTGGAGAAGGTGCTCTACCCGGCGACCGGGACGACGAAGGCCGAGGTCCTCGACTACGTCGCCCGCGCCGCTGAGCCGCTCCTGCGCCAGCTGCGCGACCGCCCCGTCACGCGCGTGCGGTGGCCCCACGGCGTCGGCGACGCGTCCTTCTTCGAGAAGAACGCGCCTGCGGGCACGCCGTCGTGGGTGCGCACGGCGCGCGTCCCGCTGCGCTCCTCCGAGCGCGACGGCCGCGCCGACGGCGGCGCCCCGCCGGAGGTCGTCGTCTCCCCCCTGCTCGACGACGTCGCCGGGATCGTCTGGGCGGCCAACCTCTCCGCGATCGAGCTGCACACGCCGCAGTGGCGGGTCCGGCGACCGGAGGCGGAGGACGACCGCGGGCCCGTCCGCACCGCGCACCCGGACCGCCTCGTCGTCGACCTCGACCCCGGGCCGGGCACGGGGCTGGCCGAGTGCGCGGCGCTGGCCCACGTCGTCGCCGAGCGCCTCGAGGCCGACGGCCTCGACCCGCGCCCCGTGACGAGCGGCAGCAAGGGCCTGCAGCTCTACGCCGCCGTGTCCGGCGAGCAGGACGCCGACGTCGTCCGCGACTACGTGCGCCGCCTCGCCGAGTCCCTCGCGCGCGACCGCCCGCGCGAGGTCGTCGCGACGATGACCAAGGCCCGGCGGAACGGGCGGGTGCTGCTCGACTGGTCGCAGAACACGTGGTCGAAGACGACCGTGACGCCCTACTCGCTGCGCGGGCGCGAGCAGCCGCGCGTGGCCGCGCCGCGCACCTGGGACGAGGTGGACGAGCACCTCGAGCAGCTCTCCCCCGAGCAGGTCCTCGCGCGCCTGGAGGCGGACGGCGACCTCCTCGACGACGTCACCGGGCCCGGGCCGCGGCTGCCGGAGCGCTGAGCCCGGCTCGGGCCGCCCGGCTCGCGGGCGCACAGCGACCTGCGCAACGGCCCACCCGCGCGCCGGCCGGGCCTCCCACCTGCGGTGACGCCCCGTCACGATGCCTTCCGCAGGTCGCCGTGCGCCCTCAGGCCACCTCGGCGGCGGCCGGCAGGTAGTCCGACCACCCCGGCCGCGCCTCGACGCCCGCGACCACCCACGCCGGGCCGGCGGGCGCCGCCGGGCGGGTCCGCAGCGCCCAGCCCATCTCCTCCGGGGTCCGGTCGCCCTTCTGGCCGTTGCACCGCAGGCAGCAGGCCACGAGGTTCTCCCACGTGTCCCGACCGCCGCGGCTGCGCGGCAGCACGTGGTCGACCGTGGTCGCCGAGCGCCGGCAGTAGGCGCACCGCGCGCCGTCCCGGCGCAGCACCCCGCGCCGGGAGACGGCGACGCCGTGGGCCCGCGGCACCCGCACGTAGCGGGTGAGGAGGATGACGGACGGGCGGGGCAGGCTCAGCGTCGTCGCGACGACGGGGAGCTCGTCGGCCGCGAGCACGACCGCCTTGCCGGCGAGGACGAGCACGAGGGCCCGCTTGAAGGAGACGACGCCGAGCGGCTCGTAGCCGGCGTTGAGGACGAGAGTGCGCATGACGACCCCGATCTGCGCGTCCCGGGCCGGTGCTCCGCACCGGGGGGACGAGCGCTCGCTCCGCGGCTGGGTCGCGCGCGGAGGGTGGGAGACGCACGACGGCGCCGACCATCGGTGGTCGACGCCGTGGGGTGCGGGGAGCGCGGGGCTGGTGCGCAGCCGGGTGGCCACGGGCAGCTGCCCGCTCCCGCCGGGGACGTGACGGGGGCACCGCGGCGCGACCCGGCCCTGGATCGGGCTGGACGCGCCGGTGCTGCCGCCACGGGACCTCCTCGACGGGGCCGGGGGGGGGCGT
>NZ_JBBHZG010000001.1:706645-708622 GCF_037482305.1 Pseudokineococcus sp. 5B2Z-1
CCGGCGCGCTCACGGTACGTCGCCGCGGGCCCCGCGTCACCGGGGTTGCGCCCGCGTCGTGCGCCCGTCGTCCTCGCGTCGTGCCGCCGTCGCACGACGGTCGCCCGCGCGTCTCCGTCGCGCCCCGTGCGCGCGAGCGCCGGCCGCGGGCGGGGCAGCGGGCGCGGAAGCGCCGGCCGCGGTCACCGACGACGGCGGTCACCGACGACGGGGGTCACCGCGGACAGGACTCACCGGGGGCGGGCGCCCCGACGACGACGGCCCGCCACCCCGGGAGGGGGTGGCGGGCCGTCGTCGACGCCCGGCGGGAACCGGGCGGAGGGTCGTCAGTAGCGCACGAAGTAGACGTCCGAGGTCCACATGTCGCGCAGCGACACCGACTTGCCCGGGCGGGGCGAGTCGTACCACTGGTTGCCGCCGGCGTAGATGCCGACGTGCGAGCCGTCGGAGACGACGGCCAGGTCGCCGGGCTGCGCCTCCGAGCGGGAGACCCGCTGGCCGGCGGCGCCCTGGGCGGCGGCGGTGCGGGGCAGCGAGATGCCCGCCTGGGCGAAGACGTACTGCGTGAAGCCCGAGCAGTCGAAGCCCGAGGGCGTCGTGCCGCCGTAGGAGTACGGCGTGCCGACGTACTGCGCGGCGATGTCGAGCACCGAGCCGCCGGCCGAGGACGGGGCGGCGGGAGCCGGCTCGGGCTCGGGCTCCGCCTCGGCCTCCGGCGCGGGGGCGCTGCGCTCGGCGGACCGGGACGTGCTCTCGGCGCCACGGTCGGACGCACCGCCGTCCGAGGAGGCCTCGTCCGACGAGGTCTCGTCCGACGAGGTCTCGTCCGACGAGGTCTCGTCCGACGAGGTCTCGTCCGACGAGCTGTCGTCCGAGGAGGTCTCGTCACCCGGCTCGTCGGCGTCGGCCTCGTCGGCCACGACGACCGGCGCGGGGGGCGGCGGCGGGGGCGGGGGCGCGACGACGCCGAGGGCGGCGCCCCGGGCGAAGGTCACGGGCACGTCCGCGGCGACGGTGAGCGCCTCGGTGGCGACGGGCGCCGCCGCCTCGACGCGCTCGGCGGGCGCCGTCAGCGCCGGAGCGGGGCGCGGGGCGTCCTCGCGCGGCTCCGCGACGGAGGCGCTCGTGCCGAGCGTCAGGACGAGGCCGGTGGAGGCTCCGACGACGACGCCGCGGCGGGCGACCACGCCGGCGCGCGCGGCGACGGCCTGCTGCAGGCCGGTGAACGGGGTCGACACGGGCCCGGGGGCGGCGTGGCGGGCGCGGTGGCGCGCGGAGGCGTGCAGGGGCACGGGCGGTGACCTCTCCCAGTCGCCTGCGAGGTGAGCTGTCGGGTTCGGGTGGGAGCCACCCGGCCGTCTCCCCTGGTCGGGAGGACCGGCTTCACCCCGAGGTCCGCGTCAGCGCGACGGCCGGAGCCGCCCCGCGCCGCGGGACCGGAGATCCTGGGTCCCCCGCCCCTGCCGTCGTCGAGCTCGCTGGGACCTGCGACCCGGCGGCAGGGCTCGGCGCTCCGGGGCAGGCGCCGCCCGGTGCGCCGGGCAGCGCGCGGACCGTACCCCACGGTGACGGCGCCCGTCACATCTCGGTAACGGACCGGCGCGCCGCGCACGACACGCCGTGACGGCGGCCACGCGCCGTGACCAGCAGGCGTCGCCGCCCGCACCGCGGACGCCGCGGGGGCGGTGCGCGCTCGGCGGCTAGCGTCCCCGACGCGACTGGTTCCGCCGGCGTCCGCGCCGGAGGACGAGAGAGGGAACCCGGTGGGAGACCGGGACTGCCCCGCAGCGGTGTCCGGGAACGACCGCCGTCATCGAGCACTGGGCTCCGGCCTGGGAAGCGACGGCCAGTAGGAGGACCGAGAGGTCCGCGCCCGGGAGTCCGAAGACCTGCCAGCCGTCCGCCCGGGCGACCGCCCGGGCGGTGGATGACGGCCGCTCGGGACGGTCGGAGCCCGCCCGCGCCGGCACGGCGCGC
>NZ_JBBHZG010000001.1:708783-757550 GCF_037482305.1 Pseudokineococcus sp. 5B2Z-1
CGCGCCCGCGCCCCGGCGCGCGGGGCGCCCCGCGCCGTCCGCGTCCGCGCGCCGGCCGGCCCCGGGCGCCGTCGTGGACTCGCGCAGGAGAGATCCATGACCAGCACCACCAGCACGACCCCGACCGGCGGCACCGAGGGCGGGCTCGGTCCCGCCCCCGGCCACCGCCCGTCGCCGACCGCCCTCGGCTACCCCCGCCAGGGGCGCGACCGGGAGCTGAAGCGCGCCCTCGAGGCCCACTGGGCGGGGCGGCTCGACGCGCCCGGCCTCCTCGCCGCCGCCGAGGAGGTGCAGGACCAGCGCTTCGCGGCGATGGCGGGCGCCGGGCTGCGGGAGGTCCCCGTCGGTGACTTCTCGCTCTACGACCACGTGCTCGACGCCGCCGCGCTGCTCGGGCTGCTGCCCGGCGCACCGGCGGCCGGGGGCCAGGAGGCCCGGCTCGCCCGGCTCTTCGCCGCCGCCCGCGGCGCGGCGGACGCACCCGCCTGGGAGATGACGAAGTGGTTCGACACGAACTACCACCACCTCGTGCCCGAGCTGGGGCCGGACGCGGCGCCGTCGCTGCACGCGGAGGACCTGCTCGAGCAGGTGCGCGGCGCGCGGCGCCGCGGGCTGGAGCCCCGGCCCGTCGTCGTCGGGCCCGTGACGCTGCTGCGGCTGTCCAAGCCCGCGGACGGCGCCCCCGCCGGGTGGCGCCCCGACGCGCTGCTCCCCCGGCTGCTGCCGGTCTACGCCGAGCTGCTCGCGCTGCTCGCCGCAGAGGGCGTCGGGTGGGTGCAGCTCGACGAGCCGGTGCTCGTCACCGACCTCGACGACGAGCTCACCGCCCTCGCCCGGGAGGCGGTCGGCCACCTCGCCGGGCTGGCCGACCGCCCCCGGCTGCTCGTCGCCGGGTACTTCGAGCGCCTCGGCGACGCGGCGCCGCTGCTCCTCGCGGCGGGCGCGGACGGCCTCGCGGTGGACCTCGCGGGGGCCGACCGCGCCGAGGTCGAGGCCCTCGCCGCGCTGCCGGGGCTCGCCGGGCGGCGGCTCGTCGCCGGGGTCGTCGACGGCCGCGGGGTCTGGCGCCGCGACCTCGAGCAGGCCCTCGACCACCTCGAGGTGCTCGCGGCGTCCGGCGCGCACGTCGACGTCGCCCCCTCGTGCTCGCTGCTGCACGTGCCGCACGACGTCGAGCGGGAGGTCCAGCTCGACCCCGAGGTCCGCTCCTGGCTCGCCTTCGCCGACCAGAAGCTCGCCGAGGTGGCCGTGCTCGCCCGAGGGCTCGCGGACGGGCGCGACGCCGTGCGCGCCGAGCTGGAGGCGTCGGCCGCGGTGGTGGCCTCCCGGCGCGCCTCGCCCGTGACCCGCTCGGCCGCCGTCCGCGAGCGCGCCGCGGGCGTCGTGCCCGCCGACCTCGAGCGCGGGACGCCCGCGGCCGAGCGGCGCGCGCTGCAGGCCGCCGCGCTGGGCCTGCCGCTCCTGCCGACGACGACCATCGGCTCCTTCCCGCAGACGCCGGAGATCCGCCGCGCGCGGGCGGCCCACCGCGCCGGGTCGCTCGACGACGCCGGGTACGAGGCGGCCATGGAGGCGGAGGTCCGCGCCGTCGTCGCGGCGCAGGAGGCCGCGGGCGTCGACGTCCTCGTCCACGGCGAGCCCGAGCGCGACGACATGGTGCGCCACTTCGCCGCCCGCCTCGACGGCTTCGTCACGCCGCTCCACGGCTGGGTGCAGTCCTACGGCAGCCGGTGCGTGCGCCCGCCCGTCGTCGTGGGTGACGTCTCCCGGCCGGCGCCGATGACGACGCGCTGGACGGCGTACGCGCAGTCGCTCACCGCCGCCCCGGTCAAGGGGATGCTCACCGGCCCGGTGACCGTCCTCGCCTGGTCCTTCCCCCGCGACGACGAGCCGCGCTCGACGACGGCGCGCCAGCTCGCGCTGGCGCTGCGGGACGAGGTGGCCGACCTCGAGGCCGGGGGCGCGCGGGTCGTCCAGGTCGACGAGCCGGGCCTGCGCGAGCTGCTGCCCCTGCGCGCCGCCGGGCGCGCGGAGTACCTCGCCTGGGCCGTCGACGCGTTCCGCCTGGCGACGGCCGTGGCCGCGCCGTCCACGCAGGTGCACACGCACATGTGCTACGCCGAGTTCGGCGACGTCATGGCCGCGATCGACGCCCTCGACGCCGACGTCATCAGCCTCGAGGCGGCGCGCTCGCGCCTGGAGGTGCTCGACGAGCTGGCCGCGGAGGGCTACGACCGCGGCGTCGGGCCGGGCGTGTGGGACATCCACTCGCCCCGCGTGCCCTCCGTCGACGAGGTGGCCGACCACCTGGCACGCGCCCTGGAGCGGCTGCCCGCGGACCGGCTCTGGGCGAACCCCGACTGCGGGCTCAAGACGCGGTCGGTCGAGGAGGTCGCGGCGGGGCTGGCCTCGCTCGTCGCCGGGGCCGCGCGGGCGCGCGAGCAGCTGGCGGGCTGAGCCCCGGGCCCAGGACCGCCGAGCCCCGTCCCGCGGGCACGACCGCGGGACGGGCCGGCGGCTCAGGCGCCGGGGGCGACGAAGACGTGCGAGGCGACGGAGTCGGCCAGCTCGAGGCCGACCTCGGCGCCGTCGGCGCGCACGACGACGGAGCCCTCGGCGCCGCGGCGCGCGGGCGCCCGGCGCTCCAGGGCGACGGCGCTGCCCGGGCGCACCTGCGCGGCCGCCAGCTGCGCCATGACGACGTGGTCGTACTGCACCGGCTCCCCGAGGCGCCGGACGAGGAAGACGCCCTCCCGCTCGCTCGCCTCGACGAGGGAGACGACGCCCTCGAGGAAGGACGACGACGCGTCGCCCGCGCCGTCGGGCGCGCCGCCCTCGAGCTCGCCCAGGCCGGGGATGGGGTTGCCGTAGGGGGACTCCGTCGGGTGGTCGAGGAGCTCGACGAGCCGCTTCTCGACGCGGTCGCTCATGACGTGCTCCCAGCGGCACGCCTCCTCGTGGACGTACTCCCAGTCCAGCCCGATGACGTCGGTGAGCAGGCGCTCGGCGATGCGGTGCTTGCGCATGACCCGCGTCGCGAGGGTGCGCCCGGTCTGGGTGAGCTCGAGGTGGCGGTCGCCGCTGACGACGACGAGCCCGTCGCGCTCCATGCGGGCGACGGTCTGCGACACGGTGGGACCGCTCTGCGACAGGCGCTCGGCGATGCGGGCGCGGAGGGGGACGATGCCCTCCTCCTCGAGCTCGAAGATCGTCCGCAGGTACATCTCGGTGGTGTCGATGAGGTCGCTCACGCGGTGTCTCCGTGTCCGTCGTCGTGGCACCGAGCGGCGTCGGTCTTCCCTGGAACGATCCTAGAGTGGCGCGCCCCGGCGGCGCCTCCCCCGCCATCGGGCCCTCCTCGTCGACACCTCGCGCCGCCCTCTCATGGGCCCTCCCCGCCGCCCTCCCGGCCTCGTCCGCGGACCCCGCGGAAACCCCTGGCGCGACGCCGGGGGCGGACGTACGGTGCCGCCACACGAGAGAGGAGGTGGTCCGTACAGTGAGTGGTACAAGGACACGTGAGGTGGCTGCCCGCTAGCCGCCCGAGCACCTCGGACGACGCTGCCCAGCAGTCGAGTCCGGCCGCCGACCGGGGAACAGGCCCCGGTGCGACAGAGGCGACCGGCGAGATCCCGGCAGCCACCGCAGCCCCCGGGTGCCGTGCCCGTCCAGCACGGCGCGACGTCGACGACGTCGGACCCGGGGGCTGTTCCACGCCCGGCCCCGGACGCCCCCTAGGGCGAGTCGTCGCCTGTTCGCCCCTCGAGGCCGCCACCGGAGGGCGAGTCGCCGTCTCCTCGCCCCTCAAGGCCGCCACCGGAGGGCGAGTCGTCCCCCGTTCGCCCCTCAGGGCTGCAGGCGCGCGAGGCGCCAGGCGCCGGCGTCGTCGAGGCGCGCCGGCTCGCCCGTCACCGACGTCCACGCCGCGCGGTCGTGCAGGCGCGAGGCGCGCCCGGCCCACAGCTCGACGGCGACGGGCAGCACCCGCACCCCGCCCCAGGTCGGCGGCAGCGGCACCTCCTGCCCGGCGAAGCGCTCCTCCAGCTCGGCGACGCGGCGCTCGAGGTCGGCGCGGCTGCCCACGGGCTGAGACTGCGCCGACGCCCACGCCGCCACCTGCGACCCGCGCGGGCGCTGGGCGAAGTAGGCCGTCGACTCCTCGCGGGTCACCCGCTCCACGCGCCCCCGCAGGCGGACGTTGCGCGACATCGCGTGCCACGGCAGCACCAGCGCCGCGTGCGCGCGGGCCTCGAGCTGGCGCCCCTTGGCCGACGCGAGGTTCGTGTAGACGACGGCGCCGCGCCCGTCGAGGCCCTTGAGCAGCACCGTCCGCGCGTCGGGGACCCCGTCGGCGTCGACCGTCGCGAGCACGACGGCGCCCGGCTCGACGACGCGCTCGTCCGCGGCCGCGTCGGCGTACCACCGCTCGAGCAGCCCCAGCGGGGCGAGGGGCGGGTCGGCGGTCCACAGCGGCGCGTCGTCCTCGAGCCCTGTGCCCGTGTAGGAGACCCGCGCGGACGGGTCGACCACCGGCTCGCGCGCCCCGCCGTGCTCGCCCGAGGCGCCCGCCGGCGCCCCGCCGCCCCCACCGCCGTGCTCCGCCGCGACCACGCGCGGCAGAGTAGGCCCGCCGGCGCACGGGCGCGCCGGGCGAGCGCGCCGCCCGCGGGGGCGGCGGAGGGGAGTCGCGGTGGACGACGACAGCGCGTCCGCGCGCGGAGAGACCGCCGCGGGCGAGCCCGGCGCGACCGGCGGCCTGGCGCGGGAGGCGTCGCTCACCGCACGCGCCGCCCGGACCACCCGGGTGAGCCAGACGGGCCCCGGCGTCCTGCGCTACCGCGGGCGCGACGTCGCCGACCTGGCCGGCAGCACGCCCTTCGGCGAGGTGTGGGCGCTGCTCGTCGACGGCGAGCCGCCGTCCGGCGCCCGCGACGGAGCCCTGCCCCCCGCCGAGCCCTTCCCCCTGCCGGTGCGCACGGGCGACGTGCGCGTCGACGTCCAGAGCGCCCTGGCGCAGGTCGCGCCCGTCTGGGGGCTCGCGCCGCTCATGGACACCCCGCCCGAGCGGGCCCGCGAGGACGTCGCGCGCGCCAGCGTCCTGGCGCTCAGCTTCATCGCGCAGTCCGCCCGCGGGCCGGACGCCCCGATGGTCCCCCAGCGCCGCGTCGACCAGGGCCGCACGACGGCCGAGCGCTTCCTCCTGCGCTGGCGCGGCGAGGTGGACCCCGACCACGCCCGCGCGCTCGACGCCGGCTGGACCGTCCTCGCCGAGGACGGGCTGACGCCGGCCACGGTCACCGCGCGGACGGTCGCCGCCAGCGGCGCCGACGCCGCCGCGTGCCTGTCCGCCGCCGTCGGCACGATGAGCGGACCGCTCTGCGCCGGGGCCCTTCCGCGCGTCCTGCACCTGCTCGACGCCGTCCACCGCACGGGGGACGCCGGCCGCGTCGTCGCCTCCGTGCTCGACGGCGGCCACCGCCTCATGGGCTTCGGCCTCCACGGCCGCGGCGGTCCGGACCCGCGGGTGCCGCTCCTGCGCGACGCCGTCCGCGAGCTCGCGCCGGCGCGCCTGCCGAGCGCCCTGGCGCTGGAGGAGGCCGGCGAGGCCGCCCTCGCCGAGCGCGCCCGCCGGGACGCGGACGGCCTGCCCCGCACCGCCAACGCCGCGCTGTGGGCCGCCGTGCTCCTCGACGGCGCCGGCGTCCCGGCGTCGATGCTCACCCCGCTCGTGCTCTGCGCGCGGACGGCGGGCTGGTCGGCGCACGTGCTGGAGCAGCACGCGGTCGACCGGGGGGCACGACCCGCGAGTCGCTGACGGACGCTGCGCAGCCGGTTACGGTGCGCGGCACGGGGATCGGACGGGGAGGCGCATGACGAGCGGGGGGCACGTCGCCGCGGAGGCGCGCGCCCGCGCGCTCATCGACGCGCAGCTGTCGGCGGCGGGGTGGTCGGTCCAGGACCGGGGCGACACCAACCTCTTCGCCGCGCAGGGAGTGGCCGTCCGCGAGGTGCCCATGGCGCCCGGCCACGGCCGCGCCGACTACCTGCTCTACGTCGACAAGCGCGTCGTCGGGGTCCTCGAGGCCAAGCCCGAGGGGACGACGCTGTCCGGCGTCGAGTGGCAGTCGGCCATGTACGCCACCGGCCTGCCCGCCGACGTGCGCCACAAGGCGGTGACGACGGACGGCCGCCTGCCCTTCGTCCTCGAGTCGAGCGGCACCGAGACCCACCTCACCAACGGCTTCGACCCGTCGCCGCGCGCGCGGCTCGTGAGCCACCCGCCGCAGCCGGCGACGCTCGCCCGGCTCGTGCGCGACGCCGAGACGGATCCCGACCGGGCGACGTGGCGCGCGAAGGTACGGCACCTGCCGCCGCTGGCGGTCGAGGGCCTGCGCCCGGCGCAGATCACCGCCATCGGGGGCGTCGAGCGCTCGCTCGCCGAGCAGCAGCACGACCGGTCGCTCGTGCAGATGGCCACGGGCGCGGGCAAGACCTTCACGGCGATCACGCAGGTGTACCGCCTGCTGCAGCACGGCGGCATGCGACGGGTGCTCTTCCTCGTCGACCGCAACAACCTGGCCGACCAGACGCTCGCGGAGTTCCAGAACTACCGGACGCCGGGCGACGGGCGCCGCTTCACCGAGATCTACAACGTCGACAAGCTGACGAGCGCGGGCGCCCTCGGCAGCAGCTCGGTCGTCATCTCGACCATCCAGCGGGTGCACGCGGTGCTCCGCGGCCGAGAGGCGAGCAGCGACGACGACCCGAACGTCGACGACTACGTGCCGGACAAGCCTGTCGAGGCGCCCTACAACGCCGCCGTCCCGCCGGAGGCCTTCGACCTCGTCATCGTCGACGAGGCGCACCGCTCCATCTACGGGGTGTGGCGCGGGGTGCTCGAGTACTTCGACGCCCACGTCCTCGGGCTCACGGCGACACCGGGCAAGCAGACGTTCGGCTTCTTCCGGCAGAACCTCGTCAGCGAGTACACCTACCCGCAGTCGGTGGTGGACGGCGTCAACGTCGACTTCGACGTCTACCGGATCCGGACCCAGATCAGCGAGCAGGGGTCCGTCATCGACGCCGGCACCGTGGTGCCGACCGTCGATCGGCGCACCCGGCAGCGCAAGTACGTCGAGCTCGACGAGGAGCTCGCCTACACGGGCCCGCAGCTCGACCGGGCGGTGACGTCGACCGACCAGATCCGCACCGTGCTCGAGACCTTCCGCGACCGCCTCTCCACCGAGATCTTCCCCGGGCGGAAGGTCGTGCCGAAGACGCTGGTGTTCTGCAAGGACGACGCCCACGCCGAGGAGGTCGTCACCACCGCCCGGCAGGTGTTCCGCATGGGCAACGACGCCGTCCGCAAGATCACCTACAACGCGCAGGACCCGAAGCGCGCGCTCAACGACTTCCGCCAGACGGCGGCCATGCGCATCGCCGTCACCGTCGACATGATCGCCACGGGCACCGACGTGAGACCGCTCGAGTGCCTGCTCTTCATGCGGGACGTGCGCAGCGCGCAGTACTTCGAGCAGATGAAGGGCCGCGGCGCTCGCACCATCGCGCCCGCCGAGTACCAGGCGGTCACGCCGGACGCCACGGAGAAGACCCGCTTCGTCCTCGTCGACGCCGTCGGCGTCACCGAGCACCCCTTCGTCGAGCCGCCGCTCAACCGGGAGAAGGGCACCTCGCTGCAGAAGCTGCTCGACCGGGCGGCCAACCTCACCCTCACCGAGGACGAGGCGGCGACGCTGGCCTCCCGGCTGTCCGCCCTCGAGCTGCAGCTCTCGCCCGCCGAGCGCATCGAGCTGGACGAGGTCGCCGGTGGGTCGCTGCGCGACGTCGTCCGCGGCCTCGTCGACGCCGTCGACCCCGACGTGCAGGCCGGAGTCCGCGCCGGGCTGGAGGGCGCCGACGCCGACCGGGCCGTCACCGAGCTGCTGGAGCGGGCGACCGAGCCCCTGGCGGCTAACCCACCGCTGCGAGCCCGCATCCTCGAGCTGCGGCGGGCGAAGGACCGCGTGGTCGACGAGGTGAGCGAGGACGTCCTCCTCGACGCCGGCGGCGTGGTGGACACCGACCGCGCCCGCTCGGTCGTCGAGAGCTGGCGCGCCTACCTCGAGGAGCACCGCGACGAGATCACCGCGCTGCAGGTGCTCGAGGAGGCCCGCGACCGGCACCTGTCCTTCGACGACATCGAGGAGCTGGCCAACCGCATCAAGCGCCCGCCGCACAGCTGGACGCCCGACCTGCTGTGGCGCGCCTACGAGGTCGTCGACGCCGGCCGGGTCCGCCACCGCGACCGGAACCGGCTGACGGACCTCGTGTCCTTGCTGCGCTTCACGCTGGGCCAGGATGACGAGCTCGTGCCGTACGCCGACCGCGTCGCCGAGCGCTACGCCGCCTGGCAGCGCCAGCAGGAGCAGGCCGGCGTGCGCTTCACCGACGACGAGAAGTGGTGGTTGGACCGCATGGCCGAGGTCATCGCCGCGTCCGCCGGCATCGGGCCGGACGACTTGGAGACGGCGCCCTTCACCGAGCGGGGTGGGCAGGACGGGCTCCTGCGGGCGCTGGGGGGCGACCGCGGGGTCGAGTTGTTCCACGAGCTGAACCGGGAGCTGACGGCGTGACGGCGCTGCCCCCTGATTGGCGCCTGACTCGGCTCGACGAGGTCGCCGACACCGCCCTCGGCAAGATGCTCGACCGCGGCAAGACCCGCGGGCACCGCGAGGTGCCGTACCTCCGGAACGTGAATGTGCAGTGGGGGCGCATCGACCTCGACGACCTGCTGACCATGGAGATCGCCGAGGACGAGCTCGATCGTTTCGCCGTGGCCCGCGGCGACCTGCTCGTCTGCGAGGGCGGCGAGATCGGCCGCAACGCGATTTGGCAGGGGCGGAGCGAGTACTTGGCTTACCAGAAGGCCCTTCACCGCATCCGCCCGCACGCCGAGCTCGAGCCTCGGTACCTCAGCCACCTGCTCCGTCGCTACGCCGACGACGGGACGTTGGCCAGCGTCGCCACCGGTTCGACGATCGCGCACTTGCCGCAGCAGCGCCTCCGCGCTTTGCCGGTGCCGCTGCCGCCGCTCGACGAGCAGCGACGCATCGTCGCCGTCCTCGAGGACCACCTCTCCCGCCTCGACGCCGCCGACGCCTACCTCGCCGCTTCCCTGCGTCGACTGCGGTCGGCGCATGGCTCGACACTTGCTCGACTCGTACCCGATGAGGTCGACTACCCCCCGCACTGGGACGCCACAACGACAGGCGGAGCAGGTCGAGTCGAATTGGGACGCCAGCGCCACCCCGACTGGCACGACGGCGACAACGTGCGCCCGTACTTACGCGTCGCCAACGTCTACGAGAACGACATTCGTGCACACGACCTGAAGTCCATGCACTGGCCAGGCGACACCTTCGAGCGCTTCCGCCTGCACCCGGGCGACGTATTGCTGAACGAAGGGCAGACGCCGGAGCTCGTCGGCAGGCCAGCGCTGTACCTAGGCCAGCCACCTGACGTCGCCTTCACCAACAGCCTCTTGCGCTTCACGGCACATGACAACGTTGTGCCCGAATTCGCACTCCTGGTCTTTCGACGACACGTGCACACGGGGCGTTTCACGCGGGAAGCGAGAATTACCACGAACATCGCCCACCTCTCCGCCGCACGCTTGAAGGGCGTCGAGTTCCCCATCCCGCCGCTCGAGGAACAACGAGCCCTCGTGAACGAGGCAACGAGCGTCTTCCAGGCACACATAAGGCTTCGAGAGGGTCTCGACCTAGCCGTCGCTCGTGGCACCGCCCTTCGCCGCGCCCTCCTCACCGCCGCCTTCACCGGTCGCCTGACGGGCCGATCCAGCGACATGGACGTCGCCGAGGAGCTGGCCGAGGCGGCGTCGTGACCGTCCCCGACTTTCAGACGCTCATGCGCCCGCTGCTGGCCGAGCTCGTCGACCGACAGCCTCACCGGGTCCGCGACCTCACGGAACGGATGTCCGACCTCTTCGGCCTCACCGAGGAGGAGCGGGCGCAGATGCTGCCCAGCGGACGGGCGCGGCTCATCGTCAACCGCGTGGGGTGGGCGGTGACGCACATGGCGCAGGCCGGCGTGGTCCACCGGCCGCAGCGCGGCCACCTCGTGCTCACCGACGCCGGCGCCGAGGTCCTTGCCGCCTACCCCGAGCGCGTGGACATGACGGTGCTCTCCACGTTCGCGGCCTACCGCGACTTCCGTGGTCGAACCTCGTCCGAGGCGACGCCGCCCTCCGTCGACCCCGTCGCGAGCACTCCGCCGGCGACGCCTGACGAGGTCCCGGACGTCACCGCAGCCGCCTCCCCGCAAGATCTCCTGGCCCAGGCCGTCACCGAGAACCGCGCGGCCGTCGAGAGCGAGCTGCTCGACCGTGCCCTCGCCCTCAGCCCTCCGGACTTCGAGCGCCTGGTCCTCGAGCTCCTGCGCGCCATGGGCTACGGCCGGGCGGGCCGACTCGAGCACTCCGGCGCATCCGGCGACGGCGGCATCGACGGGATCATCAGCCAAGACCCGCTCGGCCTGGACCGCATCTACCTGCAGGCCAAGCGCTACGCGGCCGACCACTCCGTCGGCCGCCCCGAGCTGCAGGGCTTCGTCGGCGCCCTCGCGAGCAACCAGGGTGATCGAGGGGTGTTCATGACGACAAGCACCTTCACCAAGGGCGCCCGGGAGACGGCTGACAAGGTCAGCCACCGCGTCGAGCTTGTCGACGGCGCCCGCCTCGCCGCCCTCATGCTCCGCCACGGCGTCGGCGTGCAGGCGGAGACGACGGTGACGCTGCACCGTCTGGACCAGGACTTCTTCGAGGCTCTGTAGGCGGTCGAGGTCGAGCGTCGCCACCGCCGCAGGAGCAGCTCGCGGGCGAGGGCGGGGTAGACGCCGTGTCGCTATGTCTTTATCTTCGTGACACCGGCACGAGGATCGACGGCGTGTCCCGATGACAAGGACATAGCGACATGCCTGCCCTCTTCCGCACTCCCGACCTGGACCTCGACGACGACCGCGTGCTGCACGACATCCACGCCATGCGGTCCGCACTCGCCACCGTCCTGCGCGCGCCGCGTCGTTGGACGGGAGGTCTGCGACGCTCCGCGCAGGCGCAGGCCATCCGCGGCTCCAACAGCATCGAGGGCTACGTGGTGTCGGAGCAGGACGCCCTCGCCGCGGTCGACGACGACGAACCGATGACCGCCGACCAGCGGACCTGGGCCGAGATCGTCGGCTACCGCCGCGTCCTCACCTACGTGCTGCAGCTGGCGTCCACGCCCGGCTTCCGCCTCGATGCGATGACCCTCCGCTCGATGCACTTCATGCTGCTCGAGCACGACCTGAGCAAGAGCCCTGGCCAGTACCGCCCCGGGGTCGTCTACGTCCAGGACGAGGCGACCGGTCAGACCGTCTACGAGGCACCGGACAGCGACGCCGTGCCGGCACTCGTGGACGCCCTAGCGGAGCGGCTCGACGCAGACCGCGGGACCGACCCGCTGGTGCGTGGCGCCATGGCGCATCTCAACCTCGTCATGGTCCACCCTTTCCGCGACGGCAACGGCCGGATGGCCCGCGCCCTGCAGACCCTCGTGCTCGCCCAGGACGACGTCCTCGAGCCGAGCTTCTCGAGCATCGAGGAGTGGCTCGGCCGCAACACCGAGGACTACTACCGCGTGCTCGCCGCCACGGGGCATGGCGCGTGGCGGCCCGAGCGCGACGCCCACCTCTGGGTCAAGTTCTGCCTGCGCGCGCACCACATGCAGGCGCAGACGCAGGCGCGGCGCTTCCGCGAGGCGGAAGAGCTGTGGAGTGCCATCGACGCGCTCGTCACCGAGCACGGGCTCCCGGAGCGCACCGCCGACCTGCTCTTCGATGCCGTCCGGGGTGCGCGCATCCAGCGACCGTCGTACGCCCGTCGCGCCGGTCTCGAGGACCGGACGGCCACCCGCGACCTCGGACGGCTGGTCAACGCCGGCCTGCTCCACCCGCACGGGCAGACCCGAGGCCGCTACTACGAGGCGACCGAGCGGCTGATGCACCCGTTCCTCGCCCTGCGCTCCGGACGACGACCGCTGGAGGACCCCTTCCCCGACCTGATGGACGAGGTTCGCCGCGCCTCGCCGCCGGTCACCGAGGCGCGGACCGTCTGACTGTCCGAGGTCGCCCCTACGGTCCAGGAGTGATCACGACTGGGATCGACCTGGCGACGGAGCCGGCGAAGACGGGGATGGCGACGATCCGGTGGGACGCCGACGGCGCAGTGCTGACGGACCTCCGTCTCGGCGTGGACGACGCCGCGATCGTCGACGCGGCGGCGACGTCGACGAAGCTCGGCCTCGACTGCCCGCTCGGCTGGCCCGACGGGTTCGTCGAGATGCTGACGAGGCACCACACCGGCCACCTCGAGCCCCACGCGCTGGACGACGCCGACTGGCGCCGTGGTCTGGCCAACCGCGCCACCGACGTAGCGGTCACGCAGACGACGGGGCTGCGACCGCTCAGCGTGGCCGCGGACCGCATCGGCCTTACGGCGATGCGGACGGCCAACCTCCTCGGCCGGCTCGCCGCCGCGGGCTCGCCGGTCGACCGGGCGGGCACGGGCGTCGTCGTCGAGGTCTACCCGGCGGCGTCTCTCCACGTCTGGGACCTCGGCTCCCGCGGTTACAAGGGCAGCGCCCGGACGGCGGCGCTCGGGGCGCTCGTCGACGGCCTCGTGGAGGCCGCGCCGTGGCTGCGGCTCGGTGAGCACGAGGAGCTCTGCCGGCGGCGTGACGATGCCTTCGACGCGCTGGTCGCTGCGCTGTCCGCCCGCGCGGCCGCGCTCGGGCTCATGGCCGTGCCGACGGACGCGCTCGCAGCGGCACGCGCCCGGCGCGAGGGCTGGATCGCCGTGCCGACGTCCGCGCTCAATGACCTCAGCTCCCAAAGTCGTTGAGGGAGCCTCGTCAGGCGTAGGGCGAGCGTGGTACGGACGATCAATTCTGCCGGGGGCTAACAATGTCACGGCACCACACCGGCCAGGGAAAGTGCAGGCGGAAACGACCGTGACGCTGCGCCGCCTCGACGAGGACTTCTTTGAGGCGTTGTGACCGCCGACCACGGAGACGAGGGTCCAGGACCCCTCCTGGGCCGTCGAGCGATTCGCTCAGGTCGTGCCGACGAGACGGAGCCCTTGTCGACCCACCTGCGGCGACGGCTGGCCCTCCGGCGCGAGTGACGGCGCCACCGTCGTCATGGCCAGCCCGAACGTGAGGTCGTGCACGTCCCCAGGGCGGAGGCCGAGCGCATCGGCGACGTCGCGCGTCGTCGTCCCGGTCTCTCGAAGAGCGTCGAAGACGATGCGCAGGACCTTGGACCGCTCGCGAGCGATGCCCGCCGGTTCACCCGCCCTGTACCCCATCTGAGTCAGGCGCACGCAGTTCTGGCGGTAGGTCCAGTCGCTCATCCGCCCCGCCGCGTGCAGGCTCCGGTTGAGCGCCATGGCAGAGACCCCGAAGTAGGCCTTGCTCCGGACGACCTGCGGCGCGGCGACCTCCCGCCCGACGCGGGTGCGGAGCTCCTCCACCGGCATGAGCAGTGCTGCAGCGAACTGGTCCGCCTCGCGCTCGAGGTCACCGCCCCCGGAGCGCGAGTGCAGGACGAGGTGCCCCAGCTCGTGCGCGAGGTCGAAGCGGGCCCGCTCCGGCGTCTTCGACACCGTCAGGAAGACGTACGGCGCCCCGTCGTGCCACACGCTGAAGGCGTCGACCTCCGCCGCGCCCGCGGGCAGGGTCAGGACCCGCACGCCATGGGCCTCGGCGAGGTGGACGAGGTTCGGCACGGGTCCGGTCGGCCGGCCCCACCGCCCCCGGAGTGCTGACGCAGCACGCACCGGATCGTCGTGGTCGAGCTCCGGGAGATCGACGTCCGGCACCGTGAAGCGCTCGAGCAACCAGGCGTAGAGCTCGATCCCGATGCGCCCCGCCGCGGTGGCCGCAGCACGCTGCCCGGCGGAGGTCCGCCGGCGAGCGCGGAAGGCGACGCGCTCGTCGTCGACGAGGTCCAGGGCAGGACGCCGGAAGAAGTCGCTCGGCACGTCGAGGGCGTCGGCGAGGGCCTCGCCGGCCTTCGCGGGGGCGCCCTCCCGCTCGTACGTGCTGACGGTGCGCGGGGTGACACCCAACGTCCGGGCGAGCGAGGTCATCGTCAGCCCGCGCCGCTGCCGCGCGATGGTGACGCGCGAGGGGTCGATGGGCTGCGACTCAGCGGCGCCCGACCCGGACCTCGACATCGCCGTCTCCCTCACCATCGTCACCTGCATCCCGCGCCGACCCCACGTCGGGTCCGAAGGTCAGCGGCGGCAGGAGGATGCGCTCCACCCAGCCGGTGACATGGCCAGTCTCGTCGACGCGGACCGGCAGGGACAGCTCGGCCCTGAGCTGCTGCGGGTCCTCGTCACTGAGGTAGTGCAGGAGGATCCACGTCTGTACTCCGTCGGTGCGCTCGGCAGAGGGATCCGCGACGACCCTGACGTCGAGGGGCAGCGCCATCTGCTCGTTGATGTTGACCGCCTGGACGGTCGACCGACCTCGAGCTCGAGCGGTCTGCGGCGTCACCTCGACCTCTCCGGTCCCCCGGTCGCCCCGTGCGACGAGGACCGCCGTGGTGCGGTCAGGGCTCAGCACACGCGGGGAGTTCCGGACGTCGTCGGGCGCCCAGTCGAGCTGGACCTCCAGCTCGCGTCGCAACGTCTCGACGGTGGCCAGCCAGCGCAGGATGCCGGCGGCCGTCACGGGGTGGTGCTCGGTCGCCTGCTGCGCGGACGTCTGCCCGGCTTCGAGCGCCATGACCAGCACGCCCCGCTCGAGACCCAGCTCCTCGAGCCGACGGTCGACGTCGAGCCCGCTGACGACGCGGACGGCGCCCTCTCCCTGCGGCACTGCGGTCATGAGACCTCCCCGTGGTGTGGAGCCACAGCCTCTCACTGGAGTGCGCAGAACCAGAAGACCCGCAGGTCAGCGCGCGAGTCGTCGCACGATGCCTGCAGCCGCGAGGCTGGACGACCCCCCGCCTCGCAACCGACGAGGCGTCACGCAGGACCGCTGGTCGGTCGACCCGAGGGCACCCTTGGTGCTGAACGGGCGGGCTCCTCGAGGGATCGGCGGAGACGGACGGACGGCAGAGACCGGCAGGATGCCCCCATGAGCGACGCCCGCCGCCTCGTCGACAAGCTCTGGTCGTACTGCAACGTCCTGCGCGACGACGGCGTCGGCACCATCGAGTACACCGAGCAGCTGACGTACCTGCTCTTCCTCAAGATGGCCCACGAGCGCGACGAGCGCGCCAACCCCTTCGCGAGCCGCGACAGCGCGCCGAAGCAGCGCATCGTGCCCAAGGAGCTGTCGTGGCAGACGCTCCTCGACGCCGAGGGGCAGGACCTCGAGGACACCTACTCGCGCATCCTCCGGGAGCTGGCCCGCGAGCGCGGTGTCCTCGGCACCGTCTTCCGCAAGGCGCAGAACCGCATCCAAGACCCGGCGAAGCTGCGGCGCCTCGTCGTCGACCTCATCGACAAGGAGGCGTGGTCGGGCACCGGCACCGACATCAAGGGCGACGCCTACGAGGAGCTGCTCTCCCGCGGCGCCGAGGACGTGAAGTCCGGTGCCGGGCAGTACTTCACGCCTCGACCGCTCATCGAGGCCGTCGTCGACTGCATCGACCCGACCGTCACCGACACGGTCATCGACCCTGCGGCCGGGACCGGCGGCTTCCTGCTCGCCGCCCACGAGCACGTCGCTCAGGCGCCGGCGTCCCGGGACTACACGCCGCCGCAGCGCAAGCATCTGGACGAGACCCTCGTCTTCGGCACGGAGCTGGTCGACGGCACCGCACGCCTGGCGGCCATGAACCTGCTGCTGCACGGCATCGGCAAGCTCGGCGGGGAGAGCCCGGTCGACGTCCGCGACTCGCTCATCGCGCCGCCGTCGAAGCGGGCGACCGTCGTCCTCTCCAACCCGCCCTTCGGGCGGAAGTCGTCGCTGACGATGGTCGGCGCCGACGGCCGCGAAGTGCGCGAGGACCGGGAGATCGAGCGCCAGGACTTCGTCGCGACGACGTCGAACAAGCAGCTCAACTTCGTGCAGCACATCATGAGCCTGCTCGAGATCGACGGGCGCGCCGCCGTCGTCCTGCCCGACAACGTGCTCTTCGAGGGCGGCGCCGGCGAGACGCTGCGGCGGCGGCTGCTGCGCGACTTCGACCTGCACACGATGCTGCGGCTGCCGACGGGGATCTTCTACGCCCAGGGCGTCAAGGCGAACGTGCTCTTCTTCGACAAGCGGCAGGCGCGCAGCGACGGGCGGCCGTGGACGGAGCGCCTCTGGGTCTACGACCTGCGGACCAACCAGCACTTCACGCTCAAGCAGAACCCGCTGCGCCGCCACCACCTCGACGAGTTCGTCGAGTCCTACAAGCCCGGCCGACCCCGGGCCGAGCGCGAGGAGACCGAGCGCTTCCGCTCCTTCACCCACGATGAGCTCGTGGCGCGCGATAAGGCCAACCTCGACATCACCTGGCTGCGCGACGCCTCGCTCGAGGACCTCGACGCGCTCCCCGCGCCCGAGGTCATCGCTCGCGAGATCGTCGAGGACCTCACCGCGGCGCTGGCCGAGTTCGAGGCGGTGGCGGCCGCGCTCGAGGCGTCGGCCGCCGAGCGAGAGGCCGAGGCGCCTGTCGCTGACTGACCGCGAGGAGCGGTGTGCGCTGAGGACGCGGTGCACCGCGTCCTCAGCGCACAGCTCCCCCGCAGCGGGGCGCCCGATGCGCCCGGCCGACGCGCTCGTGACGGACACCACCCCGCCCTCGCGCCGCGCGTGCGCCAAGATGCCCGCCGTGACGACCCCGGCCGACGTGCGCGCGCCCGACCTGCGCATCCCCGCGGAGCTGCTGCCCGCCGACGGCCGCTTCGGGTCCGGGCCGAGCAAGGTCCGCCCGGCGCAGGTCACCGCCCTGACCGCCGTCGCGCGGACCGTCGTCGGCACCTCGCACCGGCAGGCGCCCGTCAAGGACCTCGTCCGCCGCGCCCGCGAGGGCCTCGCCGCCCTGCTGGGCGCGCCCGACGGCTACGAGGTCGTGCTCGGCAACGGCGGGTCGACCCTCTTCTGGGACGTCCTCACCGTCGGGCTCGTCCGCGAGCGCGCGCAGGCCTGCGTCTACGGGGAGTTCACCGCCAAGCTCGCCGCGGCCCTCGCCGCCGCGCCGTTCCTCGCCGAGCCCGACGTCGTCCGCGCGCCCAACGGCTCGCTCGCCGTCCCGCAGGCGCGCGCGGGCGTCGACACGTACGCCTACGCCCACAACGAGACGTCCACCGGCGTCGTCGCTCCCGTGGTGCGGCCGGAGGGCGCCTACGACGACGCCCTCGTCGTCGTCGACGCGACGTCGGCCGCCGGGGGCGTGCCCGTCGACCTCGCCGAGACCGACGTCTACTACCTCGCCCCGCAGAAGGCGCTGGCCTCCGACGGCGGGCTGTGGCTCGCCGTCTGCTCCCCCGCCGCGCTGGCGCGGGCCGAGGAGGTCGCGGCGCTCGATCGCTGGACGCCGGCGTCGCTGTCCTTCCCGCTGGCCCTCGAGGCGAGCCGCAAAGAGCAGACGCTCAACACGCCGGCCGTCGTCACTCTCGCCCTCCTCGTCGACCAGCTCGAGTGGCTGCTCGAGCAGGGCGGCCTCGCGTGGGCCGCCGAGCGCACGGCGGCCTCCAGCGGCCACCTCTACGCGTGGGCGCAGGCCCGGGAGTGGGCGCGGCCCTTCGTCGCCGACCCGGCGCACCGCTCCCCGGTCGTCGGCACGGTCGACGTGCTCGCGCCCGTCGACGCCACGGCCGTGCGCGCGGTGCTGCGCGCCAACGGCGTCGTCGACGTCGACCCCTACCGCGCGCTCGGGCCCGACCAGCTGCGCGTCGGCATGTTCCCCGCCGTCGAGCCCGCCGACGTCGAGGCCCTGACGGCGTGCGTCGACTGGGTCGTGGAGCAGCTCTCGTGAGGGGCCCCGGAGCGGGCGACCGGCACGGGCGGCGCCCGGCCCCCGGCGGCGCCGCGCGGGCCCGCATGGCCGTCCGCCGCGCCGAGCGCGCGGGCCGCGCGGCCCAGGGCTCGGCGCGCGGGGCGGCCGCGGCCTCGGTCCGTAGGCTGCCCGACATGTCCCGCACCGCAGCGTGGGCGGTGGACGGCGCCCGCTTCGTCCTCCAGCGCCTGGTCCTCCGCCCGCTCGTGCGGTCGGTGGTCTCCGTCGAGGTCGAGGGCGCCGAGCGGGTCCGCGACCTGCCGACGCCCTTCGTCGTCGTCGCCAACCACTCGAGCCACCTCGACGCGCCGCTCGTGCTCGGGGCGCTGCCGCCGCGCGTGAGCCAGCGGCTCGCCGTCGCCGCGGCGGCCGACTACTTCTTCGACGCGCGGTGGCGCGCGCGCATCACGGGCCTCGTCTTCAACGCCTTCCCCGTCGACCGCGGCGGCACGCGGGGCAGCCACCGCGGCCTCGCCGCCCAGCTGCTCGACGAGGGCGTCCCCCTGCTCCTCTTCCCCGAGGGCACCCGCTCGCGCGACGGCTCCATGGCCCCCTTCAAGGTCGGCGCGGCGGCGCTGGCCGTCACGCGCGGCGTCCCGGTCGTGCCGGTCGCCCTCGTCGGGGCCTACGCCGCGATGCCGCGCGGGCGGAACTGGCCGCTGCCCGGCCGCCCGCCCGTCAAGGTCGTCGTCGGCGAGCCGCTGCACCCGCGCGAGGGCGAGAACGCCCGGGCCCTCACGCAGCGGGTGGCCCTCGCGGTCGAGCGGCTCGTGCTCGGGCAGGACGAGGCCGACGGCGAGGGCGAGGGTGGCCCGGGCGTCGTCGCCGTCGTGGAGACCGAGGCACGGCCGGCCGCCGACCCGGCGCAGACGTCCCTCCCCCCGGAGGACGACGCGGCCGACGCCCCGACGGCGCCCGACCCGGGCCGCGACGAGGGGCGCCCCGGCGCGGGGGCATCATGAGCCCCATGGACGACGCGGCGCCGCAGACCACCCCCCTCGACGCCCCCGGGCGCTCGCCGCGCACCGACCAGGCCGCGCAGGACGCCCGCGAGGGCGACGGCGGCAGCGGCGTCCAGCACATGAAGTGGTGGGGCTGGGGCCGCGAGGGCGTCAGCTTCGACCACCGCGACAAGCCGAAGCTGCAGCCCTTCGTCCTCGAGAAGGTCGGCGTCGACCTCGACACCCCGGGCCGCCCCGCGCTCGACTTCGACGAGCTGCCGGTGCCGGACAGCCGCGCCCCCGAGGAGCTGCTCGCGGCGCTGCGGACGGCGGCCGGCGACGGCCACGTGCACACCGGCGCCATGGAGCGCGTCGTCCACACCTACGGCAAGAGCTTGCGCGACCTGCTGCGCCTGCGCGCGGGCGACCTGCCCCGCACGCCCGACGTCGTCGTCTACCCCGGGGACGAGGACGCCGTCCGCGCCGTCGTCGACGCCGTGGCGGACGCCGGCGCCGTGCTCATCCCCTTCGGCGGCGGCAGCAGCATCTCCGGCAGCCTGCACCCGCGGGCCGACGAGCAGCGCCCCGTCGTCTCCCTCGACCTCGGCCGGATGAACCGCGTGCTCGAGGTCGACGAGCACTCGCGCCTGGCGCGCGTGCAGGCCGGCGTCCTCGGCCCCGACCTCGAGGACCAGCTGGGCGCGCGCGGCTGGACGATGGGCCACGTCCCCGACTCCTTCACGCACTCGACGCTCGGCGGCTGGATCGCCACGCGCTCGTCCGGGGCGCAGTCGGACAAGTACGGCGACATCGCCGACCTCACCCGCGCGCTCCGCGTCGTCCAGCCGGGCCGCACCGTCGCCACCCGCCCGGTGCCGAGCGAGGCCACGGGCCCGAGCGTGCGCGACATGCTCATCGGCTCCGAGGGGCGCCTCGGCGTCATCACCGAGGCGTGGGTGCAGGTGCACCGGCTGCCGGAGAACCGGCAGATCCTCGGCTACTTCTACCCCTCGTTCGAGGCGGGCCTGGCCGCGATGCGCGACATCGCCGCGAGCGACGCCTCCACCGTGCTCACGCGGGTGTCGGACGCGAACGAGACGGCGTTCTCCTTCGCCACCGGCAAGCGCAGCCGCGGCGTCTCGCACCTCGTCAGCTCGGGGCTCAAAACGGTGCTGAAGCGCCGCGGGTGGGACCTCGACGCGATCTGCCTGTCCTTCGTCGGCTTCGAGGGCGGCGCCGACGCGGTCAAGGCCAACCAGGCGATCGTCAAGAAGATCGTCAAGGCCCACGGCGGGATCGTCGTCGGCAAGGGCCCGGGCACGCTCTACGACCAGAAGAAGTTCGACACGCCCTACATCCGCGACTACATCCTCGACCGCGGCGCCCTCGCCGACGTCTCGGACACCGCGGCGTCGTGGTCGACCCTCCTGCCGCTCTACCGCCACGTGCGCGAGCAGGCCGACCGAGCCTTCGCCCGGGTCGGCGTCAAGGGCTGGATCATGTGCCACCTGTCGCACAGCTACCACGGCGGCGCGTGCCTGTACTTCACCTTCGCGTTCCAGCAGGTGAGCGAGACGCCGCTCGTGGAGTACGACGTCGTCAAGGGCGCCATCCAGCAGGCCTTCGTCGACGCCGGCGGCACCCTCTCGCACCACCACGCCGTCGGCACGGAGCACGCGCAGTGGCTCGCGGAGGACATCTCCCCCGCCGGGCGGGCCATGCTCGGCGAGCTCTTCGCCGCGGTGGACCCGCAGGGGCAGATGAACCCCGGCGCGATCGTCGACTGAGGCACTGCTCGTCGTCGTCACCCTGCCGCTGACGGCGTCCCACCCGGGCACTTCGTCGTCACAGTGCCGCTTCGGACGCCCCACCCAGGCACTTCGTCGTCACAGTGCCGCTGAAGGACGTCCTCCTCAGGTACTTCGTCGTCACAGTGCCGGTGAGCCCGTCAGGTGCCGCCGCCCGGCGCCGAGGCGGTGGACGACGTCGACGCGGTCGAGCCCCTCGGGCCGGTGGGTGAGCAGCAGGACGCCGCGCCCGGAGGCGGCGTCGAGCAGGTCGGCGACGAGGGCCTCGGCGGTCGGCTCGTCGAGGCCCTCGGTCGGCTCGTCGAGGACGAGCACCGCCGGGTCGACGAGGAGGGCCCGCGCCGCGGCGAGACGACGGCGCTCGCCCCCCGAGACGGTGCCCTCGCCGAGCCACGTCCCGAGCCCCGCGGGCAGGCGGGAGAGCCACTCCCCCAGCCGGACCCGCTCGAGGACGGCGACGAGCTCGGCGTCCGTCGCGCCGGGGCGGGCGAGCCGGAGGTTCTCCCGCACGGTCGAGGCGAAGAGGTGGTCGCCGTGGTCGCCGACGACCGCGACGCGGCGGCGGACGTCGTCCCCGGCCATCGAGCGGACGTCGACGCCGCCGAGCCGCACCTCGCCCGCGCGCGGGTCGAGCAGGCGGGTGAGGACGGCGACGAGCGTCGACTTGCCCGAGCCCGACGGGCCGAGGAGCGCGACCCGGCCGCCGTCGGGGACGTCGAGGTCGAGGCCGTCCAGCGCCGCCGGGCGCGCCGGGTCCCAGCCGGCGACGAGGCCCCGCACCTCCAGCGCGGACGAGACCGGCAGCGTCGCCGGTGACGTCGGATCCGCGACGACGACGGGCGCCGTCGCGAGGGCGTCGAGCCGGGCCCGGGCCTGGCGCGCGCGCCGGGCGGCGAGCGCGGCGTCGACGAGCTGCTGGGCGGGCTCGGCGAGCGCGAGGACGACGAGCACGAGGACGGCGGCGGTCTCGACGCCGAGGGCGCCGTCGCGCAGGGCCGCGGCGACCGCCGCCGCCGTGCCCACGACGGCGGCGCCCACGCCGGCGTGGCCGAGCGCCGTCGCGAGGCCCGCCTCCCGGGCGCTGCGGGCCTCGGCCGCCGCCAGCGCGGCGCTGCGGCGGGCCGGCAGTGCCAGCGCGGAGGCCTCGCCGCGGACGGCGAGCTCCTCGGCGCCGTCGAGCGTCTCGGTGACGGCGTCGACCACGTCGGCGCGCGCCCCGGCGACCGCGGCCTCCCGACGACCCGCTACCCGGTCGGCCACGAGAGGGGCGACGACCGCCGCGAGCAGGAGCCCGACGAGGACGGCGGCCCCCGCTGCCGGCGCGAGCACCGTCGCGACGCCGACCACGGCGACGAGCGGCACGGCCGCCGCGAGCGCCGGCAGCCGCCCGCGCAGGAGGCCGTCGACCCGGGCGTCGACGTCGTCGACCACGCGGGCCAGCAGCGTCCCCCGCCGCAGCGGTCCGGGCCCCGGCACGCGCGGCACGAGCGCCGCGTACACCTGCGAGCGCCACGCGCCGAGGCGGGCGAAGGCGACCTCGTGGCTGACGAGCCGCTCGAGGTAGCGCAGCAGCGGCCGCGCGACGGCGGACCCGCGGACGAGGACGACCGCCGTCGACAGGCTCAGCACGGGCGGCAGGTCCGACGCCCGCACGAGCAGCCAGGCGGCCGCACCCGTGAGCACGAGCCCGGACACCCACGACGACGCCCCCAGCGCGACGGCGGTGCCCGGCCGGGCCGAGGCCCAGCGCCACGCCCGCCCTGCGCGCCCTCCCCCGTCCGCCGCCGTCCCCCGCACCTCGTCGACACCTTGTCGCCGGGACGGGGTCCCGGACGGCGACGTGTCGACAGAGTGCGCCGAGGAAGCACCCCCCGAGGGCGATGTGTCGACGAAGTGCGCCGAGGAAGCACCCCCCGAGGGCGAAGTGTCGACGAAGTGCGGGACGGGGGCGACGACGTCGACGGCGCGGTCGACGGCGGCGAGCAGGGCCCTCCGGTGGGAGACGACGAGGACGGCGCAGCCGCGGGCGGCGGCCTCGCGCAGGCGCGTGACGACGACGGCCTCGGCGTCGGCGTCGAGGTGGGCGGTCGGCTCGTCGAGCAGCAGCACGACGGGGCGCCGGGCCGCGAGGGCCAGCGCGCGGGCCAGCGCCAGGCGCTGGCGCTGCCCCGACGACAGGCCCGCGCCGCCCTCGCCGAGCGGCGTCGCGAGGCCCTCCGGCAGGGCGGCGACCTCGGCGGCGAGGCCGATGTCGGCCAGGGCCGCCCAGCGCTCGTCGTCCGAGGCGAGGGGCGCGAGGGCGTCGGCGACGGTGCGCGCGTGCGGCAGCGTCGGCCGCTGCGGCACGTGGACGACTCCGCCCTCGACACCACCTCCGCCACCGGCGGCAGGACCGCCGACGGCGACCGTGCCGGCGACCACCGGCTGCACCCCGGCGAGCACGCGCAGCGCCGTCGTCTTGCCGGCGCCCGAGGGGCCGCGCAGCGCGACGAGCTCGCCGGCGCGCACGGCGAGGTGCGGCAGGTCGAGCGCGTCCACGACGGCGCCGGGGTGGCGCACGCGCACGCCCGCGGCGGCGACCGACGGTGCGTCACCGAGAACCGGCGCGACCGGGACGGCAGCGCCGTCGTCGCCGGTGAGCACCGCGTCCACCTCGTCGACGACGGCGGTCGCGTCGGCGGCGGCGTGGAAGCGGGCGCCCACCTCGCGCAGCGGTCGGTAGGCCTCCGGCGCGAGGAGGATGACGAGGAGGGCGGGCAGGAGGTCCATCGAGCCGGCGGCGACCCGCAGGCCCGCCTCGACGGCGACGAGGCCGACGGACAGCGTCCCGACGAGGTCGAGCGCCGTCGACGACAGGAAGGCCAGGCGCAGCACCCGCGTCGTCTCCGCGGCCTGCCGGCGCGTCATGTCCGCGACGACGTCGACCTGGCGCTGCGCCCGGCCGAAGAGCCGCAGCGTCGGCAGCCCCTGGACGACGTCGAGGAAGTGCCCGGCCAGGCGCTGCGTCGCCTCCCACCGCTGCTGCGCGCGCTCGGCCGTCGCCCACCCGACGAGCGCGGCGAAGACGGGGACGAGCGGCAGCGTGACGAGCACGACGAGCGCGGACGCCGGGTCAACGAGCAGCATCGCGAGCACGACGAGCGGCGGGACGACGCCCGCGACGACGAGCGAGGGCAGGTAGCCGTCGAACCACGGCCGCAGCGCGTCCACGCCGCCCGTGAGCAGCGCCCCGAGCCGCGAGGGTCCGTGCTGCGCCACCCACGCGGGGCCGCGCCGCAGCACCGCTGCGAGGACGGCCCGCCGCACCTCGTCGACGGCCACGGCTCCGGTCCGCGTCGTCAGCACCCGCTCGGCCCACGACAGCACCGCCCGCAGCAGGAGCCCGGCGGCGAGAAGGCCTAGCCAGCCCTCGACGGTGAGGGCGGGCCGCTCCCCCGCTCGCCCCGGGTCCGCCAGGGCGACGAGCGCTGTGACGAGCCCCGCGAGGACGCCGGCGAGCGCCACCGTGACGACGGCCTGCAGCGCCGACGCGACGACGACGGCCGCCACCCACGGACGGACGCGCGGCGCCTGCCGCAGGAGCCGCGGGTCGACGGGGCCGCGCGGCCGGCGCCGGGCCGCGGGCGCGCCGTCGCTCACGTCGCCACCCGCTCGCTGGCCACGCGCTGGCGCAGCACCCAGTACGAGAAGGCCTGGTAGGCCACGACTCCCGGCAGGACGAGCACCCCGGCCCAGCTGATGAGCCGGAGCGCCGAGTCGGTGGCCGACGCGGAGGCGAGGGTCAGCGAGTTCGCCGGGTCGAGCGTGCTGGCGAGGACGACCCCGTCGGCGATCCCCGCCGTCAGCGCCGCGACGACGCCGGCGGCGACCACGACGGCCGTGCCCGCGAAGGCGGCGGCCTCGCGGCGCCGGGCCACGAGCAGCGCGACGACGGCGAGCACCGCGGCGGCGCCGGTCTCGAGGACGGCTGGCCCCGTCCCGACGAGCGCCGTCACCAGGGCGACGACGGCCAGCGCACCCGCGCCGAGGCCCGCGACGACGACGGCCGTGCGCCGCGCCCGCACCCGCAGCGGCCCCGTCGTCCGCAGGCCGATGAAGGTGGCGCCGAGCAGCAGCGCCGCGCCGACGGCGACGACCGCGCCCGCCAGCGCCTCCCAGGACGCGAGCGGCGCGAGCGTGCGGGCGAAGCCCGCCCTGAGGCCGCCCGCCGACGTCACCTCGCCGTCGGCGCCGAGCGCCAGACCACGGGCGAAGACCGTGAGGAGCGCGCCGAAGAGGGCGACGACCCCGAGCGACGTCGCGGCGAGCCAGGCGTCGCACCGACGGCGCCACGCGGCGCCGGAGTGCTTGCCGCGGAACTCCAGCGCGACGCCGCGGCCCGCCAGCAGGAGCAGCACGAGCACGAAGGGCAGGAAGAGCCCGGACATGAGCGCCGCGTACCAGTCGGGGAAGGCGGCGAAGGTGACGCCGACGGCCGCGACGAGCCACACCTCGTTGCCGTCCCAGAAGGGGCCGATGGTGCGGACGGCCGCCGAGCGCTCGTGGTCGTCCCGGCCCAGCAGCGGGGCGAGCGCGCCGACGCCGAAGTCGAAGCCCTCGAGGACGAAGAAGAGCACCCAGCACAGCACGACGAGGGCGAACCAGACGGTGACGAGGTCCACGGCGGTCTCCGAGCTCGAGGCGGGTCAGCGGTGAGGGGTCAGCAGGAGAGGGGTCAGCGGGAGAGGGGTCAGCGGGAGAGGGGTCAGCGGGAGAGGGGTCAGTAGCTGGGCGCGAGGTCGCCCTGGCGGCGGCCGCCCGGCGTGCCCTCGCCGTCGGCGGCCGGCTCGTCGCGCCCCACCCCGACGGCGTCGTCGTCGGCGTCGTCCCGCTCGCCGCCGGAGAGGGCGCCGGTGTCGAGGTCCTGCCGCGTGATGTGGAGCACGAGACGGGTCCACACGACGGCGATGACGCCGTAGACGACCGTGAAGGCGGCGAGCGCGGCGAGCGCCTCGCCGGCGGTGAGGCCCGGCGAGATCCCGTCCTCGGTGCGGGTGAGCCCGAAGGCCAGCCACGGCTGGCGGGCCGTCTCGGTGAAGACCCAGCCGAAGGTGCCGGCGGCAGCGGGCAGCAGGGGCAGCACGGGCAGGAGGCGCAGCGCGCGGCGCACCCAGCGGTTCCCGACGGGCAGCGCGCGCCCGCGGCGGGTCGCCCAGAGGTAGGCGGCGGCGATCGCCGCGGCGGCCATCCCGATGCCGATCATGGCGCGGAAGGACCAGTAGGCCATCCACACGACGGGCGCGTAGTCGCCCGGGCCGAACTGGGCGGCGTACTGGGCCTGCAGGTCGTCGATGCCCTGGACGGTCGCCGTCGGGTCGCCCACGGCGAGGACCGACAGCAGGTACGGGACGTCGAGGCTGAAGAACGGCTCGCCGCCGCCCGGCCGGCCGACGGCGAAGATCGAGAAGGGCGCGCCGGCCGTCGTCGTGTAGAGGGCCTCGGCGGCCGCCATCTTCATGGGCTGCACCTGCGTCATGACCTTGCCGAGGACGTCGCCCGTCAGCGCCGTGAGGGCGCCGCCGGAGAGGGTGAGCCAGGCGCCGACCCGGGCGAGGGTGCCGAAGGCGAGCCGCTGCTCGTGGTCGTCGCCGCCCTTCGGCTCGCCCGGCTCGCCGAGGCCGGAGGCCGTCGGCACGTGCACCCAGCGGCGCCAGGCGCCGATCGCCAGGAGGAGGGCGCCGCCGAGCATGGCCGCGCCCGCGATGGTGTGCGGGAACGCCGCGAGGTTCACGGGATTGGTCATGAGGCCGAGGAAGGACTCGAGGCGGGCCCGGCCGCGCTCGGCGTCCCAGGTGTAGGCCACCGGGTTCTGCATGAAGGCGTTGGCCGCGAGGATGACGAACGCCGAGATGAGGGTCCCGACGGCGACGACCCAGATCGTCGCGAGGTGCAGGCGCCGCGGCAGGCGGTCCCAGCCGAAGTACCAGAGGCCGAGGAAGGTCGCCTCGAGGAAGAAGGCGAGCATCCCCTCGATGGCCAGCGTGGGCCCGAAGACGTCGCCGTAGGCGCGGGCGAAGTCGCTCCACCCCAGGCCGAACTGGAACTCCTGCACGAGCCCGGTCACGACGCCGACCGCGAAGGTGACGAGGAGCAGCTTGCCGACGAGCAGCGTGAGGCGGCGGTACCGCTCGCGCCCCGTCCGGTGCCAGGCCGTGTGCAGCCCGGCCGTCACCGCGGCGAGCGTGATCGACAGCGGCACGAACAGGTAGTGGTAGATCGTCACGACCGCGAACTGCAGCCGCGTGATGTCGAGCACGTCGAGCGCCATGGCCGGTCCGTCCTGCCCGTCGGGGAAGTCCTGAGCGCCGTCTACGACGCTCGCCGTAGATACTACGCACTGTCGTATGTCGGCTCACGTACGGGGTGCCGCGTACGACGAGCGGTCGTCGTCAGCCTCATGGCGGCGGTACGCTCGCCCGATGGCCGGGACGGGACTGGGAGACCTCGAGCGCGAGGTCATGGCGCAGCTGTGGGGCGCGCGCGAGCCGATGACGGTGCGCCAGGTGCACGAGAGCCTCAGCGCCGGACGCTCCCTCGCCTACACGACCGTGATGACGGTGCTCGACCGCCTGGCGAAGAAGGGCGTCGTCCGCCAGGAGCGGGCTGACCGCGCCTACCGCTACGCCCCCGTGCAGACCCGCGAGGAGATGACGGCGGCGCTCATGCTCGACGCTCTCGGGGCCGCGCCCGACGACGCCGCGCGCGACGCCGCGCTCGTGCACTTCGTCGGCCGGGTCGGGCCCGAGGGGGCCGCCGCGCTGCGCGCGGCCCTCGAGGCCTCCCGCCCCGCCTGAGCCCGGCCGCGCGCGCGTGACGTCGATCGCGCTGGGCGCCCTCGGCCTCGCGCTGTCCCTGCTCGTCCCCGAGGCCCTGGCGCGCGCCCGGTGGACGGCGAGGGTGCCGCGCGCGTCCGTCCTGCTGTGGCAGGCCGTGACCCTGGCCTCGGTCCTGTCGGCGGTCGGCGTCGTGCTCGTCGGCCCCGAGGAGCTCGTCCGCGCGCTCGACACCGGCCCGGACGTCGAGGCCTGGGCGCTCGTGGGCGCGCTCCTCGTGGCCGCGCTCATCACCGCGCGCCTGCTCGTCTCGCTGGCCGGCGTCATGGTGCGCTCGCGGCGGCGGCGGGCGCGGCACGCCCAGCTCGTCGACCTCCTCGACCGCGCCGAGCAGCACGCCGACCTCGAGACCCCGGGCGCCGCGCCCCTGCGCGTCCTCGACGGGCCCCTGCCGCTCGCGTACTGCCTGCCGGGCCGCTCGCCGCGCGTCGTCGTCAGCGGGGCCGCGCTCGACGCCCTGAGCCGCGACCAGGTCCGCGCCGTCCTCGCGCACGAGCAGGCGCACCTGCGCGCCCGGCACGACCTCGTCCTCGAGTCCTTCACGGCCGTCCACCGCGCCGTCCCCGCGCCGCTGCGCAGCCGCACCGCCCTCGACGCCGTCCACCTGCTGCTCGAGATGGCGGCGGACGACGTCGCGCGCGCCCGCTGCGGGGCGGGGCCCCTGCGCGGGGCGCTCGCGACGATGACGTCCACCGGCGACCTCGCGACGACCGCGAGCGACGGCCCGCCCGCCGGGGAGGCTGCCGACCGGGAGCGGCGGCTCGAGCGCCTGCGCGGGGCCGCGCCGACGTCGTCGCGCCTGCGCGCCGGCGTCCTGTCCCTCGCGGTCGCCGTGCTCGTGCTGCCGACCGTCTTCCTCGTCTGGCCCTGGCTCGTCGACGCCCTCGCCGCGGCGCCGCTCCTCGGCCGCTGAGCGCCCGGGGCTGCTCCCCCGGCGTCCTGCCGACGACACGCCCCCGCGGCACACCTCCTCACGGCGATGTGTCGACGACGTGCCCCCTCGACACCCCTTCTCACGGCGATGTGTCGACGACGTGCCGCTCAGAGCGCCCTCGGACGGCGATCTGTCGACGGAGCGCGGCGGCCGTGCGGTCAGGCGGAGGCGGCGTCCCCGGCGGCCCGGCCCACGCGCGTCGTGCCCGGCCGGGCGGCGCCGATCCAGCCGACGGGCGCCTCCCCCGCTGCGGGCGGCGCGTCGTCGGAGCCCGCCGCGGCCACGACGTCCGCGCTCGCCGGTGCGCCCGACGCGTCGCCGGCGGCGACCTGCGACGGCTCGGCACCTCCTCCGGCCCCGGTGCCGCCGTCCCGCAGGTGGACGTCGAAGAAGGCGAGGATGCGGCGCCGCGCGTCGGCGGAGGCCTCGTGGTCGTGCGAGACCCCCATGACCCGGCGCATGAGCGGCACGAGCGGCGAGGTGTCCGCCGTCCGCGTGATGAAGCCGTGCTGCGCGTCGGGGTACTCGCGGACGTCGTGCGGCACGCCGGCGCGGTCGAGCGCGGCCTCGACGCGCGCCGCTCCCCCGGCGAGCATCTTGTCGCGGCCGCCGTAGCTCGCGACGACGGGGCAGGCGCCCTCCACGGCGCGGTCGAGGGCGGCGTCGTCGTCCGGGAGCATCCCGTAGTTGACCGACGCCGCCGACCACCCGGGCCGCCCGGCGAGCAGGAGCGCGAAGCCGCCGCCCATGCAGAACCCGATGACGCCCACGGTGCCGGTGCAGTCCTCGCGCGCGGCGAGCGCGGCCCGCGCCGCCTCGATCCGCGCGAAGGCGGGCCCCTCGCCGCGGCTCACCTGCTGCAGCGTGCGGGCGACGCACGGCACGCGCCCCCAGCCCTGGGTGCGCCCGTCCTTGGCGTAGAGGTCCGGCAGCATCGCGACGTACCCGGCGGCGGCGAGCCAGTCGGCCTGGTCGCGCATGTCGTCGGACATGCCGAACGCGTCGTGCACGACGACGACGCCCGGCCACGGCCCCGGGTCGCGCCGCGTCGCCGGCGGCGTCGAGACGTACGCCGGCATGCCCGTGGCGCTGTCGCCGTCGGGGCCGGGGACCGTGGTCGTCGTCATGCGGGCACCCTCGTCCGCCCGCCCCCGCGCCGCACGCCGGGGCCGGCGCCGTCGCGTCACCCACCACACCCCTCGGGAGGGGCGATGTGTGGCCATGTAGTCCCGCACCCGGCGCCCGGAGGGGCGACGTGTGGCCATGTGGCCCCGCACCCGGCGCCCGGAGGGGCGACGTGTGGCCATGTCGCCCTACGAGGCGGTCGCGAGGGCGACATGGCCACACGTCGCCCTACCGGAGGACCTCACCAGGGCGATGTGGCCACACATCGCCCTCCCGGAGCACCTCACCAGGGCGACGTGGCCACACGTCGCCCCTCGGCGGCACCTCACCAGGGCGACATGGCCACACGTCGCCCTACCGGAGGACCTCACCAGGGCGACGTGGCCACACATCGCCCTCCCGGAGCACCTCACCAGGGCGACGTGGCCACACGTCGCCCCTCGGCGGCACCTCACCAGGGCGACACGGCCACACGTCGCCCTCGTGAGGGGCGCCGGAGGGGGCGGGTCAGGCGGCGCTGCGCGCCGCGCGGCCGCCGGCGGCGTCGAGGGACTCGCGCGCCGCCGCGCCCTCGTCGGGGTGCAGCACCTGCAGGTGCGGCTGCTCACGGAGCCGGTAGCGGATGCGCAGCCGGTCGCGGCGCAGCACCCAGGCGACGGCGCCCGCGACGGCGACGAGGGCGCTGATGCCGCCCACGTAGATGGTCCAGCGCGCCCCGAAGACGTCGCCGACCATGCCGATGAGCGGGGCGCCGACGGGCGTGCCGCCCATGAAGATCATCATGTAGAGGGCCATGACGCGGCCGCGCATGGACGGGTCCGTCGTCGACTGCACGTAGGTGTTGGCCGCGGTCATCATCGTCAGGCTCGACAGGCCGACGGGGATGAGCGAGACCGCGAAGAGCGTGTACGTCGGCATGCTCGCGGCCACGAGCGACGCGACGCCGAAGGCCCCCGCCGCGCCGAAGACCAGGCGCAGCCGGGGCTGGTCGCGCCGGGCCGCCAGCAGGGCGCCGGACAGCGAGCCGATCGCGAGGATCGAGCCGAGGACCCCGTACCCCGCCGCCTCCTTGTCGAAGACCTGGGTCGCCACGAGCCCCGTCGTCAGCTGGTAGTTCATGCCGAGGGTGCCGACGGTCCCCATCACGACGAGGATGACGACGACGTCGGGCCGTCGCCGCACGTACCGCAGGCCCTCGCGCACCTGCCCCTTGCCCTTGCGGGCCGCCGGGAAGGGGTGCAGCTCGGAGGTGCGCAGGCAGGCCACGGCGACGACCGTCGCCGCGAAGGACACGGCGTTGATGAGGAAGACCGGCCCGGTGCCGACGGCGGCGATGAGCAGGCCGGCGACGCCGGGACCGACGAGCCGCGCCCCGTTGAAGGACGCGCTGTTGAGGCCGATGGCGTTGCCGAGGTGGTCGGGCGGCACGAGCGCCGCGACGAACGTCTGGCGCGCCGGGGCGTCGAACGCCGTCGTCAGCCCGAGGAGGGTCGCGAGGGCGTACACGTGCCACAGCTCCGCCTGCTGCGTGACGACGAGCAGGCCGAGCAGGAGCCCCCACAGGCCGGAGAGGCCCTGGGTCCACATGAGGAGCTTGCGCTTGTCGAAGCGGTCGGCGACGACGCCCGCGTAGGGGCCGAGCAGGAGCATGGGCAGGAACTGCAGGCCCGTCGTGATGCCGACGGCGACCCCGGAGCCGGCGGTGAGCACCTGCAGGACGAGCCAGTCCTGGGCGATGCGCTGCATCCAGGTGCCGATGTTGCTGACGAGGGCGCCGGCGGCCCAGATGCGGTAGTTGCGGATGTGCAGCGAGCGGAAGGTCGCGCTCACGGGGCCACCACCCGCCGCAGGATCTGCGCGGCCTCGGCGAGGACGGCGCGCTCGTGCGGGGTGAGCCCGGCGAGGCGCTTGGTCAGCCACTGGTCGCGACGTCGCCGGGTGGCCTGCAGGAGCTCGCGGCCGGCCGGCGTCGTCTCGACGAGCACCTGGCGGCGGTCGTCCGGGTGCGGGCGACGGGCGACGACGCCCGCCTCCACCAGGGCGGCGAGCGAGCGCGTCATCGACGGCGGCTGCACGTGCTCGGCCTCGGCGAGCGCGCTGGGCGTCGTCGGCTCCATGCGCTCGAGGAGGGCGAGGACGGAGTACTGGCTGTCGGGGAGGGCGTCGTCGGCGCGCTCGGCGCGGATGCGGCGCACCGAGCGCATGAGCGCGACGCGCAGGTCGGCCGCGAGGGCGGAGGGGCCGGTGCCGGGAGCGCTGCGCCGCGCCGGCCCGCCGTCGCCCGCGGGGGCGCGCTCGGCGGGGCGGGTGCGGAGCTGCTGGGGCACCTCGTGAGCGTAGGTCATTACCCGGGCTAACGACATCAGGGGCGGCGGGCATTCCCTCCCCGGCGGGCGGCCGGCTCCTCCGGGTGCTTTCCCCACCGGCGCTACCGTCTCCCCGTGAGGTTCGCGCGCCTGCCCATGGAGGAGCGGCCGACGCCGCCCGCGCCGCGGACCGACGACCGGGTCGCCGCGCTCGCCGGGTCGGCGGTCTGGGCGGTCTCCCTCGTCGTCGTTCTTGTGGAGCGCGACGCACTGCTCGCCGACGACCGCGGCTGGTGGGTGTGGTGCTGCGTCGCCGGCCTCGCCCTCGGGCTCGTCGGCCTCCTGCACCTGCAGCGCCGCGAGATCAAGCACCGCACCGCGGTCCGCCGGGCCCGCCGCGAGGCGCGTGCGGCCGCCCGCGAGGTGCCCGCCGGTCCTGCGCGCCCGTCCGCGACCGCCGCGCCCAGCTCCTCCCCCGCGCCCGCGGTCTCCGACGGCGAGGCCGCGCCCGCCCCCGAGCCGCGCGGCTGACGCGGCGGCTCCCACCCGGCCGGTCCCGCCGTCCCTAGGGTGGGCGCGTGACCGACCTCGGCGCCGTCTTCCTGCCCCAGCTGCCGCCCGAGCGCCTGCGCGAGGTGGCGCTGGCGGCCGACGCCTCGGGGCTCGACGAGCTGTGGCTGTGGGAGGACTGCTTCCGCGAGGCGGGCGTCTCCACCGCGGCTGCCGCCCTGGCGTGGACGGAGCGGGTGCGGGTCGGCGTCGGCCTGCTGCCCGTGCCGCTGCGCAACGTCGCGCTGGCCGCCATGGAGATGGCGGTGCTGCACCGCACCTTCCCCGGCCGCGCCGAGATGGTCGTCGGGCACGGCGTGCAGTCGTGGATGGGGCAGGTCGGCGCCCGGGTGGCCTCCCCGCTCACCCTCCTCAGGGAGCACCTCGACGCGCTGCGCCGCCTGCTCGCGGGCGAGGAGGTGACGACGTCGGGCCGCTACGTGCAGCTCGACGGCGTCCGCCTGGACTGGCCGCCGCTCGGCGCCGTGCGCGTCCTCGCCGGCGCCGAGGGGGCGAAGACGCTGGAGCTCTCCGGCCGCGCCGCCGACGGCACCGTCCTCGTGGCCGGCACGACCCCGGAGCGCCAGCGGGCCGCCCGCGAGCGCATCGACACCGGCCGCGCCGCCGCGGGCCGTGAGGACCACCACCGGGTCGTCACCTACCTCCTCACCGCGACCGGCCCCGACGCCCACGAGCGGATGGCGCGCAGCCGCACCGAGTGGGACCTCCCGGACGCCGAGGACGTCGCCGTCGCCGGGACCGCCGAGCAGGTCGCCGACGCCGTCCGCCGCCTCGGCGACGCGGGCGCGGACGTCGTCGTGCTCCAGCCGACGGCCGACGACCCCGACCCCGCGGGCTTCGCCGCCTGGGCCGGCGAGCAGGTGCGCCCGCTCCTGCACTGACCGGCTCCCCGGCACGACCGGGCGGAGGGCCGGACCCGGACCGCCGGTGAGGCGCTCCCGAGCGGGTGGTGGCGCGGACGCGGCAGGCACCTCAGGCCGGCGCCCCGACCCCAGCGCGCCCCAGCCGGAGAGCGCCGAGCCAGTGCCCGAGCGCCCGCCGCACCACCCGCGGACCCGACCGCGCGCCACCCGACCCGCACGGGACCCGCGCGAGAGCGAGTGGTGGCGCGGGCGCGGCAGGCACCTCAGGCCGGCGCCCCGACCCCAGCGCGCTCCAGCCCGAGAGCGCCGAGCCAGTGCCCGAGCGCCCGCGGCACCACCCGCGGACCCAGCCAAGCCAGTGCCCGAGCGCCCGCGGCACCCGCCGCGGACCCAGGCGAGGCGGACGACCGACGCGGCAGGCGAGGACGCCAGGACGAGGGCAGCGCCGGCGTCGGGGAGGATGGGGCGACCACCCACGACAGGACGAGTGATGAGCACCAGCGCCCCTGCCCTCGCCGAGCCCGAGGCCGCGATCCCCGCGGACGCGCCCGACGCGCCGAGCCGCCACGCGGCGGTGCGGCGGACCTTCGCCGTCATCAGCCACCCGGACGCCGGGAAGTCGACGTTGACGGAGGCGCTGGCGCTGCACACGGGCGCGGTGACGCGCGCGGGTCACGTCAAGGGCAAGGCCGGGCGGGCGGGCGTCGTCTCGGACTGGCAGGAGATGGAGCAGCAGCGCGGCATCTCGATCTCGTCGGCGGTCCTGCAGCTGGACCACCACGGGCACGTGCTGAACCTCGTGGACACCCCGGGGCACGCGGACTTCTCGGAGGACACCTACCGGGTCCTCGCGGCGGTCGACTGCGCGATCATGCTCGTGGACGCCGCGCGGGGCATGGAGCGGCAGACGCGCAAGCTCTTCGACGTCTGCAAGCACCGGGGCCTGCCGGTGCTCACGGTCATCAACAAGTGGGACCGCCCGGGGCGCGAGGCGCTCGAGCTCATGGACGAGGTCGCGCAGGTCACGGGCATGACGCCGACGCCGCTGACGTGGCCGGTCGGCGTCGCGGGCGACTTCCGCGGCGTCGTCGACCGCCGCACCGGCGGGTACACGCGCTACACGCGCACGCCGGGCGGGGCGACGATCGCCGAGCAGGAGCACCTGACGCCCGAGCAGGCCCTCGAGCGCGAGGGCGAGACGTGGACGACCGCCGTCGAGGAGGCCGAGCTCCTCGCCGTCGAGAACGGCGACCACGACGAGGAGGCGTTCCTCGCGGGGCGCACGACGCCGGTGCTCTTCGCGGCGGCGGTGCTGAACTTCGGCGTCGACCACCTGCTCGAGACGCTGCTCGAGCACGCGCCGGCGCCCGCCCCGCGACCCGACGTCGCCGGCGCCCCCCGGGCTCTCGACACGGGCTTCTCCGGCCAGGTCTTCAAGATCCAGTCGGGCACGGACCGCGCGCACCGCGACCGGGTGGCGCTCGTGCGCGTGTGCTCGGGCCACTTCGAGCGCGGGACGCCGCTGACGGTCGCGCGCACCGGCCGCACGCTGACGACGAAGCACGCCCAGCACCTGCAGGGCGCCTCGCGGACGAGCATCGAGGAGAGCTGGCCGGGCGACGTCGTGGGCCTCGTCGGCGCCTCCGGCATCGAGGTGGGTGACACGCTGCACGCGCGCGGGGCGGTGGAGTACCCGCCGATCCCCTCCTTCGCGCCGGAGCACTTCGTCGTCGCGCGGCCGGCGGACCTCTCGCGGAGCAAGCAGTTCCACAAGGGCATCGCCGAGCTCGACGCCGAGGGCGTCGTCCAGGTGCTGCGCTCGGACCTGCGGGGCGAGCAGGCGCCCGTGCTCGCGGCCGTCGGCCCGCTGCAGCTGGAGGTGGCCTCCCACCGGATGGCGGGCGACTTCAGCTGCCCGATCCGGACCGAGCCGCTGTCCTACAGCGTCGCCCGCCGGACGACGCGCGAGCACGTGCAGGCGCTCACCCAGCAGCGCGGCACGGAGGTGCTCGAGCGCCGCGACGGCGACCTGCTCGCCGTCTTCACCGACGTGTGGCGCATGAACGGCGTCGTGCGCGAGCTGCCCGGCGTCGTCCTCGAACCGCTCGTCGCCGACACGACCGGCTGACGCGCCCCCGCCCGGGCCGTCGGGTCAGGACGCACGACGACGCCCCCCGCCGGAGCGCGGGGGGCGTCGTCGTGGCGGCTCAGTACTGCAGGCAGTCGAGGTACTCGAAGCTGTCCCGGGCGAACTCGGCGTCCGCGGGCGCCCCGTCGCGCTCGATGACGTAGTACTTCACCGAGCCGTGGGCGGCCCGGAGGATGGGCGCCCAGTCGACGTCGCCCTCGCCGACGTCGGTCAGCTGGGTGAAGTCGCCGAGCGTGTCCGCGGGGAGGAACCCGTCCTTGATGTGCAGCAGCTCGATGCGGTCCCCGTGCTCCTCGAGGAGCTCGACGACGTCGGCGCCGGCGTCCAGGGCCCAGTACACGTCGAGCTGGAAGGCGACGTACCGGGGGTCGGTGTTCTCCAGCAGGACCTCGTAGGCCGTCTTCTCCTCGCCCGTCGCCGGGTCGGTGACGACCGTCGTGAACTCCCACCAGTGGTTGTGGCCGAAGTGCTTGCCGGTGCCGTTGCGGACCGACGCACGGCCGAGCTCGTCCATGCCCTCCGCGGTGGCCAGCACGTCCTCGTACGTGCTGGAGCCGTCGCGCGCGATCCCGGGTGCCGCCCACCCTCCGGAGCCGGTGTACTTCTGCCCCAGCGCCTTCGAGAAGGCCAGGGTGTCGGCGAAGGTGCTCGCGTCCGTGCTGCCGTGCGAGGAGGGCGCGCGCAGCCCGTTCTCCCTGAGCAGCTCTCGGAACTCGGCGCCGCTGCGGCCCTCGTAGCTGCCGCCGAAGGGCTCGACGTTCCGGTAGCCGATGTCGGAGAGCTCGGAGAGGACCGTCTCGACGCCGACCGACCGCTGCCAGCCGGCGTAGCTGTACAGCTGGAAGGAGATCTTGCTGGCCGGCAGGGTGCGGCCCGAGCAGTCGGCCGCGGCGGGAGCGGGCGCGGCGGCGGCCGAGGTGGCCAGCAGTCCGGACGCGGTGAGGGTCGCGGCGGCCAGGGCGGCGGCGGCGCGGGCGCGGCGGGGAGCGGTCATGGGGTCCTCCAGGGGAGCAGGTCCCGCCGGGCGGGCCTGCGCGCTTCGACGACGACGGTGTGGTCAGGAGCGTGGTGGCGAGCGGTCCTCGGACGGCGTCCGTCCTCGGGGGCGGGCACCGTGATGCCTCGGGGGCCGGTCGCCGGTCCGCGCGGCGCCGCGCGGACCCGCCGGGCACGAGACCCGGCGACGGACCACTAGGCCCGATAGGTACCTTCTGCGTCAGCAGGCGGTCGGCAGCGGACCGCGCCGACCGCCGTCAGACCGACGACCGACCGGAGGCGGTGTGGACGTGCTCGCCGGGCTCCTCGTCCTGGCCGTGACCGCCGCGGCGATCCTGCTGGTGCTGCGGCTCGTGCGCCCCGACGCGATCGAGCGGCGGGGGCGCAACGCGTGGGTCGGCATCCGCACGGGGACGACCATGCGCTCGGAGGCGGCCTGGGTCGCGGCCCACCGCGCCGCCTGGCCGCTCGTGCGCGGGGGTTCCCTCGCGGCGCTCGCGGCGCTGGTGCTCCTCGGCGTCGTGTGGCTCGCGACGGGCCGCGACGAGGACCTGCTGGGCCTCGGGAGCGTCGGCGTGATGCTCGTGTGGGTCGCGCCCCTGCTCGCCTCGATCGGCCCGGCGCACGAGGCCGCCCGCGCCGCGGACGACGGCGAGCGCTGACGCCCCGCCCTGGGGCGCCGTCGGGGAGGACGAACGCCGCGGCTGCGGACGCGCCAGCCCACTGACCTGCGGCGACGCTGCGTGACCGGGGGTTCGTCCTCCTCGGCGGCGGGCCGTCAGGCGCCGGGGCGGTCCAGCGCCACGTCGACGAGGAGCGCCCAGGGCTCCGGCGAGCCCACCGGCGCGGGCACGCCCGCGGCGAGCAGCGCCTCGGCGAGCGCCGACCGCGCCCCCCAGGCGCCGGCCGCCAGGGCGACGGCCCGCCCGGCGCCGCGGGCGTCGACGGCGTGCGCGGTGACGGCGCCGTCGGCGTCCTCGAGCCAGGCGTCGACCGCCTCGCCGTCGACGACCAGCCGGTCGTGCAGGACGAGCCGCACCCGCTCGGCGCCGGGCCCGCCGGCCAGCCGCAGGAGCGCGCGGACGTCGTCGGGCAGCAGCACCCCGCGCCCGTCGCCGTCGACGCGGCCCGGCAGCTCCTCGGTCGCGAGCCCCAGCCCGAGGGCGTCCGCGACGGCAGCCGCCGCGCCGCGGGGGACGAGGAGCGCCGGCCCGCACGCCGGGTGCGTCGCGCGCAGGGGGTCGTCGACGACGACGACGTCCTCGGCGGGGCGGCGCACGAGCCGTCCGCCGTCGACCGCGAGGAGCTGCTCGACGTCGTCGGGCGTGCCGTCCAGCGGCAGCCCGTCGCCCACCCGGTGCGCCAGCGCCGCCCACGCGGCGAGCAGGTCGACGAGCGCCGGGGCGCCGGCCGGGTCGAGCACGGCCGCCCAGGCGCGCAGGTCGCCGAGGTCGGCCCAGCTCCGCGCCACGCCCGCGGCGGCGCCCCAGGCGGGTGGCAGCGCCCGGGCCGCCCCCGAGGCGGGCGGGAGCAGCGCCGTCAGGGCGGGGTCGGCGTCGGGCGCCGCCGTCGGGCCGGGAGCGCCGCCGTCGGTCGTGGCCGGACGGCCGCCGGAGAGGGCGGCCCCGACGGCGACGGCGGTGGGCGACGGCACCTCGAGGGCCTCCCCCGCGGGCCCGCGCAGCCGCAGCCGCGGGTGCAGCCGCCCGCCCGCGCGGGGGTCGCCCAGGGCCGCGGCGAGCAGAGCGACGACCCCGTCCGCGGCGTCGACCGGGACGTCCACGGGGCCGTCCGCAGCGCCGACCACGAGGTCGAGGTCACGCACCAGCGCCACCTCGTCGGCGACCCATCCCCCCGCGCCGTCGAGCGCGTCGAGGACGCCGTCCAGCCACTCCGGCGCGGCGTCGGCCAGCGCCGCCGGCGGGTCGTCGAGGTCGACGTCGTCCCAGACGAGGAGCCCCGCGGACGCCGTGACGCCGGCCGCCACCAGCACGGCCGCCGACCAGCGGTCGAGCAGGTCGTCGGCGACCGGCGCGACCTCCTCGGGGTCGAGCGCCGCCTCCGCCGGGGAGCCCGGCAGCACGAGCGACGCCGCGGGCGCGAGCTCGTCGCCGTCGTCGCGGAGCGGGAGGTCGAGCAGCCAGGCACGGGCGCCCGCCACCACGCTGACGGGCCACGGGCCCGCCCCACCGTCACTGCGGCCGTCGCCATGGCCGTCGTCGGGCAGGTCGTCGGCCAGCCAGCCGAGCACGACGTCGGCGAGCGCGTCGACGACGTCGTCCGGGTCGGCGTCGCCGGGCCCGCCGCCGTCCCCGTCGTGCTCCTCCCCGGCGCCCAGCCCGAGCACGAGCGCGTCGAGGTCGTCCTCGGCGAGGGCGTCGGCGACGGCGAGGACGGCGCTGCCGGTGGCAGGGTCGTCGAGGAGGGCGCCGGCCCCCGCGGGTGCGGCGCCGAGCCGCTCCAGCAGCGCGGCCGCCGCCCGGTCCTCGACCGCCCGGGGGTCGACGAGCCGCAGCCCGTGCGCGACGAGCAGCGCCCCGACCGCCCGGCCGGCCGGCTCCGGGCCCGCGAGGGCGTCGACGGCGGGGCCGGCCAGGAGCGCCCCCCGGCACCCCCGTGCCCAGCGCCCGCCGACGAGCGGGACGGGCAGCGCCGACAGGGCCTCGCGGGCCCGCTGGTCGAGGGCCAGCGGCGCGAGGGCGCCGGCGACGGCGCGCCACCCGAGCAGCCCTCCGCCCCGCCCGTCCTCCGCGGCCGGCTCGGCGAGACCGGTCTCGTCCGTCTCCCAGAGGTCCTCCCCCGGCGCCGGGAGGGGCCAGGCGTCCACGAGGTCGGCGAGCGGCAGCCTCCCGACGCCCAGCGCCGTCAGGGCCTCGCGGTGCCGCCGCGGGGAGGCCACGAGCGCGGGCTCGGCCACGGCGAGGGCGGCGAGCGCCGCCGCGTCGGGCTCGACCCCGCCGTCCTCGAGCGCGAGGGCGCGGGCGCCCGGCAGCAGGCGGGTCCCGCCGGCCGCGGGCGCGAGCAGCGGGACGTCGGGCAGCACCCGCTCGAGCGCCCGCCGCAGCGCGGCGTCCACCCAGCCCGCCGACGGGCCGACGGGCACGAGGTCGAGCGGGTCGGGCAGCTCCGGCGGCGCCGAGGGCTCGTCGGCGCGCCCGGGCCGGTCGGCCGGGTCCTCGGCGGAGCCCGGGGGATCCTCGGCGTCGTCGCCCTCCCCCGCGCGCCCACCGACGGCGTCGGCCCGCTCGGCCGCGACGAGGGCGAGCAGGTCGGCGTAGGCGGCCCCGGCCTCGACGAGGACGGCGTCCGCCGCCGGGCCGGGCTCGACGTGGCGCCGCGTCGGCTCGAGCGGCAGCCCGGCCACGAGGACGGCGGGCCACGGCAGCGGCTCGTCGGTGGGCGTCGGCGCCAGGACGACGCCCGCGCCGCCGGAGGGGTCCGCGCCGCCGCCGTCGAGCCGCCCCAGGGCCGCGGCGAGCGGGTCGGACGGCGCGGCAGGACGCCGGGGCAGGGCCCACGCCAACGCCCACCGGGGATCGGCGCGCTCCTCGGCGGGACGCCCCGCGAGCACCGCCGGCTCGTGGGTGCCGTTGCGGCGCAGCACGACCCAGCGGTCGGCCACGTCGCGGAGCACCCGGGCGGCGGCGCCCGGCCGCTCCACGCGGACCTCGCCCAGGGCCGGCAGCGCCAGCAGGAGGAGGTCGTCGACGGCGTCGAGCAGCGCCCCGACCGCCTCGACGGCGTCCGGGCGCAGCGGGAGGACCACGACGGTCGACCAGCCGTCCTCGACGAGCGCCGCCGCCTCCTCACCCCGGGGCAGGTCGTCGGGACCGACGGCGAAGGGCGTGCGCAGCACCGGCAGCGAGCCGCCCCGGCGCGCGACCTCGGCGGCGAGCTCCCCGCCCGCGGCGGCCGCGGCCTCGTGGGCGGCGGCGACCGCCCGGCGCCGGTCGAAGCCGACCCCACCCGCCGCCGTCAGGAGGGCGGGCGCGTCGCTCACCCCGAGGACGGCCGTGAAGCCGACGCCGAAGCGCCCGACCACGCCGTCCAGCGGGGGGCTGTCGCCCGCACCCGGCTCGGGACGCTTGGTCGAGGCCCGCAGGCCCGCCAGGGCCCGCACGCCGGCGGCGTCGAGCGGCACGCCCCCGCTGGCGGCCAGCAGCACGGGTGCGCCCTCGGCGGAGGAGAGCCGCAGCAGCAGCCGCCCGCGTCCGGCCTCCCCGCCGCGGACGGCGGCGTCGGCGGCGTTCTGCGCCAGCTCGACGACGACGCGGTCGCGGTAGCCGCCGAGCGCGAGCTCCTCCTCGGCGTTGGCGTCCTCCCGCAGCCGGTCGGGCGAGGCCGTCCAGGCCGCCAGCGCGCGGGCCCGCAGGCGGGCGCAGCCGAAGGGGTCGTCCCGGTCCGCGGGAGCGGGGTCGCCCTCGGGGCCGGAGCCGTCGGGGCGACCGGCGTCGTCGGAGGGACCGGACGTGCGCACCGCGCCGGTCAGGCGACCGGCACGACGTCGAGGACCTGGTCGTCGACGACGGGAGCCGGCACCTGCTCGCGCCGCACCTCGACGTCGGTCTCGCTGTGCGCGCCGCAGCCGTGGTCGACGCTGACGACCGTGCCGTCCGACGGCGACCAGCCGTTGGCGCAGACGCCGAAGACCTGGCGCATCGCCCCCGGCAGCGGCAGGAAGAACCCGCAGCTGCCGCAGCCCGCCGCCGACGCCCTGGCGCTCTCGGCGCTCGGGCCGTGCTCGCCGTCGTACCAGCGCTGCGCCGCCTCGGCGCGCCCGTCGCGGGAGAGCACCCGGCGCCGGCCGAGCCCGAGCTCGTGGAAGCCGACGGCGTCGACGTCCTCCTCGCCCGTGGCGGTGAAGCCCGGGACGAGCCGCTCGTCGTCCTCCACGCGCGGCAGGACGTCAGCCGGGCCCACGTCGCCCGGCTGCAGGCGCTCGGCCCACGGCAGCCACGCCGGCGCGAGGACGGAGCCCTCGCCGGCGAGCAGCTCGGCCTCGCACACCGTGGCGACGCGCGCCCGCGGCGCCCGCGCGAGCGTCACCGCCCAGCGCCAGCCCTGGTACCCCGCTGCGGTGCAGGCGAAGTCGTGCGTGAGGAGGCGATCGTCCTCGACGCGGACGCCGAGGTGCTCGCCCACGAGGGCCTCGCCGCGGGGGCCGCGGCCGGCCACGGCCTCGGCGGCCTGGCGCGCCAGGTCCACGGCCCCGGCGAGCACGGCGTCGGAGGCGGGGGCGCGGCGCCGGCGGGGGGGCACGCCTCAGCCCTCCAGGTCGTCGGCGACGCGGCGCAGCACGGTCGCGACCTTGCGACCCGCGCTGCGGTCCGGGTAGCGGCCGCGGTGCAGCTGGTTGGACACGCCGTCCAGGAGGCGGATGAGGTCCTCGACGACGACGGCCATGTCCTCGGGGCTGCGGCGCGTGCCCGACGTCACGGTGGCGGGGGCCTGGAGCACCCGCACGGAGAGCGCCTGCTTGCCGCGGCGCCCGTCGGCGACGCCGAACTCGACCCGTGCGCCCGGGGAGACGGTCGTCCCCGCCGGCAGCGCCGAGGCGTGGAGGAAGACCTCGTCGCCGTCCTCCGCGGCGATGAAGCCGAACCCGCGCTCGGCGTCGAACCACTTGACCCTGCCTGTCGGCACCCTCGTCCGTCCTCGCGTCGTCCTGGGCCGGGCGGCTCCCCGCGGTGGGCGCCCGTCCCCCGGTCGGGGACGGCGACACGGGCGCGGGCCCGCTCCGGCGTGCACCCGCCAGGCTAACCCTCCCGAGCGGCTCGGCGTCGGGCCGCGGCGCCCGCCCCGTCACCCCCGCCGCCCCAGCCCCGCCCCCGAGCCCGCCCCTCCCGAGCCCCCGGAGCCCTGCGCATGCGCCGCCCGCCCCCGCCCGCCCCGTCCTCGCCCCCGGTGCAGCCGGTCGTCCTCGGCGGGGACATCGGCGCGTACAGCCTCGCGCGCGCGGCCCACGAGGCCTACGGCGTGCGCACGGTCGTCGTCTCGAGCGCCGCCACGGGCCCGGTGCGGCGCTCCCGCGTCGTCGACCACGTCGTCGTGCCGGGCGTGGACGCGCCCGAGGTCGCCGTCGCGGCGCTCCACCGGGTCGCCGACGAGCACGCCGCGTCCGGCTCCGGCGCGCCGCTGCTCCTGCTCGGCAGCGCCGACCGCGCCGTGCGGCTCCTCGTCGAGCAGCGCGCGCACCTCGAGGACCGCTTCGCCCTGCCCTACGTGGGCCGCGAGCTGCTCGACCGCATGACCGACAAGGAGGGCTTCGGCGCCGTCTGCGCCGAGCTGGGCATCCCCTCCCCCCGCACCGTCGTCGTCGACGTCCAGCGCGACGCGCGCGCCACGGGCGGGCCCGGCGTCGACGTCGGCCGCACCGTCGGCGGCGGGGCGCCGCTCACGTTCCCCGTCATCGCCAAGGCGGCGAGCACGACGGCGTACGCCGGGGTCTCCTTCCCGGGCAAGCAGAAGGTCTTCACGGTGCGCGACGCCGTGGAGCTCGACGACCTCGTCGACGTCCTGGCCCGCGCGGGCTACCGCGGGACCTTCCTCGTGCAGGACCTCGTACCCGGCGACGACTCCGGCATGCGGATCCTCACCTGCTACAGCGACCGGTCGGCCCGGGTGCGGTTCTCCTCCTTCGGCCGCGTCCTGCTCGAGGAGCACACGCCCGGCGCGCTGGGCAACCCCGCCGGCATCGTCACGGGCGGCGGCGCGGAGGTCGCCGAGCAGGCCCGCCGCCTGCTCGAGCACGTGGGGTGGACGGGCTACGCGAACTTCGACCTCAAGGTCGACCCGCGCGACGGCCGCGCCGTCTTCTTCGAGCTCAACCCCCGCCTCGGGCGCAGCAACTACTACGTGACGGCGAGCGGCCAGAACCCCGTGGAGCTGTACGTGCGCGAGCACCTGCAGGGGCTCGACCCGCTGCCGCCCGGCGCACCGGAGCTGGCGGACGCCGAGCGCCTCTACACGGTGCTGCCCCCGGCGCTGCTGCTGCGCTACGTCGCCGACCCGGAGCTGCGGGCGCACGTGCGGGGCCTCGTGCGCTCCGGCCGCGCCGTCGACCCCCTGCGCTACGACCCCGAGCGCGACCCGCGCCGACTCGCCTATGTGGCGGCCGCGCACCTCAACCAGGTGCGCAAGTACCGCCGCCACTACCCGCTGGAGCGGGCGCGCGAGATCCGGGCGGAGGCCGAGGAGCTCGTGCGGCGGGGCGCGGCGTGAGCCCCTCCCCGGACGACGTCGCCCCCGACGACGTCGCCCCGGACGTCGCCGCCCCCGGCACCGCCGTCCCCGGCACCGCCCCCGACTCCGCTCCTGGGCCCCCGGCCGGCGAGCACCCGCTCGTCGGCGTCGTCGGCGGCGTCGGCCCGCTCGCGACGGTGAGCTTCCTCGACGCCGTCGTGCGGCTCACCGAGGCCGAGCGCGACCAGGACCACGTCGACCTCGTCGTCCTCCAGCACGCGACGATCCCCGACCGCACGGCCCACATCCTCGGCGCCTCGGCCGCGGACCCGGGGCCGGTCATGGCCGAGGACGCCCGGCGCCTGGAGCGGTGGGGCGCCGGCTTCGTCGTCGTGCCCTGCAACACCGCGCACCACTACACGGCGCAGATCGCCGCGGCCGTGGACGTCCCCGTCGTGAGCATCGTCGGCGAGACGACGGCGGCCGCCGTGGCGCGGCGGCCCGGGCTGCGCGCCGCCGCGGTGCTGGCCACCGAGGGCACCGTGGCGGCCGGGGTCTACCAGCGCGCCCTCGAGGCCGCCGGTGTGCGCGCCCTCGTGCCCGACGCCGCCGGGCAGGCCGTCGTCACCAGCGCCATCTACGACGGCGTGAAGGCGGGCGCGGCGGTCGACCTCCCGGCCCTGCTCGCCGTCGCCGAGGAGCTCCTCGCGCAGGGGGCGGAGGTGGTCCTCCTCGGCTGCACCGAGCTGTCCGTCGTGGCCGAGGGCGCGGGCCTGCTCGACGACCCGCGCTTCGTCGACTCCCTCGACGCGCTGGCCCGCAGCACGATCACGCGGGCCGGCCACCGGCTGCGCGAGCGACGGGCGCCGAACCCGGCTGCGGCCGGGCGCTAGGCGGTCCGGCGGCGGGCCGCCCAGGGCTCGAGCCAGGCCGGGAAGGCCTCGAGGTCGGGCAGGACGACGTCGGCCCCGAGCGCTGCCAGCGCGGCGGGGTCGTGCGCGCCCGTCGCCACCGCCACGGCGGCCGTCCCGGCGGCGCGGGCGGCGTCGACGTCGGCCGGGTGGTCGCCGACGTAGACGACCGCGCCCTGCTCGAGGAGGGCGCCCGCCTTCGCGACGCCGAAGCGGTCCCCCGCCACGGCGTCCACGAGGTCGTCCAGACCCGCCCAGGAGAGCACCCGCCCGACGGCCTCGCCCCGCTTCGCGCTGACGACGACGGCCCGGCCGCCCCCTCCGACGACGGCCTCCAGGGCGGCCCGGGCGTGGGGCATCGGCCCGACGAGCGGGTGGCCGCCCTCGCCGTCGGGGCGCCGGTCCTGCGCGCGGTAGCGCGCGGCGAGGTCCTCGAGCAGCGCCGGGGTGGCCCGCCCCGGCGGCACGAGCGCGGCGAGCGTCCCCGCCAGCGGGAGGCCGCGCGCGGCCTCGGCGGCGGCAGCGTCGAAGGGGAGGCCGGCCTCGCCCAGGGCGGCGCGCAGGCACGAGCTGATGCGGGGGCCGGAGTCGACGAGCGTCTGGTCGAGGTCGAAGCCGACGACGGGGCCCTCGCCCCGGCGCCGGCCCGCGGAGGGCTCCGGCGTCACTGCGTGCACCGGCGCCACCCTACGGACGAGGTCGAGGACGCCCGGACGGGCCCCGGGAACGATCCGGACGTAAGCCCTCACAACAGGCGAGTGATCTGACGCACCGTGACGGACGGGTGCGCAGCGCGGCTGAGAAGAACCTGCCGGCACCCTTGACGGACGCCGGGAGGTGGGGTCCCCTACGTCCGGACGGGTGACGCAGCGCGACCGCGCGGTCACTCGCCGTGCTGGCCTGCGCCGGCGTCCCCACCGGCCCCCGGGCCGGACCGCTCCCACCAGGAGGCTCCCCCCGTGCACCCTCGCCCCTCCCCGAGCGCGCGCTCGCGCCGCGCCGCCGCGGTGCTGACCGGCCTCGGCCTGGTCGTCGCCACCGTCGGCAGCGTCGGCCCGGCCGTCGCCTCGCCGGTCGCGCCCGTCGGCGACCCCGCCGCCGCGACGGACTTCACCGACGGCCGCTACGTCGTCACGCTGGCCCAGGAGCCGGCCGCCACCTACGAGGGCGGCGTCGCCGGCCTCGCCGCCACCGCGCCGGCGGAGGGGGAGAAGCTCGACGCCGACAGCCGCGAGGTCCAGCGCTACCAGCGCTTCCTCGAGCGCCAGCAGGAGGACGTCGCCGACGTCGTCGACGCCGAGCCGGAGTACCAGTACACGGCGGCGGTCAACGGCTTCTCGGCGGAGCTCACGGCGGAGCAGGCCACGGCCCTGGCTGCCACGCGCGGCGTCGTCAGCGTCGAGCGCGACGTCGCGCTCGACCTCGACACCGTGGACAGCCCGGCCTTCCTCGGCCTGACCGGCGAGGACGGCGTCTGGGCCCAGCTCGGCGGCCCGGACGCCACGGGCGAGGGCGTCGTCGTCGGCGTCATCGACTCCGGCATCACCCCGGAGAACCCGTCGTTCGCGGGCGACCCGGTGACGACGAGCGAGCCGGGCGGCGTCGGCAGCACGTTCCGCACGGCCGACGGGAACATCGGCGTCGTCAAGGCGGACGGGGGGGGTCTTCGAGGGCGAGTGCGAGACCGGCGGGACCTTCACCGCCGACCTCTGCAACGACAAGCTCGTCTCGGCGCGCTACTTCGCGGACGGCTTCGTGGCCAACGTGCCCCCGGCCGACTACAGCGAGTTCGAGGAGATCTCCCCGCGCGACAGCGACGGGCACGGCACGCACACGGCCGGCACGGCCGTCGGGAACGACGGCGTCGAGATGGTCGTCGACGGCCGCGACTTCGGGCAGGGCTCGGGCATGGCGCCCGGCGCCAAGCTCGCCACGTACAAGGTCTGCTTCGAGGACGTCGACCCGAACACCGGCGGCTGCTACACCTCCGACTCCGTCGCCGCCATCAACCAGGCGGTCCTCGACGGCGTCGACGTCCTCAACTACTCGATCTCCGGGTCGACGACGAGCTCCATCGGCGCGGTCGAGATCGCCTTCCTGTCCGCGGCGTCCGCGGGCGTCTTCGTCGCCGCCTCGGCCGGCAACTCCGGCCCGGCCGCCTCGACGGTCGCCCACAACAGCCCCTGGCTGACGACGGTGGCCGCGAGCACGCACCACTACTTCTACGGCACGGTCGAGACCGGTGACGGCGAGCTGTACCGCGGCTCCTCGGTCACCGCTCCGCTGCCCGAGGGCGCTCCCGCCGTCCTCTCCTCCGAGGTGGCCGCCGCCGGCGTGGCCGTCGACCGGGCGCGCCTGTGCTACCCCGAGTCGCTCGACCCGGCGCAGGTCGAGGGCACGGTCGTCGTCTGCGACCGCGGCACCATCGCGCGCACCGACAAGTCGCTCGCCGTCCAGCAGGCCGGCGGCGCCGGCATGGTGCTCGCCAACACCGCGCCCTCGAGCGTGGACGCCGACGTGCACTACGTGCCGACCGTCCACGTCGACGAGGTCGCCGGCGCCGCGATCAAGGAGTACGTGGCGAGCGCGGCCGAGCCGACCCTCGCGATCCTCGCGGGCGACCAGACCGGCGCCGCGCCGCAGCCGGCCCCGGTCATCGCCGGGTTCTCGAGCCGCGGCCCCTCCGCGGCCCACGACGGCGACCTGCTCAAGCCCGACATCTCCGCGCCGGGCGTCAGCGTCCTCGCGGCGGTCGCCCCCGGCCCCAACGGCGGGCGCGACTTCAACTTCCTCTCGGGCACCTCGATGTCGAGCCCGCACGTCGCCGGCCTGGGCGCGCTCGTCCTCGGCGTCCACCCCGACTGGAGCCCCACGGCGGTCAAGTCCGCGATGATGACGACGGCGTACGACCTCCTCGAGGAGGACGGCACGCCGGACACGGACCACTTCAACAGCGGCGCGGGCCACGTCGACCCGACCCGCTTCCTCGAGCCGGGCCTCGTCTACGAGTCCGACGTCGACGAGTGGCTGTCCTTCCTCGAGCGCACCGAGGAGGTCGACTTCGGCATCCCCGGCATCGACCCGATCGACGACGCGTCGAACCTCAACCAGCCGTCCATCGCGATCGGCGCGCTCGCCGGCACGCAGACGGTCACGCGCACCGTCACGGCGACCACCCCGGGCCTGTACCGGGCCGTGGCCGACGTGCCGGGCATGGACGTCAAGGTGACGCCGCGGGTGCTCAACTTCACGGCCCCCGGCCAGAGCCGGACCTTCACGGTCCAGCTGACCCGCACGAGCGCCCCGCTCGGCGAGTACGCGCAGGGCTCGCTCACGTGGGAGGGCCGCGGCCTGTCCGTGCGCTCCCCCGTCGTCGCCCGCCCGGTCGTCGTGGCCGCGCCGCTCGAGGTGACGGCCGACGTCGCCGACGGCGACATCACCTACCGCGTGACGCCCGGCAGCTCGGACGCCATCGACGTCACGGTCAACGGCTTCGTGCCCGGCCAGCGCGTCACCGGGGACGTCGTCTCCGGGAGCCCCCTCACGGTGGGCGAGACGAACGCGTCGACGGACATCTACCCGATCGACATCCCGGCCGGCACGACCCTCGGGCGCGCCGACCTCACCGCGGGCGAGGGGGCCGACGACCTCGACCTCTACGTCACCGACGCGGCGGGCCGGATCGTCGGCCGGTCGGCGACAGGTGACGCGGACGAGCAGGTCACCCTGCGCGACCCGGCGCCGGGCCGCTACCTCGTCCACGTGCACGCCTACTCGACGGCGTCGACGGGCGGCGACTACACCCTCGACGGCTTCGTCGTCGGCGGGCCGCGCGGCAACGGCACGGCGACGCCCGACCCGATCCGCGGCCGCCAGGCCCGCCCGCTCGACCTCACGGTCGGCTGGTCGGGCCTGCGCGACGGCACCCCGTACCTGGGCGTCGTCACCTACGAGGGCGCCGACATCGAGACGATCGTCACGCTCGACTGACCCGCCCCCGGCCCCGCGCCGGGACCACCGCAGGCGGCCCGCCCCGAGCTCGTGCTCGGG
>NZ_JBBHZG010000001.1:757731-769312 GCF_037482305.1 Pseudokineococcus sp. 5B2Z-1
CCCTCCTGCCGGGCCCCGGCCGGGGCGCGGCCGGGCGGGCCCGGGCGGGCCGGGCGGCTGCCCGGGTGGCGGAGGGCCGGCTCGCCTAGCGTGGGGCGGATGCCTCCTCCGCCCCCTCCCGTTGCCGGCCGCGCCCGCGAGCCGCGCAGCCTCGCGGACGACCTGCGCGGGCGCGACGAGGACGCGCTCGTCGCGCTGCTGCGGGGCCGCCCCGACCTCGCCACCCCGGTGCCCGCGGACACCGGCGCGCTGGCGGTGCGGGCGAGCACCCGGCACAGCGTCCAGCGGGCCGTCGACGCGCGCAGCCGCGCCGAGCTCGACGTGCTCGCGGCCGTCGTCGTCCTCACCGCGGGCGGCGGGTCGACGGGCACCGCCGCGGTCGCCGCTGCCGTCGGGCTGCCGCAGACGCGCACCGCCCCCGTGCTGGCCCGTCTGCGCGAGCTCGCGCTGCTGTGGGGCACGCCTCGGTCGCACACCGGCGTCGGCGTCCTCGCGGACGCCCTCGGCCCGCACCCGGCGGGCCTCGGACCCGCGCTGCTCGACCTGCTCGACCAGACGCCCGCCGCCCGGCCGCGCGCCGAGGCCCTCGGGCGCCTCCTCGACGTCCCGGCGCTCGAGGGCGCGGCCGGCCTGTCGGCCCGGCTCGCCGACCCCGCCGGGCTCGCGGCGCTGCTCGGAGCGGCGCCCGAGGGGACCCGCGAGCTGCTCGGCCGCCTCGACGCGGGCGGCCCCGTGGGGCAGGTCTCCCGCGCCCGCCGGGAGGTCGACGTCGCGGACGAGGCCGACGACGTCGCCCCCCTGGACTGGCTGCTCGCGCGGGCGCTGCTCGTGCCCGTGGGCGACAGCCGCGTCGTCCTCCCCCGCGAGGTCGGGCTCGCGCTGCGGGAGGGACGCGTCCTGCGCGAGCCCGCCGCTCTCGAGCCGCCGCCCCTGCCCGGCCGGCCCGCGCCGGCGGGGCGGCGCGACGCGCTCGCCGGCGGCGCCGCGGCCGAGGTCGTCCGCCTGGTCGACGCCCTCGGGCGCGCCTGGGAGCAGCGCCCGGCGCCGCTGCTGCGCGCCGGCGGCGTCGGCGTCCGCGAGCTCGCCCGCACGGCCGCCGAGCTGGAGGTCGACGCGGGCACGGCCGCGCTCGTCGTCGAGGTCGCCGCCGCGGCCGGGCTCGTCGCCGAGGACGGCGAGGCCGACCCCGCCTGGGCGCCGACGCCGCGCTACGACGCGTGGGCGGACGGCACCACCGGCGAGCGGTGGGCGGCGCTCGCGTCCGCCTGGGCGGCGATGCCCCGCCTGCCCTCGCTCGTGGGCGACCGCGACGACCGCGGCAGCGCCCGCGCCGCCCTCTCCGACGCCGTCGCCCGCCCGCAGGCGCCCGTCGTCCGCGCGCTCCTCCTGTCCGCCCTGGCCGAGGTCCCGGACGGGGAGGGCGCCGCCCCCGAGGACCTCGCCGGGCGCCTGGCGTGGCAGCGCCCGCGGTGGGCCCCGGCCCGCGACGCCGCCCTGCTGCGCGTGCTGCTCGAGGAGGCCGCCTGGCTCGGCGTCGTCGCCTCGGGCGCCCTCTCCGCCGCCGGGCGGGCGCTGCTCGGCGACGACGGCGCGCCCGGCCCGGACGACGAGGCCGCCGCCGCGCGGCGCCGCGCGGCGGCCGCCGTCCTCGACGAGGCCCTGCCCGCCCCGGTCTCCGAGGTGCTCCTGCAGGCCGACCTCACCGCGGTGGCGCCCGGCCCCCTCGAGCGCGACCTCGAGCTCGAGCTGTCCCTCGCCGCGGACGTCGACTCCCGCGGCGGCGCGACGGTCTACCGCTTCGACGGCGGCACCGTGCGCCGCGCCCTCGACGCGGGGCGGACGGCCGACGACCTGCTCACCTTCCTCGCCCGCGTCTCGGCCACGCCCGTGCCGCAGCCGCTGGAGTACCTCGTGCGCGACGTGGCCCGCCGCCACGGGCGCGTGCGGGTCGGCTCGGCGGGCGCGTACCTGCGCAGCGACGACGAGGCCTCCCTCGCCGAGCTGCTCGCGGAGCGGCGCGCGGCCCCCCTCGGCCTTCGGCGGCTGGCGCCCACGGTGCTCGTCGCCCGCGCGGACGCCGCGGAGGTGCTGCGCGTTCTGCGCACCCTCGGCCTCGCGCCGGCCGCCGAGTCGGTCGACGGCACCCTCGTCCTCGACCGGCCGACCGCCCGCCGCACGCCCCCGCGGCGGCCGCCCCGCCCGGCGCCCACGCAGGTCGCGCCCGACGAGGCGACCGCGCGCAGCGTCGTCGCGGCCCTGCGCGCCGGCGACGAGGCGGTCGCGGCGGCGCCCGCCCCGCCGCCGGGCGCGCCGCTGGTGCCGCCCGCCGACCCGGCCGTGTCGCTGTCCGAGCTGCGCCGCGCCGCCGCCGACCGGCGTCCGGTGTGGGTGGGCGTCGTCGACACCACCGGCGGGCCGAGCAAGGTCCACGCCCAGCCGCTGCAGGTCGAGGGCGGGCGCATCACGGTGCGCGACCTCACGACCGGCGCCGTGCGCGTGCTGTCGGTGCACCGGGTGACGGGGACGGCGCCGGGCTGAGGACCACCGCCTCGTCCGGCCGCCGGACGGGCCGCCGGACCCGCCGCCGAGGGCGGGCGGCGGCGGTAGCGTCACGGACGTCCACCCCGTCGGCGCCGCAGGACCGCGGCGGCCCCAGCAGCGAGGAGCAGCCGTGAGCCACCCGGACTACCCGTACGGCCCCGACGCGCCGGGGACGCCGCCGCGCAGCCCGTGGCCGGGCACCGGGGGCGGTGCGCCCGACGGCGACGACCGGCGCACCGCCCCGGACGGTGGCGCAGCGGCCGGCGCGCCGCAGGGGGAGGTCGGCGAGGGGACCGGTGGAGAGGCCTCCGCGTGGGGCCGCGACGCCGGCGGCCCGCCCCCTCCCCCGCCGAGCCCGGACCCGTGGCGCTCGGACCCGCGCGGGTCTGACGCGGGGCGCACGTACCCGGGAGCCTCCGAGCCGGGGTACTCCCAGCCGGGGTACTCCCAGCCGGGGTACTCCCAGCCGGGGTACTCCCAGCCGGGGTACTCCCAGCCGGGGTACTCCCAGCCGGGGTACTCCCAGCCGGGGTACTCCCAGCCGGGGTACTCCCAGCCGGGGTACTCCCAGCCGGGGTACTCCCAGCCGGGGTACTCCCAGCCGGGGTACTCCCAGCCGGGGTACTCCCAGCCGGGGTACTCCCAGCCGGGGTACTCCCAGCCGGGGTACTCCCAGCCGGGGTACTCCCAGCCGGGGTACTCCCAGCCGGGGTACTCCCAGCCGGGGTACTCCCAGCCGGGGTACTCCCAGCCGGGGTACTCCCAGCCGGGGTACTCCCAGCCGGGGTACTCCCAGCCGGGGTACTCCCAGCCGGGGTACTCCCAGCCGGGGTACTCCCAGCCGGGGTACTCCCAGCCGGGGTACTCCCAGCCGGGGTACTCCCAGCCGGGGTACTCCCAGCCGGGGTACTCCCAGCCGGGGTACTCCCAGCCGGGGTACTCCCAGCCGGGGTACTCCCAGCCGGGGTACTCCCAGCCGGGGTACTCCCAGCCGGGGTACTCCCAGCCGGGGTACTCCCAGCCGGGGTACTCCCAGCCGGGGTACTCCCAGCCGGGGTACTCCCAGCCGGGGTACTCCCAGCCGGGGTACTCCCAGCCGGGGTACTCCCAGCCGGGGTACTCCCAGCCGGGGTACTCCCAGCCGGGGTACTCCCAGCCGGGGTACTCCCAGCCGGGGTACTCCCAGCCGGGGTACTCCCAGCCGGGGTACTCCCAGCCGGGGTACTCCCAGCCGGGGTACTCCCAGCCGGGGTACTCCCAGCCGGGGTACTCCGGGCCGGGCTACTCCGACCAGGGGCGCTGGGGCGGGGGCTCCGACGTGGCGCGCTACGGCGGGGACACCGGCGACAGCCGGTACGACGGGGGCACGCCGCCCGGAGGGGCGCTGCCGACGTCGACGCTCGTCCTGCTCATCGTCTCCGGCCTCGCCGTCTTCACCGGCGTCGCGACCCTCGCCGGGGTGCCGGCGCTCGTCATCGGCGTCGTCGCCGCCACCAGCGCGTCCACCGACCGGGCGCGCGCGGAGCGGCTCACGCGCACGGGCTGGCTCGTCTTCGTCGGCGTCATCGCGGCCGTCGTCGTGCTCGCCGTCCTGGCGCTCGTGCTCTTCCTCGTCATCGGCGGCGGGCTCATCAGCGCGGGGGCCGGGGGCTTCTAGCCCGTCCCGGCGCAGGACGTCCTGGGCGCAGACGTCCCGGGCCCAGACGTCCCGGGCCCAGACCGCCGCGGGAGGACGCGCCCGGGCCGCGGGAAGGACGGGCGGCGCGCGGCGGTTGGACCCTGAAGCCGCCGGCCCCCCCACACGCCGGCACGTCCAGCACCGTCCCCAGCAGCACCGGAAGGACGCCCGTGAGCGACGGCCCCCTCATCGTCCAGAGCGACAAGACCCTCCTGCTCGAGGTCGACCACCCCGACGCGCCGGCCTGCCGGAAGGCCATCGCGCCGTTCGCCGAGCTCGAGCGCGCCCCCGAGCACGTCCACACCTACCGGCTCACGCCGCTAGGCCTGTGGAACGCCCGGGCCGCGGGCCACGACGCCGAGCAGGTCGTCGACGTCCTGCTCGAGCACTCGCGCTACCCCGTGCCGCACGCGCTGCTCGTCGACGTCGCCGAGACGATGGACCGCTACGGCCGCCTCCAGCTCGTCGACGCGCCCGGGCACGGCCTCGTCCTGCACGCCACGGACGTGCCGGTGCTCGAGGAGGTGCTGCGGAGCAAGAAGGTGGCGCCGCTCGTCGGCGAGCGCATCGACGAGGCGACCGTCGCCGTCCACCCCAGCGAGCGCGGCAACCTCAAGCAGGTGCTGCTCAAGCTGGGCTGGCCGGCCGAGGACCTGGCCGGGTACGTCGACGGCGAGGCGCACCCCATCGACCTCGACACGAGCGGCTGGGACCTGCGGCCGTACCAGGCCGAGGCCGTCGACGGGTTCTGGGACGGCGGCTCCGGCGTCGTCGTCCTCCCCTGCGGAGCGGGCAAGACCCTCGTCGGCGCGGGCGCCATGGCCAAGGCGCGCGCGACGACGCTCATCCTCGTGACGAACACCGTCTCCGCGCGGCAGTGGAAGGACGAGCTGCTCAAGCGGACGTCCCTCACCGAGGACGAGATCGGCGAGTACTCGGGCACCCGCAAGGAGGTGCGCCCGGTCACCATCGCCACCTACCAGGTGCTGACGACGCGCCGGAAGGGCGTCTACCCGCACCTGGAGCTGCTCGACGCCCGCGACTGGGGCCTCATCGTCTACGACGAGGTCCACCTCCTGCCGGCGCCGATCTTCCGCATGACGGCGGACCTCCAGGCCCGCCGCCGGCTCGGGCTGACGGCGACCCTCGTGCGCGAGGACGGCCGCGAGGGCGAGGTCTTCTCCCTCATCGGGCCCAAGCGCTACGACGCGCCGTGGAAGGACATCGAGTCGCAGGGCTACATCGCCCCGGCCGACTGCGTCGAGGTGCGGGTGACGCTGCCCGACAGCGAGCGCCTGCTCTACGCGACGGCGGAGCCGGACGAGCGCTACCGGCTGTGCGCGACGACGGAGTCCAAGACCCGCGTCGTCCAGCGCGTCGTCGAGGCGAGCAAGGGCGAGCAGGTGCTCGTCATCGGCCAGTACATCGACCAGCTCGACGACCTCGGCGAGCGCCTCGGCGCGCCCGTCATCAAGGGCGAGACGTCGGTGGCCGAGCGCCAGCGCCTGTTCCAGGCCTTCCGCGAGGGCGAGCTGCACGTCCTCGTCGTCTCCAAGGTGGCCAACTTCTCCATCGACCTGCCGGAGGCCTCCGTGGCCGTGCAGGTCAGCGGGTCCTTCGGCTCCCGGCAGGAGGAGGCGCAGCGCCTCGGCCGCCTCCTGCGCCCCAAGGGCGACGGGCGCACCGCCCGCTTCTACACCGTCGTCTCCCGCGACACCCTCGACCAGGACTTCGCCGCCCACCGGCAGCGCTTCCTCGCCGAGCAGGGCTACGCCTACCGGATCCTCGACGGCGACGACGTCCTCGCCGGCTCGCTGGAGGCCGACGGCGCCTGACGGTCCGTCCCCGCCGAACCACGCCGACCGGCGCGGAGTTCGAGGGCCGACGCGCCGTCAGCGTGACCCGAGCGCGGACTTCGAGGGCCGACGCGCCGCGTCGAGGCCCTCGAAGTCCGCGCTCGTGGAGTCCCAGAGGCCGATCCGTCACAGCGCGCGGCGCACCATCGCCGGGACCGCCCCCGGCGTCAGGTTGTCCCGCCACGTGCACCGCACGAGGTCGTGGCCCAGCGCGACGAGGGCGTTGGCGCGCCACCGGTCGCGGTACAGCGCCTCGGGCGAGGAGTGCGGCGCGGCGCCGTCGGCCTCCAGGAGCAGCAGGCCCCGACGCTCCGGGCGCCGGTCGCGGAAGACCATGTCGCCGCGGGCCAGGAGCACGCCGTGCTCGTCGCGGACCTCGACCTGCAGGTCGTCCGGCGGGACGCCGCCGTCGTGGCACCGCAGGCGCACTCGGCTCTCGAGCACCGACTCCGCCCGGGCGTCCGCGAGCGCCCACAGGTCACCCGCCGCCGTCGTGCCCGGTCGACCGGCGCAGAGCCGCGAGGCCGTCGCGAGCTCCTCGGCGCAGCCGCTGCGCAGCGCGGCGTCCAGCAGGGCCAGGGCGTCGGGTCGGTCCAGACGGGGGACGAGGTCGGCCAGCGTCCGGGCCCGCGAGGTGACGGGCAGACCGGCGAGGTCGACCACCTCCCCCGCTCGCGGGTCCCAGCGGTGGACGACGAGGGGCCGCGCGCCGACCTGCACCTCACGGTCGCAGGCCAGGTGCAGGCGACCGTCCCGCGGGCCGCTGGGGAGGTCGTGGAGGGCAGCGGCCGTCGGACCGGCGACGACGGCGCCCCGGACCGTGAGCGCGGCCGCCCGGGCCCAGGAGCGCTGGAGCGTGATCCCCGTGCGCCACGTCTCGAGCAGGGCCGTCCCGCGCAGGAGGGGCTACCACTCGCCGCGGCGCACCATCGAGCGGACCAGCTGGGGGGACGCCCCGGCACCGAGCACGTCGGCTCGGCCGAGCACGCCGTCCTGCCGGGCGGCGACGTCCGTCAGCCGCCGGACGGCCGCCTCGTGCGCGGGGGAGAGCGACCGGACGTCCACGCCGGCCACCGTCGCGGTGGACGGCGTCCGTGCCGGGCCCTCCGCCGCCGCTGTGGACGGCCGCGCCCGGTCCGGCCGGTGTGCGCACGGACGGCCGCGGACTTCGAGGGCCGGACGACGGCGTGTCGCCCCTCGAAGTCCGCGGCCGTGAGGGCGGCTCGGCGCGCCGTCCCTCGAAGTCCGCTGTCGTCTCGGCGTCAGGCCGGGACGACGTCCACGCCGACGACGCGGCGGTCGGCGGTGGTGACCGGGTGCGCGGCGCCGGTGAGCTCGACCTGCGCGGTGAGCTCGACGTCCGCGCACGACGGGCCGACGCGCAGCTCGAGGGCGCCGGGCTCGACGACGCGGGTCATCGAGCGGTCGGTGAAGGCCACGCGCGTCGTCGGGACGTCGAGGACGACCTCGGCGGCCTGCCCGGGCTCCAGCTCCACCCGCGCGTAGCCGAGCAGCTGGGTGATCGGGCGCGTGACGGAGGCGACGGGGTCGCTCGCGTAGAGCTGGACGACGTCGGCGCCGGCGCGGTCCCCGGTGTTGCGGACCGTCACCGACACCTGGAGGGCGCCGTCCGTGGGCACCTCGGTCTGCGCCACGCGCAGGTCGCTGCGCTCGAACGTCGTGTACGACAGCCCGAAGCCGAAGGGCCGCACGGGCAGGGTGTCGATGTTGCTCACCGAGCTCGCGGCGCCCAGCTTGGGGTGCAGGTAGGAGTACGGCTGGGCGCCGACCGAGCGGGGCAGCGAGACGGGCAGGCGCCCCGACGGGTTGACCCGCCCGGAGAGCACGCCCGCGACGGCGCCGGCGCCCTCCTGGCCCGGGAAGAAGGCCTGCACGACGGCGGCGCAGCGGTCCAGCGCCCAGTCGACGGCGTAGGGGCGGCCGGTGAGCAGCACCGCGACCACGGGACGGCCGGTGTCGAGCAGGGCCTCGAGCAGCTCGCGCTGGACGCCGGGCAGGTCGAGCGACTCGGCGTCGCACCCCTCCCCCGACGTGCCGCGGCCGAAGAGCCCGGCGCGGTCGCCGAGCACGGCGACGACGACGTCGGCCCCCTGCGCCTCCTCGACCGCCGCGGCGATCCCCGACGCGTCGGCCGTGTCGACGTCGCAGCCGCGGGCGTACGAGGTCGTCGCGCCGGTGAGCTCGCCGCGCAGCGCCGCGAGCAGCGACGGCGCGTCGAGCCCGAGCTCGACCCCCGGGTGCTGGGCCAGCACGTGGTTGGCGAAGCTGTAGCAGCCGAACAGCGCCGGCACCTCGTCGGCGTTCGGCCCGACGACGGCGACGCGGCGCTCCGCGGCCGGGTCGAGCGGCAGCACGCCGTCGTTGGAGAGGAGGACCACGCCCTCCTCGGCGATGCGGCGGGCGAGGTCGCGGTGGGCGGGCGGGTCGAGGTCGACCTCGCCGACCGCGTCGGGGTCGAAGGTCGCGTCGAGCAGGCCGAGGCGCTCCTTCTGCGCGAGCACCCGGCGCAGCGCGCGGTCGACGAGCGCCTCGTCGGTGAGCCCCTCACGGACGCGGGCCGCGAGCGGCTCGAGGTAGGCCGTGCCCGTGGGCAGCTCGACGTCGATCCCGGCCGCCAGCGCCTGCGCCGCGGCGTCGCCCGGGTCGCCGGCCACGCCGTGCAGCGACTGCAGGAAGGCGACCGCGAAGTAGTCGGCGACGACGGTGCCCGTGAAGCCCCACTCCCCGCGCAGCAGGTCGGTGAGCAGCGTCGCGTCGGCCGCGACGGGGACGCCGTCGACCTCCGCGTAGGAGTTCATGACCGAGTCGACGCCGCCGTCGAGGACGGCCATCTCGAAGGGCGGCAGCAGGACGTCGGCGACCTCGCGCGGCCCGGCGTGCACCGGCGCGAGGTTGCGGCCCGCGCGGCTGTTCGAGTAGCCGACGAAGTGCTTGAGCGTCGCGACGACGCCGGTCGACTGCACGCCGCGCACGTACGCCGTCGCGACGGTGCCGACGACGTACGGGTCCTCGGCGATGCACTCCTCGACGCGGCCCCACCGGGCGTCGCGGACGACGTCGAGCACCGGCGCGAGGCCCTGGTGGACCCCGAGGGAGCGCATCGACTCCCCGATGGCGGCGCCCATCTCCTCCACGAGCTCGGGGTGGAAGGTGGCCCCCCACGTCAGCGGCGCCGGGAAGGTGGTGGCCTTCCAGGCCGCCAGTCCCGTGAGGCACTCCTCGTGGACGAGCGCGGGGATGCCGGGGCGGGTGCTCTCGACGAGCCACCGCTGGCGCGCCGCGAGCGTGCGCGCGCCGGCCACCGGGTCGACGGGCGCCGTGCCGAAGGGGCGCGTCAGCTGCCCGAGCCCGCGGGCCGCGAAGGACTCGAACTCGGCGTCCTCGGACTGCATGGCGTCCTGCATGGGGGCGACGTCACCGCCCTCGCCGTCCCCGCCCTTGCCCTCCCAGAGGCCGACGAGCTGGGCGAGCTTCTCCTCGAGCGTCAGGGACGCCAGGAGCTCCTCCACGCGGGGCGACGCCGGGACGTCGGCGGTGCTGGAGGAGGGCGTGGTGTCGGTGCTCATGGGGTCCTTCCGGGAGGGGTGGGGCGGGCGCGACGGTACGGCTCCTCAGCCCTTCACGGCGCCCTGCAGGCCGTTGACGATGCGTCGCTGCATGGCCAGGAAGAAGACGAGCGCCGGGATCATGGCGAGGGACGTGAAGGCGAGGACCCCCGCAGTGTCCTGCGCGTACTGCGTGGAGAAGCTCGCCACGCCGAGGGGCAGCGTCTGGGACGCCGGGTCGGACAGCACGAGCAGCGGCAGGAGGTAGGCGTTCCACGACGCGACGAAGGCCAGGACGCCGACCGTCACGAGCCCCGGCCCCGACAGCGGCAGCAGCACGCGCCAGAAGAAGCCGATGCGCGAGGCGCCGTCGATGGCGGCCGCCTCCTCGAGCTCCTTCGGCAGCGCCGCGAGGAACGGCCGCAGGATGACGACCGTCAGCGGCAGCGCGAAGGCGGCCTGCGGGAGCGCGACGCCCCACACCGTGTTGGTGAGCTGCAGGTCCCGGACGAGCAGGAACAGCGGGATGATCGCCACGGTCAGCGGGAAGAGCAGCCCGAGGGTGAAGACGAGCGCCAGCGCCTCGCGCCCCTTGAACCGGTAGCGGGCCAGCGGGTAGGCCGCCATGACGCCGAGCACCGAGACCACGACCGTCGTGATGAGCGCGACGAGCGTCGAGTTCAGCGTGTAGCGCCAGAAGCTGGCCGACGTCAGCACGTTCACGTAGTTGTCGACGACCCACGGGCTGGGCAGGCCCACCGGGTCCGCGGCGAGCTGCGCGTTGGAGCGGAAGCCGCCGAGGAAGGCGTAGGCCACGGGCGCGACCGTCACGACGACCACGAGCGCGGCCACCGCGTAGACCAGGGGTCCGCCGCCGCCGAAGGAGCGACGGCGCCCGCGGCGGCGGGGCTCGGGCTGCAGCGGGACGGGGCGCCCGGGGGCGGGCGTCGTCGTGGGGGCGCTCATCGCGCGGCCCTCCTCGGCTTCGGCGCCACCTCGTTGTCGCGGCGCAGGACGAAGGTCTGGTACAGGACGGCGAGCACGAGCGAGATGACGAAGAGCAGGACGGCGACGGCGGAGGCGTAGCCGTACAGGCCGCGCTCGGTGCCCTGGTTGATGAGGTAGATCGCCATCGTCACCGTCGAGTTGGCGGGGCCGCCGCCGGTGAGGATCCACACCATGTCGAAGAGCTGCAGCGAGCCGATCATCGACAGGAAGCCCCAGGTGCGGATCGTCGGCCCGAGCAGCGGGATGGTGACCCGGCGCTGGACCTGCCACCACGAGGCGCCGTCGAGCTGCGCGGCCTCGTAGACGTCCTCGGGGACGCCCTGCAGGCCGGCGAGGAAGAGGATGACCGCGAGGCCGAGGTACTTCCACGTGAGGACGACCATCACGGTGCCGAGGGCGATCTCCGGGTCGCCCAGCCACAGCTGGGTCAGGCCCCCGAGGCCCACGCCCTCGACGACGGCGTCGACGAGGCCGTTCGGCTGCAGGAGCAGCACCCACACCACACCGGCGACGACCTCGGCGAGGACGTACGGCATGAAGATGACGACGCGCAGGAAGCCGCGGCCGCGGATGTCCCGGTTGAGCAGCAGCGCGATGGCGAGGCCCAGCGGCAGCTGGATCGCGATGGACAGCGCGATGATGACGAAGTTGTTCACCACCGCGCCGGTGAAGACCGTGTCGCCGAGGGCCCGCGCGTAGTTGTCGAGCCCGACGAAGTCGTCGAGCGGCCCGAGGCCGTTCCAGTCGAAGACCGAGTAGCGGACGGCCTGCAGCACCGGGACCACGACGAACAGACCCAGCAGGACGAGCGCCGGGCCGGTGAAGAAGGCGATCTCGAGGCGCGTGCGCGTCCTCGCGGAGAGCCGCGAGGACGAGCGCCGCCGACCGCCCCCCGACGGGCGCGCGGGCGCCGCCGACCGGTCGGACCGGTC
>NZ_JBBHZG010000001.1:769454-780290 GCF_037482305.1 Pseudokineococcus sp. 5B2Z-1
CGCGGGGGGAGGCGGCGACGTCGGCGCCCGTGGGGCGGGGGGTCACGTCGTCCGCCTCCCGATCAGGCGGTGCCGGCCGCGGCCTGGACCGCGTCGACGACGTCCTGGGGGCTCGCCTGCCCGGCGAAGAGCAGCGCGATCTCGTCGTTCATCGCCCCGCCGACGTTCTCGCCGAAGGCGGTGTCGAAGTAGAGCTGCACGTACGGCGCGCTGTCGCGGTACTCGAGCAGGTCGGCGAGGGCCGGGTCCGAGACGGCGTCGTTGGCGGCCGGGTTGGTCGGCAGCCCCATGTCGCGCTCGGCGAAGCCCGTCTGGACCTCGTCGGACAGGAGGAACTCGAGGAAGTCGGTGCAGATGGCCGGCGCGTCCGCCGAGCAGGCCCACGCGTCGCCGCCGCCGAGGGCGGCCTCCGGGTCGCCCTCGCCGCCCGCGACGGTCGGGAACGGGAACCAGCCCGTCTTCTCCCCCAGGCCCTCGTTGTCCTCGGTCAGGCCCTGCATGACGCCGGGCTCCCAGTGGCCGGCCAGCTCCATGGCGACCTGCTCGGTCGCGAGCAGGCCCGAGGCGCTCGCGGGGCCCTGCTGCGCCGGGGTGGCGAGGAAGCCCTCGTTGAACGGCTCGGTCTCGACGAGCTCCTGGAGGTCCTCGCCCGCCGCGACGAAGCACGGGTCGGAGAAGTCGAGGGAGGTGACGGCGTCCTCGAGGACGTCCTGGCCGCACTCGCGCAGCGCCGTGTAGTACCAGTAGTGCGCGGCCGGCCACTTGTCGCCGGCGCCGACCGAGATGGGCTGGATGCCGGCGTCCTTGAGGGCCTGGACGGCGGCGTCCAGCTCTTCCATCGTCTGCGGCGGCTCGGTGATGCCCGCCTGCTCGAAGAGGTCGGTGTTGTACCAGAAGCCGACGACGCCGACCGAGAACGGCAGGGCGTACGTCCGGCCGTCGATCTGCCAGCCGTTGACCGAGCTGCCGATGGTCTCGATCGTCTCGGGGAGCTCGTCGGAGAGGTCCATCGTCAGGCCCGCCTCGACGTGGTCGGCGAGCTCGCCGCCCCCGCGCTCCATGTACACGTCCGGGGTGTCGCCGGTCTGGAAGGCGGCGTCCAGCCTCGTCAGCATGTCCTCGTGCGCCAGGGCGCTGATCTCGATCGTCGTGCCCGGGTTGGCGGCCTCGAAGTCCGCGGCGACCTGCTCGTAGTAGGCCTTGCCGGGGTCGGTGTTCGAGTTGTGCCACCAGGTGAGCGTGCTGCCGTCGGCGTCGCTGCCGCCGGAGTCGCCGCCGCCGCAGGCGGTCAGCGCGGTGGCGGTCGCCAGGAGCGCGACGGCCGTGAGGGCTCGGTTCCTCGCCATGGGGTGCATGTCCTTCGTCGTCGTCGACCGGTGGAGGAGCGCGGCGAGCATGCGACGGGGCTCGGCGTCGTGTCAAACGTTTTCGATAACGGTTTCGTCGCCGCGGCCTGCCGCTATGGTGCGCCGGTGGCCGACCTCTGGCAGCGCGCGACGACGCCCGCTGACCCCCCGCGCGTGACGATCACGGACGTCGCGCGCCTCGCGGGCGTGTCCGTGGCGACGGTGTCCAAGGTGGTGAACGGCCGGTACGGCGTCGCCGCCGGCACGGTCGAGCGCGTCCGGGGCGTCATCGCCGAGGTCGGCTACGAGACGAGCCTCGTCGCGCGCAGCCTGCGCAGCCACCGCACGGGCGTGCTCGGCATCCTCGTCGCCGAGTTCGAGCCCTTCAGCACCGAGATCCTCAAGGGCGCGGCCCGGGCCGTCGCGGGCACGGGCTACGAGGTGCTCGCCTACGCGGGCGGCGGGCGGGCCGAGGAGGACGCCGGCTGGGAGCGCCGCTCCCTGTCCCGGCTCGGCGGCACGCTCATCGACGGCGCCGTCCTCGTGACGCCGACCGTGGTGGGCGCCCCCGGCGGCGTGCCCGTCGTCGCGATCGACCCCCACGCCGGGCCGAGCGACGTGCCGACGGTCGACGCCGACAACGTGCGCGGGGCCTGCCTCGCGACCGAGCACCTCCTCGAGCTCGGGCACCGGCGCATCGCCTTCCTCGGCGGGCGCCCGGGGCTGGAGTCCGCGCGGCTGCGCGAGGAGGGGTTCCGCTCCGCGATGGCCGAGGCCGGGGTGCCCGTCGACCCCGCGCTCGTCCGGGTCGCCGGCTACCGCCCGCAGACGACGCAGGAGCCCGCACGGGAGCTCCTCGCGGGGCCGGACCGCCCGACCGCCGTCTTCGCCGCCAACGACGTCTCCGCCATCGCCACCATGGAGGTGGCCCGCGACCTGGGGCTGTCGGTGCCGGGCGACCTGTCCGTCGTCGGCTTCGACAACGTCCCCGAGGCGGCGCTGGCGCAGCCGCCCCTGACGACCGTGGCCCAGCCGATGCAGGCGATGGGCGCCGCGGCCGTGGAGCTCCTCGTGCGCCGCCTCACGGGCTCGCCCGACGACGCGCCCGACGGCGGCACGCACGTGCGCCTGCCCACCGAGCTCGTCGTCCGCGGCTCGACGCGCCACCTCTGACCCCGGGCCCGGCCTGCAGCCGCGCCCGACCGCCCCGCCCGACCGCCCCGACGACGAGGAGGCCGCCGTGCCCGCCCCGCACCGCTCCCCCGCCCCGGACCCCTCGCTCGCCCACCGCCGCGCCGACGCCGTGGTCGCGGTGCGCGACGCGGACGGCGCGCCGCTCGCGCACGCCGACGTCGTCGTCGAGCAGGTCCGCCCCGCTCTGGCCCTGGGGAACATCGGCTTCGACCTCGTCGGCTTCGCGAACGGCGAGGAGGAGGCCGACACCGGCAGCCCCTTCGGCGGCGCCGCGCCGTCGCAGGGCGCGCACCTGGCCGACCTCTTCCTCGGCCTCTACGACACCGCCACGCTGCCCTTCTACTGGGGCGGCTTCGAGCCGGTCCGCGGGCGGCCCGACACCGCGCGGCTCCTCGCCACCGCCCGGTGGCTCGCCGACCGCGGGGTCCGGCTCAAGGGCCACCCGCTCGTCTGGCACACCGTGACCGCCGACTGGCTGCGCGACCTTCCGGCCGACGAGGTCGAGGAGGCCCAGCGCGCGCGCATCCGCCGTGAGGTCGGCGACTTCGCCGGCCTCGTCGACACCTGGGACGCCATCAACGAGGTGGTGATCATGCCGGTGTTCGCGAACGAGGAGCACACGAACGGCATCACCCGCCTGTGCCGCGAGCGCGGGCGCATCGCGACGGTGCGGATGGCCTTCGAGGAGGCCCGCGGGGCGAACCCGCGGGCGACGCTGCTGCTCAACGACTTCGACATGTCGACGGCCTACGAGTGCCTGCTCGAGGGCGTGCTCGAGGCGGGCGTGCAGGTGGACGCGCTCGGCCTGCAGAGCCACATGCACCAGGGGTACTGGGGCGAGGAGCGCACGCTCGAGGTCCTCGACCGCTTCGCGCGCTTCGGCCTCCCGATCCACATGACCGAGTCGACCCTGCTGTCCGGCGACCTCATGCCCCCCGAGGTCGAGGACCTCAACGACTTCCGGCCCGCCGCGTGGCCCTCGACGCCGGAGGGCGAGGAGCGGCAGGCGGACGAGCTGGTGCGCCACTACCGCACCCTCGCCTCGCACCCCGCCGTCGAGGCCATCACCTACTGGGGGCTCACGGACGAGGGCGCCTGGCTCGGCGCGCCCGTCGGGCTCGTGCGCGCGGACGGGACGACGAAGCCGTCCTACGACGCCCTGCGCGGCCTCGTGCGCGGCGAGTGGTGGCTCCCGCCCACGACGCTGCGGACCGACGGCGAGGGCCGCGTCGGCGTCGCGGGACACCTCGGCGACTACCGGCTGACGGCTGGTGGCGCGACGGAGTCCTTCACGCTCGCGGAGGCCGGCGACGTCACGGTCGACGTCACGCTCCCCCGCTGACCCCACGGCCCTCGTCGCGAAGCAGACGCCACCTCCACCTCAGCGCCACCCCCGACGCGAAGGTGGCGCCTCCTCCACGTCTGGGACCCCTTCCCGGGTGAAGGTGACGCCTCCTTCGCACCGAGGCCGCCCTCCACCGCGAGCCAGAGCTCGCAGCCTCGGGTCAGCCGCCCCGCAGGCGCTCCGCGACCGCGCGACCGGCGGCGCCCACGGACTGCCGCAGGCCCTGCCGGAGGACGCCGGCGGCGGCCGGGTCGCCCTTGAGCTGGCTCTTGAGCGTGTTCCAGGCCTGCTCCTGGCTGGGGTGCGGCGGGATCATGGGCACGTCCTTGTCGACGACGGCGTCGAGGACGAAGGGCCGGTCGGCCGCCCAGGCGGCGTCCAGCGCCGCCTCGACCTGCTCGGGCCCGTCGACGCGCCGTCCCGCGAGCCCCAGGAGCTCGGCCCACCCGGCGTAGGGGACGTCGGGGAGGCGCTGGGCGTCGGCGTAGGGGACCTCGCCGAGCTGGGCGCGCGCCTCCCACGTGACGAAGGCCAGGTCGGCGTTGTTGAGCACGAGGACGACGAAGCGCGGGTCCGCCCACCCCCGCCAGCGGTGCGCCACCGTGATGAGCTCGTTGACGCCGTTCATCTGCATGGCCCCGTCCCCGAGCAGCGCGAGCACCGGCCGGTCGGGGTGGGCCTCCTTGGCGGCGATGGCGTACGGCATCCCGCCGCCCATCGACAGGAGGGTCCCGGACAGCGAGGCCAGCATCCCGGGTCGCATCTGCAGGTCGCGGGCGAACCAGGCCGTGGCCGTGCCGCAGTCGGCCGCGACCATGACGTCGTCGGGCAGGCGCTCGGACAGCCCCCGGACGACGAGCTGGGGGTTGAGCGGCTCCGCCGCGGCCGTCGCGCTCTCGTGGCTCCAGGCGTCCCACTCGCGGTTCCACCGGGCGACGTCCTCGCGCCACGAGGGGTCGGGCTGCGCACCGCCGTCCTCCTCGAGCAGCGGCAGCAGGGCCGACAGCGTCAGCGCGGCGTCGCCGACGAGGTTGACCTCCGTCGGGTAGCGCAGGCCGCAGCGCGCGCCGTCGAGGTCGACCTGCACCGCCCGCGCCTTCCCCGGCGCCGGGTAGTACTCGCTGTAGGGCATGGTCGAGCCGACGATCAGCAGGGTGTCGCAGCCGTCCATGAGCTCCCACGACGGGCGGGTCCCGAGGAGCCCGATGGCGCCGGTGACCCACGGGAGGTCGTCGTCGAGCACCGTCTTGCCGAGCAGCGCCTTGGCCACCCCGGCGCCCAGGCGGTCGGCCACGGCGGTGAGCTCGTCGCGGGCGCCCGCCGCGCCGACGCCGGCCAGGACGGCGACCTTCCTCCCCGCCCGGAGCACCTCGGCCGCGGCGCGCAGGTGCTCGGCCGGCGGCGTCCCGACGGCGCTGCTGGGCACGGCGGAGGTGTGCACGTAGCCGTGGGCGTACGGCGGGTCCTCCACGGCGTCGGCGTCCTGGACGTCGCTCGGCAGGACGAGCGCCGTCACCGTCCGGTGCGCCAGGGCGGTGCGCGCCGCGCGGTCGACGGCGTGCTGCACCTGCGAGGGGTCGGTGACCGTGAAGACGTAGTCGCCCGCGACGTCCTTGACGAGGTTCCCGAGGTCGACCTCCTGGTAGTAGGAGGTGCCGAGCGCCGAGGTGGCGGTGTGCCCGAGCAGCGCGACGACGGGGACGTGGTCCATCTTCGCGTCGTAGAGCCCGTTGAGGACGTGGACCGCACCCGGTCCGGAGGTGACGGCGACGACGCCGAGGGAGCTGCCGCCGTACTTGACGTCGGCGCAGGCGGCGAAGCCCGCCGTCTCCTCGTGCCGCACCTGGACGAACTGGGCCTCGCCCTGCTGCGCGGCCCGGTCGAGCGCGGCCATGACGCCGCCGATGCCGTCGCCGGCGTAGCCGTAGTAGCGCCGCGCCCCCCAGGTCGCGAGGCGGGAGACGAGGTGGTCGCCGACGGTGGGCGCGGCCATGGCGGACCTCCGGGGTCAGGGGACGGGTCGCCCCCACCCTCCTCGTCGCCCCCGCCCGGCGCACCCGCGGCGGACCGCCGTGCGCAGCGGACGCACAGGCGACTCCCAGGCGAGGGGGAGGCACCCGCCAGGCCGGGCGCGCACACTGGCAGGCATGAGCACAGGACCGGCCGAGGCGCGGCTCCTCGTCGTCGACGACGAGCCGAACATCCGCGAGCTGCTGTCCACCTCGCTCCGCTTCGCCGGGTTCGAGGTGCACACGGCGGAGGACGGGCACGAGGCGCTGCGCCAGGCCGAGCGCGTGCGCCCGGACCTGCTCGTCCTCGACGTGATGATGCCGGACCTCGACGGGTTCGCCGTCACCAAGCGGCTGCGCGAGCGCGGGCGCGACACCCCCGTCCTCTTCCTCACCGCGAAGGACGACCTCGCCGACCGGGTGCAGGGCCTCACCGTCGGCGGCGACGACTACGTCACCAAGCCGTTCAGCCTCGAGGAGGTCGTGGCCCGCATCCGCGCCATCCTGCGGCGGACGGGCGGCGGCGCCGCCGCGGCGCCGGGGCGGCTCGTCTTCGCCGACCTGGAGATGGACGAGGACAGCCACGAGGTGCGCCGCGGCGGGCGCGACGTCGAGCTCTCCCCCACCGAGTTCAAGCTGCTGCGCTACCTCATGCTCAACCCCAACCGGGTGCTGTCGAAGTCGCAGATCCTCGACCACGTGTGGAACTACGACTTCAACGGCGAGGCGGGCATCGTCGAGTCCTACATCTCCTACCTGCGCCGCAAGGTCGACACCGGCACCGGCCTCGACGGCCAGCCCGTGCACCCGCTCATCCACACCCGCCGCGGCGTCGGCTACGTGCTGCGCCTGCCCCCCGAGGCGGCGTGAGCCCCACCCGGTACGCCCAGCTGGCCGCGCGCCTGCCCGAGCCGGTGCGCCGCCGGCTCCCCGCGGAGCCGCCGCAGCCGGTCGTCGACGACGGCGTCGAGCGGCGCCCGCCGGCCGCCCGCTGGGCCGACCAGTTCCCGCTGAGCACCAAGCTCGTCGTGCTCGTCGCGGCGCTGCTCCTGCTCGCGCTGCTCATCACCGGCGTCGCGACGACGTCGCTCCTGCGCGCCGTCCTCGTCGGCAACGTCGACGACCAGCTGCGCGCGCAGAGCGCCACGACCCTCGACCTCCAGACCCTCGTCAGCCGGCAGCGGGCCGGCGAGGACTCGTCGGTGCCCACCGACTACGCCGTCCTCCTCTCGACCGGGGTGCCGGGCCAGGTCACGCCCCTCTCCTCCCCGGGCGAGGCGCTCCCCCAGGTGGGCGACGTCGACGTCGAGGAGGCCCGCGAGCGCGACCGGGAGCCGTACCGGGCCGAGGGCACGGACGGCAGCGACTGGCGCGTCGTGTCCGTGCCCGTCACCTCGGGGACGACGGGGCAGGAGCTCGTCCTGTCCATCGGCTACCCGCTGGGCAGCGTCGACGCCGCCGTGGCCCGCACCCGGGCCCTCTTCTGGCTCGTCGCCCTCGCCGTGCTCGTCGCCGCCGCCCTCGCCGGGCGGGTGGCGGTCCGCCGCTCGCTGCGGCCCCTGCGGGAGGTCGAGGCCGTCGCGGTGGCCTACGGCGCCGGCGACACGAGCCGGCGGGTGCCCGACGCGTGGCCGGGCACGGAGGTGGGCCGCCTCGGCGGCGCCGTCAACGCCATGCTCGAGCGGATCGAGAGCGCGCTCGCCGCACGCGAGGCCTCGGAGGCGCGGATGCGGCGCTTCGTCGCGGACGCCAGCCACGAGCTGCGGACGCCGCTCGCGACCATCCGCGGCTTCGCCGAGCTCCACCGGCAGGGCGCCGTCCGCGACCCCGAGCAGGTGGGCGCCGCCTTCGGCCGCATCGAGACGGAGTCGGCGCGCCTCGGCTCGCTCGTCGAGGACCTCCTGGCCCTCACCCGCCTCGACGAGCAGCGGCCCCTGCGCCGCGACCCCGTCGACCTCCTCGTCGTCGCGGGCGACGCCGTGCACGACCTGCGCGCGCTCGCCCCGGACCGACCGGCGCGCCTCGTCGGGCTGGACGGCTCGCCCGCGCCCGCCCCGGCACCGGTGACGGGCGACGACGCCCGTCTGCGGCAGGTCCTCACCAACCTCGTCGGCAACGCCGTCCGGCACACGCCCGCCGGCACGCCGCTGGAGATCGGGGTGGGCGTGCGACGCCACGAGGGCGGCGCCTGGGCCACCTGGCAGGTCGTCGACCACGGCGCCGGCATCCCGCCCGAGGAGGCCGAGCGCGTCTTCGAGCGCTTCTACCGCTCGGACGCCTCGCGCACCCGCGGCACCGGGGGCGGCAGCGGGCTCGGCCTCGCCATCGTGGCCGCGCTCGTGCGGGCGCACGGCGGCGCCGCCCGCGTCGTCGCGACGCCGGGCGGGGGGACGACCGTCGAGGTCGCCCTGCCCGCGGAGGAGCAGGCCGACGAGCTCCCCGAGGCCGAGGACCACGAGGCCCTCGACCTCGACGGCCCGGACGTCCCGGAGCAGGCCGACCGGACGCCCCGGGGTTCATAGGGAACGTCCAGGCTGCGTCCTGGGTGCGTGCACCCTCGGGGTCTCTACTGGGTCCATCGCCCGGGGCGCCCTGCCGCCGGGCCGCGCTCCAGCCGCAGGAGGACGACGTGACCCACTCGACCCAGCACCGCAACGGCACCGACGACGGCGCCTCCGAGCCCTACGGCCGCCCGACCCCCGGCTACGACGCGTACGGCCGCGACGCGTACGGGCGCACCCCCGACGACGGCGCCCCCTACGACCGCACCGGGGCCCCCTCCGACCGCTACGCGGGGACGCCGGCCGGCGGTCGCCCGACCGACGGGGGCGCCGGCAGCCCCTGGCCCGGCGGGGCCGACGACCGCGGCGCGGCCGGCCGCCCGGGCCAGGGCGAGGGCCCCGCCTGGTACGGCGGCGCGACGCCCCCGCCCGCCGCCCCCGGTGACGGGTCCCCCTCCGGCGGGCGGGCGCCCCGCGACCGCCGCCGCCCGGGCTGGGGCGCGCTCGTGGCGGTCGGGGTCGTGGCCGCGCTCGTCGGCGGCGGGGCGGCCGTGGGCGTCGGGGCCCTCGCGGGCCCCTCGAGCACCTCGAGCACGACGGCCGCCCTCGCACCCTCGAGCTCCTCGTCCTCGGGGAGCAGCAGCGCGCCGGCGACGACGGACGCGGTGGACTGGCAGGCCGTGTCGAGCCGGGTGGCGCCGAGCGTCGTCGCCATCCAGGTGGCGAGCCAGACCGCCCAGGGCGAGGGCTCCGGCGTCGTGCTCGACGACCAGGGCCACGTCCTCACGAACTACCACGTCGTCAACGGCGCGGGCAGCGACGCGCAGATGCGCGTCGTCCTCCCGGACGGCCGCGTGTACGACGACGTCACCGTGGTGGGCCAGGACGCGGCGACCGACCTCGCCGTCATCCAGATCGCGGACCCGCCCTCGGACCTCCGGCCGGCCACCCTGGGCGACTCCTCCGCCGTCGAGGTCGGGCAGCCCGTCATGGCCGTCGGCAACCCGCTGGGCCTGTCCGACACCGTGACCACGGGCATCGTCTCCGCGCTCGACCGCCCCGTGACGACGACGCAGGAGAGCACCGGCCAGCAGTCGCAGCAGCAGCTGCCCTTCGGCTTCCAGCAGCAGCAGCAGGCCCCGCCGGAGCAGGTCGTCACCAACGCCATCCAAACCGACGCGGCGATCAACCCGGGCAACTCCGGCGGCGCCCTCGTGGACGCCGCGGGCGACGTCATCGGCATCAACTCCTCCATCGCCAGCACGGGCCAGCAGGCCGGCTCCATCGGTCTGGGCTTCGCCATCCCGTCCGACGAGGCGAAGCGCATCGCGACCGAGCTGATCCAGGACGGCGCGGCCGACCACGCCTGGCTGGGCGTGACCCTGACGGACACGACGGCGACCGCCGACGGCACCACCCGCCTCGCCGCCGGCATCCAGTCGGTCACCGACGGGACGCCCGCGGCGGACGCCGGCCTGCGGGCGGGTGACGCCGTCACCGCCGTCGACGGCCAGCCCGTCGAGGGCGCCGAGTCCCTCACGGCGCAGCTGCGCGAGCGGGCCCCCGGCACGACGGTGACGCTCACCGTCGTCCGCGACGGCGCGCAGAGCTCCGTGCAGGCGACCCTCGGCACCCGCCAGGACTGACGGGTCCGGACGGGTCGCCGCGCGGCCCGCGCGACGACGAGGAGCCCCCGGTGCACGCCGCCGGGGGCTCCTCGGCGTCCGGGGCTGCTCGGCGTCCGGGGCTGCTCGGCGTCCGGGGCTGCTCGGCGTCCGGGGCTCCTCGGCGTCGGTCGCCGGCCCCGGCGGGGCCTGTGGACGACGCCTGCGAGGCCCCGACGGGCGCCCCTAGCGTCCCGGCGCAGCGGGACCGCACCGGTCCCCCGAGCCCAGGAGGCGCCGTGAGCAGGTTCGAGGTCGACAGCAGCCAGGTGCAGCAGGCGAGCGCGGCGGTCCGCGCGTCGTCGGCCGCCCTCGCCGGGGAGGTGGACCGGATGATGCGGTCCCTGCTCGACCTGCAGGGCAGCTGGAAGGGGCAGGCGTCCAGCCAGTTCCAGGCCGTCGTGGCGGACTGGCGGGGCACCCAGGAGCGGGTCCGCGCCTCGCTGGACCAGGTGAACGCGGCCCTGGCCGCGGCGGGCACCTCCTACGCCGAGGTCGAGGAGCGCAACGCCCGGATGTTCGCACTCTGACCGACGCCCCGCTGCGCGCGGCCCGGCCCGGGCGGTCCGGGCCGTGCGGGTCGGGTCGCGCGGGGCGGGGCCGGACGGGTCGGCTCGGCCCGACCCGCGCCCCGGGGCGGACGTACGCTGGACGGCGATGAGCCTCTCCGCCGCACCGACCGCCCGCACGGGCGCCGTCGCGCTCGGCATGCCCCCGGTGCGCCGGCCGCCGCGCGACGCCCGCGACCCGGCCGCCCGGGCGGCCGCCACGGGGGGG
>NZ_JBBHZG010000001.1:780432-840631 GCF_037482305.1 Pseudokineococcus sp. 5B2Z-1
GCGCCCCGCCGTCCCCGGGCTGGTGGACCCCTCGGGCCGCACGGCGGTCGACCTGCGGGTCTCCCTCACCGACCGCTGCAACCTGCGCTGCGGGTACTGCATGCCGCCGGAGGGCCTGGAGTGGATGCCGTCCGGTGACCTGCTCACCGACGACGAGGTCGTCCGGCTCGTGCGCCTGGCCGTGGAGCGGCTGGGCGTGCGGGAGGTGCGGTACACCGGGGGCGAGCCGCTGCTGCGCCGCGGCCTCGAGCGGGTGGTGGCTGCGACCACGGCGCTCCGCACGGCCGACGGCGCGCCCGTCGAGGCGTCGCTGACGACCAACGCCCTGGGCCTCGAGCGCCGCGCCGCCGGGCTGGCCGCCGCGGGCCTGCGGCGCGTCAACGTCTCGCTCGACACGCTGCGGCCCGAGCGCTTCGCTCAGATCACCCGGCGCGACCGGCACGCCGACGTCCTGGCGGGCGCAGCCGCGGCGGCCGCCGCGGGCATCGGCCCCGTCAAGGTCAACGCCGTCCTGCTGCCGGGGGTCAACGACGACGAGGCGCCCGAGCTGCTGGCCTGGTGCCTCGCCTCCGGCTACGAGCTGCGCGTCATCGAGCAGATGCCGCTGGACGCCCAGGGCGCCTGGACGCGCGAGGGTCTCGTGACGGCCGACGACGTCCTCGCGAGCCTGCGCGCGGCCTACGACCTCGAGGCCGACGACCCCGCCGCCCGCGGCGGCTCCCCCGCCCAGACCTGGTGGGTGCGGGCGCGGGGCGCCGACCCGTCGACGGCCCCGCTGGGGCGCGTCGGCGTCATCGCGTCCGTCACCCGGCAGTTCTGCGGCGCCTGCGACCGCACACGCCTCACCGCCGACGGCCAGGTGCGCAGCTGCCTGTTCTCCACCTCGGAGACCGACCTGCGGGGCCTGCTGCGCGCGGGCGCCGACGACGACGAGGTCGCCGACGTGTGGCGGGCGGCCATGTGGGGCAAGGCGCCGGCCCACGGCATCGGCGAGGCCGAGCCCCTGACGACCAGCGGCTTCGCGCGCGCGTCGCGGCCCATGAGCGCGATCGGCGGGTGAGGCGGACGTGACCTCCCCGACCCCCGGGCACGCACCCGTCGCCGGCGCCTCCGGTGGCCCCGCCGCGGACGGCGTGCGGCTCCGCGTGCGCCTGTACGCCGGCGCCGCCGCGGCCGCGGGCACGGAGGAGGACGTCGTCGACGTCCTCGCCGGCGAGGCGGGCGCGGTGCCCGACGTCGACGACCTGCGCCGCGCCCTGGCCCGCCGCCATCCCGCGCTCGCGCCCGTGCTGGAGGTCGCCACCGTGCTCGTGGGCGAGGTCGCCGCCGGGCCGGACGACCCGGTGGTCGTCGGCCCGCAGCTCGCGGGGGCCCCGCTCCCCGTCGTCGACGTGCTGCCGCCCTTCGCCGGTGGCTGAGGCGCCGGCCGAGGGCGCCCGCGGGCCGCTCGTCGAGGTCGTCGTCGTCGCGGCCGACGACCCCCGGCACCGCGCGCTCGTGCGCGACGCGGAGGTCGAGCTGCAGCGCCGCTACGGGGAGGGGTCGCTCGAGCCGCCCGAGGGGGCCTCGCACCCGGACCCGGCTGACGTCGTCCACCTGCTCGCGGTGGCGAGGGACGTGGCGCTGGGCTGCGCCGTCGTGGCGCCGCTGCCCGTGGTGGGCCCGGGCGTCGGCGAGGTCAAGCGCCTCTTCGTCCCCGCCGCGGCGCGGCGCCGCGGGGTCGCCACGGCCCTGCTGCGCGCGGCGGAGGACGCCGCGCGCGGCTGCGGGCTGCGCGCGCTGCACCTCGTGACGGGGACCCTGCAGCCGGAGGCGATCGCCCTCTACGAGCGGGAGGGATGGTCGCCCGTCGCCCCGTACGCGTGGGCCGACGACCCGATGACGCGGACCTTCGGCAAGCACCTCACCGCTGACCGCCGCTGACACGCGGGGCGGGGCGGTGGACGGGGAGGGTGTCCCGGCGCTCGCGGCGCCCCGGCCCTCAGGGCATGCCCACCCACTCGGCCCCGCCGTCGGCGAGCACCTGGCGCTTCCACACCGGCAGGCGCGCCTTGACCTCCTCGACCACCTCCTCGCAGGCGGCGAAGGCCTCGCGCCGGTGCGCGGCGGCCACCGCGACGGCGAAGGCGACGTCGCCGACCTCGAGCGCGCCGGTGCGGTGGCTGACGGCGAGGGCGTCGACGGGGTGGGCGGCGAGCACCTCGCGGGCGACCTCCTCGACGACGCGCCCCGCGCTGGGGTGGGCCGAGTACTCCAGGCGCGAGACCCGGGCGCCGTGGTCGTGGTCGCGCACGATGCCCCCGAACGTGACGACGGCGCCCGCGGCGGGGTCCTCGACGGCGGCCGCGTGCTCGGCGACGGACAGGACGTCCTCGGTGACGACCGCCCGGGCCAGGCGCCGTGCGGGCGGCGCGACCCGCGAGGCGTCCCGCGGCGTCCTCGCGCCGCCCGCGGCCCGGGGGTCGCCGGCCGGCGGCCCGGCGACGTCGGCGGTGGTGGCGACGGATCCGGCGGCGGGGGTCTCGGGCGTGCTCACTCCCCCACGGTAGGCGCGGGGCGGGCGACCGACCCGCCCTCGCCGTCGCCCTGGGCCCAACCCCCGCCGCGCCTCGGCCGGTGGGGGGCTCGCTCAGCGGCCGCCGAGCGCGGCCGCCTCGAGGCCGTGGACGACGAGGGGCCACCACGGCGGGGCGCCGCACGCGCGCCCGGCGTCCGTCGCCGCGACGAGGCGCGCCTCGTCGCCGTCGGCCAGGACGACGTCGTCCGGGGTCCCGCCGACGAGGGCGATGTGGCGCCACCGCGACGCCGGGGCGCGGCGCCCGTCGGCCGCGACGGGCCGGTGCCGGGAGAAGCCGAGCGGGCGCCCGGCGCCGACGACGGGCAGCGCCCACAGGCCCAGCCCCGACCTGTCCAGCCCCAGGCTGTCCGGCCCCGAGCTGTCCAGCCCCGAGCTGTCCGGCCTTGGGCTGTCCGTCCCCGAGAGGTCCGTTGCCGCACGCTCCGGCCCCGGGACGCGGGGGCGCCGCAGCAGCACGCGGCGCTCGTCGTCGACGACGAGGCCTCGGACGCCCCGCGTCGTCGCGGCCGGCGGCGGCGCGGCGCTGACGACGAGGTCGACGTGGACGGCGACGCCGTCGGGGCGCACCTCCACCCAGCTGCCGAGCACCTGCTGACCGCGCCGCTTCGGCACGCGCAGGCCGCTGGCGACGAGCCGCCGCAGCAGCTCCCCGGCCGGCACGAGCGTCGCCCCCGCGGCCTGCAGGTCCGCGAGCCGCTCCGCCGGCACGTCGTAGTGGTCGCCCTCGAACCCGCGCGCGGGGATGCCGACCCGCCGGGCGAAGGCGTGGAGCTCCTCGCGCGAGACGTCGCTGACGAGGTGGGACCACTCGCGCCCGTGCGCCGGCCAGCGTGGGGGGTCGACGAGCACGGCCACCGGCCGACCCTACGTCCGCCCCTCCCGGGCGCCCCCGCCGTCCGCCGTCCCCCGCCCCCGCAGGGCGATGTGTGGCCATGTCGCCCTGCCACCACCCCTCCCAGCGGCGACGTGTGGCCATGTCGCCCTGCCACCACCCCTTCAGGGGCGATGTGTGGCCATGTCGCCCTGGCAGGGGGCCCGAGGGCGACATGGCCACACATCGCCCTCCGAGAGGGCTGCCGGGAGCGACATGGCCACACATCGCCCCTGCGAGGGGCAGCCGAGGGCGACATGGCCACACATCGCCCCTGCGAGGGGCAGCCGAGGGCGACATGGCCACACATCGCCCCTGCGAGGGGCAGCCGAGGGCGACATGGCCACACATCGCCCCTGCGAGGGGCAGCCGAGGGCGACATGGCCACACATCGCCCCTGCGAGGGGCAGCCGAGGGCGACATGGCCACACATCGCCCCTGCGAGGGGCAGCCGAGGGCGACATGGCCACACATCGCCCCTGCGAGGGGCAGCCGAGGGCGACATGGCCACACATCGCCCCTGCGAGGGGCAGCCGAGGGCGACATGGCCACACATCGCCCCTGCGAGGGGCAGCCGAGGGCGACATGGCCACACATCGCCCCTGCGAGGGGCAGCCGAGGGCGACATGGCCACACATCGCCCCTGCGAGGGGCAGCCGAGGGCGACATGGCCACACATCGCCCCTGCGAGGGGCAGCCGAGGGCGACATGGCCACACATCGCCCCTGCGAGGGGCAGCCGAGGGCGACATGGCCACACATCGCCCCTGCGAGGGGCAGCCGAGGGCGACATGGCCACACATCGCCCCTGCGAGGGGCAGCCGAGGGCGACATGGCCACACATCGCCCCTGCGAGGGGCAGCCGAGGGCGACATGGCCACACATCGCCCCTGCGAGGGGCAGCCGAGGGCGACATGGCCACACATCGCCCCTGCGAGGGGCAGCCGAGGGCGACATGGCCACACATCGCCCCTGCGAGGGGCAGCCGAGGGCGACATGGCCACACATCGCCCCTGCGAGGGGCAGCCGAGGGCGACATGGCCACACATCGCCCCCTGGCGAGGGGAGGAGCGGGGTCAGGGACGCCGCGAGGGCGGCACCCCGGTGGGGTGCCGCCCTCGTGGGACGTGCTGCTGCTCGCGCAGCGGTGCCGGGCCGGGGCCCGGCGGGCGGGATCAGAAGTCCATGCCGCCCATGCCGCCGTCGGCCCCGGCGCCGGCGCCGGCCGCCGCCTTCTCGGGCTTGTCGGCGATGACCGCCTCGGTGGTGAGGAACAGGGCCGCGATCGAGGCCGCGTTCTGCAGCGCCGAACGGGTGACCTTCACCGGGTCGTTGATGCCCGTGGCGAGCATGTCGACGTACTCGCCGGTGGCGGCGTTGAGGCCGTGGCCGACCTCGAGGTTGCGCACCTTCTCCGCCACGACGCCGCCCTCGAGACCGGCGTTGACCGCGATCTGCTTGAGCGGGGCCTCGACGGCCACCTTGACGATGTTCGCGCCGGTCGCCTCGTCGCCCGTGAGCGAGAGGGTCTCGAACGCGCCCTTGCCCGCCTGGATGAGGGCGACGCCGCCGCCGGCGACGATGCCCTCCTCGACGGCCGCCTTCGCGTTGCGGACGGCGTCCTCGATGCGGTGCTTGCGCTCCTTGAGCTCGACCTCGGTGGCCGCGCCCGCCTTGATGACGGCGACGCCGCCGGCGAGCTTCGCGAGGCGCTCCTGGAGCTTCTCGCGGTCGTAGTCGGAGTCGCTGCGCTCGATCTCGGCGCGGATCTCGTTGACCCGGCCCTGGATCTGGTCGGTGTCGCCCGCACCCTCGACGATGGTCGTCTCGTCCTTGGTGATGGTGACCTTGCGCGCCTGGCCGAGGAGCTCGAGGCCGGTGCTCTCGAGCTTGAGGCCCACCGTCTCGGAGATGACCTGGCCGCCGGTGAGGATGGCCATGTCCTGCAGCATCGCCTTGCGGCGGTCGCCGAAGCCCGGCGCCTTGACGGCGGCGGAGCGGAAGATGCCGCGGATCTTGTTGACGACCAGCGTGGCCAGGGCCTCGCCGTCGACGTCCTCGGAGATGATGACGAGCGGCTTGCCCGACTGCGTGACCTTCTCCAGCAGCGGGAGCAGGTCCTTGATCGAGGAGATCTTGCCCTCGTTGAAGAGGATGTACGGGTCCTCGAGCACGGCCTCCATGCGCTCGGAGTCCGTGACGAAGTAGGGCGAGATGTAGCCCTTGTCGAAGCGCATGCCCTCGGTGAGCTCGAGCTCCAGGCCGAAGGTGTTGCTCTCCTCGACCGTGATCACGCCCTCCTTGCCGACCTTGTCCATGGCCTCGGCGATGAGCTCGCCGATGGACGCGTCGCCGGCGGAGATGCCCGCGGTGGCAGCGATCTGCTCGCGGGTCTCGACCTCGGTGGCGGAGGAGAGGAGCTGCTGCGAGACGGCCTCGACGGCGCGCTCGATGCCCTTCTTCAGGGCCATCGGGTTGGCGCCGGCGGCGACGTTGCGCAGGCCCTCGCGGACCATGGCCTGGGCCAGGACGGTGGCGGTGGTGGTGCCGTCGCCCGCGACGTCGTCCGTCTTCTTGGCGACCTCCTTGACGAGCTCGGCCCCGATCTTCTCGTACGGGTCCTCGAGCTCGATCTCCTTGGCGATGGAGACGCCGTCGTTCGTGATGGTGGGGGCGCCCCACTTCTTCTCGAGCACCACGTTGCGGCCCTTGGGGCCGAGCGTGACCTTCACGGCGTCGGCGAGCTGGTTCATGCCGCGCTCGAGACCGCGACGGGCGTCCTCGTCGAACGAGATGATCTTGGCCATGCTGGGGGTTTCCTCCCGGTGACGGGTGGGGCGGCCGGTCGGTGCCCGCGACGGACGGGTCGCGTGCGCGCCGGTCACGTCCCGCCGCGCCCACGGCCCTCACCTGACGACCGAGGTCCGTTGTCACTCTCGTGCGAGAGTGCCAGCCCCCATGATGAGCACTCTCCCCCCTCGAGTGCAAACGACCGGGCGTGCGGACGACCGGGGCGGGCGGACGACGCCGGCGGGCGGACGACCGGGCCCGCGCACCACGCCGGACCCCCGGACGCGACGACGCCGCCGCCCCGGCGGGGCGACGGCGTCGGACGGCGGCCCTGCTCGGGCGCCGGAGGGGTGCGGGGTGCCTCAGGAGGCGGGGCGGACGGCCTCGGCCTGCGGGCCCTTCTGGCCCTGCCCGACCTCGAACTCGACCTGCTGGCCCTCCTCGAGGGAGCGGTAGCCGTCCATCTGGATGGCCGACCAGTGCACGAAGACGTCGGGGCCGCCGCCGTCGACGGTGATGAAGCCGTACCCCTTCTCGGCGTTGAACCACTTCACGGTGCCCTGAGCCATGGTGCTACTCCTGTGTCGCTGTGTGCGGGTTCGAGGCCCGGGGAGGGCATCGGGTCTCACGCTCGCGTGGCTCGCGATGGTTCCGACGTGCGGGCCGTCCGTACGGGTGCGCGGTGGACCGGTGCTCATCGAACTGCTCGACCGGCGCCGAGAGTAGCGGCTGGCCCTGGCCGTGGCGAGGGTCGAGAGGCGCCTACCCGCCGAGCGAGAACCACACGCTGACGGCGAGCGCGGCGAGCGCCGCCAGCACCACGACGACGAGCACGGGGGCCGCGCGGCGCCAGGGGCCGGGGCGGGCCCGGTGGGCTCCCTGGCGGCGGGGCTCGCCGGCCGGCTCGTCGAGCTCGTCGCGGGGCGGCCCGGAGACGGCCACGCCCGTCAGCCCCGCGCGCCCAGCCGGCGCTCGGTGCGCGAGCGCTGGCGCTGGCTGCGCATGCGGCGCAGCCGCTTGACCAGCATCGGGTCGTGGGCGAGCGCCTCCGGGGAGTCGAGCAGCGCGTTGAGCACCTGGTAGTAGTGCGTGGCCGAGAGGTCGAAGAGCTCGCGGACCGCCTGCTCCTTCGCGCCGGCGTAGCGCCACCACTGGCGCTCGAAGGCGAGGATCTCCGCGTCGCGCGCCGAGAGACCTCCGGCGGGCGGGGCGGCGGGCTGCTCGGCGCTCGCGCCGGTGGCTGCGTCGTCCACTCCGGTCTCCTCCCGCGCTGCCGGCGTCGTCCGTCGGCGCCGAGCCCGCACCCTACGCCGCGAACCACACCGCTGTGGTTCGCCGGGGGCGCCGGTCACGGGCCGGTCCGGCGGACCGCCCGGACGGCCCCTACCGTGGCCGCGTGCTCGAGCCGGGGACCGCCGCAGGCACCGACGGCGCGGCCTCCCCGCCGCCCGAGGTGGTCGGCCCCGCACGCCGGGCGGGCGTCGACCTGGCGGTGGTCCACCCCGCCTGGTGGCCGGCGCTGGCCCCGGCGCGGGCGGACCTCGTGCGGGCCCTCGAGGCCGTGGCGGACGACGTCGCGGCCGGCCGGGAGGTCCTGCCCCGCGGCGACCGGGTGCTGCGCGCGCTCGCGCAGGCCCCGCAGGACGTGCGGGTCCTCGTCGTCGGCCAGGACCCCTACCCCACGCCGGGCCACGCCGTCGGCCTCTCCTTCTCAGTGGAGCCGGACGTGCGCCCGCTGCCCCCGACGCTGCGCAACCTCCTCGCCGAGCGGGACGCCGACACGGGCCTGCCGCCCGCGGCCACCGGCGACCTCACCGCCTGGGCGGGGCGCGGCGTCCTCCTGCTCAACCGTGTGCTCACCGTCGAGGCCGGCCGGTCGGGCTCCCACCGCGGCCGGGGGTGGGAGCGGGTGACCGAGGAGGTCGTGCGCGCCCTCGCGGCGCGCGGCGGCCCGCTCGTCGCCGTCCTCTGGGGCCGGGACGCGCAGGCGCTGCGCCCGGCCCTCGGCGGCACCGCCGTCGTCGAGAGCGCCCACCCGAGCCCGCTGTCCGCGCGGCGCGGCTTCACGGGCTCACGGCCCTTCACCGCCGTCGACGCCGCCCTGGCGGCGCAGGGCGCCGGACCGGTCGACTGGTCGCTGCCCACCTGACCCGCCCTGCGCCGGCGCGACCGCGGTCGGGGACGCCTGCGGGGGCGCCGGCCGCCCTCCCTCGGGCGCCCCACCCGCTTCCCCGCGCCGGGGCACCGAGCTCCTGGTAGGAAGCCGTACCGGCACCGGGGGGTGGTGCCCGCCCGTGACGACCGCCGCCGAGAGGGGCCGCCCCGTGGACGACCCGTCCCCCCGCCGCGCGCCCCGCCGCGCCCCGGGCGCAGGGGTGCGGCCGGCCGAGCCCGGGGCCTGATGGCCCTCGTCGTCCTCCTCGGGGGCCTCGTGGCCCTGGCCGCCGCCGCCCCGCTCCTGGGCCGCGCCCTGGGCCGCACGTCGTGCCTCGTCCTGGCCGCCGGGCTCGCGGCGGCCACGGCGGTCGTCGTCGCGCTCGTCCCCGGCGTCGTCGCCGGCCGCGACGTCGTCGCGTCCACCCCGTGGCTGCCGTCCCTGGGGGTCGACGCGGCGCTGCGCCTCGACGGCGTGGCGCTCGTCTTCGTCCTCGTCGCGCTCGTCGTCGGCGTCCTCGTGCTGGCGTACTGCGCCCGGTACCTCGACGACGCCGAGGCCGCCGGGCCGGTGCCCGCGGTGCTCGTGCTCTTCGCGGCCGCCATGTGCGGCCTCGTCCTGGCCGACGACCTCGTCCTGCTCTACGTCTGCTGGGAGCTGACGACCCTCTGCTCCTTCGTGCTCGTCTCGACGGCGGGCGCGCCGGCCACCGCCCCGGGGCGCCAGGCCCTCGTCGTGACGGTCGCGGGCGGGCTGTGCCTGCTCCTCGCCGTCGTGCTCGTCGTCGTCGCGACGGGCAGCACGAGCGTCCACGCGCTCGTGTCCGACCCCGACCGGCTGCTGTCCTCACCGCTCGCCGGGCCCGTCGCCGCCCTGGTCGTGGTGGCGGCGGCGACGAAGTCGGCGCAGCTGCCCTTCCAGGCGTGGCTGCCGGGCGCCATGGTGGCGATGACGCCGGTCAGCGCCTACCTCCACGCGGCGACCATGGTGAAGGCGGGCGTCTACCTGCTCGTGCGGACGAGCGCCGTCTTCGCCGGCCAGCCGGCCTGGACGGCCGTCCTCGTCTCCCTCGGCCTCACCACCGCGCTCGTCGGGGCGGTGCTCGCGCTGCGCGAGCACGACCTCAAGGGCGTCCTGGCGTACTCGACGGTGAGCCAGCTGGGGCTGCTCGTGGCGGCCGTCGGCGTCGGCACCCCCGAGGCGCTGGCCGCGGCGCTGCTCCACACCGTCGCCCACGCCCTCTTCAAGGCGACCCTCTTCATGCTCGTGGGCATCGTCGACCACGAGACGGGCAGCCGCGACGTCCGCGACCTCGCCGGGCTGCGCCGCGTCATGCCGTGGACCGCGGCCGCCACCGGCGTCGCCGCGCTCTCGCTCGGCGGCGTGCCGCCGCTGCTCGGCTTCGTCAGCAAGGAGTACCTCTACGAGGGCTTCCTCACCGCCGGCCCGGCCGCCTGGGCGGGCCCCGTGGCAGTCGGCGTCGCGGTCCTCGCCTCGACGCTGACCCTCGCCTACGCGGCCCGCGTGGCCCACGGGGCCTTCGGCGGCGAGGACCTGTCCCACCCCGGCCTCCACGAGCCGTCGCCGCTCTTCCTCGCCCCCGGCGCCGTCGCCGCCCTGGCCGGCGCGGTGCTGGGCCCCGCGGTCTCCTGGCTGTCCCCGCTGGTCGCGGCCGCGACGTCGGCGGCCCTGCCCGGCGAGGAGGCCCCCGAGGTCCACCTCTGGCACGGCGTGACGCCGCAGCTCGTCCTCTCCGGGGTGACGCTGGCGCTCGGCGCCCTGCTCTTCGCGCGCCGCGACGCGGTGGACCGGGTGCTGCAGGCCTGGTCGCCCCCCTCGGCCTCGGCCGCCTTCGAGCGCGGCCACGCCGGCCTGCTCCGCCTCGGCGAGGTCGTCGGGCTCCCCGACCGCGCGGGCGGCGCGCCGGCCCAGCTCGCGCGGCTCCTCGTCGCCGTCGTCGTCGTGGCCGCGCTCGCGGCGGTCGGGCTGGGCCCGCAGCCGGAGCGGCTCGTGTCCGAGGACCCGGTCGCGTGGGGCGTCGTGGTCCTCGCCGCCGGGGTCCTGGCCGCCCTCGCCGTCACGCGCTCGTCCCTCGTCCTCGTGGCCCTCGGCGGCACGACCGGCCTCCTCGTCGCCGTCTGGCTCCTCCTGCGGGGGGCCCTCGACGTCGCGATCACCCTGCTGCTCGTCGAGGTGCTCACGGCCGTCGTGCTCGTCCTCGTGCTGCGCGGGCAGCCCCGGCGGCTGCCGCGCACCTCCGCGCGCCGGGCGCTGCCCGTCACCGCGACGGCCGTGGCCACGGGTCTCGCCGCGGGCGGCGCCGCGTGGGCCCTCACGGGTCGACGCCCCCTCTCCGACGTCGGCGCGCAGGTCCTCGCCGAGGCCGAGCCGCTCACCGGCGGCACCAACGTCGTCAACGTCGTGCTCGTCGACCTCCGGGGGCTCGACACCTTCCTCGAGACGGTCGTCGTCGGCGTCGTCGCCCTGGGGCTCGTCGTCCTCGGCCGCGGACCCGCGGGGCGCCGCACCGGCCCGCCGGGGCCCGACCCGGTCACCGAGGACCTCGTCCTGCGCGTGGGCACCCGGCTGCTGGCCCCCCTCATGGTCGCTCTCGGCGCCTACCTCCTCTGGCGCGGCCACGACGAGCCCGGCGGCGGCTTCATCGCCGCGCTCGTCCTCGGCACGGCGGTCGCGCTCGGGCACCTCGCGGGCGGGCGGGCGCCCTTCGCCCGCACCCCGCGCGCGCTGCGGCCGAGCCTCCTCGTCGGCGGCGGTCTCCTCGTCGCCCTCGGCACCGGACTGGTGCCCCTCCTCGGCGGGGACGCCCTGCTGGCCCCCTTCGACCTGCCGCTGCTCGGCGCCCTGGGAGTCACCTCGGCGCTCGTCTTCGACGTCGGCGTCCTCCTCCTCGTGCTCGGCCTCGCCGTCGCCGCCGTCCACTCCCTCGACGCCGGCGTGCCCGACGTGGGGCGCGCGGACGAGCAGCGCCGCGCCACGCGCCCGCACCGCGAGGCCGACGGGGACGAGGACGGCGAGCGCGACGGCGCGCCGGTGGGCGGCGCGGCGGGAGGACGGCGATGACGACGGCCCTGCTCGTCGCGCTGCTCGCCGCCGCCGGGACGGCGCTCGTCCTCCAGCGCGGCGCCCTGCGGCTCGTCGTCGGCTTCGTGCTGCTGGGCCACGTCGGCACCGTGCTCGTGCTGTCGGCGTCCGGCGGGGACCGCCGGGGCGTGCCGCTGCTCGGGCAGGGGCCCGAGGACGTGCCGCTCGCCGACCCGCTGCCCCAGGCCTTCGTCCTCACCGCCGTCGTCATCGCCTTCGCCGTCACGGTGCACCTGCTCGGGGTCCTGCGCGCCGAGAGCAGCGCCGCCGACGACGACGAGGAGGACGCGGCCGTGGAGGAGCGCCAGCAGCGGCGCGCCGAGGGCGCGCCCTCGGACGCGGACGGGCGCCCCGCCTCCGCCGCGGACCCCGCCGGCTCGCCCGCCCCCGGCGACGACGGCCGCGGCGCCGGGGCCGCCCGGTGAGCGCCGCAGGGCCGGGCGCCCAGGCGCTCGTCGTCGCCCCCGTCGTGCTGCCCATGCTCGTCGCCGGGCTGCTCGTCCTCCTGCGCGGGACGTCGGGCGCCGGGTCCCCGGCCCTCGCCCGCTGGGCCGGCGTCGCCACGAGCGGCGCCGTCGGCGTCGTCGCCGCCCTCCTCCTCGCGCGCACGCTGTCCGGCGAGGTGCCGGCGACGCAGGTCGGGGGCTGGGTGCCCCGCCTCGGCATCGCCCTGGCCGCCGACGTCTTCGCCTCCGCCGTGCTCCTCGCCGTCTCCCTCGTCGTGCTCGCCGGCCTCGTCTTCGCCGGCGGCACGCGCGAGGACCGGGCGCCCGCCCTCGTGCCCCTCGTCCTCGTCATGTCCGCCGGCGTGCACGGGGCGCTGCTCACGGCCGACCTGTTCAACCTCTTCGTCTTCGTCGAGGTCATGCTCGTGCCGAGCTACGTGCTCCTCCTCCTCGGCCGGCGCCGCACCCGGCGGCGGCTGGCGGCCGCCCGCCTCTACGTGGCCGTCAACCTCCTCGCCTCCACCGTCTTCCTCGTCGGCGTGGGCCTCGTCTACGCCGCGAGCGGCACGGTGGCCCTGGCCGAGCTCGCCGCCGGGCCCGCCACCCCCGCCCGGCAGGCGGGCGTCTGGCTGCTCCTGCTCGCCATGGGCGTCAAGGCCGCCGCCGTCCCCCTGCACGGCTGGATGCCCCGCAGCTACGCCGTCGCCGGCCCCGCCGTCCTCGCCGTCTTCTCCGGCCTGCTCACCAAGACGGGCGTCGTCGTCCTCGTGCGGCTCGACGCGCTGCTGCTGCCCGGCGGGTCGGTCGTGCCGCAGGTCGTGCTGGTGGTCGGCCTCGTCACCGCGGTGGTCGGGGTGCTCCTCGCGGTCGGCGAGCACGAGTTGACCACCGTGCTCGTCGCCCACATGGTCAGTCAGGTGGGGTACCTGCTGGCCGCCCTGGGGCTCGCCTCGACGGCGGGGACGGCGGCGCTCGTCGTCTTCCTCCTGCAGTACGTGCTCGTCAAGGCGGCCCTGCTCATGGTCGCCGGGGCGGTCGAGACCCGGTACGGCACGACCGCGCTCGAGCGCCTCGGCTCCCTCGCCCACCGGGAGCCGGTGCTCGCCGTCGCCTTCGCCCTGGCCGCCGCCGCCCTCGCCGGGCTGCCCCCGACCTCGGGCTTCGTCGCCAAGCTGGCGCTCGTCCTCGCGGCGGGCGAGGACGGGCGGTGGGTGACGGCGTCGGTGCTCGTCGCGGTGAGCCTGCTCACGCTCGTCTCGATGCTCAAGCTGTGGCACCGGGTGTTCTTCGGCGCCCCCGAGGACGTGCCCGCGCGGGCGGCCGCGGCGCGGGGCGCCGGCGCCGCCGACGACGCCCGCCCGGCCGAGCGCAGCGGCACGACGCCCGCCGCGAGCGGTGACGCCGCCGCTCGCGCCCCCCGGCGCGAGCGCGTCGCGATCGCCGGCCCCCCGCTGGTGCTCGGCGCGCTGGCGCTCGTCGCGGGCGTGGCGGCGGAGCCCCTGCTCGCGGTCGGCGACGCGGCGGCCCGCGGGCTCGCGGACCCCTCCGCCTGGCTGGCCGCCGTCACGGGGGGCGCGCCGTGAGCCGCGACGGGAGGGGGCGCCGCCGGGGCCCCGTGAGCGCCGTCGGGCACGCCGGTCGCCTGGTCGCCTTCGCGGGCTGGTACGTCGGGCGCTTCCTCGCGGCCAACCTCGTCGTGCTGCGCGAGGTGCTCACGCCCGGCAGCGGCGTCGCGCCGGTCGTGCTCGAGCTGGTGCTGCGCTGCCGCACCGACGTCGAGGTGGCCTCCTACATCGCGCTCGTCGGGCTCACCCCCGGCACGCTCGTCGTCAGCAGCCACGACGGGCGGCGGCGTCCCCCGGACGGGCCCCCGGGCGGAGCAGAGGACGGGGACGAGGACGGGTCGGGCGACGGGCGGGGCGACGTCGTCGTGGCCGCCCACGTCATGCACGCCCCCGACGTGGCGGAGGCGCTGGCGGAGCTGCGCGAGCTGGAGACCCGCCTGCTGCGGGCCCTGCGGGCGGGCCCGGGCGCGGTGCCCCCGCCCCCGCCGCACGGCACCGTCGCGGGACCGACGGACGAGAGGGGAGCCTGATGGTCGTCGAGGTCGCCCTCGGGGTGATGGCCCTGTCGCTCGGGGTGTGCGCCTGGCGCGTGGTCGTCGGCCCCTCGGACGCCGACCGCGTCCTCGCCGTCGACCTCGGGTTCGTCGTCGTCGTGTGCGCGACGGCGCTGCTCACCGTGCGGCTGCGGACGCCGGCCCTGCTCGACCTCGTGCTCGTCGCGACGCTCGTCGGCTTCCTCACCACCGTGGTGCTCGCGCGGCTCGTCGCCGGGAGGGGGCGGTGAGCGCCGCGGCGGTCGTCGACGTCGTCGGCCAGGCCCTGCTGCTCGTGGGCTCGCTGCTCGTCGGCACGGCGGCGCTCGGGCTCGTGCGCCTGCCCGACGTCTACGCGCGCACCAACGCCGCGACCAAGGCCGCCGCCCTGGGGCTCGTGGTCGTGCTCCTCGGCGGCGTCGTGCTGGCCCCGACCGCCGGCTCCGTGCTGACGCTGCTCGTGGCCATCGCCCTGCAGCTCTTCACCGTGCCGATCGGCGGCTTCGAGGTGGCCCAGGCCGCCCGCCTGTCCGGCGCGCCCGTCACCCCGCTGACGCACCACGACGACCTGGGGCTGCCGCGGGAGGGGAGCCCGCGGGACGGCCGGCAGGGGGCAGACCAGCAGCGGGACGGCGAGGACGAGGGCGGCGTGCCGGTCGACGGGCAGGAGCGCGGCCCGGCGTGAGCGGGGGCGCTCAGCTGCGCAGCGGCGTCTCGCGGCGGCGCCGGGAGGCCTGGTCCAGGCCCCGCTCGACGGGCGCGGCCACCGAGTCCCCGAGCGAGGCGCCGGCCCCGATGGCGAGGGCGATCGCCCCCGCCTGGCCGAGCAGCACGAGCCCGGAGATGACGGTGCCGCCGGTGAGCTCGACGAGCGCGGTGTAGATCGTCAGACCGGGCAGCAGCATGATCGTGCCGGGCACGACGACGGCGAGCGGGGTGGCGCGGCGGCGCAGCGCGGCGACGCGGCCGACGGCGCCGACGACGAGCGCCGCGACGAGGGTGCCGAGGGCCCGCGGGCCGCCCGGGTCGCTGGCCGCGAGCAGCGCCACCTGCCCGGCCGCCGCGGCCACCGCCGTCACGAGGAGCAGGCGCGGGGGGGTGCGGTAGGCCACCGCCGCGGCGCCCGCGCCGAGGGCGGTCGAGACCAGCACGACGGGCAGCGGGGTGAGCGCGCCGCCGACGGCCGCGCCCACGGCGTCGGGGTCGACGCCCGGGACGCCCGCGCGGCGGGCGACGTCGAGGGCGAGGACGACGCCGCCGAGGATGGCGGCCGTCGTCATGAGGACGGTGACGAGCCGTGCGGCCGCCGTCACGGGGAAGCCGCGCAGCGCGTCCTCGACGGCCGCCACGAAGGTGCCGCCGGGCAGGAGCACGACGATGCCGCTGGCCACGACGAGCGCCGACGGCGGCACCTGGCCCGCCAGCGAGGGGGGCAGGGCCTCGGCCGCGAGGGTGAGCAGCGAGGACAGCGACCCGGCGATGAACGCCCCCGCGCCGACGGTGAAGAAGGCGGGCGCCCCGGCGCGCGACATCGCCCGCGCGCCCGCGTCGACGGCGAGCGCCATGACGAAGCCCGTGAGGAGGGCCAGCGGTCCGCCGCCGAGCCGCGCGACGACGGCGACGGCGAGCAGGCCCCACGCCACCCGTACCATCCAGCGCCGGTAGGGGCGGGGGCTGCTCTCCACCTCGGCCAGGCGCACGGCGACGTCGGCGCGCTCGAGGCGGCCCTCGACGAGGTCGAGGACGAGCGCGTGGGCGGCCGACAGGCGCGCGTACTCGGTGCCCGTGGACCGGACCACCTGCAGGCGGACGACGGGGGGAGCGTCGGCCGGGGCGTAGGCGACGGTGACGGAGGAGTACGTGATGTCGAGGTCGAGGTGCTGCTCGGACAGCCCGAGGGCCACCGCGGCGGCGACGACGCTGGACTCCACCTCGGCCGTGCCCGAGCCGGAGCGCAGGAGCAGGACGGCGAGGCGCAGCAGCAGGTCGACCTGGCGGTTCGGGTCCGCCGGCGCCGCCATCCGGTAGGGCGAGGCGAAGGGGGTGCCGCGCAGCCGGTCGACGATGAGGACGGGACGGGTCTGCTCCTCCTCGCCGATGACCCGCCGTCGCCACCCGGCGGTGCGCGCCTGCCCGCCGCCGCGGGGGACGCCGCCGCCCGTCGCCGTGGGCCCGGTGGTCGGGCCCGTGGTGGACCCCGTGGTGGACCCCGTGGTGGACCCGGTGGTGGACCCGGTCGTCGGGAGGCCGGTGGGTCCCGTCGTCGGACCGGTGGCGGGTCCGGTGGAGGGCGCCTCGCGGCGCCGTCGGCGGCCGGCGGGCTGGGGGGCTCCGGTCACTGGGAGATCCTCCCGAACCACAGCAGGGAGCCGAGCGCCGAGAGCACGACGAGCACGAGCGCGAGGCCGGTCCAGCGCGCCGTCGTCTCCTCCTCCTGCCGGACCGTCCCGATCGAGGAGCCGATGTCCTCGTAGACGGCGTCGAGCTCGCCGGCGGACTCGGCCTCGTAGGCCTGCCCCCCGGTGGTCTCGGCGATGTCGGCGAGCTCGCCCTCGTTGACGGGCACGGGCGTGCGCACCCCCTCCTGCGTGATGGTGCCGCCCGGCGTGCCGAAGGCGATGGTCGAGACGGGGACGCCGGCCTCGGCGGCGGCGCGCGCGGCGTCCTCGTTGGTGCGCCCGACCGTCGTCTCCCCGTCCGAGAGGAGCACGACGGCCGCGGGCACCGGCGCCGTCGGGTCGTCCGGGTCGGGCGGCGCCTGCTGGACCGCTGCGAGCGCGGCGTACAGGCCCTCGCCGATGCCGGTGTAGGAGGCCAGCTCGAGGCCGTCGATCCCCCGCTCGACGAGGGAGCGGTCCGTGGTCGGCGGCACGAGCACCTGCCCGGCGCCGGCGAAGGCGACGAGGCCGACGTTGAAGCGCGGCGGCAGCTCGGCGACGAAGGCGCGCGCCGAGCGCTGCGCCGCGGTGAGCCGGTCGGGCTCGACGTCGGTGGCCCGCATGGAGATCGAGACGTCGACGGCGAGGACGACGGTGGCGCGCTCGCGCGGCACCTCCACCTCCCCGAGGGGGCGGGCGAAGCCCACGGTCGCGGCCGCGACCCCCGCGACGAGCCCGGCGGCGACGACGTGGCGGCGCCAGGCGCGGCGGCGCGGCGCGACGGCGGCGAGCACCGGCAGCGCCGAGAAGCGCAGGGCGTTGGTGCGGCGCCGGCGCTGCGCCAGCACGTGCGCCACCACGAGGGCGGGCACGAGCAGGAGCAGCCACAGCCGCTCGGGGGCGAGGAAGCCGGTGACGAGCCCGTCGAGGGGGCCGCCCGCGGCGGGGGCCGCGGCGAGCACCGGCAGGGCGGCGAGCGGCGCGGCGCTCACGCCCGGCCCGCCATCCGGTCGACGGCGCGGGCGGTGCGCCGCTGGGCCAGCACGAAGCGCGCCGTCGCCGCCACCCAGTCCTCGTCGGTGGACAGGCGCAGGTGCGCGGCCCCGCACCGGCGCAGCGCGGCGGCGACGCGCGCCCGGTGCTCGGCCCCGGCCGCGCCGAAGGCGGCCCGGACCTCGGCGCGCCCGGTGTCCACCTCGAGCACCTCCCCGCTCTCGGGGTCGACGAGCTCGACGACGCCGACGTCGGGCAGCTCGCTCTCGCGCCGGTCCACGACCTCGACGGCGAGGACCTGGTGGCGGGCGGCGAGGCGGCGCAGGGCCCGCTCCCACGGCGGGGGGCCGCCCGCGGCGCCCTCCCCGTCGAGGAAGTCGGAGACGACGACCCGCAGCCCGCGGCGGCGGTGCGCGGCGCCGAGGCGCTCGACCGCGGCGGCCAGGTCGACGGCCGGGGCAGCGGTCGGGGCACCGGCCGAGGACCCGGCGGACGGCCCGGGGCCCCGGCGGCCGCGGCGCGGACGCGGCGGCAGCGGGGCGGGCTCGGCCATCGCGCGCCCCAGCAGCTCGCGCAGCGCGGCGTGCAGGGCCGTGCGGCCGGTGCGCGACGGGCGGCGCACCACCCCGCCCTCGTCGAGCACCCAGGCGCCGAAGCGGTCGCCGAGCCGCGTCGTCAGGTGCCCGACGACGGCGGCGGCCGTCACCGCGAGGTGGCGCTTGTCGCTGCGCGCCGTGCCGAAGGCCATGGAGGGCGACAGGTCGACGAGCACCCAGGTCTCGAGCTCGCGGTCGGCGACGACCTCGCGCACGTGCGGCTCGCCCGTCCGCGCCGTCAGGGGCCAGTCCATCCAGCGGACGTCGTCCTCGCCCGCGCGGTACGGGCGGCTGTCGGCGGGCTCGCTGCCCGGCCCCGTGCGCACGCCGAGGTGCTCCCCGCGCAGGAAGCCCTCGAGGCGGCGCACGACGGCGAGCTCGAGGCCCCGCAGCGCCCGCGCCCGGCCCAGCACCGCGGCCGCGCCGGCGGCGGCCCGTGCGTCGTCGCCGGGGCGGCCCGGCCCCCGGCCGAGCCCCGTCCCGGGCCCCCCGGCGGGCGCCGGCCCGGTCGGGCGCAGCACGGCCGTCACCGCGACGGGGCCCCGACGGGCACCGGGGGCGCCACCGCCGCGACGAGGCGCGCGACGACCTGCTGGGCGGCCACGCCGTCGGCCAGCGCGTCGAGGGACAGGACGAGGCGGTGGGCCACGACCTCGACGGCGAGCTCGCGCACGTCCTCGGGCAGCACGTGGTCGCGCCCGCGCACGAGGGCGAGCCCCCGTGCGGCCGCGAGGAGGCCGAGGGTGGCCCGGGGGCTGGCCCCCGCCTCGAGCAGGGGGGCGACGTCGGGCGCGCCGTAGGCGGCCGGGTCGCGCGTGGCCATGACGAGACGCACGACGTAGTCGCTCACGAGCGGGTGCACGTAGACGGCGTCCGCCGCCTCCTGCAGCCGCAGGACGCGCTCGGGGTCGAGGACCCGCCGGGCCCGCGGCGGGGCGACGCCCATGCGCCGGAGGATCTCGGCCTCGTCGGCCGCCCCCGGCAGCGGCACGTCGACCTGCAGGAGGAAGCGGTCGCGCTGGGCCTCCGGCAGCGGGTAGACGCCCTCGGACTCGACGGGGTTCTGCGTCGCGATGACGGTGAAGGGCTCGGGCACGGCGTGCGTGGCGCCCGCCAGCGAGACCTGCCGCTCGCCCATGAGCTCGAGCATCGCCGCCTGGACCTTCGCCGGGGCGCGGTTGACCTCGTCGGCGAGGACGACGTTGGTGAAGACGGGGCCGAGCTCGACGCTGAAGCGCTCGGTCGCGGGCGACCAGATGCGCGTCCCCACGATGTCGGAGGGCACGAGGTCGGGCGTGAACTGGACGCGGGCGAAGCTGCCGCCGAGGACGGTGGCGAAGGAGCGGGCCGCCAGGGTCTTCGCCGTCCCGGGCACGCCCTCGAGGAGCACGTGCCCGCGGGCGAGGACGGCGACGGCGAGCCGCTCGACCATGCCCTGCTGCCCCACGACGACGCGGCGCGCCTCGGCCACGGCCTCGGCGACCTCCTCGGCCGCGCCCCGCGCCGGGCCCGGCTCCGACGGGTGGGCGGGAGCCGCGCCAGCGGTCGCGTCGGGGTCCTCGGTCGCCACGCGCCCATCACACCACCCCGGCTCGAGGCGCGGGTCGACGCCCACGGGTCGGCCGCCCGCCTGCGCGCCGGTCGTCGGCCTGCGCGGCGGTCGTCGCGGGCGGGGCCCGACCTCGTCGGCGGAGGCCTCGCCGGCGGGGGCGGGAAGCGGGTGACCCCGGACCGGCCCCGCGACGCTGTGGTGTCATGAGCGCGTGAGCGCGGAGCCGGGCCCCGGAGAGGACCGCCCGGACCCGGCCGAGGGCGCCCACGAGCGCGCACAGGCGCCCGCCGGGAGCGGGGACGAGCCGCACGGGGACCCCGGCCAGGTGCTCCCGCTGCGCCCCGGCGACCCGGGCCGGCTCGGGCCCTGGTCCGTCGTCGGGCGCCTGGACCCCGACGAGGGCGCCCCTCCCGCGCCCGACGGCGCCGCGCGCCGGGGGCCCGCGCTCGTGGCGGCGGCCTCCGACCCGGGCGAGGCGGCCGCCGTCCTGGCCGCGCACGGCCCCGACGGCGCGCCCGCGCGGGTGGTCGTGCTCGGGCCCGGGCCGGCGGGCGACGCCGCGGCGCGCGACCGCTTCGGGGCGGCCGTGGCCGAGCTCGGCGCCGGCGGGCGGATCGTCGGCGCCTCCCTCGACGGGCCGTGGCCGTGGGCGGCCACCGCCGCCTCGGACGCCCGCTCGGCGCGGCTCCTCGCCCGCTCCCCGGTCGTCGACGGCGCAGCCGCCGCAGCGACGCGCGGTCCCGCCTTCTCGCCCCACTGGGTCGGCGCACCCCGGCCGGTCGCGCCCGCCGCCGCGGCACCCGCCCCGGCCGCGGCCCCGCGGCGCGACCGGCGCCCGTGGTTGCTGTCCGCCGTCCTCGGGCTGCTCCTCGTCGCGGCGCTCGTGCTGCTGCTGACGGGCGCGTGCCAGCCGACCGGCGGCGGCCCGGCGCCGCAGCCGAGCAGCTCCCAGCCCTCCCCCCAGCCGTCGCCGCAGCCCTCCCCCGGCCCGTCCTCGGGGCCCTCGCCCTCCCCCGGCGCCGAGCCGTCCCCGGGCGAGGGCGACCCGGGCCCCGGCGAGGAGGGCTCGCCGCTGCTGCTCGGGCCCGGCGTCGTCGGGCCCTCCTTCGGCCCCGACGACGACACCGAGGTGCTCACGCTCGAGGACCTGCCCTTCTCCTTCCGCGTGCCCGCGGGGTGGACGTGCGAGCGCGCGGCGCTCTCGGCGCCCGTGGTGCGCTACGACTGCGCGTCGCCGGACGGGGCCTCCGGCGGCGCCGTGCAGCTGCAGCCGTGCCCGCAGCCGTGCGGCCAACAGGCGTGGTGGGCCCTGCAGGACCTGCTCGCCCCGGGCGCCACGTGGTTCGAGGTGGACGCGACGACGGTGGCGGCCGAGGACTCCGCCCCCGGCCGCGAGGCCTCCTACCGGCTGCGGATGAGCCACCTCCTCGTCGCCGGCGAGCGCGAGGAGTCCGACCTCGACGCCCCCGACAGCCACCTCTACGCCGAGTTCTGGTCGCCCGAGGACGAGCGCCGCGCGGTCCAGGGCGTCGTCAACGACCTGCGCGCCAACACGCCCTAGCCGCCTGGTCCGTCCGGGGGCCCGCTCCCCGCGGGCTCACCGGGAGCGCCCCGGCGCGGGGCCGCGCCGCCCTACGCTGGCCCCATGGGCGCGGGGGGACGGGCGCCGGCCGCGCGGCCACGGGCCGCCGCCTCCGGTGCCGCCGCGCTGCTCGGCGCCGTCCTGCTCGCCGTCTCCGCGGCCCTGCCCGGCCCCGCGCGCGGCGGGCTCGTGCTCGCCGTCCTCCTCGCCGCCGGGCCGCTCGTCGCGCTCGCCGTGCGGCGCTTCGCGCCGGAGCGGCGCGCCCAGTGGCTCCTCGTCGCGGCCGCGGGCGCCGCCCTCGCCCTCGCCTGGGTCGGGCACCTGCTCGACTCCTGGCTGCTGGCCTGCCTGGCGCTCCTCGCCACCTACGCGTGCCTGGCGACGTCGGCCCAGCTGGCCCTCGGCCTCTCCGGGCGCCGGCGCTGGGTGCTCGTCGTCGACCTCGCGGCGGTCGCCGTCGTCGGCGCCGCGGGCGCGCTCTGGCTCGTCGCGGTCGTCGGGGGCCCCCCGCCCGCGGCCGCCGCCCTCGTCGCGGGCGGCGACCTCGTCCTCCTCGGCCACCTCGTGGCGCTGCTGCACTCCCGAGCCCGCGTCACGGTCTCCGTCCTCGCGCTGGTCGCCGCGCTGCTGGCGCTCGTCGTGCACCACGTCGGGTCGTGGGCCGACGCCGCGCCCGTCGCGTCGTCGTCCTGGGCCAGCGCGCTCGTCGCCGTCGCCGCCCTCGCCGTCACCGCGGCGTGGCACCCGAGCATGGCGGCCTTCGGCGACGTCGTCAGCCCGCTCGTGGCGCCGCGCCGCCAGGTGCTCGTCACGGTGCCGGCGGTCGTGGGCCTGCTCGCGGCGCTCGCCCTCGCCGCGGCCGGGGCGCTGCCCGAGCCGCCGCGGGGCACCGGCGCCGTCGTGGCGGTGGCCGCGCTCGCCGCCGTCCTGCTCATGACGACGAGCTCGAGCCTGCAGTCCGCCGTCGACCGCGAGCTCCTCGAGACCGACCCGCTGACCCGCGCGGGCAGCCGCCTCGCGCTGGAGCGCCTCCTCGCCACGCAGATCCACCAGGGGACGGACCCGGTGCGCCTCGTCGTCGTCGAGCTCGACGACGTCGCCGTCCTCGCGCGCCGGCAGGGCCGCCAGGCCGCCGACGACCTGCTCGTGCGGCGCGTGCGCGCCCTCGAGGACGGCCTGCCCGACGCGGTCGTGTGCCGGACCGGCCCGCAGACCCTCGCCGTCGTCGTGCCCACCGCCTCGCGGGCCCGCCGCCAGGAGACGCCGCTCGGCCTCGTCGCCGCCGTCCGCGCCCAGCTGGAGGCCCCCGGGCCGGAGGGGCCGACGACGCCCGGGGCCGCGACGTCGACCGCTGCGGTCCTCACGGTGCCCCCGCGCGCCGACCTGCCCGCCGAGGGCCTCTCGACGCGCGAGATCGTCGCCGCCCTCCTGCGGCACGCCGAGGTGTCCCTGCTCGCCGCCCGCGACCGGCGGGTCCCCGTCGAGGCCGACGTCGCCCGCGACGGCGCCTACGAGCGCGCGCGCCGGCTCGACAACGACCTGGCCGCCGCCCTGGAGGGCGCGGAGCAGATCGCCGTCCACTACCAGCCGCTCGTGGACCCGCGCACCGGCGCCGTCCGCTCCCTCGAGGCGCTCGTGCGCTGGGAGCACCCCGAGCTCGGCTCGGTGGCGCCCGACGACTTCCTCACCGCCGCCTCCCTGCAGGGGCGCGCCCGCGACCTCGACGACCTCGCGCGCCGCCAGGCCCTCGCCGACTTCCGCACGTGGCGGGCCGCCGGCGTCGAGCCCGAGCACGTCGCCGTCAACCTGTCCGCCCAGAGCCTGGAGTCGCCCGACCTCGTGGAGCGCGTCCTCGCCGACCTCGCCGCGGCGGGCGTCGAGCCGCACCACCTCGTCGTCGAGGTCGTCGAGCAGGAGGAGCTGCGCGACCTGCGCGCCGTCGCCGAGCGCCTCCACCGCCTCCACGCCACGGGCGTGGGCGTGGCGGTCGACGACTTCGGCGTCGGCCACGCGGCCCTGCAGTACCTCCTGCACCTGCCGGTGACGGCGGTGAAGCTCGACCGCAGCCTCGTCGCGGAGGTGCTCACCCCGGGCGGGCGGGCCCTGCTCGGGTCGGCGGTGGCGCTCGCCACCTCGCTGCGGGCCGAGGCCGTCGCCGAGGGCGTGGAGTCGGTCGAGCAGATGCGCGCCGTGGCCGACCTCGGCTTCGCCCTCGCGCAGGGCTGGTACGGCGGGCGCCCGCGCCCGGCCGAGGAGACCGGGGCCCTGCTCGCCCAGCGCGGGACGCGCCGGCCGGCGCCGGCCGGGGAGGTCGCCGGGACGGGTGCGGCCGCGGCCGGTCCGGCCCGACCGCGCTAGAGGCCCCGCTCGCGGGCGGGACCCGCCGGCGGCTCAGCCGGCGACGACGGGCCCGGCCTCGGACGCCCGCGCGGGGGTCCGGACGGCGAGCTGGTCGACGAGTCCCGACCCGACCGCGGCGACGGCCAGAACGGCCAGCCACAGGACGGCCACCGTGGTCGCCAGGTGCTCCAGACCTGCGCCGACGTCCGTCCCGAGGCCGGCGACGGACAGCAGGCCGCCCGCGGCGGCGGAGCCCGCGACGCCGGCGGCCGCACCGCGCGAGAGCAGTCGCAGGGGGCGGGAGCAGGCGGACCACCCGACCTGCAGCATCGCCCAGGCCGCGGCGCCGAAGCCGGTGACCGCGACGCTCGTGTGGACGAGGTCCTGCGTGGTCGAGCCCGTGGTGAGGGGGACGGGGCAGCCCTCGGTGCAGGTGACCCGGGAGGCGACGGCGAAGGCCAGGCCGGCGGCCGTGAGCGTGGCGCTGGTCGACCACGCCCCGAGCACCGGCGCGCACGCGCGGTGGCCGCGCAGGGCCCAGGCGACGAGCCCGCCCCCGGCGGCCAGGACGAGCAGGGCGGTGTTGACGACGCCCGCCGTGGGCATCCCGTCCGCGCCGAGCTGGCTGACGTAGACGCCGTCGCCCTCCACCCGCAGGCGGGCCGCCCACAGGGCCGCCAGGGCCAGCAGCGCGGCGAGAGCTCCCGCACCCGCCGCGGCACGGCGGTGGCCGGCCGCCGGCCGCGACGACGCCGGGACAGCGAGGGGCGTCGCGTCGTCGTGGCCTCCGGAGGCGGGCCCCGGCCGGTGGTGCGGGCGGTGGTGCGGGCGGTGACGGGGTGCTCCTCGCTCATGCCCTCGACGCTCTGGAGCGGACCCGGACCGCGTCGTCGGCCGAGCGGCCCCGGCCGCGGAGCCGTGAGGTGCTCCGGCGAGGGCCGGCACGACGGGGGCGCTCGACGACCGGACCGCGCCGACCTCCCGACGGCCCCGGGTGACGGCGGAGGAGGGCCGGGAGGCGGCGGCTGCGGTCCGGTCGGACCGTGGCCGTGGCCTCTCGGCCGCAGCGGGCGGCCGACGCGGCGACCTACCGTCCGGGGGTGCCCGGGCCCGTGCTGACGACCTCGCCGTCCTCCAGCACCCGGCAGGGGCGGCGCGGGGCGGAGCCGCGGCGGCGACGGGTCGTGCGCGAGGCCGTGGTCGTGGGGCTGGTCGTGCTGTCGATGACCTTCTCGCTGGGCGTCGAGCCCGAGACGGAGGTGGTCCCGCGGCTGGCGACCGTCGTCGTCGTGGTGGTCCTGCTGCTGCTGCGCGGACGGGCGCCGCTGGCCGTGACCGCCGGGACGGCCCTGCTCATGCTCACGGGCCAGCCGGTGCAGGTCGCCGCCCTGGTGGCCCTCCTGCAGGTCGCCGTCCGCAGCAGCTGGCGTCGGACGTCGGTGGCCGCGGGCCTGCTCCTGGTCGGCTACGCGGCCGCGCTCGTCGTCCACCGGTCGACGCCGTGGGCGGCGTGGCTCGAGAGCGCCGCCGTCCTGGTGACCGGCGCCGTCCTGCTCCTGGGCGCGACGGCCGGCGCGGGCCTCTACGCGGGTGCCCGACGCCAGCTGCTCGCCGAGGCGCGCGAGCGGGCCGACCGCGCCGAGGCCGACCGGGCGCGGCACGCCGAGCGAGCGCGTGAGCGGGAGCGCGCCCGGATCGCCCGCGAGATGCACGACGTGCTGGCGCACCGCCTCACGGTGCTCGCGCTCCACGCCGGGGCCCTCGAGTACGGGGCCCGCGCCACCGGCGGCGAGGTGGCCGAGACCGCCGGCGTCGTGCGGGAGAGCGCCCACCGAGCGCTCCAGGAGCTGCGCGACGTCCTGGGGGTCCTGCGTGCCGCGTCCGACGACGGCCCGGACGACGCCGGCGGCGGCGGGCTGCGTCCGCCGCCGGCTCTCGCCGACGTCCAGGGGCTCGTCGACGAGGCGGCAGCCGCCACCGGGTCCCCGGTGCGTCTGACCGTCGACGGCGACCTCGACGCCGTCTCCGCCCCGACGGGCCGAGCGGCGTACCGGGTGGTGCAGGAGGGCCTGACGAACGCCCGCCGCCACGCGCCGGGCGCTGCGGTCCTCGTCGTCGTCCGCGTGCCGGCGGGCTCCGGCGACGTGGTCGTCGAGGTCCGCAACGACCCCCCGCCGCCCGCCGCAGGAGCACCGCCGGTCGCCGGGCTGGCGGGGCGCGGCAGCGGCCTGCTCGGCGTCGCCGAGCGCGCGGCGCTGCTCGGCGGGCAGGTCGAGCACGGGCCCACGCCCGACGGCGGTCACCGCCTCGCCGTGCGGCTGCCCGGGGCGGGGACCGGAGCAGGAGCCGGGCCGGGGGCCGGGACGGACGGGAGGCCCGCAGCGGGCGGACCTCCTCCGGCGCTGGAAGGGTCCGGGGCGTGAGCCTCCGGGTCCTGGTCGTGGACGACGACGCCCTCGTGCGCTCGGCCCTGCGGATGGTGCTCGCCGCGGCGGACGACGTGGAGGTCGTCGGGGAGGCCGCCGACGGCGCCCGGGCCGTGGCCGCCGCGCGCGAGCTCGCCCCGGACGTCGTCCTCATGGACATCCGCATGCCCGGCACCGACGGGCTCGCGGCCACCGAGGAGCTGCTGCTGCGCGGTCCTCGCGAGGCGCACCGCCCGGCGGTCGTCGTCCTGACGACCTTCGACGCCGACGACCACGTCCTGCGGGCCCTGCGCGCGGGCGCCGCGGGGTTCCTCCTCAAGGACACCCCGCCGCACCTCATCGTCGACGCGCTGCGCACGGCCGTCGACGGCGCCCCCGTGCTCTCGCCGTCCGTCACCCGGCTGCTCATCGCCCGCGCCGTCCGCGAGAGCGGCGACGACCGCGCCCGAGCCGTCGTCGCCGGGCTCAGCCCGCGCGAGCGCGACGTCGTGGCGGGCGTCGGGCGGGGCCTGTCCGACGCGGAGATCGGCGCCGAGCTCCACCTCTCGCCCGCGACCGTGAAGGCGCACGTCTCACGCCTGCTGACGCGCCTACACCTCGAGGGCCGGGTGCAGATCGCTGTGCTGGCCCGGGACGCCGGGCTGCTGTGACGCCGCTCGCGATCAGCGAGCGGGCACCGGCGGCGAGGCCCACCGCGCAGTCGGTGACGTCGGACTCCCGCAGCCAGGAGTCGACCGCCTGCCGGCGCCGCTCCGGTTCCTCGGCGGCCGAGCCGCCACCCCTCGCAGCCGTCTCACTCGCGGTCGCAAGCGGATCGGAAGACCGCGGTCGGCTCGTCGCCGGACGTGCGACAGCAGCCCGGCCCTGGACAGCCCGCCCGCAGCATGGTCACACTTCTGACCATGTCACCGTCGTCGTCCATGTCGCTGGCCGAGGCCAAGGCGCACCTCTCCGAGGTCGTCAACCGCGTGGGCGTCCAGCACGAGCGGGTGCTGGTCACCGTCCACGGCGCCCCTTCGGCGGTCCTCATCTCGCCCGCAGACCTCGACGCGCTCGAGGAGACGATCGCCGTCCTCTCCGACAGCGACGTCGTCATGCGCTTGGCCGCCTCCGACGCCGAGCTCGCCGCCGGCCTCGGCGAGTCCGAGGCTGACCTGGCCGCCGCCATGCGCAGCCGGCGGGACGCCGCGGCCCGGTGACCTCTTCGCCCGAGGACGGGCGCTTCTCCCTGGTCATCACCCCGACAGCCCGACGGCAGCTGACTGACGTCCTCCCCGAGGCACCGGCCTTCGCCGCCTACGAGTTCGTCGTCGGCCCACTGCTGGACAACCCCCACCGGGTCGGCAAGCAGCTGCGCGCACCGCTGCACGACCGGCACAGCGCCCGCCGCGGCACCTACCGCGTCCTCTACCGGATCGACGACCAGGAGCGAACGGTCACGGTGCTGGACGTCACCCACCGCCGCGACGCGTACCGCAGCTGAGGCGGTGCGGGCTCCCGCCCGCCGTCGCCTCGCCACAGGGGATGGGCATCCGGCACGCGATGCGCCGCCACCGCGCCGCGGTCACGAGGAGGGAGCTCGCGCCCCCTCGGCAGCTGCCACGACGAGCAGCACCGCCGCTGCGCAGAGCACGAGAGCAGGCAGAAGCAGGCACAGGCCGAGACCGACGACCGTGACCACCGCCCACACCAGCGACGCCGCGGCGGCCAGGGACACGAGCAGGGCGGCCCTGGCTGAAGGCGCCCTCGACGCCCCGGCCCGAGCGACCACCGTGAGCAGGAGCGGCGCACCGATCACGACAGCCGCGACCGTCCAGCCCTCGTCGACGAGGTCGCCCGCGAACAGGAGCGCGACAGCCACGACGAGAGCTGTGGACACCGCGCACAGCACCACAGCGGACCTTCGCAACGCGCCACTGCGACCGCGCGAGCCCACGTGCGCCTCCAGCTGGAAGTGCGGGCGTCGGCGCCCACGTGGCCACCGTCCCACGCGGGATCGCTGGCCGGACAGCGTCCCGCTGTCGATCCGCTACCGGTGATGTGGGTCGTGGTCCGCTCAGCGGCCTGGTCGACTCGGAGGGCGGGCTGCGTCAGAGGTGGCTGGGCCCGGCCTCGAGGGGGCGGGGCTCGTCCTCGGGGTGCAGGCGGACGGCGAGGACGGCGACGTCGTCGCTGGTGCGGGGGTCGGTGGCGGTCGGGTCGTCGTGCACGAGGTCGTGCAGGAGTGCGTCGACCATGTCGGTGAGGCCGAGGGAGGCGTGGCGGGCGGCGGTGGCGCGCAGGACCTCGAGACCCTCGGGGAGGGGGCGGTGGCGGCGCTCGACGAGCCCGTCGGTGAACAGCAGCAGCGTCGACCCGGGGGGCAGGTCGGCGAGGTGGTCGCGGCGCCGGGCGCCGGGGTGCACGCCCAGCAGGAGGTCGTGGTCGTGGTCGAGGTAGTCGGCGTGGCCGTCGGCGGTGATCAGCAGGGGGGGTGGGTGGCCGGCGTTGGACCACCGCAGCCGCCGCAGCCCGCGGGTGGCGTGGGCGTCGGGCTGCTCGATCCGGCCGAGCAGGACGGTGGCCATGGTGGGCAGCCGGAGCCCGGCGATGGCCTGGTCGACCCTGGCCAGGACGGCCGAGGCGGGCTCCTCGGAGGCCCAGGCCAGGGTGCGGGTCATCGCCCGGAGCTGGCCCATCTGGGCGGCGGCGGCGATGTCGTGGCCGACGACGTCGCCGATGACCAGGGTGGTGGCGCCGTCGGGCATGACGACGGCGTCGTACCAGTCGCCGCCGACCTGCTCGGTGTTCGCGGCCGGCAGGTAGCGGGCGTGCCACTGCAGGTGGTCGGGCTGGGGCAGGTCGGTCAGCAGCGCCCGCTGCAGGGTCACCGAGGTGGCCACCGCCTGGGCGGCGCGGGCGGCCTCGGCGTCGTGGGCGCGGATGCGCTGCAGGGCCAGGGAGCACTGGGTGGCGAAGGCGTCGAGGACCTCGACGAGCTGGCGAGGGAATGTCTGGGGCTCGGCGTACCCCACCGACAGCGACCCGACGGGTGCTCCGTCGACGAGCAGGGGCACGAAGGCCCAGGCCTGGCACCCGGTGAGGTCGGCGGCGTCGACCATCCCGTGGCCGTAGGCCACGCAGGCCGCGCGGTCGGGCAGGAGGGTCCGGCGGCCGGTGGTGGCGGCCAGCGGTGTCGGCAGGGGGTCGTCGGCGGCCATCTGCGCGTAGGCCACCGGGGCCTGGTCGCCGAGCTGGTTCATCGACACGCGGACCACGTCGCCGTCGACGATCGCGATGGCGCCGCCCTGGGCGCCCAGGGCGGTCAGGCCGTGGCGGACGACGACCTCGGTGAGCTCCTCGACGCTGGTGACGGCGGCCAGGCGGGTGCTGACCTGGGCCAGGGCGGCCAGGGTCCGGGCGACGGTCCGCTCGGCCTCGCGGGCGGTGTGCAGCTCGCTGATGCGGGTGTGCAGCTCGGCCTCGACCTCGGCCAGACGCGTCTGGTGCTCGGCTGTGCCGGCGGCGCCCGCGCCGACGAGGTCCACCCCGGCGGCTTCGTTGGCGCGGACGTAGTCGGTGATGTCCTCGACGCGCTGCAGCACGTGGGTGGTGCGTCCGTCGGCGTCCAGCAGCGGCGCGGAGATCAGCGACCAGTGCCGCTGGACCATCCGCTCGGTGGCGGGGTCGGGGATCGAGTAGGAGTACAGCGGCAGGGCGTCGGGCACGCCGGTGTCGCGGGCCCGCTCGAACGACAGCCGCAGGGTGTTGCGGCCCTGGTCGTCGACGGCCTCCGGCGGCGCGGGGAAGACGTCGAAGACGTCCCGGCCGACCACCTCCGCGCGGGTGCGGCCCGACAGGGCGCAGTGCGCGCGGTTGACGTCGGCGATGACCAGGTCCGGCGTCATCACCATGTACGCCGTCGGCAGCTCGTCGAAGAGCAGCCGGAAGTCCACCGGCGCGAAGATCACCGCGGCATGGTAGGCGACTGCCTGCGACGGGACCGGTGGCTCCCGCCGAGCTCCTCATCGCGGGTCGTCCGCCCTTCCGCCCATCACCGTGCCTGCACGACCTCCCGGGGACGGCCGGCGGCGCACGAGCGGCACCACGGCACCGCACGACCCGGTGGGTCACCGCAGGCCCGCCGCCCGTCCCCGACGGCCGCCGACGTGCGCCCCGGTGGACCCCTCGCCGCCGGCGCGAGCGGGAGCCGGACTAGGACAGGTCGTAGGCGGCGGTCGAGCGCACGAGCTCCACGCGGGCCGCGTCCTCGTCCCACGGACCGCGGGCCAGGGCGTCGGTGACGGCGCGCTCGACGGCCTCCCGGGCCTCGACGTCGTCCTCCGCCTCGACGAGCAGCACCAGGTCCGCCCCCTCCCCGTCCTCGTCGACCCGCACGTCGCGGGCCCCCGGGTCGGGCTCGCCCGTGGCCAGCCGCGGCAGGGGCAGCTCGAGGTCGGCGCCCAGGCGCTCGACCTCCTCGACGGCGACGGGCGCCGAGAAGGAGAGGACGACGTCGACGCGGTGCAGCACGGGCATGCCCGCCAGCATCTCCCGACCCCGGCGACCGCGCCCGTCGTCCGGCTCCGATGGCTACGCTGGGTGGCACTTGGTGGCCCGCTGCACTCGCGCGGGTCGCCGCGCGGCGACGACGGGCGAGGTGGCGGGATGACCGGGGGCACCAGCGAGGGCGGCACGACGGCGGAGGGCGCCGGCGCGGCCCCGGCAGCGCTCACCGGCTACCGCGAGGGGGGCTCGCGGCGCATCGACCGGGTGCTCTCGCCCTCGTTCGTCGAGGGCCTGGCCGACCTGGGGGACGCCGAGCTGCGCGAGCGGCGCGAGCTGGCCATCGCCGAGGAGGCCGATCTCGCCTACACGCGGCGCCTCGTCGACGGCCGCCTCGCCCTCCTCCTGTCCGAGCGGGCGCGCCGCGAGCGCTCCGAGCGCAGCGCCGGGCTGGGCGAGCGCAGCGACGACGAGATCGTCGCCGGGCTCGTCGCCGCCCTGCTGCGCCCGGCGCCGGAGGACGCGCCGGGCAGCCAGGACGACGCGGCGCGCGAGGTCGTCGACGCCCGCGACATGCCGGTCGTCCCGAGCAACGCGGGCATCTACCACCGCGACGCCGAGCGGGCCTTCGCCGACATCCGCTTCAGCGACCTCGGCTCCCTGGACGACTCCGACCTCGAGGAGCACGCGGCCCTGCTCTCCACGCGCGAGCAGCGCCTCACCGGCGACCGCGGCCGGGTGCTCGAGGTGCTGCGCCTCCTGCGCCGCGAGGCCGACGCCCGCTCCTCGGCCGCCTGACCTCCACGGCCGCTGGACCACCTCGGCCGCCTGACCTCGCACCCCCACCGCGGTCGGCTCGTCGACCGGGTGCACCCGTCCGGCGCAGGCGTGACCGGGCTGACGTTCGGAGCTGCTCGCCGGGCGCTTGCCGCAGCAAGCACGAGCGCGCACCATGAGGTCGTGACCAAGGTGCTGGGGGTCGAGGTGGGCCGCGTCGGCGGGGCCGTGGGAGCCGTCGGGGACCTCGGCGGGTTCCTCCGCGAGCAGCGCGAGTCCGCGCAGCTGTCGCTGCGCCAGCTCGCCGCCGCGGCGGGCGTGAGCAACCCCTACCTCAGCCAGGTCGAGCGGGGGCTGCGCCGCCCCAGCGCCGAGGTGCTGCAGCAGATCGCCCGCGGCCTGCGGATCTCGGCCGAGGCCCTCTACGTCCGCGCCGGGCTCCTCGACGAGCACCGCCCCGGCGACGACGGCGAGGTGCGCGCCGCCGTCCTCGCCGACCCGTACCTCTCGGAGCGCCAGCGCGAGGTCATGCTCGAGATCTACGCGACCTTCCGGTCCGAGAACTCCCGCTCCGAGGTGCCGACGGGAGGCGCCCCGGAGAGCACGGCCGCCGCGGCGGGGGCGACGCCGGAGGCGGAGCCGCACGCGGGAGCCGAGGCGGAGGACGCCGCGGTGACGCCGGCCCGCGCCCCGCGGCGGCGCGCCCCGTCCTCCCGCCCCGCGGCTCGGTCGACCGGGGGCACGACGCGTCGCCCGTCCGCCCGTGCGGGGCGTCAGGGAGCCGACGCCACCGCCGAGGGGTCGGACGACGGTGCGCCGGCGCGCACGGCAGGCGCCACCGCACGCTCGAGCGGACGCACCGCCGGGCGCACGACCGGACGGACCGCCGGCCGCCGCACCCCGACGCCGAGGGCCGTGGCCGAGGACGCGTCGCTCGTCGTCCCCGAGGAGCCGGCGGCCGAGGACCTGGCCGCCTCCCACCCCCCGCCCGCCGACGGCGGCTCCAGCCGCTGAGGCTCCGCCCCGGTCGGCCACCGCCGACGCGGTGACCGATCGTCCGACCACCCGCACCCCGACCGTCTGACGCCGACCGGTGGGACCACCGGTCCGAGGAGGAACCCATGGCCCTGACGCCGGACCTGCGCCGCAGCGCGCTCGACCTCGGCTACGTCCTGGCGGGCGTCGCCGACGTGGCCGCCGAGCAGGCCAAGGGCCTGCACGAGCGGGCGCGCGGCCGGCGCGAGGAGATCCTCACCCGCGACTACGCGGGCGAGGCGCGCGCCGTCGCCGAGCGGCTCCAGGGCGCCCCCGCGGTCGTCGTGGCGCGCGGGCTGGAGGTGGCGAGCCGCACCCAGGTCGTCGTCGACGACCTCGGCAGCCGCGGGCGCCGGCTCGTGGAGCGAGCGCAGGGGCACGAGGGCGTCGACGACGTCGCCGAGCGGGCCGGGGACGCCGCCGCCGCGGCGGGCCGCTCCGCCCGGGAGGCCGCCGGGGCGGTGCGGGAGGTCGTCGCCGACGGGGCGGACGCGGTCGCCGACCGGGCCGCGACCGGGGCGACGGCCCCGGGCCAGGACGACGCGGCGGCCGGACCCCGCGCGACCCGCGCCGGAGCGGCAGCCGGGCGGCGCAGCGGCTCGGCGCGGCGCACGACGACGACCCGCTCCACCACCGGGCCCGCCACGGACGCGCCCGACGCGGAGCCCGCAGCCGCCCCGCGCCGACGCCGCACGGGCACGGGCACGGGCACGGGCACGGGCACGGGCACGGGCACGGGCACGGGCACGGGCACGGGCACGGGCACGGGCACGGGCACGGGCACGGGCACGGGCACGGGCACGGGCACGGGCACGGGCACGGGCACGGGCACGGGCACGGGCACGGGCACGGGCACGGGCACGGGCACGGGCACGGGCACGGGCACGGGCACGGGCACGGGCACGGGCACGGGCACGGGCACGGGCACGGGCACGGGCACGGGCACGGGCACGGGCACGGGCACGGGCACGGGCACGGGCACGGGCACGGGCACGGGCACGGGCACGGGCACGGGCACGGGCACGGGCACGGGCACGGGCACGGGCACGGGCACGGGCACGGGCACGGGCACGGGCACGGGCACGGGCACGGGCACGGGCACGGGCACGGGCACGGGCACGGGCACGGGCACGGGCACGGGCACGGGCACGGGCACGGGCACGGGCACGGGCACGGGCACGGGCACGGGCACGGGCACGGGCACGGGCACGGGCACGGGCACGGGCACGGGCACGGGCACGGGCACGGGCACGGGCACGGGCACGGGCACGGGCACGGGCACGGGCACGGGCACGGGCACGGGCACGGGCACGGGCACGGGCACGGGCACGGGCACGGGCACGGGCACGGGCACGGGCACGGGCACGGGCACGGGCACGGGCACGGGCACGGGCACGGGCACGGGCACGGGCACGGGCACGGGCACGGGCACGGGCACGGGCACGGGCACGGGCACGGGCACGGGCACGGGCACGGGCACGGGCACGGGCACGGGCACGGGCACGGGCACGGGCACGGGCACGGGCACGGGCACGGGCGAGGAGACCGGGGGCACGACCTCGGGCACGCGCCGCGCCACCGGCTCGACCCGGCGCCGCACGGGCGCGACGGCCGACGAGACCACGACGGCGACCACCGGCACCGCCGAGACCGAGGGGACGGCCGCCACCCCGCGCACCGGGAGCGTGCGGACCGCCGGCCGCCGCAGCGCCGCCTCGACCCGCGCGCAGGACGCGCCGGCGGCGGGCGACGGCGAGGGGACCACGGCGGATGCCGGCCGGTCCGGGGCCTCGGGCGGGGGGCGCAGCCGCACCGCCGGCACCCGCTCGAGCTCCAGCGGCTCGGACACCGCCGACAGGGCGACGACGGGCGGGACGACGACGGGCGGGGCGGGCACGGGCGGGACGACGACGGGCGGGACGGGCACGGGCACGTCGACGCCGGCGCGCGCCCGGCGCCGGACCTCGGCCGACGGCCCCCGGGCGACGAGCAGCGTGGCGCGCCGGCGCGCCGAGGCGGCCCGTGCGGCCGCCCAGGAGGCGACGGGCGCGGCCGCGGCCGCCGCCGGCTCCGCCGGGGCGGCCGTGCGGGCGGGGGCCGAGGAGGCCGGGTCCTCGTCGTCCACGTCGTCCTCGACGGCGTCGTCGTCGGGCGGGGCCCCGACGGCCGGCGACGGAGGTCCGCGGGACGGGGCCTGACCGGCCCCGCCGCTCGGTCCCGGCCGAGAGCCGACCGGCGCGGACCGTGCCACCCGCTCGACCACCCCACCCGGCCGGCGCTCCGGCGAGGGGGGCGCGGCCGTCGGCCGGCCGGCTCAGCGGCCGGTGGCCCCCTCGACGGCCCGGTCCAGCAGACCGCCCACGTCGGGCAGGTCCTCGAGCCCCGGCAGGTCGTCGGTCCCCGGCAGGTCGTCCAGCCCCGGCAGGTCGTCGAGACTCGGGAGGTCATCGGCGTCGGGCAGGTCGTCGGCGCCGGGGAGCCGGTCGAGCCAGGAGGCCGCGCCGTCGTCCCCCGCGAGGCCGGCGAGCAGCCCGGCGCCGGGCAGGTCCAGGCCGCCGACCAGCTCCTGGGCGCGGGCCCCGAGGTCCAGCTGCGCCTGCAGGTCGTCCCGTGCCGCGCGGACCTCGGGGAGCAGGTGGTCGCCCTGGATCTCCCCCAGGCGCTCGCGCGCCGCGTCCGACGCGGCGGTGACGTCGCCCAGGCCGTCGAGGGCCCCGCGCAGGGCCGGCAGGTCGAGGCCCTCGCCGCTCGTGAGGGAGGAGCGGGCCTCGTCGACGCCGCCCACGACCCGCTGCAGCCCGGGCAGGCCGTCGTCGGCGAGCCGGTCGACGGCGACGGACGCCGTCGTCAGCGCCGCCAGGTTCTCCCCCAGCGGCAGCCCGCTGGCCAGGCGCCAGAGGGGGTCGTCGGTGGCCTCGACGGCGCGGTCGGCGTCGGCCTGCACCCGCCGGGTCGAGGCGGCCAGGGCCTCCGGGTCGGCCCGGACCACCGCCGCGGTGATGGCGGGCACCTCGTCCCGCACCCGCTGCAGCGCCGACCAGGCGACCCAGCCGCGCGAGGCCGTCCAGGCGGCCGCCCCGAGCACCAGCACGAGGCCGACGAGGAGCACCCAGCCGACGACGCGGCGCATCAGACCTTCTTCAGCCTCGCGGAGGCGTACGACCGCATCGCGGTGGTGGGGGTCGCGACGTCCAGCGCCCACAGCAGGTCGCCCTCGACCGCGCCGTAGAGGCGCTGGGCGGCCGTGTAGGTGCCCGTGGAGGTCGAGGTCCGCGCCACGAGGTCGGTGCTCAGCTCGACCTTCGTGCCCGTGGCGCGGCCCAGGTAGATCTCGACGGCGCCCTCCGGCTGGGCCAGGAGCAGCTCGACCTGGACCCCGCCGCTGCCGTCGTCGCCCGTCCGCCACACCCCGGACTCCGAGGACATCGGCCCGACCGGCTGGCCCTCGTCGTCGAGGTACCAGCTCTGGGCGCGGTAGGCGAGACCCCCGAGCCCGTCGTGCGCCATGAGGACCTCCTGCCCGAACCGGCGCTCGGGGACGTCGTCGTAGCCGACGACGCCGGCGCCCTCCCAGCGGCCCTCCATCCAGGCGAGCGGGACGAGCGAGGCGGGCAGGTCGGCGCGGATCTCGAACGGCATGCGGCTCCTCGGTCGGACCCCGCGCGTGGCGGGGCGAAGGTCAGCGCTGGCCGGTGAAGAGCTTGTAGACGACGTAGACGGCGAACCAGCCGATCACGACGGCGGACAGCACCAGCAGGGACGTGTAGAAGACCTCCAGCGCGTGGAGGTCGGACTCGGTCAGGTCCATGGGCGGAGGGTAGCCCGCGGCGGGCGCGCGCTCCCCCGCGGGCGCCGCCGCGAGCGCACGAGCGCCAGGACCGCGGCGCCGACCAGGGGCGGGACGAGCAGGTCCGCGACCGTCAGGCCGTGGCGGGGCGAGACCTCGACGAGCACCGCCCCCTCGACGGGACCGTTGACGAGCCACCAGGCCAGGCCGGCGGCCACGACGAGCCCGAGGGCGGCCACCGAGGGGCGCACGACGGCGAGGACGGTCGCCGCCAGGAGCGAGACGAGCACGGCGCCGACGACCACCGCCCGACCTTACGCACCGGCCGGGCCGTCGGGGTCGCGGCTCCGGCGCCTCAGGGCGCGACGACGACCTCCTGGGCCGCCGTCACCACCCCGCCGGAGGGCAGGGCGACGTGGAGGACGGCGTCGGGCGGCGTCGAGCGCTTGACGACGGCGAGCGCCACGGGGCCGAGCTCGTGGTGGCGCGCCGACGTCGTCACCGCGCCGACCGCCCGGCCGGGGGCCCCGTCCGCCGCGGGCAGGGAGAGGGCGCTGCCCGCGGGCGGCAGGTCGTGCCCGGAGCCGTCGAGGTGCAGCGCCACGAGGCGGCGCGGGGGCCGCCCGAGGTTGTGGACGCGGGCCACCGTCTCCTGGCCGCGGTAGCAGCCCTTGCGCAGGTGCACCGCCGTCCGCAGCCAGTCCAGCTCGTGCGGGATGGTGCGGTGGTCGCTCTCGGCGCCCGCGCGGGGGCGCCAGGCCTCGACGCGCAGGGCCTCCGCCGCCCAGCTCCCGGCGAGGTCGCGGTCGGCGGTGAAGGCCTCCAGCTCCCCCCGGGGGACGAGCACCTCGCGCCAGGCGCGGCCCGCCGCCGGGTGCTCGTCCTCGGGGACGGCCGCGTAGGAGGTGCCGCCCGGGGCCGTGGCGGGCCACGGGTCGACCCAGGCGACGGGCTCGCCCTCCACGCCCTCGCGCCCGACCGGCTCGCCGACGACGGCGACGCGGTCGGTCACGTCCTCCACCTCGACGCGCAGCAGGAAGCGCATGCGGTCGAGGAAGGCCACGAGCTCGGCCTGGCGGCCCGGCTCGACGGTGATCCACGTGGCCTCGCCGTCGTCGACGACGTGCAGGGCCTGCTCCACGTGGCCCTTGGGGCTGAGCAGGAGCGCCTCGGTGCTCGTGCGCGGCGGGAGGTCGGCGACGGCCTGCGTCGTCAGCGAGTGCAGCCACGTGAGGCGGTCGGGCCCGGCGACGCGGACGACCCCCCGCGTCGAGAGGTCCACCAGGGCGAGCCCCTGCTCCAGCAGCCGCTGCTCGCGCACCGGGTCCCCGTAGTGCCAGGCCGTGCCGGCGTCCTGGCCCTCGGCGGGGACGGCGCCGGGCAGGTCGAGCAGGGGCGACGCCGGCGCGCCCGCGGCGGCACCCTCCTCGGGCGCTGCGGCGGACGGGGCGCCCGCCGGCGTCGTCGTCCCGGTCGTGGAGGTGCTCGCCGTCATGCCGGGGGCAGCGCCCGGGCGGGCCCGCGTGTTCCCCGCCCCCGTGCGTCGGTCAGCCCCGCGCGGGGCGGGGCGGCTCGGGCCGGTCGGCGTCGAGGTCCTCGGCCCACCCGTCGCGCTGGCCCACCTCGTACCAGTCGATGCGGCCCTCGATGCGCTCGCCGCGCTCGGCGTACTTGCGGCGCGCGCGCTGCAGGTAGGTGCGCACGGTGGCCTCGCCGACGCCCATCTGGCGCGCGACCGTCCGCAGCAGCAGCCCCGAGCCGAAGAGCACGAGCGCGCGGCTCTCCTGGGGGCTGAGGGCGGGCCGCCAGTCCTGGCCCGCCGCCAGCACCTCGGCGAGGGCGGGCGTGACGTAGGACTCGCCGGCCGCGGCGGCGCGCACCGCGGCGAGCAGCTCGTCGCGCCCGCTGACCTTGGGGACGTAGGCGAGGGCGCCCGCCTCCACCGCGCGCTGCACCGACGCCGGCTCGGCGTCGGCGCTGATGACGACGACGGCGCAGCCCTCCTCGACGAGGCCGGCGACGGACGCCGCGGGCGACGAGCCGTCGTCGAGCACGAGGTCGAGGACGACGACGTCCGCGGGGTGCGCCGGGGACGCCCGCAGCGACGCGAGCCCGGGGTGGGTGCCGACGAGCTCGACCTCGTCCGGGGCGGCGCCGACCCAGGCGGCGATGCCGTCGAGGATGACGGGGTGGTCGTCGACGACGGCCACCCGCACCCGCCCGGTGCGCCCGCCGTCCCGCCCCCGCGCTGCGCCGTCCCACCCCCGCGCCGCGCCGTCCTGCTCTGTGCTCACGGCCGCTCCTCCCCGTCGCCGCCGACCTCGAGCACGAGGAGGGACTCCCCCTCGCCCGGCCTCCCCGCGGACGGGGCCGGCTCCGCGATCCACTCGGCGCTCCGCCCGGGGCCGCCGAGGCCCGCGAGGAGGTCGGCGGCGAGGCGGTCGTGGGCGAGCGCGGCGGCTCCGCGCACGGTCACGACCGCGCCCCCGCCGAGCAGGACGACGTGCACGTCGCCGCCCAGGGCGCGCGCCCGGCGGACGAGCGCGACGAGCGGGCCGCGCTGCTGGACGGGCAGGTCGCCCCGACCGTCGTCGGCGCGGACGACGACCGCCGCCCGCGCGTCAGCCGCGGCGCCGGCGGACGCGGCGTCCGCCGCCAGCGCGTCGTCGAGCCAGCTGCGGGCGGCGCCGCGCACGAGCCGGGCGCGCAGCCGCCGGCCGGCGGCCGAGGCCGTCGCCGCGTCGTCGGGACCGAGCGGCACGGGCGCGCCCGCGACGACCCGCTCGAGCAGCGGCCCCACCTCCGCGCGCGCCGTGGCGAGGCGGACGGCGCCCTCGTCCGCCGCGGCGGTGGCGGCGCGGCGCTCGGCCTCCTCGCGCGCCAGCTCGGCTTCCGAGCCCCGTCGCGCGGCCTCCAGCCGCGCCACCATGAGGAGGTAGGCGGCCCAGGCGGCCACCGGGACGGACCCCACGGCCGCCATCTCGACGCCGCGCGCCACCGACTGCGCGGCGGAGGAGGTCGTGTGCAGCAGCGACCCGCCGACGAGGAGGACGGCGTGCAGGACGCCGACGAGGACGACGTCGCCCAGCGGCCGCACGGCGAGCAGGCACAGCAGCGCCAGCCCGACCGCGGTGGCCGCGAAGAGGCCCTCGCCGTAGACGGCGCTGTCGCGCGTCTGCAGCACCGCGGCCACGTCGACGCCCATGAGCAGGGAGACGGCCGCCGTCACGGCCGGCCGCGACCGCACGACGCGGCGCCCGGAGGCCAGCACGAGCACCGCGGGCACGGCGACGGCCAGCAGCACGGCCACCGCGACCACGACCGGCGAGCGGAAGGTGCCGGGCGGCGACACGGCCACCCGCAGCGTGGACTGCAGGGCGACGACGAGGACCAGCACGAGCAGCATCGGCCGCGCCCCCGGCATGACGTCCTCCAGCCGCAGGCGCCACCACGGCCCGGCGTGGGGCGGCAGCAGGTCGGGCGACCGGTCGTGCCCGCGGCCCTCCGGCCGGTCGTGCGCCCGGCCAGCCGGGACCTCCCCGGCGGGACGCGACGCCTGAGCCTCCGACCCCTGAGCCGCCGGCCCCGGGCGCGCGGCGGGGGCGCCGGGGGTCACGGCGCGCCCCCGGACCGCCGGCCGCGGACGGACCCGTCGGCGGGCGGACCCCCGGCTCCGAGCGGGACGGCCATCGCGACGACCGTGCCGCGGCCGGGTCGCGAGCGCACGCCGACGGTCCCGCCGACGTCCTCGACCCGGTCGCGCACCGAGCGCGCGAGGCCCAGCGATCCCGCGGGCACGGCCGCGGGGTCGAAGCCGCGGCCGGCGTCGACGACGAGCGCCCGCGCCGTGCACGCGCGGGTCGACCAGACGACGAGGGCCGAGGACGTGCCGGCGTGCCGCACGACGTTGCGCAGGCACTCCCCGACCGCCCCGAGCAGCGCGTCCACGGCCCCGGCCGCCCCCGGCGGCGCGGGCACGGGGGCCGGCGCCCCGCCGTCGTCCTCGCGGCGCACCTGCACGGCCAGGCCCTCCGCGTCCGCCCGCGCGACGAGGCGCGCGAGCCCGGCCGCGAGCCGCTCCGCGGCGTCCTCCTCCGCGGCCTCCGGGCCGGTCGGCGGCCGCACGGGGCCGGCGTCCACGGCGGCGGGTGAGGAGGCCCGCCCGCCGTGGCCGTCCGTCCGTGGCGCCAGCCCGTCCACCGGCCCCCCCGACGCGACGGCCCCGGGACCTCCCGCGCCCGCCGCCGCCCGCCGCGACGCCCCCGCCCCCGCCCGCTCGGCGTCCGGCCCGGCGGCGACGAGCACGGCGAGCGCCTCGGCGGCCAGCTCGCGCGCCGCGCGGGAGCGCTCCGCGTCGGCGGTGACGAGGGCGGCGAGGGTGCCGAGGACGACGTCGTGCAGGCGCGCGTCGAGGCGCCGGCGCGCGGCCGCGAGGTCGCGGGCGACGAGGAGGTCCACGGCGGCGGCGCGCTGGGCGGCCAGCGAGCGCTCGGCCCGCCGCGCGCTGCGGTCGGCGACGAGGAGCGAGACGACGGCGAGGACGGCCGTGACGAGGGGCCCGACGAGGTCGGGTGCGGACAGCCCCGACGCGTGCGCGGAGACGCAGACGACCGCCGCCGCCGCGCCTCCCCCCGCCACGGCGCGCGCGAGCACGGGCCGCACGGGCCCGGGTGCGCCCGCCAGCGACCACAGGACGACCGACGCCGCCGTGGCGAGCACCCGCAGCACCGCGTCGGCCTCGCCCGGCGTGCCGGAGCCGACGAGGACGGGCAGCACGGTGCAGCTGACGAGGCCGACGACCGGCAGCACCGCCAGGGGCAGCGGCCGCAGGAGGTGGACGACGGCGAGCACCAGCCAGGCGGCCGTGGCCGCCGCGGCGGCGACGACGGTCGGGCTGCCGCCGTCGGGCGCCAGCGCCGCCGCGGCGAAGGCCGCGGCCACGACGAGGACCTCGAGCACCACGACGACGGACGTGTAGACGTGCCGCCCGCGCTCGAGACCGCCCTGGACGGGCGTGGGTCGCGGCGCGGGGACGCTCCCCCGGCGGGTCGACCTCGCGCCGGGTCCGCCGGCGGGAGCGGCGGCGGACCCGTCGGCGGGACGGCCGCGGAGCGCCGCCGGGGCGTCGGGCGCCACGTCGGCCTAGCCGGTCCGGGCCGGGCGGCCCCTGGCCCCGGCCGCGGGGTCGGCGCCCGGGCCGAGCGCGCGGGCGAGGGCGTCGACGGCCGCGGCCACGACCGCGGCGGTGTCGGCGAACCCGCCCGCCGGGCCGGCCAGCGGGTCCAGGACGTCGTCGTCCTCGGGGCGCCGGGGCGGGGGCGCCGCCGCGCGCCGCCGCGCGGCGGTGGTGGCCGCCGCGCGCACGCGCGCCGCCGGGTCGCGGCCGGGCACGCGCTCGCCGTCGAGCAGGCGGGCGAGCTCGCGCAGGGTGAAGGTCCAGCGCGCGGCGCGCGGGGCCAGGCGCGCGGCGTCGGCGGCGTGCGCCCGGGTGAGGGCGAGCACGAGGTCGGCGCCCAGCAGGGTGCTCGCGTCGGCGCGGCGCGCGGAGAAGCCGGCGACGGACCCGCCGTGCTCGAGCACGGGGCCCACGGCGCCCGGGGCCATCGGCGCGCCGGGGGCGGCGCGCAGGCCGGCGCTCACGACCTCCGCACCGGGGCCGAGCGCCGGGGCGAGCAGCCGCTCGACCATCGGGGAGCGGCACGTGCCCTCCCCGCACACGGCGACGACGCGCGCGGGCCCGGTCAGCGTGGGGCTCACGGCCCGACCACCGCCGCGAGCAGCTGCACCGGCACGGCGGCCAAGCCCACGGACACGAGCCCGATGGTGCCGGACAGGCGCCGCGAGGTCGCCCGCGGCAGCGCCACGAGCAGGCGGTCCACGGCCCCGACGACGACGGCGAGGGCGACGCCGAGGACGGCGGCCTCCACCGCGCGCACGTCGGGCAGCAGGCCCGCCACGGCGGCGGCCGCCGCGCCGGCGGCCACGAGCGCGAGCGCCCCGGTGAGCCGCTGCGGCCACGGCAGCGCCGTGACGAGCAGCGCGGCGGCGAGGCCGCCCGCCCCCACGAGCACGACGTCCGGCTGGAGCGCGGCGGCCGACAGCCAGCCGGTGGCGAGGCCCGCGACGGCGGCCCCGGCGACGGTGCCGGCCACCGACTCGGCGAGCCGCGGGCGCCCGTCGCGGCGCAGGATCTGGTGGAGGAAGGCGAGGACGACGGAGATCCCGAGCGCCGCGAGCACGGCCTCCGCGGCGCCGGCGGCGCTCGGGTCCGCCAGGGGGCGGGCGCGGCCCTGCGTGCCCCCGAGCACGAGGGCGGCCGTGGCGCCCACCCCGGCGACCGCGACGACGGCGCTCGTGCCCGAGGGCGAGGGCAGCGCGAGCAGGCGGGGCCACCCGAGGCCCACGAGGACGGCCAGCAGGGCCACCAGCGGCGCCACGGCCACGGGGGCCCAGAGCACGGCCGCGGCGAGGGCCGCGGCGACGACGGCGCCGGCGGCGGCGGGCAGGACGCGGATCACCGCCCGGAGCTCCTCACGGCGGGCATCCTCGCAGACGCCCCGACCCTGGCCCCTATCCTCGCCGGTGACCGGGCCGCCCGGGCGGCGCCCCGCGCCCGCCGGGCGCCGCACGCCGCACGGTGAGGAGGTGGTCGTGGCTCAGCTCCTCATGCTGACCAACGCCCTCGCCCCCTCGGCCGAGGTGCTGCCCGCCCTCGGCCTGCTCGCCCACCACGTCCGGGTGCTGCCCGCGGAGCCGTCCGTGCTCGTCGACGCGCCGTCGGCCGACGCCGTCCTCGTCGACGGCCGGCGCGAGCTCGCGGCCGCCCGCTCCCTCACGCGCCTGCTGCGCACCACGGGCGTGTCCTGCCCGCTCCTGCTCGTCCTCACCGAGGGGGGCCTCGCCGCCGTCGCCGCCGACTGGGGCATGGACGACGTCCTCCTCGACTCCGCCGGCCCGGCCGAGGTCGAGGCGCGGCTGCGCCTGGCCACGGGCCGCGCGCGCCTCGCCGACGACGAGGGCGAGGCGAGCGACGAGATCCGCGCGGGCGACGTCGTCGTCGAGGAGTCCACCTACACGGCCCGCGTGCGCGGCCGCGTCCTCGACCTGACCTACAAGGAGTTCGAGCTCCTCAAGCACCTCGCGCAGCACCCGGGCCGCGTCTTCACGCGCGCCCAGCTGCTCCAGGAGGTCTGGGGCTACGACTACTTCGGCGGCACCCGGACGGTCGACGTCCACGTCCGCCGCCTGCGCGCCAAGCTCGGCGCCGACCACGAGCAGCTCATCGGCACCGTCCGCAACGTCGGCTACCGCTTCGTCCCCCCGGCCCGCGACCGCCGCGACGCCGAGCCGCTCGACGCCTGAGGCCGCCGACGGGCGGACCCCCGCCCCGCCCCCTCGATCGCTCCCCGCCGGCACCCGCCCTCCTGCGGTGCGCGTCCTCGCCCCGCCGCCTCCCGCGCCCCCCCGTCCGGGTGATCCCCGCAGCCCCGGTTCGCCGGAACAGTTGCCCGGGGCATATCGTTGCTTCCAGCACGCAACATGGGGAGGCGCGATGATCTCGGCGAGGACCGCCGCGGACCTGCTGGAGGAGGCCCGGGGGCTGCACCGCAGCACCCGGGCGCTGCTGCGCCGACCCGCCTCCGACCGGGCGGGGGCCGCCGCCGAGGCCGTGCTCGCCCTCCTCGCCGAGGCCGGCGAGGTGCGCCCCGGCGCCCTCGCCTGCCGCGTCGGCGCCTCGCCGTCCGTGCTGAGCCGCCAGCTGGCGGACCTGGAGGAGGCCGGCCTCGTCGAGCGCCGCGCGGACCCCGACGACGGCCGCGCGCACCTCGTGCGCACCTCCCCCGACGGGGACGCCCTGCTCGCCGCGACGGCGAGCGCCCGCGCGGAGCGGCTGCGCGGCGTCCTCGACGCGTGGAGCGAGCAGGACGCCCGCGCGGCGCTGGCCTCCCTGGCGCGGCTCCGCCACGACCTCGAGGCGGCGGCGGGCGGCGCCCGCTCCGGCGCCTCCCCCACGGCCCGCGCGACCCCCGACCACCAGCCCCCCGACCACGGCACCTCCCACCGGGAGACCCCCGACCACCGGCACCCGCCGGAGCCCGGCGGACGACGACGTCCTGCGGTGCACCACCCCGACCCGACGACCGCAGCGACCGGCCACCGCGCCGTCCGCGCAGACCAGGAGGTGGGCGCGTGAGCGTCCTGTCCACCCCGAGGACCACGGGCCCCGGCCCCGACGAGCGCCCGGAGGAGCAGCGCCCCGACGGCGCCGCCCCGGCGTCCTCCTCCGCCCCGCCCCCGGCCCCCGGCCCCGGCGGCAGCCCCGCGGGGCCGACGGGCGAGGCGCCCGGCATGACACACCGGCAGGTGCTCGAGGTCCTGGCGGGCCTGCTCGCCGGCCTCTTCACGGCCCTGCTGTCGACGACCATCGTCGCGACGGCCCTGCCGACGATCATCGGTGACCTCGGCGGCACCCAGACCGCCTACACCTGGGTGGTCACGGCGGCGCTGCTCGCCAACGCCGTCTCCACGCCCCTGTGGGGCAAGCTCGCCGACCTCTTCAGCAAGAAGCTCCTCGTCCAGCTCTCGCTCGTCGTCTTCGTCGTCGGCTCGGTGGTCGCCGGCGTCTCCCAGGACGTGTCGCAGCTCATCGCGGCCCGGGTCGTCCAGGGCGTCGGCATGGGCGGCCTGACGGCGCTGGTCGTCGCCATCATCGGGTCGGTCATCCCGCCCCGGCAGCGCGGCCGCTACTCCGGCTACATGGGCGCCGTCATGGCCGTCGCCATGTCCGGCGGGCCGCTCGCCGGCGGCGCCATCGTCGGTGTCGTCAGCTGGCGCTGGACCTTCTTCGCCTGCGTGCCCCTCGCCGTCGTCGCCCTCGTGCTCATCCAGCGCACGCTCGTCCTCGTCGAGAGCAAGCGACGCCCCCGCATCGACTGGCCGGGCGCCGTGCTGCTCTCCACGGGCGTGAGCCTGCTGCTCGTCTGGGTCTCCTTCGTCGGCGACTCCTTCGCCTGGGCCTCCTGGCAGACCGCCGCGATGGTGGGCGGCGGGCTGGCGCTGTGCGCCGCCCTCGTCCTCGTCGAGCAGCGGGCCGCCGAGCCGATCATCCCGCTGGGCGTGCTCAAGGAGCGCACGACGGCGCTGGCCGTCGTCGCGAGCGTCGCCGTCGGCATCGCGCTCTTCGGGTCGAGCGTCTTCCTCGGGCAGTACTTCCAGACCGCCCGCGGCTACAGCGCCTTCGACGCGGGCCTGCTCACGCTGCCGAACGTTGCGGGCTCCCTCGTGGGCACCATCGTCTCCGGACGCCTCATCACCCGCTACGGCCGCTGGAAGCGGTTCCTCGTCGGCGGTGCGCTCATCATGATCACCGGGCTGTCGCTCATGGGCACCGTGGACCACCTCACGCCGCTGTGGCATGTGGGCGTCTTCATCTCCCTCATCGGGCTCGGCACCGGCTGCCTCATGCAGAACACCGTCCTCGCCGTGCAGAACACCGTGGCGCTCAAGGACATCGGCTCGGCCTCGAGCTCGGTCGCCTTCTTCCGCACCCTCGGCGGCACCATCGGCGTCTCCGTGCTCGGCTCGGTGCTCGCCACCCGCGTCGCCGACCTCACCACCCAGGGCCTCGCCGACCTCGGCGTCGTCACGGGCAGCGGCGGCGGCTCCGGCGGCTCCGGCGGCGGCAGCCTCGACCTCGCCGCGCTCCCGGCCCCGGTCGCCGAGGTCGTCCGCGCCTCCTACGGCGACGCCACCGGGCGCATCTTCCTCGTCGCGGCGGCGGTCGCCGTCGTCACGCTCGTGGCCGTCAGCCTCATCCGCGAGGTGCCGCTGCGCACCACCGTGGACGTCGCTCGTCCGGCAGCCGACGCGTCGACCGCCGGCGCCACCGAGGCCCCCGCCGACGGCGGGGCGCCGCTCGGCCGTCACGCCGACCTCGCCGCGCCGGTCGACGCCGCCGACGCGGGGTCGACCGCGGCGGACGACGCCCCCGGCCCCCGGGGACGCCACGCGGCGCCGACGGCCGTGGACCCTGGTCCTGACGGGGACGCCGACGCGGCGGAGCGGCAGCCGAGCACGACGGGCGCCTGAGCGCGGCGCCGCCCGTCGGACGACCCCGACGGGCGGTCCGTCCCTAGGGTGGCTGGCCGTGAGCGACCAGCCCCCCGTCCCTCCCGGTGACGCGCCTCCCCACGGGGCCCGGCCCGGGGACGCCCGGCCCAGCGGCACCGCGGCCCCCGACGGCGTCCACCTCGCCCCGGCCCTCGCGCCGGGCGAGGTGGACGCCGTCCTCGCGCTCGTGGCGGCCGCCGCCCGCGCCGACGGGACGCCGCCGGTCTCCGAGCAGGGCCTGCTGCAGCTGCGCGCGGGCGAGCCGCACCTGCAGCACCTGCTCGCCCGCCGCGACGGGCGCCTCGTCGGCTACGGCCTCCTCGTGCCGGAGCCCGGCGGGGAGGGCGCCGGGTCGGCGGGCGCCCTCGTCGGCGAGCTCGTCGTCGACCCGGCCGCCCGCGGCCGCGGGACCGGGCGGGCGCTGCTCGAGGCGGCCCTCGCGGCGCGCGGCGAGCGGGCGCTGCGCCTGTGGATGCACGGCGACCTGCCCGCCGCCGCGGCGCTGGCCCGGGGGGCGGGCCTCGCGCGCGTGCGCGAGCTCCTCACGATGGAGGCCGACCTCTCCGCGCCCCTGCCCCCGCTCCCGGAGGTCGACGGCGTGCGCCTGCGCTCCTTCGAGCCCGGGCGCGACGAGGAGGCCTGGCTCGCCGTCAACGCGCGGGCCTTCGCCGACCACCCCGAGCAGGGCGCGTGGACCCTCGAGGACGTCCGCGCCCGCGAGGCCGAGCCCTGGTTCGACGCCGCCGGGCTCCTGCTGGCCGAGGACGAGCGCACCGGCGCGCTGCTCGGCTCGCACTGGACGAAGACGACGCCCGCGGATGACGAGCTCGGGGGCGGAGCCGCCGAGGAGGGGGCCGCGCCGGTCGGCGAGGTCTACGTCGTCGGCGTCGACCCCTCCGCCCAGGGCCGGGGCGTCGGGCGCCTCGTCACCCTCGCCGGGCTGCACCACCTGCGGGGCCGGGGCGTGCGCCGCGTCGAGCTCTACGTGGAGGCCGACAACGCGGCGGCGCTCGCCGTCTACCGTCGGCTCGGCTTCGAGCGCTCCGGCGCGGACGTCGTCGTCGAGGCGCCGGCGACCGCGGCGACCGCGGGGCGCCCGTGAGCGCGGGCCGCCGCGAGCGCCGCCGGCGACGTCAGCAGCGCGCCGGGTCGCCCGCCGCACCGGCCCGGCCGGCCGCCGCACCACCTCGACCGGCCCCCTCGCCGCCGTCCGCGCCCCCGTCCGCGGAGGCGCCGACCGGGGGGGCCGGTGGCACCATGAGGGAGGTGACCACGTCGACCGACCAGGGCCCCGGCGCGACCGCCACCAGCGGCGAGGGCCTCGCCGCCCGACCCGACGCCGCGGCGGAGCTCGACGACGGCGCCCGCGCGGGCGCCTCCCGGACGCTCGACACGGAGACGGCCGCCCACCTCGGCGACGCGGCGCCCATGCCCGTCCCGGGCGCCGCCGCCGGCGACGACGAGCCGCTGCCCGACGACCGGTTCCTCGACCGCGAGCTGTCGTGGCTCGCCTTCAACGACCGGGTGCTGCAGCTCGCGGAGGACGACGACCTCCCCCTGCTCGAGCGGGCCCGCTTCCTCGCCATCTTCGCCTCGAACCTCGACGAGTTCTTCATGGTCCGCGTGGCCGGCCTCAAGCGCCGCATCGCCACGGGCCTCGCCGTCACGGCCGCCTCGGGGCTGCAGCCGCGGGAGGTGCTCTCGCAGATCTCCCGCCGCGCCCACGAGCTCATGGAGCGCCACGCGCGCGTGCACTCCGAGGTCGTCCGCCCCCGGCTCGTGGACGCGGGGATCCGCCTCGTGCGCTGGGAGGAGCTCGACGACGAGGAGCGCGCCGGCCTCGGGACCTTCTTCTCGCGCCAGGTCTTCCCCGTGCTCACGCCGCTGGCGGTCGACCCGGCGCACCCCTTCCCCTACATCTCGGGGCTCTCGCTCAACCTCGCCGTCGTCGCGCGCAACCCCTCGACGGGCACCGAGCACTTCGCCCGCGTCAAGGTGCCGCCGCTGCTGCCCCGGCTGGTCCCGGTGGACGACGACGACGACGCCGGCGCGCGCGGCGCTCCGGCGTCCGTACGCTTCCTGCCGCTCGAGGAGCTCATCGGCGCCCACCTCGACCAGCTCTTCCCGGGCATGACCGTGGTCGCCAGCTCGGCGTTCCGCGTCACCCGCAACGAGGACCTCGAGGTCGAGGAGGACGACGCCGAGAACATCCTCCAGGCGCTGGAGAAGGAGCTGCTGCGGCGGCGCTTCGGCCCGCCCGTCCGCCTCGAGGTCGCCGACGACACCGACGAGCACGTGCGCGAGCTCCTCGTGCGCGAGCTGGGCGTGCGCGGCAGCGAGGTCTACGAGCTGCCCGCCCCCCTCGACCTGCGGTGCCTCAACGCCGTCGCCGACCTCGACCGGCCGGAGCTGCACTACCCGAAGGCCGTCTCCCGCACGCACCACCTGCTCACCGACGGGCGCGAGACCGCTTCTCCCGGCGACGTCTTCACCGCCGTGCGCAAGCACGACATCCTCCTGCACCACCCCTACGACGCCTTCTCGACGAGCGTCCAGGAGTTCCTGCAGCAGGCGGCGGCCGACCCGGACGTCCTCGCGATCAAGCAGACCCTGTACCGCACGAGCGGGGACTCCCCGATCGTCGACGCGCTCATCGACGCCGCCGACGCCGGCAAGCAGGTCGTCGCCCTCGTGGAGATCAAGGCGCGCTTCGACGAGCAGGCCAACATCTCGTGGGCCCGCAAGCTCGAGCAGGCCGGCGTCCACGTCGTCTACGGCATCGTGGGCCTCAAGACGCACGCCAAGCTCTGCCTCGTCGTGCGCCAGGAGCGCGACGGGCTGCGCCGCTACTGCCACATCGGCACGGGCAACTACAACCCGAAGACGGCGCGGCTCTACGAGGACATGGGGCTGCTCACCGCGGACGAGACCGTCGGCGAAGACGTCACCAAGCTCTTCAACCAGCTGTCGGGGTACGCGCCCCGCACGACCTTCTCGCGGCTGCTCGTGGCGCCCCGCTCCCTGCGCGCGGGCCTCGTCGAGCGCATCGAGCGGGAGGTCGAGCACCACCGCGCCGGCCGGCCGGCGGAGGTGATGGTCAAGGTCAACTCGATGGTCGACGAGACCGTCATCGACGCGCTCTACCGCGCCTCGCGCGCCGGGGTGCCCGTCACCGTCGTCGTCCGCGGCATCTGCGCCCTGCGGCCGGGCATCCCCGGGCTCTCGGAGACGGTGCGCGTGCGCTCCGTGCTCGGGCGCTACCTCGAGCACAGCCGCATCTTCGCCTTCGCGGCCGGCGGCACCCCCGAGGTGTGGATCGGGAGCGCCGACATGATGCACCGCAACCTCGACCGCCGCGTCGAGGCGCTGGTGAAGATCGACGACGGCGCCGAGGTCGCCGAGCTGCTCGAGTACCTCGAGCTCCAGGCGGACGACGGCACGGCGTCCTGGCACCTCGGGCCCGACGGCACGTGGGAGCGCCACAGCCACGACGCCGACGGGAAGCGCCTGCTGGACGTGCAGCAGCACCTGCTGGAGCGGCGGCACGCCCCCGCCGGGCGGTCCTGAGCCCGCAGGGCGCGCCGCCCCCGGGCGGGGGGAGGCCGGCGCCCCGTCCTTCCCCGCCGCCCGCCCCGCGGCCCGCTCCGCCGCCGGGTCGGCGGGCCGCCCCCCGGCCGCCGGCGCCGCACGGGGCCACCGGGTCCCCCCGCCCGCCCTCGGCCCCGGCGGGAGCCGGGCCGCCGGGGTGGCAGCATCGGCGGATGGACCCCGCGCCCCGACCCCGCCCGGGACCCGACCGAGGACGAGCCCCCCTCGCGGCGGTGCCCCCGCCCGCGCCGCGGACGAGCACGCCCCCGGCGGCGAGAAGCGCTGCGCCGCAGCCGCACCCGCTCCGGGGCAGCACCGACGACGCGGCCTCCGCCGAGCCCGACGGCCCCTCGGCCGGCCGCACGGACCCGGTGCGCGCCGCCGGCGCCCTCGTGTGGCGGGTCCGCTCGGGGCGCCTGCAGGTCGCGCTCGTGCACCGGCCGGCCTACGACGACTGGTCCTTCCCCAAGGGCAAGCTCGACCCGGGCGAGTCCGCCGTGGCCGCGGCCGTGCGCGAGGTGGCCGAGGAGACCGGGCTGCGCGTCGTGCTCGGGCAGCCGCTGCCCGCGGCGCGGTACGTCCTCGGCGGCAGCGGCGACCGCGTCGTCAAGCACGTGGCCTACTGGGCCGCACCGGCTCCCGCCGGCGGCCTGCCGCGCCCGCCGCGCCCCCGGGAGGTCGACCGGACCGAGTGGGTGGACGTCGACGAGGCGAACCGCCGGCTCACGCGCCGGGGCGACCAGGTGCAGCTGCGCGCGCTCGCGGCGCTCCACGAGGACGGCTGCCTCGACACGTGGGCCCTCATCGTCGTGCGCCACGGGCACGCCCGCCCCACCACCGTGTGGGCCCACGACGAGGCCGACCGCCCCCTCGTGGCCTCCGGCCGCCGCGAGGCGAAGCAGCTCGTGCCGCTGCTCGCCGCGCGGGGGCCGGCGCGCGTCGTCTCGAGCCCCTGGGAGCGCTGCCTGCAGACCGTGCGGCCCTTCGTCGAGGACTCCGGGGTCGGCCTGCGCACCAAGGGCCGGCTCACGGAGTCGGCGCACCGCCGCGACCCCGACAAGGTGGCGCGCTACGTCGGCCACCTCGTCGACAAGGGCCGGCCCGTCGTCGTCTGCACGCACCGCCCCGTTCTCGGCACCCTGCTCGGGGCCCTGGCCGGGCGTGCGGCGGCCGGCACCGGGGCGGGCGCCGCCATCCCCGCCACGGACCCCTTCCTCGCCCCCGGGGAGGCGCTGGTGGCCCACGTCTCGCGGCGCTCGGGGCGCGTCGTCGCCGTCGAGCGGCACGCTCCCCAGCCGTGAGCGGCGCCTCTTCCGGACCAGGCCGTCCCGTGGGAGGCTCGTCGCCCGCTTTCGTCGCTGTGCGTGGTCGACGCGTCGGAGCGTGGTCGACCTGCGGCACCTCGGGCCTCCGGCCACGCGTCGTTCACCCCTGGTTCACCGTCGCCCAGGGGTCCTGACACCTGCCCTCCCTACCGTCCGGGACGTCGGCGGGGATCCCCCTGCCGCCCGACGGCCCACCGGCCGCCCTTCGACGAGAGGCCCTTCCCTGATGCGCAGCTCCACCACGCGCGCGGCCCGCGCCGCCCTCGCGACCACGTCGGCCGCGGCCCTCGCGCTCACCCTCGCCGCCTGCAGCGCCAGCAACGAGCCCGGCAGCGGCTCCGGCGGCGGCTCGACCGGCGGGAGCACCTCCGGCGGAGACGCGGCGAGCACCATCAACGGTGCCGGCGCGAGCACCCAGCAGGCCGCGTTCCAGGCCTGGTCGGTCAACTTCCAGGAGGCCGAGGGTACGGCGGTCAACTACCAGCCCGTCGGCTCGGGCGACGGCCGCACCCAGTTCCTGTCCGGCGGCGTCGACTTCGCCGGCTCCGACGCCTACCTGGACGACGAGGAGTTGGCGGAGGCCGACGAGCGCTGCACCGACGGCGCCATCGACCTGCCGGTGTACGTCTCCCCCATCGCCATCGCCTACAACCTCGAGGGTGTCGAGGACCTGCAGCTCTCCCCCGCCGTCCTCGCCGGGATCATGGCGCAGGACATCACCACGTGGGACGACCCGGCCATCGCCGAGCTCAACCCCGACGCCGAGCTGCCGGCAGAGCCCATCACCCCCGTCAACCGCTCGGACGACTCCGGGACGACGGAGAACTTCACCGAGTACCTCGACGCCGCCGCGCCCGACGCGTGGACCTACGGCGTCGTCGAGACCTGGCCCGTCGCGGGCGGCGAGGCCGCTCAGGGCACGGCCGGCGTCGTCCAGGCGGTCTCCAACGGCAGCGGCACCATCGGCTACGCCGACGCGAGCCAGGTCGAGAGCAGCGGCCTGTCCGCGGCCACGATCCAGGTGGGCGGGGAGTTCGTCGGCCCGACGCCCGAGGCCGCGGCCGCCATCCTCGACAACTCGACGCGCGTCGAGGGCCGCCCCGAGGGCGACATCGCCATCGACCTCGACCGCACGACCGCGGAGGCGGGCACGTACCCGATCGTCCTCGTCAGCTACCAGATCGCCTGCAAGGGCTACGAGGACCCGGCCGTCGGCGAGGCCGTCGCCGCCTTCATCGGCTACGTCGCCTCGGAGGAGGGCCAGCAGGCCGCTGCGGAGCAGGCCGGCAACGCGCCCATCTCCGAGCAGCTCCGCTCCGACATCATGGACTCGCTCGAGCTCGTGACCGGTAGCTGAGGAGCGCCACCCAGGTGACCACCACCACGCCCGCCCTCACGGGCAGCCGCCGCCGTCCCGGGGACAAGGTCTTCTCCGGGACGGCGGCGGCGAGCGCCGTCCTCATCCTCGTCGTCCTCGCCGGCGTCGCCCTGTTCCTCCTCGCCGAGGCGTACCCGGCCCTCGTCGCGCCCTCGGGGAACATCTCGGGCGGCGAAGGGCTGGTCGTCTACCTGTGGCCCATCCTCTTCGGCACGCTCATCACGGCGGTCCTCGCGATGGTCCTCGCGGTGCCCGTCGCCGTCGGCATCGCCCTGTTCATCTCCCACTACGCCCCCCGCCGGCTGTCGCAGGCGCTCGGCTACGTCGTCGACCTGCTCGCCGCGGTCCCGAGCATCGTCTACGGCTTCTGGGGAGTGCAGGTCCTGGCTCTCGCCCTCGTGCCGCTCTACCAGTGGCTCGCCGAGAACCTCGGCTGGATCCCCCTCTTCGCCGGCCCCGCCTCCTCGACAGGACGGACGATCCTCACGGCGTCCCTCGTCCTCGCGGTGATGATCCTGCCGATCGTCTCGGCGCTCTCGCGCGAGGTCTTCCTCCAGACCCCGCGGCTCCACGAGGAGGCCGCCCTCGCGCTGGGAGCGACCCGCTGGGAGATGATCAAGTACGCGGTCATCCCGTACGGGCGCTCGGGCGTCATCAGCGCCTCGATGCTCGGCCTCGGCCGAGCGCTCGGCGAGACGATGGCGGTGACGCTGGTGCTGTCGGCCTCCGGCGGCGTGAGCTTCAACCTCATCAACTCCGGCAACCCGCCGACCATCGCGGCGGAGATCGCCCTCAACTTCCCCGAGGCGACGGGGCTCCGCCTGGCCGAGCTCATCGCCGCTGGCCTGCTGCTCTTCGTGCTCACCTTCGCCGTCAACTTCGCAGCGCGCGCCATGGTCACCCGGCAGAAGGGCGGATCCTCCTGATGGCCTCGCAGACCCCGACCGGGACCGACCAGCGCGAGCCCGGGACCCCCGACGTCGACGCTCTGTCTCGCTACCAGCCCCCCTCGCTGGCTGCCTCCATGCACGGTTCCCTGCCGCGCTGGGCCGGCCCCGCCGCCGCGGGGCTCGCACTCCTGGTGGCGGCGGCGCTCGTCGCGGTGACGGACCTGCACGTCGCCCTGGCCGTGATCATCGGGGCGGTGGTGGGCATCGCCGCGTTCGTCGTGGCGTCCCGGGTGGTCGAGGGCGAGCGCGCCGCGACCGACCGCTTCGTCACGGCGCTCGTGACGACGGCCTTCGTCGTCGCACTGCTGCCGCTGGTGTCCGTGGTCTGGACGACCGTCTCCCGGGGCATGGCGCGCTTCGACGCCGCCTTCTTCACCCAGTCCATGTACGGGGTCATCGGTGAGGGCGGTGGGGCCTACCACGCCATCATGGGGACGCTCATCGTCACGGGCGTCGCCACCCTGATCTCCGTCCCCATCGGCACCATGACGGCGATCTACCTCGTCGAGTACGGGGGCGACAACCGCCTGTCCAGGGTGGTCACCTTCCTCGTCGACGTGATGACGGGCATCCCGTCCATCGTCGCCGGGCTCTTCTCCCTGGCCCTCTTCACGCTGATCTTCGGACCGGGCCTGCGGATCGGCATCATGGGGTCCGTCGCGCTGTCCGTGCTGATGATCCCCATCGTCGTGCGGGCCGTCGAGGAGATGCTGCGCATCGTCCCCGCGCGCCTGCGCGAGTCGAGCTACGCCCTCGGCGTCCCGAAGTGGCGGACCATCGTCAAGGTCGTGCTTCCCACCGCCGCCTCCGGGATCGCGAGCGGCGTCGTCATCGCGGTCGCCCGCGTCATGGGCGAGACGGCCCCCCTGCTCGTCACGGTCGGCTTGACGGCGTCGACGAACCTCAACCCCTTCGAGGGGCGCATGCCCGTCCTGCCGGTCTTCGCCTACTACCAGATCACGGCGCCCGGCATCCCCGCCCAGGCCTTCATCGACCGGGCGTGGACCAGCGCGCTGCTCCTCATCATCTTCGTGATGGTCCTCAACGTGGCCGCGCGCGTGCTGGCCCGCGCCCTGGCGCCCAAGACCCGCTGAGAGGCAGCATGAGCATCTTCACCAGGCCCGCCCGCACCGAGCAGCAGGACTCAGGCGGCCGCGACCGGCCCACCCCCCGATCCGCAGGAGCAGTCATGAGCCGCCAGATCGACGTCTCCGACCTCGACATCTACTACGGCTCCTTCCTCGCGGTCGAGAAGGTCACGATGGAGATCAAGCCGCGGAGCATCACGGCGCTCATCGGGCCCTCCGGCTGCGGCAAGTCGACCTTCCTGCGCTCCCTCAACCGCATGCACGAGGTCATCCCCGGCGCCCGCGTCGAGGGCAAGGTCGTCCTCGACGGCCAGGACCTCTACGGGCCCGGCGTCGACCCGGTGGCCGTCCGGCGCTCCGTCGGCATGGTCTTCCAGAACCCCAACCCGTTCCCGACGATGTCGATCTACGACAACGTCCTCGCGGGCATGCGCCTCAACAACAAGCGCCTCAAGCGCTCGGAGGCCGACGCGGTCGTCGAGCACTCGCTGCGGGGCGCCAACCTCTGGAAGGAGGTCCAGGACCGCCTGGACCGCCCCGGCGCCGGCCTGTCCGGCGGCCAGCAGCAGCGCCTGTGCATCGCCCGCGCCATCGCGGTGCAGCCCCAGGTGCTCCTCATGGACGAGCCCTGCTCCGCGCTCGACCCCATCTCCACCCTCGCGATCGAGGACCTCATGGGGGAGCTGAAGAAGGAGTACACGATCGTCATCGTGACCCACAACATGCAGCAGGCCTCGCGGGTCTCCGACCGCACCGGCTTCTTCAACATCGAGGGCACCGGCAAGCCCGGCAAGCTCGTCGAGATGGACGCCACCGACACGATCTTCTCCAACCCGTCGGTCAAGGCGACGGAGGACTACGTGAGCGGCCGCTTCGGCTGACTCGCCCTGCCCGCCCCACCCCCGAGCAGGGCCCGACGCCACGCGCGTCGGGCCCTGCTCGCGTCGGAGGCCACGTCCGCGGCTCACGACCGGAGGCGCGTCCGGCCGGGGCCGTCAGCCGCGGGAGAGGAGCAGCAGCGCCTCGTGCGCGAGCCAGGCCAGGGCGCCCGCCGCCGGCACGGTGGCCACCCAGGCGGCGACGACGCGGCCCAGCACGCGCCAGCGCACCCGCCGCACCCCGGGCACCGCCCCCGCGCCCACGACGGCCGAGGTGATGGACAGCGACGTCGACACCGGCGCCCGCAGCACCACGGCGGCGGAGTGGAGCAGCAGCGCCGTCGTCGCCTGGGCGGCGAGCGCGGCCGTCGGCGACAGCGGCACGAGGCGCTCCCCCACCGTCCGGACGATCCGCCGCCCGCCCACGAGCACGCCCGCGGCCAGGGCGAGCGCCACGACGACGACCGTCCAGGCGGGCCGCCCGCCGAGGGCGTCGGCGGGGACGCCGACGCCGGACGCCACGAGGCCGGTGACGACGACGGCGGCCGTCCGCTGGGCGTCGAGGACGCCCGAGCCCACCGCCGTCGCCGCGGCCGCCACGACCTGCGCCGTCCGGAGGCGGCGGTGCGCGCGCGCCGGCATGACCCCGCGCAGCAGCCACAGCAGGGCGAGCACGAGGGCCGCCGCGACGAGGGCGCCGGCCACGACGACGCCGAGGCCGGGCAGCACGACGCCGTCGAGGAGGGCGCCCCAGCGCACGGCGCCGTCCGGCGCGGCGAGGGCGGCGCCCGCCAGCCCGCCGAACAGCGCCTGGGTCGTCGAGGTCGGCACGCCCCAGCGCCACGTGAGGAGGTTCCAGGCCACCGACCCGAGGAGGGTGGCGAGCACGAGGCGCAGGCCGTCGTCGCCCACCGGCACGACGGCGGCGTCGGGGACGCCGACGACGAGGAACGAGCTGCCGAGCAGCCCACCGAGCAGCACGAAGGAGGAGGCCACGGCCAGCGCCACCCGCGGCGGGAGGGCGCGGGTGGCCACGGAGGTGGCGACGACGCCCGCCGCGCTGTGGACGCCGTTCGTCACGGCGAAGGCCAGCGCGGCCACGACGACGGCGACGAGGAGGACGACCACCGGCTCAGGGGTCCACGAGCGCGATGACCTCGACGACGTGCGCGAGCCGCTCGAACGCGCCGGCGGAGCGCTGGAGGGCGTCGGCCACGTCGCGCAGGCGCAGCGCCCGGCGCAGGTCGCCGTCGTCGAGGAGCTCCGAGCGCAGGCGCAGCAGGAGGGCGCACGCGCGGTTCTCGAGGCGGTTGACCTCGACCCAGTACTCCGCGAGGCGGTCCGCGGCGTCGACGTCCGCCATCGCCCGCCGGGTCAGCTCGGCGAGGCGCACGAGCAGCGGGGCCACGTCGAGGAAGGCCGGCGGCAGGGGCGCCGGACCCTGCGCGGCGACGAGCTGGCCGGCCAGGGCCATCTCGTCGACGCAGGTGTCGAGGGCCTGCGCCAGCGCGTGCACGTCGCGGCGCGCGAAGGGCGGGGAGAAGGTCGAGGTGAGGCGCCGGGAGACGAGGTGCACCTGGTCGTCGGCGGCCCGCTCGGCCTCCTGCAGCGCCTCGAGGGCCCGGTCGCGCTCGGGGGGCGCCGACGCGAGCACCTCGGCGAGCAGCTCCGCGCCGCGGTGGACGTGCTCGGCGAGGCCGACGAAGAGGGCGGCGAAGCGGGGCTCGCGCGGGAGCAGGCGCACGCGCACGGGTCCTCCTCCTCCGGTCCGGGCCGGACGGACGCCCGACGAGCGGGCGTCAGGCTAGGGCACCGCGCCGAGGGCCGCGGCGCCCCGCTCACCCGCTCGCGTCGGCGCCCTCGGGCCTGCGCGAGCCGCCGCGGCGCACCGGCGGGACGCCGAGCGCCGCGTCGATCTCGTCGTCGGTGAGGGAGCCGTCCTTCTCGGACGCGGCGACGACGACGGCGCCGTACAGCTCGATCTCGTCGGCCAGGGCCGCATCGCCCAGGCTGCCGGTCCCCGGGGTCGGGTCGAGGGCGCCCGTCCGCGCGGACCGGCCCACGCCCGCCCGCACCCGCGCCGGTGCCCGGTGCTGCTCCACGCGCCTCTCCCGCTCTCCCCCGTACCGCCTCGGTGCCGGGTGCGGCGTCGGAGGACGCCGCACCCTGGGGCCGGCGGGTCCCCCCGGTCCGCCGGGCGCGCGCCGCCCCGGGGACCGGGGCGCCGAGCGCTGGCGGCACCGTACGCCGGAGCCGGTCGCGCCGTGGCCCACTCCGGGCGAGTCCTCGTCGGGTGCGCGCGGACGGCACCGGCGCACCGGTCGCGTCCGCGTCATCGGGCCGCGGCCGCGGGCAGGGCCACCCGGAAGGCGGTGCGCCCGGGCGCGGACTCGACGTCGACCGTCCCGCCGTGCGCGGTCACGACGGCGCGGGCGATGGCGAGGCCGAGGCCGGTGCTGCCGGCGGCGCGCGAGCGGGAGGTGTCCGCGCGGGCGAAGCGCTCGAACACCTCCGGGAGGACGGCCGGGTCGACGCCCGGGCCGTCGTCCTCGACGACGACCTCGACCTCGCCGGGGCGCGCGCGCACGCGTGCGGTGACGGTGGTGCCCGGCGGGGTGTGCGTGCGCGCGTTGGCGAGCAGGGCGGCGAGCACCTGCTGCAGCCGGGCGGCGTCGCCGCGGACCGCCAGGGACGCCGCGCCGCCGGCGTCCTCGTCCGCGGGCCCCTCCTGCTCGTCGGCCCCCTCCTCCTCGGCCGGCCCCGGCAGGTCCAGCCGCCAGCGGTGGTCGGGGGCGGTGACGCGCGCGTCGCTCACGGCGTCGACGACGAGCAGGGGCAGCTCGACGACCTCGCGCTCGAGGGGGCGACCGGCGTCGAGGCGCGCGAGGAGCAGCAGGTCCTCGACGAGCCCGGACATGCGGGTCGCCTGGCTCTCCACGCGCTCGAGGGCGTGGGCGACCTCGGGCGGCAGGTCGGCCTCGTGGCGGCGGGCCAGCTCGGCGTACCCGCGGACGGAGGCCAGCGGCGTGCGCAGCTCGTGGCTGGCGTCGGCGACGAACTGGCGGACCTGCGTCTCGCTGCGGTGCCGGGCCGAGAGCGCGGCGGCGACGTGCACGAGCAGCCGGTCCAGGGCGGCGCCGACCTGGCCCACCTCGGTGCGCGGGTCGGTGTCGCGCTCCGGCACGCGCACCGCGAGGTCGACCTCGCCGCGGTCCAGCGGCAGGCCGGACACGCGGGTGGCCGTGGCCGCGACGCGCCGCAGCGGCGCGAGCCCGCGGGCGAGGACGGCGCGGCTCGCGAGGACGGCGGCCACGATGCCGAGGGCGGCCAGCAGCAGCGCCGCCACGGCGAGCTGGCTGACCACCGTCGTCGTCTCGGCCAGCGGCTGGCCCACGACGACGCCGCCGTCGCCCGCGCTCGCGGTGACCACCCGGTAGTCGCCGCGCCCCGGCACGTCCACGGTGGACGGCTCCGGGCCCGCCCGCCCGAGCGCGGCGGCCTGCTCGTCGGTCCAGACGTCGAGCCGCGGGACGCCGCCGGTGCCGGCGAGGGACGCCGCCCGCACCGCCCCGTCCTCGACGCGCGCGCCGACCGAGCCGACGGGCAGGCCGACGAGCAGGAAGCCGAGCCCCTCCCTCGCCTCCTCACCGGCGGGGCCGCCCTGCGACGGCCCACCGGGCGGCCCCCCGGGGCGCGCGCCCAGCACCCCGGCGCTCTGCGCGGCCTGGCTAACCACCTGGGCGTCCACCCGGTCGACGAGGACGTGGTGGACGACGAGCAGCGTCAGCCCGCCCGTCGTGAGCAGGACGACGACGAGGACGGCGCCGACGCCGGCCAGCAGCCGGGCGCGCAGGGAGCGGGTGCGACGCACGGACCGGCCCGCCGCCTCAGGCCCCGACCGCAGCGGGCGGGTCCGCGGCCGCGGGCTTGAGGACGTAGCCGGCGCCGCGCAGGGTGTGGATCATCGGCGCCCGGCCGGCGTCGATCTTGCGCCGCAGGTACGAGACGTAGAGCTCGACGACGTTGGCCTGGCCGCCGAAGTCGTACCGCCACACGCGGTCGAGGATCTGCGCCTTGGACAGCACCCGGCGCGGGTTGCGCATGAGGTAGCGGAGCAGCTCGAACTCCGTCGCCGTGAGGCGCACCTCGGCGCCGGCGCGGGTGACCTCGTGGCTGTCCTCGTCGAGCACGAGGTCCCCCACGACGAGGACCCCGTCCGGGGCGGAGGCGTGCGCCGCCGTCCGGCGCAGCAGCCCCCGCAGCCGCGCGACGAGCTCCTCGAGGCTGAACGGCTTGGTGACGTAGTCGTCGCCGCCCGCCGTCAGCCCTGCGACGCGGTCCTCGACGGCGTCCTTCGCCGTGAGGAAGAGCACCGGGACGTCCTCGGCGGCGTCGGCCCGCAGGCGGCGGAGCACCTCGAGGCCGTCGAGGTCGGGGAGCATGACGTCGAGCACGACGGCGTCGGGGCGCCAGCTGCGCGCCTCGCGCAGCGCCTGCGCGCCGTCCGGGGCCGTCCGCACCTCCCAGCCCTCGTACTTCAGCGCCATCGCCAGCAGCTCGGTGAGGTTCTGCTCGTCGTCGACGACGAGGACGCGCAGCGGGCTGCCGTCGAGGCGCTGCATCGGCCGGTGGGCGGGGGCGGCGGTCATGGACCGAGCGTGCTCCCCCCGGCTCGCCCGCAGCCGGGTGCCGGCTGTGAGCCTCCTGTGCGTGCGGCCGGGAGGACAGGCGCCGAGTCCGACGTCGGGGCTCGAGTCCGACGTCCGGCCGGGACGTCACGGCTCCGGGCCGTCGCGACGTCGGACTCGGCGTGCGACGTCGGACTCGGCGGACCTCGGAGGGGCGTCGGACGGCGGGCCCCGGACCCGTGGGGCCCGCCCCGGGGGGGGGAC
>NZ_JBBHZG010000001.1:840733-910130 GCF_037482305.1 Pseudokineococcus sp. 5B2Z-1
TTGTGGTCCCCCCCCGGGGGCGGGCCCGTGGGGCCCGCCCCGACGGTCCGCCCGACCTCAGGCGGCGTAGCTCCAGCTCGACGGGGTCGCGCTCGTGCCGTCGGGCGTCGTCGCGGCGCCGTCGTCGGCGGGGTCCTGCGGCGCCGTCGCGCCGTCGGCCGGGTCCTCGCCGGCCGGGTCGCCGGGGCCCTCACCGCGGGGACCGTGCCCGCCGGGGCCGTGGCCGCCCGGACCGGCGGGCCGGTCGCCGACCTCGGTCGTCACCAGCTCGCCGATCCGGGTCTCGAGGTCGGCGGCGCGCTCGTCCGCCTGCTCCTGCGTGATGCGGCCGTCGGCGACCTCCTCGTCGAGGTGGGCGCTCGCGGCGTCGACGAGGGCGGCGACGAGGTCGTCGGTGCTCACGCCCTGCTCCTCGGCCACGGACGCCAGGGTGGCGCCGTCCTGCGCCAGGGCCTCCCGGAGCTCCTCGGGCGTGAGGTCGAGCACCTCCGCCGCGGCGTCGAGGCCCGCGGGCCCCGGCCCGAGGCCCAGCCCGCCGGGCCCCCCGGGCCCGCCCGGACCGCCCGGACCGGGCAGCGCGTCGGCGAGCGTCGAGGCGACCTCGTCGGCCTGGTCCTGGGTCAGCGTCCCGTCCGAGACGAGGCCCGCGAGGGCCTCGGTGATGCGGTCGACCCGGTCCGCCACGGCGTCGACCGCCCCCTGGGCGGCCTCCTGGGTCGACCCCGTCACCGCGTCGGGCGCCGCGTCCGCGAGCGCCGGCCCGGCGAGGGCCGCCCCGCCGAGGGCGATCGCGCCCGCGACGGTGATGGTGGCCAGCTTCCTGCGCATGGTGTCCTCCTCCGACGGGCGGTCGTTCCGCCCGAGGACCACGACGCTGCGGGCCGCGCCTGTCAGGACGCTGTCACGCCCTCATGGCTCCCCTGCGGATCGACGGGACGCCGCCGGAAGGCCCGCCGGGCGCCCGGGACGACGCGGACCGGCGCCCGGGCGGCCCACGCCCTACCGTCGGCGCGTGAGCGCGAGCGACGACCGCCCGGCGGGCGGCGGCCCCGCCGCCGACGACGCGGCGGACCTGCACGCCCGGGTCCTGGCGGCGCTGCGGCGCACCGCTTTCCTCCTGGAGCGGGAGCTGGCGAGCACCCACCGCGTCAAGGCCTTCCGCGCAGCGGCCACGACGGTCACGCGCACGCCCGCGGACGAGCTGGCCCGCCGGGTCGCCGACGGCTCCCTCGAGCAGCTGCCCGGCGTCGGCCGCACGACGGCGGCGCTCGTCGTCGACGTCGCCGCCGGACGGCGGCCCGCCTACCTCGTCGACCTCGAGGGGCGCCAGGAGCCCCTCGTCGACCCGGCCGACGAGGGCGCCGCCGGCGGCGCGGCCCTGCGGGCGGCCCTGCGCGGCGACCTGCACCTGCACTCGGACTGGAGCGACGGCGGCAGCCCCGTCGAGGACATGGCCGTCACGGCCGTCGAGATCGGCCACGAGTACGCGGCCCTCACCGACCACTCGCCGCGCCTCAAGGTCGCGCGCGGCCTCAGCCCCGCGCGGCTGCGCCGCCAGCTGGCCCTGCTCGAGGAGCTCGCGGCGCCGCTCGCGCCCTTCCGGCTCCTGTCGGGGATCGAGTGCGACGTCCTCGCCGACGGGTCCCTCGACCAGGAGCCCGAGCTGCTCGACGCGCTCGACGTCGTCGTCGCCTCCGTCCACTCCGACCTGCGGATGGAGCGGCGCGCCATGACCCGCCGCATGGTGCGCGCCGTGCGCGACCCCCGCACCGACGTGCTCGGGCACTGCACGGGCCGGTACGTGCAGCCCCGTGAGGGGGTCGGGAAGGCGCGGCCCGAGAGCGAGTTCGACGCCGAGGAGGTCTTCGCCGCGTGCGCGGAGGCCGGCGTCGCCGTCGAGGTCAACGCCCGCCCCGAGCGCCTCGACCCGCCCCTGCGGCTGCTGCGCCTCGCTGTCGAGGCCGGCTGCCTCTTCAGCGTCGACACCGACGCCCACGCCCCCGGCCAGCTCGACTGGCAGGAGCGCGGGTGCGCCCGGGCGGCGCGGTGCGGCGTCCCGCCCGAGCGCGTGGTCAACACCTGGCCCGTCGAGGACCTCCTGGCCTGGACGGCCGACCACGCGCACCGGCCGGGCTGAGGGACGCGCCCGACCGCCGGGCCCGCGCGGGTCACCCGTCGGCGCCGACCTCCTGCACGCGCAGCAGCAGCAGCTGCTCGGGGTCCATGGCGGGGGCCCGGACGCCCGCCGCGGCGAGCACCGCGCCCGGGAGGACGACGCCCTCGTCCAGCCACGGCGGGCGCCCGCCGCGCAGGTGCGGCGCGTCCCCGGGCGCCTGCGCGCTGACGCGGTACAGCGAGTCCGGCCGGAGCCCGGGCAGCCGGACGGCGCCGGGCACGGAGGTGAGCGGCGCGTCCAGCTGCACGAGCGCGAAGAGCGCGTCCGCGCCGTCCGCGGCCACGACGCCGTGGAGCGCGACGGCGGGGTCCACCGGGTCGGCGCGGACGACGGCGCCGGTGTGCAGCAGGCCGCGGAGCTCGCGGTAGAGCGCCACCCACCGCGCCAGCTCCGCGCGCTCGTCGGGGGTGGCGCGGCTGATGTCCCACTCGACGCCGAGGGACCCGAACAGCGCCGTGCCCGCGCGGAAGGACAGGTCGTGCGTGCGGCCGGTCGTGTGGGAGCGGGGGGAGGCGACGTGGCCGCCGACGAGCTCCGGCGGCAGCAGCTGGGCGGTCCAGCGCTGGATCTGCTGGCGCTCGAGCGGGTCGTTGCAGTCGCTGCCCCACACCCGGTCGGTGCGCTCGAGGACGCCGAGGTCCACGCGCAGGCCCCCCGAGCTGCACGACTCGACCTCCACGCCCGGGTGGCGGCGCCGCAGCTCGTCGAGGAGCGCGTAGACGGCGGCGGTCTGCGCGTGGACGCCGGCCGCCCGGGCCGGCCCCGACCCGGCGTCGAGGACGTCGCGGTTGTGGTCCCACTTCACGTAGGCGATGTCGTGCTCCGACAGCAGGGCGTCGAGGCGCCCGAGGACGTGCGCGTGGGCGTCGGGGTGGCCGAGGTCGAGGACCTGCTGCCCGCGCGAGAGCACGGGCTCGCGGCCGCCGACCCGCAGCAGCCAGTCCGGGTGCGCCCGGGCCAGGTCGGAGTCGGGGTTGACCATCTCCGGCTCGAACCACAGCCCGAAGTCCATGCCGTGGGCGTGCACGGCCTCGACGAGCGGCCCGAGCCCATCGGGCCACACGTCCTCGTCGACGTACCAGTCGCCGAGGCCGGCGGTGTCGTCGCGCCGTCCGCGGAACCAGCCGTCGTCGAGCACGAAGCGCTCGGCGCCGACCTCGGCGCCCCGCCGCGCCAGCTCGGTGAGGCGCTCGAGGTCGTGGTCGAAGTAGACGGCCTCCCACACGTTGAGGACCACCGGCCGCGGGGAGCGCGGGTGCTCGGGGCGCGCGCGCAGGTGGGTGTGGAAGCGCGCCGCGACGCCGTCGAGACCGTCGGCGGCGTAGGAGCCGTACAGCCAGGGGCCGACGTGCTCCTCCCCCGGGCCGAGCCGGACCTCTCCGGGCAGCAGGAGCTCCCCGCCCGCCAGCACTTTCGCCCCCTCGGCCGTGCGCTCGGCGCGCACGACGTGGTTGCCGCTCCAGGCGACGTGCACGCCCCACGCCTCGCCGGAGCGGAAGCCGACGCCCGCCGTCCCGGCCGTCATGACGAGCGGCGCGTCCGGGCCCGTCCGCCCGCGCCTGTTCTCCCGCGCGTGGGCGCCGACGGCGAAGGGCACGCGCTGCGGGGCGCGCTCGCGCGCCCAGCGGCCGGCGAGGTCGACGACCTCGGTCGCCGCGTCCGGCACCGACAGAGAGGGCAGGACGCCGTCGACGACGTAGCCGCCCGCGGCCGACAGGTCCCGCACGGCGGCGCGGACCCGCACGAGCCCGGCGGGCAGGAGCTCGACCTCCACCCGCACGCCCAGCTCGGCGTCCGCGTCCTCCCCCGTCGCGACCGCGCGCCCGCCGCCGGCGTCGTCCGTCTCGACGTCCCACGAGACCAGGCGCGGGGACGGCGACCAGCCGCCCCCGTCGGCGCGGTGGCCGGTGAGCCCCGGCCGGCCCCGCCAGCCCGTCGCCGTCTCGGGCAGCAGCCCGAGGGGCAGGGCGACGTCGAGGTCGTTCGGCGCCACGCCCGGCTCCGCGGCGCGCCGCAGCGCCCGCAGGTGCTCCTCCGGCAGGTCGCCGAGGTCGGCGCCCCAGTGGACGACGGAGGGCAGGCGCCCGTCCTCGGCGGACAGGACGAGGCTGGTGCCGGCCGCGCGCAGGTGTACGAGGTCCACGCGCACGCACGCTAGGGCAGCCGGCGCCGGCCCCGGCGCCCCCGCCCCGTCGCGCCCGGCGGGGGCGTCACGGGCCGGGCGTCAGGACAGGGGCGTCAGGATCACGGGCAGGGCGTCAGCCGCGGGAGTCGTCCCGGCCCGACGCCAGCTGGTCGCGCCAGCTGGGCGGCTCCTGCTCGGCGGGGGCGTCGACGACGTCGACCTCGCCGGAGCGCGCCTCGCCGGCACGGCGGCGCTCCTCCATCTCCTCCTCGCTCGGCCCGGAGAAGCGCTGCGCGCGCGCCACGGCCTCGAGGCTCCCGGTGAAGAGCCCGGTCTCGTACCGCCGCGCGGGCGTGTCCCGCTCCGGGTCGGCGTCCTGGACGGGAGCGCGCTCCGCGCGGGCGCCGTCGCGCGGGGCGGGCGCACCCGCCCGCGCCCGGGGGGCCGCCCCCGCGTCCGAGGCCGTGGTGATGCGCGTGCGCGGCAGCGCGTCCGGGGCCGAGCGCTGCAGCCACACGACGAGGGCCTCGCGCAGCCCGGTCCGCAGGTCCCACAGGGTCGCGCCGTCCTTCGCGCTGACGACCGCGCGCAGCGTGACGACCCCGCCGACGGCCTCGACGACGACGAGGTTGGCCACGCGGCCGTCCCAGTTGGGCGTCGACTCGAGGTAGCAGTGCATCTCCTCGCGGAGCCCGTCGATCGGCACCTCCCAGTCGACGTCGAGCATCACGGCGCCCATGACCTCGGAGTCCTTGCGGGTCCAGTTCTCGATGGGCGTCGTCGTGAAGTACGTCGACGGCAGCACGAGCCGGCGGTCGTCCCAGATGTGGAGGACGACGTAGGTGAGCGTGATCTCCTCGATGCGCCCGAACTCGCCCTCGATGACGACGACGTCGTCCACGCGGATGGCGTCCGTGAAGGTGATCTGCAGGCCGGCGAAGAGGTTGGCCAGCGACGTCTGGGCGGCGAGGCCGGCGACGACGCCGACGACGCCGGCCGAGGCGAAGATCGTGGCACCCCACTCGCGGGCGGCGGGGATGGTGAGGAGCATCGCGCCGACGGCGAGCACCACGACGACGGCGACGGTCAGGCGGCGCAGCAGGGAGACCTGGGTGCGGACGCGGCGGGCGCGGCGGTTGTCGGGCCCGTCGAGGCGGTACTTGTCGAGCGCGACGTCCTCGAGCACGAACGCGACGACGGCGGCCAGCCAGGCGAGCATGGCGATGATCGCGAGGTTGACGACGTAGGCGACCGGCTCCGCCCACGAGGACTGGAGCGTGGCGGCCTCGAGCACGACGCGGGCGGCCACGAGGACGAGGACGATGCGGAACGGCCGCCGACCCCGCGCCTCGACGTCGCGCACGACGCTCGAGCGGCGGCCGATGCGCCGCAGGACGGCGGTGACGAGGAGGCCGAGCACGAAGGCGGCGGCCACGCCGATCGCCAGGTACAGGAGGACCGTCGTCGCCGAGGCGTAGACGATGTCCTCGGGCAACGCCTCGGCGGCGGCGCTCCCCTCCTCGTTCGGGGACAGCAGGGCGAGCACGGTGGGACCTCCGGGGGTGCTTCGAGGGGCGGGGAGCGGGCACGCGGCGACGTCAGCGGCGCTCGACCAGCCGTCAACACTGACCGGCGCCGCGGCGCGGTGCAAGCCGCTCCCCCCTCCCGGCGCCTGGGAGGTCGCTGGGAACCGGGGAGGCCACCGGTCACCCCGCCCCGGACCCGGACGGACCGGGCGCCCGCGTCCCCCGGCTCCGCGCGAGAGGCCCCGGCGGGCGCCCGCCGGCCGTCCCCGTAAGGTCGCCGGTCGTGCCCCCCGCGAGCGCCGCCGCCCCCGCCTCCACCGACGGCACCGCCGGGGCGACCCCGTCGCCGGACCGCTCGACGACCGGTGGGACGCCCGGGACGAAGGGCAGGCCCCGGTCGTCGGCGGACCCGCGCCTCGCCGTCGTCGTCATCACCCACCGCCGCCGGGCGGAGGTCCTGCGCGCGCTCGAGCGGCTGCGGGACCTGCCGGAGGGGCCGGCCGTCGCCGTCGTCGACAACGGCTCGGACGACGGCACCGCGGAGGCCGTCGCGGCCGAGCACCCCTGGGCGCTCCTCGTGGCGAGCCCGGAGAACCTCGGCGCGCTCGGGCGCGACGTCGGCGTCGCGGCGCTGGAGCGGGCGCTCGACCCGCCGCCGGAGCTCATCGCCTTCTGCGACGACGACACGTGGTGGGAGCCGGGCTCCCTGGCCCGCGCCGCCGACGTCCTCGAGGCCCACCCCGCGCTGGCGTGCGTGACGGCGCAGATCCTCGTCGAGCCGGGCGGGCGCCAGGACGCCATCAACGTCGAGCTCCGCGAGTCCCCCGTCCAGGGCCCGTCGTGGCTGCCCGGCCCGGCGCTCGGCTCCTTCCTCGCCGGCGCCTCCGTGGTGCGGCGCAGCGCCTTCCGGGAGGTCGGCGGCTTCTCGCGGCGCCTGTGGCTCGGCGGGGAGGAGGAGCTCATGGCCTCCGACCTCGCCGCGGCGGGCTGGGAGCTGTGCCACCTGCCCGAGCTCGTGCTGCACCACCAGCCCTCCCCCGCGCGCGAGCGGCTGCGGCGGCGGCGCGACGGCGTCCGCAACACCCTGTGGTTCACCTGGCTGCGCCGCCCGGTGCCGGCGGCGGCGCGGCGCACGGCGCACCTGCTGGGCAGCATCCCGCGCGACCGCACGAGCGCGGCCGGGGTGGCGCTCGCGCTCGCCGGGCTGCCGTGGGTCGTCCGCGAGCGGCGCCGGCTCCCCGCCTACGCCGAGGCGCGCTTCGCGGCCCTCGAGGAGAGCCAGCGCCGCTCCACGGCGCGCCACTACGGCTGAGCGCCCTCGGCAGCCCCTCTATCCCGCGCCGACCTCGCCGCGCAGCAGCTCGTCGGGGCCGACCTCCGGCCCGGCCTCGGGCGGGCGCGGCCGGTCCCGCGGGTGGGCGCGGACGGCGAGGAGGGCGACGTCGTCCTCGACGTCCGGCCCCACCTCGGCGAGCAGCCCGTCGAGGAGCTCCTCCACGGTCGCGCCCGCCCGCGCGAGGCGCTCCACCGTCCTGCGCAGCCAGGCGAGCCCGTCGGACAGGTGCGCCCCGCGGCGCTCGACGAGCCCGTCGGTGACGAGCAGGAAGGTGGCACCGGCGGGCAGCGGCACCTCGTGGTCGCGGCGGGCCGCGCCGGTCGAGAGGCCCAGCAGCAGGTCGCTGCGCCGCTGCAGCAGCTCGACCCGCCCGTCGGGGTGCACGAGGACGGGCGGCAGGTGCCCGGCGTTGGCCCAGCGGACGCGGTGCCCGCCCGTCCCCTCGTCGCCGTGCTCGTCGTCCTCGAGCCGCGCGAGGACGGCGGTCGCGAGGGCGCCGACGGCGAGGTCGCGCATCGCCCGGTCCAGCGCGTCGAGGACGGCGGCCGGCGGCTCGTCCAGCGCGTGCCCGACCCCGCGCAGGACGTTGCGCACCTGCGCCATGGCGACGGCCGCGCCCGCGTCGTGGCCGCTGACGTCCCCGACGACGAAGGACGTGCCGCCGTCCGACGTCGTGAAGGCGTCGTACCAGTCGCCGCCGACCGCGAGCTCGGACGCCGCGGGCTGGTAGCGCGCCGCGAGCTGGACGTGGTCCGGCTGCGGCAGCGGGGTGAGGAGGTCGCGCTGGAGGGCCTCGGACATCGAGCGCGCCAGCTGGCCGGAGGCGCGCTCGACGGCGTGCGCCCGGGCCCGCTCGAGGGCGGTGCCGAGCACGCCGGCGACGAGCACGAGGAACTCCAGCAGCACCCGGTCCACGGGCACCTCGGGGTCGACGCCCGTGACGAGCACGGGGCGCTGCGCCCGCGGGAGGACGCCCGGCAGCCGCAGCAGGACGCGGTGCCGGCGGCCCGCCCCCGCCTCGACGCCCCCCTCCGCGGCCTCCTCGACGACCTCCTCCACGACGAGGTCCCGGTCCAGGGGCGCCAGGGGGTCGTCCGGGGCGAGCAGCGCGGGGTCGACGAGGTCGTGGCGCGCGCTGCGGAGCACGGGCATCGCGGCCGCGGGCAGCGCCTCGGCGTCCTCGAGGTCCGAGAGGCGGTCGGTGAGCTGGGCGAGCAGCGCCAGCCGCCGGCGGTCGACGACCTGCCGCGTCGTCTCCGCCGTGATGTCGAGGACGCCGGCGACGCGCCCGTCCGGGGCCGTGACGGGCGAGTAGGAGTAGGTGAAGAAGCACTCCTCCGAGCGGCCCCCGCGACGGACGAGGGGCATCCGGACGTCCTCGGTCCACGTCGGCCCGCCACCGGCCATGACGTCCGCCAGCATCGGCCCGATGACCGGCCACGCCTCGGGGAAGACCTCGGCGCAGCGCCCGCCGAGGGCGTGGGGGTGCTTGTCCTCGATGATCTCGGCGTAGGCCGCGTTGTACACGAGCACGTGCTCCGGGCCCCAGATCAGGGTCACCGGGAACCTCGTCGTCAGGGCCAGGGCGAGAGCGCCGCGCAGCGTCTCGTCCCAGTCCTCCGGCGGCCCCAGCGGCCCGGCTGCCCAGTCGACGGCGTCGTAGAGCGGCACCAGGGGCCCTGCGGCCTCCCACGGCCGACGGCGCGGCGCCCCGGCTCGGGCGTCCGCGGGGCCCGTCACCGCGCCCCGCGGACGACGCGGCTCATGACGACGCCTGGGCGGCCGCCGGGCTCGGCGACCCGGTGCGGGCGACCGCGCGCTTCTGCAGGGTCAGCACGACCGAGGCGGCGAGCGCCGAGACGAGCGAGCCGACGAGGACGGCCAGCCGGGCGCCGTCCTGCACCTCGCCGGGCTCGAAGGCGAGCTCGGTGATGAGCAGCGACACCGTGAAGCCGATGCCGGCGAGGAGGGCGACGCCGAGCAGGTCCGGCGTGCGCAGGCCCTCCGGCAGCTGCAGCGGCGTGAGGCGCATGACGAGCGCGGTGAGCCCCAGCACGCCCAGCACCTTGCCCAGCACGAGGCCCAGGGCGACGGCGATCGCGATGGGCTGGCCCAGCACCGCGCCGAGCCCGCCGGCGTCGACGACGGAGACGCCCGCGGCGAAGAAGGCGAAGACCGGCAGGGCGAAGGCCGCCGAGAACGGCCGGACGGCGTGCTCGTAGCGCTCGGCCACGGAGATGTCCTCACCACGCCGGGCCAGCGCGGGCACCGAGAACCCGAGGACGACGCCCGCGACGGTGGCGTGGACGCCGGACTCGTGGACGAAGACCCACGCCACGGCCGCCGCGACGAGCATGGCGACCACGAGGAGGACGCGCAGGCCCTGCCCGCCCGGCCGCACCCGCGACAGCAGCGCGAAGACGAGGACGGCGGGGACGGCCGCGAGCAGCCACACGACGGCGAGGTCGGCCGTGTAGAAGACGGCGATGATCGTGATGGCGAGCAGGTCGTCGACGACGGCGAGCGTGAGGAGGAAGGTGCGCAGCCCCACGGGGAGCCCCTTGCCGACCACGGCCAGGACGGCCACCGCGAAGGCGATGTCGGTGGCCGTCGGCACGGCCCACCCCTGGAGGCCCTCGGACCCCGACACGAGCAGGACGACGACGAAGACGAGGGCCGGCAGGGCCATACCGCCGACGGCCGCGATGGCGGGCACCGCCGCGGTGCGGGGGTCGCGCAGCGAGCCGGCGACGATCTCCCGCTTGAGCTCGAGCCCGACGACGAAGAAGAACACCGCCAGCAGGCCGTCCGCCGCCCATGTCGACAGCGACAGGTCGAGGTGGAGGGACGCCGGCCCGACGACGGTCTCGGACAGGCCGGCGTAGGCCTCCCGCCACGGCGAGTTGGCCCACACGAGCGCGACGGCCGCGCCCAGCAGCAGCAGGACGCCGCCGAGCCGCTCGCCCGAGAGGAGGTCGGACAGCCCGCGCGAGTGCGCCGGCAGCTCGTGGGCTCCGAGGTCGGTGGGGCTCTGGGGCGTCTCCCTGCCGGAGGACGACGTGGGCGCGCCGTCCTCGCGCTCGCGGAGGTCGCGCGGGTCGGCGCCGGAGGGCGGATTCACGGGGTCTCCCTGGGGTCGACGGCACGGGACGCCGACCAGACTTCCCGGCACACCAGCCCGCTCACCGGCGGGCATCCGGCCAGGGTACGGGGCGCGGACGCCGACGGCGCACCCCGAGCGGGGGGTCCGGCCGCGACCGGTGCGCGCGTGGTCAGTGCACGAGCACGTCCCGCCCGCCCCAGACGGCGCGCTGCTCGCCCTCGGGGTCGTCGACGACGCGGTCCTCCAGGTCGAGGACGAGCGTGGAGCGGCGCTCGGCGTCGTAGCGCGGCCACGGGCCCACGGCCGGGTCGGGCTCGCCGTGGCGGACGAAGTGGAGCCAGTGCCGCTGGACGCGGTCGGCGAGGTCGGCCACGCGCCCGTCGCGGTCGAGGCGCTGCAGGGCCCGGCGCACGGGCGCGTAGGGCCACAGCAGGTACAGCTCCACGCCGTGGGTGGCCCCGAGGCCGAACGCGGCGGGCCCCCAGTCCACGCGGTAGCGCCACGTCGGGCTCGTGCGGGCGTGCGCCTCGCTGTGGTGGATGCCCGGCACGGTGAAGAGCAGGTGGGAGCCCAGGTCGGTGAGGCCCCGCTCGTCGCGCGGGTAGGCGCTGAGGATGCGGTCGGTCTCCTCGGGGCCCGCGGCCGCGTCGAGCGCCTGCGCCAGGCGGGCCCGCGTCTCGGGGAGGACGTCGCGGGCGAAGCGCCGGAAGAGCGTGTGCTCGTCGCGGTTGCTGCCCGACAGGAGCGGGACGGGCGGCGTCGACGTCGCGTGCGCCGCCGGGAGGCTCGCCGGCAGGAGGTCGCCGTCGAACCAGGGACGGGTGGCGAGGCCCTCCGGGCGCGTGGCCGAGACGGCCGCCGCGGCCCGCAGCACCTCGCGCGTCGACGCCCGCCAGAGCCCCTCGGGCTCCTCGCGGCTGACGCCAAGCTGCGCGCACAGCTCGCGGGCCAGGCGCGTGGCGTCCTCGCGGTCGGTGGCGATGGACAGCGCGCCGCTCTGGCAGATCGCCCCGGCGAACAGGCCCCGCGCGGCGGGGCTCGTCATGAGCAGGGCGACCGACGCCGACCCGGCGGACTCCCCCGCCAGGGTGACGCGCGCCGGGTCGCCGCCGAAGGCCTCGACGCCGTCGCGCACCCACTCGAGCGCCAGGACCTGGTCGCGCAGGCCGACGTTGCTCGGGACGCGCTCGGGGTCGACCCCCCGGCGGCCCGGGCCGGGCCGGGCGACGACGTCGGCCAGGTCGGCGAAGCCGAGCATCCCCAGGCGGTAGTTCACGCACACGACGACGACGTCGCCGCGCGCCGCGAGGTGGGAGCCGTCGTACTCCCCGGCGCTCCCGCTGGAGAACGCGCCGCCGTGGACCCAGACGAGGACGGGCCGGCGCCGCCCGTCCTCGGCCGCGCCCGCGGGGGCGTGGACGTCGACCGTGAGGCAGTCCTCGGTGCGCCGCCCGGTCGTGCCGAGCACGAGCCCGAGCGGGGCCGGGACGACGGGCACCCGCTGCGCGCACGCCGGGCCGGGCCCGGTGGCGTCACGGACGCCCGTCCACGGCTTGTGGGGAACGGCGGCGGCGAAGCGGTGCTCGCCCACCGGCGGGCGGGCGTACGGGACGCCGCGCCAGGAGTCGGCCTCGCCGTGCGGCGTGCTGCGCCGCACCCCGCGCACCGCGCCGCCCGGCGGACGGGCGACGACCTCCGGCACGGCCCGGGCGCTCGCGCGGCGCGCTCCGCCCGGCAGGCCCGGCAGGCCCGGGCGGCGCCCGGCCGCCGGGACGCCCGCCCCACCGCCGGCGTCGGGGTCCGGCTCGGTGGCCCGGGAGGCCTCGGCGGCCGGTGCGGCGGCGGGGCCGCCCGGCGCGGCGGCGGGGTGCTCGGTCACCGTCCCAGCGTCGCGGTCCGTGCCCGTGGCCACCATCCGGAGGGAGGGCGCCGGGGTGCGCGCCGGGTCGGGCGCGGGCGCTGGGACGATGGGGAGGTGCCCGCGATCCCCGCGCCCCCGTCGTCGCCCGCCGCCCGCGCCCGCATCCGCTCGGCCTTCCGCGTGCTGGCGGTGGTCGAGGCGCTGACGTGGGCCGGGCTCCTGGTCTCCATGGGCTGGCACTACCTCCTCGACGGCAGCCGCCACGGCATCGAGGTCTTCGGGCCGCTGCACGGCGGCGCCTTCCTCCTCTACGGCGCCGTCGCGCTCCTGACGTGGGGGGTGCAGCGGTGGAGCTGGCGCGTCGGCCTCCTGGGGCTGGTGGCGGCGCTCCCGCCCTTCGGGACGGTCGTCTTCGAGGTGCTCGCGCAGCGCCGCGGCCTCCTCGACGACCGCCCCGGTTCCGCCGCGGGCGGGGGCCGGACGCACGCCGTCCGCGGCGCCTGACCCACGCCGGACCCTTCGCGCGGAGGTGACGCCTCCTCCACTCCCAGGGCCCCTCGCCACGCGGAGGTGACGCACCCTCCCCCCAGGGCCCCTCACCACGCGGAGGTGACGCCTCCCTCACCCCCAGGGTCTCTCCCGGCGCGGAGGTGACGCCCCTTCGCCGGGGAGGGGACGCACGAGGGCCCCGTCGACGTCGTCGACGGGGCCCTCGTGGGGGGCGGGTCAGCGGCCGGGCTGGTCCCGGTCGCGGCGCACCATGGCCTTGCGGCCCTTGATCGTGCTGCCGCGCAGTGCCGCCACGACGTCGTCGGCGGCGCCCTCGGGCACCTCGACGAGCGAGAAGCGCTCGGTGATCTCGATGGCGCCGATGTCGCGGCCGCTCACGGGCGACTCGTTGGCGATGGCGCCCACGAGGTCGCCGGGGCGGACGCCGGCCGCGCGGCCGACGCCGACGAAGAGACGGGCGTTGCCGGCCGACGGGCCGCTGCGGGGGCCGGAGCGGCCGCCGCGAGCCGCCGGGCCCCGGCTGTCGCGCCCGTCCCGGCCGCGGGGGCCGCTGTCGCGACCGGCGCGGGGGCGCAGGTCGGGCGCTGGGATCTCCTGGTCGTCCACCGCGCCCTGGGCGGCGTGCGCCAGCTGGAGGGCCGCGAGCGCGACCTCCTCGGCGCTGTGGTGCTCCATGAGCGCGTCGAGGACGCCGCGGACCTCCTCGAGACCGCTGCGGTCGCCGTCGAGCACCTCGGCGACCGAGCGGCGCGTCTCCTGCAGGCGGTGGGCCTTCAGGTCGGCGACGGTCGGCAGCGGCGCCACGGCGATCGGCGCGCCGCTGACGCGCTCGATGACCGAGAGCTGACGGCGCTCGCGCGGCTCGGCGAGCGTCAGGGCGACGCCCTCGCGGCCGGCGCGGCCGACGCGCCCGATGCGGTGCACGTACGACTCGGGCGCCGACGGCACGTCGAAGTTGACGACGTGGCTCAGCTGCTCGACGTCGAGGCCGCGGGCGGCCACGTCGGTGGCGATGAGGAGCTGGGCGGCGCCGGCGCGGAGCCGGGAGACCACCTTGTCGCGCTGCTCCTGGCCCATGCCGCCGTGCAGCGCCTCGGCGCGGTAGCCGCGGGCGCCGAGGCGCTCGGTGATCGTGTCGACCTCCTCGCGCGTGCGGCAGAAGACGATGGCCGCCGTCGGCTGCTCGAGGTCGAGGATGCGGCCGAGGGCCGCGACCTTGTGCGGGCGGCCGACGACGTACGCCGTCTGGCGCACGAGCGGCGCCTCGCCCTCGGCCGCGCGCTTCTTCGCGATCCGGATGCGGACGGGCTCGCGCAGGTGCTGGCGGGCGATCCGGTCGATGCGCGGCGGCATCGTGGCGGAGAAGAGCACGGTCTGACGCTCCGCCGGCGCCGCCGAGAGGATCTCCTCGATGTCCTCGGCGAAGCCCATGTCGAGCATCTCGTCGGCCTCGTCGAGGACGACGGTCTGCAGGTGGGCCAGCGGCAGGGTGCCGCGGCCGATGTGGTCGAGCGCACGGCCCGGCGTCGCGACGACGACGTCGACGCCCCGCTCGAGCTCGCGCAGCTGGCGGCCGATCGGCGTCCCGCCGTAGACGGCGAGGACGCGGGCGCCCAGCTGCTTGCCGTAGGTGCTGATGGCCTCGGAGACCTGGAGCGCGAGCTCGCGGGTGGGCACGAGGACGAGGCCGACGGGGCGGCGCCCGCCGCCGGCGGGGACCTTCTCCAGCAGCGGCAGCGCGAAGGCGGCCGTCTTGCCCGTGCCGGTGGCGGCCTGGCCGAGCAGGTCGTGGCCGGCCAGGAGCGGGCGGATCGACTCCGCCTGGATGGGGGTGGGCTCCTCGTAGCCGAGGCCGTCGAGGGCGCGCAGCACCTCGGCGCGCAGGCCGAGGTCGGCGAAGGTCGGGCCGGCGGGCTCGTCGGCGTCGTCCTCGGGAGCGGCGTCGTCCGCGCGGGCGTCCTCGCCGCGGCCCTGGGCGGGCACGTCGGCGCGGGGCGAGCCCTCGACGGCGTCGGTGTCGGTCGTGCGGTCCTCGGCGTCCGCGGTCTCGCGGTCGAGGGCAGGGGCGGTCACGGCAGGGGTCTCCTCGCGGTGGGGTCGGCGCGGCGTCGCGCCTGTCGGCAGGTCGCAGCCGGACTCGGTGGCTGCTGCGGAGGGGACCTGTCGGCCGTGGACCCTGTGGAGATCGCCAGCGGTGCTCATGTGCTGCTGCCCGCTCGTCGCGGGCTCACCTGCGCTGCTCGACCTGCGTCGGCCCCGTCCGGGCGCCCAGGGCGCCCGCTCCTCCGTCGGGCACAAGTGTGACGCACGCGCGGGCATTCCCCGACCACGGGCCGCTCCCCCACCCGGTCGGCCCGTCGCCGTCCCGGGGAGCCCCTGCGCGCACCTCGTCGGCCCATCGCCGTCCTGAGGGCGCCCCTCAGGCACTCTGACGACGACGTGCCGTCGAGGAGGCCTGGGAGACGGCGATGTGACGACGAGGTGCGGCGGAGAAGGCGGCTCAGGTCGCCGGGCTGGCGTCCCGGGTCTCGGCCGGGCCGGCGGGCGCGCCGTACCGCGCGACGAGCTCGCGCTTGAGGACCTTGCCGCTCGGGCCCAGGGGGAGGTCGTCGACCACCTCGATGCGGCGCGGGTACTTGTACGCCGCGATCTGGTCGGCGGCGTACTCGCGCAGGGCGTCGGCCGTCGTCGTCGCGCCCTCGACGAGGACGACGGCGGCCGCGACCTCCTCGCCGTGCCGCTCGTCGGCGACGCCGAACACCGCCACCCGGGCGACGTCGGGGTGCGCGGCGAGCACCTCCTCGACCTCGCGCGGGTACACGTTGTAGCCGTTGCGCAGGATCATGTCCTTGGTGCGGTCGACGATCGTCACGTAGTCGTCCTCGTCCTTCGTGCCGAGGTCGCCCGTGCGGAACCAGCCGTCGACGACGGCGGCCGCGGTGTCGTCCGGCCGCCCGAGGTAGCCCTTCATGAGGTTGTGCCCGCGGACGACGAGCTCCCCCATCTCCCCGCGCGGCAGCAGCTCGACCCGGTCCGGCACGTCGTGGCGGGCGACCTCGACCTCCACGCCCCAGATCGGCACGCCCACCGTGCCGGGGCGGGGCGGGCGGCCCACGGGGTTGAAGGTGGCGACCGGCGAGGTCTCGGTGAGCCCGTAGCCCTCGTGGATCTCCACGCCGAAGACGTCGCGGAACCGGTCGATGACCGCCACCGGGATGGCCGCGCCCCCCGAGACGCCGTAGGCCAGCGGGGGCCGGCGCTCGTCCTTGGCCGCGGCCTCGAGGAAGGCCATGTACATCGTCGGCACGCCCATGACGACGGTGCAGCCGTGCTCGACCATGAGGGAGAGCGCCGTCGCCCCGTCGAACTTCGGCACCAGGACGAGCGTCGCACCCGCGCGGAAGGTGATGTTCATGGCGCAGGTCTGCCCGAAGGTGTGGAACAGCGGCAGGCACCCGAGGACGACGTCGTCCACGCCCATGCGGAAGGTGTCGAGCAGCGAGGTCTCCACCTGCGACACCAGCGACAGGTGGCAGCCCTCGGCGCCCTTGGGACGGCCGGTGGTGCCGCTCGTGTAGAGGATCGTCGCGGTGTCGTCGGGCTGGCGCGGCTCGACGGCGGTGATCGGCTCCGCCGCCGCGGCCAGCTCCTCGAGCCGCTCGACGCCGTGCTCGGCGGCCAGCTCGGCCGGCGCCAGGACGGTGACGACGTCGACCCCGGCGGCGCGCGCGCCGCGCAGGCCCTGCGCCATGAGGGGGGCGGCGCACACGAGCAGCGAGGCCTCGCTGCTCGTGCGCGCCACCCCCCTCATGGTGCAGGGCCTGCGCGGCGCGCGCGCCGCGCAGGCCCTGCGCCATGAGGGGGGCGGCGCACACGAGCAGCGAGGCCTCGCTGTCCTCGAGGACGTACTGGATCTCCGGCCCCTGGAGCAGGGCGTGCACGGGGACGACGACGCCCCCCAGCGCCAGGACGGCGTAGTAGGCCCGCGGGAAGTCGGCGACGTTGGGCAGCAGCAGCGCCACCCGCGTCCCCGGGCCGACGCCCTTCGCGCGCAGGGCGCCGGCGACGGCGCGCGTCTGGTCCCAGAGCTCGCGGTAGGAGATCCGCTGGTCGCCCACGACGACGGCCGTGCGGTCGGCGTGCCGGACCGCGGACTCGGCGAGGATGGTGGCGACGGACAGCGTGGCGAAGCCCTGCATGGGTGTGCTCCCGGGTCCCGGGACCGCGCCGTCGCGGCCCCCCGTGCCCGGCACAGTAGGCGCGCCCCCGGGCGGCGGCCAGGGCGTGCCGTCCGCCTCCCCCGGTCGTGGCAGGACGTCGTCGCGACGGGGTGCGCGTCCCGTGCTGGGCTGGTGCGCGTGAGCCCGCCCCCGCCGACCGGACGCCCGCGGCCGCCGTCGCCGCAGCGGCGGCTCGCCCTCGCGGCGGGCGCGCTGGCCGCCGGGCTGGTGGCGCTCGTCGTGGTCGCCGCGGCCGACGGGCGTCCCTCCGTGGCGGGCGTGGTCCTCGTCGGCGTCGGGCTGGTGAGCGGCGTCCCCGCGCTCGCCGACCTGCGCCGGTCGCGCCGACGCTGAGGGCAGCGCGCTGCCGGCAGGGAGGACGAGCTCCACCGCACGGAGCGTCACCGCAGGTCGGAGGACTGCGGCCGCTCGTGCTCGGGACCTGGTCCTCCCCGTCGGCGCTCCACCCGACGGCGCGCGTGCACCGCCGGCCAGCGGCCTCGTGGTCGGCGCCCTCGTGGTCGATCTAGCGTGCGGGCATGAGCGACCCCGGCGCGGCCCCGCAGAACACGACCTTCCCCCGCCCCGGCGGCGAGGAGGGGCACGGCTACCTCGAGCTGCCGCCGTCGGGCCGCGGGCCGGGCCTCGTCGTCGTGCAGGAGTGGTGGGGCCTCACCGAGCACATCGCCGACCTCGTGCGCCGCTTCGCCGCCGAGGGCTTCGTCGCCCTGGCGCCCGACCTCTACGGCGGGCGCACGACGCACGACGGCGAGGAGGCCATGCGCCTCATGCAGGAGCTGCCCGTCGACCGGGCGGCCCGGGACCTCGCCGGGGCGGTCGACCTGCTCCTCGGCCACGAGGCCGTCACGAGCAGCACGGTCGGCGTCGCGGGCTTCTGCATGGGCGGGTCCTTCGCGCTGACGCTGGCCGCCCAGCAGGGCGAGCGCGTCGGGGCGGTGACGCCCTTCTACGGGCTGCCCGACCCCGACGGCACCGACTGGTCGGGCGTGCGCGCCGCCGTGCAGGGGCACTACGCCCGGGAGGACCGCATCGACCTCGACGTCGTCGGGCGGGTCTTCGACGACCTGCGCGAGCGGCTCGACGTGCCCGTCGAGCTGCACGTCTACGAGGCGCAGCACGCCTTCGTCAACGACACCGGCCCCGCCTACGACGCCGACGCGGCCGCTCTGGCGTGGGGGCGCGCCACGGCCTTCCTCCGCGAGCACGTGCGCTGAGGGCGCCCCCGCGGCGGAGCGGCTCTGCGCCGGAGCGGCGGGGCGGTGCCGCGCCGCCGCGTCGAGGAGGCACAGTGGTGGCGTGAGCGCCCCGTCCGTCGTCCGCCCCGGCGCCGACCCCGGTGCCCCGGACGGCGCCGAGGGCGGCGCCGAGGACGGCGTCGCGGCGCTGCGGGCGGCGGGCCTGCTCGGCGCGCAGCACTCGGGCGCGGCGGAGGAGGAGACGGCCGAGGGCGTAGCGCCCGACGCCCCGGTCCTGCTCGCCGTCGACGGGAACAGCCTGCTGCACCGCGCGCACCACGCCCACGCCGCGGGCCAGCACCGCGACGCCGCCGGTCGGCCGGTCTGGGCGCTGCGGGGGGTCGTCTCGCTCATCGCGAGCGCCGCGGCCCGCCTGACGCCGGACGCGCTCGTGGTCGGCTTCGACTGCGCGCGGACGTCGGTGCGCCGCGCGGAGCACCCGCCGTACAAGGCGCACCGCCCCGAGAAGCACCCCGACCTGCGCGCCCAGCTCGACGACGCCCCGGCGCTGCTCGCCGAGGCCGGGCTGCCCGTCGTCGTCGCCGAGGGGTTCGAGGCCGACGACGTCCTCTGCTCGGCGGCCGAGCTCGCCCGGCGCAGCGGCTGGCGGTGCACGGCCGTGACGAGCGACCGGGACTCCTTCGCCCTCGTCGACGCCTCGACGTCGGTGCTGCGGGTGCTCAACGGCGGGATCGGGGGATCCCCCGTGCTGACCCCGCGGACGCTGCCGCTCGTCACGGGGGTGCGCGCCGGCCAGTACCGCTGCCTGGCGGCGCTGCGCGGCGACACCTCCGACAACCTGCCCGGCGCGCTCGGCATCGGCCCGAAGACGGCCGCCCGCCTGCTGGCCGCCTTCGACAGCGTCGACGACGTCTACGCCGCGCTCGACGACGGCCGCGAGGACGAGGTGCGGGACGTCGTCGGCCCCGGCGTCGTCGCCAGGCTGCGCGCACCCGAGGCGCGGGCCAACGTCGCCCGCAACCAGCGGCTCATGGCGATGCGCGACGACCTCGCCCTGCCCGACCTCGACGCGCTGCGCCTGCCCCTCGACCTCGCCCGGGTGCAGGCCGCGCTCGGGGCGCGCGACGTCCGCCTCGGCCCGTCGCTCTGGGCGCTCGTCGGCGGCGCCCCGCCCGCGGACCGGTGGTCCCCCCTGCCGTCGTGGGTCGACGAGGCACCGCTGCCCGACGGGCCGCCGGACGACGGTGCCGGGGCGCCCGAGGACACCGCCGCCCGCAGCGACCCCCGGGGCGTCACCCGGAGCGAGACCCGCCCGGCGCCCGCGGCCCCGCCCCCGCCGCGCGAGCCCCTCGGCGCCCGCGGCGTCGCCCGCGCCCGCAAGGACCCGGGCGAGGACCAGCTCGACCTCTTCGGCTGACCCACGCCCCTCCGGGGCGATGTGCGGCCATGTCGCCCCACCCAGACCACCCCCCGGGCGATGTGTGGCCATGTCGCCCTCCCCACCCCACCCCCAGGGCGATGTGTGGCCATGTCGCCCTCCCCACCTCACACCTCAGGGCGACGTGTGGCCATGTCGCCCTGGGGGAGCCCCGCCATGGGGCGACCTGGCCACACATCGCCGTCTGGGGGGCGCGAGGCGTCCCGATGCCTTGCGGCCGCAGACCGCTCTGCGCTACAAAGTGCGCATCTGCTCTGCACCGCAGACCACTCTGGGGGTCCCCGATGGGCACGACGACGCAGCACGACCAGGACGACGCGGGCCTCGACCCGCGGGAGGCGCTCGCCCTCCTCGACGCCGAGCGCACGAGGACGCAGCAGCGGCTGGTCCCCGACCTCCGGCTGCTCTACGGCACCTGGGGCGTCGCCTGGCTCGTGGGCTTCCTCGTGCTGTGGAGCTCGACGACGGGGCGGGGCCCGCTCGCGCTGCCGCCGGCCGCGGGCGGCGCGGTGTTCACGGGCCTGCTCGTGGCCGCCGTCGTCGTCACGGACGTCCACATCGCCCGCCGCACGGCCGGGGTGCGCGGCGCCTCGAGCACGCAGGGCGCCATGTACGGGTGGGCGTGGCTGCTCGGCTTCGGCTGCATGGCCTCCGTCATGGCGTCGGCCGCCGGCGCCGGCGCGTCGCCCGACGTGCTCGGGGTGCTCGGCCCCGCCGTGTCCGGGCTCGTGGTCGGTCTGCTCTACCTCGGCGGCGGAGCCATGTGGCAGGACCGCGCCCAGTACTCCCTCGGCGTCTGGATCCTGCTGTCGAGCGCCGTCGGGGCGCTCGCCGGCTACCCGAGCAACCACCTCGTCATGGGGCTGCTCGGCGGGGGCGGCTTCCTCGTCGCCGCGCTCGTCGTCGCGGCCCGCGGCCCCCGTTCCGGGGCGCCGGCGTGAGCGACCCCCAGCCCGACCTCGACCCGGTCATCCACGCCCCGGCGCGGCTGCGCCTCGTGGCCGCCCTCGCCGCGCTCGACGACGGCGACCGCATCGCCTTCCCCCGGCTGCAGCAGCTGCAGGGGCTCACCGCGGGCAACCTCGGCGCCCACCTGCGCAAGCTCGAGGACGCGGGCTACGTCGCCGTCGAGAAGACCCACCGCGGCCGCACGCCGACGACGTACGTGCAGCTGACCCGCCGCGGCCGCCAGGCGCTGGAGGACCACACGGCCGCCCTGCGCGCCCTCCTCGAGCCCGTCACCGCCCGTGCGGCGGCCGGTGAGTCCGAGGGCGCCGCGTGAGCGCCCCGCTGGTCCGCCTCGCCGGGGCGACCCGCCGCTACGGCGACGTGACGGCGCTGGACGGCGTCACGCTCGACGTCCCCGCCGGGCAGCTGCTCGGGCTCCTCGGTCCCAACGGGGCGGGCAAGTCGACCCTGCTGCAGCTCGTGAGCGGCCTGCGCCGACCGACGTCCGGCGTCGTCGAGCTCTTCGGCCGCCCGCCCTGGGAGCCCGCGGCGCGGGCCGGTCTCGGGATGACGCCCCAGGAGACCGGCCTGCCGCCGACGCTGCGCGTGCGCGAGGTCGTCGACGTCGTCGCCGGCCACTTCCCCGACCCGGTGCCGACGGCGGAGGTGCTCGAGCGCTTCGGCCTCGGCGACCTCGCCCGCCGGCAGACCGGGGGCCTGTCGGGCGGGCAGAAGCGGCGGCTGGCCGTGGCGCTCGCCTTCGTCGGCCGGCCGCGCCTCGTGCTCCTCGACGAGCCCACGACGGGCCTGGACGTCGACGCCCGCCACGACCTGTGGGACGCCGTGCGCGCCTACCACCGCGGCGGCGGGACGGTCGTCCTGACGAGCCACTACCTCGAGGAGGTGGAGGCCCTGGCCGAGCGCGTCGTCGTCGACCGCGGCCGCGTGCTCGTCGACGGCTCGCTCGAGGAGGTCCGCTCGGCCGTGCCGGCCCGCCGGGTCCGCGTGCGCGCCGCGGCGCTGCCGGACCTCGGCGCCGACCGCGCGCTCGTCGACGGCGAACGGCACGAGCTGTGGACCAGCGACGCCGACGCGCTCGTCCGCCGGCTCGTCCGCTCCGGGGCGCCCTTCGCCGACCTCGAGGTGGCCTCCGCCTCGCTCGAGGAGGCCTTCCTCGCGGTGACGGCAGCCGCCGACGCCGACGACCCGCGGGAGAGCCGCCCTCCGACCGACCTCGTCCGGACCAGCGCCCCCGAGACGGGCACGCACACGACGAGCACCCCCGAGGTGGCGCGATGAGCAGCACCCCTACGACGGCGACGGCGAGCGACGCCACCTCAGCCCGCAGCGGTGGCGGGCGCGCCGGCGGCCTGCGCCTCACGGCGCTGCACACGCGCGCCCAGCTGCTCGAGACGGTCCGGGTCCCCATCGCCGTCATCGGCACGGTGGTCTTCCCGACGCTGACGATGCTCTTCTTCGTCGTCCCGCAGCCGTTCGCCGACGACCCCGCGCAGGCGACGGCGGCGACGGCGCAGATCTCGCTCTTCGCCGTCATGAGCGTGTGCCTGTTCACCTACGGCGTCGGCGTGGCGGAGGACCGCGCGCTCCCGTGGGACTCCTACCTCCGGACCCTGCCGGTGGGCGCGGGCCCGCGGCTGGCCGGTCGCCTGCTCAACGGGCTGGCGTTCGCGCTCGTGAGCCTCGTGCCGCTCGTCGTCGTGGCGTGGCTGCTGACCGCCGCCGCGCTGCCCGCCGACCGACTGGCGCTCACGGCGGGCGCGCTCGCGGTCGCGGCCCTGCCGATGCTCGGGCTCGGGCTGTGGATCGGCTACGGCATGTCGACGAAGGCGGCCCTCGCCGTCGCGCAGGTGCTGCTGCTGCCGCTGGCGTTCGGCGGCGGGCTCTTCCTGCCGCCGGAGATGTTCCCCGGCTGGCTGGACGCCGTCAGCACGTGGCTGCCGACGCGGGCGGGCCGCGACCTCGTCGTCACCGCGACGACGGGCGCCGAGCTGCCGGGCACCACCTGGGCCGTCCTCGCGGCGTGGGCCCTGCTGACCGCGGTCCTGGCCGTCCGCGCGTACCGGCGCGACGAGGGGCGCCGCTTCCGCTGAGGTGCCTCGCGAGGGAGGCCTCGACGGGGTCACCTCCCGTCCCCTCCGCACCCCCTTGTCCGGGTGCGTCCGCACCCCTACCGTCGGCCGCCTCACCCGAGCGGGTGAACCGACCCTCGGAGGACCGCCGTGGACCGCACCTCGTCAGCCGCCGCTCCCACCACCCGCCGGGGACGTCCGCCCCGCTCGGCCCTCGCCGTCGGCCTCGCGGGCGCGCTGGTCGCCGGCCTCGTCGGTGCGGCCCCCGCGTCGGCCGAGCGCCCGGGCGGCCGGGGCGGCGCACCGGTCCCCCTGCCGCCGCGCGCCCCGGTCGCCGTCGGCACCGGGGGCGCCGTCAGCTCCGTCGACCCCTACGCGACCCAGATCGGCCTCGCGGTCCTCGCCGACGGCGGCACGGCCGTCGACGCGGCCGTGGCCACCGCGGCGGCCCTCGGGGTCACGGAGCCGTACTCGGCCGGCGTCGGCGGGGGCGGCTTCCTCGTGCACTACGACGCCGAGACCGGCGACGTGACCGCCTACGACAGCCGCGAGACGGCGCCCGCCTCCTTCACCGAGGACGTCTTCCTCGTGGACGACGGCGCACCGCTGCCCTTCCGCGACGTCGTCAGCTCCGGCCTGTCCGTCGGCGTCCCGGGCACCGCGGCGCTCTGGGAGCGCCTCGCGGAGACCGAGGGCACCCGACCCCTGGCCGAGCTGCTCGCCCCGGCGCGCGACCTCGCGCGCCGGGGCTTCGTCGTCGACGAGACCTTCGCGGAGCAGACCGCCGCGAACGCCGAGCGCTTCTCCCTCTTCCCGGCCACCGCGGAGGTCTTCCTCCCGGGCGGCGAGGTGCCCGAGCCGGGCGACGTCTTCCGCAACCCCGGTCTCGCCCGCGCCTACGACGAGATCAGCCGCCGCGGCACGCAGACCCTCTACGACGGCCGCATGGGGCGCGCCGTCGTCCGCGCCGCCCGGTACCCGCGCACCGCGCCCGGCGTCGAGGTCTTCCCCGGGCAGATCACCGCCGCCGACCTGGCGGCCTACGAGGTGCTCGAGCCGGAGCCGGTGCGCTCGGACTACCGCGGTCTCGAGGTGGTCGGCATGCCCGTGCCGTCCTCGGGCGGCACGACGGTCGCCGAGGCGCTCAACCTCCTCGAGGCCTACGACGACCTCACGGGCGAGCAGCTCGCCGACGTGCCCGAGGACGCCTACCTGCACCGCTTCGCGGAGGCCACGGCGACGGCCTTCGCCGACCGCAACCGCTACGTCGGGGACGTGCCGGGCGTCCCGGTCGAGGAGCTCGTCTCGCAGGGCTTCGCCGACGAGCGCGCCTGCGGGCTCTTCGACCCCGACGTCGCCGCGGCCCGGCCCATCCCCTTCGGCTCCCCGGACGGCGACTACGCGACCTGCGACGCTGCGGCCGGCGTCCAGGAGGCCCCGCGCGACGACCACGGGACGACGCACCTCACCGTCGCCGACGCCGGCGGAGACGTCGTCGCCTACACGCTGACCATCGAGCAGACCGGCGGCTCGGGCATCACGGTGCCGGGCTACGGCTTCCTGCTCAACAACGAGCTGACCGACTTCTCGTTCGCGCCGACGACGCCCGGCGTGCCCGACCCGAACCTGCCGGGCCCGGGCAAGCGACCCCGCTCGTCGATGGCGCCGACGGTCGTCCTCCAGGACGGCGTCGCGGTCGGCGGCCTCGGCTCGCCGGGCGGCTCGACGATCATCACGACGGTCGCGCAGGTGCTCACGGGGTACGTCGACCGCGGCCTGCCCCTCGTCGACGCGATCGCGGCGCCGCGCGTCTCCTCGCGCAACGGCGCGACGACGACGGTCGAGCCGGCCGTCGCCGACGGACCGCTCGGCGAGGCGCTGCGGGCGCGCGGCCACGCGCTGTCGACGTCCTCGGAGATCGGCGCGGCGACGGCGGTGCGCCTGCTGCCGGGCGGACGCTTCGAGGCCGCCGCCGAGACGGTCCGGCGCGGCGGCGGCGACGCGGGCGTCGTCGACCCGGGGTGAGCCGGGCGAGCGGGCGACCACTCGCCCCGGGTGGCTGCCCTCAGGGCGAGCAGGCGACGACTCGCCCCGAAGGGGCTCAGGCGCCGGCGGGGCGCTGGCTGTAGGCGATCTCGGGGTACTCGACGCCGCAGCCGGTGCAGCGGTACCAGTCCATGCCGCTGACGACGACGCGCAGCTCGGCCGGGGCGCCGCAGTGCGGCAGGTAGCAGGAGCGCTGCACGGGCGCGGCGGCGCGCTGGGCCGGCACCCGGGCGGTGCGGACGACGTGGAGGGTGCTGCTGGTCATGGCGGGTCCTTCGGGGGCTGGCGGAAGGGCTGGTGGCGGAGCGGGCCGGACGGCGGGTGCCGCCGGCGACCCCTCCGTCATCGGCACGACCGCGCCCGTCCTGCAGTCCCCTCGCGCGAGGCGCCCCACGCGCGAGGACCCGGGGCCCTGCTCGACGGCCCGGCCGACGCCCCGGGACCGCCCGTCGCCACGCCCGCGGCCCCGCGCCCCCGTAGCGTCGCGCCCGTGAGCGACGAGGGGCAGCGCGCGTGGTGGGGCCTGACGGGCGTGGTCGCCGCGGTCTGCGTGGTGCTGCAGGTGGCGCTCGCGGCGACGTCGGGGGCGCCCGAGGTGGGCACCCGCGTCGTGCGCTCCCTCAGCTACTTCACCATCGACACCAACGCCCTCGTCGCCGTCCTCGGCCTGCTGGTGGCGGCCCGGCCGGACCGGACGGGCCCGTGGTGGCGGGCGCTGCGGCTGGGCGCGCCGCTGTGCATCGTCGTCGTCGGCGTCATCTACCACGTCGAGCTGCGCCAGCAGGGCCTCACGGGGATCGACCTCGTGCTCGACACCGGCCTGCACTACGTCGTGCCCGCCCTGGCGCTCGTCGGCTGGCTCCTCGCCACCCCGCGGGGGCTCGCCGACGTCGGCGCCGCCCTGCGCGCGCTCGTCTACCCGGTGGTCTGGCTCGTGTGGACCTTCGCCCACGGCGCCGTCACCGGCTGGTACCCCTACCCGTTCCTCGACGTCACCGAGGTCGGCGCGGGCGGGGCGGCCGTGGGCGTCGCGCTGGTCGCGCTGCTGCTGGGCGTCCTCGCGGTGGCCGCCGTGGCCGGGGACCGGGCCGTCGCCCGCCGGCGGTCACCCGCCCCGCAGGGCTGAGCCCCCTGGATCCCTGGACCGCTGGGGCCCGCACCGCTGCGGCGCCTCACTCGCGGACGGCGCCCTCGAGCATCCCGCGGATGAAGTGCCGCTGGAGCACCAGGTAGACCACGACGACGGGCAGCGCCACGAGCACGGCGCCCGCGGCGAGCAGCGAAGTGCCCTGCGTGTACTGGCCCTGGAAGAGCGCCAGGCCCAGCGGCGCCGTGCGCAGCTGCCCGGCCGGGGCCATGACGAGCGGGATGAGGAACTCGTTCCACGTCCACATGAAGACGAGCAGCACGAGCGTGGTGATGGCGGGCCGCCCGATCGGCACGAGCACCGACCAAAGCACCCGGTGGGGGCCGGCGCCGTCGAGGCGCGCCGCCTCGATGAGCGAGCGGTTCGTCGTCCGGAAGTACGCCCGCATCCAGTAGGTCCCGAAGGCGACCGACTGCGCCACCTGCGGCAGCGCGATGCCCCAGACGGTGTCGGTGAGCCCGAGGGTGCGCAGGTCGAAGAAGAGCGGGACGACGACGACCTCGGTCGGCACCATGATCCCGAGCAGGAAGAGGTAGAAGAGCACCTCGCGGCCGCGGAACTCCATGGTGCCGAAGGCGTAGCCGCTCATGATCGACAGCAGCGTCGCCGCCACGACGACGACGACGGCGACGAGCGCGGACGTCGCCATGTAGTCCCCGAAGCGGCCCTGCACCCAGGCGTCGGCGAAGTTCTGCGGGCGCAGCCCCGTGCCGTCCGCGGCCCGCTCGGGGCTCAGCGCCTCGGCGACCACCGTCACGACGGGGCCGAGGGCCAGCAGCGCGAAGCCGACGAGGACGACGTAGCTGACGGCGCGGTGCGCGGCCGAGCCGCGCGAGGGACCCCGCGCCGGCCCGGCCCCGGGGGCTGCGCCCCGCCGGCGGGCCGCCGTCGCGGCGCTCACCGCTGCCGGTCCGCGACGCGGTTGACGACGAGGTTGACGGCGAAGACGAGGACGGTGAGCACGACGCCGACCGCGGCGGCCGCGCCGACCTCGCCGAGCTCGAACGCGCGGCGGTAGACCTCGTAGCTCGGCACCGTCGTCGAGGTCCCCGGGCCGCCCCCGGTGGTGACGTAGACGAGGTCGAAGGTCTTCAGCGCCGAGATGATCGTCAGGGTCAGCGCGACGGCGATCTCGGGCCGGATCGCGGGCAGCGTGAGCGCGCGCAGCTGCCGCGCGGGGCTCGCGCCGTCGAGGGAGGCCGCCTCGTAGAGCTCCTTCGGCACCCGCGCCATGCCCGCCATGAGGAGCACGGTGACGAGCCCGGTGGAGACCCACGTGCCGATGAGGCCGACGGCGGGCAGCGCCGTCGCGTAGTCACCGAGCCAGGTGCGCGTCAGCGCGTCGAGACCGACGGCGCGCAGGAGGTCGTTGAGGGTGCCGTCGGGCGCGTAGATCCGCCGCCACGCGACGGCGACGACGACCATCGCGATGACCTGCGGCAGGAAGACGACGGTGCGGAAGAGCGGCAGCCCCCGCACGCGCGCCCGCACGAGCAGCGCGGCGAGCACGAGGCCGACGAGCAGCGGCAGCAGCGAGAAGAACACGACGAGGACGAGCGCGTGGCCGAACGCCGCCCGCAGGCCCGCGTCGGTGAGGACGGCGGCGTAGTTCGCGAGGCCGACCGGCGTGCCGACGGTGAGCCCGTCGAAGTCGTAGAAGGAGAACTGCACGGCCCGCAGCAGCGGGTAGAGCAGGAAGGCGCCGTAGACGGCGAGCGCCGGGGCGAGGAAGAGGTACGGCGTCGCCCGCCCCCGCGGCGCCCGCCCCCGCACGGGGGCGGACGCCGCGCTCGCCGGGGCGGCGGCGGCCTCAGCCGCCGCTGGAGGTGAAGTCGGCATAGTCGGCCTCGAGCGCGTCCGCCGCCTGCTCGGGGGTGAGCTCGCCGGCCAGCAGCCCCTGCAGCGTCTGGTTGAGCGTCTCGCCGAAGGTCGGCGTCGCGTAGTCGAGGTAGGGCAGCAACGACCCCTCGGAGCTCACGTCGCCGAAGGCCGTGTAGACGTCGGCGAGCAGGCCGCTCTCCGGCGCGTAGGAGGCCGTGTCGACGACGGGGAGGTTGCCCGTGTCCGCCAGCACCTGCATGGCGTCGTCGCTCGTGAGGAAGTCGATGTACGCGGCCGCGACGTCGGGCTCCTCGGCCGCCGTCGTGATCGAGAACGGGATGCCGGTGCCCCCGGTCGTGGCGAGCTCGCCGCCGTCGGCGGGCGGCGGCGCGAAGAAGCCCGCGTCCTCGCCCATGGCGTCCTGCAGGTCGGGCGCGAGCCACGATCCCGCGACGAGGAAGACGCCCTGCCCGTCGGCGAGCTGCTGCCACGCGGCGTCGTAGTCGGTGCCGTTGACGCCCTCGTTGAACCAGCCCTGCTCCTGCCACTGCTGCAGCTGGCCGAGCGCCTCGAGGTTCTCCGGCGTCGTCCAGCTGGCGCCGGCGTTGCCGAGGCCGAGGTCGCGGATCTGCTCCGGGTCCACGTGCGCCCCCTGCACGGCGCCGAAGACGTGCCCGGCGGGCCAGCCCTCGATGTTGCCGAGGAGCAGCGGCGTGCGCCCGGCGTCGGCCGCGGTCTGCAGGGCGGCCTCGAAGTCGGCCCATGTCTGCGGGACCTCGAGCCCGAGGTCGGCCAGGGCGCTGCGGCTGTAGTAGACGCCGACGACCTCGCCGACCTGCGGCAGCCCGTAGAGCGAGCCCTCGCCGAAGACCGTGCCGTCCTCGGAGTAGGTGGAGTACTGCAGGACGCTCTCGGGGTAGCGGTCGCGCCAGCCGTACGCGTCGGCGTAGGCGTCGAGCGGCACGAGCTGGCCGGCGGCGACGAACTGGCCCATGGTCGCGCGGGCGTTGTTCGTCTGGACGACGTCGGGGGCGTCCTCGCCGGTGAGGGCCAGCCGCAGCGTCGTCGCGAGGTCGTCGAAGGACTGCGACACCCGCTCGACGGTGACGTTCGGGTACGCCTCCTCGAAGGCGGCGTTGAGCTGGGTGATCTGCTCGTCCTGCCCGCCGCGGACCTCCTGGTCCCACACCGTCAGCGTCACGTCGCCCGCGTCGGCCACGTCGGTCGAGACCGGTCCGGTGGGCTGCGGCGGCGCCCCGCCGTCGTCGCTGCCGGACCCGGGGGCGCACGCCGTCAGCGCCAGGGCCGCGGCGGCCCCGAGCCCGACGGCGCGGGCGACCGACCTCCCCGCCGCGCTCCTCGTCGATGCCATCGCCGGTCCTCCTGTCGTGGCTGCTGCTGGGTGCCGTGGCGCACGTGCTGCGACGCGCCGGTGGGGGGAGCCTGCCTCAGAGGTCCGACGCCAGCGCGAAGGTGGCCTCCGCGCGCCGCACGGCGCCCACCGGGTCGGTCGGCAGCAGGTCGGCGAGGAAGCCGTACCGCCGCTCGAGCTCCTCCCCCCGCGGGTCCCCCGCGCGGGCCCGCGTCGTCGTCGCGGCCCACCAGTCGGCGATGTCGCCCCAGCCGGGCGCCGCGAGCGAGCCCCCGAACTGCTGGACGGCGAGGGAGGCGCACAGCGCGGCGAAGGCGAGCCGCTCCTCCAGCGGCCAGCCCGCCAGCGTGCCGAGGACGACGGACGCGCCGAAGACGTCGCCGGCGCCCGTCGGGTCCACGGCCTCGACGGCGACGCCGGGCACGCGCGCGGACTCCCCCGTGGTCGCGTCGACCGCCATCGCCCCGTCGGCGCCGCACGTCACGACGGCGAGCGGCACCCGCTCGGCCAGGGCCGCGAGCGCCCGCTCGGCGGTCGGGGTGCGGGTGTAGGCCATGGCCTCGACCTCGTTGGGCAGGAACGCGTGGCAGCTGCCCAGCCGCTCCAGCACCGCCGGGTCCCACGCGCCGCTCGGGTCCCACCCGACGTCGGCGAAGACGGCGGCGCCCTGGTCGCGGGCCGCGAGCCACCACGGCGCGTCGGCCGCCCCATCGGAGGCCCCGTCGGACGCGCTGGCGGCCGGGTCCGCGTCGTGCGGCAGCGCGAGCTCGGTGATGACGGCGCGCGAGCGCGGCGGCGGCGAGCCCACGAGGTCGGCCTGCGGCACCGGCAGCGGGTGCCCGTGGGTGACCATGCTGCGGTCGCCGTCGTGCGCCATCGAGACGGTGACGGCCGAGTGCCAGCCGGGGAAGACGCGCGAGCGCGAGAGGTCGACGCCCTCCTGCTCGCGGAGCACCTGCCAGCAGAAGCGCCCGTAGACGTCGTCGCCGAAGCCGGCGGCCAGGCCCGTGCGCAGGCCGAGCCGGCTCGTGGCCACGGCCAGGTTGGCGATGCCGCCGGGCAGCGAGCCCATGCCCGTGGTCCACACCTCGGTGCCGGGCGCGGGCGCCGCCTCGAGGCCGGTGAAGACCATGTCGAAGAAGAGCTGGCCGGAGAGGAAGACGTCGAGGGGGGCCGGCGCGGCGTCGTCCCCCGGCGGGCGCGCGGGCCGCAGCGGGTCGTGGCGGGGAGGACCGGCGGGGGTCATGCGCGCCTCCTCCTGCTCGTCGGCCGTCGTGCGGCGGGGCGCCGCCGGGGCGGCGCCGTGCGGGGCGACCGTAGCCCCTCGCGGGGCGACCCCCGTGGGGCGCGCACCGCCTGCCGCGGCGGGCAGGATCAGGGGCATGAAGCTCGTGCTGGTCGGTGGTGGCGGCTTCCGCGTGCCCCAGGTCGTCGAGGCCGTCGGCGCCGCGGACGCCGCGGTGCGCGTCGACGAGGTGCACCTGCTCGACCCCTCCCCCGAGCGGCTCGGGGTCATGCGGTCGGTGCTCGACCAGCTGGCGCAGCGCCTGCCCCACCCGCCGCGCGTGAGCGTCGGCAGCGACCTCGAAGAGGGGCTCCGGGGCGCGGACTTCGTCTTCTCCGCCATGCGCGTGGGCGGCACCGCCGCCCGCGTGCTCGACGAGCGGGTGGCCCTCGACCTCGGCGTCCTCGGCCAGGAGACCGTCGGTCCCGGCGGCCTGTCGTACGCCCTCCGGACGCTGCCGCACGCGCGCCACCTCGCCGAGCGCGTCCGCGCGGTCGCCCCCGAGGCCTGGACGATCAGCTTCACCAACCCCGCCGGCGTCGTCACCGAGGCGATGCGCGCCGTGCTCGGCGAGCGCGTCGTCGGCATCTGCGACACCCCCATCGGGCTCGTGCGCAAGGCCGTCCGCGCCGTGGGCGCGCCCCCCGGGGCGGACGTCGTCTTCGACTACGCCGGGCTCAACCACCTCGGCTGGCTGCGCTCGCTGCGGGTCGACGGCGAGGACCGGCTGCCCGCCCTGCTGGCCGACGACGACGCCCTCGACGGGGTGGAGGAGGCGCGGCTCCTCGGCCCCGACTGGGTGCGCGCCACCGGCGCCCTGCCGAACGAGTACCTCTACTACTACTCCTTCCCGCGCGAGGCGACGGAGACGCTCCGCACGGCCGCGCAGACGCGCGGGCAGGTGCTCGACGCCCAGCAGGGCGACTTCTACGCCCGCGCCGCCGCGCACCCCGAGCGCGCGCTCGAGACCTGGGAGCAGGTGCACGCGGCGCGCGAGGCCGGCTACATGGCCGAGTCGCGCGGCGCGGACGAGGAGCGCCGCGCGGAGGACGTCACCGGCGGCGGCTACCAGCGGGTGGCCCTCGACCTCATGGCCGCGCTCGTCACCGGCCGCCCGGCGACGATGGTCCTCGACGTCGGGAACGGCGGAGCCCTGCCGGGGCTGCCGGACGACGCCGTCGTCGAGGTCCCGTGCACGGTCGACGCGGACGGCGTGCACCCGCACCGCGTGGCGCCGCTCGCCGGCGACATGCTCGGGCTCGTCCAGCAGGTGAAGGCCGCCGAGCAGCTGCTGCTCGAGGCCTCGCGCACCCGCTCGCGCGAGCTGGCCTGGCGGGCCTTCGCCGCGCACCCGCTCGTCGACTCGGTCGCCGTCGCGCGCCGCCTCGTCGACGGCTACCGCGCGGCGATCCCCGAGGTGGGGCGGGCGCTCGACTGACGGGGGCTGCCGGGCCCCGCCCGGACCGACGCCGGTGCAGGGCCGGTCCCCCGGGGCGGGGGGGCTCAGCCCCGCGGGACGAGGTCGACGGCGCCGAGCTGCGCCCGGACCGCCAGCTCGGCGGCCTTGAAGGCGTGCGCCTGCGTCATCGCCGTCTCGGTGCGGTCCAAGCAGTCGCGCAGCAGCTGCCCGAAGAAGGGGTAGCCCACCTCGCCCCGGACCTGGACGTGCCGCTCCCCCTCGCCGTTCGCGAGGAACAGGTGCCCCGGGCCGTCCTGCGTGCCGATGTTCATGTACTTGCGCTGCTCGATGAAGCCCTCGGTCCCGAGGACCAGGCTGCGCCCGTCGCCCCACGTCTGCAGGCCGTCGGGGGTGAACCAGTCGCAGCGGAAGTAGCCGGTCGCGCCCGTGCTCGTGACGAGCATCGCCTCGCCGAAGTCGTCGAGCCCGGGGTGCTCGGGGTGCGCGTGGTTGGCGACGTGGCTGCGCACGACCGTCGCGTCGTCGGCCCCGGTGTAGTGGAGGACCTGCTCGACCTGGTGCGAGCCGATGTCGGTGAGGATGCCGCCGTAGCGGCTCCTGTCGAAGAACCAGTCGGGGCGGGTCGCGGCGGACAGGCGGTGCGGGCCGGTGCCGATGACCTGCAGCACCCGGCCGATGGCGCCGTCCTCGATGAGCTGCCCCGCGAGGACGGCCGTCTCGACGTGGACGCGCTCGGAGTAGTAGACGGCGTACTTGCGCGCTGTGCGCTCGACGGCGGCCCTCGCCTCGGCGAGCTGCTCGAGCGTCGTCAGCGGCGCCTTGTCGGTGAAGTAGTCCTTGCCGGCGTCCATCACGCGGATCCCGAGGGCGCACCGGTCGGCGGGGACGGCGGCCCCGGCGACGAGGCGGACGGCGTCGTCGCCGAGGACCTCGGCCTCCTCGCGGGCCGCGCGCGCCTCGGGGAAGCGCTGGCGGAAGGCCTCGACCTTCGCCGGGTCGGGGTCGTAGACCCACTTCACGCTAGCCCCCGCGCCGACGAGCCCCTCGCACATCCCGTAGACGTGCCCGTGGTCCAGGCCGACGGCCGCGACGGCGAACTCCCCCGGCCCGACGACCGGGGCGTGGACGGCCTGCGGGGCGTAGGTGCCCCCGTCGCTCGCGGTCATGGCGCTCCTCTTCCGGCGGGGCCGGGGGCGGCTCCGCGTCGGCCACCCAGCCGGGATCCGGCGAGGTTAGCCCGCGCAGCCAGCCGCGGGAAAGCGCATGCCACGCGTAGCCCGCCGTCCGCGCGCGTCAGGGCGTCTCGTCGAGCGCACGACGCCACAGGTCGGCCATGCGGTGGCCGCGCGCCACGAGGACCACCCGCTCGACGTCGCTCGTCGCCCCGCGCAGCGCGGCGACGGAGACGCGCGCCGCCTCCTCGTCCGGGTAGCCGTAGACGCCGGTCGAGATGGACGGGAAGGCGAGCGAGCGCGCCCCCACCTCGTCCGCCCGCGCCAGGGAGGACGTGTAGGCCGAGGCGAGCAGCTCGGCGTCCTGCGGTCGGCCGCGGTAGCGCGGCCCGACGGCGTGGACGACCCACCGCACCGGCGCGAGGTCGAAGGCGGGCGTGACGGCGGCCGACCCGGTCGGGCAGGGCGCCAGCGCCCGCGACGCGCGCACGAGCTCGGGGCCCGCCGCGCGGTGCACCGCGGCGTCGACCCCGCCCCCGCCCTTGAGCGCCTGGTTCGCCGCCGTGACGACGGCGTCGACCGGCTGCTGCGTGACGTCCCCCTCGACCACCTCGATGCGCACGCCGCCATGGTGCTCCTCATCGCCCGGCGGCCACCGCAGGTGGCTGCACCACGACGGCGTGGAGGCCGTCGTCGTGCAGCCACCTCGGGCCGGACCCGCCGCGCGGCGCCGGCGTCCGCGTACGGTTGCCCCGCCTCGCCGTCCCGGCGGGCCGGGCCTCTAGCTCAACTGGCAGAGCAGCGGACTTTTAATCCGCGGGTTGTGGGTTCGAGCCCCACGGGGCCCACCCCGCGCACAAGGCTCGAACCCTTGCCAACAGAATCGTTGACTGGGGTTTGAGTCGCCCTGGCTCTCATAGAGGCTCGAGCGTTGGGAAGTCGACCTCAGTGTGGTCGGTCCCGGTGGCAGCGTAGAAGGCCGCCTCGAACTCCAGTGGTGGGACGTCGCCGAGGTAGCCGTGCAGCCGGGTGGTGTTGTGCCAGTGCACCCAGCCGAGGGTGGCCAGCTCGACGTCCTCGACGCTCCTCCACGGCCCCGGCCGAGCGGGCCCGCGGATCAGCTCGGCCTTGTAGTAGCCGTTGACCGTCTCGGCCAGGGCGTTGTCGTAGGAGTCGGCGACCGTCCCGATCGAGGGGACGGCGCCGATCTCGGCCAGGCGTTCGCCGTAGCGCAGCGACGTGAACTGCGCTCCGGCATCGGAGTGACACCGCAGCCCGGTCAGCTGGGTGCCACGCGACCACCGGGCCATCTCGATCGCGTCCAGGACCATGTCGGTGCGCATGTGCGCCGCGACCCGCCACCCCACGATCGCCCTCGAGTAGGCGTCGACGATGAAGCAGACGTAGGCGACCCCGGCCCAGGTCGGCACGTACGTCAGATCGGTCACCCACAGCTGGTTCGGTGCCGTCGCGGTGAAGTCACGCTGGACGAGGTCAGGGTGACGGGCCGCGGCCGGGTCGGCCCTGGTGGTCCGGACCCGCTTGGTGCGGCGGGCGCCTTCGATGCCCATCGCCCGCATCAGCCGAGCGACCTGATCGCGCCCGAGGTCCATGCCGGCGCGGCGGGCGGCCTTCCACAGCTTCCGGGCGCCGTAGACGCGGTAGTTGTCCTCCCACAGCGCCCGCAGCGCCGGCCCGGTCACCGCATCGCGGCGGGCCCGCGCCGAGGGCCGGCGGGCCTTGGCCGCGTAGTACGTGCTCGGCGCCACCTGCAGCACCCTGCAGATGGGCTCGACCCCGAGCTCGTGCCGGTTGGCGTCGATGAAGGCGACTACCTCCGGTGCTGGCGGTCGAGCTCCGCCCCGAAGAAAGACGCCGCCCGCTTGAGGATCTCGTTCGCCCGCCGCAGCTCGCGGTTCTCCTGCTCCAGGGCCCGGACCCGGGCGGCCTCGTCGGTGCTCACCCCGGGGGCGCGGCCCTCGTCGATGTCGGCCTGACGCACCCACAACCGCACCGACTCGGTGCCGTACCCGAGCTGGCGAGCGACCCGATGCACCGTGCCGTGCTCGGTGCCCAACTCGGCCCGCAGCGTGCGGACCATCCGCACCGCGGCCTCCTTCTCCTGCTCGGAGTACCGCCGTGTCGTCGGCTTCCCCGCGGACTGCTCCTTCGGCATGGCCCCATCCTCGTTTCCAGGGTCAGGAGCCTCCACCAGAGCCAGGGCGACTCAGTTCGGGGTGCTCCAGCATGTGGGTGCCGAGTTGTCCGCGCACGAGACCATCACCGCCGAACAGGAGAACTGGGGGTCGCTCGCCCAGCTCGCCGCCGAGTACGAGACCATCGCCGCCGCAGCCCAACGAGACCGCTGGGCCACCCTTATCCGTGCCTCTGGTCTGACAGCCGAACAGGCCGACGCCGCGATCGAATCCGAGGCATTCGGGGCGCTTACCGCGGAGCTGCGCCGCGCCGAGGCGAACCACCACGACCTCGATACCTTGTTCCCGCGCCTGGTTGCCGCGCGCGTGTTCACCGATGCCGACGACATCGCCTCCGTACTGCACTACCGCGTCGCCCGCGCCATCGCACGCCCGGCAGGCTCGGGCCGCACCCGCAAGACGCCGCGGCTGATCGCCGGACTGATCCCGTCCGCGGACGGCCCGATGACCGACGATATGCGGCAAGCCCTCGATGGGCGGCGCGAGATGATTAAGGCCCGCGCCGACGCCGTGCTCGACACCGCCCGTGAGGCCGGGAAAGCCTGGACGCGGTCGCTCGGTGAGCCACCGCGTGACCCGCGCAAGGCAGGAGTGTGGCGACGGTCCGCCCGCACTATCGCCGCCTACCGCGACCGTTACGGCATCACCGATGAGACAGCCATCGGTCCGCCTGCCGAGGCTGAAGCACAGAGAATCGATCGGGCACGAGCGGCGGCAGCACTTACACACGTACGCGACCAGGACCGGGCACGGCGCGACGGTCAGGCTGCTCCCCAGCGATCGATCACGGTGGAACGTGAGGGCCGGGTCCTCTGACTTACTGCCACTCCGCGAGTCTTCGGCGCTCAGCTCGGCGCGCCTCTCTCCACAGCACTGCTATGGGGCATAGCATACGCCTAGGAGAGGACTAACTTGCCGGACTAGGGAGGGCCGACGCGCGATGTGGCCCGACAATGAGACCGATCGAGACTTCCTCAACTTCGAGGGCGTGGCGGACACGATTGCCGAGATGATCGTCGGCGCGGATGGCCGGCCCGTTTCAATCGGGGTCTCAGGCGACTGGGGCGTGGGCAAGTCGTCGATGATCAAGCTCACTAAGGCCTCGTTGAGCAAGCATCAACCGGAGAATTCCCCGGAAAAGTACCTCTTTGTCGAGTTCAACGCTTGGCTCTATCAGGGTTATGACGATGCCCGAGCCGCACTCTTGGATGTCATTGCGAGCAAACTTGCTGCTGAGGCCGCCGCGAGGGAGTCGGGAGTTGATAAGGCCCGAGATTTCCTCGGGCGAGTCAAGTGGTTTCGTCTGGCGAAACTGTTCGCGTTGCCGGCGGCGGCGGTCGCCTTGGGGCTTCCTCCGATCGGCCTCCCTGCGGAAATCGCCGCCGTTATCAAGGACGGAGCAGCGGGAAAGATTGATGAGCAAGGACTGGAGAGAGCCGGTGCCGCTGCGTCGACAGTTGCTGCGGCAGTACCCGCTTTGCTGGACCCCAAGAAGGAGTACTCGCCTCCGAAGGAGATTCAGGCGCTTCGAGACTCTTTCGAGGACGCGCTCGGAGAAATCGGGGTCACCCTAGTCGTTCTAATTGATGACCTCGATCGGTGTCTACCCGACACGACAATATCCACGCTTGAAGCAATCCGGTTGTTCCTATTCCTCAAGAACACTGCTTTCGTCATCGCGGCTGACGACAACATGATCAAGCACGCGGTAAAGAAGCATTTCGGCGAACTCGACGACGACACTCTGGTCACCAACTACTTCGACAAGCTCATTCAAGTTCCGATCCGAGTCCCTGCCCTCGGTACCCAAGAGGTACGGGCCTACATGATGATGCTCTTCATCGAGAACAGCGGACTCGATGCCAAGCAAAAAGATGACTTGCGTGCGGCAATTGCTTCCCAGCTCCGAGATTCTTGGAAAGGAAAGCGGGTCGATAAGAACTACATTTCCAACTGCGGCGTAGAACTGCCGGCCGCCCTCGTCGCGCGGCTAGATACGGCTGAACGCCTGGCGCCGCTCATGACGACCTCTAACCGCATCGCCGGCAACCCTCGACTCATCAAGCGCTTCCTCAACGCACTGTCGATCCGGATGACGATATCGGCAGCGCAAAGCGTTGGTGTGGACGAAGCCGTGCTAGCGAAGCTGCTCCTGTTCGAGCGCCTCGCGCCCAAGGCCACCTACGCGGCGCTGACGTCCGCTGTCACCGCCGATCCAGACGGAAAGCCACGGCTCCTCGCAGAATGGGAAGAGGCTGCGCTAGCCGGACAGGAGTATGAGCTCACGGGCGCGTGGGATGACGACTTTATCCGCGAATGGCTCGCACTCCCTCCAGCCCTCGCCGACGAAGACCTTCGAGGCGCCCTGTATGTGGGACGTGAACAAGCGCCGCTGATCACTTCGGCAGATCGGCTCTCATCTGAGGCCGCCGCCTTGCTTACAGCGCTGTTGGAGAGTCCTGAGGAAGCCGAGGCGTTAGAGAGCGACTTGCGAGGCCTCCAGCGAACGGAAATTGGCATCATTATGGAACGCCTGCTTGCCCGCGCGCGGCAGGAACAGGCATGGGGCGTTCCGGCGATCCTGCAAGCCTGCATTTCTGTTGCCAACGCGGACGAGTCACAGGGCACCACGATCGCCGGGTTCCTCATCGAGCGTCCAGGTGGACAGATCGAGCCCAGCATCGTTCCGAAAATTGCGTCACTCCCGTGGGCATCCGACGTGCTCGCGCACTGGAAAGGCTCGCCGGACGTCGCAGGCCCTGTAAAGAAGATTATCGACAGTCAGGGACTGAATGGGAACCTCGCAAAGTAGCAGTGGGCCCGGGGCAGGAGTTCCGCTGGTACCACCATGGGCCGATGACGTCGATCCGCCTGAACCACCGGACGGGGACTCGCCTCCTGAGGGCGAGGACGCGCCGAAGCCCGACCCCTTAGCGCCTCGCGCCCGTTTCCGCGACGCTCGCCGCGGACTCGGCAGATTCGTTCGGTCGGGTGATAGCCGCTATCTGCGTCGGACGCTTGGCCACTACGTGAGAACCGGTTACGGCGGCAGCGCAACAATGAGCCGTCGCGTCGGCGGCACCGCGGCAACTGCCGGGCGCTTGAACGGCGTACTCCAGTCAGGGCGCGCCCCCGATGGCAGCGCGCTCCGGGATGCGGCTCTTGCGAGCGGTAACGATGTCAACGTGGTCTTGGATGCCATTGTCGAAGCTGCGAGCCCCGCTGACGGAACGCAAGACAGAGAGTCTTCCCGGCACGCAGTTCGTGACGCCCTCACCGACCTCTTGGCCCGTTTCCCTGATGCGGATCTGCTCGCGCTCACCGACGCGCAACGAGAGTTCGTCATCGAGCGATACGCTGCGCTCGACGTCTACGGCCGATTCTGTCTGGATCTCAAGAGGACCATCATGGAGAAGGCGCCCGACCCGGCGACAGCCCTAAGGCGTCTGAGGCAGGTGCGGGAGTTCATCAGCCAGCAAGTCGCTGCGGCGTTCAGAACTGTCCGCGAACGGGGTGCCCCGGCGACGACAGCAAACGTGGCGCGACTCACCGCACAAGCGCTCCGCGAGACACTCAGTGTGTTCGAGGAGTACACGACATGAGATATGTCAGCGGGCCAGCCTCCGCGCTCACAAAGGTCGATGACACGTCTACCCCCGTCGTCCTATTCGGCCGAGCGACATCGGACGACGTGGCGAGCGCGGGTGGGTCAGCTGCGCTGACCGTGCGGCGCCAGAAGCTAGTACCTGACTCCGCAGCGTGGGACCTGCTGGCGATCGCACTCTCGGTGGTTGTCGCTGACGGGGCGACGAAACGAGACACCAGCTCGGATGGATGGACTCGGGAACTCGAACTCAACGTCGCCCTTCACGACTCAGCACGCTGGCAACCGTACGCCTCCTCGTTCTCGTCGGCACTCGCGTTCCTCACCACCGACCGGTGGCAAGTTGAACTTCGGGGAGGGGGTGCGATCCCGAAGCCATCCAAGAAGCCGCGCTATCCCGACACGGACGCAGTCGTGCTGCTATCGGGAGGGCTGGATTCATTGATCGGCGCCATTGACCTCGCCGCGAACGGCCAGCAACTCTTTGCCGTGAGTCAGACAGTGCGCGGAGACGCCGAGAAGCAGGATCGTTTTGCGCGGATCATCGGCGGTGGCCTCGAACACCTACAGGTCAATCACAATGCCAGCACTAAACGCGGGCTCAAAGAGACGTCGCAGCGCTCGCGTTCGCTAATCTTCCTCGCCTTCGCTGTATTGGCTGCTACATCAACAGATAGATACCGCAACGGCGAAACCGTTCCACTATATGTCTGCGAAAATGGGTTCATTGCGATAAATCCTCCGCTTACTATTTCACGGATTGGGAGTCTCAGCACGCGCACCGCACATCCAGATTTCCTCGGTCGGATGCAGGAAATATTCGATGGCGTGGGACTGCGGATCAAAATTGTGAACCCGTACGCGGAAAAGACAAAGGGGGATATGCTCCGCGAGTGTCTGGACCAAACGCTCCTGTCTGCCGAAGCGTCGGTCTCGACCAGTTGTGGACGTTTTCAGCGATTCAATTACAGACACTGCGGACGGTGTGTCCCCTGCCAGATTCGTCGCGCCGCGTTTACCGCCTGGGGTCGCGACGATCCCACGGACTACGTATACGCGGACCTAGGTCGTCCCGACGAGGACCACGCCGCCTTTGACGACGTGCGTTCTGTGGCGCTAGCCCGGCTAGTTGTCGCTGAGGAAGGGTTTGACCGGTGGCTCGGCCCTACGCTTAGTTCGCCGCGGATCACGAACAGAGCAGCGCTACGCGAGATGCTTCAGCGAGGACTCGGCGAACTGGGTGCGCTGCACGGGGAGTACGGCCTGGCGTGATCGACTTCCACTCTCATCTCGATCTCTACTCCAACCCCGTCGAGACGGCTGATGAAGTCCAGCGCAGAGGCATTGGCGTGTTGTCCGTGACGACCACACCTTCAGCGTGGACCGGCACTTCCCGGCTGAGTCAAGGGCGCCCCGCCATCAGAACCGCCCTCGGACTCCATCCGCAGTTGGCCAGCGAACGAAAGCACGAGGTGAAGATCTTTGACACGTTGTTCGACGAGACGCGCTTCATTGGCGAGGTGGGTCTCGACGCCTCTCCCGAATTCAAGGCGAGTTGGGCAGATCAGTCAGAGGTCTTCCGGCATATCCTGCATGCGTGTAGTGACGCGGGAGACAAGATCATCTCGATTCATAGCCGTCGAGCAGCCACACCAGTGCTCGACTTGCTAGAGGAGTTTGACGGGGTCCGCTCGCCCATCTTGCACTGGTTCTCCGGCAGCCGCGCCGAGCTTGAGAGGGCAACCAGCCGAGGCTGCTGGTTCAGCGTAGGGCCGGCGATGCTCGCTGGCGCCAAAGGCCGAAGCCTCGTGGCTGCGATGCCACGTAGCCGTGTCCTGTTGGAGACCGACGGTCCGTTCGCGCAACTCCGCCGTGCCCCTCTAAAACCGTGGGACATCGCCGTTGCCTGCCTATCGCTTTCAAACGTCTGGAACGTCGACTACCCCGAGGCGGAGTCGATCATTCGCCGCAACGAGACAGCTTTGCTAGCAGGCCAGTAAGCGGACATGATGCGCACGTCCGGGATCGAACACATCGCAGTTCCGCATGTGTACGCCCGCTGGACAGAGATGGACGGCACCGTCCAGCCGCAGCGCACGTGTCGCCGACGAGGCCGCCTGACCTAGGTTCCTCGACCCACTCGACGCTAGCCAAGTGCAGTGCGCGTGGTCAGTTCCGTTGGTCAGGACACCGGAGTACATTGGAAGCCGAGGCAGGTTCTCCTCGATTGCGGGTCCTTCGGGACGGCTCAGCTTGAGCGCTCATACACGTACTGCCTCCTCGACGGAGAGACACGTGTGACGAGAGGCCCGCCATGATCCGCCTGATCTGGACGCTCAGCGCCCACACCCGTTACTACCTGCGCCGCTACATGCCCAGCAACCGGCTGCTCGACGCGATCCGACGCCGACGCAACCTGAAGTGGGGCATCCCCGCGATGCTTCTTGCCGTGCCCTACCTGTTGATCTCGAGCATCTGCACCAACGCCCTCGCTAACGGTGCCCCAGGCTGGTTGCATCTGGTCGTGGTGTGGGCGGTGTGGAACGCGATGAAGTTCATCATCATGGGACCGGTCAGCCTCATCCTCGTGCTCCGCCCCCGTCTCCGAGAGGCTGGTGCACGTCGCCGGGATCGAACACGTGAGCCCCTCAGCCGGACTCTCCGCGCCAGGAGGAACCGACTACCTACGTCGCGGCGCGGTAGCCCTCGCCGGGACAGGCCTCAAATGATCGGCGTGCGTAGTCACGCTCGCGGCGGTCCGGAGGCCGGCTGCGAACGCCCTATCGGTGCGTGGGTTGTCCCTTCGCGCGCCTGCGGGTCGCTCTAGAATTGAACCTGAGTAGCACGGTCGCTCCCGACTTCGCACTCGCGGCGAGGGAGGATGACGGTGACAGACGCGACGCCACCTCAACGGGTAGACCCGCGCGACCTGCTCAGCGAGTGGGCGAACACCTCCGACGAGTGGGTCCGCTACATCGTGAGGCACGTCCTCAACGGCGGCGGGCCGCTCGGAAGCGAGGAGCAATCCGGAGCGTACGTCCTGTTTCGTCAGGAGAAGGCCCTCGACACCCGCGAACTCCCCACGGAGGAGCCGCTGGTCACCCTCGAACGCGAGGATGAGGCGATCGAGCCGCTGACCCTTACCTCGCTCTCCGATGTCGTTGGTGTCAACGCCTTGGTAGAGGGCGGAGTCATCGAACCGCATGCCGGCCTGACGATCTTGTTTGGAGAGAACGGCACGGGCAAGACGGGGTACTCCCGCATCTTCAAAGCCCTCGCGGCGAGCCGCACTGCCGACGTGATCCTCGGCGACATCGAAGCGGCATCGCCGCAGCCCCAATCAGCACTTGTCGGCTACACGCTCGGCACTGAGACGAAGACCTACACCTGGACCGGACAACAGGGCGTCGCGCCCTTCACTAGGATGTCCATCTTCGACAGCCCTTCTGTCAGCTTCCACGTCGATGACGACCTTGAGTACGTCTACGTGCCAGCAGCCCTGGCACTGTTCAATCACGTCATCGCAGGTATCAAGTCGGTACAAGCCCACATCGACGAGGCCGTCGAAGACCTACGATCTGGGTCCACAGGGCTTCTATCTCGCTTCCCACGCACTGCCGCGGTTTACCCGCTCATCGAGACACTGGGAGCGTCCACTGATCTGGAACACCTGAGGTCGCTCGCCGACCCCGATCCCGACGTCGAGACACGTGTCGGCGACCTGCGCCGCACGGTCGCCGCGCTGGAGGCGGACACCATCAGCGCTGAGATCAAGCTGCAACAGCGGGTCGAACGCGTCTTGACGCAAGCTTCCAACGCGGCCACCTTGATGGCTGACTTCAACGTGGAGGCATACGGCCGCGAACGCGACACCCTCCACGGACTTGAAGAGGACTACCGCGCCTTCCGAGCCGCCCTGTTCGAGGCAGCCGACCTGCCGGCCGAGCCCGACGACACCTGGAGCATGTTCATCGAGGCCGGCGAGGCATACCAAGCACATCTCATCGCGGTCGGAGCACACGACGCCGATCGGTGTCTGTACTGCCGGCAGCCTCTCAACGAAGCGGCGCGATCGCTGATCGGCAAGTACTCCGAATACCTCGAAGACAAGATCACCACTGACATCGCCGCTTCAAAGGCGCGGCTACACGCACTTACAGAATCGGTCACCTCGATCCAGGTCAACGACGTCTCTACCTTCGCCGACGAGTACGCAGATACCGAGGACAAGCCCCACGTCCACGTTGAACTCGACCGGACCCTGAGCACCATCGCGGAGCTATCCGAGCAGCTTCTCGCCGCTTCCGCCGTCAACACAGCGCTGACCGAACACGCCGGCACAGATGCGATAGCGCTCGGCTCGGCGTTGGAGACCGCCAAGCAGGCCCTCGGCGAACTGAGGACACAGGCAGCCACACGGGCTGACACCTTGGCCGAGAAGAAGAAGGACCTTGTCGAGCTAGAGGCCGCAGCAGAACTCACGAAGTCGTGGACGCTCATCGAGTCACACGTACGCGACGCCAAGCAGGCTGACCGGCTCACGCTGCTCGCCAAGCCCATGCCTGGGCTCCTGCGCGCTGTAACCGGGCTGGCCAAGACCGCAAGTGACCAGATGATCAACGAGAGCTTCGATGCGCTTTTCAACGAAGAGTGCGCGGCACTTCGCGCGCCCGCGCTGCACGTGGAGTTCGTGGGCCGCCAGGGGCGCGCACAACGCCGCAAGATCCTCAGCGGGAAACACAAACCGTCCAAGGTGCTCTCCGAAGGAGAGCAGAAGGTCCTCGCAATAGCGGACTTCCTCGCCGAAGCGCGCCTCGCCGGAATCACCGCGCCGGTCATTTTCGATGATCCTGTCTCAAGCCTCGACCATCGCCGCATCAACGAAGTCGCGCAGCGCGTCGCGTCACTCGCTGACACGACACAGGTCATTGTCTTCACCCACGACATCTTCTTCGCCAGCACGCTGCTTACGCTCATGGAAGCAACCAAGCGCTGCTCCTACTTCCAGATCACCGATGAAGAGGGCAAAGGAAAGGTCACCCGAGCGACAGGACCCCGCTGGGACAGCTTGAACAACATCAAGAAGAACATCAACGAGACCATCCAGGCAGCAAAGTCACAGGACGGCGATGCGCGGGCGGCGCTGGTCCGCACGGGTTACGACTGGGTGCGCGCGTGGTGTGAGGTATTCACCGAGACTGAACTACTCCAGGGCGTCACGCAGCGCTATCAACCCAACGTTCGCATGACCAACTTGCCCAAGATCAAGTCCGAAGCACTTCCCGCTGCGATCGATACCGTCAACCGCATCTTCGAGGAAGCATGTCGGTACATCGACGGCCACTCACAACCCCTGCCTAGCCTCGGGGTCAGCCCTACACTCGCCGGACTCGAAGCCCACTGGGCCGAGCTGACCGAAGCGCGAACCGCATACAACGCGGCGACCCCGTAGGCCGTCTCAGCGACACCCCACCGCAGTGGTCGTTGATGCCGTGATTCTTCTGGCCAACATCCTCCGTCGCATCCAACCAACGACGTAGCCCTATGCCCCGGCATCCTGAGCACCGGATCGGGCGGACGATAGTCACATGAGCGACACTGAGCTTGCGTCAGCAGTGTTCACACACGTTGGCCGTATGGCGACGGTTGGCTCGTCAGGGCGGTGCATCTTCATAGTCGAAGAAGGCTGCCCTCGGCAGAATCTGCCTCTCGCGAAGGCTCTTCTTGTCTGCGGCGCTCAAGCGCGCGACCTCTGCAGCGTCGTTCCAGTTGTCGCTGATGGCAGACACGAGATGGTCGATGATGTCCCGAGCTTGTGCCGCGCTGAGCCCGTAGGTCTCCGACTCGCGTACCAGGGCCGCAAAGTTGGACACCTTCGCGCCGTGGTCGCCTCGCCCGAAAGCCATCGCCTGCTCGAATGTGTCTCCGGACCTTTGCCCGGGCGCGAGGTCGTAGGCAGGGGTCAGCTCCAGGTGCCTCCCGTCCCAGAATGCGGCGTGATTCCGGGCGTGGTCATCGTTGTTGCTGATGGCGATGTTCATCGCGATGCGCCGGAAAAGCTCAGGCCCGGGCTGAGCCGCATCCTTCGCGTACAGACGAAGCACATCGAGGATCTGCGGGTAGGACACGTACCGCGCGTACATCTCGTCGGTCTGCGCCATCGTCAGACCGGATACCACGTGGCGCCGCCCTCCTGTGGCATCTCGGTCGAACCGCCGGACAAGAAGAACCTCTTTACCAAGAGACGACACGACCTTGCTCTCAGGAACGTTGATACCCGCCCTGCGCGCAAGCTCAAGCATCGCGCCTTCGGCGTTCACCACTGAGAACACGCGATCGTCTGATGACGCGAACTTCGCGAGCCACTGGCTCCCATCGTCACTGGTGAGGGTCGCTTTCGGCCGTGCGCCTCCCAGGCTTGTGCCATGTATCAGCGCGGCGTCGAGGCCCGCCGATAGTTCGCCGCCCTCGTCGAGGATGATGGCTGCCTTGTGCAGCTCATCGAGGGTCGCCGAGTCATCCCGCGGAACGTAGGTCTCGCGACTGGCTTGGAAGTCCAGTGCTCCGAAGCGATTCGAGCTGGAACTCAGCATGTAGTCGATTTCGCTGAGGGAGTTCGGTGTGGCACCTCGTCGGCGTTCGATGACACCCCGCCCCCACCTGTCGGGACTCCCGTCCCTGAGGACGCCCGCTATGGTCAATCCATCTGCCGGCTCCTGGATGCCGGGGCGCAGCGGAAGCTCCGGCGCGAACAGACTGATGGCATCCGGCCTCGATCGGTACCTCAGCGCGTAGATGAAAGTGAAGAGCGGCCCAGCCTGGTCCACCCTCCCGGCCAGGACGGGCTCGGTCTGGCCTGGCAGCCACGTCCAGACATAGAGCTCCTCAGAAGTCGTCATCGATGGTTCCTGCCTTCGACCGGCGAACACGGCTTGGGAGCAGAGCGAGCATCTCCTCGCCGCGTCGACGACGGATTGCGATCTCGGAGCGGTCTTCGATACCGAAGAGGGGGATGCCGACGAGGTCGGCCAGATCCATCATCGTGCCGACGGCGGTGCCACGGTGGCCGGCCTCTGCGGAGAGCACGGTCTGCTCCGAGACGTTCGCGCGGGCCGCGAGATCCTTGGCCGTCCAGGCGCGGTCGAGCCGACCGCGCCTGATGAGCTGTCCCCACACGCTGAGGGCGTCCTGCACGTGCGGTCGCAACGGGACAGTGCGCTTCGCCATCACTGACCTCCTTAAAACATATCCAGACGCCTCTAGAGATGTTTTATCATAGCAGTGACGTCAGCTCGTGAAGTGTCTCCGCGGTGCGGACCCGGTCTGCCGGGCGCCCCTCCGACCTGAGGCCGAGGCCCCCAGGGCGCCTTCACGCACGCGTCAAGCGCTCATGCAGGAGAAGGCCTGGCGCACATCAGGTCGCCGCTTGAACACGACGACCACTCCGGCGGATCGCGACCCCCTCGGCCGCAAGCGCACGGCGCACCGTCTGCTGGCTGACACCAAAGCGCAACCCCACCTCCATGAGCGTCAAGCCTTCGGAGTACAACTCGCCCGCTTCGGCGAGGTGCCGTTCATCCAGGCCTCGCGTGCGGTTCGGGACTGACCGGCGGACAAGGTGGGCGGCCGCCGTGCGACGGTGCACGCCGAACCGTTCACCCAGTTCCACCAGTGTCGCGCCCGCCTCGTAGAGGGCCGCCAGCTCGTCCACCTGCGTCGGGCTCAGAAGGGTTTGAGTCATCCCAACTGCGCGCACCATCCGCCCTCGCAAGTCCACCACGGACGGCTCCAGCGGCCTCCGATCCCGTCGGTAGACTCCCCGCGACCTGCGAGAAGCCACCGTTTTCAAGGCCGAGCAAGGGTTCTCGAACTCTCTACGGAGGTCCACCGACCGCGGACCACCCGACCGCGGCGGCACCGACGCCCGGCCGCCCACCACGCCCCCCCGGCGTCCTCCGCAGGCCTGGACCGCCCCGTGGCCCCGGGCTACTGTCCGCACGCTCCGCCCGGCCACGAGAGGTACGCAGGTGTCCACTGACGAGAACGGCGCTCGACCGGACGACGCCCCGAGGGCGAGGGGCAGCGCGCTCCGCCGGTCGGTGCGGCGGACCGAGGGGGCCCTGTCGAGCCTCGACTACCGGGTGCCGAAGTACCCGCACGACACCCACCCGGCCCTCGTGCCCGGCATCAGCATCGACGAGCAACGACGCCGCTACCGCGTCTCGCGCTTCGTGCTCGCCGTCGCGGGCACCCTCACCGTCGCCTTCGTCGTCTGGGGGGTCACCTCGCCCGACACGGTGGCGAGCGCCGCCCAGGCCGCCTACGACTGGGCCACGAACAACCTCGGGTGGATGTTCAACCTCGTCGCGGTGGTCGTCCTCGTGGCGCTCCTCGGCATCGCCCTGTCGCCGTACGGGAAGATCCCGCTGGGCAAGGAGGGCGAGGAGCCCGAGTTCGGCACCTTCTCGTGGACCGCCATGCTCTTCGCGGCCGGCCTGGGCGTCGCCGTCCTCTTCTGGGGCCCGGCGGAGCCGCTGACGTACTTCATCACGCCGCCGCCGCTGACGAACGACGCCGAGACCGTCGACGCCCTGCACTACGCCTTCGCGCAGACCTACTTCCACTGGGGCTTCCACGCCTGGGCGATCTACGCCGTCATCGGCGGGGCCGTCGGCTACGTCGCCTACCGCCGCGGGCGCCCGCTGCTCGTGTCGTCCGTCTTCCGCTCGCTGTTCGGCGCGAGGGCCACCGACGGCGTCGCGGGCAAGCTCGTCGACGTCTTCGCCATCGTCGCGACGCTCTTCGGCACCGCCGCGGCGCTCGGGATCGCCGCGCTGCAGATCGGCTCCGGCGTGAGCATCGTCTCCGGCAGCGGCCCGGTGACGAACACCGTGCTCGTCGCGATCATCGCCGTCCTCACGGCGTGCTTCATCGTCTCGGCGGTCTCGGGCGTCGCGCGCGGCATCCGCTACCTGTCGAACACCAACATCCTGCTGACGGTCGGGATGCTGCTCGTCGTGGTGGTCCTCGGCCCCACGCTCTTCCTGCTCAACCTCGTGCCGTCGGCGATCATGGAGTACCTCGGGTCCCTGTTCGACCTCATGGGGCGCTCGCTGTCCTGGGGCGAGGAGACGCAGGCCTTCCAGTCGACGTGGACCGTCTACTACTGGGCCTGGTGGATCTCCTGGGCGCCGTTCGTCGGGATCTTCATCGCGCGCATCTCCCGCGGCCGCAGCATCCGCCAGTTCCTCCTCGGCACGATCTTCATCCCCTCCGCGCTGATCTTCGTCGCGTACGGGGTCATGGGCGGCACGGCCATCTCGATGTACCGCGACGGCGCCCCCGGCTTCTCCGACGACATGGCGGCGCCGGAGGTGCTCTTCGCCCTGCTCGACAACCTGAACGCGGTGGCGGGCTGGATCCCCTTCGTCGCCATGGCGATCCTCGCCATCTTCTTCATCACCGCGGCGGACTCGGCCTCGATCGTCATGGGCATGCTCAGCACCGGCGGCTCGCAGACCCCGCCGCGGCCGCTGGTGATCTTCTGGGGCCTCGTCATGGCCGGCATCGCCGTGGTGATGCTCACGCTCGGCGAGGGCGTGGCGCTGCAGGGCCTGCAGCAGCTCGTCATCGTCACGGCCGTGCCCTTCGCCCTGGTGCTCCTCCTGGCCGTCGTCGCCTGGTTCAAGGAGCTGCGGACCGACCCCATCGCCCTGCGCCAGCACTACACCCGCTCGGCGCTCGACAACGCCGTGACCGACGGCATCGAGCGCTACGGGGACGACTTCGCGGTGCAGGTCACCCGCAGCGAGCACGACCGCGGGGCGGGCGCGGACGTCGACTCCACGAGCGCCGAGTACACCGAGTGGTACCAGCGGCGCGACGAGGACGGCGAGCCCGTGGGCTACGACTTCTCCACGGGCGAGTGGGCCGACGGCTACCGCGACGACGACGGGGACGGCGACGGGGACGCGCCGGCTCCGGCGGCGGACGACGCCCCGGCGGCGCGGTCGGACGGACCCGCGGAGCGGTCGGAGTCGCACCGGTCCTGACCGCGCCCGGCCGCCGATGAGTCCCCGGGACGGACGCGGTCGGACCACCATGACCACGGACCCACTGCCCACCGGGCTCAGCGCCCTCACCGTCTTCGTCGAGGACGTCGCCGCCGAGGCGGACTTCCACCACCAGGTGCTGGGCCTGCCGGTCGTCGCCACCGACGACCACTCCGCCGTCCTCCGCACGGGCGCCACGTACCTCAACCTGCTCTCGGCGGAGCAGGCGGGGGAGCTGGTCGCGCCGCGGCCGAGCGCCGCCCTCGGGAGCACGGCCCAGGTGATGCTCTCCCTCTGGGTCGACGACCTCGACGCCGCCTGCGCGACGCTCCGCGAGCGCGGCGCCACGCTGCTCAACGGTCCTGTGGACCGCCCGTGGGGCAAGCGCACGGTGGCCCTCTCGAGCCCCGGGGGGCTCGTGTGGGAGGTGGCGCAAGACGTCTGAGGGCGGGCGACGGCCTCGCCGGCCGGGGTCAAGATCGGGGCCGGACCTGCCGAGGACCCGACCATGCGCTCCGCCCCCACCCGTCCGGCCGCCGCGGTGCGGCGGCTGCTCGGTCCCGTGCTCGTGCTCGGGATGCTCACGGCGGCGCTCGCGCTGCTGCACCGCACCTTCCGCGGCTACGACTGGTCCGACCTCGGCCGCGACCTCCTGGGCCTCGGGCCGGGCACGGCGCTAGCGGCCCTGCTCGCCACCGCGGCCTCCTACGTCGCGATGACGGGCTACGACACGCTCGCGCTGCGCTACGTCGGCCACCCGCTGCCCTACCGCCGCTACGGCCTCGCGTCCTTCGTGGCCACGGCCTTCGGCAACAACCTCGGCGCCTCCGCCGTGGTGGGGGCGGCGCTGCGCGCCCGCGTGTACTCCAGCTGGCAGGTGCCGCGCTCGGCCGTCGCGCGCATCGTCGGCCTCAACACCGTGACGCTGGCGCTCGGCGCCGCCGTCCTCGCCGGCGCCGGCGTGCTGCACGACCCGGCGACCGCCGCCCGGGCCCTGCGCCTGCCGCCGACGGTCGTCGTCGCGCTCGGCGCCGTCCTGCTCGCGGGCGTGCTCGGGTACCTCGTCTGGGCGCTCGTCGGACGGGCGGTGGGCCGCGGCCGCTGGCGCCTCGAGCGCCCCTCGCCCCGCCTCGCGCTCACCCAGGTCGCGCTCTCGACGCTCGAGTGGCTCTCCATGGCCGCCGTCCTCCACGTCCTCCTGCCCGCCGACGACCGGATGGCCTTCCTCCCCTTCGCCGCCGCCTTCGCCGTCGCGACCGTCGCCGGGCTCGTGAGCAACGTGCCCGGGGGCCTCGGGGTCTTCGAGACGGCGCTCGTCGTCCTGCTCGGCGGGACGACGTCGCCCGCGGACCTCGCCGTGGCCCTCGTCGCGTACCGGCTCGTCTACTTCGTCCTGCCGCTGCTCCTCGCCGCGGCGCTCCTCGTCCGCCACGAGATCCGCACGGGCGCCGCGGCCGCGCCCCTCCCCACGACCGCCACCCCGGACGTCCACGCGCCGGTCGCCGGCGCCGCCGGGCTGCGCGTCCCGGCCATGCGGGCGCCCTCGGCCGCGGAGCAGACCCGCCCGGCCGGCGCCGGCACGACGGCGGGGCGCCTGCCCACCGTGCTCACGCCGTCCGTGCTCGCCCTCGTCGTCGCGGGCGCCGGCACCTTCGTGGCCGTGCGCGGCGACCTCCCCGGCAGCCGCGGCCTCGACGTGCCCGCGATGGCCACGAGCCTCGTCGGCTGGTCCGCGCTGCTCCTCGGGCTCGGCCTGCACCGCCGGCTGCGCACCGCCTGGGCCGCCACGCTCTCCCTCCTCGCGGGGACGGCGGTCCTCGCCGTGACGCACGGCGACGTCGTGCTCGGCGCCGTCACCGCGGCGCTCGCCCTGCTCCTCGTGCCCGCCCGTGCCGTCTTCTCCCGGGGCACGCGCTCGCGCCGCCCGCGCGACCTCGTGCGGCCGGCCGTCGCGGCCGCCCTCGTCGTCGGGGCGGTCGCCTGGCAGGAGCTCGCCGGTTCCGTCGACGCTCCTGTGCTCACGACGGCCCTGTCCGCCGCCCCGCTCGCCGACCGGCTCGCCGCCGTCGCGGGTGTCGCCGGCGTCGTCCTCGCGGGCACCTGGGTCCTGCGGCGCCGTCGGCCCGACGGTGCGTCCGCGGACGACGACGAGCTGGCCCGCGTCGAGGACCTCGTCGCCCGCTCCGGCCGCTGCGCCGCCCAGCTCGCCTTCACCGGCGACAAGCGCTTCTTCTTCGCCCCCTGCGGGGCCGCCTTCCTCATGTACCAGGTGGAGGGCCGCAGCTGGGTCGTCATGGGCGACCCGGTGGGCGACCCGGCCGCCGTCCCGGGGCTGCTCCGCAGCTTCCTCGCCGAGGTGGACCGGCACGCCGGTCGCCCCGTCCTCTACAGCGTCCTCGACGACCACGCCGACCTCTACCGCGCCTCCGGCCTCGCCGTCACGAAGTTCGGCGAGGAGGCCGTCGTCCCCCTCCAGGGCTACACGCTCTCGGGCAAGGCGAGGACGAACCTGCGCACGTGCCGGAACAAGTCCCAGCGGCTCGGCATGACGGTCGAGGTCGTGGCGCCGGAGGACGTCGACCCGCTCGTGCCCGAGCTGCGCGCGGTCTCCGACGCCTGGCTCGCGGAGCGCCGGGGCGGCGAGAAGCGCTTCTCCCTCGGCGCCTTCGACGACGACTACGTCCGCCGCTCCCCCGTCGCCGTCGTGCGCCAGGAGGGGCGCGTCATCGCCTTCGCGACGCTCTGGGTGGGCGGCGACGGCGAGGAGGTCCAGGTGGACCTCATGCGCCGCCTCCCCGACGGGCCGAGCACCGTGATGACCTACCTCTTCGTCGAGAGCCTCCTCTGGGCGCAGGAGCAGGGCTTCTCCGCCTTCAACCTCGGCACGGCCCCGCTCTCGGGGCTGCGGACGGGCGCCGGCGCCCCCGCCTGGGAGCGGCTCGGGCACCTCGTGTGGACCCACGGCGGGCCGCTCTACAACTTCCAGGGCCTGCGCGCCTTCAAGCAGGGCTTCGGCCCGCAGTGGCGCCCCTGCTACGTGGCCGCCCCGCGGGGGCTCGTCCTCCCGGGGGCGATGGTCGACGTCGCGACCCTCGTCGGCGGCGGCGTCCGCGGCGTCGTCCGAGGATGAGCACGTGACCTCCCGACGCGCGGCCGCCCCGCGCCGCGGCGCGCGCACCGTCGCCGCGGTCCTCGGCGCCCTCGTCCTCGCGGCCTGCGGCGCCGGACCCACCGGGGCGCCGGCGGCGACGGCCACGACGGCCTCCGCCGCCGCGAGCGCCGCTCGCCCGGCACCCCCGCCCGCGGGCGGGGTGCTCGACTACCAGCTCGGCGGCGCCTACCCGCCCGCCGCGGACGTCGACGTCGTCGTCCGCGACCGGACGGCCGCGCCCGTCCGCGGCGTGTACTCGGTCTGCTACGTCAACGCCTTCCAGACCCAGCCGGGCGAGACCGCCTGGTGGCGGCGCACGCACCCCGACCTCCTCCTGCGCGACGCCCGCGGGCGGCTCGTCGAGGACGCGGACTGGCCCGGCGAGGTGCTCCTCGACACGTCGACGTCGGCCAAGCGGGCGGCGGCGGCCCGGGTCGTCGGGCGCTGGATCGACGGCTGCGCCGCCGCCGGCTACCGGGCGGTCGAGCTCGACAACCTCGACGCCTGGACCCGCTCCGGGGGGCGGCTGACGCAGGGCCAGGCGGTGGCCCTCGCCCGCCTCCTGGCGCGTCGCGCCCACGCGGCCGGCCTCGCCGTGGCGCAGAAGAACACCGCCGAGCTGACGCGCCGCCAGGTCCGCGCGGTCGGGTTCGACTTCGCCGTCGCCGAGGAGTGCCAGGTGTGGGACGAGTGCGACGTCTACACCGGCCACTACGGGCGCCACGTCCTCGAGGTCGAGTACACCGACACGGGCCGGCAGCCCTTCCGCGAGGCCTGCGCGGCGCGCGGCGACCGCATCTCCGTCCTGCTCCGGGATCGCGACGTCGTCCCCCGCGGCACCCCCGGCTACGTCTCCGAGCACTGCTGACACCACCTCCCGCGCCACGCGTCCCGATCGGACCCAACCGCCCGGGCCGCACCACCGAACCACCCGCGCAGGGCCGCTCCGAGGAGCGAGCGGTCCCGCGCGCACCGACCGGCGCCGGGGTGGGGACCACCGCTCGGCGCCGGTGACGACGGACCACGGGAGGACCCCCGATGACCCGCACGACGCACACGCGCAGCACCCACCGCACCTTCGCCCTCGCCGCCACCGGCGCGCTCGCGCTGGCCCCCGGCCTGATCCTCGCGGGCCCGGCCTCGGCGGCCGACGGCACCTACGACCTCAGCGCGCAGCTCACCGAGCTCAACGACAGCGGCGCCAGCTCCGACGTGACCGGGACCCTCGACGGGAACGAGCTCACGCTGTCGATCACCTCCAGCGGCCTGCTCGCCGGCGCGCCGCACGCGCAGCACGTCCACATCGGCGGCGCGGGCACGTGCCCCGACCCGGGCCTCGACCCGGACGGTGACGGCGCCCTCGAGACCACCGAGGCCGCCGACGCCTACGGCGCCATCCAGGTGTCGCTGACCACCGAGGGCGACACGAGCCCCGACAGCGGCCTCGCCGTCGACCGCTTCCCGGTGGGCGACACCACCTACGAGCGCACAGTCGAGGTCTCCGACGAGGTCGCGCAAGCCGTGGCGGCCGGCGAGGCCGTCGTCGTCCAGCACGGCGTCGACCTGGACGGCTCGGGCGCCTACGACGGTGAGACGATGTCGGACCTCGACCCCTCGCTCCCCCAGGAGGCCACCGTGCCCGCGGTCTGCGGCGTGCTCAGCAGCTCCATGGCCATGCCCGACGGCGGGGCGGACACCGGCGCCGGCGGGGCGTCGGACGGCACCGAGCTGGGCCTGCTCGGCGCGGGCCTCGGCCTCGTGGCCGTCGGGGCGGGCGCCTACGCGGTCCGCCGCCGCTCGAGCGACGCGAAGGGCTGACGACGATGGCGCAGGGGACCGGACGCAGCCGGCGGGGCAGCCGCGCGGCCACCGCCGCGTCGATCGCCTGCGTCGTCGTGGGGGCGGGCCTCGTCGGGTCGGCGCTGGCCGACCAGGCGGGCCCCCCCGGGGAGCCGCCGCGCACGTCCTCGGACGTCGCGGCGGCCCCCTACTCCGCTCCCGGGTCGACCCCGGGTGTCGGGACGCCGTCCGGTGACGGCGCCACGTCGCTGCCCGCCCCGGACGGGACGGCGACGCAGGACCCGGAGCCGGAGCCGGAGCGCACCCGCGTCACCGACGCGACGAAGGGCGACGTCCTGCCCACCGAGGCCCTCGCGCCGGAGGGCGACATCCCGGGGCTCGTGCGCATCCCCGCGCCCGAGACGCCGGCCCCCGAGCCCCCCGCGGAGCCGGAGGCGCCCGAGGTGGCCGAGCCGGTGCGCCTGCGGGTGCCCGCCATCGGCGTGGACACCGACCTGCTGCACCTCGGCCTCAACGACGACGGGTCGCTCGCCGTCCCGCCGCGCGAGGGTCCCGACAACCTCAAGGCGTCCTGGTACGACGGGTCGCCGCGCGCCGGGGAGGTCGGCCCGACGGTCCTGGCCGGCCACATCGACTCCAAGGCCGGGCCGTCGGTGTTCTACCGCCTCGGCGAGCTCGAGCCGGGCGACGAGGTCCTCGTCGACCGCGCCGACGGCACGACGGCGACCTTCGTCGTCGACACCTCCGAGCGCTACCCCAAGGACGACTTCCCCACGCGGCGCGTGTACGGGCAGACGCCGGACGCGCAGATCCGGCTCATCACCTGCGGCGGCGTCTTCGACCGCTCCGTGGGGCACTACGAGGACAACACCGTCGTCTACGGGCACCTCGTCGACGGCTGACCCCGCGCGCCCCCCGCGTCAGGCGCTCCCGCCGAGCTCGCGGTCGAGGTGGACCGCCGCGCTGATGAGCGCGAGGTGCGAGAGCGCCTGCGGGAAGTTGCCGGTCTGGTGCCCCGTGGCGCTGACCTCCTCGGCGAAGAGGCCCAGGTGGTTGGAGAAGCGCAGCGTCTTCTCGAAGACCTCCTCGGCCTCCTGCGACCGGCCAGCGCTGGAGAGGGCCTCGGCGTACCAGAACGAGCAGGCGACGAAGTAGCCCTCGCCGCCGTCGAGCCCGTCCGTCCCGTCGGTCGGGTAGCGGCGCACGAGGCAGTCGACGACGAGCTCGGAGCGCAGCGCCTCGAGCGTCGCCGCGAAGCGCGGGTCCGTGGGGCCGGCGAACTTCACGAGCGGCAGCATGAGAAGGCTGGCGTCGAGCTGGTCGCTGCCCGCGCTGACGCGGTAGCCGCCCGTGCGGGGGTCGAGGCCCTCCTCCTGCACGCGCCGGTAGGCGGCGTCGGCGCAGGCCTCCCACTTCTGGCGCGGGGCCGGCAGCCCGCGCTGGCGGGAGACGCGCAGCGCCCGCTCGAAGGCCACCCACACCATGACCTGCGAGTAGGTGTTGCGCCGGGGCTCGCCCCGGCTCTCCCAGAGACCGGCGTCGGGGTCGGCGGCGTGGTCGGCCAGCCAGTCGAGCATGTCGACGACCTGGGTCCAGATGTCCCAGCTGATGGGGCGGACCTTGTTGTAGAGGTAGATGGAGTCCATGACCTCGCCGTAGCTGTCGAGCTGGCGCTGGGCGTAGGCGGCGTTGCCGGTGCGCACCGGGCGCGAGCCCGCGTAGCCGCCGAGGTGCTCGAGCACCTCCTCGTCCGGCGGGCGCTCCCCGCGGACGGTGTAGACGGGCAGCAGCCCCTCGTCGCCCGCCGCCGCCATCCGCTCCTCGAGCCAGGCGAGGAAGGCGTCCGTCTCGTCGGGGAAGCCCAGGGTCATGAGCGCGAAGGTCGTGAAGGCGGCGTCGCGCAGCCAGGCGTAGCGGTAGTCCCAGTTGCGCGCCCCGCCGACCTCCTCCGGGAGGCTCGTCGTGCCGGCCGCGACGACGGCGCCCGTCGGGGCGTACGTCAGGAGCTTGAGGGTGATGGCCGAGCGATGCACGATCTCGCGCCAGCGGCCGCGGTAGCTCGAGCGGCGCACCCAGTCGCGCCAGTAGGCGTGCGTGGCGTCGAGGAGGCGCTGGGCCTCCTCGCGGCCCACCTCGCCCCCCTCCTCCGGCGCGAGCTCGCCCCAGTGCAGCACCAGGGCCAGGGCGTCGCCCCGGCGCAGCAGGACGCGCCCGCGGGCCGCGCCGTCCTCGACGTCGAGCGGGTGGGAGGACCGCAGGACCAGCTGCTCCTCCCCCGCGCGGAAGCGGACGCCGCCGTCGACGGCCTCCGCCTCGTGCGGCGCCCGGCCCCAGTCGAAGCCGGGGCGGCAGTCGACGACGACCTCCTGCTCGCCGTCGAGCACCCGCACGAGGCGCACGAGCAGGGGGCGGCGCCCCGGGCGGGCCTCCGCGTCGTCGTCGGGCAGCGCCTCCTCGGGGACCATGCCGTCGAGCACCTCGAGGCACCCGCGGCGGCTGCTGAAGCGCGTCGCCAGCACGGCCGAGCTCGGCAGGTAGTACTGGTGCGTGGTGTCCCACGCGGTGGGGCGCACGGAGAAGCCGCCGCCGCCCTCGCCGAGCAGGCCGGCGAAGATGCCGGGGCTGTCGAAGTCGGGGGCGCAGGCGAAGTCGACCTCGCCGTCCTTGGTCACGAGCATGATCGAGCGCAGGTCGCCGACGACGCCGTGGTCCTCGACGGCGCAGGGCCGCTGCACCTGCTGGTCCCCGCCCTCCTCGCCCCGCTCGGCGGACGACGGCTGCTGGGGCTGGCGCGGGGTCTGCACGGGCGCAAGCCTCTCCGACGGCGCTCGCGACGGCACGCAGGGGGGGCCCGCGGCCGGGTCGGCAGACGCGGCGAGGGCGGCCGCAGGGGCGCAGGAGGCCACGTCGGCGGGCATCATCGCGCGCGGAGGCCCGCGCACCGGGGCGCGGGCCGGTCACCGGAGGCAGACGTGAGCACGCACGACGACCGCACCCCCGCCGCCACCCCGTCCGCCACCCCTGCGGATGAGCAGGTCGACCTGTCCCTGCGCCTCGACGGCCGGACGGCGCTGGTGACGGGCGGCGCGTCGGGCATCGGCAGCGCCGTCTGCGGGCTCCTCGCCGACCGCGGCGCCCGCGTCGTCGTCGTCGACGTGGCCGAGGAGGCCGCACGTGCGCGGGCCGGCGAGCTCGGGGGCCCGGCGGCGGGCCAGCACCTCGCCGTGGCCTGCGACGTCACCGACGCCGCGTCGGTGGAGGCGGCCGTCGAGGAGGCCGTCGCGGCCACCGGGCGGGTCGACGTCCTCGTCACGTGCGCGGGCATCGCCGTCCTCGCCCCCGCGGAGGACCTCTCGGACGACGCCTGGTCGCGGACGCTCGCCGTCAACCTCACCGGCACGTGCCTCGTCGCCCGGGCGGTGGGCCGGCGGATGCTCGCCGCCGGGTACGGGCGGGTGGTGACCATGGCGTCGCAGGCCGCGACGGTGGCGCTCGACGGCCACGCGGCCTACTGCGCCAGCAAGGCCGGCGTCGTGGGCCTCACCCGCGTGCTCGCCCTGGAGTGGGCCGGCCGCGGCGTGACGGCCAACTCGGTCTCCCCCACCGTCGTCCTCACCGCGCTGGGGCGGTCGGCGTGGAGCGGCCAGAAGGGCGAGGACGCGAAGGCGCAGATCCCGACGGGCCGCTTCGCGCTGCCCGACGAGGTGGCCGCCGCCGTCCTCTACCTCTCCAGCGGGGCCGCCGGGATGGTCAACGGGCACGACCTCGTCCTCGACGGCGGGTACACGATCCGCTGAAGCTCCTCCCCGGGGCCGCCCCGGGGAGGCCCCCGGGAGAGGTCGGGCGAGCGCTCAGGCCGGGACGGCGGCGACGGCCTGCGCTGTCAGGTCCACCGACCGCACGCGCGCCGCGGCGGTGGGCGCCGAGTGGGCGGTGATGAGCTCGTCGGCGTCGGCCAGCGCGGCGAAGGCGTCGAGCTGGTCGCGCACCTCGTCGGGGGTGCCCAGCGCCGTGTGGACCATCATCGAGTCGATCTGCGCGCCGGCCCCGGACTCCAGCAGCAGGTCGGCCTCGGCGTCGGTCAGCGTGCGGCCGCGGGCGAAGAAGGCGAGCGCCCGGGCGCGGCGGACGACGGCGCGGTGGTGCTCGGCCTCCTCGCGGGTGTCGGCGGCGAGGACGTTGACGCCGGCGACGACGTAGGGCTCCGCCTGCTGCGCCGACGGCTGGAACTCCCGCCGGTAGGTGGCGACGGCGGCCTCGAGGGCCTGCGGGGAGAAGTGCGAGGCGAAGGCGTACGGCAGGCCCAGCGCGGCGGCCAGCTTCGCCCCGAAGAGGGACGACCCGAGGATCCACAGCGGCACGTCGACGCCCGCCGCGGGCACGCCCTTCACGCCGGGCACGAGGCTCTGGCCGGTGAGGTAGCCCTGCAGCTCCTGCACGTCGCGGGGAAAGGTGTCCGCCGAGGACGGGTCGCGCCGCAGCGCGTGCATCGTCGCCTGGTCCGAGCCCGGGGCGCGGCCCAGCCCGAGGTCGATGCGCCCGGGGTGCACCGAGGCGAGCGTGCCGAACTGCTCGGCGATGGTCAGCGGCGCGTGGTTCGGGAGCATGACGCCGCCCGCGCCCAGCCGGATCGTCGAGGTGTGCGCCGCCACGTGGGCGATGAGCACCGCCGTCGCCGACGACGCGATCATCGGCATGTTGTGGTGCTCGGCGTACCAGACCCGCCGGTACCCGCCGCGCTCCGCGGCCTGCGCCAGGGCGACGCTGCCGGCGACGCTCTCGCCGACGCTCGTCCCCTCGTCGACGGGGGCCAGGTCGAGGACGGACAGCGGGACGGTCATGGGTCACCTCGGTGCTCGGACGGCTCCCGGCGCCGGGTGGTGACGTCGGGCACCGGTCCCAACCGCCGTCGCCGCCGCGGTAGTCCCGGTGCGAGGTGTGCGCCCAGGTCGCGGTGCACCGCGTCCTCGGCGCACCGCTCGGCCCCGGCCGCGGCGCACCCCTGCTCAGTCCCCCGCGGCGCCCCGCACGCGCTCGGCCAGCAGCGCCGCCGTCGCGGCCGGCGCGTCCTCGTTGGGCGAGTGGCCGCCCGGCAGGACGGCGTACGCCGCGCCGACCCGCTCCGCCATCGCGCGCTGGTCCTCCTGCGGCCACGCGGCGTCGGTCTCGCCGTGGGCGACGAGCACCGGCAGGCCGGTGCCGCGCAGCGCGTCCGACCGGTCCTCGTGGGACCCCAGCACCCGCGCCGCGGCGAGCAGCTGCCCCGGCGACGTGCCGAGCACCCGCTCGCGCCACGCCGCCGCGGCCCCGTCCGGCGGCGGCTCGAGCCCCTCGGGCGCTGCCAGGTGCGCCCACAGCGCCGCGGCGGTGCCCTCGCGCTCGAGGACGGCGACCTGGTCGGCCATCCGCCCCGGCCAGCCGTGCGGGCCGGAGCACAGGAGCACCAGACCGCGCCAGCGCGACGGGTCGAGCAGCGCGGCCTCGCCGGCGACGACGCCGCCGAAGCTGTGGCCCAGCAGGTGCACCGGCGCCGCCCACCCGTCGTCGAGCGCCGCGAGCGCGGCGGCGGCGTCGTGGACGTCCCGGGCCAGCAGCGGCAGCGCGTAGGAGCGCGCCGCCTCCTCGACGTCGGCGCCCTCCCCCTCCGGCCGCACGGCGCCCGGTTGCCCGCGCTGGGTCAGCGCCACGGCGTCGACGCCCCGCGCGGCCAGCTCGGGCACGAGGAGCCGGTGGTCGACCCGGCCGCCGGTGTAGCCGGGCACGAGGAGCAGGCGGCCGACGACGTCGCCGGCGGGCCGCGACCGCAGGACGGGGACCGGCCCGACGGGCAGGTCGAGGACGACGTCCTCGAGCGCGGGCTGCGCCCCTCCGGTCCCGGTGCCCTCGTCCTCGGCGCCCTCGGCGCGGGTCTCAGCCACGACGCACCTCCAGGCGGCCGTCCTTCGCGACGACGGGCACCTCGCCCGGGCCGTCGCCGACGCGGACGGGCAGCGCCTCCGGGTAGATGATCCCGGCGCCCGTGTTGAGGACGACGACCTCCTCGTCGGCGCCGATCCAGCCCGATCCGCGCAGCCGCCGGACGGCGGAGACGACGGCCGCGCCCTCCGGGCACAGCACGAGGCCCTCGAGCGAGCCGACGTGCTGCAGCTCGGCGAGCAGCTCGTCGTCGTCGACGGCGAGCGCCGTCCCGCCGGTCTCGCGCACGGCCCGCAGCACGAGGAAGTCCCCGAGCGCCTTCGGCACCGTGATGCCGAAGGCGACGGTGGACGCGTCGACCCAGGGCTCGGACACCTCGGCGCCGGCCTCGAAGGCGCGCACGATCGGCGCGCACCCCGTCGCCTGGACGGCGACGAGCCGCGGCATCCGCCCGCTGACCCACCCGAGCTCGAGCAGCTCGTGCAGCGCCTTCCAGATGCCGATGAGCCCCACGCCACCACCGGTCGGGTAGACGACGACGTCGGGCATCCGCCAGCCGAGCTGCTCGGCGATCTCGAAGCCCATCGTCTTCTTGCCCTCGATGCGGTAGGGCTCCTTGAGGGTGGCGACGTCGGTCCACCGGTCCGGGTCCTCCGCGACGGCCGCCGCGACGAGCTTCCCGGCGTCGCTGATGAGCCCGTCGACGAGGTGGAGCTGCGCACCGGCGGCGACGCACTCGGCGCGCGTGATGGCCGGCGCGCCGACCGGCATCGCCACGAGGAGCGGCAGCCCGGCGCGCGCGGCGTACGCGGCCCACGCCGCGCCGGCGTTGCCGTTGGTCGGCATCGCGAGGCCCCGGACGCCGAGCTCGCGGGCCCGCGAGACGCCGACCGCGGCACCCCGCGCCTTGAAGGAGCCGGTGGGCAGCAGCCCCTCGTCCTTGACGAGCAGCCGTCCGACGCCGAGGTCCGCGGCCAGGCGCGGCGCGGCGAGCAGCGGCGTCATGCCCTCCCCCAGCGTGACGACGCCCTCGGGCCCCTGGACGGGGAGCAGCTCGTGGTAGCGCCACAGGTCCGGCGCCCGCCGCTCGACCTCCTCGCGGGTCACCGCGACGCGCGCCAGGTCGTAGCGGGCGAGCAGCGGCGAGCCGTCCCGCGGGCACAGGCCCTGGTGCACCGACGCGTCGAGGTGGTCCCCGCACCGCGGGCACTCGAGGTGGGACAGGGTGCTCCAGGCGCGCCCCTCCGTGGGTCCGGCGTCACGTCCGGCGTCGTCGCTCACCCGGCCATCCTGGCCCCGTCGGGCGCCCGAGCGCCCGACGCCGTCCGGGGCGCCCGCTGCCGGCGGGCAGGATGGCCGGGTGGCGGCGCGCGGGACGACGGAGAGCTCGGCGGGGGGCACGGCGCGGGCCGCGACGTCGGGGGCGCCGGACCGTGCCGCCCTCGCCGCCCCGAGGACCACGCTCGTCGTCGCCGCCGTCCTCGTCGTCGCCCTGAGCCTGCGCGGGCCGATCGTCGCGGTCGCCCCGGTGCTCGGGCGGCTCACCGAGGACCTCGGCCTCGACCCGGCCGCGGCGGGCCTGCTCACGACGATCCCCGTCGTCTGCTTCGCCGTCGCGGCGCCCCTGGCCTCGGCGCTCATCGCGCGCGTCGGCCCCGCCGCCGCGGTCTGGTGGTGCCTCGCCGGCGTCACGGCCGGGACGGTGCTGCGGGCCTCGGGCGGCACGGAGCTCGTGCTCGCGGGCACGGCCGTCATCGGCACGGCCATCACGGTCGGCAACATCGTCGTCCCCGTCATCATCCGACGCTCCGTGCCGCCGTCGCGGTCCGGCACGGTGACCGGCGCCTACACCGCCGCGCTCAACGTGGGCTCGATGCTCACCTCCCTCGGCACCGAGCCGCTCGCCCAGCTCCTCGGGTGGCGGGCGGCGACGACGTCGTGGGCCGTGCTCGCCGTCCTCGGCGCGCTGCTGTGGGGCGCGGCGACGGTGCGCCGGGCGCCGCTGCCCGTCGACCCGCCGCGCGAGCGCGGCGCCGGCGACGAGCCCGCGGCCCCCGCGGCGCTCCACCGGCCGGCGTGGGCTCCTGCCGTCCTCACGGTCGGCTTCGGCGCCCAGGCGTTCTCCTACTACGGCCTCACGGCCTGGCTGCCCACGCTCCTCGCCGACCGCCTCGGCCAGAGCCCGGCCGCGGCCGGGGCGGCCTCGTCGGTGTTCCAGGTGCTCGCCGTCGTCGGCGCCCTCGGCGTGCCGGCGCTGCTGCAGCGCACGGCCCCCGACCGGGTGCTGGCGCTCGTCGGCGCCTGCTGGGTGGCCTTCCCGGTGGGCCTGCTCCTCGCGCCGCAGGGGTGGCTGCTGTGGGCCGCGCTCGGCGGCGCGGCCCAGGGCGGCGTCTTCACCATCGTCTTCGTGCTCGTCGTCCGCCTGTCCGGCGACGACCGGCAGGCGCGCCGCACGTCCGCCCTCGTCCAGGGCGGCGGCTACGCGCTGGCCTCGCTCGGCCCCCTCGCGCTCGGCGCGGTGCACGACGCGACGGGCGCGTGGACGGCGCCGCTGCTCGTCGTCGTCGGCGCCCTCGTCGTGCTCGTGCTGGGGGTCGGCGCCGTCGCCGTCAGCAGCGGCCGCGCCGCCCGCGCCTCCGCACTCTGACGACACATCGCCGGACGGAGCGCCCGGTTTCGCCACTTCGTCGACACATCGCCGTGGGAGGGCGCCCCTGCAGGGCACTTCGCCGACAAAGTGCGAGGGAAAGGCGCCCTCGGACGGCGATCTGACGACGAAGTGCCGGGATGTGGGGTGGGTCAGGGGGCGGCGGGGACGGGCTTGGTGAAGCAGACGCTCACGGGCAGGACGTCGTACGGCGCGAAGACGGGAACCTGCTCCCAGCCCTCGCGCTCGTAGAGGGCGATCGCCTCGGGCTGCAGGCTCCCCGTGTGCAGGTGCAGCCGGTCGACGCCGAGGGACCGCGCCGTGGCCTCGACCCGGCGCAGCGCCTGCGACGCCAGGCCGCGACGGCGCCCCGCGGGCGCGACGTAGACCTTCTTCACCTCAGCCAGCCGGCCGGGGCCCTCGCCGAGCCACCGCAGGGTCGCCGTCGCGACGGGCTCCTCGCCGTCGAGCGCGACCCACGTCGTGAGCCACGCCGTGCCGGGCGGCATGACGAGCGTGGAGAAGACGTCCTCGACGTCGGCGTACCGCACACCCATCTCGGCGTCCATGGCGTCGCGGAGGGCCTGCGCGCGCGGGTCCTCCCACGCCGTCTCCACCCAGCGCACCCCGTCCGTCCCAGCCGCCGTCGTCCCGGCCCCGGCCGCCCCGACCCCGGTCGCCTCAGCCCCGGTCGCCTCAGCCCCGGTCGCCCCGCCGTCGACCGCCTCGCCGGCCGCTCGCGTCGTCGTCACACGACGGAGCATGCCCGCGCCACCGCGGCGGCCCGTCGGGGGGTGGACGCGCCGCAGGCCGCGCCGGGGGTCCGGCGCGGCCTGCGGGTCGAGCTGGTGGTGCGGGAGCTGCGGCCGACGAGGGCCGCGGCGGGTCAGCGCGCGACGCGCTCGTTCGGCACGGCGTGCGTCATCTTCAGGCCCGTGACGTCGCGGGGGCCGTTCTTGCCGAGGTTGCGGGCCCGCTCGAGCTCGTCCTCGGTGAGCGTCTGGGTGGCCAGCGGCTCCAGGCCGCGGACGTCGTCGGCCGTGATGCCGACGCCCTCGCCCACCCGGTTGCCCAGCTCGTCGTCGCACATGAGCAGGTGCCACACCATGCGCTCGGCGATGGGCCGGTCGCAGGCGGAGAGGCCGTCGACGAGGTTGGCGACGAGCTCGTCCTTCTCCCACTGCTCGGACAGCTGGTAGCGCTGGCCCGCCTGCAGGTAGTCGTTCGTGCGGTTGATGCGCTTGCGGGTGAGGCGCCCGGTGATCTCGGGGCCCTGCTCGTCGTGCGTCGGGTAGGTGCCCTCGCGCAGGCCCCCGATGATCGACGGCTCGTAGTTCACCGTCGGGTTGACGCCCTCGGGGCGGTCGACGAGGTACGCCATGGCGCCGTCGCGCTGGTTGGTGGCGGCGCGGGCGCCCTTGGGCGAGTTCACCGGCAGCTGCAGGTAGTTCGGCCCGACGCGGTAGCGCTGGGTGTCGCTGTAGGAGAACGTGCGCCCCACGAGCATCTTGTCGTCGGAGAAGTCGAGCCCGTCGACGAGGACGCCGGTGCCGAAGGCGATCTGCTCGCTCTCGGTGAAGAAGTCCTGCGGGACGCCGGTCAGCGTCATCGTGCCGACCTTGCCCAGCGGGAAGCGGTTCTCGTCCCAGACCTTGGTGTCGTCCAGCGGGTCGAAGTCGAGCTCCGGGTGGTCGTTGTCGTCCATCATCTGGACGTACAGGTCCCACTTCGGGTGGTCGCCGCGGTTGATCGCGTCGTAGAGGTCGCGCGTGTGCGAGCCGAGGTCGGAGCCCTGCACGACGGCGGCGTCGGCCCCGGTGTAGGACTTCACGCCCTGCTGCGGGATCCAGTGGTACTTGACCAGCTTGGTCTCGCCCTGGGCGTTCACCCACTTGTAGGTGTTGACGCCGAAGCCCTGCATCTCCCGGTAGGACGCCGGGATGCCGCGCGGGCCGAAGACCAGCGTGACCATGTGCATGGCCTCGGGGGTCTGCGAGATGAAGTCGAAGACGCGGTTGGGCACCTGGCGCTCGAAGGAGACCGGGTCCGGCTTCTGGCTGTGGATGAAGTCGGGGAACTTGATGGCGTCGCGGATGAAGAAGACCGCGAGGTTGTTGCCGACGAGGTCCCAGTTGCCGTCCTCGGTGTAGAACTTCACCGCGAAGCCGCGCGGGTCGCGGGCCACCTCGGAGGAGTCGCGGCCGCCGGCCACCGTGGAGAAGCGGATGGCCAGGTCGGTCTTCTTGCCGGCCTCGCTGAAGAGCTTGGCGCGCGTGTGCTGCGCGATCGGCTCGTCGCCCCACGTGCCCGTGGCCTCGAAGTGGCCGAAGGCCGTGGTGCCGCGGGCGTGGACCACGCGCTCGGGGATCCGCTCGCGGTCGAAGTGGCTGATCTTCTCGAGGAACTGGTAGTTCTCGAGCGTCGCCGGGCCGCGGGAGCCCACGGTGCGCTGGTTCTGGTTGTCGTAGACCGGGTGGCCCTGGCGGTTGGTCAGCACGGGCTGCTCGCCCTGCGCGGTGCGGTCGCTCGTCGTCGTCATCGCTGTCCTCTCCTCGGACCTCGCCGCGGGGCGGCGCCGCGCGGCGGGCCCCGGTGGGCGGCTCGTGCCACCCCGGCTCTTGTCTGGACTCGTTCCAACCTAGCCCACGGGGCGCCGTCGCGGCACCCCTGCGGCGACGCGCGTCAGGCCCGCAGCGACGGGTCCTGCAGCAGGGCGAGCATCTCCGGCAGCTCGAAGACCCGCGCCGTCTCGACGGCCGACTTCGGCCCGCGCTCCGGGTCGGCCCCCGCCGCGAGCAGGGTCCGCACGACCGCCTCGTCCTGGCGGAAGACCGCCGCCGCGAGCGCCGACTGCCCCCGGTCGTTGGTGCGCTCGACGTCGGCCCCGCGCTCGAGGAGCACGCGCACGGCGTCGTGCTGCTGGTGGTAGGCGGCGAGCACGAGCAGCGTGTCGCCGGAGGAGTTCGTGAGGTCGACGGGGACGCCCTTGTCGACGACCTCGGCGAGCTCGGCGGCGCGGCCCTCGCGGGCGGCGTCGAAGACGCCGTGGAGGAAGGCGAGCTCCTCGGGCGTGAGGTCCGCGACCGCCGACGCGCTCTCCCCCGCGGCCTCCTGCGGCCCGGTGGGGCTGGTGCCGGGCGCCGGGGGCTCGGCGTCGTGCCCGTGGCCCGCCAGGGCCTCGGCCGCGGGGCTGTCCCTCGTGGTGCTGTCCGCGACGGTGTCGTCCGCAGCGGCGTCGTCCGGGGTGCTCTGGCTCATGCCCCGACCGTAGGGCGGCCCGGTGACGACGCGCGCGTCGTCACCGGGCCGCCGCGCCCGCCCGTCCCCCGGCGCCGGGCGGACGTCCGTCAGCGGCGCTTGATCGCCTGCACGACGCCGGGCCGCGGCACGCGGACCTCGCCGTCGTAGGGGAAGCGCGAGACCTGGTTCTCGATGCTCGCGCCGTCGACCTCGCCCGGGTGCTGGACGCAGACCATGACGCTGCCCTCGACCGAGTCCACGACGGGCCCGCACGTCTCGGCGCCGACGGGGACGGTGAGGAAGGTGCGCACCTTGCCGCGCTCGGGGCCGTCGGTGGCGACGTGGTGGAGGGCGTCGGCGAGGTCGAGCGAGCCGGGCTGGCCGTCGGTCGAGACCCACAGCCCGCCGTGGGCGTCGAAGGCCACGTTGTCCGGGCACGCGATGGGCATGACCTCGGACGCCGGCAGGCCCGAGAAGTACGTGCTCGGGTCGCCCGGGTCGCCGCAGACGACGGGCAGGGCCCAGGTGAAGGTCGTGGAGGTCTGGTCCTCGGCCTCGGTGATCTCGACGATGTGGCCGTAGCGGTTGCGCACGCGCGGGTTCGCGGCGCCCGGCTCGCGGCGGCCGGAGTTGTTCGTGCAGGCCATGTAGACCTTGCCGGTGACGGGGTTGCGCTCGACGTCCTCGGGGCGGTCCATCGGCGTGGCGCCGACGGCGGCCGCGGCGACGCGCGTGAAGACGAGCACCTCCTCGAGCGTCATGCCGGGGACCATGGAGCGGCCGCCGCGCGTCAGCGGCACCCACTCGCCGGTGCCGTCGTAGTCGCTCGTGGGGTCGCCCTCGACGGCGAGGCGCGCGACGTGCAGGTCGCCGTGCTCGAGGACGTCGTTCTCCCGCCCCTGGCGCGGGTTCCTCGCCACCCGGTCGCGGGAGACGAACTTGTACAGGTGCTGGCCGCCCGTGTCGTCGCCCATGTAGCAGACGACGCGCCCGTCGGGGGCGACGGACGCCGTCGCGCCCTCGTGGCGGAAGCGGCCCATGGCCGTGTGCTTGCGAGGGGTCGAGAAGGGGTCGTAGGGGTTGATCTCCACGATCCAGCCGAAGCGGTTGACCTCGTTGGGCTCCTCCGTGAGGTCGAAGCGAGCGTCGGCGAGGTCCCACCCGCGGCCGGTGTCGCTGATGCCGTAGACGGCGTTGCGCTCGTCCGGCGTCGCGGTGTTGCGGAAGTAGCCCTGGAAGTTCTCCTCCCCGGACAGGACGGTGCCCCACGGCGTCGTGCCGCCGGCGCAGTTGTTGAGCGTCCCGACGACCGTGGTGCCCTCGGGGTCGCGGCTCGTGCGCACGAGGTCGCTGCCGGCGGCGGGCCCGGTGAGGGCGAACTCCGTCGTCGAGGCCGTGATGCGGCGCCCGTAGCGGGACGGGACGGCGCGCCAGGGGCTGCCCGGCCCGTCGCGGCGGACCTCGACGACCGACATGCCGTGCGCGGCCATCGACGTCATCCGCTGCTCGACCGTCAGGCTCTCGTCGTCGACGTACCCCGGGTACATGATGTTCTCGTTCGTGTACTCGTGGTTGGCGACGAGCAGCGCCCGCTTCCCCGAGCCGCCGAGCGGCAGCACGGTGAGGTAGTCGCAGTTGTAGCCGAACTGCTTCGCCTGGGCCTCGGGCGTCTGCGCGTCGAGGTCGAAGGCCGGCGCGTCACGCTCCACCGGGTCGCCCCACGCGATGATCGAGTGCCAGTCCCAGCCGTCGGGGACGACGACGTCGTCCACGTCGGCGGCCACCGGGCCCACCGGCGCGAAGCCGGCCAGGGCGCCCGCCGGCGCGAGGGCGCCCGGGGCGGACGCCGCGGCGTCGGCGCGCGAGCCCCGGCCCCGCCCACGACCGGAGCCCGCCGCGCGGGCCTCGTCGGGCGCGAGCGCCGCGCCCGCGACGACGGCCGCCCCCAGGCCCGCGAGCAGCGAGCGCCGGGCGATCGCCTGCTGCGCCAGCTGCTCGAACGCCGGGGCGCTGGACGTGCTCGGGCTCTCCGTGAGGCAGGCGTCGCCGCAGCGGAAGTGGCACGTCTGCGCCGAGCGCGAGCCGCGGGTGTGGCCGAGCATCGGCAGGGCGAGCCGCGGGCCCCGCGCGGGGGCGGCCGAGGACGTCTCGTGCGAGCAGTTCGTCGTCATGCGCCCCACCCTGGGAGGCCGTGACGACGGGCAGACGGGGCCGACGGGACGACCACGTGAACGCGCGGTGACGACTGGTCGCTGCGCGTGGCCCTCCACGCTGCCCCGGGCGTCCCGGTGCGGAAGACCCCGGCGGCGCGCACCCTGTCGGCGTGAGCAGCCGCGGCACCGCCGACCCCGTCCACCACCATCGCCTCCAGCGGGAGTCCCGACGAGGCTCCCGGCGCGGCGGGCGCCCGGACCGGCCGGTCGTCCCCGACCTGCTGCGGGCCGCCTGGGGCGCGACGTGCCTGCTCGCGCCCGACGCCGTGCAGCGGGCGATGTCGGGCCACGACCCGGACGTGCGCGGGCGGCGGGTCCTGCGCGTCCTCGGCGCCCGCCACCTCGTCCAGGCGGCGGGCGGCCGGGTGCTCCCGCCGCGCCTGGCCGTGGGGGGCGGCGCGGCGGTGGACGGCGTCCACTCGGCGACGGCGCTCGCCCTCGGCCTGCTCGACGTCCGGCGCCGGCGGGCCGCGCTCGTCGACGCGGTGGTCGCCGGCGCCTGGTGCGCGTGGGGCGCGGCCCGCTACCGCCGGGCGTTCAGCGGCTGACGGCCGCCGCGGCCCGCGAGGCGGCGTCCCGCGCCGCGCGGCGGGCGCGGCGCACGCCCGAGCGCTCCTCGGAGCGCCGGACGAGCAGCGCCCCCACGACGGCGCCCGCCCCGGCGAGGGCCGTCGTGGCGACCGCCCCCCGGTGCATCGACGCCGCCGACCACGGGTCGCGGCCCCAGCTGCGGTCGCCGAAGGGCCCCTGCGCGCCCCGGTCGGCGTCCTCGTCGCGCGGCTCGAAGACGTTGGAGCCGTAGCGCGGCAGGTCCTGGTGCACCTGCTGGCCGCTGATGCCCGTGCGGGCCAGGTAGCGGTCGAGGAACCACGGGGCCACCCGCTCGCCCAGGATCGTGTAGGCCGTCGACACGCCGACCCACATCGTCCGCCGCGGGTGCTCGGCCACGAAGGCGATCGCCCGCCCGGCGACCTCGGGGGCGAAGATCGGCGCCACCGGCTGGGGGTGCCCCTCGACGCGGCTGAGGTTCCAGTCGAACTGGGGCGTGTCGAGGCCCGGCAGCATGACCTGGCACACCTGGACCCGGCTGCCCTCGGCCATGAGCTCCACGCGCACCGACTCGCTGAAGCCCTTCACCGCGTGCTTCGCGGCGCAGTAGGCCGACTGCAGCGGGATGGCGCGCTGGGACAGGGCCGAGCCGACGTTGACGACGACGCCCCGGTCCCGCAGGCGCATGTGCCGCAGCGCCGCCCGCGTGCCGTTGACCTGGCCGCCGAAGGTGACGTCCGTCATGCGCGCGAACTCCTCCGGCGTCGTGTCCCAGAAGGTCGCGAGCGAGCCGGCGAAGGCGCAGTTGACCCACACGTCGACGGCGCCGAGCTCGGACTCCACGCGCTCGGCCGCCGCGTCGACCGCCGCGTGGTCGGCGACGTCGCACTCGACGGCGAGCCCGCGGCGCCCGGCCGCCTCGACGTCGGCGACGGCGCCGTCGAGGCCGGCGCGCCCGCGCGCCAGGACGGCGACGTCGAAGCCGCGCCGGGCGAGCTCGCGGACGGTCGCCCGCCCCACCCCCGCGGTGCCCCCGGTGACGACGGCGGTCCTCGTGCTCGTGCTCATGCGGCCCTCCAGCCCGGCCGGCGCGGCCGACCCGACCGGCCGCCCCGTCCTCGGTCTCGTCCTGGGCGCGAGCGTGCCCCCGCGGGCGCCCGGCCGCGACCGCACCGCGCGACCGCACCGCGGGGGGG
>NZ_JBBHZG010000001.1:910283-916451 GCF_037482305.1 Pseudokineococcus sp. 5B2Z-1
GGAGCTCGCGGAGCGGCGCGCCGGGCGGACCGGGGCGCGCGCGGCGCTCCCGCCGTGCTGGACTCTGCCCGTGGCCGTCGCCTTCACGCCCTCGCCGCGGCCGACCGTCGGCGTCGAGTGGGAGCTCGCGCTCGTCGACCGGACGTCGCGCGACCTCGTCAACGCGGCGGACGCCGTCCTCGCGGGCGTGCGCTCGGCGGGCTCGCTCGCCCCGGGCCGGGTGACCGGCGAGCTGCTGCGCAACACCGTCGAGGTCGTCAGCGGCGTGTGCGAGAACGCCGACGCGGTGGCCGCGGACCTCGGCGAGGCCGTCGCGGCCGTGCGGGCCGCGGCCGAGCCCCTCGACGTCGAGCTCGCCTGCGCGGGCACCCACCCCTTCGGCCAGTGGTCCACCGACCAGCTCGCCGACGGCGAGCGCTACGCCGAGCTCATCGAGCGCACGCAGTGGTGGGGCCGGCAGATGCTCATCTGGGGCCTGCACGTCCACGTGGGCCTCGACTCCGCGGACAAGGTCTTCCCGGTGCTCGGCGCGCTGCTGCACAAGGCGCCGCACCTGCAGGCGCTGACGGCGTCCTCGCCCTTCTGGACGGGCGTCGACACGGGCTACGCGAGCAACCGGGCCATGATGTTCCAGCAGCTGCCGACGGCGGGCCTGCCCTTCGCCTTCGAGCGGTGGGAGGAGTACGAGGGCTTCGTCGACGACCAGCTGCGCACCGGCGTCATCGACGGCCTCTCCGACGTGCGCTGGGACATCCGCCCCGCCCCGCACCTCGGCACCCTCGAGGTGCGCGTGTGCGACGGCGTCCCGACCCTCGCCGAGCTGCGCGCGGTGACGGCGCTCGTGCACTGCCTCGTCGTCGACCTCGACCGGCGGCTCGTCGCCGGCGAGCGCCTGCCCTCGATGCCGCCGTGGCACGTCCAGGAGAACAAGTGGCGCGCCGCCCGCTACGGCCTCGACGCGGAGGTCGTCCTCGACGCGGCGGGGCGCGAGCGGCTCGTCACCGACGACCTCGCCGACCTGCTCGAGGACCTGCAGCCCGTGGCGCGCGACCTGGGCTGCGTCGACGCCCTCTGCGCCGTCGAGCGGATCACCCGTACCGGGGCGAGCTACCAGCGCCAGCGCTCCGTCGCGCAGCGCTCCGGCGGGGACCTCGTGGCCGTCGTCGACGCGCTCGTCGGCGAGCTCCGCGCCGGCGAGCCGCGCCGCGCCTGAGGGCCGGGCGGCTCTGCGGCGGGCGTCGACCCGCGACGGGCCCGACCCCGCGACGGGCAGGGCGCCCGCGACGGGCGACGTACCGTGGTCGGTCGACGGCGCCCGCGCCCGGGCGCCTCCCCCGAGCACGAGACCCCCACGGGAGAGGACGAGGTGGACGTGCAGGACCTCGAGCGCACCCCGCCGCCGGAGGCGGCCGTCGGACACACGCCGCCGGCGGTGGTCGACCGGCGCACCCGGACGGCGGGGCCCCGCCCGCGGGTCGCCTGGCGGCGCCGCGCGGCGACCGCGGCCCTGGCCGGCACCCTCGTCGCGGGCCTGGCCGGCTGCGCCGCCGGGACGACGCCCGGGGCCTCCGGGGCGCGGGCTCCCGCGACCGGCGTGGACGAGGCCGCCACCACCGCGCCGCCCGCCGCCGCCGCTGCCACCGAGCCGGCGCTGACCGCGCCGGAGCCCGACGCCCCCGCCCCCACCTCGGACGCCACCACCCCGCCCGGCCTCACCGCCTCCGCCCCGCCGGCGGAGCCGGAGCCCACCCAGGAGCCGGAGCCGGAGCCGATGGCGCCGGCGACGAGCCCCGCCCCCAGCCCGACCGCCTCGACGCCCCCGGCGCCCGCGCCGAGCGACAGCGCACCGGTGGCGCTGCGCAGCGGCGACCGCGGGGAGCGCGTGCGCGCCGCCCAGGAGCGCCTCTCCGACCTCGGGTACTGGCTCGGCGACGCCGACGGCTCGTACGGCGAGCTCACCCGCCAGGCCGTCTTCGCCCTGCAGGGCGCCGCTGGGCTCCAGCGGGACGGCGTCCTCGGCCCGCGGACGAGCGCCGCGCTCGCCGACGGGGTGCGGCCGCAGGCGTCGACGTCGTCGGGGCGCGCCCTCGAGATCGACCGGGACGCCGGCCTGGCGCTCTTCGTCGTCGACGGCGAGGTGCAGCTCGCGCTGCACACCTCCACGGGGACGTTCGAGACGTACGTGCGCGACGACGGCGCCGAGCGACTCGCCGACACCCCGGGCGGGACCTTCGCCGTCACGTGGGCCGAGCGCGGGTGGACCGACGCCGCGCTCGGGCGCCTGTACAGCCCCCGCTACTTCCACCCCGACGGCATCGCCCTGCACGGCTCGACCTCGGTGCCCGGCTACCCCGCCTCCCACGGCTGCGCCCGCGTGACCACAGCGGCGATGGACATGGTCTGGGCGCGCGGCCTCATGCCGGTGGGCTCGACCGTCGTCGTGCGCTGAGCCGCCCCACCGGCCCCGTCGGCCCGCCTCGACGACGGGCCGGCGAGCCTCGTCGGGCCGACGCCGGTGGGCGTGCCGGCAGGCGTCCCGGCGCCCGTCGGGCGACGATGGGCAGATGACCGACGTCGACCCCGATGCCCTGCGCGCCGGGCTCGCGCGGCTGCAGCAGCTGGCCTCCGCCGCCGAGAGCGCGGACGCCGGCGCCGCCGACACCCTCGGCGAGCTGCTGTCCGCCCTGAGCGCCGCCCTGCCCCTCGCCTCCGCCGGCCTGATGCTCCGCGACGCCGACGGGCGGCTGTCCTGCGTCGCCTGGACCGGGTCCGCCACCCGCTCCCTCGAGCGCGCCGAGGACGAGACGACCTCCGGCCCCGCGACGGACGCCCAGGTGCTGGGGCGCTCCCGCGCCACGACGGACGTCCTCGTCGACCCGCGGTGGCCCTCCCTCGGGCCGGCGATCGCCGCCCGGCCGGTGGAGGGCGCGCTCGGCGAGCAGTCCCCCGACGGCGTGGGCAGCGGGCTCGAGGGCGGCGTCGACGGCAGCTCGGGCCGCGGCGTGCCCACCGACGACGCGGCTCCTGGCTCCCCGCCCCCCGTGGACGGGTCCGGCTCGCCCCGCGCCGTCGCCACCGTCCCGGTGTCCGTCGCCGGCGGCCCCGTCGGCTGCCTCGTGGCGGTGCGCGAGGAGGCGGTCGCGTGGGAGCCCGAGCAGCTCGACGTCCTGGAGTCCGCCGCCCGCGTCGCCGCGGGCCTGCTGTCGACCGCCGCGGCGGCGGAGAGCACGAGCCGGCTCGCCGAGCAGCTCCAGCACGCCCTCGACCACCGCGTCGTCGTCGAGCGCGCCGTCGGCTACCTCATGGCCCAGCAGCAGGTCGACGCCACGGACGCCTTCGGGGCGCTGCGGCGCACGGCCCGCTCCGCGCGGCGGCGCGTCGCCGACGTCGCCGAGTCGGTGCTCGCCCTCGGGGGCCTCGAGGCGGCGGCCGACGCCGTCCGGAGCACGCCCGCCTGAGGGCCCCGGCCCCGCCGAACGGCCCGTCCGTCCCTCCGACGGGCGGGCGCCGCGGCGGGCGGGCGGCGGCCTCGGGCAGGATCGAGCGCGTGGACGACCCTGACGACGCCCCCAGCGCCCCCGTCGACCCCTCCTCCGGCGACCTGCCGCCCGTGGACCTCAGGGGCCGCAGCTTCCTCAAGGAGCTCGACCACTCCCCGCAGGAGTGGGCCGCGCTGCTCGAGCTGGCCGCCCGGCTCAAGGCCGAGCGCCGCGAGGGCCGCACGCGCCGGCGCCTCGAGGGCCGCGCCGTCGCGCTGCTCTTCGAGAAGACGAGCACGCGCACCCGCGCGGCCTTCGAGCTGGCGGCCGCGGCGCAGGGCGCGCACACGACGTACCTCGACCCCGCGGGCTCCCACCTCGGCCACAAGGAGTCGGTGGAGGACACCGGGCGGGTCCTCGGGCGCCTCTACGACGGCATCGAGTACCGCGGAGCCGCGCAGGCCACCGTCGAGCTGCTCGCGGAGGTGTCCGGCGTCCCCGTCTGGAACGGGCTGACGGACGAGTGGCACCCCACCCAGTCGCTCTGCGACGCGCTGACGATGGCCGAGCACTCGCCCCGGCCGCTGGCCGAGACGTCCTTCGCCTTCCTCGGCGACGGGCGCGGCAACGTCGCGGCCTCCCTGCTGGCGATGGCGGCGCTGACGGGGATGGACGCGCGCGTGGTGGCCCCCGAGCCGCTCCAGCCGTCCGCGGAGGTCCTCGCGGCCGTCCGGGAGACCGCGCGCACCACCGGCGCGCGCCTCACCGTCACCGACGACGTCGCCGCCGGCGTGCGGGGCGCCGACTTCGTCCACACCGACGTGTGGGTCTCCCTCGGCGAGCCCGAGAGCGCGTGGGACGAGCGCATCCCCCTGCTGGCGCCGTACCGCGTCGACGCCGGCGTGCTCGCCGCGACGGGCGTCGACGACGTCCGCTTCATGCACTGCCTGCCCGCCTTCCACGACCTCGGGACGTCGCTCGGCCGCGCCGTCCACGCCCGCCACGGCCTGACGGAGATGGAGGTCACCGACGAGGTGTTCCGCGGCCCCGCCTCGGTCGTGTGGGACCAGGCGGAGAACCGCCGGCACACCATCGAGGCCGTCATGGTGGCCACCCTGGCGGGCACCGGCGCCTGACGACGCGCCCGGCGGCGCGGGCCGCGTCCGCCCCCGGCGCCCCGGCAGCGCGTAGGGTCGCCGCCGAGCACTCAGCGTGCACCGGGCCGACGGGTCTCCCCGCCGGCCCAGCTCGACCGGCACCACCGCACCGACCGACACCACCCGACGAGGCGCCCCGCTCCCGGCGGGCGCCGAGAGACCGGCCGGCCCACCGGCCCGACCTGGAGGTCCCGCGTGTCCATCAACCGCAACGAGCTCGTCCAGAAGATCGCCGACAAGCTCGACGGCGACGTGTCCAAGGGCGACGTCGACAAGGTCATCGGCGGCTTCGCCGACGTCCTCACCGAGGCCGTGTCGCAGGGCGACAGCGTCTCGATCCAGGGCCTCATGAGCGTCGAGACCGTCGAGCGCGCCGCCCGCCAGGGCCGCAACCCGCGCACCGGCGAGTCCATCGAGATCGCCGCCACCACCGGCGTCAGCATCAAGGCCGGCAGCAAGCTCAAGGCCGCCGCCAAGGGCTGAGCCCCGCTCGCGCTCGAGCGCTCCGACGGCGCCCGCCACCACCGCTGGTGGCGGGCGCCGTCTGCGTCCGGGCAGCCAGGAGAGGTGGCCGGGAGAGGGTGCGAGGGGGCCCCCCACGGGCGCGGCGGACCCCTCGGCGTGTCACCGGCCGCGGCCGGGTCGGCGCGGTCATGCTGGGCACGGCCGGTGATCACCGGTGACCGACGATGACCGAGGAGCTGGGCGGCGTGCCTCCTCCCCCCGCGACGACCCCGGCGCTGCGCGTGCGCCCGGCCGCGCCGTCGGACCTGGCGCGGACGGCCCGCTGGCAGTGCCGCCACCTGCCCCACGGCTTCTTCCCGTCCCTCGGTCGGGGCTTCGTCGCCCGCTGGCACGCCGCCCACCTCGACGCCCCCCACGGCGTCGCGCTCGTCGCCGAGCTCGTCGGGGGGCCCGAGGCCGTCCCCGTCGGCTTCCTCGTCGGCGCCACCGACCAGCGCGCGCTCGTCGCCGAGGTCGTCGCCCGCCACCGCTGGTCGCTCGCAGCCTCCGGAGCGCGGGCGCTGGGCCTGCGCCCCCGTGTCGCCCTGCGCTTCGCGCGCACGCGGGCGCGCCCCTACGCCCGGCGGCTCCTCGGCACGGGGAGCCGCGGGCCCGCGGAGGCTCCGACCGCGCCGTCGACGAGCACCGACGCCGGCGCGCCGGTCGCCGTGGTCGCCGCCGTCGTCGTCGCGCCCGCGGCGCGCGGCGCCGGGGTCGGCGAGGCCCTGCTCGAGGCCTTCGCCGCCCGTGCCCGCGCGGCCGGCACGACGACGGCCGAGCTCGTCACGCGCGCCGACGGCGGCGCCGCCGCCTTCTACGAGCGCCTCGGGTGGGAGCGCGTCGCCGACCGGTCGAGCAAGGACGGCGCCCGCGTGCTCACCTACCGGACCGACCTCACGCCCTCGGGCGCCGCGGCCCGTCACGCCTCGGCCCCTCACACCTCGGCCCGTCACGCCCGTGCGGGTGGCAGCGGGGCCCCTGACGCCGGATCCGGGCGCGGGGGCGCTCCGGGGGGCCGTGTGGGTCCC
>NZ_JBBHZG010000001.1:916542-921988 GCF_037482305.1 Pseudokineococcus sp. 5B2Z-1
GGGCGCGCGCCCGCTCCGGGGCGCCGTGCGGCTCCCGAGCCGCGCCACGCCGGCGACGCGGGAGCACGTGACGCGGCGGGCTCGCCGCCGACCCACGAGGCGGGCGCAGGGGCTGTCCGCCGCAGCGCGGCGTGATCCCGCCGACGCCCCTCCCCCCTCCGCCCGTCGGGGCCGTCCCGCGGAGCGGCACGGCCCGCCATCCCGGCGCGCCCCGGGCTCTCGCGGCCCTCGCGGCCGTCGTCGTCCTCGCGGCCTGCTCGGGCGCGCCGCCCCCGGCCGGCCCGTCGGCCCCTGCGTCACCCGGCCGGGCGGCCGCCCCGGGGCCGAGCGCCGCCCGGCCCGCGCTCGAGGTCGCCCCGGTGGATCCGCTGCCGGCACCGGCGCCGTGGCGCGCGGGGCCCGGCGAGGTGCGGCCGGAGGTCAAGCAGGCCGCGGCGCGGGCGGTCGAGGTCGCGGGCACCTGGGCGGGTCCGGCCGTGGGGGCCGCTGCGGCCGAGGGGCCGGCGTCGGCGGAGGACGCCCGGCTCGAGGGGGCGGGCGCGGCGCTCGTGGCCCGCCTCGCGGCCGCTGACCTCCTGGCGCCGGACGCCGACCGCGCCGCCCTGGCCGCGGCCCTGGGGCCGCTCACCGCACCGGAGGCGCCGACGGCGGCCACCGCTGTCGTGCACCCGCAGTACGGCGGCCTCACGGCCGACGCGGCGAGCGTCATGGTCGTGGCCCGCCAGGAGCGGCGCGGGCGGCAGGGCGAGGCCTCCGAGCGCGGCGCGACGCTCGACGTCCGCCTGGCCCCGTCGGCGGACGGGTCGTGGCGGGTCACGGGGGTGCAGCCGCCCGCGCCCCGGCCCGCGGGCGCGGCGCCGAGCGCGCTGGCGCTCGAGGTCCTCGCCTCCCCGCGCGTCGAGCTGCCGGACGACGCCGCCGCCGACGTCCGCGCCGGGGTGGTGGGCGACGAGGCGCTCGCGATGCTCCTGGGTCTCGCGGCCGCGCACGAGGTGGCCGTCTCCGTGGCGCGCACCGGCCACCCGGCGAAGGTCTTCGGCACCGACCGGCTCTCGAACCACACCCGGGGCCGGGCGCTCGACGTGTGGCGGGTCGACGGCCGGCTCGTCGTCGACCCGGCGTCCCTCGACGTCGTCGCGGCGGCCATGCGCGCCGCCGGGGCCGCCGGGGCGACCGAGGTCGGCGGTCCCGTGGACCTCGACGGACCCGCCGGGCCGGCCTTCTTCAGCGACGACCTGCACGCGGACCACCTGCACCTCGGGCTCACCGAGGGCGAGGAGCCCATCGGCCCGACGGGCTGACCCGGTCGGCCGCCGGACGGGACCGCTCGACTCAGAGCCGGACGACCAGCCGCACCTCGTCGCGGTCGTCGCCCGGTCCGACGCGCAGCGCCCCGGGGTGGCGCCCGACGACGACGTAGCCGGCCCGCTCGTAGAAGGGCTGCAGGCCCTGGCCGTCGCGGACGGTGAGGGAGAGCTGCTCGAGCCCGAGGTCGCGCGCCGCCGCGTGCACCGCCGCGAGCAGGCGGCGACCGGCGCCCCGGCCCTGCAGGCGCGGCGCCACCATGAGGCGGACCACCGTGCGCCAGTGGGCGGTGATGGGAGTGCTCCCGGCGAGCAGCACCCCCATGCCGACGGCGCGGAGCCGCTCCGCCCCGTCCTGCCCCTCCTCGAGGACGACGAGCACGTCGCGCCCCTCGCGCACCCTCGCGAGCGTGCCGTCGAGCGCGGCGGCGACCGCCGCCGGGTCGACCGGGGGGACGAAGCCGACGCTGCCCCCGGCCTCGGAGACGTCGACCCACGTGCGCAGGAGGTCCTCGCGCAGCGCGGGGTCATCGGCGGAGCCCGGCCCGCCCGAGGGCGGGACGACGCGGGTGCGGAGCGGGCCGGCCGTGGCCGTGTCGCGCTCGGAGGAGGTGCTCGACGTGCTCACGCCGCGATCGTCGCAGGGACGACCGACGACCCCGGGCCGGGCTCGGGGTCGTCGCGCCGGCGTCAGGACGTCAGAGCCACGCCATGGGGTCGGTCGGCGCGCCGTCGACGCGCACCTCGAAGTGCAGGTGGCAGCCCGTCGAGCCGCCCGTCGTGCCCTCGTAGCCGATGACCTGGCCGCGCGAGACGGACCCGGAGCGGACGGCGAAGCCCCTCAGGTGGGCGTAGGCCGTGGCCACCGAGCGACCGTCCACGAGCCCGTGGCTGATGACGACGATGTTGCCGTAGCTGCCGTTGTAGCCGGCCGACACGACGGTCCCGTCCTCCGCGGCCCGCACCGGCGTCCCGCAGCCGGCGGCGAAGTCCTGCCCGTTGTGCATGCGCATGTAGCCGCGGATGGGGTGCATGCGCATGCCGAAGGGCGACGACAGGCGGCCCTCGGGGCGCAGCAGACGGCCCCCGCGGTCCGACGACGACCCGCGGCTCACCGCGCTGGGCGGCGCCGGGGCGGCCGCGGGCGGGGCCGCCGCGGCGCGGGGCCCAGACGATGATCCAGACGATGATCCGGACGACTGCTCCCGAGACGCCTGCTGCGCCGCCTGCTCCTGGGCCGCGCGCTCCTCGGCCTCGCGCGCGGCGCGCTCCTCCGCCTCGCGGGCCGCCTGGCGCTGCGCCTCCTGCTCGGCCGCGACCCGGCGCGCCTCGGCGCGGCGCTCCTCCTCGGCGATGGCGCGCAGCTGCGCGCCCAGGGCGTCGGACTCCGCCTGGAGCGCGTCCAGGCGCTCCTCCTCCTCGGCCTGGCGCGCCTCGATGACGGCGACGGCCCGGTCCTGGCGCGCCACGAGGTCCTCGACCTCGCGCTGGCGCGCCTCGGCGGCCGCCTCGGCGGCCTGGGCGCGCACGAGCTGGCGCTCGGCCTCGGCCTCGAGGTCGGCGACCTGCTCGGTGACGGCCTCCAGCCGCGCGCGGGCGCTCGTGCGCACGGCCTGCTCCGAGGACAGGTCGGCGAGGACGGCGGACTGCGTGGTGCTCAGCCCGGCGAGGGCGGCCGAGCGCGAGGCGAGGTCGTCGGTGCTGGCCGACCCCATGGCGAGCGCGAGCATCTCCGGCATCCCGTTGCCGCGGTAGGACGACGCCGCGATCCGGCCGACCGAGGTCCGGTGCTCCGCCATCGCCTCCTCCGTCCCCGCCACGGCCTCGGCGGCCGCCTCCTGCGCGGCGGTCGAGGACGCGACCCGCTGGGCGAGCTCGTCCGCCTCGGCCCGGGCCCGGCTCCGCTCGGCCCGGGCGGCGTCCGCGGCGGAGCGGGCGCCGGGCAGCTGCTGCTGCACCGCGGCGTACTCGGCGTACGCGCCCTGCAGCTCCGCGGACGTGCCCACGAGGTCCTGCTGCAGCGCGGTGACGGCCGAGTCGACCGCGGCCTTGCGCTCCCCCGGCTCGCTGACCTCCGGCGCAGCGGCGGCCGGGACGGCGAGGAGGCTCGTCGTCAGGGCGAGGGCCGACGCCGCGAGCACGGCCCGCGACGCCCGGCGCGGGGGTCGAGCACGGCGCACGGCGACGGGGCGTCGCGCGGGTCGGGTCGCTCGTGCGGCGGCGGGCAGAGGACGGCCGGAGTGCTCCACAGCAGGCAGCGCCTTCGCGGTCGGGGGTGGAGGGCAGCGCCGTCGGCACCTGGGTGGCACCTCGTGCTGGCACACCGTAGCCAGCGATGAGCAGGCTGTGAACCACCTGGGACGCCCGGTTCGTGGGCATCCGGCGTCGTCGTCCGCGCCAGCCGGCGAGGGGTGCCTCCGGCTCTCGGACCTGTTCGTCGGAGGTGACCGTGCTCGGTCACCTCCGACGAACAGGTCCGACGGACGCTGGGAGGGGCGCCCCGCTGGTGGGAGGCTCGGGGCGTGCCCGCGCCCGGAGACGACGTCGTCACCGCCCGTCCGCGGCGGCTGCTGCTGCTCACGGCCGGCTCGCGCGGCGACCTCGAGCCGTTCGTCGCGCTGGCCCGCGAGGCCGCGCGCCGGGGCCACGAGGTCGTGCTCGGCGCCACGCGGAGCATGACGACGGGGATGGTCGGGGAGCCGGCGGCCGAGCCCTTCCGCGTCGTCGTCCTCGACGGCGACCTCGGGAGCCTCGTCGCCCGCCAGGGCGTCTCGCCCGCGGCGGCGCTGCGCGCCTGGCGGTCGACGGTGCACCCGGCCCTGCGGGCGCTGCTGGCCTCGGCGGTGGCAACGGCCCGCGACGTCCGGCCCGACGTCGTCGTCGCCCACCCGAAGGTGCTCTCCGCGCCCCTCGCCGCCGCGGTGCTCGACGTCCCGCACGTCCTCGTCGAGACCGTGCCCGCGCTCACGGCGACCGGCGCGTTCCCGGCCGCGGGCGTCGCCGCGCGCGACCTGGGCAGGCGCCTCAACCGGCTCACCTACCGCGCCACCGCCGCCGCGGGGGCGGCGCTGGGACCGGACCTGCGCCGGCTGCGGGTCGCGCACGGGCTGCCCGCGGGCGCCCTGGCTCCCCCGGCGGCCGCGCTGTGCCCGGTGAGCCCGGTCCTCGTGCCACGGCCGGCCGACTGGCCGGGCACCGCCCACCTCACGGGGCCGTGGCACGACGACGACGCCGACGCCGACGTGGACCCCGAGGTGGAGGCCTTCCTCACCGCCGCGCGGGCGGCCGGCGCCCCGGTGGTCGTCGCCGGCTTCGGGTCGATGGCCACGGGGCCCGCCGACGCCGAGGCCCGCAGCCGGGCGGTCGTCGCCGCGGCGCGCGCCCGCGGCGCCCGCCTCCTCGTCCTCACGGGCTGGGGCGGCCTGGACGCCCGCGCGGCGCGGGAGGCCGCCGGGAGCTCCGGCGACGTGCTCGTCGCCTCGTCGGCGCCCCACGCCGCGGTGCTGCCGCGCGCCGACGTCGTCGTCCACCACGGGGGCGCCGGCACCGTCCACGCCGTCGCGCGCGCCGGGGCGGTCTCCGTCGTCGTCCCCTTCGTCGCCGACCAGCCCTGGTGGGCTCGGCGCCTGCACGACCTCGGCCTGTCCCCGGCCCCCCTGCCCGCGCGGAGGCTCACCGCCGAGGGGCTCGCCCGCCGCCTCGCCGCCGCCCCCGCGCACCGGCGAGCCGCGCGCGCGGCGGCCGGGGCGATGGCGGGTGAGCGGGGAGCGGCCCGTGCCGTCGACGTCCTCGAGGGAATGGCCTGACGGCGCACCGAGCGGCTGCTGCCCGCGGTGGCGCGCACGGTCCGTCCCGTACGGTCACCCCGGTGAGCACGCCTCCTCGCCGCCACCGGGGCGAGCGGTCGTCCTCGGCGCCGCCGCGCCGCGGCAGCGCCGTCGAGGGCCTCGTCGCCGCGGTGGCCGTCGTGCTCCTCGTGCTCGTCCTGGGCCCGCTCCTGCCGGGCCCGAGCTACGTCGCCCCGCTGGTCGCGGCCGTGCTCGTCACCGCCGGCCTGCTGCTCGTCCGCCGCCGGCGCCGGTAGGTCGCGGCCCGCGCCGGCGGCGGCACTCCGCCGTGACCGACGGCGTCGGGGGGGGGGG
>NZ_JBBHZG010000001.1:922173-947086 GCF_037482305.1 Pseudokineococcus sp. 5B2Z-1
GGCGGGGCTCAGTGCGCGGCGTCGTAGGCCTCGAGGACCTTGTTCGAGACGCGGCCGCGGTCGGAGACCTCGTGCCCGTTCTCGCGGGCCCAGGCGCGGACGGCGTCGAGGTCGATGCGCTTGGGCCCCGAGCTCGCGCGGCCGCCGCCCGAGCGCGCGGGCGCCGCACCGGCGGCCCCGCGGCCGGTGACCTTGCGGGCGTTGGCGATCCACTCGGCGAAGGACTCCTCGATGGAAGCCGCGTGCTCGTCGTTGAGGTCGATCTCGTAGTTCGTGCCCTGGAAGGAGAACGTCACCGTCTGGGTGGCGTCACCGCCGTCGATGTCGTCGGTGAGGATGGTCTGGGTCTTCTGCGCCATGGCCACATCCTGGCCGACGCCGCGCACCCGGGCGCACCGCGGCGCGGCGGGGGTGTCGGTCCTCGCCCCTACGGTCCGCCGGCATGACGAGCCCCGCCCCCGCTCCACCGCCGCACGAGCACCTCTTCCACCCCGGGGTCGCCGACGCCGGGAGGGCGGCCCGGCGAGCGGGGCGCCCCCACCTCGTGGGCTGCGCGGTCTGCGGGCGGTCGGTGCAGCTCGGGGTGCCGGACGAGGCCCCGCGGCGGCCGTGGCCCGGCGCGCCGACGACGGCCGACCCGGCGCCCGAGCCGGGCGACGTCCGCCGGGGGTGACGCCCCCGGCGACCACGGGCGGCGGGCGCGCCGGGACCCACAGGCGGCGCACAGCGGGGGCAGACGGTCCCGACACCGGCGGCTCCGACGCTCCCGGCATGGACGAGACGAAGCCCACCGCCCCTGCGGCCGACCGGCAGCCCACCGGTCGGCGGCTGCGCACCTTCCGCGGGCGCGCCCTCCCCCGCCAGCACGAGGACGTCGACGACCAGGGCCTGGCCTTCGACGTCACGACGATGCTCGACCGGCGCCGCGTGCTCGGCCTGCTCGGGCTGGGGGCGGCGACCGCCGGCCTCGTGGCGTGCGGCGGCGACGGCGCCGCCACCTCCGCGGCCACGTCGTCGTCGGACCTGACCGAGATCCCCGACGAGACGGCCGGCCCCTACCCCGGCGACGGCTCGAACGGCGAGAACGTCCTCACCGCCGCCGGCGTCGTCCGCTCCGACATCCGCTCGTCCTTCGGCACCTCGACCACGACCGCCGAGGGCGTCCCCATGACCCTGGTGCTCGACGTGGTGGACATGGCCGGCGGCGACGTCCCCTTCGAGGGCGCCGCCGTCTACGTCTGGCACTGCGACCGCGAGGGCCGGTACTCCCTGTACTCCTCCGGCGTGGAGGACGAGGACTACCTGCGCGGCGTCCAGGTCGTCGGCGCCGACGGCACGGTCACCTTCACGAGCGTCGTCCCGGCCTGCTACTCCGGGCGGTGGCCGCACGTGCACCTCGAGGTCTACCCCGACGTCGACTCGATCACCGACGCCGCCGGCGCCGGCGCCGTCGCCACCTCCCAGGTCGCGCTGCCGCAGGACGTCTGCGAGGCCGTCTACGCCACCACCGGGTACGAGGCGTCCGTCACGAACCTGTCCCAGGTCAGCCTGGCCACCGACACCGTGTTCGGCGACGACGCGGGCGCGACCCAGCTGGCCACCGTGACCGGCGACACCAGCAGCGGCTACCGCGTCTCGCTCCGGGTCGGGGTCGACACGACGACGACGCCGACGAGCGGCGGAGCGGCGGGGCCGGGCGGCGGCGCCGGCGGCCCGGGAGGGGCGCCGCCCGCGCGGCCCGCGTCCGCGTGAGGCGCGCGCCGGCGTCGTCGCCCGCGGGGGCGGGTCAGCTGAGGACGTCCTTGCGGCCGAAGGACCAGAAGGCGAGGCGGATCGCGACGACGGCCCACAGCAGCGCCCAGAGGCTGCCGGTGAGCATGTCGTCCCAGGCGGGGTCGGGCTGGAAGAGGCCCACGTAGGCGTACTGGAAGTGCGTCGGCAGGGCCTCGCGCAGGTCGCCGAGGGCCTGGATCTGGTCGAGCACCGTCGAGACGACGACGAGGAGGACGGCGCTGCCGACCGCCGCGAGCGGGGCGTCGGAGCGCGTGCCGACGAGGAAGGCGAAGCCGCCGAAGGCCGCCGTCGTGACGAGGACGTACCCCGTCGCGGCGGCCAGGCGCCACAGCCCCCCGGAGAGGTCAAAGGCCTCGCCGCTGGGGCTGACGAGCGGCTCGGGCCCGTACGCCAGCGTCCCCACGAGGTAGGCGACGACCATGAGCAGGACCACCGCGAGCACCGAGGAGACGAGCGCGACGACGAGCTTGCTGCGCAGCAGCCGCCGCCGGGGCACGGGCGAGACGAGCAGGTAGCGCAGGCTCGACCAGCTGGCCTCGGAGGCCAGCGGGTCGCCGCACAGCAGCGAGACGACGAGCGGGACGAGGAAGCCGGTCGCCACGAACAGCGTGAAGAGCGCGAGGTTCGCCCCGCCCTCGGTGGCGAGCTCGACGAAGTCCGGGGCGCCGGAGGTGTCGCCGTCGCCGAGGGCGAAGGCGCCGACGAGCACGAGCGGGAGCACCGCGAGGAGCACGGCCGTGACGACGGTCCGGCGACGGCGCAGCTGGCGCGCGGCCTCGGCGCGCACGGTGAGGGTCCGGCGCGGCGCGTAGCCCGGGGCCGCGCCGTCGTCGCCGCGGCGGCGGCCGTGGCGCGCGCCCGCGGCCTCGCCCTCCCGGGCGTCGTCCTGCGCGGCGGTGCGCTCGCCGGCCGGCTCCTCCGCGCGCAGGGCGCGGTCGAGCTCGTCGGTGCCCTGCGCCGCGTGCTGGGCGGACCCGTCCGCGGGGCTGTCGTCGCTCACGTGCCGGTCACCTCCAGGAAGACCTCCTCCAGCCGGCGCCGCGGCGCCACCCGGTGCACCGCCACGCCGGCGGTGACGAGCGCGCGGACGACGTCCTCGGGCTCGGCGCCCGTGACGGTGAGCTCGCCGTCGCCGGGGACGGGGCGGTCCTCGGCGTCGGCGTGCTCGGCCGCGGCGTCCACGCGGGCGCCCGGCAGGTCGGCGAGGGCCGCGCGGGCGCGCTCGACGTCGTCGACGACGACGGCCGTCCCGCCGTGCCCGTCGCCGGTGCCGCCGCTCGTCAGCTCCTCGAGCGAGCCGCCGGCGACGACCTGGCCGCGCCGCATGATGACGGCGTGGGTGCAGGTCATCTCGACCTCCGCGAGCAGGTGGCTCGAGACGAGCACGGCCCGGCCCGAGGCGGCGTACCCGCGCAGCACGTCGCGCAGCGCGCGGATCTGCGGCGGGTCGAGGCCGTTGGTCGGCTCGTCGAGCACGAGGACGTCGGGCAGGCCGAGCATCGCCTGCGCGATGGCGATGCGGGCGCGCATGCCCTGGCTGTAGCCCCGGACGGGCCGGTGGACGGCGTCGCCGAGCGCGGCGATCTCGAGCACCTCGTCGATCCGCGCGTCCCCGAGCGGGCGGCCCGTGGCCTGCCAGGCGAGGCGGAGGTTGGCGATGCCGGTGGCGTGCGGCAGCAGGCCCGGCCCCTCGACGAACGCGCCGACCTGCGAGAGCACGGCCGCGCCCGGCACGACCTCGTGGCCCAGCACGAGCGTGCGGCCCTCGGTCGGGTGCACGAGCCCGAGGACCATGCGCAGCGTCGAGGTCTTGCCGGCGCCGTTCGGGCCGAGGAGCCCGACGACCTGCCCGCGCCCGACGGTGAAGCTCACGCCGTCGACGGCGCGCAGGCCGGAGGCGTAGACGAGCGCGAGCCCGTCGACGACCAGCGGCGGCGGCGGCCCGTCGCCCTCGAGCGAGGCGGCGCCGGCGAGGACGCCGCCGCCCAGCGCGGGGACGGTGGCGGGCGCGGCGCGGCGGGCGTCGACGCGCCGGCTCACCGGGCCGAGCAGCGCCGCGAGGAGCAGCACGACGGCCAGCGCGATCACGAGGCCCCAGGGGACCTCGACGCCCCCGCCGTCGTCCGTGCTCGCCGCGACCGTGGCGACGTCGTCGCCCGGCGCCACGGGCACGCGCACCGCCGGCTCGGCGTCCTCCGACGCGAGCGCGACGCCGTAGACCCGGCCGTCCTGCGGCACCGCGTAGCCCTGGTCGGTGCTCGAGACGAGCAGCCGCATCGTGGAGCCGGCGGCGTAGCGCTGGAGCACGGCGGGCAGGGCGACGTCGACGCGCGTCGGCTCCCCGGGCACCAGGCCCGTCAGCCGCACCGGCGCGACGAGCTGGCGCGGCAGCACGGCCCGGCCGTCGGAGGGCACCTCGAGCAGGCCCGTGAAGAGCGTGGCGTCGCTCGCCGTCGAGGTGACGACGAGGCGGACGGTCGGCGCGCCGGCCACGAGGACGTCGTCCTCGAGCTCGGCGGAGTCGAAGGTCGCGCTCTGGCCGGGCAGGACGGCGAGCGCGGAGCCCAGGGCGGCGAGCCCCCCGCCGAGCGCGCCGGCTGCGGCGCCGGCGCCGGGCAGCGTCGTCAGCGCGGACGGCGTGCCGCCCGCCGGCGAGAGCACCTGCTGGGGGTCGCCGACGAGCGGGACGGCGCGGACCTCGAGCGCGGGCGCGCCCCCGTCGGCCCCCTCGTCGCCCCCGTCGCCGTCGGCCGACGTGAGGCCCGGGTAGCCGGGGAGCTCGAGGACCTCCCGGTCGTCGCCCTCCTCGGTGAGGCCCGCCACCGGCGGGGCGCCGGGCTGCTGGGCCGCCGCGCCGAGGGCGGCGCCCAGGTCGTCGTCCTCCACCACGTCGGCGCGGAAGGTGGCGGCGCCGTCGGCGGCGGGGTCGCCGGCGAGCACCTCGCGCAGGAAGGGCGCGAGCTCGTCCTCGGCGGAGCCGAAGCCGCCACCGGCCCCGGCGCCGGCGTCGTGGCCGCCGGCGATCCAGCGCACCCGCACGTCGCTGCCGGCGGCGGCCAGCTGCCGGGCGTTCGCGTCGGCCTCGGTGAGCGGGAAGAGGCTGTCCTGCTGGCCCTGGACGAGGAGGACGGGCACGTCGACGTCGTCGAGCACGCTCGCCGGGCTCGACGCGCGCAGCAGCGGGGCGAGGTCGTCCCCGACCTCGCCGGTGGCGATGGCGTCGAGGTAGCCGGCGCACAGGTCCGGCGCGAGGCTGCCGCACGCACCCGACCCGGCGCCGCCACCGGCCGTCGCGGCGCCGCCGTCGCCCGCCCCCTGCGGGGTCCCGACCGGCAGGGCGCCGCGGCTGGCGGCGAGCTGGGTGGCCCAGGCGCGCTTGAGGACGCCGGGCTGGGTGCTCGTCACCGCCGCCGGCGTGCTCGCGTCCTCGGCTGCGGTGGTCGAGGGCGCGAGGGAGTCCACCAGGTCGTGCCACGTGATGGCCGCGGCCGCGGCGTCGACGCGGTCGTCCGTGCCTGCGAGCAGCAGCGCGAGCGCCCCGCCGTACGAGCCGCCGACGACACCGACGCGCGGGTCGCCGGTCTCGTCGAGGAGGACGTCGCGCCGCTCGGCGAGGACGTCGACGAGCGCGCGGGCGTCGGCGACCTCGAAGTCGGGGGCGTCGAGGTGCACGAGGCCGCCCGAGTCGCCGAAGCCCCGGGCCGACCACGTGAGGACGACGAAGCCCTCGGCGGCGAGCTCGCGCGCCTGCCCGTCGCGGTCGGCGCGGGTGCTGAGGAATCCGTGCGCGAGGAGGACGGCGGGGCGCCGGTCGGTGCCGCCCGCCGTCCGGTACACGGCGGCGTCGAGGGCCACGGGCTCGTCCGGGGCGGAGGGCTCCGCCCCGACGGGGACGGAGAGCTGCTCGACCTCGACGTCGGCGCCGACGTCCGGCGTCGCGCTCGGCGAGGGGGACGGCGAGGCGCTCGCGCCCGGCGCGGCGGGCGGCACGGCGGCGGAGGCCCGGGCGGACGGGGCCGAGGAGGGCGCGACAGCGGGAGCGGCGAGCACCAGGAGGGCCACCGCGGCCGCCGAGACCGCTGCCGCGGTGCGTCGTCCCACGACGCCATCGTCACACCCCCGCCCGGGGCGCGGGGACGCGCCCCGGCGCCTAGCGTCGGGAGACCCGGCGGCCGAGGGCGCCGCCCCGTCGCCGGGGCGTGACGACAGCAGGCGAGAGCGACGACGCGAGGTGAGCGGACGATGAAGGCGGTCCAGTACCGGGAGATCGGCGGACGGCCCGAGGTGGTCGAGGTCGAGGACCCGCAGCCCGGGCCGGGGCAGGTGCTCCTCGACGTGACGGCGGCGGGTCTGTGCCACTCCGACGAGTACGTCATGGGCCTGCCCGAGGAGGAGTACGTCTACGGGCTGCCCCTGACCCTCGGGCACGAGGGCGCGGGCACCGTGGCGGCGCTCGGCGAGGGCGTGACGGGCGTGGAGGTCGGCGACAGCGTCGTCGTCTACGGCCCGTGGGGCTGCGGGCGGTGCGTGCGCTGCTCCGCCGGCCAGGAGAACTACTGCGAGCGGGCGGCCGAGCTCGGCATCGCCCCGCCCGGGCTCGGCGCCCCCGGCGCCATGGCCGAGCGGATGCTCGTCGACGACGCGCGCCACCTCGTGCCGATCGGGGACCTCGACCCCGTGGCCGCGGCGCCGCTCACGGACGCCGGGCTCACGCCGTACCACGCGATCAAGCGGTCCCTGCCGAAGCTGGGTGCCGGTTCCACGGCCGTCGTCATCGGCGTCGGCGGGCTCGGTCACGTCGCCGTGCAGATCCTCTCGGCGCTGTCCGGTGCGCGGGTGGTGGCGCTCGACATCGGCGACGACAAGCTCGAGCTGGCCCGCCGGGTCGGCGCCGCGGAGGCGCTGAAGTCCTCCCCCGAGGCCGTGGAGCCGGTGAAGGAGATGACGCGCGGTCGCGGGGCGGACGTCGTCCTCGACTTCGTCGGCGCGCAGGCGACCCTCGACCTGGCGCCGCAGCTCGTGCGCGTGGGCGGCGACCTCACGGTCGTCGGCATCACCGCCGGGGCGCCGACGCTCAAGGTCGGGTTCGGGACGGTGCCCTACGAGGTGAGCACCCTCGTGCCGTACTGGGGCTCGCGCGACGAGCTCGTCGAGGTCGTCGAGCTGGCGCAGCGCGGGCAGATCTCCGTGCACACCGAGCGCTTCTCCCTCGACGAGGCCCCCGAGGCCTACCGCCGGCTGCACGAGGGCTCGCTCACCGGCCGCGGCGTGGTGGTGCCGTGAGCGGTCCGGCCGTGCGCGGTCTGGCCGGAGGAGCCGTCCCCGCTGAGGGGGCGGCGCCCGGCCGCGCGGGGGACGACCAGAGGGGCGGTGACGCGGCCGAGCGCGTCCGCGCCGTCGCCGTCCGCCTCGCCGCGGTGGCCCAGAGCGGGCTCGCTTTCTCCCCCACCGCGTACGACGTCGAGCGCTTCGAGACGACGCGCGAGCTGGCCGCCGAGCTCATGTCGGTGCTGTCGGGTGCCGACGCCGCCGAGCTGGCCCTCGAGCTGGAGCGGCGCGACACCGGCTACGCGACGCCGAAGGTCGACGTCCGCGGCGTCCTCGTCGACGCCTCGGAGCGCGTGCTGCTCATGCGCGAGCGCAGCGACGGCCGCTGGTCGGCGCCGGGCGGGTGGGCCGACCCGGGCGACACCCCGGTGTCCGCCGCGCTGCGCGAGGTGCGGGAGGAGACCGGCTACGCCGCCGACGTCGTCAAGCTCGTCGGCTGCTGGGACCGCGACGCCCGCGGCCACCGCCCGCCGATGAGCGTCGGCGTCGTCAAGCTCTTCTTCCTGTGCCGCGCGACGGGCGACGTCCGCCCGCCCGACGAGCTCGAGACCCTCGACGTCGGCTGGTTCGGCCTCGACGAGCTGCCCGAGCTGAGCCAGGGCCGCACGACGCGCTGGGAGCTCGAGCGCTGCGTCGCCCACCACCGCGACCCGGCGCTGCCGACCGAGCTCGACTGAACCCCGCACTTCGTCGACACATCGCCCCTCCCGGCACGCCCTTCCCCGCACTTCGTCGACACATCGCCGTGGCAGACGCCTCCAGGTGGCGATCTGACGACGAAGTGCGGGAGGGGCGGGTCAGCCGGCGGCGGGGACGGCGCCCGCGAGGTCGCCGAGGTCGCCGAGCGCGACGCCCTCACGCTGCTCGACGGGGCCGAGCACCGTCGCCGTCGCCCAGCCCTGGGCGAGGAGCACGGTGTCGCTGCCCGGGTCCTCCGGCTCGTCGTCCTCGGGCGGCGTCGTGGCGGTCAGGCGCACGTAGCCCTCCCCGGCCTCGAAGGCGTGGCCCTGCGCGACGCCGACGGCCGCGAGCGTCGCCGGGCGCAGGCCCTGGAGGCGCTCGCCCGTCTCGAGGTGCGGCACGTTGAGGTTGAGCGTCCCGGTCGGCTCGTGGTCGAGGACCCACCGCAGCGCGGGGCGCACGGCCTCGAGGACGGCGGCCCACGTCGTCGGCGCGACCTCGAGCGTCGTCGTGGACGCGACCCCGGCCGACGCGGCGAGCGCGCGGACGCCGAAGACCGTCGCCGTCAGCGCGGCGCCGACGGTGCCCGAGTGGAGCACCGCCTCACCGGTGTTCATGCCGTGGTTGACCCCGGACAGGACGACGTCGGGCACCCGCCCGCCGAAGGCGCCGCGCAGGCCGACGCGGGTGCAGAAGGCCGGGCTCGCGCCGACGGCGAGCACGCGCAGCCGGTCGGTGCCCTCGAGCGCGCGGGCCTCCGCGGACCACGCCCGCGGGTCCTCGTGCCCGTCCCCCGCGAGGTCCGGCCACGGCAGGGCGACCTCGGTGACGGGCAGGCGGTCGTCCTCGAGCTCGGCGTCGACCGCCGCGCTCGCCCCGCTGCGGTCGCGCGACGGCGCCGCGACGACGACGTCGAACCCCGCCTCGACCGCCGCGACGACCAGCAGCGCGAGGCCGCGGCCCTCCACGCCGTCGTCGTTGGTCACCAGGGCCAGGGGGCGCGTCTTCTCGGGCACGGCGCCCATGCTCCCGGGCGGCGCGCGCGACGGCGACACCGCCCCGCCGTGACGGGACGAGCGGATCGCCGCACGAGACCGACGGACGGTGGCTCCCCGGACTCCGGAGGACGTCGTCCGTCGGTCTCGACGGGCGCTTCCGCCGTTCGTCGGTCCCGGCGGGCGCCGCGCGTCAGCCGGCGACCGCGCGCTCCGGGGCGGGGCCGTACGTCGTCGTCCGCTCGCGCACCGGCCGGCCGATGCCGTCGGCGATCTCGGTGATCTCCGCGACCGACTTCGCCGACCCGTGCTCGGAGCCCGCCATGCGGCTGATGGTCTCCTCCATGAGCGTGCCGCCGAGGTCGTCGGCGCCGCCGGTGAGCATGGCGCGGGTGCCCTCGACGCCGAGCTTCACCCACGACGTCTGCACGTGGTCGACCCGGCCGTGCAGCATGATCCGCGCCAGCGCGTGGACGGCGCGGTTGTCGCGCAGCGTCGGCCCCGGGCGCGCGATGCCGGCGAGGTACACCGGCGAGCTCGTGTGGACGAACGGCAGCGGCACGAACTCGGTGAACCCGCCCGTGCGGTCCTGCACCCCGGCGAGCGTGCGCAGGTGGGCCACCCAGTGCCGCGGGTCGTCGACGTGGCCGTACATCATCGTGCTCGAGCTGCGCAGGCCGAGGGAGTGCGCCGTCTCGACGACGTCGACCCACGCCGCGGCGGGCAGCTTGCCCTTCGTCAGCACCCAGCGGACGTCGTCGTCGAGGATCTCCGCCGCCGTGCCGGGGATGGACCCGAGGCCCGCCGCCCGCACCTCCTCCAGCCACGTCCGCACCGAGATGCCGCGCTTGGCCGACGCCGTCGCGATCTCCATGGGCGAGAAGGCGTGCACGTGCATGTCCGGCACGGCGTCCTTCACGGCGCGGACGATGTCGACGTACGCCGTCGGCCCGAGGTCGGGCGAGATGCCGCCCTGCAGGCACACCTCCGTGGCGCCCCAGACGTCGCGCGCCTCGCGAGTGCGCTCGGAGATCTGCTCGAGCGAGAGCGTGTACGCGTCGGCGTCGGTCTTGCGCTGGGCGAAGGCGCAGAAGCGGCAACCGACGTAGCAGACGTTGGTGAAGTTGATGTTCCGGTTCACCACGTAGGTGACGTCGTCGCCCACGACGTCGCGGCGCAGGCCGTCCGCCAGCGCGGTGACGGCGTCGAGCGCCGGGCCGTCGGCCGTCATGAGCGCGAGGTACTGCGCGTCCGAGAGCCCCGCGGGGTCGGCCTCGGCGGCGCGCAGGGCGGCGGCGACATCGGTGTCCACCCGCGGGCCCGAGGGCGCCGGTCGGGCGCCGCCCCGCCGGTCCTGCGCCGGCACCCGCTCGGCGACGGCGTCCCAGTCGCCGTAGACCTCGTCGAAGTCGGTGCGGCGGTCGGCGCTGCGGCCGGTCGTGTCGACCTCGACGTGCAGCTCGGTGCGACCGGTACCGCCGCCGCTCGCGACGAGCCCGCCGTCGGGCTCCTGCCACGGCAGGCCGACCGGCTGCGTGCTCGGGTCCGCCAGCCCCGTGGCCGGGTCGACGAGCGCGCGCACGTGCGGGTGCAGCCGGGGGTCGACCCACGCCTCGTCGCGCTCGAGCGACCCGAGGACGTACCGCGGGTGCGTCGTGAGCCGCTGCGCCAGGCCGAGGCCCGCGTCCGCCGTCCACCGGTCGAGGTCGGCCAGGTGCGGCCAGGGCCGCTCGGGGTTGACGTGGTCGGGCGTCACGGGCGAGACGCCGCCCCAGTCGTCGACGCCGGAGGCGAGCAGCGCCGCGACGTCCTCGGGGTCCGAGAGGTTCGGCGGCGCTTGCAGGCTCACCGTCGGGCCGAGCAGGACGCGCGCGACGGCGAGGGTCGCCAGGTAGGTCTCGCGGTCGAGGTCGGGCGCCGCCTGCATCGCGGTGGCGTCCTTCGCCCGGAAGTTCTGGACGATGACCTCCTGGATCCCGCCGTACTCCCGGGCGACCCGGCGGATGGCGAGCAGGGAGTCGACGCGCTCGGCCGGCGTCTCCCCGATGCCGACGAGGATCCCCGTGGTGAAGGGGACGCCGACGCGCCCGGCGTCCTCGAGCACGCGCAGGCGCAGCGCCGGGTCCTTGTCGGGGCTGCCGTAGTGCGGGCCGCCGGGCTCGGACCACAGCCGGGTCGCCGTCGTCTCGAGCATCATCCCCATCGACGGGGCGACGGGCTTGAGGCGCTGCAGCTCCGACCAGCTCATGACGCCGGGGTTGAGGTGCGGCAGGAGCCCCGTCTCCTCGAGCACGCGGACGGCCATGGCGCGCACGTACGAGAGCGTGTCGTCGTAGCCGTGGGCGTCGAGCCACTCGCGGGCGGCCGGCCAGCGGTCCTCGGGGCGGTCGCCGAGGGTGAAGAGCGCCTCGCGGCAGCCCTGCGCGGCGCCCTCACGGGCGATGTCGAGCACCTCGTCGGGGCTGAGGTACGCCGCGGGCAGCCGGTGCGGCACGGTGACGAAGGTGCAGTAGTGGCACCGGTCGCGGCACAGCCGCGTCAGGGGGATGAAGACCTTGCGCGAGTACGTGACGACGCCGGGCCGCCCCTCCCGGGCCATCGCGGCGTCGCGGACGCGCACCGCGACCTCTTGCAGCGCGGCGAGGTCCTCGCCCCGGGCGTGCAGCAGCACCTCGGCCTCGGCGGCGTCGAGCGCCTTGCCGTCGCGGGCGCGGGCCAGCGAGCGCCGCAGCTGCGCGGCGGTGGGCGGGACGACCTCGGGCTGGGGGCCGGCCGGTGCGGCGGCGGGACGAGCGGACGGCGGGGGCAGCAGCGTCACCGCAGCACTCTCGCACGGGCCGGCGCCCGCGCGTCCCCGCCGCCGGAGGGCGGGCCCGAGGGCCGGGGCGGATGTGCCGTGCCCGATGTGCCGTGCCCGATGTGCGGGGCCGCGCCCGTCAGGCGCCCGGCAGGTGCCGGACGGGTCCGCGGCGCGGGAGGACGGCGAGGACGGGCACCACGGCGAGCAGCGCGAGGACGCCGACGACCGCCACGACCCCGCTGAGGACCCCGGCCGGGGCCGCGCCCGTGCCGTCGAGGTCGCCCGCCAGCGGCGCGAGCAGGACGACCAGGGCGCCGACGAGGGCCCCGGCCCGCCGCCCGGCGCCGAGGGCGGCGGCGGCCTCCCGCTCGGAGCCCTCCGGGCTGAGCACGGAGACGACGAGCCCGGTGCCCTGGACGGCCGCGCCGAGCCCGGCGCCGACGAGCACGAGCGGCAGCACGGCCGCCGGCTGCCCCGCCCCCACGAGCCACGCGACGAGCCAGGTGCCCACGGCCGCGACGACGGCGCCCGCCGTCCCGACCTGGGCGAGGTGCGGCTGCCGGCCCACCCGGGCGATCGCCGTCGTGGCGCCGACCACGCCGACCACCCCCGCGACGACCCCGGCGGCGACGAGCAGCCCGCGCAGGAGCGGCCGCTCGAGGTCGAGGAAGAGGACGGCGTCGACGAGCACGAGGACGGTGACGGCGCCGACGACGACGCCCACCACCGCGCCGAGGAGGACGACGCGGTGGCGCAGGACGGCCCACGACGACGGGCCCGCGGCGGCCGGGGGCGGCGCCTCCCCGCGGGGCAGCGCCCGCACCGAGCGCAGCAGCACGAGCGCGACGACGGCGAGGACGGGCGCGAGCAGCGGCACCGCGCGCCAGCCGCCGGGCACGTCGGCGAGCAGCCCCCCGACGAGCGCGCCGAGCAGCGCGCCCACCCCGGTGACGAGCACGAGCGCGGCCTGGACCCGCACCTGCAGGGCGGCGGGCACGCCGCGCACGAGGGCGGCCCCGGCGCCGACGACGAGCGCGCCGACGCCGGCGCCCTGGGCCAGGCGGCCGAGGCCGACGGCGAGCAGGGAGCCGGGGGCGTCCCCCGCCGCCCCGGTCGGCAGCGGCGCGAGCGCCGTCGCGACGCCGCCGGCGACGACGAGCGCCGCCGCCGCCCCGAGCAGCACCGGCCGCGGGCCGTGGCGCGACAGCCGCGCCGCCAGCGGGACGGCGAGGACGAGGCCGACCACCCCCGCACCGACGGGCAGCGCGAGCGCGCGCTCCAGCTCGAGGTCGAGGGCCAGCTCGGGCAGCGCGACGGCGACCGCGAGGAGGTCGAGCGCCGCGAGCAGCGTCGCGACGAGCACGCCGGCGAGCACCGAGCGGGCCTGCTGCGGGGAGGGTCCCGCGGGGGTCGACGGGCTGACGGGGTCGCTCACGGGGAGTGAGGGTAGGTCCCGACGCGGAGCCAGGACGCCGGCGGCGACCCGCCGGCCGGGGACCGGCGGCACGAGGTCGCGGTGGAGCAGGTGGAGGTGCCGCCGGTCGCCGGGGGCGTCGCCGTCAGCCGCCGCAGGGGCGGGCGGCGGCCGCGCGCGCCGTCGGGTCGCCCCACTCGGGCCACGGCCGCGGGTCGTCGACGGGCGCCCAGCGGCCCTCGACGAGCGCGTACTGCCACTCGGGGCCGCCCGAGACGAGCGCGCGGAGCGCGGCGACGAGCCGGTCGACGTCCTCGGCCCGCGACCCGACGCCGACGCTCGCCCGCACGGCGCCCTCGCGCAGGCCGAGGCGCTCGAGGAGCGGGTGCGCGCAGAAGCGCCCGTCCCGCACGCCGATCCCGTGCTCGGCGGACAGGACGGCCGCCACGAGGCCGGGGGCGACGCCGTCGACGGTGAAGGTGACGACGCCGATGGCCGACGGCGCCCCCTCGAGCGCGCGGTGCACCCGCACGCCCGGCACGCCCGCCAGGCCGTCCACGAGGCGCTCCCGCAGGGCCCGCTCGTGCGCCTCGAGCGCGCCGCCGGCGAGCGCCTGCAGCGCGTCGCAGGCCGCGGCGAGCGCGGCGACGCCGAGGACGTTGGGCGTGCCGCCCTCGTGCCGGGCGGGCGCGGCGGCCCAGCGGACGTCGTCGACGCCGACCTCGGCGACCGCGCCGCCGCCGGCCAGGTAGGGCGTGCCGTCGTCGAGCCAGTCGCGGCGCCCGACGAGCGCGCCCGCGCCGAAGGGCGCGTAGAGCTTGTGGCCGGAGAGGGCCACCCAGTCGACGCCGTCGCGGGCCACGTCGACCGCCCGGTGCGGGGCGAGCTGGGCGGCGTCGACGGCGAGGCGGGCCCCGGCGGCGTGCGCGAGGTCGGCGATCCGGCGCAGCGGCAGCTCCTCCCCCGTGACGTTGCTCGCGCCCGTGACGGCGACGAGCGACGTCGGCTCGGCGGCCAGGGCGTCTGCGAGGACGGCCAGCGTCCCTTCGAGGGTCGGGGCGGCCTCGACGACGCGCGAGGTCACGCCCCGGTGGCCCTGCGTGCGCCACGGCAGGAGATTGGCGTGGTGCTCGAGGTCGAGGACGAGCACCGAGCCGCCGTCGGGCACGCAGCCGGCGAGGACGGCGAGGGCGTCGGTCGTGCTCCGGGTCCAGACGACGACGTCGTCCGCGCGGGCCCCGACGAAGCCGCCGACGACGTCGCGCGCCCCCTCGAGGACGGCCGTGCTCACCTGCGAGGCGTACCCGGCGCCGCGGTGGACGCTGGCGTACAGCGGCAGGACGCGCTCGACGTGGTCGGCGACCCAGCACAGCGCGGGCGCGCTGGCCGCGACGTCGAGGTTGGCGTAGCGCGCGGTGCCACCGGTCACGAGGGGCACCTGCTCCTCGCCGCCGACGACGGGCAGCAGCGGCTCGTCGCCCGGCGCGGGCGCGGTGCGGGCGCGGGGCACCGCCGGCCCTGACGACCCCGACGGGGCGCCCGCCTCCTCGCGAGTCGAGGCGGGGGGCGGCACGACGGCGAGGCGCCGGGCGGGCGGGGCCGCTGCCGCAGCTCGGTCGACGGCCCGGTCGAGGGCCCGGTCGAGGGCGCGGTCAGCGAGGACGGGGTGCGTGCTCATAGGGGTCTCCTGCGGCGTCCACCGGACCCGGAGGTCCGCGCTTGCCGCACCAGGACCGGTGCGGCCAGGTCCTCACCCGGGGCACCCCACCGCGGAGGAGGGTTGCCGGCCAGCGAGCCGGGGCTTGTCGCTGGCGCTCTTGACCTGCCGAGGACGCTAGGGCACCCACCGCTGGCCGCACCACCCCTCGGGACGGGCGTCCCGCCATCCGGGACGCCGCACCGCGCCGTCACCCGGTCGGCCCCGTCGGAGGCGGCCTCCTATGCGCTGCGCGGGGTGAGCCCCACCTCCCCCCGGGCCCCCTGCGAAGGTGACGCCCCCTTCACCCCTGCCCCCCCCCCCACGACGCGAAGGTGACGCCCCCTTCACCCCTGGGGCTCCTCCCCACGCGAAGGTGACGCCTCCTTCACCCCCGGCCCGTCGGGAGCGAGTCGTCGCCCGTCCGCCCTCTGAGCACCTCGGGGCCCACCCTCAGAGGGCGCGGCCGAGGGCCAGGCCGAGCGCGGCCGCGAGGGCGCTGACGACGACGGTGGCGGCGGCCGCCGCGGCGGCGGCACCGACGCGGCGCTGCTCGAGCAGTCGCAGCACCTCGACGACGGCGGTGCCGAAGGTGGTGAAGCCGCCGCAGAAGCCGGTGGCGAGCACAGCCGCCGCGGCGGCGTCGGACGCCGGCGCGGCGGGTCCGCCCAGCAGCCCGGTGACGAGGCCGATGAGCAGCGAGCCGAGCACGTTGACGACCGCGGTGCCCCACGGCAGCCGGCCGCCGAGCCGGGTGCGCACCTCCCCGTCGACGACGACGCGCGCGACGGCGCCCACCCCGCCGGCGAGGGCGACGAGCACGACGACCGACCCGCTCACGAGCGCCGCCCCCGGGGCCAGCGGGCGGCCAGCGCGACGCCCGCGGCGGCGGCCGCGACGCCCACGACGAGCGTCGTCGCCGCGTAGGCGACGGCGAGCGCGGGGGCGCCCGCCTCGCCCAGCCGCACCGTCTCGAGCGCGAGCGCGCTCGTCGTCGTGAGCCCGCCGAGCAGGCCCGAGCCCAGGACGACGCGCAGGGCGCGCCGGCGCCCGACGTCGGGCCCGGCGCGCACCAGCGCCTCGAGCAGGGCTCCCAGCAGGAGGGCGCCGACGGCGTTGACGAGCAGCGTCCCCCACGGCCAGCCGCTGGCCTCGTGCGGGAGCGCCCGCCCCGCGGCCCAGCGCAGCGCCGTGCCGGCGGACCCGCCGAGCAGGACCCCCAGGAGCAGGGACGGGGACCGGTGCGCCGGGCGCGCGTCGGGCTCGCTCACGCGGCACCGGGCGCCGGGCGGGGGCGGGGCACGTCGGCTCAGACGTCGGTGACGGTGAACTCCCCGACCATGCTCGGGTGGGGGTCGCAGCGGTAGACGTAGTCGCCGGGCTGGAGAGAGACCCGCCACTGCGTCGTCGTGGTCTCCGGGACCGTCGTCGACTCGTCGACACCGGGACCCTCGAGGTGGACGTTGTGCGAGGTGGCCGGGTCGTCCACCTCGACGACGTAGTCGCCCGCCGCCAGCTCGGTGACCTCCTGGCCGCTCGCGTCGACGAGGGAGATGACGTACGCCTCCGGGTCGTCGGGGGTGCCCACGGAGGCGGTGAGGACGGGGACGGACGCGTCCGCCGCCGCCCCGCCCTCGGTCGTCGCCCCTCCCGCGGACGAGGTCGCGGCGGACGACGGCTCGGCGGCGGGCGCACCCGACGGCTCCGACGCGTCGTCGCCGCAGCCGGCGGTCGCGAGGACCAGCAGCGCGGCGAGGGCCAGGGCGGGTGCGCGCACGGCGACCTCCGTGTCGGTCGGGGCCGCGCGGGAGCGCGGCGCCGGGCGCCCGCCCGGCGCGACGAGCATCCCCCACCCCCCGCCGCGCCGTCCCGCCGGGGCCCGGGACCGGGACCGGGACCAGGACCCCTTCAGCGCGCGCCGGCCCGGCGGACGACCTCGTCGAGGTACCGGCGACGGACGACGGCGTGGCGCTCGAGACCGCCGGTCGTCAGCAGCCCCCCGGCCGCCGCCAGAACCTCGGCGGCCTCCACCGCGGCTCGGTAGGCGACCGCGTCGGCGACGACGCCGGGCGCGACCCGCAGGTGCAGGGAGACGCGCTCCTCGCCGGCGACGACCGAGCGGCTGACCTGCTCGCGGACCTGGCGCCTGACGCCGTCGAAGGCCCTGGCGGCCGCGTCGAGGCCGGCGGCGACCCTGACGACGTCGCCCGTCCGCTGCGCCGAGGGCGCCCGCGTCCCGTCCCGGCCCCCCACGTCCAGCAGCACGAGCTGGAGCTCGCGCAGGAGGTCGTCCATGTGCTCCTTGGCCGCCAGCAGCTCCCGGGCCGGCACGTCGGGCACCACGACGACGTGCTCCTCGTCCACGGCGCCCCGGCCGGCGACGGCCCCACCGCCCGGCGCCCCGGCCGCCGGGCCCTCGTCGTCCCACGCCGCCAGGAGGTCCTCCACGCTGAGGTCGGCGTCGTCGACGGCCCGCCCGTCCACCTCGAACCACACGACCTCGCCGTCGCCCGTCTCCCGAGCCCCCCAGCCGGAGGACAGCCTGCGCACCAGGAGCAGGCCCCGCCCCATCGTCGCGGTCGCGCTGGGGGCGGTGGAGACCGGCAGGACGGCGGACCCGTCGGACACCTCGACCCGCGCCCCGGCCTCGACCGGGAGCACGGCGACCTCGAAGCTCGTCCGGGCGTGCAGGACGGCGTTGCCCGCCAGCTCGGAGACCAGGAGCCCCGCGTCGTCGGCCAGGTGCCCCAGGCCGACGGCCACCAGCGCGTCCTCGACGAGGCCGCGGGCCCAGCGCACCGCCTCGATCCGAGGGGGGAAGGTGCGCCTGGTCGACGACGTCGACGCGCGCGCCGCGTCCTCACGGCGTCCGCCCATGCCTGACCCACCCCCCCGAGCCCCGTGCGACCGACGGTACCCGCGGCGCCGCGGCGCCGGGCCTCCGGCGACGACGTCCACCGGTCGACGAGGAGCGACCGGCCGCGGCCCGCGCCCACCGGCGGCGCCGCGAGCGGGGACGGCGGCGCTCAGGCGGCGGGACCGTCCGCCGAGGCGAGCGCCAGCAGGTCGCGGGCGGCGCCCGCCGGGGGCGTCGCGCCGCCGCGCCAGACCGCGCGCAGCGTTCGCCGCAGGTCGACGCCGCGCACGGGGACGGCGACGAGGCGGCCGAGGGCCAGCTCGTCGGCGACGTCGAGGCTGCTCAGCGCCCCGGGGGCCACGCCCGCCACGACGGAGGCCCGCACCGCGGCCGCGCTGGCGACGACGAGCGCGGGCTCGGCGACGTCGTGCCCCGGGGGGAGGGCCTCGGCCAGGGCCCGGCGCAGCGCCGACCGGGTGCCCGAGCCGCTCTCCCGGCTCACGAGCGGCGTCGCGGCCAGCTCGGCCGCCGCGATGCCGCTGCGGCGGCGCGCCCACGGGTGCCCCGGCGCGACGACGACGACGAGCCGGTCGGCCGCGACGTCGCGGGCGGCGAGCCCCTCGGGGGCCTCCGGGCCCTCCACGAAGCCGAGGTCGACCTCGCCGGCCCGCACGAGCGCGGCCACCTCCTCGCTGTTCGTCGTCCGCAGCGCCACCTGCGCCGGGGCGCGGCCGGCGTCCCGCTCGCGCCGGGCCGCCTCGGCGAGCCAGCGCGGCACGAGGTGCTCGGCGGCCGTGAGCGAGGCGGCCAGGCGCAGGTGGGTGGCGGCGTCCTGGCGCAGCGCCGTCGCCGCCGCGTCGAGGTGGGCGGCGGCGTCGAGGACGGCGTCGGCCCACCGGGCGACGAGCTCGCCGGCGGGGGTCAGCCGCGAGCCGCGGGCCCCGCGCAGGACGAGCGGGACGCCGACGAGCGCCTCGGTCGAGCGCAGCCGCGCCGAGGCGGCCTGCTGGGTGGTGCCGCAGGCGGCGCCCGCCGCCCCCAGCGACCCGAGGTCGCGCACCGCGACGAGCAGCTGGAGGGCCCGCAGGTCGGGCACGCGGTCGCCGAGCACGCCCGAGCGTCGCACCGACGCCCGCCAGCCACAACCGCAGGCTGTGGGTCCACGCCGCGATGGGGGCTACCGGCCCGGCGGGGCGCAGCGCAGGGTCGACGACGTGCCCGCCGCTCCCGCCCCCGCTCCTGCCCCCGCCCCTCCCGCGACGCCGCCGGCGCGCCGCCGCCTGCTGCCCGCGCTCGAGCACCCGGGGCAGGCGCTCGAGCACGTCACGCCCAACTGGTTCGCCTCCGTCATGGGCACGGGCGTCGTCGCCGTCGCCGCGTCGTCGCTGCCGCTGCAGGGGCCGGTCCTCGACGCCGTCGCGCTCGTCGCCTGGCTGCTCGCCGCGACGCTCCTCGTCGTCCTGGCCGTCGCCTTCGCGCTGCACTGGCGGCGCCACCGGGCGCTCGCCGCGGGCTACGCGCGCCACCCCGTCATGGCCGGCTTCTACGGCGCCCCGGCGATGGCGCTGCTGACGACGGGCGCGGGCGCGCACCTCGTCGGCGAGCGGCTCCTCGGCGAGGCCGCGGGCGTCGCCGTCTTCACCGTGCTCTGGGTGCTCGGCACCGCCCTCGGGGTGGCGACGGCCGTGTGGGTGCCCTTCCGCACCGCCACGCGCGCCGGGGACGCCGCCGCGGCGGGCGAGCGGGCGGGCGAGCCGCTGCCCGCGTGGATGATGCCGGTGGTCCCGCCGATGGTGTCGGCGTCGACGGGCGCGCTGCTCGTGCCCGAGGTGCCGGCCGGCCAGCTGCGGCTCGCGCTGCTGCTGGGCTGCGCGGCGCTCTTCGGGCTGGGCCTGCTGGCGGGCCTCATGACGGCGACGCTCGTCCACGGGCGGCTCCTCACGGGCGGCCCGCTGCCCGTGCAGGCGGCGCCGACGACGTGGATCACCCTGGGCGTCGTCGGCCAGTCGGCCACCGCGGCGGTGCTGCTCGGCGGCGCGACGGCCGCGGTGGCGGGCGCGGGCTCGGACGCCGCGCGCGTCGTGCACGTCCTCGGCGTCGCCTGCGCCGCCGCGATGGTCGGCTTCGGCGGCCTGCTCCTCTTCCTCGCGGCGGCGCTGACGGCGCACGCCGCCCGCCGCGGGATGCGCTTCTCGCTGACGTGGTGGAGCTTCACGTTCCCCGTCGGCACGTGCGTCACCGGGACGAGCGGCCTGGCGGCCGCCACGGGCTCGACCGCCGCGGCCGCGCTGGCCGTGGGGCTCTTCGCGCTGCTCCTGCTGGCCTGGGTGCTCGTCGCCGCCCGGACGGCGCGCGGCGCCGTCAGCGGCGCGCTCCTCCTGCCGGCGGGCTGACGGGTCCCTCGAGCGCGCGGGCCGCGCGCGGGCACCCCGGGGCTGACAGCACCGCCGGCGGGACGTACCGTAGGGAAGGCAAGCCTCACCTGCAGCGGTCGTCGCCGCGGGTGGGCCCCCACCGCCGGCCTCCCGCGCCGGACCCGAGGAGCCGCATGACCACCACGACCGGGGCCCGCCCCGCCTCCGCGCCGGCGCAGGCCGCGCCGCACCGGGAGCGGGTCGCACCGTCGCAGCGGGCCGCCGGCCGGGCCGGGACGGCGCGCAGGCGCCCCGTGCGCCAGCGGCTCGCGGCCGTCGCCGTGCCGGTCCGGGTCAGCGCCGTCCGCCGCGTCACGCCGTCGGTCGTCCGGGTCACGCTCGCCGGGGAGGACCTGCGCGCGGCGCCCGCGCTGGGCGCCGACCAGTACTTCCGCCTGCTGCTCCCGCGCCCGGGCCAGGAGCGCCCGCGGCTGCCCGAGACGGAGCGGTGGTGGCCGGAGATGCAGGCCATGCCGGCCGACGAGCGGCCCGTGCTGCGCAACTACACCGTCCGCGACGCGCGCCCCGCGGACGGCGAGCTCGACGTCGACCTCGTGGCCCACGGCGAGACCGGCCCGGCGAGCGCCTGGGCGCTGCGGGCCGCGCCGGGCGACGAGGTGGGCGTCATCGTCCAGGACACGTGCTTCGCGCCCCCGGCCGGCACGGAGCACGTCCTCCTCGTCGCCGACGCCACGGGCGTGCCCGCGGCCGCCGGCATCCTCGCCGCGCTGCCGGCCGGGACGACCGCGACGGTCCTCGTCGAGGTGCCCACCGCGCAGGACGCCCCCGACCTGCCCGTGCGCGACGGCGTCGAGGTGTCCTGGCGGGTCGCGGGCGACGCGGGCTCCCTGCTCGAGGACGTCGCGGCGCGCTCCCTGCCGTCCGAGGGCGTCTACGCGTGGGTCGCCGGGGAGGCCGCCCTGGCGACCTCCGTCCGCCGCCACCTCGTGCGCGAGCGCGGCCTCGGCAAGGACGACGTGTACTTCTGCGGGTACTGGCGCGCCGACGCCCCCGCCTACGCGGACTGACCGGGCCGGTCGGCCCCCCGCTCAGCCGGGCTGCGCGCCGGGCTGGGCCCCGGCGACGGCGCCCCACCCCGGGGCCAGGCGCACGACGTCGCCGACGACGACCACCGCCGGGGCGCGCACGCCCCGCTCGGCCGCGAGGTCGGCGATCGTCGCGAGCGTCCCGAGGGTCGTGCGCTGGCGCGGCCCGTACCCGTCCTCGACGACGGCGGCCGGGGTCGTCGGCGGGCGGCCCGTGGCCACGAGCGCGCGGGCCGACGCCGCGAGCGCGCTGACGCCCATGAGCAGGACCACGGTGTGCGCCTCCACCGGCACGCCCGCCAGCAGGGCCGGCGTCGCGGCGAGGTCCTCGTGGCCGGTGAGCACCGTGAAGCCGCGGGCGACGCCGCGGTGCGTCACGGGGATGCCGGCGGCCGCGGGCACCGACACCGCCGACGTGACCCCGGGGACGACCTCGACGTCGAGCCCGGCGGCGCGGCACGCCGCCAGCTCCTCACCGCCGCGGCCGAAGACGTAGGGGTCGCCGCCCTTGAGCCGCACGACCGCCCGCCCGGCGAGCCCGTGCTCGACGAGGACCTCGTTGATGCGCTCCTGGGGCACCGGGTGGTTCCCCGGCGTCTTGCCGACGTCGACGACGATCACGTCGTCGTCGAGCTCCTCGAGCACCGACCGGGGGCCCAGGCGGTCGACGACGACGACGTCCGCCTCCGCCAGCAGCCGTCGCCCGCGGGCCGTGAGCAGGCCCGGGTCGCCCGGCCCGCCGCCGACGAGCGCGACGCGCCCGGCTCCCCCAGACCCCGACCGCGCCCCCGACCGTCCCGGCGACCGGCGCAGCGGCAGGTCGCCCGCCTGCAGGGCCGCCGCGACGCCGTCGCGCAGCCGCACCGCCCGGCGGGGGTCGCGGCCGGCGCTCACCGCCACCACGACGTCGTCGACGCGCGCCACCGACGGCGTCCACGCCGTGGCGCGCCCCGCGTCCCCGCGGTCCACGCACCACGTGCGGCGGCGCTCGGCCTCCGCCGAGACGGCCGCGTCCACGGCCGGCAGGCCGGTCGCCGTCACCGCGAGCCAGGCGCCGTCGAGGTCGCCGTCGGCGTAGGGCCGGCGCTCGAGGTGCACGCGCCCCGCGCCGGCGAGCGCCGCGAGGCCGGGGACGACCTCCGGGGCGACGACGACGACGTCGGCGCCCGCCGCGAGCAGCCCGTCGACGCTGCGCGCGGCCACCGCGCCGCCGCCCACGACGACGACGCGGCGGCCCTCGACGCGCAGGGACAGCGGGAGGAGGTCGCTCACGCGCCGGAGCGTGCCAGCCGGGGCCCGGGCCGCGGGGGGCTCAGGTGTGGATCCCGCACTCGGTCTTGCCGAGCCCGGCCCAGCGGCCCGACCGCGGGTCGGCCCCGGGCTCGACCCGCTGGGTGCACGGGGCGCAGCCGATCGAGGGGAACCCGTCGAGCAGCAGCGGGTTGAGCAGGACGCCGTGCTCGTCGGCGTAGCCGACGAGCTCGTCCCACGACCACGCCGCGATGGGGTTGACCTTGACGAGCCCGTGCTTCTCGTCGAACTGGACGACCGGCGCCCCGGTGCGCGTGGAGGTCTCCTCGCGCCGCACGCCCGTGACCCAGGCGTCGTAGCCCGCGAGCGCCGCCCGCAGCGGCTCGACCTTGCGCATCGCGCAGCACAGCCCCGGGTCGCGGTCGTGCAGCCGCGCGCCGTACCGGGCGTCCTGCTCGGGCACCGTGAGGGCGGCCCGGACGTCGACGACCCGCACGTCCATCGTCTGCGCCACCGCGTCGCGCGTGCCGAGGGTCTCGGCGAAGTGGTAGCCCGTCTCGAGGAAGAGCACGTCCACGCCGGGGCGGGCGCGCGACGCCAGGTGCGGGAGGACGGCGTTGGCCATCGAGGAGGCCACCGCGACGCCGTCGCCGAGCTCCTCGGCCACCCAGGCGAGCACGGCGAGGGCGCCGTCGACGCCGCGGGCGTCGCCGAAGCGGCGCTGCCCCTCCTCGGCCAGGGCGCGCAGCTCGGCCTCCGTGCGGGTGCGCCGCCGCTCCGGCCCCTCCGCGGGCGCCTGCTCGTGGGCGACCTCCGCGGTGGCGGGCGCGACGTCCGGGTCCGTGCTGGGTCCGGACCCGACGCCGGAGGCGTCACCGGGCGCCGCGCCGTGGCGGCGCGGCCGCGCCACGCCCCGGTCGGTGCCCCGCTCCACGCCCTGCGCGGTCATCGCAGCTCCTCCTCGTCGACCCGGTGGGCCCACGTCGCGAAGGTCTCGTCGCCGTCGCGGCCCGCGTCGTACCGCCGGACGACCCGCTCGACGTAGTCGACGAGGTCGTCCGCGGTGACCTTGAGGCCGCGCACGGTGCGTCCCAGCCCGGCCTCCTCCCGGTCCGCGGAGGCGAGCCCGCCCCCGAGGTGCACCTGGAAGCCTGGCACCTGCTCGCCGTCGTCGCCCGCGACGAGCTGGCCCTTGAGGCCGATGTCGGCGGTCTGGATGCGCGCGCAGGAGTTCGGGCAGCCGTTGACGTGCAGGCGCACCGGCGCCGGCAGGCCCGCCTGCACGTCGGCGAGGCGCTCGTCGAGCTCGGCGGCGGCGCGCGTCGCCGTGGCCTTCGTCTCGACGATGGCGAGCTTGCAGTACTCGATGCCCGTGCACGCCATCGTCGTGCGGCGGAAGAGGTTCGGCCGCGCCTCGAGGCCCAGGGCGGCGAGCCCGTCCACGACCTCCTCGACCTCGTCGGCGGGCACGTCGAGGACGACGAGCTTCTGGTGCGGGGTCAGGCGGACCCGGTGGCTGCCGTGCGCCTCGGCGAGGTCCGCGACGCCGGCGAGCACCTCGCCGCTGACCCGCCCGACCGACGGGGCGACGCCGACGTAGCGGCGCCCGTCCTTCTGCGGGTGGACGCCCACGTGGTCGCCGCTGCCGACGGGCGGGGGCGGCGGCGGGCCGTCGGGCAGCGCGCGGTGGAGGTACTCGTCCTGCAGCACCTGGCGGAAGCGCTCGGCGCCCCAGTCCGCGAGGAGGAACTTCAGCCGCGCCTTGTTGCGCAGGCGCCGGTAGCCGTAGTCGCGGAAGACCTCGACGACCGCGTGCCAGACCTCGGGGACCTCCTCGGGGCGCACGAACGCCCCGAGGCGCGAGGCCAGCCGCGCCGTCGTCGAGAGGCCGCCGCCGACGAAGAGGTCGTACCCGAGGCCGCGCTCGGGGTGCTCGACCGCGACGAACGAGACGTCGTTGATCTCGTGCACGACGTCCTGGCTCGGGTGGCCGGTGATCGCCGACTTGAACTTGCGGGGCAGGTTGGCCAGCTCGGGGTCGCCGATCCAGCGGCGCTGGATCTCCTCGATCTGCGGCGTCGGGTCGAGCAGCTCGTCGGCCGCCACGCCCGCCACCGGCGAGCCGAGGATGACGCGCGGGCAGTCGCCGCACGCCTCGGTCGTCCAGAGCCCGACGGCCTCGAGGCGGCGCCAGATCTCCGGCACGTCCTCGATGCGCACCCAGTGCAGCTGGACGTTCTGCCGGTCGCTGATGTCGGCGGTGCCCCGGGCGAACTCCGTGGAGACGCCGGCGACGACGCGCAGCTGCTCGGTGGTGAGCGCCCCGCCGTCCACGCGCACGCGCATCATGAAGTACTCGTCCTCGAGCTCGTGCGGCTCGAGCTGCGCCGTTCGCCCGCCGTCGATGCCGGGCTTGCGCTGGGTGTAGAGGCCCCACCAGCGCAGCCGGCCGCGCAGGTCGTCGGGGTCGATGCTCGCGAAGCCCTCCTTCGCGTAGACCTCCTCGACCCGCCGGCGCACGTTCAGGGCGGGGTCGTCCTGCTTGAACTGCTCGTTGTGGTTGAGCGGCGCCGTGCCGTCGACCGCCCACTGGCCCTGGGGCCGGGCGGCGCGGGCGGGACGGGCCGGGGGGGGGGG
>NZ_JBBHZG010000001.1:947185-950659 GCF_037482305.1 Pseudokineococcus sp. 5B2Z-1
GGGCCGGGCGCGCCGGCGCGCCGGTGGCGGCGGGGGGAACGGCGTTCATGGGCGGGCGTCCCTCGGGTCGACGGGCGGCGGAGCCTGCCGGGCGGCGGGCTCTGCGAGCGGCTCCAGCAACCCCGCCAGCGTAAGCACCATTCCGACCGACTCACTTCAGGTCCAGCATCCGGGACCGCGCCGGCTCGCGCGCCGACCGGCGCCGCCCGACCATCGGGGCATGCCGCGCCTGCGCACGTCCTCCCCCAACGACCCGGGGTGGACCCGCGTGAAGCACGGGAAGGGCTTCCGCTACCTCGACGCCCTCGGCGAGCCGCTCGCCCCCGACGCGCGGGCGCGCTGCGCGGAGCTCGTCATCCCGCCCGCGTGGACGGACGTCTGGATCTGCCCGTGGCCCAACGGCCACATCCAGGTCGTCGGCACCGACGCCGCCGGGCGGCGCCAGTACCGCTACCACGACGAGTGGCGCCGCCAGCGCGACCGCGCCAAGCACGACCGGGTCCTCGAGGTCGCCGAGCGGCTGCCCGCCGCCCGCGAGCGGGTCGCCGCGGAGCTGCGCCAGCCGGGCATGCCCCGCGAGCGGGCCCTCGCCACCGCCTTCCGGCTGCTCGACCTCGGCTTCTTCCGCATCGGCGGCGAGACCTACGCCGAGGCCAACGGCAGCTTCGGCCTCGCCACCATCGAGAAGCAGCACGTCAGCGTCGAGGGCGACCAGATCGTCTTCGACTACGTCGCCAAGTCCGGCAAGGACCGCCACATCGCCGTCGCCGACGCCGACGTCATCGACGCCGTCCAGACGCTGCGCCGGCGCCGGGGGCCCCGCACGGACGACCTCCTGGCGTGGAAGGACCGCGCCGGCTGGCACGACATCACGAGCACCGAGATCAACGCCTACGTCAAGGAGGTCGTCGGCGGCGACGTCTCGGCCAAGGACTTCCGCACCTGGCACGCCACCGTGCTCGCCGCCGTGGCCCTCGCCGTCTCGACCAACGCGGCGACGTCGGCGACGGCGCGCAAGCGGGCCGTCAGCCGGGCCATGCAGGAGGTCTCGATGTACCTCGGCAACACCCCGACGGTGGCCCGCAGCAGCTACGTCGACCCGCGCGTCGTGGACCTCTTCGAGGACGGCGTGACGATCGAGAACGCCCTGGGGCTGCTCGGCGGGGACGTCGAGCCCGGCGAGCCGGCCACGCACGGGGACGTCGAGGCGGCCGTCCTCGCCCTCCTGCACGACGAGCCGGTGTCCGACCGCCGCGCCGCCCGGCAGGGACGCCGGACGCGCGAGCGCGCCGCCGCCTGAGCGGGCCGAGCCGGCCCGGAGCGTCCCGACCGTCGGGCGCGGACCGTCGGGCGCGGGACGGGCCGGCTGCGGCGTCAGCCCCAGCCCAGCTCGTGCAGGCGCTCGTCGTCGATCCCGAAGTGGTGCGCCACCTCGTGCACGACGGTGACGGCGACCTCCTCCACGAGGTCGTCGACGTCGTCGCAGAGCCGCAGCAGCGGCCCCTTGAAGACGGTGATCCGGTCGGGCAGGGAGCCGGCGTCCCACCAGCCGTCGCGCTCGGTGAGGGGCGTGCCCTCGTAGAGACCGAGCAGCGTCGCCGCCGGGTCGTCCGGGTCCAGGTCCCCGGCGGCGCGGGCCTCGGCCAGCTGCTCCTCGTCCGGCTCGTCGGCCACGAGGACGACGACGTTGCTCATCGCCGCCGCCAGCTCCGGGGGGATGCGGTCGAGGCCGTCACCGACGGCGGCCTCGAACTCCTCGTCACCCATCTCCAGCACGGGCCGAGCCTGCCACCGGACCGCTCGAGGGCTCGCTCGTGGGCCCGCCGCCGGGACTCGTAAGCACCACCGCCGGGGCCCCGCCGGGGCCCGTCGGGGGCCGCCCGGCGGCCGCTTTGGAGAAGGGGCGCCCGGTCCCCTATGCTCCTGCACGTCCGAACGCGGCACGCCGCCGGAGGACGCCCCGGGCTCGCCGGGCGTGGGGGCACGGCCCTCATCGTCTAGCGGCCCAGGACACCGCTCTTTCACAGCGGCAGCACGGGTTCGAATCCCGTTGGGGGCACGCACGTCGCACCACCGCCCCGCTCGGGGCGCAGCACCACGGCCTCACCCAGAGGCCCCGTAGCGCAGTTGGTTAGCGCGCCGCCCTGTCACGGCGGAGGTCGCGGGTTCGAGTCCCGTCGGGGTCGCCAGCAGCACCCGGTCAGCCCGTCCCACCCGGTGGGCGCCGGCGCTGCCGCGCAGGGCCAGATAGCTCAGTTGGTAGAGCGTCCGACTGAAAATCGGAAGGTCGGCGGTTCGACCCCGCCTCTGGCCACCACGAGCAGCGCATCGACGAAGGCGGCCACCCTCGAGGGTGGCCGCCTTCGTCGTGCGTCGAGGGTGCGCTCCGCGGCCGCGCCGGGACCAGTCTCCCGCTGCCGAGCTGCCGGCTCCCCGCGCCGCCCACGGGCACGCGACGCGACGGAGCCCGCGACCGCTCGGTCGCGGGCTCCGTCGCTCGGGCGGGGTCGCTCAGGCGACGCGGCCCCAGGTGACACCGCTCGTCGCCCAGATCGTGCGCTTGGAGACGACGCGGCCCGGCTTCGGGGCGTCCCAGATCTGCCAGTTCCCGGCGTAGATGCCCACGTGGTAGACGGAGCCGCTCGAGCTGTGGAAGAAGACGAGGTCGCCGGGCTGCAGCCAGCTCCCGGGGATGGCGCGCGTAGCCGCCCGCTGCTGGGCCGCGGTGCGCGGCAGGGTGCGCCCCGCCTGCTTGTACGACCACTGGGTGAGGCCGGAGCAGTCGAAGCGGGTGGGACCGGTGGCGCCGTAGACTTAGGGCATGCCGGCGCGGGTGGCCGCAGCGGCGACCGCCTTGCCGCCCGCCGTGGTGGCGGCCTCCGCGCTGGACGCCGCCGGGCCGGCGGAGAAGCCGGCGAGGAGCGCGAGCGAGGCGACGAGGACGAGGAGCATGCGCGCGGGCGCGCGCAGGACCGTGCTGGGCAGGGCAGAGCTCATGGGGGGTTCCTCCGGGTACCGCCTGCGGGGGGTGACCTGTCGGGTTCGGGCTCCAGAGATGCCCGGCCGCTGCTGCGGCTTCACCCCGAGGACCCAGCTCCCGCTGGGCCCGGCGCGCCTGGTTCCTCCGCCCCTGCCGAGTCCTCCTGTGCTCAGGTCGCGCGCCGCGGCGGTGGCAGGGTTCGGCGTCCGCGCGGCCGCCCCGCCATCGGCGGGGTCTTCTGACGAAGTGGTCGGCGCGAGTGTGCCAGACCTTTACCCGATCGAGACAGGAGATGCCTCAAGGATCTCGTCCCGTCGCCGAAGGGGCGCACGGGGACCGTGGGGCGCGTGGGACGCGATCGGCGCCGTCCCGCCCGTGCGGCGAGGGCCGTGCGCCCCGGACGGGAGGCCCGGCACACTCCTGCCGTGAGCACTCCGGCACCCGGTCCCGCCGACGACGAGGCGGCCTACCGCGCGGCCCGACGGCGGGCCGCG
>NZ_JBBHZG010000001.1:950800-967541 GCF_037482305.1 Pseudokineococcus sp. 5B2Z-1
GGGAGCACCGAGGAGTACCTCGCGGCGCTGGCCGAGGTGGACCGCCGCTTCGGCCGCGCGCCGGACGGGCGCCCGCTCGGCCCCGACGTGGTCGTCGTGACGACGCTGCGGCGGCGCGCCCTGCGCGTGGCCCTGCGCGGGGCGCGCGACGCCTCGCGCGCGGTGCGTCGTCGGCTGCCCCCGGGCGTGCCCGGCTCGCGGCGCTACGGCAGCCTCTGACGGTGCCCGCCACCGCGCCGTCCTCCCCCGACACGACCCTGCCCGAGCTCGTCCTCCTCGACGTCAACGAGACCCTCTCCGACACCGCCCCGGTCGCCGCCGCCCTCGAGGAGGTCGGAGCCCCCGGCCACCTGGCGACCACGTGGTTCGCCGGGGTGCTGCGCGACGGCTTCGCGCGCACGGCCGCCGGCGCCGCGGCCCCCTTCGCCGACGTCGCCCGCGGAGGGCTGCGGGCGGTCCTCGAGGGCGAGGTCGACGACGTCGACGCTGCCGCCGACCGCGTCATGCACGCCTTCCTCCGCCTCCCCGCCCACGCGGACGTGGCGCCGGGCCTGGCCGCCCTGCACGCCCTCGGCCCGCGCGTGGCCACGCTGTCGAACGGCGCGGCCGAGGTCGCCGGGGCGCTGCTCGAGCGGGCCGGGGCGCGCGCCCACGTGGACCTGCTCCTCTCGGTGGAGGACGCGCCGGGCGGGGCGTGGAAGCCCGCCGCCGCGGCCTACGCGCACGGGCTGGCGGCCACGGGGGTCGCGCCGGGCCGCGCGCTCCTCGTCGCCGTCCACCCGTGGGACGTCGACGGCGCCGCCCGCGCCGGCCTGCGCACCGCCTGGGTCGACCGCGCGGGCCGGACCTACCCGGACCACCTGCTGGCGCCGGACCTCACCGTCCCGTCGCTGACGGCGCTGGCGGAGCGGCTGGGCGCCTGAGCGCCGTCCCCCTCGCCGGCAGCACCGTCGACCACGCCCCCGGCCGCGCCGCCTCCGAGGACCTGCCGCACCCACGCGGAGGCCGAGGCGGCGTCGGCCGCGCGCGCGGCCCGCTCGGCGCCCGGGGGCGCCGGCGGGCGCTGGACGACGACGACGGGCAGGTCGAGCTCGCGCGCCGCGACGAGGACCGCCGCTCCGCCGGGGCCCCCGCTGTCGGTCGTCACGACGACGCCGACGCCGCGGTCGACCATGAGCGCGACCTCGCCGTCGACGTCGCCGGCGCGTCGGCGCAGGACGACCTCGCACCCGGCCGGCAGCGGCGGTCGTGGCAGGCGCGGGACCCGCAGGACCAGCCGGGGGCGCTCCAGCCGCCCCAGCGCCCCGAGGTCGCGCGCCCCGCCCGCGACGAGGGCGCGCTCCCACGGGCCGTCGTGCAGGACCTCCGCCGCCGCGTCGAGGTCGGGCACGGGTCGCCAGTCGTCACCGGGCTGGGGCAGCCAGGCCGGGCGGTCGAGCAGCAGCAGGGGGACGTCGGCCGCCGCGCACGCCGCGACGGCGGTGCTCGTGATGCGGGCCGAGAAGGGCGACGTCGCGTCCACGACCGCCCGGACGTCGTGGTCGCGCAGCCAGGCGGCGAGGCCCTCGGGGCCGCCGAAGCCGCCGCGGTGGACCTCCCCGGGCGGCGGGACGGGGACGTGGCGGTCGACGGGCAGCGAGCTGGTGACCCGGACCCCGGGCGCGTCCACGAGGTCCACGGCGAGCGCCTGGGCCACCGTCGTCCCGCCGAGCAGGAGGACGTGGTGGGCTGCGGGCTGCACGCCCCCATGCTCGGGCACCGCGCGCGGGCGCGGCGCGGCCGTCGCGCAACGATGCGGTGACGACCGCACGGCCGCCGCCCGCCCGCCGGTGGCTACCGGGGGTCGCGGGGGCCGGCGCCGGCGGACCCGCCGCGCGAGCCGCCGTGACCGCTCGTGCCCAGCGCCTTCCCCAGCGCGTTCTTCGCCTTCGTCACCGTGGAGGAGTGCTTGCCGCCGGTGCGCCGGTTGACGGCGTCACCCGCCCGGTCCAGGCCCGAGGAGACCTTGTCGGGGTTCTGCGACGCGTAGCTGCGCGCCTTCCCGACGAGCCGGCCGATGTTCAGCGCCACGAGATCGCTCCTGTCCGCGCCCGGGGGCGCTCCGTCCGTCGTGCGGGGCCACGACCGGCCCGCTCGCACCAGCGTCGCCGTCCCGCCCCGGCCCCGCCACCCGCGGCGGGCGCGACGTCGGACGGGGCGGCGGGAGGGCGGCTACTGCCCGCCGAAGGCGGGCACCTCGATGGCCTCGGCGCCCTCGCCCAGCGACGCCGGCTGCCCGGTGGCCTCGAGGACGGACCACCACAGGTCGCCGTTGGGGTCCACGCGGTTGCGCGTGCTGACGGCGAGCTGGATGGGGATGTGGACGAAACGCCGCCGCCACCGCCCGACGACCATGTTCGTGCGCCCGGCCATGGCCGCGTGCACGGCCGCGTGCGCGAGGCGCGTGCAGTAGACGCTGTCGTAGGGGTTGGCGGGGACGCTGCGGATGACGTAGCTCGGGTCGATGTAGCGGAGGTTGAGCTCCATGCCGTGGGCGGCGAAGTCCGCGGTGATGCGCTGGCGCAGCAGCCGGCCGACGTCCTGGAGGCGCTTGTTGCCGCTGGCGTCGACCAGCCCGCCCTCGGCCTCGGCCTCGGTGAAGAGCTCCTGCCCGGCGCCCTCGGCGGCCACCACGAGGGCGTGGCCCTGCGAGCGCACCTTGGCGCGCAGCACCTCGAGGAAGCCCCCCGGCCCGTCGAAGGCGAAGGGCACCTCCGGGATGAGGACGAAGTCGGCGTCGTTCTGCGCGAGGGCCGCGTAGCAGGCGATGAAGCCCGAGTGCCGGCCCATGAGCTTGACGACGCTCACGCCGCCGGGCGCCGAGCGCGCCTCGACCTTGGCGCTGCGGATCGAGCGCGTCGCCTCGGAGAACGCCGTCTGGAAGCCGAAGCTCTGGTCGAGGAAGGGGATGTCGTTGTCGATCGTCTTCGGCACGCCCACCACGCCGATGGGGCGGTCGCGCCGGCCGATCTCCTCGGCGATGCGCTGGGCGCCGCGCATCGAGCCGTCACCGCCGATGACGAAGAGGATGCTGATGCCCATGCGCTCGAGGCAGTCGACGACCTGGCCGATGTCCTGCTCGCCGCGCGAGCTGCCGAGGATGGTGCCCCCGAGCGCCGCGATGCCGTCGACCGACTCCACCGTCAGGTCCACCACGTCGTGGCCGTACTCGGGGATGAACCCCTGGTAGCCGTTGCGGAAGCCGTGGATGCGCCGCACCCCGTAGTGGGTCGTCAGCTCCGAGACGAGGGCGCGGATGACGTTGTTGATGCCCGGGCACAGCCCGCCGCAGGTGACGATGCCGACCCGCGTCTTGGAGGGGTCGAAGAAGATCTTCCGGCGGGGCCCCGCGGCCTCCAGGCTCGGCAGCTCCCCGTCCCCGCGGCGCTCGGAGGACGACCGCGTGTCGTCGAAGAGGATGCGGTCGCCCTCCTCCACGGCGTGGTGGCTGGTGCGGCGCCGCTCCAGGAGGGGCGCGAGGGGGGACGGGACCGTCCGAGGACCGAGGGTCCGGACCTCGAAGTCGATGTCCGCGTCGCTGCTCGCCATGCCGGGTCACCTCTCGCCGTCCGTGCTCGTGCCGGTCGGCGACATCCTGGCGCATCCGCGGGGTGACCTCCGTCACACCCCCCGCGCGTCCGCCCGGCCCGGCCGCCGGGCCGGGCGCGCCGTCGCGCCCGGCCGCCGCCGTGTCAGCGCGGGGCCAGGCCGGCGGCGCGCAGCACCTCGGCGCGCTCGCCGGGCTCGAGGCGGTCGACGTAGAGCAGCCCGTCGAGGTGGTCCACCTCGTGCTGCAGGCACACCGCCGCGAGGCCGGAGGCGGACACGCGCACGGGCTCGCCGCGGACGTCGACGCCGGTGACGACGGCGGAGGTCACGCGCTCGACGGCCGCCACCTCGCCGGGCACGGACAGGCAGCCCTCGTCGTCCGTCGCGCGCCGCGCGAAGACGCCCGGCAGGCGCAGGACGGGGTTCACCACCGTCGCGACGACGCGCTCGCCGGCCGCGTCGGGGCAGTCCATGACGAACATCCGGGCGTCGACGCCGATCTGGTTGGCGGCGAGCCCGACGCCGTCGGCCGCGTGCATGCTCACGACCATGTCGGCCTCGAGCTGCGCCAGGTCCGCGTCGAAGGCGGTGACGGGGGCGCAGGGGCGGTGGAGCACGGGGTCGCCGTCGAGGACGATCGGCCGCACCCGTCCGACGGGGCCGCCGTCGCCGGCGCCCTGCGCGGGACCCGGGCCTGCCGGCGACGGGTCGGGCTGGGCGGGGGGCGGGGTGGTCCCGGACGGCACGGTCTCCTCCTGGCACGACGGCGCCGGGGGGTCCCGGCGCGGGCGCCCCATGCTAGGTCCGGGCCGCCGGCACCGGGCCGCCCCTCCTCACCGCCGAGCGGCGGGAGCGGCCGTCCCGGGGGCCCCGGGACGCGCCCCGGGGCCGCCGCCTCAGTCCTCGGTGGCGCGCGGCTGCGGGACGGCGCCGCCGAGCAGCGCGCGCACCTCGGCCTCGCGGTAGCGGCGGTGCCCGCCGAGGGTCCGGATCGACGAGAGCTTGCCCGCCTTGGCCCAGCGCGTGACCGTCTTGGGGTCCACGCGGAAGAGCGCGGCGACCTCTGCGGGGGTGAGCAGGCTCTCGACCTCGTCGGTGCGAGCGGTCATGGCGTCCTCCTGGGGGGCTCGGGCCGGCGCGGCGCCGACCCGTGGTGTCTCGGACCTCGAGTCTGCTGTCGCAACCTGTGAGTCGCCATAGTCCGGAATGACTAGGTCCTGGGTGTTCGTCATCGACGGTGACGGGTCGGGGCACTGGGTGACGGAAAGACGCTTTCCCGTGACCACGAGTGACCTCCGGCGCTCTGGGTCGTCACATCTGTGACCGTCTCGTGATGCCGTCGTCCGTCTGGTGAGAACAGCGCGTCACCCGGACGGACGCGGGAGGGCGCCGGACGGGTGAGGCGCGCGACGCCGGCCGCACGGGAGCGCACTCCCGGTCGGCCCTCCCGGCGGCGCTCACCGGCCGCCCGGGAGGCCGCGCGGCGGGGTCGGGGACGGCGCGGACGGGCCGCCCCCGGGGCCCCGGACCGGTGTGCCGGAAGCGACGGCGAGGCTGTAGCGTGGCGGACGCGCAGAGATGACCAGGCCCCGGGGCCGCCGTCCTCGACGGCCTGCCCCGGCACGACGTTCAGAGGGGGTCGACGCCATGGGGCGCGGCCGTCAGAAGGCGAAGCAGACCAAGGTCGCTCGCCAGCTCAAGTACTACAGCCCGGAGACGGACTACAAGTCCCTCGAGCGCGAGCTCGGGCACTCCGGCACGTCGTACGACCCGCCGGAGCGGGACAGCTCCGACGAGGACGACGACGGCTACGGCGGCTGGGCCTCCGGCTCCTCCCGCTGACACCTCTCCCCCGCGCGGCGGCCGTGCACCCGGCCGGCGCGCTGCGAGCCGGCTGCCTCACGCCGAGGGGTGCTCACCCCGCAGGACGACGCTGCCGCCGTCGACGCCCTTGGCGCCGACCGTGACCTCGGGGCCGCGTCCGCCGTCGTCGGGGCCCACGCCCCCCGCCACCCAGGCGCTCACGCCGGCGGTCGCGAGGTGCGCCAGGGCGCCGTCGACGGCGTCGGGCGCCACCACGGCGACCATGCCGACCCCCATGTTGAGGGTGCGCTCGAGGTCGGCGCGGGGGACGCCGCCGAGGCGGCCGACCAGGCCGACGACCGGGGGCGGGGCCCAGGTGCCGCGGTCGACCACCGCCTGCAGGCCCGCGGGCAGGACGCGGCCGAGGTTCGCCGCGAGCCCGCCGCCGGTGACGTGGCTCAGGGCCCGCAGGTCCGCGCCGAGCCCGCGCGCGAGGGCGAGGCACGGGCGCGTGTAGAGGCGCGTCGGCTCGAGGAGCTCCTCCCCCAGGGTGCGCCCGAGCTCGTCGACGTGGCGCTCGAGCCCCCACCCGGCGTCGGCGACGACCCGGCGCACGAGCGAGTAGCCGTTGCTGTGAAGCCCCGAGCTCGCCATCGCGAGGACGACGTCGCCGTCCCGCACGCGCTGGGGCCCGAGGACGTCGTCGGCCTCGACGACGCCCGTGGCGGCGCCCGCGACGTCGTACTCGTCGGGCTCCATCAGCCCCGGGTGCTCGGCCGTCTCGCCGCCGACGAGGGCGGTGCCGGTCTCCTCGCAGCCACGGGCGACGCCCCGGACGAGGTCGGCGACGCGCTCGGGGTCGACGCGCCCGCAGGCGATGTAGTCGGTCATGAAGAGGGGCCGCGCCCCGCTCACGACGATGTCGTCGACGACCATGGCCACGAGGTCGATCCCGACCGTGTCGTGGACGCCCATCGCCCGCGCCACGGCGATCTTCGTGCCGACGCCGTCCGTGCTCGTCGTCAGCAGCGGCCGGCGCATGCCGACGAGGGCGCTCGCGTCGAAGAGCCCGGCGAAGCCGCCGAGGCCGCCCACGACCTCGGGCCCGTGCGTGCGCGCCACCGCCTCGCGCATGAGCGCGACCGCGCGGTCACCGGCCTCGACGTCGACGCCGGCGGCCGCGTACGTCGTGCCCGTCGGGGCGCCGCCGCTCACCGGCCGCGCCCCGCGACGGCGCCCTCGGCGTCCTTCACCGCGCCGCTCGGCACGGCCGCCGCGGCGCCGAGGACGGCGTCGCCCTGCACCTCGGTGAGCCCCAGCTCGAGCTGGTGCTTGCCCAGGCGGTGGGCGTCCGGCAGCGGCACCGGGTACTCGCCCGTGAAGCAGGCGGAGCAGAGGCGGTCGGCCGGCTGCTCGGTGGCCTCGACCATCGCCTCGTGGGAGATGTACCCCAGCGAGTCGGCGCCGATGCTGCTGCGGATCTCCTCGACGCCCAGGCCCGCGGCGATGAGCTCCGCGCGGCTGGCGAAGTCGATGCCGTAGAAGCACGGCCACGTGACGGGCGGCGAGGAGATGCGCACGTGCACCTCGGCGGCCCCGGCCTCGCGGAGCATCCGCACGAGCGCCCGCTGGGTGTTGCCCCGCACGACGGAGTCGTCGACGACGACGAGCCGCTTGCCGCGGATGACGTCGCGCAGCGGGTTGAGCTTGAGGCGGATCCCGAGCTGGCGGATGGTCTGGTCGGGCTGGATGAAGGTCCGGCCGACGTAGCTGTTCTTGACGAGCCCCTGGCCGTAGGGAATGCCGGAGGCCTCGGCGTACCCGATGGCGGCGGGCGTGCCCGACTCCGGGGTGGGGATGACGAGGTCGGCCTCGACGGGGTGCTCGGCGGCGAGCCGGCGCCCCATCTCCACGCGGGCGGCGTGGACGACGCGTCCGGAGATCGTCGTGTCGGGGCGCGCCAGGTAGACGTACTCGAAGACGCACCCCTTGGGCGTGCCCTCGGCGAAGCGGGTGCTGCGCAGGCCGTCCTCGTCGATCGCGACGAGCTCGCCGGGCTCGACCTCGCGGACGACGCTGGCGCCGACGATGTCGAGCGCCGCCGTCTCGGACGCCACGACCCAGCCGCGCTCGAGGCGCCCGAGGACGAGGGGGCGCACGCCGTGGCGGTCGCGTGCCGCGTAGAGCGTGCGCTCGTCCATGAAGACGAGGCTGAAGGCGCCCTCGAGCAGGGGCAGCACCTCGAGCGCCGTCGCCTCGAGCGTGCGGTCGGGGTGCCCGGCCAGCAGGGCCGTGACGAGCGCCGTGTCGGTGGTGTTGCCGCGCGCCAGCTCCCCGCTCGCGGCGGACTCGCCGGAGTCCCCCCGCATCTCGGCGACCATGTCCCGCAGCGCGTGGCTGTTGGTGAGGTTGCCGTTGTGCCCGAGGGCCACGGTGCCCGTCGCCGTCGCCCCCAGCGTCGGCTGGGCGTTCTCCCACCGGCTCGCGCCCGTCGTGGAGTAGCGCGTGTGGCCGATGGCGAGGGTGCCCTGGAGCGCGCGCAGCGCCGGCTCGTCGAAGACCTGGGACACGAGACCCATGTCCTTGTAGACGAGCAGCTGCGTGCCGGTGCTCACGGCGATGCCCGCGGACTCCTGCCCGCGGTGCTGCAGCGCGTAGATCCCGAAGTACGTCAGCCGCGCGACGTCCTCGTCGGGGGCCCAGACGCCGAAGACCCCGCAGGCGTCCTGCGGGCCCTTCTCGCCGGGGAGCAGGTCGTGGGTCAGCCGTCCGTCGCCACCGGGCACGGCGTCATGGTGGCACAGCGCGCGGCGCCGGCCGGACGCCCGAGGGCCGTCGGAAGGCGTCCACGAGCGTGACCGTGCACGGTCACCCTCGTGGACGGCTCCGCCGAGCACCCCCCGGACGGGTGAGGTCCGGCCCCCGCGGCGCACGCCCCGGCCGCCTGCGCCAGGCTCCGCGGCGTGGGGGCGGACGACGACGAGCTGCGCGTCGACACCACCGGGCTGCGGCCGGCCTACCTCGCCGAGGGCCGGGAGCCGCTGCTCAGCCCCGGCGGCGCCCGGGCGCTGCGCGGCCTGGTGGTCGCCGTCGCGGCCGCGCTCGGTCTCGTCGCCCTGCGCGGCGCGGAGGCGGTGGCCCACCTCGTCGGCGTCGGCGCCGTCGGCCTCGGCGGCGAGCTCCTCGCCCGGGCGCTCGACCGCACCACCCGCATCACGCCCACCCACCTCGACGTCCGCCCCGCGGGACGGCGCCGCGTCGTGACGTGGGACGACGTCCGGGAGCTCGTGCCGCCCGGCCGCTTCGGCGACGGCGGCCGCGCGCTGCTCGCCGACGGCACGGCGGTCCCCCTGCCGCACGTGCCGCGCGAGGACGTCGAGCGGCTCAGCGCCGCCCTGGCCGCCGCGCGCGAGGAGCACCGGGCGCGTGACGCCGACGGCGGGGCCGCCGATGGCTGACCGCTCGCCTCCCGATCTGCAGGACCTCGCGCGGGTGCACTGGGAGCCGTTCGCCCCGCCGCGGGGGCGGGCGCGGACGGTCCTGGTGGTGCTGGGCGTCGTCGTCGTGGTCGCGCTGGCCGCCGCCGTGACGTCCGTCGCCGTCCTCGACGGGCCCGGGGGTGTGGGGAGGCTGATGGCGAACTGGGCCCTCCTCCCCGTCGTCCTGGCGGTCTCGCGCCAGGGCACCGAGGTCGGGCCCGAGGGGCTGCGGCGGCGGCACGGCGTCGTCCGCCGGGCCTGGCGCCCGTGGGAGGACGTCGTGGAGGTCCGGCCCCCGGGGCGCTGGGACCAGTGGCCGGTCGCCGTCCTGGACCGCGAGCGCCTGGACCTGCGGGGCATGGCGACCGGCGACGTCGAGCGCCTCGCCGCCGCGCTGGAGCGGGCCCGCCGGCACGGGCACGGGCCCGGGACGGCGGGCCGGGCGTGACGGACGGCGGGGTCCCCCGCCGTCCGTCAGCCGCCACGGCCCTCAGTCCCCCTTGACGTTCACCACCTGCCGCAGCACGTGGCGGACGTCGACGAGGCGGGCGGCGTCGGCCATGACGACGTCGACCGGCTTGTAGGCCTCCGGGTGCTCGTCGAGGAAGGCGTCCGACTCGCCCCACACGACGTCTCCCATGCGGGCGTCGAGGTCGCTGCGGGAGAACCGCTTCCGCGCCGCGGACCGCGACCACGCCCGCCCCGCCCCGTGGGGCGAGGAGTGCAGCGACACCGGGTCGCCCCGGCCGACGACCACGTAGGACGCGTCGCCCATCGAGCCCGGCACGAGGCCGGGCTCGCCCTCGCGGGCGCTGATGGCGCCCTTGCGGGAGAGCCACACCTCGCGCCCGAAGTGCCTCTCGCGCGCCGTGTAGTTGTGGTGGCAGCCGATGGTCTCCTCGCGGACGACGTCCTCCGGCCCGCCCAGCCCCAGCGCCTCGGCGAGCGCGGCGACGACCCGGTCCATCATCTCCGCGCGGTTGAGCGCGGCGAAGCGCTGCGCCCACAGGAGGGCCTCGACGTAGGCGTCGAACTCGGGCTCCCCCTCGACGAGGTAGGCCAGGTCGCGGTCGGGCAGGTCGTAGAACCGCCGGGTCGCCTGCTCCTGGGCCACCCGGATGTGCCGCTGCGCCAGCTGGTTGCCGACGCCGCGCGACCCGGAGTGCAGGAACAGCCACACCCGGCCGAGCTCGTCCTCGGACACCTCGATGAAGTGGTTGCCCGAGCCGAGCGTCCCCAGCTGCCGCTCCCAGCGCCGCGAGACCTCGTCCGCCTGCTCGACGCCGGGCGTCCCCCGCAGCTCCGCGACGCGGGCCTCCGCCGTCGCCCCCACCCCGCGGTTGCGCCCGCCCGCGGACAGCGGCACGCGCCGGCTGATGCCGGCGTGCAGCGCCCGGAGGTCGGTGCGGCCCAGCTCCTCCACGTCGTGGTCGGTGCGGACGGCGAGCATCCCGCAGCCGATGTCGACGCCCACGGCGGCGGGGATGATCGCGCCGTCGGTGGGGATGACGGAGCCGACCGTCGCCCCCTTGCCGAGGTGCGCGTCGGGCATGAGGGCGACGTGAGGGTGGACGAACGGCATGGTCGCCGTCGTGAGGGCCTGCTCGCGGGTGGCGTCGTCGAGGATCGACGCCCAGCTCATCAGGCGCGGGGAGAGCCGGTCGGGCCGGCCGTCGGTGGGCATGGGTCTGCTCTCTCGTGCGGGAGGAGCCGCACGGGTCCGCGCGGCCCGACGAGGATCACCCCGTGACGGCGGGCCGTCACGCGAGTTCCGCGGCGGGCGGTCCCGGCACCGCCCGGGGGGCCGGGCCGCCGCGGCTCAGCCCCGGCGCGCGACGCGCTCGAGCAGGACGCCGACGAGCCCGCCGAGGAGGCCGAGCGAGAGGCCCAGGGCGGCGAGGAGGTAGCCGAAGACGGCGGCGCGGCTGTACGTCGCGCTCGGCTCGCTCGTCAGGGCGAGGACGAGCGCGAGCACCGCGCCGACGGCCACGCCGAGGCCGACGAGGACCCGGTAGCGGGGGGCGCGGCGGTAGCGCACGCGCTGCGCGCCGGCGAGGTCGGCCTCCGTGGGGGCCGGGCGCTCATCGGCGCCGTCGGCGCCCTCGGTGCGCCGGTCGTCGCCGTCGACCGGGGGCGGCTGCTCGCTCACGGCCGGGACGCTACCCGCCGCCGTCGCGGCCCCTCCGAGGGCACCGGGTGCCCGAGCCCGGCGCCCTCCGGGACGGGCGGCGGTCAGGCGCCGCCCGGCCACAGGGGCAGCACGTCGCCGAGCACCGCGCGCAGGCCGCTCGCCGAGACCCGGCCCTGGGCCACGGCCTCGTCCCACCGCAGGCCGCCGGTGACGAGGTCGAGCCAGGTGGCGGCGTCCGTCTCGACGACGTTGGGCGGCGTCCCCCGGGTGTGCCGGGGCCCCTCGACGCACTGCGCGACGCCGAAGGGCGGCACCCGCACCTCCACGCTGCTGCCGGGCACGCGCTCGGCCAGCTCCTCGAGGGACCCGCGCACGGCCAGCGCGGTGGCCGACCGGTCGGCGCCGGCGGGATCGGCCGCCCACGCGCGGACGGCGTCGCGGGCGCGCTCGGTGGTGATGCGGCGACGTGCGGGCATCAGGCCCCGAAGGCCTCGCGCAGGGTCGCCGTGGACGCGGCGCGCAGCTCGGCCACCGGCACGGTGAAGAGGCCCTGCACGTCGAGCGCGGCGGCCTCGCCCGGCTCGTCGACGACGCCCACGCGCAGCGCCGGCTGGCGGCGCGCGCTGCACACGTCGGTGAAGCGCACCTCCTCCGAGCGCGGCACGGAGACGAGCACGCGCGCCGTCGACTCCGCGAAGAGCGCCGTCGCGGCGTCGACGCCGTCCCGCTCGCACAGCTCGTCGAGCCACACGCGCGCGCCGACGCCGTAGCGCAGGCAGCCCTCGACGACGGCCTGCGCCAGGCCGCCCTCGGAGAGGTCGTGCGCGGCGTCGACGAGCCCGTCGCGGCTGGCGTTGACGAGCACGTCCCCGAGGAGCCGCTCCGCCTCGAGGTCCACGGCCGGCGGCCGCCCGCCGAGGTGGCCGTGCTCGACCTCGGCCCACGCGGACCCGTCGAGCTCGAGCCGCGTGGTGCCGAGCAGGTAGAGCGCCTGGCCGGGCGCGCGCCAGCCGGACGGCGTGCGGCGGGCGACGTCGTCGAGCACGCCGAGGACGCCGACGACGGGCGTCGGGTGGATGGGCGTGTCCGCCGTCGAGTTGTAGAGCGAGACGTTGCCGCCGGTCACGGGCACGCCGAGCACCTGGCAGGCGTCGGCCAGGCCCGTGACGGCCTCCGAGAACTGCCACATGACGTCGGGGTCCTCGGGGCTGCCGAAGTTGAGGCAGTCGGTGACCGCGAGCGGCCGGGCGCCGACGGTGGCGACGTTGCGGTAGGCCTCGGCCAGCGCGAGCTGCGCGCCGGCGTACGGGTCGAGGTAGCCGTAGCGGCCGTTCGCGTCGGTGGACACCGCGACGCCGAGGCCGGTGGCCTCGTCGACGCGGACGACGCCGGCGTCGTCGGGCGTGGCCAGCGCGGTGTTGCCGAGCACGTAGCGGTCGTACTGGTCGGTGACCCAGCCCTTGTCGGCGAGGTTCGGCGAGCCGACGAGGCGCAGCAGCGTCGCGCGCAGGTCCTCCCCCGACGTCGGGCGCGCCAGCGCGGCGGCCGAGTCGGCCTGCAGGGCGTCCTGCCACGACGGGCGGGCGTAGGGGCGCTCGTAGACGGGGCCGTCGTGGGCGACGGTGCGGGGCGGGACGTCGACGACGACCTCGCCGTGCCACGTGACGACGAGGCGCCCGGTGTCCGTGACCTCGCCGAGGACGCTCGTCTCGACGTCCCAGCGCCGCACCACCTCGAGGAAGCGGTCGAGGTGCTCCGGGCGGACGACGGCCATCATCCGCTCCTGGCTCTCGCTCATGAGGATCTCCTCGGGCGAGAGCGACGGGTCGCGCAGGAGCACGCGGTCGAGCTCGACGTGCATGCCGCCGTCGCCGGCGCTGGCGAGCTCGCTCGTGGCGCACGAGAGCCCGGCCCCGCCGAGGTCCTGGATGCCCTCGACGACGCCGGCGCGGAAGAGCTCGAGGCAGCACTCGATGAGGACCTTCTCGGCGAAGGGGTCGCCCACCTGCACGCTCGGGCGCTTGGCCGGCCCGGTCGCGTCGAAGGTCTCCGAGGCCAGCACGGAGACGCCGCCGATGCCGTCGCCGCCCGTGCGGGCGCCGAAGAGGACGACCTTGTTGCCCGCGCCCGTGGCGTTGGCCAGGTGCAGGTCCTCGTGGCGCATGACGCCGACGGCGAGCGCGTTGACGAGCGGGTTGCCCTGGTAGACGGCGTCGAAGACGACCTCGCCGCCGATGTTCGGCAGGCCCAGGCAGTTGCCGTACCCGCCGACGCCCGCGACGACGCCGTGGACGACCCGCGCGGTGTCGGGGTGGTCGACCGCGCCGAAGCGCAGCTGGTCCATGACGGCGACCGGCCGCGCGCCCATGGCGAGGATGTCGCGGACGATGCCGCCGACGCCCGTGGCCGCGCCCTGGTGGGGCTCGACGAAGCTCGGGTGGTTGTGGCTCTCGACCTTGAAGGTGACCGCCCAGCCGTCGCCGATGTCGACGACACCCGCGTTCTCGCCGATGCCGACCATGAGGTGCTCGCGCATCGCCTCGGTGGTCTTCTCGCCGAACTGCCGCAGGTGCACCTTCGAGGACTTGTAGGAGCAGTGCTCGCTCCACATCACCGAGTACATGGCGAGCTCGGCGGACGTCGGGCGCCGGCCGAGGATCTCGCGGATGCGGGCGTGCTCCTCCTCGCGCAGCCCCAGCTCGCGCCAGGGCTGGGCGACGTCGGGCGTGGCCGCCGCTCGCTCGACGGTGTCGACGGCTCCGCCGGACCCGCCCGTCGCGTCCGGTCGGGCGGTGGCGGTGGTCGGCTCGGCCATGGGCGCAGGCTACCGAGGCGGCGGGGCCCTCCCGCCCGCGCCGGAGGGCCGCCCGTGACGTCGTTCGTCGCGTCGACGGCTCAGGTCGGGCGGGCGACGTGCCGAGGACACCGGTGTGGAGGGCATCAGCGGCATCACCGCGCGCATGGCCGGCATCCAGGCCCAGATCGACGCGCTGGCCGTCGGGGGGCCGGGGCGCGCCGCCGCACCGGTCTCGGCGAGCATCCCCTCCTCGAGCGCCGCGTCGTCGTCGGCCTTCTCCGACGCCCTCGCCCAGCAGCTGGGCCAGCAGGCGGGGTCACCGACCGGCGGGACCGCGTCGTCGCTCGCCGCGGCGCTCGGCGGCGGCACGGGCGCCGGTGGCCTCGCCGCGGCACTGGCCGGCGGCGCGACGGCGACCGCGGAGCCCGCCTTCACGACCACGACGACGAGCCTGTCCTCCGACGGCCTCGCCCAGCTGCTCGCCGCCCTGCCGGGCGCCCGCGCCGGCGCGGGGGCGGCGTCCGCCGCACCGGCTGTCGGCGCCGTCGGCGCGGCGGGGGCGGCGTCGTCCGCGCCGTCCGTCGTCGGGCTCGACGCCAAGGGCGTGCCGCTGGACCTCAAGGCGCACGGCAACGGGAAGGTGCCGGAGGGCCAGCTCGTCGAGATCGGCGGCGCCGGGTCCGGCGAGCGCCTGTGGGGCCCGGCCGCGGCCGCCTACGACCGCATGGCCGCCGCGGCGCGGGCCGACGGCGTCACGTGGCGCGTCAACGACAGCTACCGGTCCTACGAGGACCAGGTCTCCATGGCCGCCCGCAAGGGCCTGCGCAGCGAGGGCGGCCTCGCCGCCGCGCCGGGCACGAGCAGCCACGGCTGGGGCATGGCCGTGGACCTCGGCCTCGACGGCCGCGCCCAGGCGTGGATGCGCGAGAACGCCGGCCGCTACGGCTTCGCCGAGACCGTGTCCGGCGAGCCCTGGCACTGGGGCTTCCGCCCGACCTCCGCCGCCTGACCCGTCCCTCTCGACCCGCACGTCCCCAGCGGTCCTCCCCGCACTCTGTCGTCAGAGTGCCGCCGCGCCCGACGTCTCCCCGCACGTCGTCGTCGAAGTGCCGTGGAGGCAAGCCCCTCGGGGGCGAAGTGCCGACGACGTGCGGGGAGAGCGGCCCCGCGGGGGCGAAGTGCCGACGACGTGCGGGGAGGGCGGCCCCGCAAGGGCGACGTGCCGACGACGTGCGGAGGGGGCCCGGTCAGGAGACGAGCTGGCGCAGCACCGAGGAGAAGAAGCGCAGGCCGTCGGTGCCGGCCGTGCCGGTGCGCGGGTCGGGGCCGTAGCCGGCCTCGACGGCGTGCTCGGGGTGCGGCATGAGGCCGACGACGTTGCCCGCGGCGTTGGCGACGCCGGCGATGTCGCGCGCGCTGCCGTTGGGGTTGCGGCCGCCCTCGGGGACGACGTACCGCAGCGCCACGAGGCCCTCGCCCTCGAGGCGGTCGAGCGTCGCCTCGTCGGCCAGGTAGCCGCCCTCCCCATTCTTCAGCGGGACGACGACCTCCTCGCCGGAGGCGTACTCGTGGGTCCACGCCGTCGCGGCGTTCTCCACGCGCAGGCGCTGGTCGGTGCAGACGAAGGTCCGGTGGTCGTTGCGCACGAGGGCCCCGGGCAGCAGGTGCGCCTCGCAGAGCACCTGGAAGCCGTTGCAGATGCCGAGCACCGGCAGCCCGCCGCGGGCGGCGTCGACGAGCGGCTCCATGACGGGCGCGAACCGGGCGATCGCCCCGCACCGCAGGTAGTCGCCGTAGGAGAAGCCGCCGGGCAGGACGACGGCGTCGACGCCCTGGAGGTCGGCGTCCCCGTGCCAGAGCCGGACGGGCTCGCCGCCGGCGAGGCGGACGGCGCGCGCGGCGTCCCCGTCGTCGAGGGAGCCGGGGAAGGTGACGACGCCGACGCGGCCCATCAGGCGGTCCCGCCGGCGAGCGTCGTCGTGGCGGCGTCGGCCTCGACCGGGGCGACCCGGACGACGTCCTCGATGACGGGGTTCGAGAGCAGCACCTCGGCGGCGCGGGCGGCCTCCTCGAGCACCTCGGGCGTCACCTCGCCCTCGACCTCGAGCTCGAAGCGCTTGCCCTGCCGGACGCCGGTGAAGCGCCCGAAGCCCAGGCGCGGCAGCGCGCCCGCGACGGCCTTGCCCTGGGGGTCCAGGATCTCGGGCTTCGGCATGACCTCGACGACGACGCGACCCATGGCGCAGACGCTACCGGGGCGCGGCCGCCGCCCCCGCCGCCGTCCGTCCTGCGGGGACCAGCGGGCCCGCCGCGGCGCGGTGGCCCTCGGAGGCCGGCGTCAGACGCCCGGCACGGGGCCGCCGCGCTCGGCGAGCATGTCCCGCAGGACGGTGAGCTCGGCCTCCTGGCCGGTCGCCATCGCGTCCGCCAGCGCGCGCACCTCCGGCTCGGAGGCCTCCTGCGCGGCGGCGCGCGCCATCTCCACGCCCGCGACGTGGTGCGGGACCATGAGCTGGAGGTAGATCCGCGCGGCCTCCTCGCCGTCCGCGGCCGCGAGGGCGTCCATCTGCGCGGCGCTCGCCATGCCCGGCATGTCGCCGACGGCGCCGAGCCCCTCGGCCGGCACCGCGCCGACGTGCTCCCCGTGGCCACCCTCGAGACTGCCCGCGGAGTGCCCCTCGAGCCCGGACATCCAGGCCATGACCGGCTCGGTGCGCCCCTGGCCGAGGCCCCAGAGCTCGCGCCAGCCGTACATCTGGCCGGCCTGCTGCTGCTGGGTGAGCGCGATGTCGAGGGCGAGGGTGCGCACGTCCTCGTCCTCGACCCGGTCGCGCACGAGGGTCGACATCTGCACGGCCTGCCGGTGGTGGGCCTGCATGTCGAGGGCGAAGCCCGCGTCGACCGAGCCCGCCGCGGGGGGGGGGCCGCCCCCGGGCCCACAGG
>NZ_JBBHZG010000001.1:967642-1004408 GCF_037482305.1 Pseudokineococcus sp. 5B2Z-1
CCGCCCCCGGGCCCGCCGGACCCCCAGTGCAGGCCGAGGACGACGCCGAGGACGACGAGGAGCCCCGCCGACGCGGCCGCTCCCGCGACGACGACGGCGCGCGTCGTCCCGGTGAGGACGCCGTCCCCGCGCGGGCCGTGCCCGACCTCGGCGTCCGGGCCCGCCTCCGTCGACGTCAGGACAGGCCGCCCGTGCAGGCGGCGCCGGGCTCCGGCGTCTGCTCGCCCTGGACGTACTGGGCCAGGAACGGCGCGATCCGCTCGTCGGCGGCGTCCTCGATCGCGAGCTGGGTGCCCCACGCGCTGAGGGTGACGGGGCTCTCCATGCCCGCGTAGGGGCTGACGAGGGTGTAGTCGTACGGCTCGGCGGCCGCGACGAGCGCGTCCACCTGGTCCTGCGGCAGCGACGGGTCGTAGGTGATCCAGACGGCGCCGTGCTCGAGCGAGTGCACCGCGTTCACGTCGGGCACCGGCTCGGTGTAGACGCCGCAGTTCCACCACACCGGGTTGTGGTCGCCGCCCGCCGGCGGCGTCTGCGCGTAGTCGACCGCGCCCGTCACGTGCTCGCGCCCGAGGTCCTCGAAGGTCTCGACGCCGTCGATCGGCGCCTCGAGCGCCGCCTGCTCGGTCGCGCGCTGCTCGCGGGTGACGACGAGCACGACCGTCACCGCGGCGACGAGCGCGACGACGATCCCGGCCGTGACGCCGATGATGAGGCCGCGCTGGCGCCGCTCGCGGCGGGCCTGCTGCTCGCGCAGGGCGGCGGCGCGGGCCGCGCGCTCCTCGCGGGGACGGGTCGGTGAGGCCACGTCGGGCTCCTCGGCTGGGCTCGAGCGGGCCGGTGCGCGCGGGGCGGTCCCCGTCGCGGCCCGCGGCGGACGACCCGACCATGGTCGCACCACCGGCCCGGTCGCCGGGCGGCCACCCGCTGCACCGGGTGTGGCCCACGGGGTCCGGTGCCATCGTGGCGGCATGCGCATCACCCACCTGGGCCACTCGACGCTGCTCGTCGAGGCGGCCGGCGCCCGCGTCCTGCTCGACCCGGGGGCCTTCACGCCCGACTGGGAGGACGTGCGCGGCCTCGACGCCGTCGTCGTCACCCACGCCCACCCCGACCACCTCGACCCCGCCGAGGGCCGCTTCGAGGCGCTGCGCGACGGCAACCCGCGAGCGCGCGTCCTCGCCGAGCCGCAGACCGCCGCCGACGACCGCTGGGGCGCGGAGCCGCTGCCCGCGGGGACGACGACGCGCGTCGCCGGCCTTCCGCTGCGGGCCGTGGGCGGGCAGCACGCCGTCATCCACGAGGACATCCCCCTCGTGGGCAACGTCGGCGTCCTCCTCGGCGGGGAGGGCAGCGGCGAGCCCGTCCTCTTCCACCCCGGTGACGCCTACGGCGCGGTGCCCGACGGCGTCGAGGTGCTCGCCGCGCCGCTGACGGCCCCGTGGACCTCGCTCAAGGAGACCGTCGCCTTCGTCCGCGCCGTCTCCCCGCGCGTCGTCGTGCCGATCCACGACGCCGTCGTCTCGGCGGCGGGCCGGGGGATCTACCTCAGCCAGCTCGACGCCCTGGGCCCGGACGGCGCGCGCGTCCTCGACCTCGCCGGGGCCGGACCCACCGAGGTGCCGGCCCCGTGAGCCCCGCCCTCGACCTCGCCACCGCGAGCGCGGGCGACGCCCCCGACGTCTCCGCCGGCTGGGGCCCGGGCTGGCAGGACACGCGGCGCAGCGCCGTCGTCGGCCCGGCCTCGCCCGGCGGGGCGGCGGGGGCCTTCGCCCGCGCCCGGGCCGGGCTGCTGGGCTGGGAGGTGCAGCGGCTCGCGGGCGTGCGCGTGCCGCTCTCGACGCCGGACGCGGCGCCCGGCGTCGAGGTGCGCCAGAGCGCCGGGCCGGGCGGGCTGCTCGTCGCCCGCTGCCGGGTGACCGAGGTCGTCGACGAGCCCGGCCGGGCCGGCTTCACCTACGAGGCCCTCACCCCCCACCCCGAGGAGGGCGAGGAGTCCTTCCTCCTCCAGCGGCTCGGCGACCGCGTCGTCCTGACGGTCGCCTCGCGCTCGCGGCTCGCCTGGGCGCCCGCGCGCCTGGCGAGCCCGCTCGCCCGCGGCGCCCAGCGCCTGGCCGTCGCGCGGTACCTGCGCGCGGGGCGGCTCCTCGCCCGCTGACGCCGCGCCGTCGCCCGCCCGCCCCGCCCCCGGAGGGCGACGTGTGGCCATGTCGCCCTCGGCACCGCCCTCGGACGGCGACGTGTGGCCATGACGCCCTCCGGCGAGCCTGTCAGGGCGACATGGCCACACATCGCCCCGGAGGGCGACCGGTCGAGGGCGACATGGCCACACGTCACCCCCCCGACCGGGAGTGGAGGGGGCGGGTCAGAGGCCGTAGGCCTCGAGGAGCCGCAGCCAGACCTCGCTGATCGTCGGGTACGGCGGGACGGCGTGCCAGAGCCGGTCCAGCGGCACCTCGCCGGCGACGACGACGGCGGCCGACTGGCACAGCTCGGCGACGTCCTGCCCGACGAAGGTGACGCCGACGACGACCGAGCGGCTCTCGTCGACGACCATGCACGCCCACCCGGTGTAGCCGTCCGCCTGCAGCGACGACCCGGCGACGGCGATGTCGAGCTCGACGACGCGGACGTCGAGGCCGGCGTCGCGGGCCTGCTGCGCCGTCAGGCCGACCGACGCGACCTCCGGGTCGGTGAAGACGACCTGCGTGACCGCCCGGTGCAGGGCGGTCGTCGCGTGCTTGCTCCAGGGCGCGGGCTCGCCGTCGGCCCCGCCGCGCGCGCGGGCCGCCACGACGTCGCCGACCGCGCGGGCGGCGTACTTGCCCATGTGCGTCAGCGGCGCGAGGCCGGTGACGTCGCCGGCCGCGTAGAGCCACCGGCCGTCGACGCCGCGGACCTGCCCGGCGGCGTCGATGTCGAGGGCCTGGCCGGGCTCGAGGCCGACGCTCTCCAGGCCCAGGTCGCCGGTCTGCGGGCCGCGGCCGGTCGCGACGAGCAGCTCGTCGCCGACGAGCACCCGGCCGTCGTCGAGGGTGAGGCGCACCTCGCCCTCGTCACCGTCGCGCTCGACCGACGAGGCGCGGGACCCGGTGACCACGTCGACACCCTCGGACCGCAGCGCGTCCGCGACGAGCTCGCCCGCGCGGGGCTCGAAGGCCGACAGCACGGCCGACCCCGCGACGAGCGTGACGTCGGAGCCGAGGCGCCGGTACGCCGTCGCGAGCTCGCTGCCGACGACGCCCGCGCCCAGCACGAGCAGCCGCGGCGGTACCGAGCGCGACGACGTGGCCTCGCGGCTCGTCCAGTGCCGCACGCCCTCCAGCCCGTCGACCGGCGGTGCCTTCGGGGTCGACCCGACGGCCACGACGACGGCCTGCCGGGCGACGAGCGTCGTCGTGCCGCCGTCCGCGCCGGTGACGACGACGCGGCGCTCGCCGTCGAGCCGGGCCCGACCGCGCAGCAGGTCGAGCCCCGCGCCCTCGACCCACTCGACCTGGCTGGAGTCGTCCCAGTCGCTCGTGAAGGAGGTGCGCCGCTCGAGGACGGCCTGCACGTCGACCTCGCCGGTGGCGGCGGCCGCCGCGCCGGGGACGCGCCGGGCCGCGGCGAGCGCGGCGGTCGGGCGCAGCAGCGCCTTGCTCGGCATGCACGCCCAGTAGGAGCACTCGCCGCCCACCAGCTCGTCCTCGACGACGACCACCTCGCCGAGGCCGCCCCGGTGGGCGCGGTCGGCGACGTTCTCGCCCGTCGACCCGCCGCCGATGACGACGACGTCGACCTCGCGCTCCTGCGTGCTCGGTGTCTGCTCGCTCATGCGGGCGACGATGCCCCAGCGGGGGCGCCCCGGCACCTCGTCGCGCGCGACGGACCCGCTCGCCGCCGCCGTCCCGGACGCCGTCCGCGGTCGACGCGGGCGCCGGTCAGTGCCGGGCACGCAGGTGCTCGCGGAGCAGGTCGCCGCCGAAGTCGTCGCGCAGGTGGCGCCAGACGGTGTGCACGTGGTCGGCGCCGTGCTGGGTGTCGTCCAGCTCGAGCAGCAGGCTCGGCGCGCGCACGGCGTAGTAGTGGCCCTCGCCGCGCCGCAGCGAGCCCAGCCAGGTCAGCTCGACGCCGCCGAGCCCGTCCGCGAGGACCTCCTCCCAGCACGCCGCCGCGCACGCCGCGGGCGCGCGGGCGAGGTAGCGCTGCACGAGGGCCTCGAGCGAGCGCCGCGCGGCGGGCGGCATGTCGCGGTGCGCGAGGCCCCGGGGCAGCACCGCGGGGTCGGCCACCGGGTCCGTGCCGGTGAGGACGTCGGCCGGCGCCGTCCCCGACGGCCGCGCGACGGCGAGGCGGTCGCCGTCGAGGGCGGCCAGCACGTCGCGCGCCAGGTCCTCCTCCGGCCCGAGCAGGCGCCACCCCGCGCGGGGACCGCGCGGCACGACCGCCGGCTGCGCCCCGACGAAGTGCGGCGTCACGTGCACGCGCGCCTCGACGAGCGTGACGTGGACCGCGAGGTGGTGGCCGCTGACCCGCCACGCCCACGCCCCGTCGGCGGGGTCGCCCTCGAGCCGCAGCGCGTAGGGGTCGGGGTCGTCGCGGCCCTCGAGCGAGGCCGGGTCGAGCGGCGTGCCGGCCTCCCGGTGCTCGGCGGCCAGCTGCTGGCGCACCCGCTCGAGCTCCAGCGCCCCGGTGACGACACCGCTGCCGCCGTCGCGGGCGTCGCCCGCCGTGGCGAGCAGCGCGAGCGCGGCCTCGCGCGCGCCGCCCTCGAGGTCGCCGAGCACGAGCCCGGGGTGGCGCCCGTCGACGTAGGTCCACTCGCGCCGCCGGGGGTCGTCGAGGGCGCCGCCGCGCAGCGCCGCGCGCTGCTCCGGTCCGAGCGCGTCGAGGAGGGCGCGCGCCGCCCCCGCCGCCGCGCCGGCGCTCGCGGGGTCGACAGGAGGCCCGGGGGCGGCGGAGGGCGCCGGCGGCGTGGTCACGCCCCACCGTCGCCCCGGACCGGGCCCACGGCGACCGGGGCGCCCGCCCGGCGGGGGCGTGGGCGACGCCTCAGCCCCAGCGCCGCCCGGTGAGCCGCTCGTAGGCCTCGACGTAGCGACCGCGCGTGGCCTCGACGACGTCGTCGGGCAGCGGCGGGGGCGGCGCGTCGGCCGCCCGGTCCCACCCCGAGGCGTCGGAGAGCAGCCAGTCGCGCACGAACTGCTTGTCGAAGGACGGCTGCGCGCGGCCGGGCGCCCACGCGGCGGCGTCCCAGAAGCGGGAGGAGTCGGGGGTGAGCACCTCGTCGGCCAGCACGAGCGCCTCCGGGGCGTCCGCGGAGGCGGCCTCGACGCCCGGCGGCAGCCCCAGCTCGATCTTGGTGTCGGCGAGCAGGACGCCGCGCTCGCGGGCCACCTCCTCGCCGAGGGCGTACAGGCGCAGCGTGACCTCGCGCGCGCGCTCGGCGAGGGCGGGGCCCAGCAGGTCGGCGACGACGGCGAAGCTCACGTTCTCGTCGTGGCCCACGTCGGCCTTGGTCGCCGGGGTGAAGACGGGGCGGTGCAGGCGCGAGCCGTCCTCGAGCCCGTCGGGGAGCTCGACGCCGCACACGGCCCCCGTGGCCCGGTAGTCGGCGAGGCCGGAGCCGGTGAGGTAGCCGCGGGCCACGCACTCGACGGGCAGCATCTCCAGGCGCCGGCAGCGGACGGCCCGCCCGGCGACGGCCGCGGGCACGCCGGCCGACGCGTCGTCGGGGCCGACATCGGCGGACAGGACGTGGTCGGGCAGGCCGAGCCCGGCGTCGGCCAGCCGCTCGAACCACCACAGCGACAGGGCCGTGAGGACGGCGCCCTTGTCGGGGACGGGCGTGGCGAGCACGTGGTCGAAGGCGCTGACGCGGTCGCTCGCGACGACGAGGAGGTCCCCCTCGCCGGGCGCCGCGGACGCGGGCTCGTAAAGGTCGCGCACCTTGCCCGAGCGGACGTGGCGCCAGCCGGGCAGCTCGGCGGGCGCGGCGCCCGTCGCGGCGGCGCTCACGCGCGCACCCCCTCGGCCGCCCGGACGGCGATGTCCCCCCGGTGCTGCCCGCCGTCGAGGCCCACCTCGGCCGCGGCGGCCGCCGCCGCCGCGCGGGCGTCGGCGAGCGTCGCGCCCGTGCCGACGAGCGAGAGCACGCGCCCGCCCGCGCTGACGAGCGCCCCGTCGGCGCCGGTCGCGGTGCCGGCGTGCAGCACCCGCGCGCCCGGGACGGCGGCCGCCGCCGCCAGGCCCGTCACGGCGTCGCCGGTGCGGGGGGACGCCGGGTAGCCGGCCGCCGCGACGACGACGACGACCGCGGCGTCGTCGGACCACGTGAGCGGCTCGAGCTCGGCCAGGCGCCCGGTGGCGGCGGCGCGCAGCACCCCGCCGAGCGGCGTCCGCAGGCGCGGCAGGACCACCTGCGTCTCCGGGTCGCCGAAGCGGGCGTTGAACTCGACGACGCGCAGGCCGCGCGAGGTGAGCGCCAGCCCGCAGTAGAGGACGCCCGCGAACGGCGTCCCGCGGCGGGCCATCTCGGCGACGACCGGCCGGGCCACCCGCTCGACCACCTCGTCGACGAGCCCGGGCGGCGCCCACGGCAGCGGCGAGTAGGCGCCCATGCCTCCCGTGTTGGGGCCCTCGTCGCCGTCGAGCAGGCGCTTGCTGTCCTGCGCGGGGGCGAGCGGCACGACGTCGGTGCCGTCGCAGAGGACGAAGAGCGACACCTCGGGGCCGTCGAGGAACTCCTCGACGACGACCGCCGTCGCGCCCGCGCCGGGGCGTCCCTCGAGGCAGGACCGCGCGTGCGCGAGCGCCTCCTCGCGGTCGCCGGTGACGACGACGCCCTTGCCGGCCGCCAGGCCGTCGTCCTTGACGACGTGGGGGGCGCCGAAGGCGTCGAGGGCGTCCGCGACCTGCTCGAGGTCGGTGCACACGCGGGCCATCGCCGTCGGGACGCCCGCCGAGGCCATGACCTCCTTGGCGAAGGCCTTGCTGCCCTCGAGCCGGGCCGCCGCGGCCGAGGGGCCGAAGCAGTCGACCCCGGCGGCGCGCACGGCGTCGGCGACGCCTGCGACGAGCGGCGCCTCCGGGCCGACGACGACGAGGTCCACCTCCCGCTCGCGCGCGAGGGCCGCGACGGCGGCGCCGTCGAGCGGGTCGACAGCCACCACCTCGGCGACGTCGGCGACGCCCGGCCCGCCCGGCGCGACGAGGACGTCGGAGACGTCGTCGTCGGCGGCGAGGGCGACGGCGAGGGCGTGCTCGCGAGCACCGGACCCGAGGACGAGGACGCGCACCCGCCGGAGCCTAGGGGCCGCCGCGGGTCGCCTCGCCGCTCACGAGCCGCACGCCGCCTCCCGATGCGCTCATCTGAGCGCACTTGGATCACATCCGAGTCTCGGCCTTGACGCGCGGGCTCCCAGCCGGGTCTCATCTGCACCGGAGGCGGCACCCAGCCCGGGACGACGACGTCACGACGACGCCCGACCCCTCGACCGACCGCCAGCCCGCAGCTCGACCTGCACGGACCCGCACCCCACGCTCCGGAAGGACCTGACCGCATGACCGCACGACGACGTGCCCCCCTCGCGCTCGCCGCCATCTCGACGGTCGCCCTCGCCGCCACGGCGTGCGGCGGCGCCGGCGGCGGGGGCGGCGGCGGGGGCGGCGACGCCTCCGGCGAGGCGCAGAGCATCAACGTGATCATGGTGAACAACCCGCAGATGGAGGACCTGCAGCAGCTCACCGCCGACAACTTCACGGCGGACACGGGCATCCAGGTCAACTTCACCGTCCAGCCCGAGAACGACGTCCGCGCCCAGATCGCGCAGGACTTCGCCGCCCAGGCCGGCCAGTACGACGTCGCGACCATCTCCAACTACGAGGTGCCGTTCTTCGCCGCGAACGGCTGGCTCGCACCCCTCACCGACTACGCCGAGGGCGACGACGAGTTCGACCAGAGCGACATCCTCGAGCCCATCGCCGCCGGCCTCACCGTCGACGGGGAGATCTACGCCGAGCCCTTCTACGGCGAGTCCTCGTTCCTCATGTACCGCACCGACCTCTTCGAGGAGGCCGGGCTGACCATGCCGGACCAGCCGACGTGGCAGGAGGTCGCCGACCTGGCGGCGCAGATCGACGACCCGAGCGGCACCCGCGGCATCTGCCTGCGCGGCCTGCCCGGCTGGGGCCAGGTCTTCGCGCCGCTGACGACGGTGGTCAACACCTTCGGCGGCACGTGGTTCGACGAGAACTGGGACGCCCAGGTCAACGCGCCCGAGTTCGTCGAGGCCACCCAGTTCTACGTCGACCTCGTGCAGCAGCACGGCGAGGCCGGCGCGGCCCAGGCCGGCTTCACCGAGTGCCTCAACGACATGACGCAGGGCAACGTGGCGATGTGGTACGACGCCACGTCGGCCGCCGGCTCGCTCGAGGCGGACGGCTCGCCCGTCGCCGGGCAGATCGGCTACGCGCCGGCCCCGGTCGTCGAGACCGACTCCAGCGGCTGGCTCTACAGCTGGGCGTGGGGCGTCCAGGCGGCGTCGGAGAAGCAGGACGCCGCGTGGCAGTTCATCTCCTGGGCCTCCAGCCAGGAGTACGAGGAGCTCGTCGGCTCCGAGCTCGGCTGGTCGCGCGTGCCGGCCGGCAAGCGCAGCTCGACGTACGAGAACCAGGACTACCTCGACGTCGCCGGGGCCTTCGCCGAGGCCACCGAGACGGCCATCTCCTCGGCGGACCCCAACGACCCGGGCGTGCAGCCGCGGCCGGCGCCGGGCATCCAGTTCGTCGCCATCCCCGAGTTCGCCGACCTGGCCACGGGCATCTCCGAGGGCATCAGCTCCAACATCGCCGGGCAGGGCTCGGTGCAGGAGACGCTCGACCAGGGCCAGGAGGACGCCCAGGCCGTGGCGGACCGCTACAAGTGACCTGACCGGTCACCACCGAGCAGTCACCGCACCGAGCAGTCACCGCCCCTCGAGGGCGCAGCACGAGCAGGACCGGCCCCGTCCCGCGGCGGGGCCGGTCCCGCGCCCCGGCGGCGACGCGCCCACGAGCCCCCGCCGCCCGCCCCGGCCGCACGCGCGCAGGGGCCCCGCCGGTCCGACACCGCGCCGGCCCGACTCCCCACCGCAGGAGAGCCCATGAGCGTCAGCGAGACGACCGCAGAGCAGCGGACCGTCCTGCAGGACCCCTCACCGCAGGAGCAGCGCACCGCCTCCCGCAAGGCCGGCTGGGTCCGCCGAGCCCCCCTCATGCCGGCGCTGGTCTTCGTGATCATCATGACCCAGCTGCCGTTCGCGACGACCATCGTCATCTCGTTCATGGACTGGAACGCGCTGCGGCCGAACGAGCGCGGCTTCGCCGGCTTCGGCAACTACGCGCAGGTCTTCAGCGACTCGGGCCTGCGCCAGTCGGTGCTGACGACGATCATCCTGACCATCGTCGTGGTGGGCGTCAGCCTCGTGTTGGGCCTGCTCATCGCCCTGCTGCTGGACCGCCACTTCTTCGGCCGCGGCGTCGTGCGCACGCTGATGATCGCGCCGTTCCTCGTCGTCCCGGTCGCCGCGGCGCTGCTGTGGAAGCACGCCATCCTCAACCCGAGCTACGGCCTCATCAACGGCGTGCTCACGTGGGTGTGGGGGCTCTTCGGGAGCGAGAACCCGCCGCAGGTGGCGTGGCTCACCCAGTTCCCCCTGCTGTCGATCGAGGCGGCCCTCATCTGGCAGTGGACGCCCTTCATGATGCTCATCCTGCTGGCGGGCCTGCAGAGCCGGCCGGCCGAGGCCTTCGAGGCCGCCAAGATGGACGGCGCCAGCCCCGTGCAGGCCTTCCGCTACATCACGCTGCCGCACCTGCGCCGCTACATCGAGCTGGGCGCCACGCTCGGCGCCATCTTCATCGTCCAGAACTTCGACGCCGTCTTCACGATGACCTCGGGCGCGCTGGGCACCGCCAACCTCCCGTACACGATCTACCAGACCTTCTTCGTGCGGCAGGACTACGGCCTGGCCGCCGCCCAGGGCGTCATCGTCGTCATCGGCACGATCATCGTGGCGACCTTCGCCCTGCGCTCGGTCTCGTCGCTGCTCAAGGAGGAGAGCTGATGACCACCCCCGGGACATCTCACGGGACCCAGCAGCAGTCCGAGCCCGGCAGCGCCCGGCGCACCGACGCGCAGGAGGTGGCCCCCACGGCCACCGCCGCCGAGGCCGACGCGGCACCGCCGCGCCAGACCTACCGCAAGCACTCGCCGCTCAGCCGGCCCAACCCGCTGTGGGGCGTGCTGGCGTGGGTCGTCGGCCTGCTCTTCGCCTCGCCCGCGCTGTGGATGGTGCTCACCTCCTTCCACAGCGAGGTGGACGCCGCCACCAACCCGCCGTCGCTCTTCGCGCCCCTGACGCTGGACGGCTACCAGAGCTTCTTCGGCAACAGCAACGCGTGGCCCGCGCTCATCAACTCGGCGACGGCCTCGGTCGTCTCGACGGTGCTCGTCCTCGTGCTGAGCATCCCGGCGGCCTACGCCCTGTCGATCCGGCCGGTGAAGAAGTGGTCCGACGTCCTCTTCTTCCTCCTGTCGACGCGCTTCCTGCCGATCGTCGCCGCGGTCCTGCCGCTCTACATCTTCGCGGTGTGGTCCGGCGCGCTCGACCAGATCGGCCTGCTCATCGCCCTGTACACGGCGATGAACCTGCCCATCGCGGTGTGGATGATGCGCTCGTTCCTCGCCGAGGTGCCGGTGGAGATGCTCGAGGCGGCGCAGCTCGACGGCGCCGGCCTCATCCGCACGCTGCGCAGCGTCGTCGCCCCGGTGGCCATGCCGGGCATCGCCGCCACCGCCCTGATCTGCTTCATCTTCAGCTGGCAGGAGCTGCTGCTCGCCCGGTCGCTCACGGGCGTCGTCGCGGGCACGGCCCCCGTCTTCCTCACGAGCTTCGTCACCAGCCAGGGCCTGTTCCTGGCGCAGGTGTCCGCCGCCGCGACGATCGTGTCGCTGCCGGTGCTCCTCGCCGGCTTCGCCGCGCAGGACAAGCTCGTCCAGGGCCTCTCCCTCGGCGCCGTGAAGTGAGGCGTCCGGTGCGCGGTCGCCCCGGGGCGACCGCGCACCGGACGCCTCACTTCACGGCGCCGAGGGAGAGGCCCTGGACGAGCTTGTCCTGCGCGGCGAAGCCGGCGAGGAGCACCGGCAGCGACACGATCGTCGCGGCGGCGGACACCTGCGCCAGGAACAGGCCCTGGCTGGTGACGAAGCTCGTGAGGAANTCCGCGATGACCGCCCCGACCGCCCTGTCCGCCGACACCCTCGCGTCGCTCGGCGACCGGCTGCCCGTCCCGTCCTACGACCGGGGGGCGGTGACCACCGGTGTCGTCCACTTCGGCGTGGGCGGCTTCCACCGCGCCCACCAGGCGATGTTCCTCGACCGGCTCATGGAGCGCGGCGAGGCCCTGGACTGGGGGATCTGCGGCGTCGGCGTCCTGCCGGGCGACCGGCGCATGGCCGAGATCATGGCGGCGCAGGACCACCTCTACACGCTCGTGCTCAAGCACCCCGACGGCACCTACGAGCCGCGCGTCGTCGGGTCGATCCACGAGTACCTCTTCGCGCCGGACGACCCGGAGGCGGTCCTCGAGCGGATGGCCGACCCGGCCGTGCGCATCGTGTCGCTCACGGTCACCGAGGGCGGCTACCACGTGCACCCGGTCACCGGGGAGCTCGACACCCGCGACCCCCGGCTCCAGGCCGACCTCGCGGGCGACGCGGCCCCGCAGACGACGTTCGGCTTCATCACCGAGGCCCTGCGCCGCCGGCGCGAGCGCGGCACCGGCCCCTTCACCGTCATGTCCTGCGACAACATCCAGGGCAACGGCGACGTCGCGCACAAGATGATCACCGCCTACGCGCGGGCCCGCGAGGAGCGCACCGGCGGGGACCTCGCCGACTGGGTGGAGGCCGAGGTGCCCTTCCCGAACTCGATGGTCGACCGGATCACGCCGGTGACGACGGACGAGGACCGTGCCGCCGTCGCCGAGCGCTGCGGCGTCGAGGACGCCTGGCCCGTCGTCGCCGAGCCCTTCGTCCAGTGGGTGCTCGAGGACCGCTTCGCCGCCGGGCGCCCGCCGCTGGAGGACGCCGGCGTGCAGGTCGTCGACGACGTCCACCCCTACGAGCTCATGAAGCTGCGGCTGCTCAACGCGAGCCACCAGGCGCTGTGCTACCTCGGCTACCTCTCGGGCCACCGCTACGCCCACGAGGTGTGCCAGGAGGAGCTCTTCGCGCGCTTCCTCCTGGCGTACATGGACGACGAGGCCACCCCGACGCTGGAGCCGGTCCCCGGCGTCGACCTCGACGACTACAAGCCGGGGCTCGTGGACCGCTTCGCCAACCCGGAGGTCCGCGACACCCTGGCCCGCCTGTGCGCGGACTCGAGCAACCGCATCCCCACCTGGCTGCTGCCGGTGGTGCGCGAGAACCTCGCGGCCGGGCGGTCCGTGGACCACGCCGCGCTCGTCGTCGCGTCGTGGGCGCGGTACGCCGAGGGCGTCGACGAGGACGGGCAGCCGATCGAGGTCGTCGACGCCGACGCCGAGGGGCGCACCGCCGCGGCGAGGGCCCAGACCGAGGGCGACGACCTCGCCTTCCTGCGCGACGCGGACCTCTTCGGCGACCTCGCCGAGCAGGAGGCCTTCACGACGCCGTACCGGGCGGCGCTGGCCTCCCTGCACGAGAAGGGCGCCCGCGCGACGCTCGAGGAGCACATGGCGCGCCCGCGCGCCTGAGCGTCCGGCGCCTCCCGCGGGCCGGGCGCGCCCTCCGCCGTCCCTAGCCTGCGGGGGTGCGCGTCCTCCTCGCCCTCCCGGAGCCCCTCCCCGGCCGCCTCCTCTCGCGCGCCGCGCGCGAGCGGCTGGCGGCGGTCGGCGAGGTCCGCGTCCACCCGACGCCGGCGGACCACCGCTCCCCCGCGGCGACGGCGGCGCTCGCCGAGGCCGAGATCCTCGTGACCGGCTGGGGCACCGACCTCCTCGACGAGGAGGTGCTCGCGACCGCGCCGCGGCTGCGCGCCGTCGTCCACAGCGCCGGGTCCGTGCGGCCGGTCGTCACGGCGGGCGTCGTCGGGCGCGGCGTGCTCGTGTCGAGCCAGGCGCGGCTCAACGCCCTGCCCGTGGCCGAGTACGCGCTCGCGACGATCCTGCTGTCCCTCAAGGGCGTCCTCGTGGCGCAGCGGCGCTACCGGGAGGCGCGCGGAGCCGTCGACGTGCGCGACCTCCTGTCCTCCCACGGCGTCCACGCCCGGCGCGTGGGCGTGGTCGGCGCGTCCGTGGTCGGCCGGCGCCTGCTCGAGCTGCTGCGCCCCTTCGACCTCGAGGTCGTCCTCGCCGACCCCACGCTCGGGGCCGAGGAGGCGGCCGCGCTCGGGGCCGAGCTCGTCGAGCTCGACGAGCTGCTGCGCACGAGCGACGTCGTCAGCCTGCACGCGCCCCTCCTGCCCTCGACCCGGGGCGTGCTCGACGCGCGGCGGCTGGCGCTCATGCCGGACGGGGCCGTGCTCGTCAACACCGCGCGCGGCGGCCTCGTCGACGAGGCGGCGCTCGTCGCCGAGCTCGTCGCCGAGCGGCTCTCCGCGGTCCTCGACGTCACCGAGCCCGAGGTCCCCGACCCGTCCTCGCCGCTGTGGGAGCTGCCCGGCGTGCTCCTCACGCCCCACGTCGCGGGAGCGCTCGGCTCGGAGCTGCTGCGCCTCGGGGACGGAGCGGTCGAGGAGGTCGAGCGGCTCGCCGCCGGGCTGCCCCTCCTGCGGCCGGTGACGTCCGAGGTCTACGACCGGCTCGCCTGAGGTGCGCCCGCCCCGCGGGTCGACCGGCGGGGCGGGGCGCGTCACAGGTGCGGCAGGACGAGCTCGGCGTACCGCTCGACGACGCGGGCGAGCACCTCGTGCCCGTCGCTCGCCCAGACCTCGGCGTTGAAGACCTCGACCTCGACGTCACCGCCGTAGCCCGCCGCGGCGACCCAGCGGCTCACGGGGGCGAAGTCGACGACGCCGTCGCCCATGATCCCCCGCGAGAGCAGCGGGTCCTCGGCGATGGGCACGAGGAAGTCGCACACCTGGTAGCTGCCGAGGCGGCCCTCGGCGCCGGCGCGGGCCACCGCCGCCTCGAGCTCCGGGTCCCACCAGACGTGGAAGGTGTCGACGACGACCGCCACGTCCTGCGCGGGGTGGGCCCCGGCCACGTCGAGGGCCTGGTCGAGCGTGGAGAGCACGGCGCGGTCGGCGCAGTACATGGGGTGCAGCGGCTCGAGCAGCAGCCGGACGCCGTGCTCGTGCGCGTGGGGGACGAGCTCGGCGAGCGCGTCGGCGGCGCGGGCGCGCGCGCCGAGGAGGTCGCGGTCCCCCTCCGGCAGGCCGCCGAGCACCATGACGAGGTCGCGCGTCCCGAGGGTCGCGGCCTCCTCGACGGCGCGGCGGTTGTCGTCGAGGGCCGCCCGGCGGTCGCCCGGGTCGGCGGCGGTGAGGAAGCCGCCGCGGCACAGGCTCGACACGCGCAGGCCCGCGTCGCGCACGAGACGGGCGGCCCGCTCGAGGCCGGCCTCCTCGACGCGGTCGCGCCACAGCCCGACGGCGGGCAGACCCGCCCGGGCGGCGCCCTCGACGGCCTGCTCGAGGGTCCACCGCTTCGTCGTCGCCGTGTTGAGCGACAGGCGGGCGAGGTCAGCCGGGCGCTCGCCCGCGGGCGCCCGCTCCTCGCGGACCGGCGCGCTCACGCCTCCACCCCCGCCACGGCGAGGAGGGAGCGCGCGCGCGCCGCCGCGAGGGCCGGGTCGCGCAGGAGCCCGGCCTCGTCGGCGAGCACGAGGGTGCGCGCCAGGTGCGGCAGCGAGCGGGCCGCGTGCATCCCGCCGACCATCGCGAAGGCCGGCTGGTGCCCGTTGACCCACGACAGGAAGGCGATGCCCGTCTTGTACGACGACGTCGGCGCGGCGAAGACGTGGCGTCCGAGCTCCTGCGTGGACGCCAGGAGCGCGAGGGCGCGGGCGTCGTCGCCGGCGTCGAGCGCCTGCAGCGCCTCGGACGCCGCCGGGTAGACCGCCGCGAAGATCCCGAGCAGCGCGTCGGAGTGCCCGCCCTCGTCGCCGACGACGAGCTCGGGGTAGTTGAAGTCGTCGCCCGTGTACATGCGCACGCCCTCGGGGAGGCGCGCGCGCAGGGCCCGCTCGGGGGCCGCGTCGAGCAGCGACATCTTGATGCCGTCGACCTTCGCGGCCCGGTCCGCGATGAGCCCCGCGACGAGGTCCGACGCCGTCGCGACGTCGTCCGAGCCCCAGTACCCGGCCAGGGCCGGGTCGAACATCGGCCCGAGCCAGTGCAGGACGACGGGCGCCGGGGCCTCGTCGAGCAGCGTGCCGTAGACGTCGAGGTAGTCCTGCGGCCCCTCGGCGACGCGGGCGAGCGCCCGCGAGGCCATGAGGACGACGGTGGCGCCGGCGCCGGCCACGAGGTCGACCTGCTCCCGGTAGGCGTCGAGGACGGCCCGGACGCCCGCGCGCCCGGAGGGCAGCGCGGCGAGGTCGAGCTGGTCGGTGCCCGCGCCGCAGGCGACCAGCCCGCCGACGGAGGCCGCCTCGGCCGCCGAGCGGCGCACGAGCTCCTGGACGGCCGCCCAGTCGAGGCCCATGCCGCGCTGCGCGGTGTCCATGGCGTCCGCGACGCCGAGGCCGTGCGACCAGATCTCGTGCCGGTAGGCGAGGGTCGCGTCCCAGTCGACGTCCGCCGGCGCGCCGGGGACGTTGTCGGCGAGGGCCCGCGGGACGACGTGCGCCGCCGCGTAGGCCCGTCGCGAGGCGGCCGGACCCTCGGGCCGCGTCCAGCGCACGGGCTCGCGGAGCTCGTGCTCGATGAGGGCGCCGGAGGCGTCGGGCAGCCGCAGGACCAGGCCGGTGCCGGCCCGGGGACCCAGCGGCTCGGCCGTCGCACCGGTCGTGGAGGTGTCGTTCGTGGGCGCGCCGCTCGCGAGGGCCCCGGTGGCGAGGGCGGTCACAGCACGATCTCCGGCACCTCGAGGCGGCGGCCCTCGGCGGAGCTGCGGAGCCCCAGCTCGGCGAGCTGGACGCCGCGCGCGGCGGAGGCCAGGTCGTAGCGGTGCGGGCGGCCGGCGGCGACGTCGAGGAGGAACTCCTCCCACTGGCGCTTGAAGCCGTTGTCGAGCTCGGCGTTGGCGGGGACCTCGAGCCACTGGTCGCGGAACGGCTCCGTCACCGGGAGGTCGGGGTTCCACACCGGCATCGGCGTGTGCGAGCGGTGCTGCGCCACGCACCGGTTGAGCCCGGCGACGGCCGAGCCGTGCGTGCCGTCGACCTGGAACTCGACGAGCTCGTCGCGGAAGACGCGGACCGCCCAGGAGGAGTTGATCTGGGCGACGACGCCGCCCTCGACGTCGAAGATGCCGTACGCCGCGTCGTCGGCGGTCGCGGCGTACTCGCGGCCCTGCTCGTCCCACCGCGCCGGGATGTGCGTGGCCGTCCGGGCGGTCACGGTCTCGACCTTGCCGAGGATGCCCTCGAGCACGTAGCTCCAGTGGCAGAACATGTCGACGGTGATGCCGCCGCCGTCCTCCGCGCGGTAGTTCCAGCTGGGCCGCTGGGCGGGCTGGCCGTCGCCCTCGAAGACCCAGTACCCGAACTCCCCGCGCAGGGAGAGGATCCGGCCGAAGAAGCCCTCGTCGACGAGGCGGCGGAGCTTGACGAGCCCCGGCAGGTAGAGCTTGTCGTGGACGACGCCGACGGTGACGCCCGTCGTCATGGCGAGGCGCGCGAGGTCGACGGCCTCGTCGAGCGTCTCCGCGGTCGGCTTCTCGGTGAAGACGTGCTTGCCGGCCTTCATGGCGGCGGTGAGCGCGGCGGCGCGGCGCGAGGTGACCTGCGCGTCGAAGTAGACGTCCACCGACGGGTCGTTCACCACGCCGTCGACGTCCGTCGTCCACTCCTCGACGCCGTGGCGGGCGGCGAGCTCGCGCAGCTTCTCCTCGCTGCGCCCGACGAGCACGGGCTCGACCTGCACGCGCGAGCCGTCCGGCGCGACGACGCCCCCGGCCTCCCGGATGGGCAGGATCGAGCGCACGAGGTGCTGGCGGTAGCCCATGCGGCCGGTGACGCCGCTCATGGCGATGCGCAGGGTGCGGGTGGACATCGGTGGCCTCCTCGGCGCGGGGACGGACGCCGCTGCGGGGCAGCGGCGACGGGCGGCACGGGCTCCGCTGCCCCGGCCGTGGTTGGATAGCGCTTTCCTCACGATAGGCAGGCGCGATCCCCCGGTCAAGGACGTCCCGTCCCCGGCTCGGGCGGCGCCGCGGCGGGCAGGAGGCGAGGACCGGTGGACGAGGGGACGGCCCGGACGACCAGGTCGGCCCCGGGGGACGACCCGGCCCGCCGTGCGCGTCGAGGGGCGGCGGGTCGAGGTCCTCTGGGACGGTGGGGCACGGTCTCCCCTGGAGGTGCCATGACCGACACCCGCAGCACCCCCCCGGCGGGCGGCGACGCGCCGGCCGCGACGCCGGACCGCCGGTCCCCCGTGACGCTGAGCGACGTGGCTCGGGCGTCGGGCGTCTCGCTGGCCACGGCGTCGCGCGCCGTCAACGGCAGCGCGCGCAAGGTCCGCCCCGACCTGCACGCCCGGGTCCTGGCCGCGGCCGCGCAGCTGGGCTACACCGCCAACGGCCCGGCGCAGGCGATGGCCCGCGGGCGCACGAGCGTGCTGGGCCTCGTCGTCCAGGACATCGCCGACCCGTACTTCTCGACGATGGCGGCCGGCGTCGTCCGCGGCGCCGAGCAGCGCGGCCTCGTCGTCACCATCGGCACGACGGGGCGCGACCCGGCCAAGGAGGCCCAGCACGTGGCGGCCCTGCGCGGGCAGCGCGCCAGCGCCGTCGTCGTCGTCGGCTCGCGCACGGACGACGCGGCGGTGCAGGCGCGCCTCGCCGAGGAGGTCGCCGCCTTCGAGGCCTCGGGCGGCCGCGCCGTCCTCGTGAGCCAGGAGTCGCTGCCCGTCGACACCGTCGTGGTGGAGAACGAGCAGGGGGCCGAGGCCCTGGCGCGGGCGCTCACCGAGCGCGGCCACGAGCGCTTCGCCGTGCTCGCCGGCCCGCCCGGGCTGCTGACGGCGCGCGACCGCCTCGCGGGCTTCCGCGCGGGCGCGGCGGCCGGCGGCGGGCGGGTCGTCGACGACCTCGTCCTCCACGGCGACTTCACCCGCGACGGGGGGCACGCGGCGATGCACCGGCTCCTCGACGACGGCTTCGACCGCGGCTGCGTGCTGGCCGTCAACGACGTCATGGCCGTCGGCGCCATGGCGGCGCTGCGCGAGCGGGGCGTGGACCTGCCCGGCGCCGTCGCGGTGGCCGGCTTCGACGACATCTCGACGCTGCGCGACGTCACGCCGGCGCTGACGACGGTCCGCCTGCCGCTGCAGGAGATCGGCGAGCGCGCCGTCGAGCTGCTGCTCGACGAGGAGGGCGGCGGGCCCCGCACGGTGCGGGTCCGGGGCGAGGTCGTGCTGCGCGCCAGCACGCCCGACCTGCGCCGCGGGTAGCGTCCGACCGTGCGCGTCGTCGTCGCCGTCGACTCCTTCAAGGGCTCCCTCGGCAGCCGGGAGGCGGGTGAGGCGGTCGCCGCGGGCGTCCGCGCCGCCGCCCCGGCCGCCGAGGTCGCCGTCCTGCCCGTGGCGGACGGCGGTGAGGGCACCACCGCCTGCCTCGCCGACGCGTGGGGGGCGAGCCCGCGCGGAAGCGCCACGACGGACGCGCTGGGCCGCCCCTGCCGCGCGGGGTGGGCGCTCTCGCCGGACGGCTCCACCGCCGTCGTCGAGCTCGCCGCCGCCAGCGGGCTCCCCGGCGTCGCGGACGTCGCGCCGCGCCCCCGGGACGCCACGACGCTCGGGACGGGCGCGCTGCTGCGCGCGGCGCTCGACGCGGGCGCGCGCGAGGTGGTGCTGTGCCTGGGCGGCAGCGCGACGACCGACGGCGGCGCGGGCCTGCTCAGCGCGCTCGGGGGCCGGCTGCTCGACGACGCCGGGCGACCGCTGCCGCCGGGCGGGGGCGCGCTCGCCCGCCTCGCGCGCGTCGACCTCTCCGGGCTGCACCCCCGCGCGCGCGACGTGCGCTGGCGGCTGGCCTGCGACGTCACCAACCCGCTGCTCGGCCCGCGGGGGGCGGCCGCCGTCTACGGCCCGCAGAAGGGCGCGACCGGCGACGACGTCGCGGCCCTCGACGGCGCGCTCGCCCGCCTCGCCGAGGTGCTGCGCGAGGAGACCGGGACCGACGTCGCCGACCTGCCCGGCTGCGGCGCCGCCGGCGGTGCACCGGCCTGCCTCGTCGCCGTCTGCGGGGCGCAGCTCGAGCCGGGGGCGCCGCTGGTGCTCGGCGAGGCCGGCCTGCCGTCCCTGCTCGCGCGCGGGGCCGACCTCGTGCTCACGGGCGAGGGCTCGTGCGACGCGCAGTCGCTGCAGGGCAAGGTCGTCGACGGCGTCGCCGCCGCCGTGCGCGCCGAGCCGGCCAGCGCCGGCGCCGCCGTCGTCGTGCTGGCGGGGAGGGTGGACGTGGCCCCGGCCGAGCTCGCGGCCGCGGGCGTCGACGCCGCCTTCAGCATCGCCCCCGGCGCCGCCGCCCTCGCCGACCTCCAGCGGGACGCGGCGCCGCTGCTCACCGACCTCGCGGAGCGGGTCACCCGGCTCGCCGGTCGGACGGCGGTGCGCGGCTGAGCGGAGTCCGGGAGCGGGACGCCGACGAGCCGGGGGCCGACCGGCCGGACGAGGAGCCACGGGCGGCCCGCCTGGCGCGCGCCGTCGAGCGCGAGGGCGGCGCGTGCGCCTGGTGCCGCCGCCCCTTCGGGCCGCTCGTGCCGCCCACGACCGACCACCTCGTGCCGCGCGTCCGCGGCGGCCCGTCCTGGCTGGAGAACGAGGTGGCGGCGTGCCGGCGCTGCAACGCCCAGCGCGGCCACGCCGGCGCCGCCGACTGGGTGCGCGAGTGCCGGGGGCGGGGCTGGGACCCGGACGTCGAGCACCTGCTGGCGGTGCTCGCCGCGCTGCAGGGGGCCGTGGCCCGCCGCGGCGGGCAGCGCCGCGCCCGCGAGGCCGCCGACCGGCAGGTGCGCCGCCTCGAGCGGCTCCGCTGACCCCGGTCGGGGCGGGACGCACGAGGGGCCCACGACCCTGGACAGCCCGTCGCGGGAGCGGTCTGATGCGCCCATGACGCTGCGCACCGAGCCCTGGCCCGCCGGCACGCCCTGCTGGATCGACGTGGCCGTCAGCGACGTGCGGGCGTCGTCGGACTTCTACGCCGCCGTCCTCGGCTGGGACGTGGCAGAACCGGACGAGCAGCACGGCGGCTACGTCATCGCCTCCGTCGACGGCGCCGCGGCCGCCGGCATCGGCCCGAAGCAGGACCCGGACGCCCCCAGCGCCTGGACCCTCCACCTCGCGACCGACGACGCCGACGCCACGGCGGCCGCGGCGGTCGAGCACGGCGGCGTCGTGCTCCTGCCGCCGGGCGACGTCGGGCCGCTCGGGCGGCTCGCGGTGCTCGCCGACCCCACCGGCGCGACCGTGGGCCTGTGGCAGGCCGGCACCCACATCGGCTGCGGCGTCGTGAACGCCCCGGGCGGGCTCGCGTGGGAGGACCTGCGCTCCCCCGCCCCCGACATCGCGCGCGCCTTCTACGCCGGCGTCTTCGGCTACAGCACCGAGGGCGTCGACATGGCGCCCGAGGACTACACGACCTTCGCCCTGCCCGCCGGCGACCCCCTCGGCGGCATCGGCGGCCTGATGGGCGCCGACGCGCCCCACTGGCTCGTCTACCTCGGCGTCGAGGACGCCGACGCCGCGGCCGCGGCCGCGGAGGCGTCCGGGGGCCGCGTGGTCTCGGCGCCGGTCGACACGCCCTTCGGCCGCATGGCCGTCCTCGCCGATCCCGACGGCGCCGTCTTCACGGCGATGACCCTCGCGGACCCGCCGGCCTGAGGGCGCGGGTCGCCGAGCGGCGCGGCGGGCGGGAGGACCGACGGGCTCAGCTCACCAGCGGTGGGCGACGTCGACGACGACCCTCGAGGTGGCGCCGTCGCGCAGGACGAAGGAGCGGAACGGGGTGCGGGCGCGTACGCCGACCCCGACCGTCGTCTGCCCCTCGAAGCTGCCCGCCCAGGCGACCTGCCGCAGGGCGCCCATGCCGGTGGTGGTGACGAGCTCGCGGGCGTCGGCCGGGGCGTACGTGGGGCGGAAGCCCTCGTCGTGGCTGGGCGCCCCGACGACGACGACGAGCTGCGCGCCGCCCCGCAGGGGCACCGGCGTGCCCGAGCCGTCCTGGGTGACGCCGTCGACGTAGCGGACGAGGTGACCGCCGACCTCCCCGCGGACGTCGACGACGAGCCGGTCGAAGCAGGCGTGGCGCCCCGCCCGGACGCCGGTCACGGCGCCGCTGCCGAGGCCGAGGGCCACCTCGTCCGTCGAGCCCCAGGCGGTGCGGCAGGTGGCCGCGTCCGCGGCGCCCGCCGCGGTCGGGGCCGCGAGCAGGCCGGCGGCCAGCGCCAGCGCCGCCGCACCGCGCACCCCCTGACGGCGCTGGCGGCTCCGCCGCGAGAGGGCCGCCCCCGGGCGAGCGCCCTCGACGAGCCCGGCCACCCCTGCTGCACCCATGACGCCCCCTCGCTGCGGCGTCGCCCCCTCGGCTCGCCAGGAGCGGGACTGTAGTGACGCCCGGCGACCGCCGCCGGGCGTTCACCCGTGCGGACCAGCGGCCCCGGCCCGCTCGGGGGCGCGCTCAGAGGAGGTACTGGAAGACCTGGCTGCCCGGCTCGAGCCGCTCGACGTCGAGCCCGGTCTCCGCCATGCGCCGCTCGAGGGGGGCGAGGTCCTCGGGGCGGGCGACCTCGACGCCGATGAGGGCGGGCCCGGTCTCCCGGCTGTTGCGCTTGACGTACTCGAAGCGGGTGATGTCGTCCTCCGGGCCGAGCACCTCGTCGAGGAAGCGGCGCAACGACCCGGGCTCCTGGGCGAACTGCACGAGGAAGTAGTGCTTGAGGCCCTCGTGGACCAGGGAGCGCTCGAGCACCTCCCCGTAGCGGCTGACGTCGTTGTTGCCGCCGGAGAGCACGCAGACGACGTCCTGCCCCGGCTCGACCACGACGGGCGCCCCGAGCGCCGCGGTGGCCAGCGCCCCGGCGGGCTCGGCGATGACGCCGTCGACCTGGTACAGCCGCAGCATCTCCGTGCAGACGCGCCCCTCGGGGACGGCGACGAGCTCGGCGCCGCTGTCGCGCACGAGGGGAAGGGTCACGCGGCCCGCGGTGCGGACGGCCGCGCCGTCGACGAAGGTCTCGACGTCCCGCAGCGGCACGGGACGCCCCGCGGCCAGCGCCGCGGCCATGGACGCGGCCCCCGCCGGCTCGACGCCGACGAGCCGCACGCCGGGGTGGCGCGCGGCGACCCACGTCGCCGTGCCGGCGAGCAGGCCCCCGCCGCCGACGGGGACGACGAGGACGTCGGGCAGCCGCCCGGTCTGCTCGCGGTGCTGCTCGACGACCTCGACGGCGACGGTGCCCTGGCCGGCGACCGTGCGCGGGTCGTCGAAGGCGGGCACGACGACGGCGCCGGTGCGCTCGGCCTCCTCGCGCGTGGCGGCCACCGCGTCGTCGTAGACGTCGCCGACGACGACCACCTCGACGGACGAGCCGCCGAGGGCCGCGATGCGCTCCCGCTTCTGGCGGGGCGTCGTGCGGGGCAGCAGCACGCGGCCGCGCACGCCGAGCTCCCGGCAGGCGGCGGCGACGCCCTGGCCGTGGTTGCCCGCGCTCGCGCAGACGACGCCGCGGGCCAGCTCGTCCGCCGAGAGCTGGGCGATGAGGTTGTAGGCGCCGCGCACCTTGTAGGAGCGCACGTCCTGCAGGTCCTCGCGCTTGAGGTGCACCCGGGCGCCGGTGGCCTGCGACAGCCGCACCGACTCCTGCAGCGGCGTCCGCCGGACCACGCCGGCCAGGCGGCGGGCGGCGTCCTCCACCGCCTCCGGGGTCACGGGCGGCGCCGCCGCCGCGGGACCCGTCGTCGTCTCCCCCGGGGGCACGGCCGTGGTCGTCGTCGAGGCGTCGATGAGCCCTCTCCCGCGCTCGCGGCCGCGCCGCTCCGGCGGCCTCGTGGCGGGCGCCGCCCCGGCGCGCGCGGCCGGCCCGGCCCCGCGCCCGTCGGTCGGGCGCCCGCCGGGGATGCTAGACGCGCCCGAGGAGCGGGACAGGAGGCGTCCGCCGACCGGTCACGCCGCCGCTCAGCCCTCGGCCGGTGCGGCGACCTGCGCGCGCCCGGGCGGGCGCCGCGCCCAGAAGGACGCCAGCGTGGAGCCCGAGAGGTTGTGCCAGACGGAGAAGAGCGCGGCGGGCAGGGCGGCCAGCGGCGCGAAGTGCGCCGTGGCGAGCGCCGCCGCGAGCCCGGAGTTCTGCATGCCGACCTCGATGCTCACCGCGCGGGAGGCGGCCTCGCCGACGCCGGTCACCCGGCCGACCAGGCGGCCGAGCGCCAGCCCGAGGAGGTTGTGGAGCACGACCGCGACGAGCACGAGGAGCCCGGCCGAGCGGACGGCGTCCGCGTTCGCCCCGACGACGGCGGCGACGACCACGACGATCCCCAGCACCGAGACGAGCGGCAGGAGCGGCAGCGCACGCTCGACGAAGCCCGGCGCCAGGCGGCGCACGAGGGCGCCGGCGAGGACGGGCACGAGGACGACCTGGAGGATGGAGACGACGAGCGAGGAGGCCTGGACGTCGAGCGTCGAGCCGACGAGCCACAGCACGAGCAGGGGCGTGAGCACCGGCGCGAGGAGCGTCGAGACCGTCGTCATGGCGACGGACAGGGCGACGTCGCCGCGCGCCAGGTGGACGACGACGTTGGAGGCCGTGCCCCCCGGCGAGGCGCCGACGAGCACCATGCCGACGACGAGCAGCGGGTCGAGGTCGAGGGCCCGCGCGACGGCCCACCCCAGCAGCGGCATGACCGTGTACTGGGCCAGGACCCCGACGAGGACGGCGCGGGGCCGCCGCCCGAGCACGGCGAAGTCGGCCGGCCGCAGCGTCAGGCCCATCCCGAACATGATGACGCCGAGCAGCAGCGGCACCTGGGGCGCCAGCGACGCCGTGGGCCCGGGCAGCAGCAGCCCGAGCACGAGCCCCCCGACGACGAGCAGGGCGAACCACCGGCCGACGACCTCGGCCACGCGCACCAGGGCTCGCACGGCCCCTCCTCTCGTCGTCACGGACCGTCGGACCCGCGCGGCCCGGGGCGCACCGCCGGACCGCGGAGCGGCCGCAGGCTACGGAGCGCGCCGCACGGCGCGCCCCGCCGTCTCAGCTGGCCTCGCCCACTGTGACGGCCTGGGCCTGCACCGCGGGCTGCACCTGCGCCTCGCCGTGCGCACCCGCCCGGCCGGGCAGGCGCCCGAGGTGCCGGCGGCTCGCCGCGAGCACGAGCACGCCGACGAGCACGGCCGCGGCGCCCACGGCGAAGGGCACGTGGGGGCTGAGGCTCTCGCCGAGGCGGCCCGCCAGCCAGGGGGCCACCGCCCCGCCGCCGAAGCGCACGAAGCTGTAGGCGGCCGAGGCCGTGGAGCGCTCGACGGGCGCGACGAGCATGACCGCCTCGGTGATGAGCGTGTTGACGAGGCCGAGCGGGACCCCGGCGAGGACGACGCAGACGGCGAGGACGGCCTGCGAGCCCGTGAGCAGGGCCATGACGGCGAGGTCGACGGCGAAGAGACCGAGCGCGAGGAGGATGCCCGGCACGGTCCCGACCCGCCGCTGGAGTCGCGGGGCCAGGAGCACCGAGCTCAGCGCCAGGCAGGCGCCCCAGCCGAAGAAGACGAGGCCGACCGCGTAGATGCCGAGGTCCAGGGGGAAGGGCGTGTAGGCGAGGAGCGTGAAGAAGCCGACGTTGTAGAGCAGCGCGGTGACGGCCACGGCGAGCAGCCCGCGGTGGCGCAGCGCGCGGAAGGGGTCCAGCGGCGTCGTCGCCCGCGCCGGCCTCGGCACCTCCGGGAGGAAGACGGCGACGGCGACCACGGCCACGGCCATGAGGACGGCGACGCCGAAGAACGGGCCCCGCCACGAGATGCCGCCCAGGAGGCCGCCGAGCAGGGGGCCCGTGGCGATGCCGATCCCGAGCGCGGCCTCGTAGAGGATGATCGCCCCGGCCACGCCGCCGCTGGACGCGCCGACGATGGTCGCGAGCGCCGTCGCGATGAAGAGCGCGTTGCCGAGGCCCCAGCCCGCGCGGAAGCCGACGATCTCGCCGATGGTGCCGGAGGAACCGGCGAGGGCGCTGAAGACGACGACGAGCGCCAGCCCGCCGAGCAGCGTGCGCTTCGGGCCGATCCGGCTGGAGATCGTGCCGGTGACCAGCATCGCGACACCGGTGACGGCCATGTAGCTCGTGAAGAGCAGCGAGACCTGCGACGGCGACGCGTCGAGCTCCTCGCCGATCGGTTTGAGGATGGGGTCGACGAGCCCGATCCCCATGAAGGCGATGACGCAGGCCGCCGCGACGGCCCAGACCGCTCGCGGCTGGTGGAGCAGGCCGCCCCCTCCGCCGTCGTGCGGCGTCGCGGGGGTGGCGGGCGTGGTCGAGGGCTCGGGTGCCACGGAGGGCCTCCTGGGGAGTCGCTGCGGGAGGGGACGGCGAGGGCTCAGCCGCCCGGCGGGGCGTGCGCGACGAGGTCGCGCAGGACGGCGAGCCCGCGCGCGAGGTCCTCGTGCTGCTGCCCCGAGAGGGCCCCGAGGCGCGGGGCGAGCGCCCGCCCGGCGGCGGCGCGCTGCTCGGCGAGGCGCTGCCGCCCCGCCGGGGTGGTCGCGACCAGCGAGGCGCGCGCGTCCGCGGGGTCGGCGGACCGCTCGACCCACCCGTGCCGCTCGAGGCGCTGCACGAGGGCGGTGGCGGTGGGCTGGGAGGTGCGGTCGAGCGCCGCGAGGGCGCTGACGCGCAGCGGCCCCAGCTCGTCGACCTGCGAGAGGGCGCGCCACAGCGCCGTCGGCATCGCCCCGTCGGCGGCGCGGCCCGCCCAGCGGGTGAAGCGCGCGGCGAGCACGAGGAGGTCGACGGCGAGGGCCTCGTCCGCCGGCGACCCCGGCGCCGCATCCGTTCGTTCAGGCACCGGACGAGGCTACATAGGTTGTCTATGCATCGGCCAGCCGGGCGCTGCTCCGGCGGGCGGAGGGCTGGGGAGCACGAGGGCCGGTGAGGGGTGGTCGTGCGACCACCCCTCACCGGCCCTCGCGGCGAGGCGGCTCAGCGCCGTGCGGTGACCGCCGCGCGCCGCGAGTCGTCGCGGATCTGGCCGACGAGCTCGGAGAGCACGTCCTCGAGCGTGACGATGCCGATCACCTGCCCGCCCGCGTCGCGGACGGCGGCCAGGTGCGCGCCGTCGCTCTGCATCGTCGTCAGCACGGTGCGCAGCGCGGCGTCGGACGGCACCTCCGGCAGGGGGCGCACCCGCGCGGGGTCGAGGGGCTGGCCGCGCCGGTCGGCGTCGGTCTCCAGCAGGTCCTTGACGTGCACGTAGCCGTGCAGGGACCCGTCGCCCGCCTGCAGCGGGAAGCGGGAGAAGCCGCGCACGGCCGTCCGCTCCGCCTCCTCCGGCGTGACGCGCACCGGCAGGGTCGTGACCTCGCCGAGCGGGATCATCACCGAGGCGACGTCGTGCTCGTCGAACTCGAGCGCCTCGAGGAGCAGGGCGCCCTCGCGCTCGTCGAGGAGCCCGCCCTCCCGGGACTCCGTGACCAGCCCGGCCACCTCGTCGCGGGTGAAGACGCTGGCCACCTCGTCCTTCGGCTCGACGCCCAGCGCCCGCAGCACGAGGTTGGCGGTGCGGTTGAGCAGCCAGATGACGGGGTGCAGCACCCGCACGACGAGGACGAGCGGCGGCCCGAGCACGAGCGCCGCACGGTCCGGCCCCGCCAGGGCGATGTTCTTCGGCACCATCTCCCCGAGCACGACGTGCAGCAGGGTGACGAGGCCGAGGGCGATCGCGAAGGCCACCGGGTGCAGCAGGGCCTCCGGCAGGCCCGCCGCCTCGAAGGGCACCTCGATGAGGTGCGCGATGGCGGGCTCGGAGAGGGCGCCGAGCAGGAGCGAGCAGATGGTGATGCCCAGCTGCGCGCCGGCCATCATCAGCGACACGTGCTCCATGGCGTGCAGCGTCGTCCGCGCCGCGCGCGAGCCCTCGGCGGCGCGGGGCTCGATCATCGTGCGCCGCGCGGAGATCAGCGCGAACTCCGCGCCGACGAAGAAGGCGTTGAGGGCGAGCAGCAGCGCCGTCAGCGCCAGGCCCAGCCAGTCGCTCACCGGTCCCCCTCCCCGCGGGTCGCGGCGTGCTCGACGTCGCGGGCCCCTCTCGCGTCGACGGACCCGTCGTCCGTCTCGTCGCCGTCGTCGTGGTCGTCGTCCTCGGCGCCCTCGGGCACGAGCAGCTCGACGACGACCTGCTCGATCCGGTGGCCGTCGAGCGCGGCCACCTCGAGCGCGATGTCCTTCGGCGGGCGCCCGGGCGCCTCGTCCGCGGGCACGACGACGCGGTCGCCCACCACGGGCAGCCGCTCGAGGTGGAGCGTCACGAGCCCGCCGAGCGTGTCGTAGTCCTCGTGCTCGGGGACCACCGCGCCCAGCAGCTCGCTGGCCTCGTCGGGGCGCAGGTTGCCGGCCAGCTGCCAGCGGCCCTGCGCGTCGGGCGGCACGGGCTCGTCGTCGGGGTCGTGCTCGTCGCGCACCTCGCCCACGAGCTCCTCCACGAGGTCCTCGAGCGTGACGAGGCCCGCGACGTCCCCGAACTCGTCGACGACGACGGCCATCTGCAGGCCGTCCGCGCGCAGCTGGTCGAGCAGGGCGTCCAGCGGCACCGTGTCGGGCACGTGCACCGCCTCCGCCATGACCTCGCGCACGCGGGTCGTCGCCCGCCGCTCGAAGGGGACGCCGAGCGCGTGCCGCACGTGGACGACGCCGATGGCCTCGTCGTGCTCCTCGTCGAGGACGGGGAAGCGCGAGTGGCCGCTCTCGGCGGCCGCGTGCAGCACCTCCGCCACGGTGTCGTCGAGGTCGCTCGTGTCCATGAGGCCGCGCGGCGTCATGACGTCGCGGGCGCGCCGGTCGCCGAAGGCGAGCGAGCGCTGCAGGAGGTCGGCCGTGTCCGCCCGCAGCGTCCCCTGGTCCGCGGAGTGGCGGACGAGGCCCGCGAGCTCCTCGGGAGAGCGGGCGGACGCCAGCTCCTCCTGCGGCTCGAAGCCGAGGAGGCGCAGGATCCGGTTGGCCGCGCCGTTGCAGAAGCGGATGAGCGGCGCGAAGACCCGCGTGAAGCCGCGCATGAAGCCGTTGACGACGCGGGCGGTCCGCATGGGCTGGGAGATGGCGATGTTCTTGGGCACGAGCTCGCCGAAGAGCATCGTCAGCACCGTGGCCAGCACGAGGGCGAGGGCCGTGGCGACGCCGCTCGCCGCGCGCGGGCCTAGGCCGGCCGCCTCGAGGGGGCCGTCGACGATCTCGGCGATCGCCGGCTGCGACAGGTAGCCGATGGCGAGGTTGGTCACCGTGATGCCGACCTGCGCGCCGGACAGCTGGGTCGACAGGCTGCGCAGGGAGCGGAGGACGCCGTCGGCGCCGGGCTCGCCGCTGCGGGCGGCCTGCTCGACGGCGCTGCGGTTGACGGTGACGAAGGCGAACTCGGCGGCCACGAAGGCGCCGCACGCCAGCACGAGGCCGGCGGCCAGCAGGAGGAGGAGCACGTCCGCGATCACGCGCGCCTCCGGCGGGTGCGGGGCGGCGTCGTGGACGGGTGGGGACGGCGGGCCTCGCGCCGGTGACCGGCGGCGTCCCGCGGGGAGGGGGCCCGTCGCGCGACGGTCGCGCGTCTGGAGCCCTCCCCGGTCGTACTGTCCCGAGCGTCGGATGGTGCGGCGCTCATGGTCTCCTCTCCTCGCGGTGGCGCGCCCGCCGTCGGCGGGCGGCGCGCGGGGAGCCCCGCGCGCCCGACCAGTGTGGGGCCTGGCGCGCGGGAGCGGTGCGCTGCGTCCTCTGGCGGCGCGCCCGCGGGAGGGTCTCAGCCCAGGAGGTCGTGCCGGACGACGGACTGCTCGCGCCCCGGCCCCACCCCGACGACCGAGATGCGCGCGCCGGACATCTCCTCGAGGGCCTCGACGTAGCGCTGCGCGGCGGAGGGCAGGTCGGACCACTCGCGGGCGCCCGAGATGTCGCCCTCCCAGCCCTCGAGCTCGGTGAGCACGGGCCGGGCGTGGTGGAGGTCGGTCTGCGTCGCCGGCAGCTCGTCGACCCGTCGGCCGTCGACCTCGTAGCCGGTGCACACGGGGATGCGCTCGCGCCCGCCGAGGACGTCGAGCTTGGTGAGGACGAAGTCCGTGACGCCGTTCACCCGGGCGGCGTAGCGCGCCACCGGGGCGTCGTACCAGCCGCAGCGGCGGGGGCGCCCCGTCGTCGTGCCGAACTCGGCGCCGGCCTCGCGCAGGGCGTCGCCCTCGGCGCCGTGCAGCTCCGTGGGGAAGGGGCCCTCGCCGACGCGCGTCGTGTAGGCCTTGACGACGGCGACGACGCGCGAGACCCGCGTCGGGGGGATGCCCGAGCCCGTGCAGGCGCCGCCCGCCGTGGCGCTCGACGACGTCACGAAGGGGTAGGTGCCGTGGTCGACGTCGAGCATCGTGGCCTGGCCGGCCTCGAGCAGGACCGTCCGGCCCGCGTCGAGGGCCTCGTGGAGGAGGAGGCCGGTGTCGGCGACCATCGGCCGCAGCCGCTCGGCGTGCTCGAGCAGCTCGTCGACGACCTCGTCGACCTCGATCGCCCGGCGGTTGTAGACCTTGACGAGCAGGTGGTTCTTGAGGTCGAGGGCCGCCTCGACCTTCTGCCGCAGGATGCTGGCGTCGAAGACGTCCTGGACCCGCAGGCCGACGCGCGACATCTTGTCGGCGTACGTCGGCCCGATGCCGCGGCCCGTCGTGCCGATCTTCCGCGAGCCGAGGAAGCGCTCCGTGACGCGGTCGAGCACCCGGTTGTACGGCGGGATGAGGTGGGCGCTCGAGCTGACGACGAGCGCGCTCGTGTCGACGCCGCGCGCCTCGAGCCCGTCGAGCTCCTCGAAGAGCACCGAGAGGTCGACGACGACGCCGTTGCCGATGACCGGGACGACGCCCGGCGTGAGGATGCCGCTGGGCAGGAGGTGCAGGGCGTAGGTCTCGCCACCGACGACGACGGTGTGCCCGGCGTTGTTGCCGCCGTTGAACTTGACGACGTAGTCCAGGCGGTCGCCGAGCTGGTCGGTCGCCTTGCCCTTCCCCTCGTCCCCCCACTGGGCACCGACGAGCACGATGGCGGGCACGGGCGTGCACCTGCTTCCTCAGACGACGGACGGGACGGGCGCGGGCGGACCGGCGCGGCCCGTCGCGGTCGACCGGGCCGTCGACAGGGGCGTCGACCGGGGCGCGAGGCTACCGCGCACGGCGGCCGGGGCGCCCGGCGCTCAGCCCTGGGGCAGCAGCTCGACGGGGGCCTGCGCGTCGCAGTCGGCGAGGAAGCCGGCGCACCGGTCGGCCTCGTCGACCTCCCCCACCGCCGCCGCGGCCCGCGCCAGGGCGGCGAGCGCGCGCAGGAAGCCGCGGTTGGGCTCGTGCGCGTACGGCACGGGCCCGGCGCCGCGCCAGCCCGCCCGACGGAGCGCGTCGAGGCCGCGGTGGTAGCCCGTGCGGGCGTAGGCGTAGGCCTGGACGACCTCGCCGTCGGCCAGGGCGTCCTCCGCGAGGACGGCCCACGGCAGGCTGGCCGCCGGCGTCCGGGCGGCGACCTCCGCCGCGTCCTGCCCCTGCTCGAGGGCCCGCGCCGCGGGCGCCTCCAGGTCGTCCGGCAGGAGGGTGGCGGGCGGCCCGCCGAGGAGGTCACGGGAGCCGCGCGCGGGGGGCGTGGGTGCGCTCATGGCGCCAGTGTGGCCGACGGGGCGGGCACCGCCCGCCCGACGCCGCCCGTCCGCGCCCGGCACCGCCCGGCCCTCGACCGCCCCCGCGTCCGACCCGCGAGGTGCGTCGCCCGTGCCCGGTGCGCCGGGAACGCCTGACCCGGACGGGTCGTCGTGCTCGCCGCAGAGGCCCGGCCCGGGTGCCCCGGGTACCGTGCGGGGGTGATGCCGAGCACGGCGGGGGCCTCCCGCGCACCGCGGGGCGGCCCCTCCGGCGAGGGGGGGGACGCACGGTGATCGAGCTGTCGACGACCGCGACGGCGACGGTCCTCGTCGTCGCCGGCGACCTCGACCTGTCGGCGCGGCACGAGTTCCCGGAGATCGTGGCGCGGGTCAGCGGCCTGCGGCGCCAGCTCCTCGTCGTGGACCTCTGCCGCACGACCTTCCTCGACTCGACGGGCGCGGCCTTCCTCATCTCCCTCGCCGACGCCACGGCGCGCCGGGGCGGCGTGACGTCGCTGCGCGGCGGCGACGACCGCACCCTCTACGTGCTCGAGGTCTGCGGCGCCCTCGACATGTTCCGCGTCGTCGAGGACCACCGCTGCGAGCCGGACCAGGCGCCGAGCCCCTGGGCGGGCGCCCGGCGCTGACCGGCACCGGCGGCCCGACCGGCCGCGGCCCGCCCGGCCGGCTCCCGACCGGTGCGTCGCCGGTCGTCCCGCCGCACGCGGTCAGTCCCGCCCGCCGCCGGCCGTCGACGGCCGGTCGGGCAGCCGGGCCCAGACGGTCTTGCCGGTGCCGGAGTGGCGCCAGCCCCAGTCCGAGAGCCGCTCGACGACGTGCAGGCCGAAGCCGCCGGGGCCCTGGCGCCGCTCGGCGACGACGCCGGGGGGCGCGGGGTTGGCGTCGTCGACCTCGACGAGGAGCCCGTGCTCGTCGTGCTGCAGGCGCAGCCCCACCGGACCCCAGCCGTGCAGGACGGCGTTGCCGACGAGCTCGGAGACGACGAGCTCCGCCTGGGCGGTGCTGGGCAGCCCCCACAGGCGTCCGAGCCGCGCCGCCTTGCGGCGGGCGCGGGCGACGGAGCCCGGGTCCCCCGGCAGCTGCCAGCGGCGGCGGCGGGGGCCGGGGCGGGTCGGCGCCGGGCCGGGCACCCGCACGACGACGACGGCGAGGTCGTCCTCGGGCACGTCGCCGAGCACCTCGAGCAGGTGCTCGCCGGTGCCGGCCGCGTCCGTGCCCCACGCGCCCTCGCAGGCCTCGACGAGGGCGGCGACGCCGTCGCGCAGGGAGCGGGACCGGCGCTCGACGAGCCCGTCGGTGCAGAGCACGAGCACGTCGCCGGGCCCCGCCTCGACGACCGCCGTCGAGCGCGGCCGGTCGCCGACGCCCACGAGGACGCCCTCGCCGCCCGAGAGCGCCCGCGCGCGCCCGGCCTGCACGAGGACGGGCGGCAGGTGGCCGGCGCGCGACCACGACACCTCCCACGTGCCGTCGCCGAGGTCCTCCAGCCGCGCGTAGAGCAGGCTGGCCGAGCGGCGGATGCGCATGCCGGCGACGAGCTGGTCCACCCGCATGAGGACGGTCCCGGGCTCCTCCTGCTCGTGGGCGTAGGCCCGCACCACCGAGCGCAGCTGCCCCATCGCGGCCGCCGCCTCGATGTCGTGGCCGACGACGTCGCCGACGACGAGCCCGACGGCGTCGGGGCCCGGCGTCATGACGTCGAACCAGTCGCCCCCGACCTGCGCGTGGTCGGCGCTCGGCAGGTAGTAGGACCACACGTCGAGGTCGGGCACGTGCGGCTGCTCGGGGAGCATGCTGCGCTGCAGCGCCTCGGCGAGCAGGTGCTGCTGCTCGTGCAGCCGCGCGCTCGCCAGGGACAGCCCCAGGCGACGGGCCACCTCGACGAGCAGGTCGACGTCGTCCTCGCCGAGGTCCCCGCCCCCGCCGGCGGGCGCGTCCGCGACGACGAGGAGCCCGAGGACGCCGTCGCGCCCGGGCACCGGGACGGAGAGCGCCGGCCGGGGTCCGCCGCCGCGCGGCGCGTCGTCGTCGGCCGCGCCCAGGAGGGCCTCGAGCAGCCCGGCGAGCCACCCGCTCGCGGTGGGGCCCGCGCCGGGCTCGGCCGGGTCGGCGGGCGGGGCGCCGGCGCCCACGAGGTCGGCGCGCCGCGGCCCCTCCTCCCGGCCGAGGGCCTGGTCGACGAGGGGGTCCAGCCCCTCGCGGGCGCCGAGGAGCGAGAAGGGCGGCACGGACGGCAGCTCGTCGACGCCCGCGACGGCGCCGAGGCGCAGCCCGTCCTGCACGAGGAGGACGGCCGACCAGGGCACGAGGCGCTCGAGGACGCCCGTGAGCCGCGCCAGGGAGCGGCGGACGTCGAGCTCGGCGACCGCCTCGGCGACGTCGGCGAGGAGCGACAGGCGCCCGCGCGCCGCGGCGGCCGCGCGCTCGGCCTCCACGCGGGCCGTCACGTCGACCTGCACGCCGACGCGGTGCACGAGGTCGCCCCGCTCGTCGAGCACCGGCGAGACCGACACCTCGTTCCAGAAGGGCGTGCCGTCCCGGCGGACGTTGCGCAGCACGACCGTGACCGGCTCGCGGGCCGCCATGCCGGCGCGCAGCCGCTCGAGCTCGACCGGGTCGGTGCCCGCGTCCTGGAGGAAGCGGCAGTTGCGGCCGACCGCCTCGTCGGCGGCGTACCCCGTGGTGCGGGTGAAGGCGTCGTTGACCCAGACGAGGGGGTCGTCGTCCTGCCGCGGGTCGCTGACGACGACCGGCACGTCGGTCGCCAGCGCGGCCAGGGCCGCGAGCGAGGTGCTGCCGTCGCCGGGCGCCGGCGAAGGCGTGCCGGGAGCGGCGCCGTCGCCGTCCGGGCCTCCGGTCGGTCGTCCACCGGCCACCGGGTTGACCACGCGCTGCTCCGATCGTCTAGCGTGACCGTCGTTCCGCGGCGTGGCCTGCGGCACCACCGGGGAGAGCGGGTCGGAGGTCTCGATGTCGGGCGAAGGTAGCACCGGGGCACCGCCCAGCGCGGGCGTCACCACAGCGGGCGGCGACGACGCCGACGCGGGCTCGGTCCACGTGATCATGGGCCGCACGAAGACGCGCATCGTCCTGTCGGGCGAGATCGACGCGCTGGTGAGCCCCGACCTCGTCGAGGCCGCCGCCGAGGCCGAGGACGCCGGCCGGCCCGTCGAGGTCGACGCCCACCACGTCACCTTCATGGACTCCACGGGCGTCGCCTTCCTCGCGCGCCTGGCCTCGCGCTCGTCCACGCGCCTGGTGCTCATCCGGCCGCCCGACGTCGTCCGCTTCCTCATCGAGGTCACGTCGATCAACGACCTGCTGGACGTCGTCGACGACGACCCGGGCGTCGACGACTCGGTCCCCGAGCACACCCCCGACGACGACCCCGACGGGCCGGATCGCGCGGCCTGACCGCCCCCGCGCCGGCCTCCGGCGGGCCCGGCAGGGGATCCGGCGAGGGCAGCCGGTCAGAGGCTGAGCACGACGCCGCCGAGGGCCGCGACGGGCAGGCCGACGAGGAGGAACGCCCCGAGGCCGGTGAGGGCGCCGTCGCCGCCCCGCTCGGCGCGCCGGTCCGGGCCCGCGGCGAGCCCCCCGCCCGCGGTGCCGATGTCGACGCTCGCGCCGCGCGTGAGCTGGTCGGTGGACGTGAGCCCGGCGAGCCCACCGGCGACGATCGCGCCGACGCCCCACGCGGAGGCGAAGGACGTCACCCCCAGCGACGCGAGGACGGCCGCGACCGCCGTCACGGCGGCGAGCAGGGCGGCCAGGCGCACGCCGACGGCGCGCCAGGGGGAGGTCGAGCGGGGCGCGGCCATCGCCCCACCGTCGCACGGGTGACGGGGGCCGGCAGCGGCGAGCGCACCCGGAGGCGGGACGGCGACGACATGGCCGGACAGCAGCAGGGCCCCCGACCGCGAGCGGTCGGGGGCCCTGCCGTGCCGGCGGGGCGTCAGGCGGACAGGCTCGTCCCGGCGCTGCGCAGGCCCTCGCAGGCCTCGACGACGCGGGCGGACAGGCCGGCCTCGGCGGCCTTGCCCCACACCCGGGGGTCGTAGGTCTTCTTGTCACCGACCTCGCCGTCGACCTTCAGCACGCCGTCGTAGTTCTTCAGCATGTGGTCGGCGACCGGGCGCGTGAAGGCGTACTGCGTGTCGGTGTCGATGTTCATCTTGACGACGCCGTTGTCGACCGCCGCGGTGATCTCCTCGGCCAGCGAGCCGGAGCCGCCGTGGAAGACGAGGAGGAAGGGCTTGCCGTCGCCGTCCGGCTGGTGCTTCTCGGCCACCGCGCGCTGCGCCTGGGCGAGGATCTCGGGGCGGAGCTTGACGTTGCCCGGCTTGTACACGCCGTGGACGTTGCCGAAGGTCAGGGCCGCCATGTAGAGGCCCTTCTCGCCGAGCCCGAGGGCCTCGGCGGTGGCGAGGGCGTCGTCCTCGGTCGTGTAGAGGTGCTCGTTGATCTCGTTGGCGACGCCGTCCTCCTCGCCGCCGACGACGCCGATCTCGACCTCGAGGACGATCTTCGCCGCGGCGGCCCTCTCGAGGAGCTCGGCGCCGATGCGCAGGTTCTCGTCGAGGAGGACGGCCGAGCCGTCCCACATGTGCGACTGGAAGAGGGGCTCCTGGCCGCGGTCGACGCGCTCCTGGCTGATCGCCAGCAGCGGCCGGACGTAGCTGTCGAGCTTGTCCTTCGGGCAGTGGTCGGTGTGCAGGGCGATGTTGACGCCGTACTTCGCCGCGACGACGTGCGCGTACTCGGCGAGCGCCGTCGCCCCCGTCACCATGTCCTTGACGCCCTGGCCGGAGGCGTACTCGGCGCCGCCGGTGCTCACCTGGACGATGCCGTCGCTGCCGGCGTCCGCGAAGCCCTTGATGGCTGCGTTGAGCGTCTGGCTGCTCGTGACGTTGATGGCCGGGTAGGCGAAGGACCGCTCCTTCGCGCGCTGCAGCATCTCCGCGTAGACCTCGGGGCTGGCGATCGGCATACCGGGCTCCTCCTCCTGCTCCGCCGGGGCGGCGGGGTGATCGGGTCGACGGCGCCTGGGCTGCGACGTCGACGGCGGGGCGATCCTTCCACGGACGGCGGCGCCCCCGCCGCGCGCGGCCGCTCGGCGGACGGCGCCACCCGCCCGCGTCAGGCGGGCCGCTGGCCGAAGACGTGCCGCCGGACCCACGCGTGCAGGGCGATCGCGGCCGCCGCGCCGGCGTTGACCGAGCGCGTGGAGCCGGCCTGGTGGATGGCGAGCACGGCCTCGCACGCGGCGAGGGCACCCTCCGTCAGGCCCGTGCCCTCCTGGCCGAGGAGCAGGACGACGCGCTCGGGCAGGTCGTGGGTCTCGAGCGGGACGGCACCGGGCACGTTGTCGACGCCGAGCACCGGCAGCCCCTGCTCACCGGCCCACCGGGCGAGCCCGGCGGCGTCCTCGTGGTGGTGCACGTGTAGGTAGCGGTCGGTGACCATCGCGCCGCGGCGGTTCCAGCGGCGGTGCCCGACGACGTGGACGCCCGCGGCGTTGACGGCGTTCGCCGTGCGCACGACGGAGCCGATGTTGAGGTCGTGGCGCCAGTTCTCCACCGCGACGTGGACCCCGGCGCGCGAGCGGTCCAGGTCGGCGCGGACGGCCTCGACGCTCCAGTACCGGTACCGGTCCGCGACGTTGCGGCGGTCGCCGTGCTCGAGGAGCTCGGGGTCGAGGCGGTCGTCGTCGGGCCAGGCGGCGCGGCCGCCGGGCCAGGGGGGGGAGGTAAAAAAAAAAGACACCCCCACGACCCGCCCCCCCCACAAAAAACAACAG
>NZ_JBBHZG010000001.1:1004511-1006093 GCF_037482305.1 Pseudokineococcus sp. 5B2Z-1
GAAGAGGCTGACGCCACCGGGACCCACGAGCAGGCCCACGACGATGAGCACGACGCCCCAGAGGATCTGACGGCGGACGAGGGCGACGACGCCCGCGATGACGAGGATGACGGCGAGGATCCACAGGAGCGTGGCCATGGTGACCTCCGGGGTTCAGGGGACGGTCGGTCGCCACCGGGGTCGGCGGCGCGGACGACCGTAGGCCGGACCGGCCCCGCCCGCCCGGTGGAGCCGCCCGCCCGGTGGGGCAGCCCGCCGGGGCCCCGCCGCGCGCCCCCTCCCGCTGCCCGGGCCGATGCCCGCGGACCCTGGTGCGGCGGCCCCGCCCGCGCGAGCATGGCGCCGTGAGCCACGACGAGCAGGGTCCCGAGATCGAGTGCTGGCTGACGGACATGGACGGCGTCCTCGTCCACGAGGGCCACGCGCTGCCCGGCGCGGCCGACTTCCTGCAGCGGCTCGTCGACCGGGAGCGCCGCTTCCTCGTCCTGACGAACAACTCGATGTTCACGCCGCGCGACCTGCGCGCCCGGCTCGCCGCCTCGGGGCTGCAGGTGCCGGAGGAGGCGATCTGGACGTCGGCGCTCGCGACGGCGCAGTTCCTCGCGCAGCAGGTGCCGGGGGGCTCGGCCTACGTCATCGGGGAGGCCGGGCTCACGACCGCCGTCCACGAGGTCGGCTACACGATGACGACGAGCTCCCCCGACTACGTGGTCCTCGGCGAGACGCGCACGTACTCCTTCACCGCCATCACGACGGCGATCCGCCTCATCGAGGGCGGCGCGCGCTTCATCGCCACGAACCCCGACCCGACCGGCCCCTCGGCCGAGGGACCGCTCCCCGCGACGGGCGCGGTGGCGGCGCTCATCACGCGGGCGACGAAGCGCGAGCCGTACGTCGTCGGCAAGCCCAACCCGATGATGTTCCGCAGCGCGATGAACCGCATCGAGGCGCACTCGGAGACGACGGCCATGGTCGGCGACCGCATGGACACCGACGTCGTCGCCGGCATCGAGGCGGGCCTCACGACGACGCTCGTCCTCACCGGCTCGACGCGGCGCGAGGACGTCGAGGCCTACCCCTACCGACCGACGCGCGTCTGCGAGTCCATCGCCGACGTCGTTCCGCTGGTCTGAGGGAGGCCTCGACGCCGCCGCTCGCGGCTCGCGGCCGCCCGGGGGCCTTGCCACTGGACCGAGGGCTTCACCGCTGGACCGAGGGCCTCACCGCTGGACGAGGGCCTCACCGCTGGACGAGGGCTTCGCCGTGGCCCGAGCCCTTCGCTGCCGCTTCCTGCGGCGCTGGGCCGACGCTGGAGCGCTCGCCGGTCCCGGTCTCCTCCGCGTGGACAGCAGTCGCCGTCCCGCGAGGGTGATGCAGACCACCCGGACGAGCGATGGTCGAGCACTCGCCTCGTCGTCCACTCTTCCGTAGACTTCGAACACGTGTTCGAGTGACGGTGAGGGGGTGGTCGCGGTGGGCGTGCCGACCGGCGACCTGCCCCTGGCCCGTCGCCGCGCCCGGGCCCTCGTCGAGGAGATCCGCGCCGAGGAGGCCGAGCGCTCCCGCGCCCACGCCCGCACCC
>NZ_JBBHZG010000002.1:0-13546 GCF_037482305.1 Pseudokineococcus sp. 5B2Z-1
AAGCTAAGCCCGTTCGCGCCGATGGTACTGCGTGGGGGACTGCGTGGGAGAGTAGGTCGCCGCCGGACTTCATTTGTGGAAGGGCCATCCCCCTTGTGGGGGGTGGCCCTTTCGCATGCCCGGACCCAGATGAGTCTGTGGGCGTCGTCGGAAGGCTGTCCGCACGTCGGAAGGCTGACGGCTCGGGCCGCGACAGTCGGCCGGCTCAGGACGCCGTCGTCTCGGCGCGGCTCCTCGGGAGGTCGAGCCGCACCACGGTGCCGCGACCCACGCGGCTCTCGGCGGTCGCCGTCCCGCCGTGGGCCTCCGCGACGGCGCGGACCAGCGGCAGCCCGAGCCCGCTCCCCGGCACGCCGCGCACGGCGGGGCTGCGGAACAGCTCCTCCCAGACGTGCGGCAGGTCGTCCGCGGCGATACCGGGGCCCGTGTCGGCCACCTCGACGAGCACGCGGCCCGCCTGGTCGCGCGCGCGGACCTCGATCGTCCCTCCCGCCGGCGTGTACTTCACCGCGTTGTCGACGAGGTTCGCGACGGCGAGCCCGAGGAGGTCCTCGTCGCCGTCCACGGCCGGCAGCGGCCACGGCGCCCGGGGGAGGCTGACGCGCACGTCGCGCCCTTCGGTGCCGCCCTGGTCGCGCACCGACTCGACGGCGTCGAGGAGGACGGCTGCGAGGTCGACGGGGCGTCGGTCGACACCCCGGAGCTCGACGTCGGCGATCTTGCGCAGGTCCGCGGTGAGGCGGCTGAGGCGCACGACCTGCTGGTCGATGCTCCGCAGCCCCGCGCCCGTCCCCGAGTCGGCGGTCACGGCGTCGTCCGCGGCCACGTTGGCCACCGCGGCGCGCATCGCCATCAACGGGTTCTTCAGCTCGTGGTCCAGTCGGGACAGCAGGAGGCGTCGCCCCTCCGCGGCTGCCTCCTCCGCTGCGGTGACGCGGGCGTCGGCGTCCCGGTGCGCACGGGCCGCGGCGCCGCGTCCGAGCAGGACGGCGAGGACGGCCAGCGCCGACACCAGGGCCCCCAGGGCGAGGACCCAGTCCCCCGCCAGGGCGCTGACGTCCAGGCGCTCGTCGGGCAGCGCCCCCACGGCGGCCAGCAGGCGGACGACGGCGCCGAGGGCGAGGGGCGCCAGCGCGAGGGCCAGGAGCGCCCCGGTGCGGCGTCGCGTCACGCCGTCGTCACGCGGGCGCTGAAGCGGTAGCCGATGCCGGGCACCGTCGTGATGAGGGAGGCGCCGTCCCCGTCGCGGCTCCCCGCGGACGCGGCGCCCGGGGGCGGGCCCTCGAGCACCCGCCGGAGCTCGGCCACGCGGGTGTCGACCGTGCGCGTGCTCGTCTGGTAGGTCCACCCCCAGACGGCCTCGAGGAGCCGCTCCCGCGTCATCAGCTCGTCGGGGTGGGTCATGAGGTAGGAGAGCAGGGACGTCGCGCGCGGGGTGAGGACGACCTCGGCGCCGCCGCGCGTCACCCGCCCGGACACCCGGTCGAGGACGACGTCGCCGCTGCGCAGGCGATGCGCCGCGGCGAGCGGGGCCCCGCCGCCGGAGCCGCCGCGGCGCAAGACCGCCCTGATGCGCGCCACGAGCTCGTGGGGGTCGAAGGGCTTGTTGAGGTAGTCGTCGGCGCCCTCCTCGAGCGCCATCGCCCGCTCCGCGGACTCGCCCACCTGCGTCAGCAGGATGATCGGCAGGTCGGCGTGCTCGCGCCGCACCCGCCGGAGGACCTCGCGCCCGTCCAGCCCGGGCATGAGCACGTCGAGCACGAGGAGGTCGGGCGACGACGTCGCCACGCGCCGCAGCGCCTCCTCGCCGTCCCGGGCGACGACGACCTCGAGCCCGCTGCGCCGCAGGAACGGCGCGAGGTTGTCGGTGATCGCGTCCTCGTCGTCCGCGAGCAGCACCGTCGTCATCGCCCCCGCCTCACCGGGTCGTCCCTCACCGGATCGTCAGCGTCAGCGCGTAGGGGACGCCGGCGTCGGGGGACGCGAGGCCGACGACGTAGTCGCCGTCCGCCGGCAGCGTCCACGAGCCGCTCGTGGCGCTGCTCATCGTCGTCTTCAGCGGGGTGCCGTCGGGGGCGACGAGGTCGAAGCCCACCGCGTCGCCGTCCGAGCTGATGCTGAGGGACGCCTCCTGGCCCGCCGAGGCGGCGAACACGTACTGCGGTCCCTGGCTCGCCGGCGCCTGCCCGCGGACGGTCGTCGACGTCTGGCCTGCCGGGAAGCGGATCTCCTGCAGTCCGTCGCTGCTGGAGCCGCCGCCGGTCGCCCCGCCGGAGCCGTCGCTCGCCGAGCCGTCACCGCTCGTCGAGCCGCCGCCCGCGCCCGCGTCTCCACCGCCGCTCGTGGCCGTCGGGGCGGGCGCGGCTCCTCCGGACGCCCCGTCAGACGCCCCGCCGGACTCGGCGGAGTCCGAGCCGGACCCGCCCGAGCCGGCGCCGTCAGACGAGCCGGACCCGCTCGAGCCGGAGTCCCCCGCGGCGGGCGCGTCGGGGCTGCTCGTCGCGGACGGCGCGGTGGCGTCGTCCGTGGGGGCCGTGCTGGGCGTCGCGCTGGGCGAGGGGGCGGCGGGCGCCGTCGTCGCGCTCGTCGTCGTCGGCCCCGAGGCGTCCTCGTCGACGCCCCCCTGGAACGAGCAGCCGGCGAGCGCGAGGGCCGCCGTCACGGCGAGGACCGGCAGGGCGCGGGAACGGGTGCGGCGCATGCTCCGGACGATAGGACCGCCCCCGACGCCCTGCCTCCGTGCTGCGCCCGCTCCGCGCCCTCCGTCCCGAGACGTCCTGCGCGTGTGTCGAAGTGGTGACACCACGTGCCCGGACGGGGACGCGGGCGCCACGGCCCCGCCGCACGCGCTGCCTAGCGTCGAGAGCGGGTCGCAGACAGCGGCTCCCTCCCCGCCGGGGAGGCGCTCGACCGGAGGTCACCCCCATGCGCACCACCCAGGAGCCCACCACCCAGGAGCCCGTGACGCGGAAGGCCACCAGCCCCGTCCGTCACCGCGCCGGTCGTCGCACCGTCGCCGCGGTCGCCGTCGCCCTCGCCGCCCTCGGCGGCACCACCGCCGCGGCCCAGGCCGCGAGCGGGCCGTCGCGCGTCGCCTTCTCCGCCGGCGCGACGAGCGCCCCCGTGACGGGCCAGGTCGCCGCCGGCGGCGAGGACGCGCACGTCTTCGGCGCCCGCGCCGGCCAGGCGGCCGTCGTCCACTTCGAGGGCCCGGCGGACAGCTACTGGACGCTCGTCGGCCCCGACGGCAGCCCCCTGCACACGGGAGCCACCGAGCAGCAGGAGGACGCGACCGTCGCGCTCCCGCGGACGGGCGACTACGTCCTCGACGTCCACAGCGCCACGGCCGGCAGCTACGAGCTCGACCTGACGATCCCCCAGCCGATCCGCTTCGCCCCCGGCGGCACCTCGCGCACCGTCCGGGGCGCCGTCTCCCCCTCGCAGGGCGAGCTCGACGCCTACTCCTTCGGGGCCCGCGCCGGCCAGGAGGCGACCGTGCGCTTCTCCAGCGACACCGGGAAGGCCACGTGGTCGCTCGTCGCGCCCGACGGGTCCCCGCTGCACACGGGGATGACGCAGGACCAGTCGAGCGCCACGGTCCGGCTGCCCGCCTCGGGCACGTACTCCCTCGACGTGCAGAGCGACGCGGGCCCGACCGGCTACGCGCTGACGCTGTCCATCCCGGCGCGCTGACGCCGACCGCGCCGTCGTCCGTGGTCCTGCGCCGACCGGCAGGACCACGGACGGCGCGGGCCGGCGCGGAGCCCTCATCGGAGGACCGCCGCGCCGCCCTACGGTGCGCGGGTGACCGACGAGCACGCGCGCGGACCGGTCGGCGACGACGACCCGGGGGACGGCGTCCCCCGGACCGCGGGCACGGCCGTCGGCGGGGCGAGCGGCCCGCCCCGCGGCGTCGTCCGCGACGCCCTGGGCGTCGGCCTCGCGACGGGCGCCTACGGCGTCTCCTTCGGCGCCCTCGCCGTGGCGGCGGGCCTGTCCGCCGGGCAGGCCGTGGCGCTGTCGGCGCTGATGTTCACGGGCGCCAGCCAGTTCGCGCTCGTCGGCGTGCTCGGGGCCGGCGGCTCGGCGCTGGGGGCCGCGGCGACGGCGACGCTCCTCGGCACCCGCAACGGTCTCTACGGGCTCCGGCTCGCGTCGCTGCTCCGCGTCCGCGGACCGCTGCGGCTCGTCGCGGCGCACCTGACGATCGACGAGTCGGCCGCGATGGCGCTCGGCCGCCGTGAGCCGGGCACGGCCCGCTGGGCGTTCTGGGCGACGGGCGTCGCCGTCTTCACGTTCTGGAACGCCGCCACGCTCACCGGGGCGCTCGGCGCGGACGCGCTCGGCGACCCCACGGCGCTCGGGCTCGACGCCGCGGCACCGGCGGCCTTCGTCGCCCTCCTGCTGCCGCTGCTGCGCGGCCGCGGCGACGTCGGGCTCGCCCTCGGCGCCGGGGCGCTGGCGCTCGTCCTCACCCCGCTGCTCCCCGGCGGCCTGCCCGTGCTCGGCGTCGGGGCCGTCGCCCTCGTCGTCGGCCTGTGCCTACCGGGCCGACGTCGTCCGCCGCTCCCCGAGGGGAGCGCGCGATGACCTGGCTCGCCGTCCTCCTCGGCGCCCTCGGCTGCTACCTGTGCAAGCTCGCCGGGGGCCTGCTGCCCGAGAGCGTGCTGGCCTCCCCGCGGGTGCAGCGCGTGACGGGAGCCCTGCCGGTCGTGCTGCTGGCGGCGCTCGTCGCGACGCAGATCTTCGGCGACGGTCGTGCGCTCGTGCTCGACCCGCGCGTCGCCGGCGTGGGCGCCGGCCTCGTCGCCGCGCTGCTGCGCGCGCCGTTCCTGCTCGTCGTCGCCGTCGCGGCCGGGACGGCGGCGCTGGTGCGGCTGCTGGTGTGAACACCGCGGCCTGAGGAGCACCGGGCCCGTCCCCGCGCGCCGAGTCCGACGTCGTACGCCGAGTCCGACGTCGCACGCCCCTGGAGCCCCCTCGACCCTCGCAACGTCGGACTCGACGCGGGACGTCGGACTCAGGGCGCCCGGAGGCGGCGGCCGTCGTCCACAGGGGCCCGGCGAGGCAGCGCCGGACTGCCGCACAGTGCTCCCGTGAGCCGCCCCGCCGTCCCGCAGCGCCTCGTCGGCGTGCCGCTGCGGAGGCAGGAGCTGCTGGAGCACGTGACGACGGCGCAGCTTGCCGGGCCCGGCTTCCGGCAGGTCGTGCGCGGCGTCCACGTGACGGCGGGGGCGCCGGACGACCACGGGACCCGGGTCCTCGGCGCGCTGCGGGCCCTGCAGGGGCGGGGCGTGCTCGGCGGGCTGTCGGCGGCGTGGGCGCACGGCGTCCCGGAGGTCCGTGACGACGAGCCGGTCCTCGTGCTGGCGGCACGGCCGGCGCCGCGCTCGCGGCCGCCGCTCGTCGTCGTCCAGTAGTGCGCCCTCCCGGCGGGCGACGTCGTCGAGACCCGGTGGGGCTCGGCCACCTCGTCCGTGCGCACCGTCGTCGACCTGCTGCGGACGCTGCCCATGCCGCGGGCGCTCTGCGCGGCGGAGACCCTGGCGCACCGGTGCGGGGTCGGCGTCGACGAGGTGCTCGCCCAGCTGGACCGCCAGCGCGGCGACCGCGGTGTGGCGCTGGCCCGCCGCCGCGCGCAGCGGCTGGTGCCCGCGGCCGAGTCGCCGCAGGAGACGGCTTTGCGGCTCGTGCTCGAGGACGCCGGCCTGCCGGCTCCCGTGCCGCAGCACGAGGTGCACGACGACGCCGGACGCTTCGTCGCCCGCCTGGACCTCGCATGGCCCGCCGCCCGCGTGGCGGTCGAGTACGACGGCGGGCACCACCGCGAGGCTCGCCAGCACAGCCGGGACCTCGCCCGCCACAACCGGCTGCGGGCCCTCGGGTGGACGGTGCTGCAGGTCGATGCGCGGGTCCTCGCCCGGCCGGAGGAGCTGCTGCGGCAGCTGGCCGGGCTGCTCAGCGCCGGCTGAGCCTGCGCCGTCCCGGGCCGCCGAGTCCGACGTCGTGCCTCGAGTCCGACGCCGTGCCGGTGATCCGCCGTCCCTGACCTGCGGGACGTCGGACTCGGCGTACGACGTCGGACTCGACGCCGACGCGGTGGGCGGCCGGAGCACGCCGCGCCCCGTCGGCACCGCGCTGGCAGGGTGGCGGGCATGGCTGAGAGCACCGGGGCGCAGGCCCCCGTCGTCGTGGTGACCGGCGCCAACGGGCTCGTGGGGGAGGCGGTGTGCCGCGCGCTGCGCGAGCGGTCGGCGCTCGTGCGCGCCGTCGTCCGCCGGGAGGGCGCCGCGCCGGTGCTCGAGGGCGTCGAGGAGCACGTGGGCGACTTCGCCGACGAGTCCTTCGCCCGCGACGTCGTCCGCGGCGCCGACGCCGTCGTCACCACCGTCCACCCCATGGGCTCGCCGCGGGAGGTGCAGCACGAGGTCGCCGTCGAGGGCACGCCCGTGATCGCCCGCGCCGCGCGGGACGCCGAGGTGGCGCGCTTCGTCCACCTCTCGACGGCCGGGGTCTACGACCGGTCGGCCGGGGTCGGCGACGTCGCGGAGGACGGCCCCCTGCTGCCTGAGGGCAGCGGCGACTACCCGGACACGAAGAACGCCACCGACCGCGCGCTCGCGGAGGTCGGCGGGATGACGACCGTCCTCGTGCGCCCCCCGGCGATCATGGGCGCGGGCGAGTCGTCGGTGTGGAACACGCTGCGGCCGGCCGACGTCCGCGACGGCGGCGGCCGCTCGGCCAACCCGGCGAAGACGTGGTCGTGGGTCCACGTGCACGACCTCGCCGACCTCGTCGTCGACGTCGCCACGGGCGCGGTCGCGACGTCCGACGACCCCGACCGCGGCCCCGTCGAGGGCGCGACGACGCCCGTCCTCGTGGCCGGCGAGCCCGCCACCTGGCGCGACTACCTCGGCACGGTCGGCGAGGCCGTCGGCGTCGAGCCGGAGTGGACCGACGAGCCCGAGTGGACCGGCCAGCTCGTCACCGACCGCGCCCGGGCGTGGGGCTGGGCCCCGCGCGTCAGCCTCTCCGAGGCGCTTTCCGAGCTGCGGCGCGGCCTCAGCGGCTGACCCGAGGCGGCGCCAGCCCCTGCACGACGACGGCCCCGCACGACGACGGCCCCGCCCTCCGAGGAGAGCGGGGCCGTCGTCGTCCGTCGGGAGGGCGTCAGCGCACGGTCACCGTCCACGTCGCCGAGCGGCTGGGCGCCGTCAGCGCGTCGCCGGCGGCGTGCACCGTGAGCCGGTGCGTCCCGCGGGGCAGCGCCGGCTGGGTCAGCGTGACCCGGCCGTCGCGCAGCGCACCCTTCGCGAGGGCGCGCCCGCGGGCGTCGCGCAGCACGACGTCACCGGTCGCCGTCCCCGCCGGCGAGGTGACGGCGACGGCGACCGTCGTCGTCCTGCCGCGCCCGGGCGTCGTCGTCCCCGGCGACGCCTTCGTCGAGCCGCCGGCCCGGACGACGTCGAGGACGAGCGGCGCGGACGCCGCGAGAGCCGTGGCGCTGCCGTCGTAGGCGACGGTCACCGTGCGCCGGCCCGCCGGCAGCTTCGCCAGGGGCAGGCGCGCCTCCCCGCGGACGAGCGGCGCCCGCGAGGCGGTGCGGCCGTCGACGACGAGACGCACCTGCCCCGTCGCCGCGACGCCCCCGGCGCGGACCCGGACGACGACCGGCTGGCCGCCGCCCGTCGTGGGCGCCTTCGGCGGCAGCACCTCGAGCGTCGCCGCGTCCTTGACGACGACGAGGCGCGTGCTCGTCGTCGACGGCGCGCTGGAGCGGTCACCGCGGTAGGTGACGGCCACGGTGTGCGTGCCGGCCGGGAGCACCGGCAGCGCGACGCGGGCGACGCCGCCGGACACCGCGCCGCGGGCGAGGAGGCGGCTGCCGAGGCGGGCCTCCACCGCGCCGGTCGGGGCGACGGCGCTCGCCACCCGCGCCTCGAGCACCGCGCCGCGCGTGGCGGTCGGCGCCGTCGTCGTCGTGACGGACGTCGCGCTCGTGACGCGGTGGACCTCGAGGACGACCGGGGTGCTCGTCGCGCTGCCGGCGCTGCCGCCGTCGTAGGCGACGACGAGCTCGTGCCGCCCGCCGGGCAGCACGGGCAGGGCCACCTGGGCCGCGCCGTCGACGACCGCGGCGGAGGCCAGCGTCGTGGAGCCGGCCGTGACGACGACCTCGCCGTCGGCACCGGCGCCCGCCGGGTCGAGGCGGACGTCGAGCACCGCGGGCGTCGCGGCGTCGACCGGTGCGCCGGAGGCCGTCCCGACGCCCACGACGAGGGTCGGCGTGACGGGCCCGTCGCTGCCGGGCCCGTCCGTGCCGGGGTCCTCGGTCGAGGGACCGCCGGTGCCAGGGTCCTGGGTGCCGGGGTCGCCCGTGCCGGGGTCCGGGCTGCTGGGGTCCGGGCTGCCGGGCTCCTGGGTCGCCGGGTCCGCACCCACGACGACGTCGCGGCGCGTCGAGGACGCCGCCCACCGGCTCGTGTCCTGCGGCGCGTAGTCGACGACCGCCGTCTGCGCGCCGCTGCGGGCGGGCACGACCTCGACGGCGTAGGAGCCGTCGGTGGCGAGCGTCGCCGAGGCGCGGGCACCGGCGACGTCGACGGTCACGACGCCCTGCGGCACGACCGTGCCGGCGCCCGCCGAGACCGCGCCGCGCAGGACCGCCGTCCGCCCGGCGACGAGCTCGGGGACCTCGACGGTCGTCGTCGTCGCCAGCGCGCCGTGGGCCTGGCCGGTGCGGGCGAGGCTCACGCGGGCGACCACGCGCCCGCCCGACGCCGCCGCCGTGGTCACCTCGACGCCGCCGGAGGCGCTGCGCCACGTCTGGCCGGCCGGGAGGGCGCGGTCGACGTCGACGCTGCTCGTGGAGCGCACGGTGGGCGTCGCGTCGAGGGCCAGGCTGGCGCGGCTCCCCTTCTGCGCGCGCAGCACGCGCAGGCCGGTCACGGCCTTCCACCGGGCGAGGCGCGCCTGGTCGCGGCCGGTCGCCTGCCGGTTCTCCAGGCGGTAGGCGACGCCGGTGCGGGGGTCGGTGACGGTGAGGTCCTTGACGCCCGTGCGCGCGGCGCCGGAGACGGGCGCCAGCTCGACGAGCGAGGTCCCGACGGCGCTCACGGTGCTGCGCTCGCCCGCGTCGAGGAAGCCGAGCGTCGCGCGGGACATCGCCGCGAGGGAGCCGGGGTAGCCGTCCGAGCTCGCCATGACGTCGATGGCGTCGCCGTACTCGCGGACGCCGCACGGCGCCTGCGCGGCGTCACCGGCGAAGTCCTGGCGCGGGGCGGAGGTGCACTCGACGGCGTTGGCGTGCTCGAGCGAGAGGTTGTGGCCCAGCTCGTGGGTGACGAGCGAGAGGTCGGAGGCGTTGGCCAGGGCCGACAGGCCGCCGTCGTCGACGCCGCGCCCCACGGTGCCGACGCCGTAGCCGCAGCCCTTGCCGTCCTCGCCGACGAGCACGAGGACGAGGTGCGTGCGCGCTCCGTCCACGTACCCGGCCCGCTGGCCCGCCTCGCTCCACAGGCCCCAGAGGTCGCTGCAGGACCGGGTGGTCGCGTAGTACGTGGGCGCCTTCGCCAGGGTGAAGGTGACGCGGCCCGCGCTCTGCTCGGACCAGTAGTCCGAGGCGCGCTGCACCATCGTCGCGAGGTCGGCGTCGGTCGGCGCCGTCTCCGTGCCGGCGCCCATGTCGGCGACCACGACCGTCACCGGTCGCGCCGGCGCCGCGGCGGCGGCGGTGGGGGGCGGCGCCGAGGTGGTGACCTCGACCGTCCCGGCCGTCGTCGCGAGGACCTCGCCCTCCTCGGCCGCGGCCGTGACGACGGCCTCGGCGACGGCGGAGCCGTCGGCCGCCGGGCGCTCACGGGCCGCGTCGAGGCGGCGCTCGCCCGCGGCGTCGGCGACGGCGTCCTCCAGCGCGGCGGGCACCTCGACGACGAGGCGCACCTCGTCGCCCGTCCGCGCGCGCGAGCTCTCGAGGCCGGCGACGCCGACGAGCGTGCCGTCCTCGAGCCGCAGGCCGGCGGGCGCCGCGACGTCGAAGGCGCCGTCCGACGGCGAGGCGTCCGCCCGCACGGCCTGCGCCGGCGCCGGCTCCGCGTCGTGGTGGTGCACCGAACCGTCGGCGTGGACGTGCTCGTGCCCGTCCGCCGGGGCCGCCTCGTGGTCGTGCGTCGTCTCGTCATGGCCGGCGTCGTCATGTCCGGCACCGTCCGGGTGCGCGTGGGGCGCGGCCTCGAGCCGCACCACCTCGCCCTCGAGCACCGCCTGCGCGGGCCCGTCCGCGCTCGTGGCGGCGTCGCCGCCCGTCGTCGCGCCCGCCGTCATCGGCGGCAGCAGCGCGACGGCGAGCAGCGCGCTCGCGCCCACCCGCGCCGCGCGCCTCGTCCTGCTCTGGCTCACCTGCACCCCTGTCCTCGGATCGGATGTCGTCCCGAGGGAGGTCGGTGCGGGGCCGCCGGCGGAGCAGCGGCGTCACCCGTGCGCGGGAGGCCGCCACCCGGCTGCTGCGGCGCACGGGTGGTGGGGGCTCGGCGACCCGTCCGCCGAGTCTCCCCGGGTGCGGTCACGGCGGCGGGTCGGTCGGCCGCGAGAGGCCGCTGTGCTCCGGGCGCCCGCCCGCCTACGCTCCGGCCAGTCACTCACCGTCGAGGAGGCTCACGTGCGTCATCCCTCTGCCCTCGCGTCCGGGGCGGGAGCCGCGGCCGTCGCCGCCGCGCTGCTGCTCGGACCGTCCGCCGCCGCTGCTCCACCGTCCGACCGGCCCGCGCCCGCCCAGGAGGCCCAGGCGAAGAAGGCCGCCGCTGAGGCGACGAAGGCCCAGCAGGCCCAGGACCGCGCGCTCGCGCGCGGCTCGCTGCGCGAAGACCTCACCCGCGAGCGCTTCTACTTCGTCATGGCCGACCGCTTCGAGAACGGCGACCCGACCAACGACGACGGCGGCTACGGGGGCGACCGCCTCGTCAGCGGCCTCGACCCCACGGCCAAGGGCTTCTACCACGGGGGCGACATCGAGGGGATCCGCCAGCGGCTCGACTACATCGAGGGCCTCGGCACCACGGCGATCTGGCTGACGCCGTCCTTCGTCAACCGCCCGGTGCAGGGCGCGGGCGACGCCGTCTCCGCCGGGTACCACGGCTACTGGATCACCGACTTCACGCAGATCGACCCGCACCTCGGCACGAACGAGGAGCTCGAGGGCCTCATCGACGAGGCGCACGAGCGGGGGATGAAGGTCTTCTTCGACATCATCACCAACCACACCGCGGACGTCATCCAGTACGCCGAGGGCTCGCAGACGTACATCACCAAGGACGCCGAGCCCTACCGCGACGCGAGCGGCGAGGTCTTCGACGACCGCGACTACGAGGGCACGAGCGAGTTCCCGGCGCTCGACGCGGCGACGTCCTTCCCGTACACCCCGGTCTTCCCGATGCCGGGCGACGCGACGGCGAAGACGCCGGCCTGGCTCAACGACCCGACGATGTACCACAACCGCGGGAACGCCCGGTTCGACGGCGGGGAGTCCGACCAGTACGGCGACTTCTCGGGCCTCGACGACCTCTTCACGGAGCGGCCCGAGGTCGTGGCCGGCATGGAGGAGATCTACAAGACCTGGGTCGACCTCGGCATCGACGGCTTCCGCATCGACACCGTCAAGCACGTCGGCGACGAGTTCTGGAAGGACTTCGCGCCGACCATCGAGGAGCACGCCGCGGAGATCGGCAACCCCGACTTCTTCTCCTTCGGAGAGGTCTACAACTCCGACCCGGAGTTCCTCTCGCACTACACGACGGAGGCGGAGCTGCAGTCGGTCATCGACTTCGGCTTCCAGGCGCGGGCGCAGTCCTTCGCCAGCGGCGGGGCCACGCAGCAGATGGCGGACCTCTTCGCCGCCGACGACTGGTACACCGACGCCGACAGCAACGCGTACTCGCTGCCGACGTTCCTCGGCAACCACGACATGGGCCGCATCGGCATGTTCCTGCAGGACGCGGGCGCCGAGGGCGACGAGCTGCTGGAGCGCGACCGCCTCGCCCACGCGCTCATGTACCTGACCCGCGGCCAGCCGGTCGTCTACTACGGCGACGAGCAGGGCTTCACCGGCGACGGCGGCGACCAGGACGCGCGCCAGGACATGTTCGCCTCGCAGGTGGCCACCTACAACGACGACGTGCTCGTCGGCACCGACGCCACGACGGCGACGGAGAACTTCGACTCGAGCCACCCGCTGTACACGACGATCGCCGAGCTGTCGGCTCTGCGCGAGGAGAACCCGACCCTCGCCGACGGCGCGCTCGTGCAGCGCTACGCCGAGGACGGCGCGGGCGTCTACGCCTTCAGCCGCATCTCGGACGACGACGACGTCGAGTACCTCGTCGCGACGAACAACAGCGACACGGCGCGCACCGTCGACCTCGACACCTTCACGACCCGCACCCGGTACAAGGCCGTGTGGCCGGCGGGCACCGGGGCCGTGTGGTCCGACCACGACGGCACGGCGCGCGTCACGGTGCCGCCGCTGTCGGCGGTGGTGTGGAAGGCCAGCAAGCCGATGCGCCCGGCGCGCACCGCGCCGACGCCGGTCTTCACGACGGGCGAGGAGGTCAGCGGCCGCGCCGAGGTGTCGGTCGACGTCCCCGGCGGCGGCTTCGACCAGGTGACCTTCGGCGTCCGCCCGGCCGGCTCGAGCGACGAGTGGCAGGTGCTCGGGACGGACGACAACGCGCCGTACCGCGTCTTCCACGACGTCACCGACATGGCCGAGGGCACGGCGCTGGAGTACCGCGCCGTCGTGCGCGACCACTCGGGCAACGTCGCGGGCGCCAGCGCGACCGCCGTCGTCGTCCCCGAGCCCGGCCCCGGTGTCGGCGGCGAGCCGACGACCGTGGCGGTCGCGGGCAGCCTCAACAGCGAGATGGGCTGCTCCGAGGACTGGCAGCCCGGCTGCGACGAGGCGCAGATGACCTACGACGAGGACACGGCCACCTGGTCGCTGACGGTGGCGCCGCCCGCGGGCTCCTACGAGTACAAGATCGCCGTCAACCGGTCGTGGGACGAGAACTACGGCGCGGGCGGTGAGCCGAACGGCGCCAACATCCCGCTGACGACGAGCGGCGGCGCGGTGACCTTCACCTACAGCACCGCGACCCACCTCGTCACCGCGGTGGAGGAGTCGGTCGAGCAGCCGGGCGCCGTCTCGGTGCCGGGCGACCTCAACAGCGAGATGGGCTGCCCCGGCGACTGGCAGCCCGACTGCGACGCCGCGCAGATGACCTACGACGCGGAGACCGGCCGCTGGCGGCTGACGGTCGACCTCCCGCCGGGGCAGTACTCCTACAAGGTCGCCATCGACCGGGCGTGGACGGAGAACTACGGCGCCGGCGGGGTGCCCGACGGGCCGAACATCACCCTCGACCACCCCGGCGGCCCGGTGACGTTCGTGTACGACCACGCGACGCACCGCGTGGCGGTGGAGGTCGAGCAGGGCTGACCCGCCGCACGGCCTGACGACGCCGCCCGCACCGGGACCTCGGGTCCGGGTGCGGGC
>NZ_JBBHZG010000002.1:13746-134642 GCF_037482305.1 Pseudokineococcus sp. 5B2Z-1
CCGGCGACCGGTGCGACGTCGGACTCGGCGCTCGCCGTCGGACTGGACGGGTCAGGCCCGGCGGCGGACGAGGTGGGCGGCGACCGCGGTGACGTAGGCGCGGAAGCCCTCGAGGGCCCGGGGGACCGCGGCCGCGACGAGGTCGAGGTCCAGCGCCGCGTACTCGTGGACGATGACGTCCCGCAGTCCCGTGGCCGCAGCAAGGCGCTCGCCCAGCTCCCTCGGCAGGGCACCGGCCTCGACGGCGGCGGCGAAGGACGAGCGGTAGTCCCCTGGAGCGCGGCCGAGCTCGGCGACGGCGAGGTGGCTGTTGACGTCGACCGCGAGGTCGACGACGCGGCTGAGCAGTCGCTCGACGCCCGCGGCGAGCAGCGCGTCGTCCCGCAGCCGGTCGGCGTCGACGTCACCCACGGTGGACAAGGTCCTCAGCGCCGCCTCGATGAGGTCGAGCTTGGCGTGGACGACGCCGCCGTCGAGCGTGGGGGGCGGGCTCATCGGTCGGCCAGCAGCTCGAGGTCCCGGCGGCGCATCCGCTCGGTCTCCATCTCGGTCGTCAGCGCGGCCATCTGCGCCAGGGCGTACCGGCCCGGCGCAGCCTCGAAGAGAGGTTCGGCGCCCGGGCCGAGCGCCCGGCTGCGGGCGACGACGCCGGCGCGGGCCAGGTCCATGGCGTCGACGGCGAGGAGCTCGACCAGGGCGGTGACGACGCCGACGAGGTCCCCGCCGGGGCTGCCGAAGCGGATCGCCACGTCGAGGTCGCGCGGCGCCGGGCCGTCGACGTCCGCGCGCGAGGCGCGCACCGCGCTGCCGAAGGCGGAGACGAGGTCGACGTCGTGCCGTCGGCAGAGGTCGGCGAGCCGCCCGTCGGACGCCGCCGCTCGCAGCGCGTCGAGCGCCTCGAGCGCGGTCGTGCTCATGCCCGCGAGCGTAGGACGACAGGTGCGGCGACGGCCGGACGAGGACGAGCGCGCGCCCTCGTGCCACTCGTCGCCGAGCACGGTCGCCGGGGTGGAGAGGACGACGGCGCCGGTCGGGTGCTGAGGCCTGATCCGGGTCGGCGCCGGTCTGGTCGAACTGACGTCGCCACCGTCCCGCGAGGAGCGCCGGTCCGGTCGTGACGACGCGCAGGGGCGGTGGTCTCGGATCCGACGTCGCACCTCGGGTCCGACGTCGCGCAGCCCGTCGAACCGTCACGACGTGGGGGATGTCGGACTCGGCGCACGACGTCGGACTCGGGCCGGGTGTCCGGGCGGCCGTCGCAGGACCACCGCCCACGTCAACCCGCCGGTGGCTCAGCGGCGGGCGGCCGCCCAGCCCCGCACGGCGGCCTCGAGCACGACGCGGTCGACGTCCCCGGCGACCAGCCAGGCGCCGCGGTCCTCCTCCTCGACACCGGTCACGCCGGGCAGCAGCGCGAGGGTCTCCGTCAGGGCGGCGGTCCGGTCGTCGTCGGCGGCCAGGTCGTCGTCGAGGCCCACCTCCCAGCGCCACCCCTCGCCGTGCGCCCCGTCGACGTCCACCTCGTCCACGGTCCACGTGGGCGCCGCTGCGGCGGGCCCCTGGGACGCGATCTCGATGTAGCGCTCGGCGTTCTCCTGCAGCCACCCGTACCGCCGGCGCTCCACCGGCTGCCCGGCGAGCTTGAGCGCGAGCCCCCGGGCCTCGAGGGGGTTGATCGCCAGCAGGTGCCCGGCGACGACCGGCCAGTGCTGGTCGATGTAGGTCGTCCGGTGCCGGGGCTCGTCCCCGACGACCCAGCGGGCGCCGGGCACGTGCCGGACGAGGACCTCGCCGAAGTAGCGCGCCAGCCCGTCGGCCATCCGTGCCGACGCCGGATCCAGCTCGCCGCGGGCGCCGGTGACCGGGCCGGGCACGCACCACAGCGGCAGGTCGCCGTCGTCGACCAGCTCGTCGGTGACGACCACGAGGTGCTCGACGACCCAGGTGAAGGCGGGCGTGAGGCTCGCGGGCGTCCCGTCGAGGCGGTCAGCCGGCCCGCCGTCGTGGGCGAGGCGGCGGGCGAAGGCCTCGAGCCTCCGCGCCCCGCCGACGACCCACTCGGTGAAGTAGGCGTCGGCGGCGGCGCGGGGCTCGGTGCTCAGGCGGCGCAGCGGCATGCGTTCAGATCCCTGGCGGGTAGACGACGTAGGGGATGTTGTTGCGCTCCAGCGCGTCGATGATGTCAGGGTGGGCGCCGAGGCTGCCGCCGCCGTTGCGGTTGGGCAGGAAGTGCCACTCCACGTCCGCCCCCCGGGCCATCTGAGCCGCGTCCTTGTCGATCTGCCGCAGGATCTCGGCCCGTCGTGACGCGCTCGCCCCCACGAAGCCGGTCTTCACCTCCTTCAGCACGGCCGTCGCGATGTCGTCGCAGTCGGTGCAGGAGTCGATGAAGCGGCCTCGGCTGAAGCCCGGCACCGGCAGGTACTTCGCCACCCCGCCGTCGACGGCGCGGAACCAGTCCTCGCCGTCGCGCCATCCGGCGCGCAGCCCCGGCGTCCCCGCGACCTTGGCCGCCGTCGACCCGGCGACCATGCGGGCCAGCGCCTTCCAGTCGACACGGGCGGACGCCAGCGCCAGCACGTCGGCGTCGCTGAAGCCGGCGCGGGTGAAGACGGCCACGTCCACGTCCGCACGCCTGATGGCTTCGTGCACAGCGCTGGTGCGCACGGCCGACGGCAGGTCGGTGGCCCGGGCCACCGTGGAGGCCACCTCGTCGACCTTGTCGATGTTGCGGCTGACGAACTTGCCCGTCTTGCCGATGATCGAGGCGGCGTCGCCGGCGTAGGGGATGACCCCGGCGCCGCTGAAGCCGGCGCCGACCCAGTCGCCGCGGATGGCGTTCGCGACGACGTCGCGCAGGTCGGCGATGCCGCCGACGACCCAGCCGACGACCGGGATGAAGGACAGGCCCCCGCTCGCGAGGTTGCCGGCGAGCCAGGCCAGGGAGTCCTTCTGGTAGGCGTCGCCCGCCGTCGCCCCGATCGTGAAGTCACCGACGTAGCGCCACTTGCTGACCTTCTCGTCGACCACGATCGGGCTGAAGCCCTGGTCGACGGTGGCGACCTCCTCGGCGTCGTCGAAGCCGTCGCCGTCGGTGTCGGCCGACCACGGGTCGGTCTGCTGGTTGAGCTCGGCGGAGTCGCCCAGCCCGTCGCCGTCGGCGTCGGCGAGCCAGGCGTCGGAGCCGCTGTCGAGCTCCGCCGGGTCGGGGAGGCCGTCGCCGTCGGTGTCGGCGATCGTCGGGTCGGACCACAGCGGGTACAGGGCGCCGACGGGGTAGGCGTAGGAGGGGTCGAAGGCCGTGTAGGGCTCGCCGGCCTCGCTGCCGTCGTCCACGCCGTCGCCGTCGGTGTCGGCGACCAGAGGGTTCGTCGTCAACGGGTCGTGCCCGGCGCTGCGGATGCCCTGCTCCTCGACGCAGTCCGAGAGGCCGTCGCCGTCGGTGTCCTCGCCCGTGTCGCCCTGGTCCTCCTCGATCTCACGGAAGACGTCGGGGAGGTCCGCCGCGGAGGCGACGGGGTAGTAGCTGCCGCCGGTGCTCTCGGCGATGCCGCGCAGCAGTCCCTCGTCGACGGAGGTGCCGAGGCCGATCGTGGAGACGGCAACCTGGTCGGAGACGGCCTGCGTCGTCAGCGACGGGTCGTAGGAGCCCTCGCCGTCGGTGAGGAGGATGGCGATCTGCGCGCGCCCGGCCTCGTCCCCCCGCCGCAGCTCGTCGAGCGCGACCCGCAGGCCCGCGCCGATGTCGGTGCCGCCGGAGTCGTCGATGCGGTCGATGGCCGCCTTCGCGAGGGCCTTGTCGGAGGTCAGCGGCTGGAGGAGGGACGCCCAGCTGTCGAAGTCGACGACGGCGGCGCGATCGTCGTCGAGCAGGGCGTCGACGAAGTTCTTCGCGGCGCTGCGCCGCAGCCCCGTCGGGTCGTTCCAGGACATCGAGCCGGAGCTGTCGAGGGCCAGCGCCACGTCGAGGTCCACGACGCCGCCGGGCGCGTCAGTCCGCGGTCCGCACGTGCCGCCGACGGCCTGCCAGGTCTGGCCCCAGTTGCGGATGTCGAAGACGGCGTAGACCGAGAAGTGGTCCGTCGTCGTCGTCACGGTGCCGGCGGTCTCGTCGACGACCTGGCGGTCGTCGGGCGCGGCCGGCACCCAGGTGCGGTTCTCGGGGTCGAGCCAGAAGACCCGAAGGTCGGCGGCGTCGCCCGGGAGCGTCGCGGCGTCGAAGGGGAGGCTGATGCGGGCGGAGACGAGGTCGTCGACGTCGTCGGGCCGGATGGAGATGTCGACGGGGGTGCCGACCATGCCCGGTGCGCCGGCGAGACCCTCGGCCGGCGCGACGCGCAGGCCGCCGGCGATGTCGCCGGTGCCCGAGACGGCGACGACGACGCCGCTGGGGTCGGTGACGGTGCCGGTGACGACCTCCTCGCCGTCGGGGACGCCGTCGCCGTCGGTGTCGGCGCGGAGCGGGTCGGTGCCGGCGCGCAGCTCGGCGCCGTCGTCGAGGCCGTCGCCGTCGGTGTCCGCCAGCGCGGGGTCGGTGCCGTGGTCGCGGACCTCGGCGCCGTCGTCGAGCCCGTCGCCGTCCGAGTCGGGCATGAGCGCGTCGGTGCCGTGCTCGAGCTCCTCGGCGGCGGTCAGGCCGTCCTCGTCGACGTCCTCCTGCGCGTCGCCGACGCCGTCGCCGTCGGTGTCCGGGTCGTCCGGCAGCACGAAGGGGGCGCCGCGGAGGATCTCCTCGGCGTCGGGCAGCCCGTCGCCGTCGGTGTCGAGCACGCGGGGGTCGGCGCTGAAGGCGAGCTCGACGACGTCGGCGAGCCCGTCGCCGTCGAGGTCGCCGCCGTCGTAGCGGACGCCGGCGCGCTCGAGAGCGGCGACCGCGTCTGTCGTCGCCTTGCCCCAGTGGACGACGGCCGGCACCGGCTGGCCCCGGCGCCACTCGACGAGGCCCTTGTCGAGGGAGGAGCGCGCCGAGCGGGTGCCCTTGTCGAGCGGGGCGACGACCTCGGCGTCGGCGACGACGGAGGCGGCCGTGCCGTGCGACGCCGTCACCATCGCCGCGACCGCGCCCTCGAGCACCGGCGCAGGCCTCGAGGTGAGCGAGGCGTTGAGCGCCGTCACGAGCGCCTGGTCGTCCTTGGCGAGGCGGGCCGCCGCGGTCGCGTCGCGCGGTCGCCACCCGTCCCCGACGTAGGTGCCGCCGTCCGCCGCGTCGCGGGCGACGGCCTCGAGCAGCGCCGACGTCACGGGCGCCCTCACGCCGGCCGCGCGGAGGTCGGCGACGGCGTCGGTCTTGAGGTCGGTGGCCCGACCGGCCGGCGGCGCGCTCGCCGTGGCGGCGAGACGGTCGCGCCAGGTGCCGGCCGCCGCCGAGGCGCTGGCCGGCTGGACGAGCGCCAGGGCCAGGACCAGCGACGTGAGCAGGGCGACGACGGCCCCTGCCGGGCCGCTCCTCGCCGCTCGTGCGCCCTGACCGGTGCTGCTCTGCGTCGTCATGTACGTCCCCTCCACGCCGGCTGTGAGCGGAATGGAAGCAGGGGGTGATCGCGCGCCGCAGGTGAACGCGGCAGATCGCCCGGTCGGGTCAGCGCGACAGCACTGCTCGTGGTTGAGCGGAGGCCTACGAGAGGCCGCGCCCGACGACGGGGAGCAAGCACGTCGCTGTCCCGCCGCAACGCGTCGCTGAGCGCCAGCACCTCCATCAGCCGCTCACGGATGCCGGCGGCGAGGCGCTGACCGCCGAAGACGGCGAGCGTCTCGCGCAGCAGCTCGTCCTCGGGCACGCCGCCCTGCTCGGCCAGCGCGGAGGCCACGTCGCCGGCCGACAGCTCGGCGAGCGGTGTGACGGTGGACAGGCACTGACGGCGAGGTGCTCGGCCGACGACCCGGCCGTCACGTACCGGTGCAGCAGCGCGCTCCGGGACTCCTCCCCCTGTCCGACGACCGTGGGTGAGAGGGGTCCGACAGCGGGCGGTTCCCCGTCACACGCGGACGACCCGGGGCCCGCCAACCTCCTCGATCGGGTCGAAGTCGTCGTCCTGCGTGACGACGTCCATGCCGTTGGCGGCCGCCACCGCGGCGATCCACAGGTCGTTCACCTTCGCGCGCCGTCCCGCCTCGGCCAGACCGACGCGCAGGCGCGCCCAGTGGCGAGCCACCTCGGCGGTCACCGGGAGCGGCTCGACGACGGACACGGCCTCGAGCGTCGCGAGCCGACGCGACCGCGTCTCGGTGTCGCGAGCCGCGAGGACGCCGGCGTGCAGCTCGGCGAGGGTGATGACCGAGACGGCCGTCTCCGCGGGCAGCGCGGCGGCGTCGAGCGGGCGGCCGGTCTCCCGGGGGATGAGGACGCTGGTGTCGAGCAGCGCCGGGCGCGACGTCACAGCGGGTCGAGGTCGTCGGTGGTCTCGCCGGCGAGGGCGTCGAGGTCCGCGCGCAGCCCGGGGTCGGCCTGATGGCGCCGCAGGAGCTCGGCGAGGTCGGCGCGGGAGAGGAACTGGCGGCGTCCGGCGCGGACGGGGCTGATCTCCGCGACCGGCGACCCGTTGACGGTGACGGTGACGGGCGTGCCCTCGGCGACCTGGCGCAGCACCTCGGCGGTGTGGTTGCGCAGGTCGCGCGAGGCGATTGTCGTCATGTGCGGGAGCGTAGCCTTCCTGCCACACACGTCGCAGCGCCGTGATCCCGGGACGTCACCTGCTCACCCGGCCAGGCCCACGAGGTCCGCCAGCCGCCCCACTTGCTCGGTGAAGAACGCGTCCTGGTCGGTCGTCACGCCGACGAGGTGGCCGAAGAGCTCCGCGCTCACGAGCCCGAGGGTCGAGCTCCACGCGAGGACGGCGCGGGCGCGGACGTCGTCGTCGATGGCCGGGTGCTCGCCGCCGAGCACCGGGTCGACGTCGGGGTGGACGAGCGGGGTGCGGCCGGTGTCCGGGGCCCGCTCGGCCAGCCCGCCGGAATGCGCCGCGTCCCCGAGCACCCGCCCGAAGACGGCCGCTGAACGCATCGCCGCGACGACGGTGTCCTGCGGCGCCGCGTACCCCGGCACGGGGGAGCCGTAGAGCAGCGCCCACTCGTGCGGGTGCGCCAGCGCCCACGCGCGGACGCCGCGGCTGACGGCGACCCACCGGTCGCGCGCGGCGAGGGCCGGGTCATCGGCGTCCTCGGCGGCGGCGCCGAGCGACTCGTAGCCGGCGACGAGCAGCCGCGTGAGCAGGTCGTCGCGGCTCGGCACGTAGCGGTAGACCGCCGACGACGCGAGGCCCAGCTCACGCGCGACCGCCCGCAGCGACAGCGCCGCCGCGCCCACCTCGGCGAGCTGGCCGCGCGCCGTCTCGACGATGTCCGCCGTCAGCGCCTCGCGGGCGCGCTCCCTCGCCGTCTGCACCACCCCGCCACCGTATCGCCGCTCGCAGACGAGAGCACTGCTCTTGACATGATGACCGGAAGAGAGTGCACTGCTCTCGTCAGTGATCAGTGCACTCGTCGAGGAGGTCGTCGTGGGACGTCACGTGGTGGTGGGCAAGGGGCCGGTCGGGTCCGCGATCGCGCGGGTGCTGGTGCGAGAGGGGCACGACGTCGTCGTGGTCTCGCGCAACGGCGGCACGTCGAGCGAGCAGGTGCGGCACGTCGCCGTCGACGCCGCGGACGGCGCGGCGCTGGCCGCCGCGGCGCAGGGAGCGGACGTCGTCTACAACGCCGTGAACCCGAAGGACTACACGCGGTGGGCGGCCGAGTGGCCGCCGATCGCGGCGGCGCTGCTGCGGGCGGCGCAGGAGAGCGGCGCCGTGCTGGCGATCACCGGCAACCTCTACGGCTACGGCCGCCCGAAAGGCCCGATGACGGCGTCGACGCCGCTCGCCGCGGCCGAGGCCAAGGGCGCTCTGCGGGCGCGGATGTGGCACGACGCGCTCGCCGCGCAGGACGCCGGGCGCGTGCGCGGCGTCGTCGAGGTGCGGGCGTCCGACTTCGTGGGCGCGGTGCCGGCGGCGCAGTCGCACCTCGCGCGGCAGGTCGAGACGCTGCGCACGGGCGGTCGCGCGTGGGTGGTCGGCGACCCGGACGCGCTCCACAGCTGGACGTACGTGCCCGACCTCGCCGAGGCCCTCGTGCGGCTGGGCGCGGACGACCGGGCGTGGGGCCGGGCGTGGATGGTGCCGAGCGGAGAGCCGCGCTCGCAGCGGCAGGCGCTCACCGACCTCGCCGCGGCGATGGGTGCGCCGGCGCCGAAGGTCACCGGCATCCCGTGGCCGGTGCTGCGCGGCATCGGGCTGGCGAGCGGGCAGATGCGCGAGGTCGTCGCGATCCGCCACCAGTGGGACCAGGACTTCGTGCTCGACGCCTCCGAGACGACCGAGGTGTTCGGGCTCACGGCGACGCCGTGGGGGGAGGCAGTGGCCGCGACGGTCGCGGGGGTGAGTGGGGCGACGGCGCCGGCGGCGCGCTGAGGCCATCCGGAGCCGCGTCGAGTCCGACGTCGTGCGTCGAGTCCGACGTCGCGTGGGTCGCAGCGGCGTTCAGAGGCTCTCGGCGTCGGACTCGACACCGGACGTCGGACTCGAGGCCGCTGCCTCACCCCGGCAGCAGCGGGGCGCCGTACTCGACGAACCGGCGGTCGACGGTGGCGACGGTCGCGCCCCGTCGTCGCGCCTGGGCGATGAGCACCCGGTCGAAGGGGTCGTCGTGGTGCCGGGGGAGGTCCCGCAGCTGCGGCGCCGTTCGAGCGCCAAGACGGCCGTGTGACGGCGGCCGCGGCCATGACCGTGGGGCATAGCGCTAGGAACGTGTCCTGGGATGTTCAGTGATGCGGCGATAGACAGCTTCTGGTCCTGCGCCGCGATGAGGATTGGCAGGCGTCGGCAGGAGTCCGACATCAGCACGGGCCTCGGGCCAGGAGTCGCAGCCGTGCACCCGAGGTGACACGTCCGCCCGACGCAAATAGACGCGTCGACGTATGCTTTCGCGTCGAGGGGGTGAGTGCGTGCTGACGACGGACCAAGCGGCCTCGTACTTGGACGTGTCTTCGGCAGAGATCCGCCGCCTCGTCCGCAACGGCGCGCTCACGGCGACGAGTGCTGGCCGAACCATCCTCGTCGACGAGGCCTCCGTGCGCCGACGTGCGCGCCTCGCCGCCGGCCGTGGCCGCCCGCTGGATCCGTCGGTCGCCTGGGCGGCGCTGTGGATGGCGTCGGGTGAGCGGCCGGACTGGGTCGACCAGAGGACGCGGACGCGCCTGCGCTCCTGGCTCCGGCAACGGACGCCGGAGTCCGTCGCCACGGCCTGCCGCCGCCGCGCGGACGTCCACGACGTCCGCGTGCTGCCGGCCTATCGCGAGGCCGTCCTCAGCCACGACGGCGTCGCCGCCTCCGGTCTGACGGCTGCGAGCGACGTGGGCGCGGACGTCGTCGCCTGGGGCGAGCACGTCGCCGTCGCCTACTGCAGTCGCGGGGTGCTCGACGAGCTCACGGACCGCTACGGCATCAATGGCCGAGGTGTGCCCAACCTCTCCCTGCGCGTGCCACGAGCCGAAGCCGCGGCGATCGTCGCCCGACGCACCATGCCGGCCGCCGTCGTGGCGGTCGACCTGCTCGAGGACGACGACGTGCGCACCCGGCGCGCCGGGGCCGACCTGCTCGACCGGTGCCTGCGCGAGAATCTCGGATGAGCCGTCGCTGGCACCCCCCGCACCGACATCACGGCGATCCAGTCGGTCAGCAACAGGTCACGCGGCGAAGTTGCGCTTGGCCCAGGTGCCGACGGCTTGAGTGCTGACGCCGTTCACGCCGCCGCCGACCACGCCACCAGCCAGTGGGACGAGTTTCGTCAGGTTGATGACCCCCTTTGTCCCCGCCTTGGTGATGAGGCGGAAGCCGACCTTTTTGTTGATCTCGATGAGCACGCGACCCGGAATCTTCTTGACCGCGCTGAGGGCGCTCTTGGTGCCGATCTGCACGCCGGCCGCAGCCAGCGCCTCGGCGCCCGAGGCTCCGAGCAGGCTGAGCAGCACGACGCTGTGCACCTCCTCCGTCGTCACGTCGTAGCCACGGATGTGGGCGATGCCGCCGGCCATTCGCCCTTGCGCCAGCCACAGCGCTGTGAGGTCGGCGGGGACGGTGACCGGGAGAGTCACCAGGCCACCGACACCTGTCAGGAAGCCCGTCGTCGAGGTCAGGCGGACGTGCGTGGCGATGAGACGCGAGATGGCCTTCTCGGGGTCCTCGTGCCGAGCGAGGTGCTCCTCTGCGATCTGCACCGAGCCCTTCCATGGGCCAGCGCCGGTGACGCCGACGTTGACGATCTTGTCGGTGACGGCCTTCGCCGCGGTGGCTACGCGCTGTTCATCGGGCATGGACGCACAGTAGGTGGGCGGTCTGGCTGGCGAGGCGCATACAGAAGACCCGATGCCTCCGGCGCAGGGCGGGCGGAGAGCGGCACGTAGGCTGCGGCGCAGGCATTGACGGGCTTCCGACGACGGACACGCCCCGCCGAGCGCGATAAGCGCGACACCGCGACGAACCTCGACCCGACCGGCTCCGCACAGGCACGCCGCTACCCGAGGTGATCCCGTCAGGGAGCACCTGTGCCCGCTTGGGTGGCGAGCCTCAGCAAGGACGACGGTCCATCGAACTGGAACCTCTGCGTCGAGCACGGCCTCATGGGCACGCGTTCAGCAGTCGCGGGCTCGATCCGCGCTGGTGACGACCTCTTCATCTGGCTCGCAGAGTCCGGCTTCATCGCCTGGACACGGGCGCTGGAGGACTCACGACGGGTGACGCCGGGCATGGGCCTCCCGTGGCCCGACCCGGACGGCTACAAGTACGTCTGGCGCATGGAGGTCCTCGACGACCGCGTCGACGACCCGGTGGACCGGTCATGGAACGAGGTCAAGAACGAGACGGGTATCACGGCGTCCCCGCAATTCTTTCCCAAGGTGCCTGCTGACTCTGTAGGCGCCCTCACCGAGCACTTCGTCGACTTCGCCCGCGAGGTCGGCGCGGTCGAGCGTGCGACCTTGATGGCGCTGCCGACAGAGGATCAGCGCAAGTACCGGCTCGCGACGCGGGCGGTGCGTGAGGGACAGCGGGAGTTCCGCAGGGACCTCGAGCGCGCCTACGACAACCGCTGCGCTATCAGCGGCACGTCGGACCGCGCCGCCCTCGAGGCGGCGCACATCGCCCCGTACCTCGGAGTGGCGAGCAACCAGACTCCTAATGGTCTCCTTCTGCGCAGCGATCTCCACGCGCTCTACGACGCACACCTGCTTAGCGTCTCGCCCGACGGTGTCGTGCACGTCGCCGCCACGGTGGTATCTGCCGAGTACCAGGCGTTGGACGGACGACGCATGGACATGCCCGCCAAGGCCACGGATCACCCGGCCACCGAGCAGCTGGCGCAGCACCACCGCCGCTTCCTCTCCCGCACGCCCTGACGGCGTCCTCGGACGGCGCGGCTAGCCTCCCCGACGCGGCCCGACTGGCACCGCCGCACCGTGGCAGCGGTGCAGCGAGGCGCCCACCACCCGCACGAGTCCCTTCGTGCTGCCTCGGGCTGGTCTGGTGTCTGCTCTGCTCCGCCGTTCGGCGTCCGCTCTCATGGACGCCGTGACCTCTGGTGACGTCGCCGTCGAGCTCGACGGCGAGCTGCACCGGCACGCCGGCCACAGGGCGTTGTCCGCTGAGGCGCGCTCATGGCGGGCCAGCATCCCGGTGCTCGTGCGCGACCTCCACGACGCCGGCTTGGGCGACGTCCAGGTGCTGCTCGAGTACAGGCTGCCGCTGACGAGCCGTCGCATCGACGCGGTCCTCGCCGGGACGCACCCGCGGACGGGCAAGCCGTCGTACGTGGCCGTGGAGCTGAAGCAGTGGTCGTCGTTCGCGCCGTTCGAGGAGGATCAGGCGCTCGTCACCGTCCCCGACGTCCACGAGCCGCGGCTCCACCCGCTGCTGCAGGTCGACGGCTACCGCGAGTACCTCGTCGACTTCACCAAGGCGCTTCACGAGGAACCCGACCTGGTGCGCGGCGCGGCGTACGTCCACAACGCGCGGGCGGCCGACATGGCGGGTTCGCCGACGCTCCTGACGAGCCGCATCTTCGGGGGTGACCAGCGGGACGAGTGGCTGGGCTTCTTGCGCGAGCACCTGGCTCCCGCGCCGGGGAAGGATGCCGCGGAGCGGCTCTCGGCCAGTGCGGCGCGTCCCTCGCGGACGCTGCTGGCGGTCGCCGCGGAGGAGATCCAGCAGCGCGAGCACCTCACCCTCCTCGCCGACCAGCAGCTGGCCTACCGGATGGTGCTGCACGAGGTCGAGCGGGCCAGTCGCGGCCGCGGCAAGACCGTCGTCGTGGTGACAGGCGGCCCCGGCTCCGGCAAGAGCGTCGTCGCGCTGTCGCTGCTCGGTGAGCTCGCGCGGCGCGGGTACCGGACGCTGCACGCGACCGGCTCGCGGTCCTTCACGCAGACGCTGCGCAAGGTCGCGGGTCGCGGCAGCTCCCGCACCAAGAGCCTCTTCACGTACTTCAACAGCTACATGCAGGCCGAGCCCGACGGTCTGGACGTGCTCGTCATGGACGAGGCCCACCGCATCCGCCGGACCTCGGAGGCGCGCTGGACGCGCGCCGAGTTGCGCACCGGGCGGCCGCAGCTGGACGAGCTGGTCTCCGCGGCACGGGTCCCAGTGCTCCTGCTCGACGAGAACCAGGTCGTGCGCCCGGGAGAGATCGGGTCCGTCGAGGCGATCCGCGAGTACGCCCGGGCCCACGCCGTCCGGGTGGTCGAGGTCGACCTCGCCGACCAGTTCCGCTGCGGCGGCAGCGACACCTACGTCCGCTGGGTCCGTGACCTCCTCGGACTGACGGACACCGGCCCGACGGCGTGGCGCGGGACCGACTTCGACCTGCGCGTCGCCGACTCGCCAGCCGAGATGGAGGCGTTCCTCGCCGAGCGGCTCGCCGAAGGGCGCAGCGCGCGGATGACTGCGGGCTTCTGCTGGTCGTGGAGCGATCCGCGCCGCGACGGCACGCTGGTGCCGGACGTCCAGGTCGGCTCGTGGGCCCGGCCGTGGAACCTCAAGGGCGACCGCCGAATCGGCAGCGCTCCGGCCTCCGCGCTGTGGGCGACCGAGGAGGGTGGCTTCGGTCAGGTGGGCTGCGTCTACACCGCGCAGGGCTTCGAGTATGACTGGAACGGCGTCATCCTCGGCCCCGACCTCGTCTGGCGCGACGGCACCCTGCGCACGGACCGCTCTGCCAACAAGGATCCCGACTTCCGCTCGCGGGCGGCGGTCGACGACGTGGACTTCGACCGCCTCGTGCGCCACGTCTACAAGGTGCTGCTGACGCGGGGGATGGTCGGGACCGTCGTCTACGCCGTGGACCCGGATCTGCAGGCGGCGCTCAAGCGCTTCGTCTCAGGTACCTGAGCCGCCGGCGCGGAAGAGGGCCAGCTCGACGGCGTCGGGGTCAGCGCCGTGCTGGTCGGCCAGAGCCGCTGCCCGCGCGAGGTAGGCCTCGTACTCCGCGACGGACCACCCCTGCTTGCTGGTGCCCAGGTCGGTGTGGCTGCGCAGGGCGCTCGCGACGCGCCGGTCGAGGATGAGCGGGCGAGGGCCAGGGACGGTCACGCCGGAGGCTGCGAAGTAGAGGTACTTCGTGAAGAAGGCGGGGCCGACGTAGGCGACGGCGTTGTCGCCGCCACGGAGCATCGAGGAGTACGCGGCGCCTGCGCCCTGCGTCTGCAGAACCTGCGCGGCGGACACGAGTCGGCCGCCGACGTCGCCAAGGTCGCCCTTGAGCCAGCGGGTGTTCCGGCCGAGCAGGAAACCGCTGGAGCCGGTGCCCCAGACGTAGGCCGCGACGAGCAGGCGGACGCGTCCAGGGGCGGTGTGGTCGGCGGCAAGGTGCGCGACGTCGCTCCGGCTGATGCGGTGCCAGCGCGGCTTGTGCTCGTCAGCGGGGAGGCCGTCCAGCGACGTCGGCCAGTACGTCGAGGGCACCCGCGTCCTCCACCACTGCGGGCGGTACCGCACGGAGTGCGCGTCGATCTGGGTGCGGGTCGGCAGTGCTTCGAGGCTCTCCAGGCTGGGCACCGGGGGAGATTGGCATGTGGCAGGCCGTCATGAGCGACTTTCGTAGTGGTCGCTCGTCTCTCACAGGGCTCGGACGTCCTCGACGAGGTCGACGATGTCCCGGACGGCGTACGGCACCGTCAGCTCGACCACCGGCTCACGACGGGACATGCGCCGGCGCTCTTCCCACGGGTAGTCGGCGATGCGACGAAACGTCTCGGCCCCGCGGGTGACGACAGCGCCGGCGTGGACGGCGCCGCTGTTGAGCGGGCACAGCTCCACCTCGTCGCCGTGCGCGACGAGCAGCTTTGCGGTGCTGACGACGAGCAGGTCGTGCCGGCGCCCGCGGTAAGCGGCGTGCAGCTTGGCGAGCCGCTGCTCGCTGAGCCAGAAGAAGACGCGGCTGTTCAGCGTTCGATACCAGCTCGCCTCGTCCATGCCGGCGAGCGTCCGGCGAAGCACCGTCTCGTTGATCGGCTTGTTGTCTCGGATCCATGCCGTCCCGTGTTCCGGGTGGGCCAGCTGCACCGACTGCGGGCGCTTGCGCGCGAGCAGGTCGTCGCGGTGCGGCTGCCGGACGTCGTAGAGGTCACACAGCGCCTGCGTGGAGAGCAGGCCATGACGCTGGATCGACGGCCAGGACCCCGCCTCGGCCATGTGGAAGAGGCGGGGCCAGCGGTCGGTGATCTCGTCAGCGAGCACAGGACGAGCCCATCACGAGCGCCGTCAGGTCGTCAGCGCTTCTCGACAGCGTCCTCTCCGGATCCATGGATCGTCGTGCGCCGAGGCTGCCGGACGGGGCGGCGACGCCGTCACCCGCCGCCGCACGCCGAGCGCCCTCAGTCCAGCAGCGGCAGCGTCACGTCCGCGATGAGCGCCGAGCCGATGAACGTCCCGACCAGCACGAGCACCCCGACGACGAGCAGCTTCCACCCCGACGTCCTGGCGATGGCGACCTCCCGCCGCGAGATCGCGAGCCCGGCGAAGGCGAGGCACGGCACGGACAGGGCGAGGAAGTCGATGTCGCCGACGACGCCGACCACGGCCTCGCCCCAGGGGAGCATCGGCAGGCTGGCGACGATGCCGACGAGCGAGACCCACGCGACGCTCGGCAGGCGCAGGAACGGCAGGGCGCGGGTGAGCAGGATGCCGATGACGGCGATGAGCCCGAGGGCCATCACGCCGGCGGCCGCGCGCAGGGCGGACAGGTCGGTCGCGATGAGCTGGGCGGCCCAGCCGAGGGGCAGGACGGCGAGGAGCGCCGTCATCTCGCTCGGCAGGGACAGCCGCTCGTCCTGGGTGTCGTCGACGTCGTCGACCGGCGTGGCGCTCATCGGGCGCCCTCCTCGTCGCTCGTGGCCGCCGGCGTCGCCGCGGCGCGGGTGTCCTCGGGGTGGGCCTTGCGGTACATCCACTCGACGAGCGGCAGGGCGACGAAGAGCGTCACGTACATGCCCGTCGCGTAGGTGAGGAGGTTGCTCGTGCCGGCGAAGGCCAGGATGGTGTCCTCCATCTCCGGCAGCGTGGCCGCGAGCGCGCCGCTGCAGGCCGCCATCATCGAGCCGCTGCCGACGCCGCAGGCCATGGCGAGCGCCCGGGGGTCGAGGACGTCGAGCGAGACGACGAAGCTCGCCATCACCGAGAAGACGATGGTGCCGACGAGCGTGCCGACGACGTAGACGGCGAGGACGCCGGCGCCCTCGGGGCCGCGCAGGCCGTAGCGGTCGGCGATGATCGCCAGGCTCGGCTCGCGGGCGACGGAGAACGTCGCGCCGATGGCCTCCCGCCGCAGCTTCAGCAGGTACACGGCGACGGGGAAGGCCAGGACGATGGTCCCGAGGTTGCCGAGCTCCTGCAGCAGCAGCGCGGGCCCGGCGGCGATGACCGCCTCGATGTCGGGGCCGATCGTCGTCCCGAAGCGGGCGATGAAGGGCAGGATCGCCACGATGATGAGCGGCGACGCGAGCCGCACCTCACGGTGCCCCAGCACCTTTCCCACCCGGCCGGTGATGCTCGGGTTGAGCACCAGCCCCGCGAGGAAGGCGTAGAGCAGGGGTAGCAGCAGGATGGTGCCGATCCCCACCTCGATGCGGCGGATGCCGAGGAGCTGGGAGAGGACCACGACGACGAGCGCGACGGCCAGGAGCCGCCACGCCGCCACGAGGTCTGCGGGCCTGTCCATGCGGTTCCTCCGAGGGTGTGGGCGGGGCGCGGGGGTGGGGACGGGTCAGTAGCCGAGCGAGGGGAACGGCGCGCCGACGGGCTGCATCGGCACCCACACGGCCGTGAGCTGGGTGTACTCGTCGAGGACGCCGGGCCCGGACGAGCGCCCGTGGCCGGAGTCGCCGAAGCCGCCGAAGGGCACGGCGACGTGGATGGTCTTGCAGGCGTTGACCCAGAAGGTCCCCGCCCGCACGCCCGCGGCGACGCGGTGCGCCCGCGAGACCTCGTTCGTCCACACCGAGCCGGCCAGGCCGAAGTCGGTGGCGTTGGCGCGGGCGACGGCCTCCTCCTCGGTGTCGAAGGCGTCGACGCCGAGGACGGGGCCGAAGACCTCGGTGGTCTCCAGCGCGTTGGCCGGCGTGACGCCGTCGAGCACGGTGGGCGCGACCCAGTGGCCGCCGGCGAGGTCGCCCGACGGCGTCTCGACGAGGGGGGTGGCGCGGGTCGCGCCGTCGGTGAGCCCGAGCTCGAGCAGCGCGCGGACGCGGGCGTGCTGGCCGGCCGTGACGATGGGCCCGACCTCGGTCGCGGGGTCGAGCGGGTCCCCGAGGCGCAGGCGCCCGGCGCGCTCGACGACCTTCTCCAGCAGCGCGGCGTGCACCGAGCGCTCGACGAGCAGCCGCGAGCCCGCGACGCACGACTGGCCGGCGGCCGCGAAGATCGCGGCGACGGCGCCGTCGGCGGCCCGGTCGAGGTCGGCGTCGGCGAAGACGATGGTGGCGCTCTTGCCGCCGAGCTCGAAGACGGTGGGGATGCCGGCGGCGGCGCACGCCGTCCCGACGGCGCGGCCCGTGGGCACCGAGCCGACGAAGCTCACCTTGCCGACGCGCGGGTCCGTCGTCACGGCCTGGCCCGTGGTGGCGCCGAGGCCGACGGCGACGTTGAGCACCCCGGCCGGCAGCCCGGCCTCGTAGGCCAGCTGGGCCAGGCGCACCGTGGTGGCCGGCGTGAACTCGCTCGGCTTGAGGACCACGGCGTTGCCCGCCGCCAGCGGCGCCGAGGAGTTCCACCCGGCCGTGAAGACGGGCGCGTTCCACGGCGTCACCGCGGTGACGACGCCCCACGGCACCCGGCGGGTGTAGGTGAGCCAGTCGCCGGGGACGGGGAGGGTGTCGCCGGAGACCTTGTCGGCCCACCCGGCGTAGAAACCGAACATCTCGGCGACGCGGGCGGCCTCGGCGCGGGCGTCGCGCAGCGGCTTGCCCGTGGTGGCCGACTCCAGGACGGCGAGCTCCTCGGCGTGGGCGGCGACGACGCGGGAGACCTCGCGCAGCGTCGCGGCCCGCGCGAAGGGGTCGGTGGCGCCCCACGTGCGCGCGCCCTCGGTGGACGAGGCGAGCAGCCGGTCGAGGACGTCGGGCCCGGCGTCGCGGTAGGAGGTGAAGACCTCGCCGGTCGCCGGGGTCACGAGCTCGACGACGTCGCCCGTGCCGGGGACGACGCGCCCGTCGACGAAGGAGCCGAGGCCCGTGGGCAGCGACGCGGCCAGGACGGCGGACGCAGTCGCAGCGCCGCTGCGGCGGTAGGCGTCCGGGGCCGCCGGGGGAGCGGGCGGCGCGCCGGGGGTAGGGGCGTCGGACTGCCGGGTGGTCGTCGTCATCGGTCGTCCTCGCTACTGGTCGTGGAGCTCGCGATGCGGCGCGCCGGCGCGAGGGCGGTGGTCGCGGTCGCGGCGGTGGCCGGGGCCTCGGTGAAGTCGGCGGTGGGGCCGCGCTCGGCGAGGGCGCGCTGCCAGGCGTCGTGCGTCGCGGCGAGCAGGGCGGGCTTCGCGCCGCGGGCGGCGGCGACGTCGAGGGCCAGGCCCACGTCGCGGGCCATGAGGCCGAGGGCGAAGCCGGAGTCGAAGGTGCCCGAGAGCACCCACCGCGGGAGGGCGTTCGCCGTGACGGCGCTGCCGCCCGACGCTCCGCTGACGGCCTGCGCAACGGTGGCGAGGTCGAGCCCGTGGGCGGCGGCGACGTCCATCGCCTCGCCGACGGCGATGAGGTTGGTCGCGCACAGCACGTTGTTGAGGAGCTTGACGATGTTGCCCGCGCCCGTGCCGCCGACGACGGCGTACTGACCACCGGTCAGCGCGGCGAGCAGCGGCTCGGCGGCGCGGACGTCGTCGGCGGTGCCGCCGACGAAAGCGCTGAGCGCCCCGGTGGCGGCGCCGCTCGCGCCACCGGAGACGGGGGCGTCGACGAAGACGGCGCCGCGCTCGCGGGCGGCGGCGGCCATGGCCTCGCTCGTGGCGGGCTCCGACGTCGTGGTGTCGAGGACGACGCGGGTGCCCTCGCGCTCCAGCAGCACGGGGATCGTCTGCTCGACGACGCTCGCCGACGGCAGAGAGAGGACGACGAAGGGCGTGCCCGCGACGTCCTCGAGCCGGTCGGCCGTCGCGACATCGGCGTCGGCCGCGCGCGCCCGGGCCTTGGGCGAGGGGTCGTAGCCGGTGACCGCCCATCCGGCCCGGTGCAGGGTCGCCGCCATGGCGCCGCCCATCGCGCCGAGGCCGACGACGGCGACGCGCCGCTCGGCGCCCGAGCCGTCGCTGGGGAGGTCCGCCGGGGCGGCGCCGTCGGGAGGGGTGGTGTCCACGTGTCCTGCTCTCGCGTCGTCCGTCGGTGCGGGCCTGGGCGGTGGTGCGCCCGGCCGTGATGGTCGGCAAACGTAGGTGCACGTCGACGTGCTGGCAATGCTCGTTGCAGGATTGCGTCCACGAGTTGATGGAGGGGCGGCCCGGGCCGGACGGCGCGGACCGACGGGTCCCGCTGCGGCTCCTACAGTTCGGGTCGACGTCGTCCGCCCGGGCGAGGGGGGGGGCGGTGACGGCGTGATCAGCACGTGGCTCGACGGGCTGCGCCCGTCGGCGGGGCTCTCGCCGGCGCAGGAGCGCGTGTTCGAGACGGTGAAGCGCAACCAGCAGCTGGCGTCGTACTCCGACGTCGCGGCCATCGCCGCGCGCGCGGGCGTCGACAAGAGCACGGTCGTCCGCTGCGCCCAGCGCCTCGGCTTCCGCGGGTGGCCGACGCTGCAGCACGAGCTGCGGGCGCGCTACCTGCTGGAGATCTCCACGGAGCAGACGCTCGAGCAGCACCACCGGGAGACCGACGGGGTCGTCCACGACGCCGTCCGCCACGACATGGAGAACCTGCGGCTCGCGCTCGAGACGGTCGACCGCGACGACGCCGAGCGCGCGGTCGCGGCCCTGGGGGAGGCCGAGCACCTGCTCGTGCTCGGACAGGGCTCGTTCGCCGGGCCCGCGACGGTCTTCGCCCACCTCGCCGCGACGATGGGCTACCGGGCGCAGCTGGAGTCACGGGGCGGGCCGCACCTGGCGACCGCCGTCTCGGCGCTGGGGCCGGGCGACGTCGTCCTCCTCGTCAACCCGTGGCGCCCCATGCGCGAGCTGCTCGCCGCCGCGCGCGCCGCCCGGTCGGCCGGTGCGCGCGTGGTGTCGATCAGCGACCTCGAGCGAGGGCCGGTCGCGCAGGTCTCCGACGTGCCGCTCATCGTGCCGAGCGAGGGCGTGTCCTTCTTCCAGTCCGTGACGGCTATCACCGCCGTGGTCTACGGGCTGCTTGCCGGCATGCAGGCGAGCCGACCCGAGCAGACGCGCGCAGCCCTCCAGGGCGTGCAGCGCGCGTGGCGGGCGATGGACACCTACGACGACGGGCCGCGGGGCGGGGCGTCGGGCGGCTGAGGGCGTCGGCTCCAACGGCGCGGGGCGGCGCCGCCGATACGTGCTGGACCGCCGTGAGCGGGGCGGTCATCCTCGCCTCGACCGCTGAGCGCGCACGGCCAGGAGGCCCGACCCAGGCGCTCGTCGAGTGGTGAGGAGGAGTCGTGGACGACGTCGAGGACGGCGCACCCGGCGAGGCCGCCGCGGCACCACGCGCGGACGCCTCTCGGCGTCTGTGGGAGCGGCTCCCGCCTCCCACGCCCGAAGAGGTCGCGGAGCGGGAGCGGCGTGCGGCGGCTCTCCTCGCCGCAGTCAACGGCGCCACAGAGGAGATCGAGTTCGTCGAGTACGGCGGCATGTACCCGGAGCAGGGCTACGGCTGGTGGCGGCCGACCGGCGAGGCGGTCTACCTCCGGCTGCGGCACGACGACGCCAGCCTCGAGGTGGGTCCCTCGGAGGACGGTCGACCCATGCCGGCTCGCGGGCGGCTGCGCCTGGTCGCCGAGCTGAGCGGCGCGACGGGGGTGCCGGACGCCGGGTCGACCTCCACGCCGGAGGTGGCGGTCGAGCTCGTGCGCACGCTCCGGGCGATGCTGGACCACCCCGATCCGCGTCCTGAGCTCGACACCCAGCGCGTCGTCGAGCGGCTGCGGCGGATCCGCGCGCTCTACGAGCGTTGACGCCGACGAGCGCCGAAGGCGTGTCGTCAGGACTCCCGCATCCGTGACCCAAGCCGTGGTCGCCCCTCGCTCCGTCATGGGCGTGTCCGACCGCAGCCCACCTCGGTCCGTCGGCAGAGCTAGTCCACAGGTCCCGGCCTCAGCCCGCTCGCCAGGGTGTCCGTGCGTAGCGTCGCGAGCTCGCAGACGGCGACGAGCGTCGACGAGGAGGAACCATGTGCGAGCTGTGCCCGATCGACCTCTCGGACATCGCCGAGGAGCACCGCCAGGAGGTGGATGCCGACGGCTTCTCGATCGTCCACACCACCGGCGGTACGAGCGGCTACCCGCTCACCTACACCGTCGGCCTGAGCCGCCAGGACGGCCAACGCGACCTCCTGGTCTCCGGGGCGCCGGTCGCCCTCTCCTACCTGCTGGTGGACCGCCTCGCACGCAGGGTCCTCGCGGGTGAGCACTTCGACGCTGGCGACCAGCTCGACGACCTCGGACGCGTCCTGATGCGCTTCGAGCCGGTCGGCCACCCGGAGTGCGCCGTGCTCCTCCAGGCGATGTACGCCGAGGACGGTCCACCGCTCCCTCTCCTCCAGGTGGTCTGGCAGGACGACCACGGCCGTTGGCCGTGGGAGGAGCTCGACGCGGGCGTCGACCTCGTGCAGACGTGATGGCACCTCCCGACGGGCGGTGAGGGATCCAGCGGGCGAGCACGGCCTGCCAGAGGCGAGCCTTCCCATGGAGGGAGAAGTGGAGAGGTAGGTGTGCAGCCCGCTTGACATTCGCCCGTCGAAGTTAAAGTGACTAGGGAGTAGGCTTGAAGTTGTGGACGTCGCGCGCTTCAGGGCGAGCCCGCTCGGGCACGTCGTCCGTCTCGCCGGCGTCGACGGGCGCACGCGCCGTCCGTACGAGCACTGGGCCTACGTCGCTGACCCGCTCGCAGCCGAGCCGCCGCTCGGGGGTGCTGCATGGCGCGCCGTCGCGCGCGCCGGACACGCTCTGGGCCGCCTCGAGCAAGCGGGGCGGCAGATGCCGGAGCCAGCCTTGCTCAGGCGGCCGACCCTCCGTCGCGAGGCCCAGAGCACGTCCGCGCTCGAAGGGACCTTCGCGCCGCTCGAGGACGTGCTCGAAGCGGAGTCGGGGACCGGTGAGACGTCGGCGGAGCTCGCCGAGGTGCTCAACTACGTGGACGCGGCCGAGCAGGCCTTCGCATGGGTGGGTGAGGGGCGCCCCCTCACGGTCGGGCTCGTCTGCCAGCTGCACCGGACGCTCGTGCGAGGAACCGCGGCGGACACGGACGACGCTGGGAGGGTCCGCCGCGTGCCGGTCGCCATCGGGGGGCGTGACGCAGGCCTGGAGGCTTCGCGCTTCGTGCCGATGCCCCCGGGAGCGGCGCTGGAGGCCTCGGTGCACGACCTGGTCCGGTGGATGGAACTGCCGGACCTCGACCGGGACCCCGTCGTCGCCGCCGCCATGGGGCACTACCAGTTCGAGACCCTTCACCCCTTCAACGACGGCAACGGCCGCCTCGGTCGGCTGCTCGTCGTCCTGCACCTGATGCGCGCCCGTGTCATCCACGAGCCGCTGCTGAGCGTGTCACCGTGGTTCGAGGCGCGCCGGCGCGACTACCAGGAGCACCTCGCCGAGGTCAGTGCGACCGGTGACTGGGACGCATGGGTGCACTTCTTCGCCACTGGCCTGGAGGCGTCTGCGCTCGACACGGCTCGGAGGGTGCACGACCTCCTGGACGTGGAGCAGGACTACCTGCGCCGCGTGTCCGACGCCGGCCTCAGCGGTCTCGCGGAGACCATCGCCCGCGGTCTCGTCGCCGCCCCCTTCGTCCGTGTCGCTCGGCTCAGCGAGGCCACGGGTCGGACCTACCAGGCCACCAACACCGCCGTCGCTCGTCTCGTCGAGCTCGGCGTCCTTCGTGAGTCACCGGGTCAGGGGCGTGGCCGCCGCTTCGTCGCGGACGCCGTCGTGGAGGTGCTGACGGGGCGCTGAGACCGGGCGCGCGGCGTCGACGTCGGCGCCTCCCTGGACCGGCAGCTCCGACGAAGGCACGGGGCTACTGGCCCGCGACCGCCGTCCTCAGCACGTGCAGCCGCAGCGCGGCGTGCACGTCGAGGCTCCGCGGCGGCACGTCCCAGCCCTCGCCGAGCAGCTCGGTCAGGCGCTCGGCGCGCTGGCGCACCGTGTTGACGTGCACGAAGAGCCGCGCCGCGGCGGCGGTCCGCGAGCCCTCCTCGAGGACGGCGGTCGCCGTCTCGACGAGGCAGGTGCCGTGGGCGGCGTCGTAGGCGAGCGCGGGCCCGAGCTGCTGCTCGACGAGCGCGTCGACGACCTGCTCGTCGTGGCCGCCGAGCAGCAGCCCGGCCAGGCCGAGGCGCGCGCGGTCGGCGTGGCCGCGGCGCCACCCGAGGACCTGCGCGGCGCGGGCGGCCTGCGCGGCTTCGGCGTGCGCGCGCTGCAGCGGCCCGGCGCCGCGCCCGGCGGCTGCGGCGCTGCCCACGAGGGCCGGGACGCCGGACGTCGCCAGCGCCTCCACCGCCCGGTCGGCGAGGGCGCCGTCGGAGGCGCGCCCGCCCGTCGGGCACAGCAGGCAGACGTGGCCCGCGTGCACCGACACGAGGCCGCCGCGCGCGACGAGCGGTCGCAGCGCCGCGACGCCGCGCTGGCGCTCGGCCGCCGGGACGAGCACGACGAGCGACGTCGCCGGCGCGCGCAGGTCCACGCCGTGGCTCAGCGCCCGGGCCTCGGCGACCTCGCGGCGGGCGGCGCGGTCGCCGTCGGGCCCGTCGTCGAGGTGGTCGCCGAGGAGGTCATCGAGCAGCGTGGACGCGGAGCGGTCCGCGGCCTCGGCCAGCTCGTGCTCGACCTGCAGCGCCAGGCCCACGGCCAGCGCACCGCGCGCCAGCACCGGGCCGACGCGCTCGCCGGTGGCCGGGGTGACGAGGCGGCCCCGGTCCCGCTCGACGAGGCACGCGCCACCGGTCAGGTCACCGGTGTCCGGGAGCGCCGCCGACGCCGCCCGCACCTCGCCCTGAGCGTCGAGCAGGGCCACCGGGGCGCCCAGCTCGGCCGCCAGCTCGGCGAGGACGGCGCGGCAGCCCCCGCCGGTCTCGACGGCGGCCAGCAGCCGGGCGTCCAGGGCCAGCAGGGCGGCGGCGTCCGCGGCCTCGCGGGCGCGGCGGCCCGCCTCGTGCCGGGTGCCGTCGGCCAGGGCGCGCAGCTCGGCGATCTCCGCGGCGCGGCGCGTCTGCTCCAGCGCGACAGCGGCTTGCAGCGCGAGGAGTCGCAAAGCCGCCAGACCCTCCGGAGGCATCACGACCGGCGTGCGGTGGGCGACGAGCAGCGCGCCCACGAGGTGGCCGTCGACCCGCAGCGGCTCACCGCTAATGGCGCGCACCCCCTCGCCGGCGACGACGTCGTCGATGTGGGTGAGGTGGTTGAGGTCACGGTCGGCGAGGTAGTCGTCGGTGTGCACCGACGTGCCGCCCGCGGCCACCGCGCCGAGGATCCCGGTCCCCAGCGGCATGCGGATCTCGGCGTAGGCGCGCGTGCGCACGCCGTCGGTGACGTGGATCCACGTCTCGCCCGCCGCGAGGTCGTTGAGCGACAGGTAGGCCATGTCGGCGCCGAGCAGGGCGCGCGTCCGGCGCACGAGCGCCTGGAGGATGACGCCGCGGTCGCGCACGCTGGCGAGGTCGGTGGCCGCGTCGTGGACGGCGCGCAGCAGGGCCTCGGGCGTCGGCGCGGCGAAGCTGCCCACGTCCGCGACGCTCGACCGGGTGCCGCCCACGTCGGTGCCGCTCACCGCCGTGCTGCCGTCGTCGGGCACGCCCTCACCTCCGTCGGCGGGGTGTGGGCGGGCCACACCCGGGGGGCCGCAGTGTGGCAGCGACGCCCATGGCCGTCACCGTCCCGGCCGACCCAGTCTGGGCGCGCGCCGCGACGGGGCGGCGCACCCCGCGAGGAGGCGGGTGACGACGCGAGACGAGGGTCCGACATGACCGGCAACGCCCCGCAGATGAAGCTCCACGTGCTCTCCACCGGGGTGATGGAGACCGACCTGACCTGGCTGCTGCTCAAGGGCGGCCGCACGATCCGCGACCGCCACCACAAGGACGACCCCGTCGTCTGGGGCGACTGCCCGACCCACGCCGTCCTCATCGAGCACCCCGAGGGCCGGGTGCTGTGGGACACGGGCGTGCCGCGCGACTGGCAGGAGCGGTGGGCGCCGACGGGCTTCCACGACTTCTTCCCGGTCCGCGAGGCGATCGACGGCCCCGGCTACCTCGACTCCTCGCTCGCCGAGCTGGAGCTGGCGCCCGAGGACATCGACATCCTCGTGCTGAGCCACCTGCACTTCGACCACGCGGCCAACGCGCGGGACTTCGCGAACGGCAAGACGCGGATCGTCGTCAACGACAAGGAGCTCGAGGGCGCCTCGAAGATCGACGGGTACAGCGCCGGCGCGCACATCGTCAGCGACTACCAGGGGCTGGACTTCGAGACCGTCAGCGGCGACGTCGAGATCCTGCCGGGCGTCTCCGTCATCGAGACCCCCGGCCACACCTGGGGGACCATGTCGCTCAAGGTCGACCTGCCGGAGGAGGGCACCAAGCTCTTCACCTCCGACGCCGTGTACCTCAGCGACTCCTGGGGGCCGCCGGCCGTCGGCGCCGCCATCGTCTGGGACAACCTGCGCTGGCTCGAGAGCGTCGAGAAGCTCCGCGGCATCGCCGAGCAGACCGGCGCCGAGGTCATCTTCGGCCACGACGCCGAGCAGGCGAGGAGCCTCCGGTACGCGCCCGAGGGGGTGTACCGCTGATGGTGCTCCACGACTTCCTCTGCGGCGCCGGGCACCGCTTCGAGGCCGGCCTGCCGTCGATGACGTCGCCGGACCCAGCCTGCCCGGCCTGCGGGTCCGCGTCGCGCCGCCGGCCGAGCCGCCTCAACGTCGGCGGCCGCGCGTCCACCGGGGTGGCGCGCGAGCAGATGCCGCGAAGCTGGGAGGGCGTCCGGCGCGGGGACCGCGAGACCGTGGCGCACTGGCGGAAGGTGGCCGTGGCGCGGGAGCGCCTGGAGGAGAAGCACCCCGAGCTGGCGGGCGACCGGCGGCCCGTCCTCGCCCACGAGGGCGTCTTCGCGAGCCGCCCGCTGCGCGCCGGCGACGACCCCCAGGCCGTCATCGCCGAGGTGCGCGCCGCCGAGGCGGCGGCACCGACGGCGGGACCGGCACGGGCGACGGCGCCCGGACGGGCGGCGTCGTGAGGATCCGCGGCGCCGTGCTCGAGCGCATCGGCGACGAGCGCCCCTACCGCGACTCGCGGCCGATCTCCGTCGTCGAGCTCGAGCTCGACGAGCCCGGGCCCACCGAGGTGCTCGTGCGGATCGAGGCGGCGGGCGTGTGCCACTCCGACCTCTCCGTCGTCGACGGCAACCGCGTGCGCCCCGTCCCGATGCTCCTCGGCCACGAGGCGGCGGGACGGGTGGAGCGTGTCGGCGCCGAGGTGGACGACCTCGCCGTCGGGCAGCGCGTCGTCATGGCGTTCCTACCCCGCTGCGGCGAGTGCGCCGGCTGCCGCACCGACGGACGGCTGCCCTGCACGCGGGGCTCGGCGTCCAACAACGCCGGTGAGCTGCTGGCCGGCGGGCGGCGGCTGCGCGCGACGGCAGCGCTCGGCGAGGGGGACGACGCCGTCGGGGAGGGCGACGCCGTCCACCACCACCTCGGCGTCTCCGGCTTCGCGACGCACGCCGTCGTCGACCGCCGCTCCGTGGTGCCCGTCGACGACGACGTCCCGCCCGAGGTCGCCGCCGTGCTCGGGTGCGCGGTGCTCACCGGCGGCGGAGCCGTGCTCAACGCCGGGCGCCCCGGCGACGGCGACACCGTCGTCGTCGTGGGGCTCGGCGGGGTCGGGATGGCGGCGCTCCTCACCGCCGTCTCGCTCGGCCGCGGCCCGGTGGTCGGCGTGGACGCCGTGCCGGAGAAGCTGTCCCGGGCGCTCGAGCTGGGTGCGGCGCAGGCGCTCTCCCCGGCCGAGGCCCTCGAGGCCGGGCTCAAGGCGCCCGTCGTCGTCGAGGCCGCCGGCAACGCGCGCGCCTTCGAGACCGCGGTCGCGCTCACGGGGGTCGGTGGCACGACCGTGACGGTGGGACTGCCGGCGCCGACCGCCGAGGCGACGATCAAGCCCCTCGGCATCACCGCCGAGGCCCGCACCATCGTCGGCAGCTACCTCGGGTCGGCCGTGCCGGCTCGCGACATCCCGGCCTACGCGCAGATGTGGCGCGAGGGGCGGCTGCCCGTCGAGGCGCTCATCTCCTCGCGGACGCGCCTCGAGGACGTCAACGCCGCCATGGACTCCCTCGCCGACGGCGCGGCGATCCGCCAGGTCATCGTCTTCGACCAGCCGGACGACGGCGGGACCGACGACGGGGCCGGCACCGAGGCCGGGGGTGCGGCGTGACCGCGGGCACGGCGTCGGCGCGCTCGGTGCCGCCGGAGCAGGCCGCCCGCGAGGCCGAGCTGCTCGCCGGCGTCCCCACCGACCTCCTCGTCGGCGGCCGGTGGGTGCCGGCCTCCTCGGGCGAGCGGTTCGCCGTCGAGGACCCGTCTACGGGCGTCGTCCTCAGCACCGTCGCCGACGCGAGCGTCGAGGACGGCGCGGCGGCGCTCGACGCTGCGGTCGCCGCCCAGGCGGCGTGGGGGAGGACGGCGCCCCGCGAGCGGGCCGAGGTGCTGCGCAGGGCCTTCGACGCCGTCGTCGCCCGCACCGAGGACCTCGCGCTGCTCATGACGCTCGAGATGGGCAAGTCGCTCGCCGAGTCGCGCGGCGAGGTGACCTACGGCGCCGAGTTCCTCCGCTGGGCGTCGGAGCAGGCGGCGCACGTGGCCGGGCGGTACCTGCCCGCGCCGGACGGCAAGCAGCGGATCCTCGTGGTGCGGAAGCCCGTCGGCCCGTGCCTGCTCATCACGCCGTGGAACTTCCCGCTGGCCATGGCCACCCGCAAGATCGGCCCGGCGCTCGCCGCCGGCTGCACCGTGGTGCTCAAGCCCGCGGCGGAGACCCCGCTGACGTCCCTGCTCTTCGCGAAGGTGCTGCAGGACGCGGGCGTGCCCGACGGCGTCGTCAACGTCGTGCCGTGCACGCGGGCCGGCGAGGTCACCGGGCCGCTGATCGCCGATCCGCGGCTGCGCAAGCTCTCCTTCACCGGCTCCACCGCGGTGGGCAAGCAGCTGCTGAAGCAGGCGGCGGACGGCGTGCTGCGGACCTCGATGGAGCTCGGCGGCAACGCGCCGTTCCTCGTCTTCGAGGACGCCGACCTCGACGCCGCCGTCGAGGGGGCGATGCTCGCCAAGCTGCGCAACGGCGGCGAGGCCTGCACCTCGGCCAACCGCTTCTACGTGCACGCGGCGGCGGCGGAGGACTTCTCGCGGCGGCTGGCCGAGCGGGTCGGCGCCGTGCAGGTCTCGCGCGGGACGGAGGACGGCGCGCAGGTGGGGCCGCTCATCGACGAGAAGGGGCGGTCGAAGGTCGCCGACCTCGTCGACGACGCCGTCTCCCGCGGCGCGCGCGTCCTCACCGGGGGCTCGCGCGTCGAGGGGCCCGGCTACTTCTACGCACCGACGGTGCTGGCCGACGTGCCCCTCGGGTCGCGCCTGCTGGCCGAGGAGATCTTCGGCCCGGTGGCGCCCGTCGTGACCTTCCAGACCGAGGACGAGGCCGTCGCGCTCGCCAACGACACCGAGCACGGGCTCGTGGCGTACGCCTACACCGGCTCGACGGCCCGCTCGCTGCGGCTCGTGGAGCGGCTGGACACCGGGATGCTCGGCCTCAACACCGGCGTCATCTCCAACCCCGCGGCGCCGTTCGGCGGCGTCAAGCAGTCGGGGCTGGGCCGCGAGGGCGGGGAGGAGGGCATCGGCGAGTACCTCGAGACGCTGTACGCGGGCATCGCCGACCCCTGGGGCTGAGCCGGGCGGCGCTCTGACCGACCACGGCTCGGGCGCCTCACCCTTCCGGCACCGCCCACGTGGCCACGTCGGTCCACGCCGGCGACAGGACGACGACGGTGCTGCCCCGCACCAGCTCGGGCGGCAGGGAGAAGGCGATGACGACCCGCCCCCGCGGCAGGCCGCTGGGGTCGAGCTCGACGGGCCTGTCGACCTCGTAGCCGAGGTAGCCCCCGGAGGACAGAGGCCCGTAGGGGTCGCCGGCGGGGGTGACGAGGGCGACGCCGCCGCTGTCCACGAGAGGCGCCCAGCCGCCGCCGTCGACGGGGGCCTCGAGCTCGACGAGCGCGACGTCCTCGAGCCCCGCGACCTCGTCGGCGAGCCCGCTCAGCCCGGCGAGCCGGGCGTCGACCTCGGCGGGCTCGGTCAGCACGGCGGCGACGGTGACCTGTTGGCCGTCGAGCGTCGTCCGGTGCCCGAGCGGGAGGGCGTCGGCGTGGAAGCCGGCGAGGACGTCGTCGGGGATCCGCTCGGCGGTGGGCGTGGCGCCCGCCGTCGTCGTCGGGGCGTCGACGGCGGGGAGCCCGAGGGGGAACAGCAGCGCCGCGACGGACAGCAGACCTGCCGTGGCGGTGCAGGCGCCGCTCGCCGCGGCCAGGAGGACCACGTCGAGCGCCCGGGAGCGGACGAGCGCGACGACGGACGTCGCCAGCGCGACCGTGCCGAGGAGACCTGCGAGCGGCGCCGGGAGGAGGGCGAAGGGGACGAGCGCTCCGAGCGCCGCGACGAGGACGGCGACCAGGCCTGCGACCAGGGCGGCGACGGCCCAGCCGCGGCCGCGACCCGACCGGCGAGGTGGTGCCTCGGACGGAGCGGGAACGCCTCGGAGGGCCGGACCGGGCGGTCCCTGAGGTGGGGCGACGACGTCCATGCGGCCTCCCTGCGTCGGTGGCGCCTCGCGACGCCCGTCCTCCGACGCTAGGAGCGCCCGCCCCGCCCCGCTGAGGTCGTCCACAGGCGAGCCGGCAGGGACGCACGGCTCAGCCGTCCGTGATGCTCCTGGTCAGCTCGGCCATGTGCGCCGCCCGCTCCTCGCGCGTCGACGGTCGTCCGACGACGCCGGGACGCTCCTGCCACGGCAGCGGGCCCGAGGCGCGGCGGTGCTCGACGCCGACGGCGTCGAGCCGCTCGAGCTGCGCGTCCAGGCGCCGCTGGAAGTCCTCGAGGTCGCGCTCGTCGTCGGCCCACAGCACCTCGGCGACGGCGCACAGACGCGGGAACACGAGGTAGTCGACGGTCCGCGGGGAGTCGGCGTGCTCGGTCCAGACGTTTGCCTGGCCGCCGAGCACGTGGCGCGCCTCCTCGGGCGTCAGCTCGGGCGGCACGGGCTCGAAGCGGGTGTAGACGTCCTCGACGGTCAGCGGCGTCGCCACGGGGATCGGCTCGTTCGGCAGCTCGGACTGGCGGTAGTCGAGGTAGACGAGCTCGTCGGGGCAGGCGACGACGTCGTGCCCGCGGCGCGCCGCGGTCACGGCGCCGGCCATGCCGCGCCAGGACGCGACGACCGCCGTCGGCGCCAGCTCGCCCTCGAGGACCTCGTCCCACCCGAAGGACCGGCGCCCGCGCGCGGTGAGGTGGTCGTCGAGGCGGCGCATGAACCACGCCTGCAGGTCGGCCTCGCGCTCCAGGCCCAGCTCGCGCATGCGCTGCTGGGCGCGCGGGTCGGCGCGCCACTGGTCGCGCGGGCACTCGTCGCCGCCGATGCCGATGACCGTCGAGGGGAAGAGGTCCATCACCTCGTCGAGCACGTCGGTGAAGAACTCGACGGTCGACTCCTCCATGTTGAGGACGTCCACCTCGATGCCCCAGCGGGTGGAGACGTCGCGCTGCTCGCCCGTGACCCCGAGCTCCGGGTACGCGGCCAGGGCTGCCCGCACGTGCCCCGGCGTCTCGATCTCGGGGACGACGGTGATGCCCCGCGCCGCCGCGTAGGCGACGACCTCGCGGACGTCGTCCTGCGTGTAGAAGCCGCCGTGCGGGCGCCCGTCGGACGGGGAGTCCTCCGCCGCGCCGACCTGGGACTCCGAGCGCCAGGCTCCGACCTCGGTGAGCCGCGGGTACTTCGTGATCTCGAGGCGCCAGCCCTGGTCCTCGGTGAGGTGCCAGTGCAGCGTGTTGAGGCGGTGCATCGCCATGAGGTCGATGAAACGCAGCACGTCGTGCTTGGGCGTGAAGTGCCGGGCCACATCGAGCATCACCCCGCGCCAGGCGAAGCGGGGGGCGTCGCGCACCTCGACGGCGGGCAGCGCCCACCGTCGCCCCGCGACCGGCGCGCGCCGGTGGACGGCCGGGGGCAGGAGCTGGAGCAGCGCCTGGCAGCCGTAGAAGACGCCGGCGCGGTCACCGCCCCGCACGACCGCGCCGTCCGGTCCCGTGCTGAGCGTGAAGGTCTCCGGGCCGAGGTCGGCGTGGAGCGCGAGACGGATGGCGGCGTCGTCACCGCCCTCGCGCAGCGGCAGGCCGGTCGCCGGGCGCAGGGCGCCCTGGAGCCAGGCGAGGACGTCGGCCAGCTCGTCGGGCGCGCTGACGCGGGTGCCGGCGTCGAGCAGGAGCTCGCCCTCACCGACGACGAGGTGCTGCGGGCGGGGGAGGAGCGCGGGGGTCGGCACGGGCACGAGCCTCCCGTGCGTCTCCTCAGGCCGCCTGCGCGGCGTGCCCCGCCGGGTCCTCGACGCCGTGCTCGGCGAGCACCCGCGTGGCGTGCGCCTTGCGCAACCGCAGCCGGGAGTAGGCCGCCACGAAGTAGACGACCGTGCCGACGGCCGCGACCCACCAGAAGGCGGTGCGGTTGGCCTCGTAGGTGTCGACGTCCGGGCTCGCGAAGAGGACGACGAGACCCATGACGACGATGACCGCGAGGTCGACGAGCCAGACGACGAGCAGCGCGCGGGTCAGGGGGCGGCGGTCGGTCGTGTCGACGTCGGTCGGGGCGGCCTCGGCCTGCTCGGCGTGGAGCGCCTCGACCTCCTCGGCGAGGACCCGGTCCTCCTCCTCGCCCTCGGGGTAGCGCTGCGCCGCGCCCATCGCCCGGGCGAAGAGCACGTAGAGCACCATGCTGAGCAGGAACGCCGGCACGAAGGCGAAGTAGACGGGCATGACGCCGGTCGCCACGGCCGCCGCCGCCAGCCCGAGCGTGATGCCCCAGGCGAGCAGCGCGGGCGCGTTGGTGACGCCCTTGTAGCGCGCCCAGTAGCGCGTCATGCCGAAGCGGCGCAGCAGGTAGTGCTCGGCGAAGAGGATGCCGCCGACCGGGACGATCGTGATGCCCGCGTACGTCACGAGGTTGAGGTATCCCCGGTAGACGAACGGGAAGACGCTCGCGACGAGGACGACGACGCCGATGATGAGCGTCATCTTCTTGCGGCTGAAGCGCGGGAAGACGCCCTGGCCGGCGAGGCCGGCGCGGTAGAGGTTGGCGTTCGCCGTCGTCCAGCCGCCCACGACGACGACAGCGAGACCGGCGTAGCCGAGCGCCTGGAAGGCCACCTGGCCGGGCTCGATGACGGTGATGCTCGTCTGGACGATGGCCGCGGCCGCGGCGCCCATGAAGCCCGCGGCGACCCACGCCATGTAGTGGCCGAGGAACATGCCGGTGGCCGACGTGTAGCCGTAGGAGCTCTTCTTCGCGTACCGCAGGAGGGACATGTCGACGAGGCCGGTGTGCGCGAAGGAGTTGGCCGCCCAGCTGTAGCCGATGATCCCCAGCAGGCTGATGCCGGCGGCGCCGTCGGGGGTCTGGCCGGTGAAGATCGAGCTCTCGCCGACCGTGATGAAGTCGCCCCAGCCCCCGAGGACGGTGGAGCCGGTGACCTCCTCGGTGACCGCCGGGATGAGCGCCATGCCCCCGGTGGCGAACATGACGACGAGCCAGGGGCCGCAGGTGCTGGCGAACTCCGCCAGGGCGTTGAAGCCGAAGGCGGCCACGAGCACCGCGACCGAGCCGAAGACGACGGCGAGCACGATGAAGCCGACGCTCGTCGGGTACGCCTGCTCCTGCGCCGGGAAGTCCAGGACGATGCGGAACGCCGTCGCCGACACGGTTATCATGGCCGCCGAGATGATGGCGAAGACGAGCGCGTTGACGCCGTTGAAGAGCTTCGTCGTCACGCCACCCGCGATACGGCTCAGGTACGTGTAGACGCTCATCCGCGTCTGCACCGCGATGGGCGTGGTGAGGAAGCGGAAGCTCAGGACGGCGAGCGCGTTGCCGACGGCCAGGCCGATGAGGACGTCGACGAAGGACGCGCCGAGGATGACGAAGGTCGCCCCGAAGACGAACTCCGTCCCCGCGATGTTCTCCGCCGAGTAGAGGCCGGCGAAGTGCCCCGGCCCGTGGAGCTCGTGCTTGCCGGCCGGCAGCTGCTCGGCGTCCATGCGCCGCACCCGCTGGCCGACCTCGCTGGTCGTCGCTGACATGTCGTCCCCCGTCGCCGTCGGTCCGGGCCGCCGCGCCGCGGCACCTGTGTGAGTCGCGCGAAAGGGATGAGTCCCCCAGCAGCGCACGGTCGTCCGGTGAGGGGGTGCTGTCAACAGGAGGTGGTCGGCCGGCGACCGGGACCGCTCGCACCGACGTCGACAGCGTGTTCTGACGACTTCCGCGTACGGCTGTGCAGAAGTGCCGTCGGTCGTTGACCGACTTCTCGGCACGTCCCTAGCGTCCGCGAGGTGCACAGCCGCACCGATCGTCACCGCAGCGCTTCGCGTCCCTCCTCGGAGTCGCTGGTGCTCGACCACCTCCGCCTCAGCGGGCGCGCCAGCCGGACCGCGCTGAGCGCGGCTACCGGGCTGTCCAGGGCGACGATCTCCGCGGTCGTCGCGGACCTGCTCGAGCGCGGCGCAGCCGTCGTCGTGCCCACGCCCGACGGCGACGAGCCGCGCGTCGGCCGGACGCCGGAGAGCCTCGCCCTCGACCCCTCGTCCGGGCTGCTGCTCGGTGTCGACCTCGGGCACACGCGTGTGCGCGCCGTCGTCGTCGACGCGGCGCACGACGTCGTGGCGTCCGGCGCCCGTGACTACCCGGCCGGCAGCCCGTGGGGCGACCGTCTACGGGTCGCGGTGCCCCTCGCGGACGAGCTGCTCGCGAGCTCCGGCCGCCCCGCGGCGCTGCGGGGCGTGGGTGTGGGCGTCACGGGCAGCACCCCGGCGGCTGCCCGCCTCGGCGAGGAGGTGCGCCAGGCCCTCGCCGACCGGTACGGCGTCCCGGGGCGGGCCGGCAACAACGCGCGCCTGGCGGGGCTCGCCGAGGTGGTCTGGGGTGCGGCGCGCGGTGCGTGCGACGCCCTCTACGTCCGGCTGTCCGCGGGCGTCGGCGGCGCCGTCGTCCTCGACGGGCGTGTGCGCTCCGGTCCCACCGGTTCGGCCGGTGAGCTCGGCCACGTCTGCCTGGATCCCGAGGGCCCGGTCTGCCGGTGCGGAGGGCGCGGCTGCCTGGAGGCGCTCGTGGGACTGCCCGTGGTCCTCGCGGAGGCCGGCTGCGCGGACGTCGGGGCGCTCCGCCGCGCCCTCGACAGCGGTGACCCGACGGCTCGGGAGGCGCTGCGCCGCGCCGCGACCCGCACCGCCGTGGCGCTCGCCGGCGCGGTGACGGTCATGGACGTGCCCCTCGTCGTCGTCGGGGGCGAGGTCGCCGACGTGGGGGAGCACCTCCTCGGCCCCCTGCGCAAGGAGCTCGCCCGGCACGTGCTCGCCTCCAGCGTCGAGGCCGTCTCCGTCCGCCCGGCCGAGCTCGGCGAAGTGGGCGGTGCGCTCGGCGGAGTGGCGCTCCTCCTGCACGACCCCACGGTCGAGCTGCTGGCCCCTCCAGCCGGCGAGGGCCGCTCGGCCGGCGCGGCGGCACGTGCCGACGAAGCGCCCCGCGCGGCCCTCCCCGTCCCCACCACCTCCCGGAGCTGACCCCGTGCGACGCGACGTCCTGCTCTTCCTCACCGACCAGCACCGCAAGGACACCCTCGGCGCCTACGGCGGTCCCGGCGCGCGGACGCCCAACCTCGACGCGCTGGCCGCGGAGGGCACGACCTTCGACCGCTTCTACACGCCCACCGCCATCTGCACCCCGGCGCGGGCGAGCCTGCTGACGGGCGCGGCGCCCTTCCGCCACCAGCTGCTGGCCAACCACGAGCGCAACGTCGGGTACCGGGAGGACCTCGCCGACGACCAGTACACCTTCGCCGAGGACCTCCGGGACGCCGGCTACCACCTCGGCCTCGTCGGCAAGTGGCACACGGGGACCCGCCGCACCGCCGCCGACTTCGGGTTCGACGGGCCGGACCTCGAGGGCTGGCACAACCCCGTCGACAACCCCGAGTACACGACCTGGCTGGAGGAGAACGACCTCCCGCCCTACGCCATCACCGACGAGGTGCGCGGCACCTTCCCCAACGGGGCGCCCGGCAACCTGCTCGCGGCACGGCTGCAGCAGCCCGTCGAGGCGACCTTCGAGCGCTTCCTGTCCGAGCGCGCCATCGGGCTCCTGCGCCGCTACGCCGCTGACCGCCACGAGCACGGGCAGCCCTTCTACCTCGCCACCCACTTCTTCGGGCCCCACCTGCCCTACATCCTCCCGGCGGAGTACTACGACCTGCACGACCCGGACGACGTCGTCCTCCCCGCGTCGACCGCGGAGACCTTCGCCGACAAGCCACCGGTGCAGGCGGCGTACTCGGCGCACTGGACGTTCGACACCCTCGGCGAGGAGGTCTCCCGGCAGCTGGTGGCGGCCTACCGCGGGTACGTCACGCTCGTCGACCACGAGATCGGTCGCGTCCTCGACGCCGCACGCGAGCTCGGCGTGCTCGAGGACGCCGTCGTCGCCTTCTCGGCCGACCACGGCGAGTTCACCGGGGCCCACCGCCTCCATGACAAGGGTCCGGCGATGTACGAGGACATCTACTGCATCCCGGGCCTCCTCAAGGTCCCCGGCGCTCCCGCGGGCCTGCGGAGCAGCCGCTTCGCCTCGTTGACGGACCTGACCGCGACCGTCCTCGACGTCGCCGGCCTGGACCCCTCGCGCGCCGTCGACGGGCGCTCGCTCCGCCCCCTCGTCGAGGGCGCGGACGGATCGCGCCTTGACCCGCCGTGGCGCGAGGACTACGTGGCCGAGTTCCACGGGCACCACTTCCCCTACCCGCAGCGGATGCTCGTCACGGAGCGCTACAAGCTCGTCGTCAACCCCGAGTCCGTCAACGAGCTGTACGACCTGCAGGCCGACCCCGACGAGCTGCACAACCGCTACCGGCACCCCGAGATGGCGTCCGTCCGGGACGACCTGCTCCGCCGGCTGTACGAGCAGCTGCGCGAGCGGGGTGACAAGTTCTTCCACTGGATGTCCTCGATGTACCCGGTGGGGGACAAGGACTTCGACACCTCCCTCAGCGCCTTCGAGGGCGGGACCCAGCGCACGGCCCAGCAGTCCGGGGCCCCGGCGTGAGCCCCCTGTCGCGGCGGGGCTTCCTCGGCCTGGCGGGCACCGCGGCCGGGACCGCGGCCCTGGCGTCCTGCGGCGCGTCGATCGACTCCGCGGGCGTGCGCCCACCTGCGCTGGCGACGTCCGGTGCCTACGACGGGCCGCCGGTGCAGCTGGACTTCTGGAACCCCTTCACCGGTGGGGACGGGCCGACGATGGCGCGGCTGGTCGAGCGCTTCAACGAGGCCCACCCCTCGGTGGACGTGCGCATGACGTCGCTCCTGGCGAACGACATGTACGCGAAGGTGCTGCCGGCGGTAGCCGCGCAGGAGGGGCCGCAGGTCGCGATCATGCACCTCGACCAGCTGCCGACCTACGCGCTGCGAGGGACCATCGTCCCGCTCGACGAGGCCGTCGACGCCGCGGGGCTGAGCGCTGACGACTACGTCCCCGGCGCTTTCGAGCAGGCGGTCTACCGCGGTCAGCGCTGGGGCCTCCCCCTGGACGTATTCTGCATGGCCCACTACTGGAGCCGGCCGGCCCTCGAGGCCGCCGGCGTCGAGGGGCCCGTGGACGGCGCCCGCTTCCGTGAGACCACCACGGCCCTGCAGGACTCCGGGGTCGAGCACCCGCTGTGGGTGACGCCCGCGAGCTGGCAGCTCTTCGTGAGCCTGCTCGCCCAGTTCGGCGGCTCGCTCTTCGACGAGGAGGGGACGCGCGCGACCTTCGGTTCCGACGCCGGCGTCGAGGCGCTCGCCTGGATGCGGGGGCTCGTCGAGGACGGGGTGAGCCCGCAAGGGGCGGTCGACGCCCGCGCGCCCTTCAAGAACGGCTCGGCGTCCCTGCTCCTGGACCTGCCCGCCGCGATCCCGGACCTCCAGACGACGGCGCCGGGCCTGGAGTGGGGCGTGGCCCCGCTCATGACGGTGGGCGACCGGCCGGCCACCTTCGCCAACTCCCACCACTTCGTGCTGACCGACCAGTCGCAGGCGGACGACCGGACGGCGCACGCCGCGCTGACCTTCGTCAGCTGGATGTCGCGGAACTCCGACCTGTGGGCCGAGGGGGGCCTCACGCCGGCGTCCGCCGCGGCACGGGACGCGGCGTCCTTCCAGGACTCGCGGCAGGCGGTGCTCGCGCAGGACGACGTGCTCGAGACCTACACCTACCTGCCGCTGGTCCCGAGCTCGCGGGACATCGCCACGGACACCTACCAGCGAGCCGTCAGCCAGGTGGTGCTCGGCCAGGCCGCTCCCGCCGCCGCCGCCGAGTTCGCCCAGCGGACAGCCCAGAGCCAGCTGGACGACCTCAACCGCCTCTACGGCCTCTGACCCACCCAGCCCCCGCCCACAGCCCGCTCTGAGAGGAGCACCCGTGACGACGACGTCCGTCGGGGCCCCACCACCGAGCGTCGAGGCCAGCAGCGCCGAGGTCGCACGCGACCCCGCGCGCCGGCACGGCCGGCGCCTCACGCCCTACCTCTTCCTCGTCCCCTTCTTCCTCGTCTTCACGACGTTCGTGCTCGTGCCCATCGCCGTCGGCGCCTGGGCGAGCCTGCACCGCTGGAGCCTCGGACTGCCGGGGCGGCCTTTCGTCGGGCTCGAGAACTACGGTCGGCTCCTCGACGGCAGCGAGGTCGTCTCCGTCGAGTTCTGGAGCGGCATGCGGGCCACGGGGCTCTTCACCCTCCTCAGCGTGCCGCTGCTCGTCGTCGTCCCGTTCGCCGTGGCGATGCTGCTCAACCAGAAGTTCCGGGGGAGGACCTTCTTCCGGGCCGTGTACTTCGCGCCCTACGTGCTGGGCGTGGCCGTCATCGGTCTGCTGTGGCGGTACCTGCTCGACGCCCAGCTCGGCCCGGTCAACCAGCTCCTCGCCGCGGTGGGACTGCCCGGAGACACCCTCTGGACGTCGTCGCTGCCGGCCGGGTGGGTCTCGCTCGTGGGCGTGACCGTCTGGTGGACGCTCGGCTTCAACGCCGTCATCTTCCTCGCGGCGCTGCAGGACGTGCCGGCGGAGCTGCACGAGGCGGCCAAGGTCGACGGCGCCGGCGCCTGGCGCCGCTTCGGCGCGGTGACGCTCCCGTCCATGCGCCGGGTGCTCCAGTTCGTGGTCACCATCACGATCATCGCGTCGGCCAACATGTACGGGCAGGCGGCTCTCGTCACCCAGGAGCAGCCGGGGACGGCGACCCGGACGGCCATCGGCTTCATCGCCCAGACGGGCATCGAGGGGTTCGACATCGGCAGCGCGTCGGCGATGAGCATGGTCCTCGCGGTGCTGCTCATGGTGGTGAGCGGCCTCGTCCTCGCCGCCTTCAGCCGCGTCGGGGGGAGCGACCGATGACCGCGACGACCTCGGGGGGGCGGCCGGAGGCCTCGCCCCGCCCGGCCTCCCGCCTCGGTCGGGTACGGCCCGACCGGCTCCTGCTGTGGGCGGCGCTCGTGGTGCTGAGCCTCGTCTTCGCGCTGCCGCTGCTCGTCATGCTGTCCACGTCCTTCAAGTCGGCGGCCGAGGCGAACAGCCTGGACTTCACGGCCCTGCCGCTGGAGCCGAGCCTGGACGCCTACCGCTCGGTCCTCACCGACGTCCCGGTGCTGCGCTGGTTCATCAACAGCACGCTGGTGGCGCTGCTGCACGCGGCCCTCGTCGTCGTGCTCGCGACCACGTCGGCGTACGCCTTCGCGCGCATGGAGTTCCGGGGCAAGCGCCTGCTCTTCGCCCTCGTGCTGGCCACGATGTTCGTGCCCGCCGTCATCCTCCTCATCCCGAACTTCCTCGTGGTCAACGAGCTCGGCTGGCTCAACAGCTACGCGTCGCTCGTCGTGCCGGGCGCCGCGACGGGCTTCGGCGTCTTCTTCCTCCGCCAGTTCTTCCTCGGCGTCCCCGTCTCGATCGAGGAGCAGGCGCGCCTCGACGGGTGCGACCAGTGGCAGGTGTTCCGGCGCGTCGTCGTCCCGCTGGCCGGGCCGGCGATCGCGACGCTCGCCGTCCTGTCCTTCCTCACGAGCTGGAACGACTTCCTGTGGCCCGTCTTCGTCCTCTTCACCTCGGACATGCAGACGCTCCCCGCGGGGCTCGCCCAGCTCCAGAGCGACAACGTCCTGCGCTACGACCTGCTCATGGCCGGGGCCGTCATCGCCTCGGTGCCCGTACTCGCGCTCTACGTGCTCGCCCAGCGCTTCATCATCGAGGGCGTCGCGCAGGGCGGCGTCAAGGGCTGACCGCTCCGTCGGCGCGAGCCGGCACCCGACCACGACCCGGAGGACCCGTGCCCGAGCACGCCCTGATCCGTCTCACCCGCACCCCTGACGCCGTCCCCATCAGTGACGACGTCTACGGCCACTTCCTCGAGCAGGCCTTCTTCGGCAACGTCGAGGGCGGGGTCTTCGACGAGGGATCACCGCTGGCGGTGGGTGGTGGAGGGCTCCTCGCCGGCTGCCGCGCCGACGTCATCGAGGCGTGCCGTGAGCTGGGGCTGCCCGTCGTCCGCTGGCCCGGCGGCAACTACACCTCCGCGGCCTGGTGGCAGGACGGCACGGGCCCGCGCGACGACAGGCCCCGTCGCCTGGAGCTGGCGTGGGGGTCGGAGGAGTCCAACCGCTTCGGCACGCCCGAGTTCCTGGCCTGGTGCGAGGCCGTCGGCACGGTGCCGTACCTCGCCCACTCCGCGCGGAGCGTCGACGACGCGGTGCGCTGGGTCGAGTACGTCAGCTGGGCGGGTGACACGGAGATGACGCGGCGGCGAGCGGCCGACGGCCATCCCGAGCCGTACTCGGTCCCGTGGTGGGGCGTCGGCAACGAGGTCTACGGCGACTGGCAGATGGGTCACCGCCCCGTCGAGCAGTACGTCGCCGACGCGCTCGAGCACGTGAGGTTCATGCGCGCCGTCGACCCCTCCGCCCGCTTCGTCGCCGTCGGGCACGAGGACCGCGAGTGGACCCGCCGTGTCGTCGAGGGCCTGGGGGAGGACGTGGACCTCGTGTCGCTGCACCTGTACGGCGCGAGCCGGCACCTGACCGGCAGCACGCGTGCGGAGTTCGGCGCCGTCGTCGCCCAGCCGCAGTTCTTCGAGGACGCCATCCGCGACCAGGCGGAGACCATCCGCCAGGCGCAGCAGGGGCGCGACCGCCCGCTCGGCATCGCGATGGACGAGTGGAACATCCGCCACCTCGAGCCGGCGGGCTGGCCGGAGCCGCAGCCGGGGGAGGACGGCGGTGTCGCCCCCCGCGCCACCTCCGGCGCCGGGGGTGAGGGGTGGAGGGTGAACCGCTACAGCCCGCGGACCCTCGCCGACGCCCTCTTCTACGCCGGTGTCTTCCACGCCGTGCACCGCGCGTCGCAGCTGCCCGTGCCCGTGGCCATGGCGAACACCGTGAACCTCGTCAACGCCAACGGCCTGCTGGCCGTGCGCCCCGGGGGCCTGGTCCGCGCGGCGACGTACTGGGTGTGGGACCTGTACCAGAACCGCACCGGTCGGTACCCGCTCGCGGCATCGGTCGCCGGCCCCTCGTGGACGACCGACCTGCGCATGGGCGACGACCGCCGCGGTGACGGCTTCCGCACGCGGCCGGTGACCGTGGGGGCTCTCGACGTCTCCGCGACGACGGACGAGGACGGTCGGGTCCTGCACCTCGCCGTCGTCAACCGCAGCGCGGACGAGGACATCACCTCCCGCCTGCAGCTCGAGGGCGGCGGCCTGCCGGCCACGGCCGTCGCGCACGTGCTGGGGGCGGGCGGTACCGACCTCTTCGCCGCCAACTCGTTCGAGCGGCCCGACGCCGTGCGCACGGCCGCTCCGGCGGAGGTCTCGCTGCGCGACGGCGAGCACACCTTCCCGGCGCACTCGGTGACGGTGCTCGACGTCGAGGTTAGGGCGGGCTTGCGCGGCTGACGCCGCATCAAGCCGCCCTGTGCACCACGCGCCCGTCCTTGACGACGACCCGCACGCTCTCGGCGGGGCGGGCCAGCACCGTGACGTCGTCGAGCGGGTCGCCCTCGACGATTAGCAGGTCGCCGAGCGCGCCGGGCGCGAGGACGCCGATCTCCCCCTCGCGCTGCAGGAGGCGCGCCGCCGTCGTCGTCGCCGACGCGAGCACCTGCGCCGGTGTCTGCACCTGCGCGCGGATGGCGATCTCCTCGCTCTGGTGCGGGTGCATCCCGCCGAGCAGGTCGGTGCCGAGGACGACGTCGACGCCGGCGCGCGTGGCGCGGTCGAGGGCGTCGAGGCCGGCCTCGAGCACGGTGGCGACCTTGGCGACGCTCGCCGGCGGCAGGCCGTGCTCGGCGCCCTCGCTGGCGAGGTGCTGGTAGGTCACGAGCGTCGGGACGAGGAAGGCCCCGTGCTCGACGAAGAGCTCGAGGCACTCGTCGTCGACGAGGTTGCCGTGCTCGATGCCCCGGACGCCGAGGCGCAGCGCCCGCTTGACCGACCGCGCCGTGTAGGCGTGGCCCGTGACGTAGCGGTTCTGCGCCGCCGTCTCCTCGACGACGGCGCGGATCTCGTCGTCGCTGCTCTGCGTCGAGTCGATGCGGTCCGTCGGCGAGGCGACCCCGCCCGACAGCATGATCTTGATGTGGTGCGCGCCGGTGCGCAGCTGCTCGCGGGCGGCCAGGCGGAAGGCGTCAGGCCCGTCGACGACGCGTGCCAGCCCCGAGCTGCAGGAGGTGTCGAGCGGCGCGGAGCGGCCGGGGGTGCGCCCGTCCCCGTGGCCCCCGGTCTGGCTCAGCGCCTTCCCGCCGAAGAAGAGGCGCGGACCGGGCAGCAGCCCCTCCTCGACGGCGGCGGCGAGCCCGTGGTCGGCCCCGCCGACGTCGCGGACGCTCGTGAAGCCCCGCGCGAGCATGCCGGCCATGATGCGGCCGGCATGGGCGGTGACGTAGGCGGGCGACCACTCGGCCTGCGAGGACAGGTCCGCCGTCGCCGCCGTCACGTGGACGTGGGCGTCGACGAGGCCCGGCATGACCGTGCGGCCCCCGGCGTCGACGACCTCGGCGCCCTCGGGGGCGCTCACCTCGTCGCCTCCGACGGCCGTGATGCGGCCGTCCTCGACGAGGACGCGCGACGCGCCCGTGTAGGCGCCCGTCCCCGTGTCGAGCACCCGCCCCCCGCGGACGAGCAGGGCGGTGCGGGCGGTGGTGGGGCTGGTCACGTCGGGTCCTCTCGTCGCGGTCCGCCACTCGCCGAGGACGTCGCCGTGCGCCCCGCGGGTGGCCGTGCCCTGCCAGCATGGCGCCTCCCCGACGTCGGCGGCCCCTCCGGTGCCGCCGGCGTGCCCCTGCCGACCGGAGGTCCCCCGTGAACGCCGTCCACGTCACCGTGCTCGTGCTCTACCTCGCCGTGATGGTCGGGATCGGGCTGTGGTTCAGCCGCCGCAGCCAGGTCGCCGGTTCGGACGACTTCATGTTCGCGGGGCGGCGGCTGCCGCGACCCGTGCTCGTCGGCACGCTGCTCGCGACCTGGGTCGGCTCGGGGACGATCATCGGCGGCGCGAACTTCGCCTACACCTACGGTCCGCTGGCCTCGATCTTCTTCTTCGCGGGCACCCCGGTGGGGATCCTCGTGCTGTTCCTCATCGCCGGGAAGATCCGCGACGCGGCCAAGCGCACGGTGCCCGAGCTGCTCGAGGCCCGCTTCGGGACCCCGACGCGGATGGTCGCGGCCGCCATCACGCTGCTCGCCTACGTCGGGATCGTGGCCTACCAGTTCACCGGTGGCGGCTACATCCTCAGCCTCATCACCCCGCTGAGCACGGGCCAGGCGACCATCATCACCGGGCTGCTCATCGCCTTCCTCGCCGTCGGCGGCGGGCTGCTGTCGGTCGCGTGGACGGACGCCCTGTCGGCGCTCGTCATCGTCGTCACGCTCTTCGTCGCCCTGGGCTACGTCTTCGTCCAGGACGTCGGGGGCCTCGGCACGTACGCCGACTCCCTCGCCGCTCCGCTGACGACGCTCAGCGGCGGCCTGACCCCGCTGCAGCTGCTCGGCTACTTCCTGCCGCTCTTCCTGCTCATCCTGGCCGACCAGAACATGTACCAGCGGCTCGCGGCCGCCCGGGACGCCGGCACGGCCCGCAGCTCGACGGCCGGCTTCTTCTTCGGCAGCTTCCTCGTGACGGTGCCGGTGGCGCTGCTCGCGTCGGCGTCGTCCTTCCTGCTGCCGGACATCGAGCCGGACACGGCCGTGCTGTCGCTGGCGGCGGAGGGCTACACGCCCGCCGTCGTCGGCGGTCTCATCCTCGCCGGCGCCTTCGCCTTCATCGTCACCACCGGCTCGTCGTTCCTGCTCTCGAGCGCGGGCAACGTCGTCTACGACCTCTACGCGCGCTTCGCCCGCACCGAGCCGTCGGACCGGCGCCGCCTCGGCGTCCACCGCCTGTCGGTGCTCGGCATCGCCGTGCTCGCCTACGTCCTCGGGCAGTTCTTCCCCTCGGTGCTGGCCCTGCAGGTGTACGCCTACACGGTGTACGGGGTCGCCATCGCGCCGGCCGTCTTCGCCGTCCTCTTCTGGCCGCGGGCGACAGCCGCGGGTGCGCTCACCTCGATGGTGCTCGCCACCGTGACGACGGTCGGCTGGGAGACCGCGGGGCTGTCCTCGGACGTCAACGCCGTCATCGTGTCGCTGCCCGTCTCCGTCGTCTCCCTCGTCGTCGTCAGCCTGCTGACCGGGCGGCGCAGCGAGGCGGTGGCCGCGCGCTGAGGCGCCCGGCGACGTGTCACGTCCGCGCGCACAGGTGGGCCGTCGCGGCGGTCGTCCACCGCCGCAGCGCGAGACGCAGAGCCCGCCCGCCGCCGTCCCTAGCGTCCCGGCCACGGGACGGCGGACGAGGGGAGACCGGCGATGTGCCTGGTGTGCGACGGGTGGACGCGCGAGGAGGTGCTGGCGCAGCACCTGCTGGCGATCGAGGAGCAGGGCTGGTCGCACGAGGCGGTCGAGGGCGACGGGACCGGGCCGGCTTTCGCCTACACGATCGGTCTCACGCGCCAGGACGGGCACCCCGAGGTGGTCGTCAGCGGGCTCGAGCCCCACGTCGCCGACCACCTGCTCCACGCGGTGGCCGACCGCGTGCTCGCGGGTCACCGGCTGGCGGCCGGCGGGGAGGTGGACCTGGGACTCGACGTCTGGTTCAAGCTTGTCGGCGTGCGCCGCCCGCAGCGGCTCGTCACCGCGCAGGAGGTCTTCGCGACGCCGGGGCACGCGGGCCTCGTGCCGGCGCTGCAGCTGGTCTGGCCGGACCACGCCGGTCTGTGGCCGTGGGAGCTGCCGTGGCGCGAGGCGCGCCGCGTGCAGGAGCTCTTCGGCACGTCGCCGTGGGCGTGAGGTGGGGACGGCGGCCCTCCGGCTGGCTAGCCTCGGCCCATGACGGCCGAGGCGCCCGCTCGTCGGCTCCCCGAGGAGCGGCCGATGAGCTGGGACCAGTACGCCGCGCTGGGAGACGACGCCCGCGGTGAGTACGTCGACGGGTGCCTCGTCGTGACGCCCTTCCCCAGCCGGCAGCACCAGAACGCCGCGCGGCGGCTCGCGGGGCTGCTGGAGCAGCACCTGCCCGGGGGGCACGCCGTCGTCACCGCCTGGGGCTGGAAGCCCGGTGCCGACGAGTGGGCGCCGGACGTCATGGTCCACCCGGTGACCGCCGAGCAGGTGCGCTTCACCGGGACGCCGCTGCTGTGCGTCGAGGTGCTGTCGACGAACCGCGGGGACGACCTGGTGCGCAAGACGTCGAAGTACGCGCGCGCGGGGCTGCCGCAGTACTGGGTGCTCGACCCGTCGGAGCCGAGCCTGCGGATGTACCTGCTCGAGGACGGCGCCTACCGGCAGGTCGGGGTGGTCACCGACCGTGGCGGTGCGCCGGGGTGGCCGGGCCTCGTCGTCGACGTCGGAGCGCTGCTCGCCTGAAGGGACTGCCCCAGCCGGCCTCGTCAGCCGGCCTCGTCAGCCGGTACAGCGAGGTTGTCCGCGATGAGGACCCAGTCCTCGTCGCGCAGGGCGTCGTCGAGGTCGAAGCCCTCGGGCGCGAGCAGACCTGTCGCCGACACCGTCTGGTTCGCGCCGCGCACCCACGTGCCGTACCGGGCGAGGTCCACGACGGAGCCGCACGCCCGCGTCACGTTCGTGCCGCCCGGAGCCAGGGACTGGGGGAGGCAGACGCCGTCCTCGTCGTCGACGGCGACCCAGTACTCGGCCTGGTCCGTCGCGCCGAGCCGCCGGGCCGAGGCGGCCACGAGACCGTCGTCGACGTCGCTGCCCTCGATCTGCGGCAGGGCGTCCGCCTCCGTCCTGGGCTCGGCGAGCACGGGGACGAGCTCCTCCGCGGTGGGCGGTGCTGTCGAGCAGGCTCCTACCAGGGCCAGCGAGGGCAGAGCGACCAGCAGCAGCGGTGCGCGGGACACGGGGCCACCTCCTCGTCGGGGGCCCGACGCTACGTGGTCCAGGGCTACGTCGTCGGGCGGGCGCGGCCCAGCTCGGCCGTCCGGAAGCGCCGGGTGCCGTACGCCTCCAGGTCGCCGGTGGCTCGCGCCAGACGCTCCAGGGAGAAGAGCGGCGGTTGGAGACCGGCCTCGAGGTGCTGCCGCAGGGAGGGGGGCAGCTCGACGGAGGAGTCGGCGCGGCGGGCCACGAGGTGGGCGACCGACTCGGCCTCCCACTCCTCGACGTCGTGCTCGACGCCGCTGCGGTCGGGCCACCACAGCGGGTCGGGCGTGCCGAGGTGCCCGCACAGCACGTGCGCGGCCGCGTGGAGGAGGGCGACGAGGCGCCGACGCGGCTCGAGCCCGTCGGCGAGGACGACTTCGTAGCGCAGCGGCACCCGCTCGACGACCGTCTGCTGGCGCCCCCCGCGGGCGACGCGCTCGCGGCGCAACGGGCGGCCGCCCGTGACGGCGCGCACTGAACCGACCTGCTGGGAGTCGAGGCGCCCGGTGCGCACGCCCACGCCGAGGCCGACGAGGTTGTCGACGAGGCGGTCGAGCCGCGCGGTGAGCGCGGGCTCGCCGGCGCCGGCCACGACGGCGCCGGGGTCGGTGACCTCGTGGGGGAGCGGGGGCGCGCCCTCGAGCGGCTCCGTGCCGCTGACGTCGAAGACGAACGTCACCGGCCCGCGCGGGGCGAGGACGACGAGGGGCTGGGCGTCGGCGCGGACGACCCGCCGGTGCCGCTCGCGCCAGCGCGCGGCCGTCAGCACGTGCGTCGCGCCCGGCCGCTGCACGTCGACGAGCACGGCGTTGAGGGGCGACAGGTGGCGGGAGGAGCCGACGGCGCGCAGGAGGTCGGCGTACTGGGACGCCGTCCGGTACCGCTGGGCGCCGCGGACCAGGTCGTCGACGGACTGCCGCGCCTGGTCGGCGCTCGACGCCGCCGACGGCTCCTCGGCGAGGCTCAGCTCGAGCTGGCCCTCGAGGTCCAGCTCGAGGGACCCCTGCCCGAAGAGGCCCGGCGCGCCGCTGCTCACCCGCGGATGCTGGCACGCGACACCGACGGGCCGTGCGCGTGCCCGCGGTGGGGGCTGTGGACGACGCCGGACGGCGCCGCGCCGGGCCCCGACCGTCCGCGGGTCGGTGGCGCGAGGGTCCGGGCGAGGGCGCGGAGGTGGGCGACGTCGCGGCCGAGCCCCGTGCGCCCCTCAGGGCGCCGGCCGCAGCCCCTGCAGCACGACGTCGACGTAGCGCGCGGACGGCGACGCCCGGCCCGGCCCGGCGCCCACCGCCCGGGCGAGGCCGCAGAGCAGGCGTCGCACGTCGTCGGCGTCGACGTCCTCGCGGACCAGCCCGGCGGCGCGGTCGCGCTCGAGCACCGCGTCGAGCCCGGCGCGGAGCCGGTCGAGGAGCGCCGCGGTGTCCGCGCACGTCGCCGTGGGTGCGGCGAGGACGGCGGCGAGCGCCGGGTCGGTGAGCTGCGCGCGCAGGGCCCGCCGCAGCAGGTCGGCCAGGCCCCCGCCCGGGCGCTCGTCCCCGGTCGCCCGCTCGACCGCCGCGACGAGGTCCTCGAGGGCGTCGACGCCGAGCGCCTCGAGGAGCACCTGCTGGGTGGGGAAGTGGCGGTAGACCGTGCCGACGCCGACACCCGCCTCCCGGGCCAGGGCGTTCATCGCGAGGCCGCCCGAGCCGCCGGGCCCGGCTAGCTGGCGGGCGGCGGCCGCGAGGAGGCGCGCCCGGGTGGCCGCGGCGTCCGGGCGCGGCGGGCGGGGGCGGGCGAGGGGCGCCGCGGGGCGGTCCTCGGGCACGCCCGGACGCTAGCAGCGGCGGGACGCACCACTCGTGAGCGGACGTCGACCCAGTGCTGACGGGTTCTGAGCGCTACGCTCAGAACCGCTCGCCTGCCCTCGATCGACTTGGAGTGATCGTCCGCCCGTCCCGCCGTCCGGAAGGAGCGCCCGTGGTGCTCGAGGTCGAGGTGCTCGCCACCGCCGAGGAGGTCGCGCGCCGCGCCGCCGGCGTCGTGCTCGAGGAGCTGGCGGCCGGCCGGCTGGGAGCCCTGGGCGTGGCCACCGGCTCCTCGCCGGCGCGGGTCTACGAGGAGCTGGCCGCCGCGGGCGCGCGCTGGGAGGGCGTCGAGGTGTTCGCGCTCGACGAGTACGTGGGCCTGCCGCCGGGGCACCCGGAGTCCTACGCCGCGGTGGTCGACCGGCAGGTGCGCGCACCGCTGGGGCTGGCCCCGCGCCGCGTGCACGTGCCCGACGGCGCAGCGGCGAAGCTGGACGCCGCGTGCGCTGACTACGAGCGGGCCCTGGCCGAGCGCGGCGGCGTCGACGTCCAGCTGCTCGGCATCGGCGCCACCGGGCACATCGGCTTCAACGAGCCGGGGTCCTCCTTCGCCTCGCGCACGCGCGTCGTGGAGCTCGCGGACCGGACGGTCGCCGACAACGCCCGGTTCTTCGACCGGCCCGAGGACGTGCCCCGCCGCGCGCTCACGCAGGGCGTCGCGACGATCGGCACCGCACGGCGCCACGTCCTCCTCGCCCAGGGCGCCGCCAAGGCCGCGGCCGTGCGAGCCGCCCTCGAGGGGGAGCTCTCGACCGACTGCCCCGCCTCGGCGCTGCGGACCTTCGACGACGTCCTCGTGCTGCTCGACCCGGCGGCCGCGTCCCTGCTCGACCAGCGCACCACCGGGCGCCCCCGACCGGTGCCGGCGTGAGCGCCGCGGGCTCCGTCGTCGGCCCGCCGGTGGGCGACCTCGTCGTCCGCTCGGCCGTCCTCGTCGACGCCGACGGTCGCCACCCGGACGCCTGGGTCGCGGCGCGGGACGGGCTCGTCGTCGCGCGGGGCGCGGGCGGGGGCTGGCGCGAGCACGCGCGCGGCGCCGAGGTGCTCGACGCCGAGGGGGCCCTGCTCGTCGCGGGACTGGTCGACGCCCACACGCACGGCGGCGGCGGGAGCACGCACGAGGACGGCCCGGGCGCCGTCCTCGCGGCCGGCGCCGCGCACCGCGAGCACGGCACGACGCGGCGGGTCGCCAGCCTCGTCTCCGACGACGTCGACGCGCTCGCGGAGCGGCTGGCGGAGGTCGCCGACCTCGTGGACGACGAGCCCGGGCTGCTGGGGAGCCACCTCGAGGGGCCCTTCCTCGCCGTGGAGCGCAAGGGCGCGCACGACGCCGGCGCGCTCGTCGACCCGTCGCCCGCCGCGGTCGCCCACCTCCTGCGGGTGGCCCGCGGGACGCTGCGCCACGTGACGCTCGACCCGCGCCGGGCCGGTGCGCGCGAGGCCGTCCGCGCCTTCGCCGCCGCCGGGGTCGTCGTCGCCGTCGGCCACACCGAGGCGTCCTCCGACGACGCGGCGGCCGCTTTCGCCGACGGCGCGCGGCTGCTCACCCACGCCTTCAACGCGATGCCCGGCCTGCACCACCGCGCGCCCGGGCCGGTCGGGGCGGCCTGCGCCGACGAGCGGGTCGTCCTCGAGATCGTCCTCGACGGCGAGCACGTGCACCCGGCGGTCGCCGCGGTGCTCCTGCGGGCGGCGCCGGGCCGGGTCGCGCTCGTCTCGGACTCCATGGCGGCGGCCGCCGGCGGGGACGGGCGCTACCGCCTCGGGGGGCTCGACGTCGTCGTCGAGGGCGGGCGGGCCGTCCTCGAGGGCACGACGACGCTCGCCGGCTCGACGCTCACCCTGGCGGGCGCCCTGCGCACCGGGACGGCGGCGGGCCTCCCGCTGCCCGCGCTCGTCGACGCCGCCACCGCCGTCCCCGCCCGCGCCCTGGGGCTGGGGGGCCGGGTCGGGACGCTCGCGCCGGGGCGGGCGGCGGACCTCGTGCTCCTCGACGAGGACCTCGCCGTGCGCGCCGTGCGCCCGTCGGCCCGGCGCGCCGTCTCCCGGCCGACCGCCCGGGGGGCGGAGTGAGGCAGCAGCGGCTCGAGCGGATCCTCGAGCTCCTCGCGCGGGACGGGCACGTCAGCGTCGCCCGCGTGCGCGAGGAGCTGGGCACCTCGGACGCCACGGCACGGCGCGACCTCGACTCGCTGGCGCAGCAGCGCCTCGTCGTGCGCACCCACGGCGGGGCGTCGGTGCTGGCGAGCAGCGGCTACGAGCGGCCGCTCGCCGACAAGGCGTCCGTGCGGGCGGAGGCCAAGGAGGCCGTCGGGCGGGCCGCGTCCGCCCTCGTCGCGGTGGGCGACGTCGTGGGCGTCAACGGCGGGACGACGACTGCCGAGGTGGCCCGGGCGCTCGCCCGCGCCGACCGCCTGTCGCCCGCCGACGGCAGCCGCGGGTTCACGCTCGTCACCAACGCCCTGACGATCGCCGTCGAGGTCGCCGCGCGCCCGCACGCCCGCGTCGTCATGACCGGCGGGACGGTGCGCCACCGCTCGCTCGAGCTCTCGGGGCCCGCCGCCCGGCGGTCGCTGGAGGAGGTCGTCCTCGACGTCGCCGTGCTGGGGGTCGAGGGCGTCGACGCCCGCTTCGGCGCGACGACGGCCGACGCCGGCGAGGCCGACATCGGGCGGGCGCTCGCCGCGGCCGCCCACCGCGTGGTCGTCGTCGCGGACGCCGCCAAGCACGGCCGGACCGGCCCGCAGCGACTCCTGGAGCTCGAGGGGGTCGACGTGCTCGTCACCGACCGCGCACCGGACGAGCCCCTGGCGGGCGCGCTGGCCGAGGCGGGGGTACGCGTCGTCATCGCGGTGCCTGCGGGGTGACCAGCTGGTCACCCCCCAGCACCGGCACGTCGCGCCTCGCTGGGGCTGCGGTCGAAGTGCCGACGGAAGACCGTCGCGAAGTACTGGCTCGAGGAGAAGCCGCACCTCATGGCGACGTCGGCGACGCTCTCGTCCGTCGTCGTGAGCAGCTCGAGAGCGCGCTCCACGCGGAGACCGGTCAGGTGGTCCATCGGGCTCGTGTTGGCGACCAGGCGGCAGTAGTGGACGAAGCTCGTCCTCCCCATCCCGCACTCGCGCGCCATGTCGTCGACCGTCCAGGGCTCATCGAGCCGCGACCGCAGGCTGCGCAGGAAGAGGTCCACCGTCCGCTCCGTGGAGGTGAAGTACGGGTCCAGCTCGGGCTCCTCGCCCTCGAGGACCTCCAGCAGCTCGAGCACCACCTCGCTCACACCCAGTCCGAGGCGGGAGACCGTGCGGGGCCCGGCCGCTCGCATGGTGCGCTCCAGGCGCTCGGTCGCGCGCACGAGCTCGGGGCTGGCGAGCCAGACGCACCGGTCGTGCCCTCGCAGGAGGTCCGTGAGCTGGGCGAGCTCGCGGTCGGGTAGCGGCAGCCACCCCGGCCACGTCCAGGGCTGGTTGGGGCGCAGTGCCCCGACGTCGAGGACGAACCAGCCGAGGGTGCAGGCGGGGACGTGGGGGAGGCCCACCCGGTGGCGCTGCCAGGGCCGCGTCACGGTCACCCACCCCCGCTGGAGGTCGTGCTGGTCCTCCCCGCTGGAGAAGCCGACGCGGCCGTGGGTCACGAAGGTGACCTCGACCCCCTCGTTGAGGTGCCAGTCCAACCCCCAGTCCTGCGGCGCCTCGACCTCCCAGAGACCGGCGCTGAGCATCCCCTCCAGCTCGTCGTCCGCGAGGGCTGCCCCCGGGTAGGGCGGGCGTCCCCACGCCCAGAGCCCGATGTCGCCCCGGGCGCCGGCGCGCCGCATGGGCGCGGTCGGGTCGGCCCGGTAGGCGCCGTCGGAACCGGTGAACATCGCACGCCCGCGGCTCACGACCCAGCGCACCTCCCCTGTCGGAGATCGGTCGCCGCCATGGTAGCCCGCGCCGCCCTCGACGCCGGCGTCACGAGCGGGCGGTGGTCGCGCCCCGGCACGGCGAGCCGTCCGGGCCCGGCGGAGCGGCGCCGGGCGCACTCCCCCTGTTCGACATCGGCCAGCGGACGCGTCTGGACGACACCCGGCCCCCTGGTCGCCACGGTGGTCACCGACCGGGACGCACCGCAGCGTCCTCGCAGCCCGAAGGAGTGCTCGTGGCCATCACCGTCGGATGCTTCGCCCTCGTCGACCCGTTCTCGACGTTGGACCACCAGCTCGACCGGATCAGGGACTGGGGCTTCCACCACGCCGACGTCACCGACACCAGCGACGGCGCGGTGCTGGGGAACCACTTCGGCTTCAGCGCCGTCGCCAGCCTCGACGCCAACCCGCACGACCTGCGGCGGCTCTTCGCTGACCGCGGCCTGACCATCACCTCGTTCTGCGCGCACGCCGACCTGCTCGACCCCGCCGCCCCCTGGCGGTACGGCACGAGCGAGGTCATCAAGGCCGTGCGCTCGGCCGCCGCCATCGGCGTCGAGCACGTCGTCACGACGGACGGCGAACCGGTGACCCCCTTCGGCCGCGGCCTCTCACGGGAGGAGTCGGTCTTCAGCGTCCTCGAGAAGCTGCACGAGCCGCTGCGGGTCGCCGAGGACCACGGCGTCACCATCCTGCTGGAGCCCCACGGTCCCTGCACCGGTGACCCCGACGTCGTCGAGGAGATCCTCGAGCGCGCCGCCTCGTCGGCGCTGGCCCTCAACCTCGACACGGGCAACGCCTGGCTCGGGGGGGCGGACCCCGTCGAGTACGTCCGACGCTTCGGGAGCCTCGTCCGCCACGTGCACTGGAAGGACCTCGGTGCGGAGTGGGAGGAGCGCCGGGGCCAGGTCTTCGGCTGCGGCATGTCGACGACACCGCTCGGCGAGGGGTTGGTCGACGTGCGCGGGGTCTTCGAGGCCCTCGTCGGCGCCGGCTTCGACGGAGCCACCACCCTCGAGATCGCCGGCGACGACAACGTCCTCGCCTCCGCCTCGTTCCTCGAGGAGCTGGGGGCGGTCCGATGACCACCACCGTCAGGACCCAGCCGGCCGCGGCGGACGGGGGCGCCGAGCGCCTCGGCATCGGCCAAGTGGGGCTGGGCGGCATCACCGTCCACCACCGCGCGGGCTACGCGCTGTACGACCAACCGGTCGTCGCCGGGTACGACCCCGACCCGGCCGCCAGGGCCCGTCTGCTGCAGGACGCCCCGACGGCGACGGCGCACGGCAGCCTCGACGAGCTGCTCGCGGACCCGGCCGTCGGCGTCGTGGACCTCGCCACGCCCCACCACCGACCGACCCGCCTGCCGGTCGTGGAGCAGGTGGTGGCCGCGGGGAAGCCCTTCCTCGTGCAGAAGCCGCTGGCGATGAGCTACGCGGAGGCCCTCGAGCTCGTGGAGCTGGCGGAGGCGGGGGGCGTCGTGGGCATGGTGAACCAGAACATGTGCTTCACGCCCTCGGCGATCGCGCTCGGACGGGCGCTCGTCGACGACAGGGTGGTGGGTGAGCCGTCCTACGCCCAGCTGGTGGCCCAGTACCAGTTCGACACCGACTTCCACCCCTGGTTCGGGCGGGACGAGAGGTGGTGGACCGCGGGCCTCTCCGTGCACCACCTCGGGCTCCTCCAGATGCTCTTCGGCCCGCCGGAGACCGTCTACGCCATGACGGGGCACGACGTCAGCCAGCCGGGGGTCACCGTCGACGGCTGGGGGCACCTCGCCCTGCGCTACCCCAGCGGCCTGCAGCTCGTCGTGGTGTCCACGGGGACGTACTACGGCACCGAGCCCGTCCGCCACGGCGACGAGGCGGTCTGGGTCCAGGGCCCGGCGGGCCTCGTCGACTGGCGTCCCGAGGGCGACGTCGTGGTGTCCCGGCGCGTCGACGGCGGCAGCGAGGTCCAGCGGCGCTCCCTCGCCCCCCACACCCGGGGAACGTGGTTCCCCCACGCCTTCGGCCTCACCATGGCGCACCTGCGGCAGGCCCTGGCCGCCAGCCGCACGCCGCTGTGCTCGCTCCAGGACAACCTGCACGTGATGGCCGTCCTGGAGGCCACCTACCTCTCCGGCGCGCAGCGGCGGGTCGTCGAGCTCGCCGAGGTGCTCGGTGACCGCTACGACCCCGCCTACGGCACCGGGTGGTCGCACGGGTACTCCACCTGGGAGCCCCCGCTCCCGGCCTCGGCCGGAGCCCCCGCGTGAGCCCGCCGATCACCTGGGAGCAGACCGGCAGCGCGCGCGGCCGCCTCGTCGGGCCCGAGGGCCAGCCCCTGGCCCGGTGGAGCTGGGGGCCCGAGGCCAACCACCCCTACGTCGACGAGCTCCGACCCCTCGCCCACCGGGGGGTCCTCACCAACCACGCCCCGCACGACCACCGCTGGCACCACGGGCTGTGGTGGTCGTGGAAGTTCGTCGACGACGTCCTCTTCTGGGAGGACCATCTCGGCTACGGCGGCAACCGCGCCGGCCTCGGCCGCAGCGTCGTGGACCAGCACGAGGTGGTGCCCGCGCAGGACGGCGTCCGGGTCGTGGAGCACCTGTCCTGGCGGGAGGACGCGACCGGCGAGGTGCTCCTCGCGGAGGACCGGACCCTGACCGCGACGCTCGACAGCGGCGTCGAGGGCGGGTGGGCGCTGGACTGGGACCAGACGTGGACGGCCCTCCGGGGGCTCACGTTGTCGGCGACCCCGTGGCCGCAGACGAGCTGGGGCGGGTACGCCGGCCTCAGCTACCGCGCCGCCCGCGCCATGGCCGCCGGCGAGGAGGTCGCCGCCGCCGGTGGCCGTGCCGGTACCGCCGCCGTCCACGGCCAGCGCGCCGCCTGGTCCATCTACGGCGGGTGCGTGGACGGCGCGGGCACGGACGAGCCCGAGCGGCCGGCGCGCGGCGCCGTCGCCCTCCTGGACCACCCCGGCAACCCCGGGTTCCCGTCGCCGGTGTACGCGGCGTCGGCGGTCGACGCCTTCGGCTTCCTCGCGACGGCGCCGCTCATGCACGAGGAGCGGGTGCTCGAGGACGGCGAGCTCCTGAGGGTGCGGACGCGAGCCCTCGTCCTCGACGGGCCGGTGCCCGACGACCAGCTCTCCTTGGCGCACGACCACTACGCAGCATCGACCCGATCTGCGCGCTGAACCCACGCGAGACCCGAGAGGACAGTCGACGATGACGACGACCCTGCGACGCCCTGCCACGGTGGCGGCCCTCTGCCTCCCCCTGGCCCTCCTGACCGCCTGCGGCTCCTCGCCCTCGGGCGGCGGGTCCGGCTCCGGCGACGGGCCGCTCACCCTCACCGCCCTGGACTACTTCACCGACGAGCCGTCGCACTCGAACACCGAGGAGCGCCTCAACGCCTGCGCCGCCGAGGTCGACGCGGTCGTCGACCACGAGAGCGTGCCGTCACCGCAGTACAACGCCCGCGTCTTGCAGCAGATCTCGACGCAGGAGCTCCCCGACGTGCTCATGGTCAACAACCCGGACCTGCCGGAGTTCGCCACCACGGGGGCGCTGACCCCGCTGACCGACCTCGACGTGGACACCAGCGGGACCCTGCCGTCCGTGCTCGGCGCCGGTGAGTACGAGGACGAGCTGTACGGGCTCGCCCCGACGGTCAACACGCTCGTTCTCTTCTACGACCAGACCCTCCTGGACGAGGCGGGCGTCGCCGTGCCGACCACCTGGACGGAGCTGGAGGAGGCTGCCGCCGCCCTCACCACCCCGGACCGCTACGGCCTGGCCTACTCCGCGGCGAGCGGCACAGAGGGAACGTGGACCTTCGTGCCCTTCCTGTGGTCCAACGGCGGATCCATGCTCGACCTGACGGCGCCCGAGGCCGTCGAGGCGCTCGACTTCTACACCGGCCTGGCGCGCGACGGGTACGTGTCGGCGTCGGCGGTCAACTGGTCCCAGGCCGACGCCAAGGACCAGTTCGCCGCAGGTGAGGCGGCCATGATGATCAACGGCCCGTGGCAGATCCCCAGCCTGGAGGAGACCGAGGGCCTGGCGTGGGCGAGCACCACCATCCCGGTGCCCGAGGCCGGCGGGGAGGGGACGGCCCCGCTCGGGGGTGAGCTGTGGACGGTCCCCCGCACGGACCCCGAGCGGGAGGCGGCCGCGGCGTCGGTGGTGGCGTGCATGAGCGAGCCGGACACCCAGCTGGAGATGGCGCTGGACGACAACACGGTGCCCAGCTCGGCCGACGCCGCCCAGGAGCTGGCCGAGCAGCGGCCGGAGATGGCGTCCATCGTCGAGACGGTCACGGGCGCGCAGTCCCTGACGAACGACGCCGGCCTCGCCTGGCCCGACGTCAACGCCGCCCTGTCGCAGGCCATCCAGGAGGCCATCACGGGCCAGTCCGACGTGGAGGCGGCCCTGGCGTCCGCGCAGGCCCGGGTGGACGGCTGAGATGCCCGGCACCCAGACCGACGTGGCGAGGACCACCGGGGCCGGGCCGACGGCACCGGCGACGGCAGGCAGCCCGGCCCGGCCGCGCGCCGGTGACGGGCACCGACGGCGGGGCAGCATGGCGCGCCGGCACCGCTGGACGATGTGGGCCTTCGTCCTCCCGGCCGTCCTCTACATGCTGGCGTTCTTCGCGACACCCGTCGTCAACAACGTGTCGATGAGCTTCCGCGACTACACGACGGCGACCTTCTACACGGGGGAGGCTCCGTTCGTGGGCCTCGACAAGTACGCCCAGGTCCTCACGGCCGACTACTTCGGCCGGGTCACCGCCAACACGGCGGTGTTCACCTTCGGCTCGCTGGCCTCCACGTTCGTCATCGGGCTCGCCCTCGCACTGTTCTTCAACCGCACCTTCCGGCTGAACGGCCTGCTGCGGGCGCTGCTCCTGCTGCCGTGGCTGCTGCCCCTCATCATCAGCGCGGCGGTGTGGCGCCGGATGATGGAGGCCAGCAACGGGGTGCTCAACCAGGTCCTCGAGTCGGTCGGGCTCTCCGGGGTCGGCTGGCTCACGGACCCGGACGTCGCGCTCTACTCCGTGATCCTCGTCAACGTGTGGATCGGGATCCCCTTCGTCATGGTGATCCTCTACGGCGGCCTCCAGGAGATCCCCGGTGACCTCTACGAGGCCGCGTCGCTCGACGGGGCCACCGGGGCCCGCGCCTTCTGGTCGATCACCTGGCCGCTCCTGCGCCCCGTCGTGGTCATCGTGCTGATGCTGGGCTTCATCTACACCGTGCGGGTCCTCGACATCGTCCTCGCGCTGACCGGCGGGGGCCCCGGCGGAGCGACGCAGACCTACGCGACGCAGGCCTACGAGCTGTCCTTCACCAACTTCGACTTCGGCGCGGGCGCTGCTCTGAGCAACGTCCTCATCGTGGTCTCGCTGCTGGTCGCCGGCCTGCAGCTGCGGGCCAACCGACGCACCAGCGACCTGGCGGGCTGACATGGACCGGACACGAACCTCACCGCTCCGGACGGGCGTCGGCGTCGTGGTCGTCGCCGTGCTCCTCTTCCCCGTCTACTGGATGGTCAACACGTCGCTGCAGGGCAGCGAGAACCTCCTGACGACGGCGTGGTTCCCCGTCGACCTCGACCTGAGCGGCTACCGCGAGGCGCTCGGCTCCCAGCTCGGCAACCTCGGGACGAGCCTCGCCGTCGCGCTCGGGGCGGTGGTCGTCTGCCTGGCGGTGGCCGCCCCAGCTGCCTACGGGCTCTCGCGCTCGTCCGTCCGGCTACCGGGCGGGGCGCTCGTCGTGATCGCCCTGGTGATCACGCAGATGATCCCGGGCATCGTCATCGCGAACGGGCTCTTCTCGCTCTACAACGGCCTCGGGCTCGTCAACAGCTACCTGGGGCTCGTCCTCGCGGACGCCTCGTTGGGCGTGCCCTTCTGCGTGCTGCTGATGCGCTCGTTCATGGCGAACATCCCCACCTCGCTCGTCGAGGCCGCCAAGATCGACGGCGCGAGCGAGCCTCGGGTCTTCGCCTCGATCGTGCTGCCGCTCAGCCGCAACGCCCTCGTGACCGCGGGGGTCTTCGCCTTCCTGTTCGCGTGGAGCGACTTCCTCTTCGCCCTGACGCTGACGACGGGGTCGGAGGTGACCCCCATCACGCTGAGCATGTACCAGTTCATCGGGGCCCACACCCAGAGCTGGAGCGCGCTCATGGCGACGGCGACCCTCGCGAGCATCCCGGCCGCCGTGCTGCTGGTCCTGGCCCAGAAGTACATCGCGGCCGGGGTCACGGGCGGGGCGGTCAAATGAGGCCAGCGCTCGGCACCGTGCGGTGGCTCTCGTCCCCGACCGCGTCCGACCGTCGTGCGGATCAGCGGCCTCGCAGCGCCTCGCCCATCTGCCGCACGGCCCGCTCGAGCAGCGGCCGGGGCATCGCGAAGGTGAGCCGGACGGAGCCCTCGGCGGCCCGTCCGCACGCGGCGCCGTCGGTGAGCGCGACGCCGGCGCGCTCGCGGAAGAAGGCCGCGGGCGCGGGCCCGAGGTCGAGCGCGCGGCAGTCGAGCAGCGCCAGGTAGGTGCCCTCGACGGGTGCCATGACGACGCCCGGCAGGTGCTCCGCGACGAGGTCCGCGAGGAGGTCGCGGGTCCCCTCGAGGTGGGCGAGCACCTCGTCGAGCCAGGCCCCGCCCTCGGCGTAGGCGGCCGTGGCCGCGAGCACGCCGGGCGTCGAGGCGCCGTGCTCGAGGACGGCGCCGACCTCCTCCCAGCGCTCCGCGTCCGCGTCGCTCGACAGCAGCAGCTGCGCGCACTTGAGGCCTGGCAGGTTCCACGCCTTCGACGCGGACGTCGCCGTCACGGTGTGCCGGGCGGCCGCCTCCGACGTCGACGCGTAGGGCACGTGCCGGTGCCCGGAGTAGACGAGCGGGGCGTGGATCTCGTCGGAGAGCACGCGGGCGCCGTGGCGCTCGACGACCTCGGTGATCGCCGTCATCTCCGCGCGCTCGAGGACGCGGCCGACGGGGTTGTGCGGGTTGCAGAGCACGAGCAGGCCGGCGCCGGCGGCGAGGACGGCGTCGAGCGCGTCGAGGTCGTAGACCCAGCGGCCGCCGTCGCGGGCCATGGGCAGCTCGACGTGCTCGCGGCCCAGCGCCCGCGGCAGGGTGAGGAAGGGCATGTAGGCGGGCGTCGGCACGACGACGGCCGACCCGGGCCGCGAGAAGTGCTCGACGGCGGCCTGCAGCCCGGCGAGGACGTCGCCCAGCGGTCGCACGCGCTCGGGCGGCACCTCCCAGCCGTAGCGGGACGCCGTCCACGCCGCGCACGCCTCGGCCATCGCTCGCTGGCGGGCCGGCGTCAGGTAGCCGAGCGCGCCGGCGTCGACGGCCTCGTGCAGCGCCCGGGTCACCGCGGGCGCCGTGCCGTGGTCGCCCTCGGCGACGAAGGCGCCGATCGCGTCGGGGAAGTGCGTCCACTTCAGCCCGCCGCGGGCGCGCAGCTCCTCGAGGGTGAGGTCGTCGACGCCGCGCCGGGCGTCGGTGCGGGCGGGGCTCGTCACGGTCGACCTCCGGTGCGCGCGGGCGGACGTGCGGGAGCATCCGACCATGACCGAGGACGTGGAGGCCGGACGGGCGCCCGGGGCGACGCCGGCGACGGGCGGCGGACCGGTCGGCGAGGGCCGCCGCGTCGGGTCGCTCGTCGCGACCAACCTCCTCGGCGGCGTCGGCGTCGCGTCGGGCATCGCGGTGGGCTCGCTGCTCGTGGAGCAGCTCGCGGGCACGGGCGCGGCCGGGCTCGGGCAGGCCGTCGGCGTCCTCGGCGCCGCCGTCGCGGCCGTGCCCCTGGCGCGGCTGGCGGCGCGGCGCGGGCGCCGCTGGTCGCTGCCCGTGGGCTACGGCGTCGCGTGCGTGGGGACGGCGGGCGTCCTCGTCGGCGCGGCGACGGCGTCGCTGCTCCTGCTCGTCACGGGGCTGGTGCTCTTCGGCGTCGCGCAGGCGGCCGGGCTGCAGTCGCGCTACGCCGCGGCCGACGGCGTCCCCGCGCGCCGGCGGGGGCGCACCATCGCCGTCGTCGTGTGGGCGACGACCGTGGGGTCGGTCGCCGGGCCGAACCTCGCGCCGGCGGGCGGCCGGCTCGGGGAGGCGCTGGGGCTGCCCGCGCTGGCGGGCCCCTACCTCTTCTCCGGGGCTGCCTTCGCGCTCGCGGCGCTCGTCGTCGCCGTCGCCTACCGGGCTCGGCCGGACGCCGTGCCCGCCCCCGGAGCGCCCGGCCCTGGAGCGCCCGCCCCCGGGGCGCCCCCGGCGGCGGGTGCGCCGACGGCCCCGGCCGTGACCGCCGCGGGGGCGCAGGCGCCGGCCGTGGAGGCCGACGCCAGGGAGCGCGCCACCGGCAGGTCGGCGGTGGTCGGCGCCCGGGCGGCGCTGCGGTGGGCGGCCGGCGACCCGGCGGCGCGCGCCGGGCTCCTGCTCCTGGCGACGGCGCACGGCGTGATGGTGATGGTCATGACGATGACGCCGCTGTCGATGCGGCACGAGGGCGCGTCCCTGCAGGTCGTCGGTCTCGTCATCAGCGTGCACATCGCCGGCATGTACGTCCTCAGCCCGCTCTTCGGGTGGCTCGCCGACGCCTGGGGCGTCCGCCGGACGGCGGCGCTCGGCGTCGCCGTCCTCGGCGCCGCGACCGCGCTCGGCCTCGTCAGCGCCCTGGCGGGCGGGGGCCACGCGCTGACCGCCGCGGCGCTCGTGCTGCTGGGCCTCGGGTGGTCGGCGGCGACGATCTCCGCGTCGTCGCTGCTCGCCGCGACGCCCGACCCCGTGCGCCTGCCCCTGCAGGGGGCCGCGGACGCGGGCATGAGCTACGCGGGCGCGCTCGCCGCCGCCCTCGCCGGGCCGGTGCTGGCGCTCGGCGGCTTCGAGGCCGTCAACGTCCTCGGGGCGGCGCTGCTCGTGCCGGCGGCCGTCGTCCTCGCCGCCGCCGCGCGCGGTCGGGCGGGGACGCGCCCGCCGGCCCGCCCCTGAGAGCCGGCCGGCGGGAAGAGCCCGTGGGAGGACCTCGGCGGGAGGACCTCAGCGGGAGGAGCTCAGACCCGCCCGGGCGGGTCGACCTCGGTGACCCCGCCCCGCAGCGCGGTCGCCTGCTGGGCGCGGGCCTCGCCGTAGCCCTCGAGACGGCTGATGCGCTGGGCGATGATCCCGAGCAGGACGCCGTAGACGACCTTCGAGGTGACGTCGGCGACCGTGTAGGTGATCTGCCGGGCCACGACGCCGTCGGCCGAGTCCCAGATCGCCGGCATGAGGTAGGCGCCGGGGTAGAGCATCCACGTGACGGCGAGGAGCCAGAACACCGCCTTGACGAGGGGGCGGACCTCCTCGGGCAGCCGGCTCGCGTTGCCGTAGGTGGTGCGGAAGACGACCAGGAGGATCACCGCGAAGAAGACGGTGCTGACGGCGCCCCACACCCAGAAGGGCGCCGAGCGGTCGACCTCGTAGAACTGCCCGACGTAGCCGGTGTAGACCATCGCGAGGCCCGCGGCGACGAAGATCACGACGCCCCGCCGGAAGGCCACGCCCGTGACGCCGACGACGACGAGCAGCTGCACGAGCAGCGCCGGGACGTCGATCGACCAGTTCATGTAGCGGAAGCCGTTGGAGAACAGCTGGTCGCCGACGACGTAGGCGCTGCCGTCCCAGACGAAGGTGCGCTGCCACTGCAGCGAGATGACGAGCAGCTCCAGGAAGGCCGACACCATGACGACCGCCGACAGCGACGACGCCAGCCGGTAGCGCGGCAGGGCGTTCTTGCTCGTGACGAGGAAGTACACGAGGCCGGCCGCCATCGCGGCGTAGCCGAAGGTGAAGACGTGGTCGACGATCGAGTACTGGAAGAAGTTGTACGAGAACTGGTTCTCGGCGTTCACGGCGGCTCCGTCCGGCGGGGGCGGGTGGTCGCCGGCGCGGGCTGCGACCGGGCGGTGCTGCCGAGCATGGGACGGTCGGTCGGGAGCTGCAGCGCCAGCAGGGGCCTGCGGGCCCGACGTGACGAGACCGTGACGCGAAGGCCCTGACGGGCGCGGGGCGCGGGTGGCTGCACGCGGACGGCGTAGAAGGCGTCCTCGTGCAGCCACCCCGGCCGGTGGGCCCCGGGTCAGCTGGTCTGGGTGTTGGGCAGGTGGCGCCCGACGTAGCCGACGTAGACCCGGCCGCTGCGCCGGGTGTCGTCGAGGTAGTGCAGGCGCGGGCTGGTCTGGCCGAGGCTCAGCAGCTTCATGTGCGCCCACATCGGCGCGCGCCCGGAGGGGTCCACCTCCACCGGCACGGGCAGCAGCCGCGGCGCCCGCAGGCGCGGGTCGTTCTGGACGGTCGAGCTCTCGCCGCGCGCGTGCCGGCCGGCGGGCCACGAGCACATCCCGTCGGGCGTGCGCTCGAGGTAGCCCTGCACGTCGCTGTCCACGGACCCGTCGGCCTTCGCCGCGGCGTAGTCGCGCAGCGCCAGCAGGGCCTCCCAGGTGCGCTGCACGTGCAGGCCCGTGTGGACGACGTCGTCGAGCTCGAGCGCCCGGGCCGGGTCGCCGGTGAAGACGACGCGCGCGAGGCGGCCGGCCGCGAGCCGCTCCAGCAGCTCGGCCGTCGTCGCGGGCACGGCCTCGTCCTCGTCGGCGGGCGCGGTGGACCAGGCGTCGATCTCGACGCCGCTGCGCTGGACGCGCCGCTGGAGCTCGCGCAGGCGGCGCTCGGCCTCCAGGCGCGCCTGCTCGGCGAGGGCGCGCTCGAGCTGCTCCTCCTGGTGCGCGGCCTCGGCCTCCTCGAGCCGGGCCTGGGCGGCGGCGAGGTCGCGGCCGAGGTCCTCGAGCAGCGCGGTGGCGGCGACGGCGTCCTCGTCGGGCGCCGTCCCGGAGCCCGCGGTGGAGCGGTCGACGACCGAGCGCAGGAGGGTGACGGCCTGCTGGGTGAGGATCTCCGAGCCCGTGAGGTCGCGCAGCAGGGCCCCGAAGGCGCGGCGCAGCTCGGGGTCCCGGCGCTGCTCGCGCGTGCCGGGCGTGCCGAAGGGCCGCGGGCCGTCGTCGGGCTCCGCTGCGGGTGGGGCGGCGGGAGCGGCGGCGGCCGGCTCGGGCCGGCGCGGCGAGGGCACCGGCACAGAGCCCTCGGTCCGGCAGGGCTCGGACGTCGGCGCGGCCGCGGGCTCGGGGAGGGCCTCCGTCGCCTGGACCGGGCGCGTGGGCGCCTCGACCGGGGGGAGGGCGTCGACCGGCGGGAGGGCGACCTCGGGACACGACCGGTCCACGGCCCACCGCTCCTCGTCGCCCGGGGCGACGAGGAGCGGCGAGAAGGTGCACGACCGCCGCGACGGTGCGGCGGCGCGGGAGCGGGTGTCACGGCTCATACCGGGCGCATCGGCACGCCGGGCCGTTCACCTGAGCGGGTGAACGGCCCGGCGCGTCGGGACGTCGCTGCGGCTGGCTCGGCGGTCCCCCGGGTACCGCCGAGCCGGCCGATGCTCGGACGCGCGAGGGCCCGGTCGACCCTTCGCCGACCGGGCCCCGTGCCGCCTGACCCGCGCTAGGAGAGCAGCGGGTCCCCCCACGCCCCGTGGCCGTGGCCGATGCCGTCACCGGCCGTGCGCAGGACCAGCGCCAGGTCGGTGGCGTCGCCGAGGTCGACCTCCACCGGCACGGCCGGGGTCCCGCGCGTCATGACGGGCGAGGTCCACACCTCCTGCCCGTCCAGCTCGACCGCGAAGACGAAGCGCCGCCCGTCGCGGGCCGCGTGCTGCTCGACGCCGACGAGGGAGGTGAACGTGTCGAAGTCCCACGGCTCGAGGTCGTACTCGATCCGCGCCTCGGCGTGGACGCCGAGGCCCTCGGCGAAGGTCGTCACGCCGTCCTCGGTGAGCAGCTGGATCGGCTGGCCCTCGATCGTCACGTCGCGGCCGGGGGTGCCGTAGCCGACGACCGCCGACTCCCAGCTGATGTCGCTGAGGGGCAGCTCGTCGACGACCTCGAAGCGCACCTCGTACGTCGTCTCGAGCACCCCGTCGGCGCTGCGCGCCGTGACGACGGCGACGCCCGGCCGGCCGGCGGCCTGCTCGACGCTGACGTCCACGTCGTCGGACGCGGGCACGGCCTCGACCACCGGCGCGTCGCCCGCCAGCGCGCTGGACGACGTCAGGACGTAGTCGGTGACGTCGGGGTGGAACCCGGCGACGGTCTCGCCGTCGACCCGCAGGTCGGCCAGCAGGTCGAGGTCCACCGAGCGGCGCGAGAGGGCGGTCCGGTCGTCGCCCGGGCCGACGCCGCGCAGGACGTAGGAGACCGAGCGCGGCTCGTCGGCGCTGACCGTGTACTGCGGCAGCGCCGCGTCGGTCCAGCTGTTGCCGAGGCCGGTCTGGCGGCCGTCGACGGTGAGGTGCACGACGTCGTCGGCCGCCACCTCGAACGGGTGGGCCGCCGCCTCGATCGCCGCCTCGCCCTGGTGCAGCGCGGTCACCTCGAGGTCCTCGCCGGAGACCATGAGCCCGGCGCCCGCGGCGTCGGTGAGGCTGGCCCACCGCACGCCCGTGTGGTTGCCCGTGGCCTGGGGCACGACCTGCGGGAAGAACTGGTCGGCGACGTCCCCGCTCCAGCGGCCCATGCGGGCGCCGTCGTGGCGGTCGGTCCACGTCTCGTGCTCGCCGCGCCCGTACCAGGTGAGCTGGTCGAGGTCGGCGGGCAGGTCCATGACGGTGCCGACGGCCGGCACCTCGGACAGGGCGGGCTCGGCCGCCGAGGTGCTGCGGACGACGACGTCGCCGCTCGCGAGCACGAGGTAGCCGAGGCGGAACTGCGGCCGGCTCGGCGTGGGCAGCGTCCCCTCGACCTGCACCTGGACCGCCCCGTCGCCGGCGCGGCGGACGTCGACCGAGGTGATCTCGCGGTCGGCGCCGGCGTCCCGCCACGGCGCGGCCCGCGACGCCAGGCCGTTCTCGACGTCGTTCTGCGTGGGGGCCCGCCAGAAGTCGGGCACGGGGCCCTGCTCGAGCAGCTCGCGGCCCTCGTGCGTGAAGGACGTCATGGTCCCGGTGGCCTTGTCGACGGCGACGGTGAAGCCGTCGCCGGCCACCTGCACCTGCGCCTCGTCGTCGGCGACCGCCAGCTCCCCCTCCTGGGCACCCTCCTCGGTCCCGCTGCCAGTGGCCAGCAGGTCGGGCGCCGGGGGAGCGGTCCACGGCATCCGCAGCTGCGTCGAGGCCACCTCGTGGCCGGCCGGCGCCCAGGCGGTGGCCTCCGGCAGGGCGAAGGACACCGTCAGCCAGTACTGCGCCCCGGGCGGCGGGTCCTGCGGCGCCGCGACGGGCAGGTCGACCCAGCCCTCCGCGCCGGGCGCCAGCGCGACGTCGAGGTCGCCGGTGCCGACGACCTCGTCGTCCTCCCGCAGCACCCAGGTGGCGTCGAGCTCGGAGAGGTCCGTGGCGACGTGCTCGTTGCGCAGGCGCACGCGCGGCCCGGCGTCGGCGGCCAGGTCCTCCTCGACGACCTCCACCGGCGCGTAGACGGCGGCGACGTCGAGGAGCTCGGGCTGCACCGTGCGGTCGGGCAGCACGAGCCCGTTGACCTCGAACCACCCGTCCGTGGCGTAGTCGCCCCAGTCGCCCCCGTAGGAGAAGTAGGTGTCCTCCTCGGGCGTGCCGGGCTCGACGGGCAGCGCGTCGACGCCGCCGTCGACGGGCAGCCGCACGGCCTGGTCGGCCCAGTCCCAGATGAAGCCGCCCTGCAGCTCGGGGTCGGAGTCCACCAGCTCCCAGTACTCGGCGATGTTCCCGGTGCTGTTGCCCATGGAGTGCTCGTACTCGCTCATGATCCAGGGCTTGCCGCCGCCCCGGTCGACGCGCTGCTGCAGCTGCGACAGCGGCGGGTAGAAGAAGCCGTCGACGTCGGCGAGGGAGTTGTCCTGCTGGAAGTGCAGGAGACGGCCCGGGTCCTCCTCCTTCAACCACGCGGCCATGTCCTGGAACACCGGGCCGGAGCCGACCTCGTTGCCCATGGACCACCACAGGACCGAGGGGTGGTTCTTGTCCCGCTCGTACATGCTCCGGACCCGGTCGAAGACCGCGTCGTACCAGTCGGGCGCGTCCCCCGGGAAGGGCCGCATGTCGTGCGTCTCGAGGTTCGCCTCGTCCATGACGTACAGGCCGATCTCGTCGGCGAGCGAGTACAGCGCGGGGTGCGCGGGGTAGTGCGAGGTGCGCACCGCGGTGATGCCGTGCTGCCGCATGAGGACGAGGTCCTCGCGCATCTGCTCGAGGGTCAGCGCCTGGCCGGTGTCGGGGTGCATCTCACCGCGGTTGACGCCCTTGATGTCGAGCTTCTGCCCGTTGAGCGTCATCACGCCGTCGACGACGCCGAACTCGCGGAAGCCCACGCGCGTCGCGGTGGTCTCCACGACGCGGCCGCGGGCGTCGAGCAGCTCGTGGACGAGCGTGTAGAGCGTCGGCGTCTCGGCGGTCCACAGGGCGGGGGAGTCGACGTCCATCGCGACGACGACGTCGGCGGCCCCGCCGGCGGCGACCTCGACGTCGGTGGTCGTCGTGGCGACCGTCCGGTCGTCCGGGCCGTGGAGGGTCGAGCGCAGGCGGGTGCCCGCGGCGGCGGCGCCGGGCGCCGCGGTGACGCGGGCGTCGACCGCGAGGACGGCGTCGTCGAGGTCGTCGTCGAGGTCGGTGCGCACGGCCTGGTCGTCGAGGTGGACCAGCGGTGTGGAGTACAGCTCGACGCTCCGGAAGATGCCGGACAGGTCGATCATGTCCTGGTCCTCCAGCCAGGACCCGTCCGACCAGCGGTGCACCTCGACGGCGACGGTGTTGCGCCCGCGGTGGAGGGCGTCGGTGACGTCGAACTCGGCCGGCGCGTAGCTGTCCTCGCTGTAGCCGACGCGCTCGCCGTTGACCCACACGGTGAAGGCGGACTTGACGCCCTGGAAGGCCAGGACGCTGCGCCGGCCCTCCCAGCGCCCCGGCACGAGGACGTCGCGGCGGTAGGTGGCCACGGAGGCGCCCTGCGTCGGGGTCTGCGGCGGGGCGATGCGGCCGTACCCCTGCCAGGGGTGCTCCTGGTTGAGGTAGACGATGTCGCCCGTGCCCGGCTCGCCGTAGCCGTCGATCTGCCAGTCGTGCGGCACGGACACCCGGTCCCAGCCGCGGTCGTCGTAGCCGGGGGCCTCGAAGCCCTCGGGCGCCGCGTCGGCGCTCGGGGACCACCGGAACGCCCAGGTGCCGTCGAGCGAGCGCATCCAGCGCGAGCGCTCCTCGGCGGTGAGCAGGTCGGGCGCCTGCAGGGCCGCGCCGGCGCTCGTCAGCGGGACGGTGCGCGCCGTCGCGGGCAGCCGCCCCTCCTGGAAGACGCCGGGCGTCCCCGACCAGGGCGTCGGCTCGGTGGCCGTGGCCGGGGCGCCGGGCACGAGCCCCGCGACGAGGCCGGCGCCGAGGGCGAGCGACACGAGGGTGGACGGACGGCGCACGCGCGCCCGCCGCAGGGCTGGGAGGGATGTCCGCTCTGACACCGATGTCACGGTACATGCCCCGAGCACGCGACGGGCCGGTCCGTCGGCGCGGACGCCGGGACCGGCCCGTCGCGCCGCCCCCCGGGCGGCCGGCGCTCAGCCGCCGGCGAGCATCCCCCGGATGCGCCGCGTGCCGAGGAGCCCGCGCAGGTAGTCGCGGTTGCGGGCGCTGACCGACAGGCCGTCGCCGCCGTAGTGCTCGCACGTGATGGGACCGCGGAAGCCGAGCGCGACGGCGTCGGCGAGCATCTGCCGGTAGCTCATGACGCCGGTCTCGAGCGGCGCCGGGGCGGTGCTGATGGCGCCGGTGGTCTCGTCCTCGGTGCGCAGGTAGTTCTTCGCGTGCCAGAAGTTCGTGTGCGGCAGCACCTTCGCCGCCATCTCGGTCCAGCGCTCGACCGGCCGGTGGAGGCGCTGGAGGTTGCCGAGGTCGGGGTTGAGGCCCACCTCGGGCAGGTCGACGTCGGTGACGAGGCGGACCGCGCCGTCGGCGGTGCCGACGTAGGTGTCCTCGTACATCTCCAGCGACAGGACGAGGCCGTTCTCCGCCGCGTGGCGGCCGAGCTCGCGCACCCGGTCGACGGCGAGGCGGTAGGTCTCCGGGTCCTCGTCCGGGCCGGCGTCGACGGGGCCCTGCGCGGTCCAGAACCACAGGGCGCGCTGCTGGGCCGGGAGCAGCGCCCGGAAGAAGCCGACGTTGAAGACCTCGGCGCCCACGGCGGCCGCGGCGTCGATGCCGCGGTGCAGCGTCGCCATGTGCTCCTCGCCGTGCTCGGGGTCCACCGGGCTGCGGCGGGCCGAGGACACCGCCGGCACGCGCAGGCCGAGGTCGGCGACGACGTCCTGGAACTCCCGCAGGCGCTCCGGCGAGAGGTCCCCGATGCGCAGCCAGGACTCGGTCGGGTCGACGCAGTCGAAGCCCGCGTCGGCGACGTCGCCGAGCGCGAGCGCCCACTCCTCGGCGCTCTGGTCCTGCACCGAGGTGCCGTCGGGGAGCGTGCCCGGGTACTGGATCATCGCGGCGGCGATGGGCCAGTCCTCCGGGCCGGTCGGGGTGGTGCGTGCCTGCTGCAGGGCCACGGTGCCTCCGGGTGCGTCGGGCGGACGGGCGGGCGGGCGGGGCCACCTGGGTGCGGACGGGCGCCCCCGGTGGCGACCCTCCCAGACCGGCCGCCGGTGCGCCCCTAGGCTCCCGGACCGGGTCGGCGTCGAGCGGGGGGAGCACGGGTGCAGGGCGTCGTCGACGGCTTCGCGACGATCCTGCTCGTCATCGCCGCGGGCGCCCTCGTGGCGCACCTGCGCGTCGTCGACGAGGCCGGGCGGCGCGTCCTGTCCCGCGTGGCCTTCACGGTCGCGAGCCCCGCGCTCATGGTGGTCGTCCTCGCCGACGCCGACGTCTCGCGCCTGTTCACCGGCTACGTCGCCGCGATCGCCGCGGGGGTGGTCGTCACGGCGACCACCTACGCCTGCCTCGCCCGCTGGGTCTTCCGCCGGGACCTCGCGGGCGGGGTCGTCGGCACCCTCTGCACCGGCTACGTCAACGCCGGCAACCTCGGGCTGCCGGTGGCGGCGTACGTCCTCGGCGACGCCGCGCTCATGGCCCCCGTACTGCTGCTGCAGATGCTCGTCCTGCAGCCGGTCGCGCTCGCCCTGCTGGACCGCGCCGCCGCCGAGCGGCGCCCCTCGGCGCTCCGGCTCCTCACGACGCCGGTGCGCAACCCCATCACCGTCGGGGCGCTCACCGGTCTCACGCTCAACCTCACCGGGTTGCGGCTCCCGGTGGCCCTGGGGGCGCCGCTGGACCTCGTCGCCGGCATGGCGGTCCCCACGATGCTCCTCGCCTTCGGCGTCTCCCTGCGGCTCGGCCCGCTGCCCGGGCGCGGCACGTCGGCGCCCGAGCTGGCGGTCATCACGGTGCTCAAGACGCTCGTGCAGCCCGGCGTCGCCCTGCTCGTGGCCGGCCCCGTCCTGGGACTGGCGCCCGGGGACGTCCTCGCTGCGGCCGTCATCTCGGCGCTGCCGGCGGCCCAGAACGTCTTCGTGGTCGCGGCCCGCTACGACACCGGCCCCGGCCCGGGCAGCGCGCTGCTCGCGGCGCGCGACGCCGTCTCGACGACGACGCTCGTCTCCGTCCCCGTCATGGTCGGCCTGGCCGCCCTGCTCGGGTGAGGGCCGTCAGCGGCTGGTGGTGCCGGTGACGACGTCGACGAGGCGCAGGAAGCCCTCGACGTCCCACGCCGCGCGGCCGACGAAGAGGCCGTCGACGCCCGGGACCGACAGCAGGTCCGGTGCGCCGGCGACGTCGACCGAGCCCCCGAAGAGCACGCCGGCCACCCGGTCGCCGAGCTCGGCGACGAGCGGCTCGACGACCTCCGCGACCTCCTCGGGTCGCGCCCGCCGGCCGGCGGCGCCGATGGCCCAGACGGGCTCGTAGGCGACGACGACGCGGGCCGCGGCCGCGGGCTCGAGTGCGTCGACGGCGCTGCGCACCTGGTCGGCGACGTGCTCGGCGTGCCGCCCCGAGGAGCGCACCGCCGTGGTCTCGCCGACGCAGAGCAGCGGCACGAGCCCGTGCCGCAGGACGGCGCGGACCTTGAGGGCGACGCGCTCGTCGGTGTCGCCGAAGTGCTCCCGCCGCTCCGAGTGGCCCACCTCGACGAGGCGGGCGCCCGCGTCCGCGACCTGCGGCACGGACAGCTCGCCCGTCCAGGCCCCCTCGTCCTCCCAGTGGGCGTCCTGCGCCCCGACGAGCACGTGAGGGGCGCGCTCGGCGAGCAGGGCGGACACCTCGGCCAGCGCCGTGGCCGGCGGGACGACGAAGACCTGCGGCACGCCCGGCCCCGCGCCGGCGCCGGGCTCGCGCCCGCGCGCGGCCAGGCCGTCGACGAGGCCGCGCGCCCACGCCAGGCCCTCGGCGCGCGTCTTCGTCATCTTCCAGCTCGTCCCCACCCAGCGGGTGCCGCGCGGGGGCAGGGGGACGGGAGGCGCGGCGGTGCGGTCGGGGGCGGACGGCTGCGGCGCCACGGGCTCAGCGCTCCCGCTGCCGGTCGAGCGCGGCGTCGAGGTTCACGGCGGCGGAGATGAGCGCGAGGTGGGTGAAGGCCTGCGGGAAGTTGCCGAGCGCCTCGCCCGAGGGGCCGATCTCCTCGGCGTAGAGCCCGAGGTGGTTGGAGTAGGTGAGCATCTTCTCGAAGACGATGCGCGCCTCCTTGAGGCGGCCGGCGCGCGTGAGCGCCTCGACGTACCAGAACGAGCAGAGGTTGAAGGTGCCCTCGTCGTCGTCGAGCCCGTCGTGCCCGGTGATGGCGTACCGGTACACGAGGGAGTCGGCGACGAGCTCGTCCCCGATGCGGTCGAGGGTCGACAGGAAGCGCGGGTCGGTCGGCCCGGCGAACTTCACGAGCGGCATGACGAGCACGGAGGCGTCGAGCAGCCGGCTGCCCGGGTGCATGGCGTAGGCCCCGAGGTCGGGGTCCCAGCACTCCTCCTGCACGAAGCGGTGCGCCTTGTTGGCGATCTTGCGCCACTTCTCGGTCGGCGCCGGGAGGCCGCGGTCGCGCGCCACCCGCAGGGCCCGGTCGTAGGCCACCCACGTCATGAGCGCCGAGTAGGTGAAGCGCTGGCGCGGGCCGCGGACCTCCCACACGCCCTCGTCGGGCTCCTGCCAGTGCTCGGCGAGCCAGTCGAGGCGGTGCCCGAGGGTCGTCCACAGGTCGTAGCTGATGGGGACCTGGCGGTTGTAGAGGTAGACGGAGTCCATGACCTCGCCGTAGACGTCGAGCTGGCGCTGGGTCACGGCCGAGTTGCCGATGCGCACGGGCCGCGAGCCGCGGTAGCCCTCGAAGTGCTCCAGCACGGTCTCGGGCAGCTCCTCGCTGCCGTCGATCCCGTACATGATCATGACGTCGTGCTCGAGGGACGCCGCCTCGCACCGCTCCTTGATCCAGTCCATGAACGCGGCGGCCTCGTCGAGGAAGCCCAGGCGCATGAGGCCGTAGACCGTGAAGGCGGCGTCGCGCAGCCACGCGTACCGGTAGTCCCAGTTGCGCGCGCCGCCCAGCTGCTCGGGCAGCGACGTCGTCGGGGCGGCGACGAGGGCGCCGGTGGGGTGGTAGACGAGCAGCTTGAGCGTCAGCGCCGAGCGCTGGACCATCTCGCGCCAGCGCCCCCGGTAGCGCGAGCCGGAGACCCAGCGCTGCCAGTAGTCGCTCGTGCGCGTGAAGAGGTCGTCGGTCTCGTGCAGCGCGAGCGGGCGCACGACGCCGCGCCACTCGAGGACGACGTCGACCTGGTCGCCCTCCTCGACGCGGAAGACGGCCTCGACGCCGCGCCCGTCGTCCGTGACGCGCAGGGGCGCCGACGTCCGCAGGACGAAGTCGCCGGCCGAGGAGCTGAAGACCGCGCCGATGTCGTCGACGAGCCGCACCTCGTGCGGGACGCGGCCGTAGTCGAAGGCCGGGCGGCACACGAGGTCGAAGGTCGTCATGCCGCGCACCGCGGTCGCGCGCCGAACGACGAGGTCGCGCGCGGCGGCGACGTCGCTGGTCTCGGGGACCATGAAGTCGACGACCTCGCCGACCGAGTCCCGCGTGAGGTAGCGGGTCAGCAGGATGTTCGTGTCGGGCAGGTACAGCTGCTTGGGCCGGGCGCCCGCACGGGCCGAGAGGCGGAAGGAGCCCCCGCGGTCGGCGTCCAGCAGCGAGGCGAAGAGCGACGGCGCGTCGAACCGCGAGGGGCAGTACCAGTCGATCGTGCCGTCGGTGCCGACGAGCGCGACCGTCCGCAGGTCGCCGATGACGCCGTGCTCCTCGATGGGCAGGTAGCGCTCGTCCACCGCCCCAGCATGGCCTGAGCGGGGGCGGACCCAGGAGAGGCCACGGCTCGTGGCGCCGCGCCTCCCCGCCCGATCGCCGCGGTCCGTCCCGGTCAGTCCCCGTGCACGCGCCGATGTGACCGGGCTCGTGACGCCGACACCCGTTGACTGCGTAGTCAGGAGCGCTCTACGGTTCAGGCCGCAGGCACCGTGACAGCGCAGTCAACGTGAGGCGGCATGATGACGACGACCGACCCCGGAGCCGCGGCGACGCCGGCTCCCGCGGTGGTCGACGGCCCGCCCTCCGGGGAGCGACGCGCCCCCGTGGTCGTCATGACCGACGTCGCGCGCGCCGCGGGCGTCAGCCAGAAGACGGTCTCGCGCGTGCTCAACGGCTCGGCGCACGTGCGCCCCGAGGTGCGGGAGAGGGTCCGCCGCGCCGTCGACGAGCTCGGCTACCGCCGCAACGCCGCCGCCCGCGCGCTCGTCCGCGGTCGCACGCACGTCATCGGCGTCGTGGGCCTCCGGTCGGCCCTCTACGGGGTCTCCCAGCACGTCATGGGCCTCGAGCGGGCGGCGCAGGCGAGCGGCTACGGCGTCGTCGTCGTCTCGACCGAGTCGGGGGAGGCCGACGAGGTGCTCCGCGGCGTCGAGCGGGCGCTCGAGCTCGGCGCCGAGGGCGTCGTCCTCGTCGAGCCCTACTTCGACACCCGCGCCCTGCGCGGCCCGCTCGCCGGCACGCCCGTCGTCGCCGCGGCCCGCTCCGCGCACGAGGGCCAGCGGACCTGGACGGTCGACGCCGACCAGGTCGGCGGCGTCGAGGAGGCGGTCGAGCACCTCGTGGCCCTCGGGCACCGGTGCATCGGCCACCTGGCCGGGCCGACCACGTGGCGCAGCGCGCTGGTGCGCGAGCGCACGTGGCGCGCCGCCGTCGAGGCCCGCGGCCTGCCCGTCGTCGAGCCGGTGCGCGGCGACTGGAGCGCCCGCTCGGGGTACGAGGCGACCCGCGAGCTGCTCGCCCGCGAGCCGGCCGGGAGGGTGACCGCCCTCGTGGCCGCCAACGACCACATGGCCGTGGGCGCGATGCGTGCGCTCGCCGAGGCGGGGCTGTCCGTGCCGGACGACGTCTCGCTCGTCGGCTTCGACGACGTGCCGGAGGCGGAGTACCTGCCCGTGCCGCTGACGACGGTGCGCCAGGACCTCGCCCTCGTCGGCGAGCGGGCCGTGGCGAGCCTCGTCGAGCTCGTCGAGGGCCAGGCGCCGGCGGGGACCGGCGACGAGCCGCGCCTCGACGTCGTGCCGGTGGAGCTCCGGGTCCGCAGCAGCACGGGCCCGGCCCCCCGCGCCGCCGGGGGTGGTCGCCCGCCGACGTGACGAGCCCGGCCCGGCAGCGCCGGGCCGCGCGACCGCAGGACCGCACGACCGCACGACCGCAGGGACCGCAGCACGACGACGAAGGAGTCGCCCGACCATGACCGCACCCCGCACCCCCCTCCGCTCCCGCTCCCGCGGCCGCGCGCTCGCCGCGGCGCTCGCCGGGACCGCCCTCGTCCTGTCCGCCTGCGGCGGTGGGGGCGACGGCGGCGGCGGTGGCGGCGACGCCGGCTCGGACGTCGAGCCCGTGACCCAGGAGCAGATCGACGAGGCGATGTCGACGCCGACCGAGCTGACGTTCTGGACCTGGCTGCCCGACGCGCAGAAGGAGGTCGACCAGTTCGAGGCGGCCTTCCCCGAGATCTCGGTGAACCTCGTCAACGCCGGCCAGGGCCTCGACCAGTACACGAAGCTCCGCACGGCGATCCGGGCCGGCGAGGGCGCCCCCGACGTCGTCCAGATCGAGTACCAGTACCTGCCGTCCTTCACCCTCGGCGGGGACCTGCTCGACCTCGGCCCCTACGGCGCGAGCGAGCTGCAGGACTCCTACCCCGAGTGGGTGTGGGAGCAGATCACCGAGGGCGACGCCGTCTACGGCATCCCGCAGGACATCGGCCCCATGGGCTCGCTCTACCGCCAGGACCTCCTCGACCAGGCCGGCATCGAGGCCCCCACCACGTGGGCGGAGTTCGAGGAGGCGGCGCGGACGATGAAGGAGGCCGTCCCCGGCACCTACCTGACGAACATGCCGGGCAACGACCCGGGCCAGTTCGTCGGGCTGCTCTGGCAGAACGGCGCCAAGCCCTTCGGCTTCGACGGCGACCAGACGGTCACCATCGACCTCGACACCCCCGAGGTCACCGAGGTCGTCGACTACTGGCAGGGCCTCATCGACGAGGACCTCGTCTCGACGGACGCGGACTTCAACGACCAGTGGTACCAGGGTCTCGCCAACGGCAAGTACGCCTCGTGGCAGACGGCGGCCTGGGGCCCGGTCTTCCTCCAGGGCACGGCCGGGAACACCTCGGGCCTGTGGCGCGCGGCGCCGCTGCCCGCCTGGGAGGAGGGCGACACCGCCACGGGCAACTGGGGCGGCTCGACCGACGCCGTCCTGTCCTCCACGGAGAACCCCATCGCCGCCGCCCAGCTGGCGAAGTGGATCAACACCGACCCCGAGCCCGCGCTGACGCTGGCGCTCGACCAGTTCCTCTTCGTGCCGCACGACGTCGTGCTGGAGGACCAGGAGTTCCTCGACGCGGCGCCGGAGTTCTTCGGCGGCCAGCAGGTCAACAAGCTCTACAGCGAGCTGACCACCGAGGTCGACACCGACTTCGGCTGGCTGCCGTTCATGGACTACGTCTACAACTCCTTCAACGACACCCTCGGCACGGCGATCGACGAGGGCGGCGACCTGGAGGCGGGCCTCGCCGCGTGGGAGGACGACATCACCTCCTACGCCGAGCAGCAGGGCTTCACGGTCCAGTGACGGCCCCCACCACGACCGGCTCGGCCGGGGGCACCACCGCCCCCGGCCGGGCCGGCCCCCGCCGTCGCGGGCACAGCCCCGCCGTCCGCCGCCAGCACCGCGCGGCGTACCTGCTCGTCGCGCCGTTCATGGTCGTCTTCGCGGCGATGCTCGTCGTGCCGCTCGTCTACGCGGCCTACCTCTCGCTCTTCCGCGAGCAGCTCGTCGGCGGCCGCAGCTTCGTCGGCCTGGCCAACTACGCCCGCGCGCTCGGCGACTCCGCCTTCGGCGAGGGCGTGCTCCGGGTGAGCCTTTTCCTCGTCATCCAGGTGCCGATCATGCTGGGCCTCGCCCTGCTCTTCGCCCTGGCGCTCGACTCGGGGCGGCTCTACGCGCAGCGGTTCGTGCGGCTGTCGATCTTCCTGCCGTACGCCGTCCCCAGCGTCGTCGCGACGCTCATGTGGGGCTACCTCTACGGCCCCGACTTCGGCCCGTTCACGCAGGTCGCGGAAGGGCTGCAGCTGCCCGCCCCGCCGTTCCTGTCGTCGAGCTGGATGCTCGGCTCGCTGATGAACATCCTCACGTGGGAGTTCATCGGCTACAACATGATCATCATGTTCGCCGCGCTGCGCGCGGTGCCGGCCGACCTGTACGAGGCGGCGCGCATGGACGGCGCCGGCGAGCTCCGCATCGCCTGGTCGATCAAGATCCCCGCCATCCGCTCGGCGATCCTGCTCACCGTCATCTTCTCGGTCATCGGCTCCTACCAGCTGTTCAACGAGCCGAACCTCCTCCAGACACTGGCGCCCAACGTCATCGACAGCGCCTACACGCCGAACCTCTACGCCTACAACCTCGCCTTCACGAGCCAGGACCTCAACTACGCGGCGGCCGTCGCCTTCCTCCTCGCGGCGGGCATCGCGGTCGTCTCCTACGTCGTCCAGCTCACGAGCCAGCGGAGGGCCCGCTCATGACCGCGACGACGCCGGCGCCCACCGTCGAGGAGGTCGAGCCGCAGCCGCGGCCGCGGCCCAAGGGCTCGACCGGGCGCAAGAGCCCGCTGCTCACCGTGCTCGTCCTGCTGACGCTGCCGTACTTCCTCCTGCCGCTGTACTGGCTGGTGGTCGCGTCGACGAAGGACAACGCGGACCTCTTCTCCTCCTTCGGGCTGTGGTTCGCGGACTTCAACCTCGTGGACAACCTCCGCGACGTCTTCACCGCGCAGGGCGGGGTGTTCTGGTCGTGGATCGGCAACACGGCGCTGTACGCCGGCGTGGCCGGCGTCGGCGCGGCCTTCCTCGCGACGGCCGCGGGGTACGCCTTCGCCAAGTACTCCTTCCCCGCGGGCACCCTGCTCTTCTCGATCGTGCTCGGCGCGATCATGGTGCCGACGACGGCGCTGGCCATCCCCACGTACCTGCTGTTCGCCGAGGTCGACCTCACGAACACGCGGTGGGCAGTCATCCTCCCCAGCCTCGTCAGCCCCTTCGGCGTCTACCTCATGCGGGTCTACGCGGCGGACGCCGTGCCGACCGAGCTCATGGAGGCGGCGCGCGTCGACGGCGCGGGGGAGATGCGCATCTTCTTCACCGTGGCGCTGCGGCTGCTCGCCCCGGGCTTCATCACCGTGCTGCTCTTCCAGCTCGTCGCGACGTGGAACAACTACTTCCTGCCGCTGATCATGCTGAGCACGCCCAGCAAGTTCCCGCTCACCGTCGGCCTCGCCCAGTGGCAGTCGACGGCTGCGGGCGGCTCGGGGGCGCAGGCCCTGTTCTCGAGCGTCATCACCGGCTCGCTCGTCTCGATCGTGCCGCTCGTCATCGCGTTCCTCTACCTCCAGAAGTACTGGCAGGCGGGGCTCGCCACCGGAGGTGTCAAGGGATGAGTCCCGCTGCAGCAGAAGGTCGAGGAGAGGGGAGCGCGCCGCCCGACGACGTCGGGCGCAGCTGGGGCGACGCCCCGCTGACGCGCCCGCCCGGTGCGCCGCCCGCGCCGCCGGAGCGGCCAGCCGGGGCGCTGCCCCTGCCCGACCGCGTCCTCTTCGGCGCCGCCTACTACCCGGAGTACACGCCCGAGCCGCGGGTGAAGACCGACCTCGACCTCATGGTCGAGGCGGGCTTCACCGTGGTGCGGGTGGGGGAGTCGGTGTGGTCGACGTGGGAGCCCGAGGACGGCGTCTTCGACCTCGACTGGCTCGAGGAGGCCCTCGACGGCGCCCACGAGCGCGGCATCTCCGTCGTCCTCGGCACGCCGACGTACGCCGTGCCGATGTGGCTGGTGCGCAAGCACCCCGAGGTCGCGGCAGTCGACGAGACGGGCCACCCGCGGGCGTGGGGCGCGCGCCAGGAGGTCGACTACACGCACCCGGCCTTCCTCTTCCACGCCGAGCGGGTCATCCGCGCGGTGGTCGGGCGGTACGCGGCGCACCCGGCCGTCGTCGGCTTCCAGGTCGACAACGAGCCGGGGCTGCACCTGTTCTCCAACCGCTCGGTGGTGCAGGGCTTCGTCGACGAGCTGCGCCGCACCTACGGGAGCGTCGAGGCGCTCAACGACGCGTGGGGCCTCACGTACTGGTCGCACCGGCTCTCGACGTGGGCGGACCTGTGGGAGCCGCGCGGCAACGCGCAGCCGCAGTACGACCAGGCGTGGCGCGCGCACCAGGCCCGCCTCACCACGGACTTCATCGCGTGGCAGGCGGGGCTCGTGCGCGAGATCGCCCGGCCCGACCAGTGGGTGACGACGTGCGTGTCGTACACGCGACCCGCCGTCGACGAGTACGAGGTCGACCGCGCCCTCGACGTCGCCGCCGGCAACCCCTACTACGCGATGCAGGACGCGCTCGCCGTCCCGGCGCCGGCCGCGCCGGTGCCGCAGGGCTGGGCGACGGCGGGCACGTGGTCGGTGGTGCACAGCGCCGACCGGATGTGGGCCTCCAAGCAGGCGCCCTTCCTCGTCACGGAGACCAACGCCGGGCCCATCGGCGGGTCGTCGACGAACTTCCCGGCGTGGGACGGGCAGTGGCGCCAGGTGGCGTGGGCGATGGTCGCCCGCGGCGCGCGGATGGTCGAGTACTGGCACTGGCACACGCTGCACGCCGGCACCGAGACGTACTGGGGCGGCGTGCTGCCCCACGACCAGCAGCCGGGGCGGGTCTACGAGCAGCTCGCGCAGCTCGGCGCCGAGCTGGGGACGGCGGGCTCCCTCGTGGCGGGGCTCCGGCCCGACGCGCAGGTCGGCCTCCTCTTCTCCGTGCCGTCGAAGTGGGGCCTGGCCTTCCAGCCCTACGACGGCCCGCGCGGCGCGGGGCACTCGCCGCCCGACGAGACCGCCTACGAGCGGCTCACCGGGCCGTGGGCCCGGGCGGCGTTCGACGCCGGCCTCGGCGTGCGCGTCGTCCACGACCGGCAGCTCGTGGAGGCGGGCGCCGTGGTGCGGGAGCCGGCGGACGTCGTCGCCGAGCTGCCGGTGCTCGTCGTCGCGGGGCTCTACGTGGCCGAGGACGCGCTGCTGGACTGGCTCGCGGCCTACGCCGCGGCGGGCGGCCACCTCGTGCTGGGCCCGCGCACGGGGTACGCCGACCCGCTGGCGCGGGCGCGCCGCGAGGTCAAGCCCAGCCGCCTCGTCGGCGCGGCGGGCACCTCGTACCAGGAGTTCAGCAACCTCGGGGAGCCCGTCCCCGTGCGCTGGGCGGACGGTGAGCCGCCCGCGCTGTGGCCCGCCGACGCGGCGGCGACGACGTGGGCCGACGCGCTCGTGGTCGAGGGCGCTGAGGTGCTCGCGCGCTACGAGCACCCGCAGCTCGGCCGGTGGCCCGCGGTGGTGACCCACCGGCACGGCGCCGGGCGGGTGACGACGGTCGGCACCGTGCCCGACGCCGCCACCGGCGCGGCGCTGCTCGACTGGTGCGCCGGCCTCGACGGCGCCGCGCCGCGGGAGGACCGGCGCTGGGGCGGCGGGCCGTCGGTGACGGTCATGAGCGCCACCGCCGCCGACGGGCGGCGGGTGCACGTGGTTCACAACTGGTCCTGGGACCCGGCGCGCGCGCATCTGCCCGCGGCCGCGACCGACGTGCTCGGCGGCCAGGCGCTCGCCGAGGACGCCGCGCTCGAGCTCGGCCCGTGGGACGTGCGGGTGCTCGTCACCGGCTGAGGCCGCCCCGCGCCACGGCACCAGCACGGACGACGGGGCCCGCCCCCTCCTCCCGGGAGGGGACGGGCCCCGTCGTCGTGCGTCAGCGCTCCCTCGTCAGCGCCGGACCTCCACCACGAGGTCGGCCGAGGCCTCGAGGTCGGTGCCCCAGTCGTCGGCCATCGTGGTCGTGCAGGTCATCTCGACGACGCCGGGCGCCGTCGCGGTGCCCCGCAGGACGAGCGCCGTGCCCTGGCCGGCGCCGTAGTCGCGGCGCCCGACGCGGTCCGCGGTGCCGTCGACCGGCGCGAGCGAGGCCGCCCCGGCCCCGGCCTCACCGGCGTTCGTCTGCACGCAGGTCGTCGCGAGAGAGGCGCCCACGAGCGTCCCGGCGCCGGTGTTCTCCACCTGCGCGGGCACCGTGAGCCTCTGCCCGACCTTCGCCCGGACCTCGTCGCGCCGCAGCTCCATCCCCAGCTCCGCCTGGGTCGGCGGGGCGGTGACGACGACGTCGAAGGTCGTCGCCGGGGTGGTGTTGCCCGCGCTGTCGCTCGCCGTGCACGTGACCTCGGTCGTGCCGAGGGCGAAGACCGAGCCCGGCGCGGGGGCGCACGTCGGCGTGACGACGCCGTCGCGGGTGTCGCGGGCGGCGGGCAGCGCGTAGTCCACCGGCGTGCCGTCCGGGTCGGTGGCCACGACCTCGACGGTCTGCGGGCCCTCGAAGCGCGGCGGGAGGAAGTCCTCGGGCCGCGGCGGCAGCTGCGACGGGTCGACGACGCCCCAGTAGGCCGGGAGCACCTGCAGGTCGTCGTCGAAGGGCAGCGGCTGCTCCCACGGGCGGGGGCCGGGCCACGTGCGCAGCCAGCTGCGCGCGTTGCTGATGCCCCAGAAGGTCACCGACGCCAGGGAGTCGCTGTGCGTGCGGAGCATGGCGAAGAGGTCGCGGTAGTAGTACCCGAGCTCGGCCGCCGCCTTCTCCCGGTCCTCGGTGACGGGCACGTACGTGCCGCCGCTGCCGACGTCGGCCCCGCGGTTCTCCGTGGAGGAGTTGACGTCGAGCTCGGTGATCGCCTGCAGCAGCGACGGGTCGAGCGCGGTGACGGCGTCCATGGTGTCGTCGAGCCACTCCACGGGCCGGGCGAAGTCGACGTGCGCCTGGTGCCCGACGCCGTCGACCGGCACGCCCCGCTCCTGCAGCGCGGCGACGAGCGAGAGGTAGTCCTCGCGCTTGGACGGGATCTCGGTGTTGTAGTCGTTGATGAAGAGCTCGACCCCGGGGAAGTACTGGTCGGCCAGGCGGAAGGCCTCGTCGACGAAGCCCTCGCCGAGCACCTTGAACCAGCGGCTGTCGCGCATGTCGTGCGGGTTGCCGTTCGGCCCGTCGTTGATCACCTCGTTCACGACGTCCATCGCCCAGATCGGGCTGTCGCCGTCGGGGTAGCGCTCCGCGACGTGCTCGGAGATCGCCCGGATGTGCGCCTCCATGCGCGAGCGCAGCAGCGCCTGGTCCTCGGGGCTGCTCGTGAGGGGCCGGTCGCCGTCGAGGAAGAACCAGTCCGGCGTCTGGGAGTGCCAGACGAGCACGTGGTAGTAGACGTCGGTGCCGGTCGCGTCGGCGTAGTCCAGCAGGGCGTCGAGGTCGCCGAAGGTGAACTGCCCCTCGACGGGCTGGATCTCGGCGGGCTTGCCGTCGTTCTCCGGCGTGAAGGCGCTGTAGTGCTTCTGCAGGAGCTCCGAGGGACGGCCGACCGTCTCGCGCGGGTCGATCGCGACCCCGGTGTGCTCGATGTTGTCCGCCGCCAGGACGTCCTGGAGGGCCGGCACGTCCTGGATGGGCGTCTCCTCGACGCCGACCACCGCGACGTCGTCGAGGTAGAAGTCGACGCCGGCGGTCCCCTCGACGTAGAGGGTCGCCGTGTCGACCGGCGCGCCGAGGGTGTAGGTGCCCCGCAGCTCGGTCCAGGCGTCCGCCGTGACCTGGCCGCTGGCCCCGGCGACGCCGTCGTAGCTCGTGGCGGTGCCGCGGTCGCGCTGGACGGTCGCGTTCAGCCCCGTCGGCTCCTGCCCCGGGGCGAGGCGCACCCACATCGAGACCTGCACCCGCTGGCCGATCGCCAGGGCGCTCGTGACGTCGAGCGCCGGGCCCTGCCAGCTCTGCAGGCGGTTCGTCGTGAGCAGGCTCGCGCTGCCGCCGTGGGCGTCGTCGGTCGAGAGGGCGACCTGGGCGTCGCCGCGGGGGCCCCAGCCCTGCAGGCCGTCCTCGAAGTCGGTGCGCAGGTCGCTGCGCGTGCTCTCGCCCGGCGGCGGCGCGGCCTCGCCGACGATGCTCACGTCGTCGACGTAGTACGCCTGCGTGGCGTCGGGGCTCTCCAGGTAGAGCTCGAGCTGGCTGTTCCGCGTGCCGTGCTCGTAGGTGCCGCCGACCCGCGTCCAGCCGCTGTCGGTCACCGGCACCTGGTAGGCCACCGAGTCGAACGCCGCGTCGCCGCCCTGCGGCGTGCGCGCGACGCTCATCGTCACCGCGTCCTCGCCGCTGCCGTCGACGAGGCGCACCCACGCCTCCACCTCGTACGTGCCGGCGGGCATGAGGCCCAGCGCGTCGAGCGCCGGGCCGTTCCAGGCCTGGGTCCGGCCGGTGGTGAGCAGGCTGGCCTCGCCGGTCCGCGCCTGCGCGGTGCTGACCTCGACCTCGGCGGTGCCGCGGCCGAACCATCCCGACAGGCCGTCCTCGAAGCCCGTCTCGTAGACGGTCGCCGGCTCCGCGCCGGCGGTCGGTGCCAGCACCACGCCGAGCGGTGCCAGCACGCCGAGGGCCAGGGCCCCGGCTCCCAGACGTCGTCGTCCCATGGAGCTCCTCCTCGTGCGCAGCGCCGTCGCTGCGACTAAAACGATTTCCACACCGTGCCCCGGAAGGGGACCACGGTCGCCGGGCGTGGTCAAGACCCGTCTCGTCCCGAAGGGTCCGGCTCGTCCGCGGCCACCGCCGGAGCGCGGGGGCGTGACGCGCCGGGCAGGATGCGAGGTCGCCGCCCGGCCGGTGCGGCGTCGCTCCCAGGGAGGTGGGCTCCGTGCACCCGTACGTCTTCGAGGGCGGTACGGCCGTCGTCACCGGCGCCGCCGGCGGCATCGGCGAGGCGCTCGCCCGGGCGCTGGCCGCGCGCGGCAGCCACCTCGCGCTGCTCGACCGGGACGCCGAGCGGCTCGTGGGCGTGGCCTCGGCCCTGCGGGCGGCGCACCCCCGCCTCGCGGTGCGGACCTACGTCGTCGACCTCGCCGACCGCGACGCGACGGCGCGCGCGCTCGACGCCGTCCGCGCCGACCACCCGCGCGTGACCCTCGTCGTCAGCAACGCCGGGGTGGCCCTCGGCGGCCTCTTCCGCCACCTCACCCTCGAGGAGTTCTGGTGGGTCGTCGAGGTGAACCTCCGGGCCACGGTCCAGGTGGTCTCCGCGCTCCTCCCGGCCCTGCGGGAGCAGCCGGGCTCGCACGTCGTCACGGTGGCGAGCATCTTCGGCGTCGTCGCGCCGCCCGGCCAGAGCGCCTACGCCACGAGCAAGTTCGCCGTCCGCGGCTTCACGGAGGCGCTCCGCGACGAGCTGCGCCAGGACGGGGTGGGCGTCACGTGCGTCATGCCGGGGGGGGCGTGCGCACCCGCATCGCGCAGGACGCCCGCGGCGCCGCGAGCCTGTCCGCCGAGGACGTGGCGGCGGGGCGCGCGTCCTTCCAGCGCCTGCTGACGATGGACCCGGTCGACGTCGCCGAGCAGGTCCTGCGCGCCGTCGAGCGGCGGCGCCCGCGGCTGCTCGTCGGCTGGTCGGCGAGGCTGCCCGCGCTGCTGGAACGCCTGGTGCCGGGGGCCTCGACCCGGGTGCTGGGCCTGCTCGCCCGGTCCACCGGCCCGGGCCGACGCCTGCTGCGCGGCCGCTGACGCCCCGGGCCGCGTCGTCGCCCACCCCCGGGCGCGTGACCCGGACGAGACCGGGACGTGACCGGGTCGAGACCTGGGCGTCAAGGACGGCGGCGTGCGCGCCGATGCCCCGGGGGAGAGCGCGCCGTCCGGAGCCCCGGCGGCGCCGGCGCACCAGCCACCTGGGGGACCTTCCGATGACGACGACCACCCGCACCCGCCCCACCACCGCGCGCGGCCTCCGGCGCGGGCTCGGCCGCCTCGCCGCCGTGGCCGCGGCCCTCGTCGTCGCCACGACGGCGTCGCTCGTCCCCGCGCACGCCGAGACCGGCGCCATGTCCGTCCCGACGACCGGCCGGGTCACGGGGATCGTCGGGAAGTACTGCTCCTCGGGCGCCGCGCACGGCGGGGTCGACATCGCGGCGGCCACGGGCACGCCCGTGCGGGCCGCCGACAGCGGCGTCGTGAGCATCGCCGGGACGCGCGCCGACTCCGCCAGCTACGGGATCTTCGTCCGCCTCCACCACGGCACGCGCTACCGCACCATCTACGCGCACCTCAGCAAGCTGGCCGTCGTGCCCGGGCAGACGGTCGCCGAGGGGCAGGTCATCGGCTACGTCGGCAACACCGGCAACAGCTACGGCAGCCACCTCCACTTCGAGGTGCGCCTCGACAACGTGCGCCAGTCCGGCATCAACGCCAGCTTCCCCTGCGGCCGGACCGTCACCGCCGGGACGCCGATCGCGTGGAGCTTCCCCTCCCTCGCCCGCTGAGCGGGCCCGTCGTCGGGTGCCGCGCCGGATCGCCCTCGGCTCGCACCCGGACGGGCGGTCGTGCGCCCCGTCCGGGCGCGCCGCGGGCGCCGGACCCGCTCGCGCGGCAGGCTGCGGTCCCACCGACCGACGCAGGAGCAGCCCGTGAGCGACGACCCGTACCGCCAGCAGCCGGCCCCCTACGGGCAGCCCGCGCCGTACGGCCAGGCCGAGCCCTACGGCGGCCGTCCGTCGCCGACGTCGACCGCGGCGACGAACAGCAAGGCGATCGTCGCCCTCTGCCTCGGCTTCGCCGCGCCCCTCGTCGGCCTCGTCTTCGGGATCCTCGCGCTGCGGGAGATCAAGCGGACCGGCGAGGGCGGCAAGGGCTTCGCGATCACCGGCGTCGTCCTCGGGGCGCTCCTGCTGCTCGTCGTCCTCGCCTACGTCGGGCTCATCGTCACCGTCCTGGTCAACCTGGCCGGCAGCGGCGGGCAGATGTCCGGCGAGCTCTTCGCCCCCTGACGAGCCCGACGACGCGGCGCCGTGCCGGTGCGCCGTCCGCCCTCAGCGCAGGACGGTGCGGGCGGCGCCCCGGACGGCGTCGGCGACCGCGTCGAGGGCGGGCGACCGCAGGGACCACTGCTGCCAGTGGAGGACGACGTCGCTGCGGTCGCGCGGCGCGTCACCGGGTGCGAGCGCGACGAGCGAGCCGTCGGCGAGCCCGGGCGCGCTCTGCAGGTCGGGGAGCATGCCCCACCCCATCCCCGCGCGCACGGCCGCGAGGAAGGCCGTCGACCCGGGCACGTGGTGCGACGGGGGGTCGACGGGTCGGCGCGCGCGCCGGGCGGCGAAGTCGTGCTGGAGCCGGTCGCCGCGGTCGTAGACGACGACGGGCGCCGCCGAGAGCGCCGCCGGCGACAGCCCGTCGGGGAACCAGCGCCGCGCCACCGCGGGCGAGGCCACGGGGCGGTAGCGCATCCGGCCCAGGCGGGTCGTCGAGCAGCCGGGCACCCGGGCGGTGTCGCTCGTGACGGCGGCCATCACCTCGCCGGAGCGCAGGAGCGCCGTGGTGCGCGACTCGTCCTCGCGGCGCAGGTCCAGGCGGACCTCCGCGGCCAGCGGCGCCAGCGCCGGCAGCACCCAGGTGGTGAGGGCGTCGGCGCCCACGGCCACCGCGACCTCGGGGAGCCCCCCGTCGCCCGCGCCGAGCTCGGCCGCCGTCTGCGCGGCGGCGGCCTCCACCTGGCGGGCCAGGCGCAGCACGGCCTCACCGGACGGCGTCGGGCGCGCGGGGCGCGAGCGCACGAGCAGCACGCGCCCGGTGGCGGCCTCGAGGGCGCGCAGCCGCTGGCTCACCCCCGAGGGCGTCACGTGCAGGCGCTCCGCCGCCGCCTCGAAGGAGCCCGTCGCCGCGACGGCGGACAGGGCCTCGAGCTGGCCGACGTCCCATCGCAGCCGCCGCGGGCTGTCGTCGCGCATGCTGAGAGATGCTACGGATCCCGCAGCGACCTGATCTGGTCTTCGTCAGCGCCGGACCCCTAGCGTCCCGCCCGTGGACGCGCACGCCCTGCTCGCCGGCCTCGGGCTCGGCCTCTCGCTCATCGTCGCCATCGGCGCGCAGAACGCCTTCGTGCTGCGCCAGGGGCTGCGCGGGGAGCACGTCGGCGCCGTCGTCGCGGTCTGCGCCGCCTCGGACGTCGTCCTCATCACGGCGGGCGTCGCGGGCGTCGGCGCGCTCGTGCAGCAGGCGGAGTGGGCGCTCGTCGTCGTGCGCGTCGGCGGCGCGGCCTTCCTCCTCGGCTACGCCGCCCACGCGCTGCGGCGGGCCGTGCGCCTGGCGGACGCGGCGCTCGACGCCCGCACCGCCCCCGAGCGCGGGACCCTCGCCGGGGCGCTCACCACCGCGCTCGCGCTGACGTGGCTCAACCCGCACGTCTACCTCGACACGGTCGTGCTCCTCGGCTCCATCGCCGGCACCCACGGCGACGACCGGTGGTCCTTCGCCGTCGGGGCGGTCGCGGCGAGCGCCGCCTGGTTCCTCGCCCTGGGCTTCGGGGCCCGCCTCCTGCGGCCGCTCTTCGCGCGGCCCGGGGCCTGGCGGGTGCTCGACGCGCTCATCGCCGTCGTCATGACCGCGCTGGCGCTCTCGCTGCTCGCCGGGCTCGGGGGCTGACGGCCCGAGCTCCGACGGTGCCGGGGCCGACGTGCCCGGCGCGTGCGAGGGGGATCTCAGGAGGTGCGGCGCCAGGCCAGCCGCATCCAGGGGACGTCGCCGCCCGGCGTCTCACGGGACCACTCGGCGCTCATGGCAGTGCCGTCGTCGGCGAGGCGCAGGGTGGCGCGCGACCCCGGCGCCCGGACGGTCCACGTGCCGCTGGCGTCGACGGACGCCGTCGACGACGCGACGCCGCCCGCGTCGTCGTAGGCCCGCGTCGGGAAGGCGCCGAGCGCGGGGTCGAAGGGCTCGAGGACCTCGAGCACCCGGGTGCGCCTCCCGGCGACCTCGACGTCGACCTCGTGGACGACGGTCGGCCCCAGCCACCGGTAGACGGCGGTCCCGGTGACGGCGCCGACGACCGTGGCGCCGTCCTCGCCGAGCACCTCGCCCGACGCCTCCCACGTGCCCACGAGCGGGGCGGGGGTCGGGGGAGCGCTGAGCAGGGGGTCCTCCGGCGCCTGCGCCGTCGCGGGCCCCTCGGCCGTCGTGTCCTCGGCCATCCCGGGCACCTCCGTCGTCACGCACGGCGCCGCGGCGGCGCCCGCGGGGCCATGCTGCCGGACATGACGAGCCGCATCGCCGCCATCGCCCTCGACGCCGTGGACCCGCGGCCCGTCGCCGACTTCTGGTGCGCCGTCCTCGGCTGGCAGCAGGTGGACGAGGACGACGACGGCATCAGCATCGGCCCGCCGGGCGGGGCCGCCGCCGCCGGGCCGACGATCGACGTCCTGCGGGTCCCCGAGGGCAAGACGGTGAAGAACCGGCTCCACCTCGACCTGCGGGCCGACGGCTCGACCACGGCCGAGGAGCTCGCCCGGCTCGAGGCGCTCGGGGCCCGTCGCGTCGACGTCGGGCAGGGCGACGACGTCACGTGGGTCGTGCTCGCCGACCCCGAGGGCAACGAGCTGTGCCTGCTGCAGCGCACGGTGCAGGACGTCGAGCGCGAGGAGGCCGCCGGCTGAGCCCGCCCGTCCGCCGCCGAGGAGGACGAAGGTCTCGCGCCCGCGCGTCGTCCCAGGTCACAGGCGCGGAGGCTCCGCGGAGGCCGCCTTCGTCCTCCCTGGCGGCGGCAGCGAGGCGCCCCTGGTCGGATGGTCGCCGGGGTCCCGGGTGTTGGGCCCGGTATGACCGTGACCGCTCCCCAGGCTGCCGCCGCGCCGCGGCGCTGGGTGCCGAGGCGCGTCCTCGTCACGCGCTCGGCGGCGGAGCTGCCGCACGGGCAGCGGATACTGCGGCGCGTCGAGGCGGCCGGCGTCCAGGACGTCGAGCTGCTGAGGGGCGACCGGCTGCCGCCGCTGCGCGGCGAGGACGAGCGCTCCACGTACGCGCTCGCCAAGCAGACGCTGGCCGTCGTCGTGGCCCCGCCGAGCAAGCGGCGCCCGCAGCCGATCCCGCCGAGCGCCGACTGGCGCGTCGACCTCGCCGAGGGCTGCCCGGCCCACTGCCAGTACTGCTACCTCGCCGGCTCGCTCGGCGGGCCGCCGATCACCCGCGTCTACGCCAACCTCGAGGAGGTGCTCGACGGCGTGGCCCCGCTCGTCGGCAGCGGCGCCGTGACGAGCGCGAGCGAGGACCGCCGCGCCGAGGGCACGACGTTCGAGACCTCCTGCTACACCGACCCGCTCGCGCTCGAGCACGTGACCGGCTCGCTGTCGCAGGCGATCACGCACGTCGGGACGGCCGACTTCGGCGGCCCGGTGCAGATGCGGTTCACGACGAAGTTCGACGACGTCGAGCCGCTCCTCGACCTCCCGCACGGCGGCCGGACGCGGGTGCGGCTGTCCGTCAACGCCCTCGACGTGCAGCGCTTCGAGGGCGGGACGGCGCGGATGCCCGAGCGGGTGGGCTCGCTGCGCCGACTGGCGATCGCCGGGTACCCCGTCGGCCTCACGGTCGCGCCGATCATGCCGGTCGAGGGGTGGCGCGAGCAGTACGGCGCCCTCCTCGACGCCGTCGCCGCGGCGACCGCCGACGTCCCCGGCCTCGACCTCACCACCGAGCTCATCACCCACCGCTTCACCCCGCGCAGCAAGGAGGTGCTGCAGGGCTGGTACCCGCGCACCGCCCTGGAGATGGACGAGGACGCCCGGCGGCAGAAGCGCGGCAAGTACGGGGCGGTCAAGCACGTCTACCCGGCGCCGGTGATGGCCGAGCTGCGGACGTGGTTCGAGTCCGCGCTGGCCGAGCGGCTGCCCGCCGCCCGGCTGCTGTACTGGACCTGAGCGCCGCCTCCGGCCCGGGGACGGCAGGACCAGGAGGACCCGTGCCCGAGCGGACACCCGCCACCGCGGCGCCCGGGCTGCCCGTGATCCCGACCCCGGACGACGGCGTCCGCCGCAGCGCCGAGCGGGTGTGGGACGAGGCGGCCCGCCCGCGCGGCCCCGAGCCGGAGGCCGGGCGCACCTACACCGAGGACGAGGCGACGCAGGGGCGCCACCTCGTCGACGTCCACGACCACCTGCGCTCGGAGGTCGCCGAGCTCCACGACCTCGTCGACCAGGTGGCGGCCGGCTCCGTGCCGCCCGGCGTCGCGCGCAGCCACATCGCCACCATGACGCTGCGCCAGAACGCCTGGACGCTCGGCACGTACTGCCAGAGCTACTGCCGCGTGGTGACGACGCACCACACCATCGAGGACCAGTCGATGTTCCCGCGCCTGCGCGCGCAGGACCCGCGGCTCGGGCCGGTCGTGGACCGGCTCGAGGAGGAGCACCACGCCATCCACGACGTGCTCGAGCGGGTGGACCGGGCGCTCGTCGCGTCGGTCGCGGCGCCCGGCCCCGCCGGCGTCGCCGAGGTGCGCGCCGCCGTCGACCTGCTCTCCGACGTGCTCCTCAGCCACCTGGCCTACGAGGAGCGCGAGCTCGTCGAGCCGCTCGCGCGCCTCGGCTTCGCCTGACCCGCCGGACCGGGCCACCGACCGGGCCAGCGGCCCGGGTGCAGCCGCACGAGCTCGCGCCCGCCGCGGGCCGCGTCGCGGCCGAGCTCGCGCGCCGTGCCCCGCCACAGGGGCGAGCGCAGCCGGCGCGGCAGGGCCTGCCGCCCGAGCGCGACGGCCCAGGCGAGGACGCCCGCCGCGACGAGGACGGCGGCCAGGGCGCTCACCGCTTGCCCCCCGCCGAGTCGGGGGCGGCCGACGCGCGCAGCAGGGCGGCGGCGGGCTCGCGCAGGTCGGTCGCCAGGCCCGCCAGCCTCCCGCCGTCGACGGCGGGCGTGCGGGCGGCGAGCAGCCGCAGCGCCCGGCCGGCGCGCCGCTGGAGGACGACGAGCGGCTCGCCGGCGACCGGGCCGAGCGGCGCCCCGGCGAGCGCCTCGAGGCGGGCGACGGCGCCCGCGAGCACCTCGGCGCCGAGGTGGCCCTCCGCGCCGGCGGCGGCGTCGGCGAGGTCGTCCAGGTCCTGCCGGCGGAGGACGGCGGGCGGCGCGCCCGTGGCCCCGCGGCCGGGGCCGGACGGGCGACGGACCGCGAGCGGGCCGGAGCGGTCGAGGGGGCGTGTCGGGCAGGGGGTCGTCGTCATGGCCGGCTCCGGGGGAGGGGCGCGTCGTGCGCCCGGCTGCTGGGTGGTGGGGCTGCTGGGTGGTGGGGCTGCTGGCTGGTGCGACGAGCCTCCCGGGCACCGCGTCGGGCGACGAGTGGCAGGAACGACGTCGACCGACGACTTCCTGCCACGGCCGTGGCACCCTCGGACCATGAGCGGGACGCAGCCGTGCTGAGGGACGTCGTCGCCCTGGCCTACGACGGCGTGGGCACCTTCGGCCTCGGCATCGCGTCGGAGGTCTTCGGGTTCGACCGCGGGCCGGAGGGGCTGCCGACGTACGACTTCGCCGTCGTCACCGAGCAGCCGGGGCGGGTGCGCACCGACACGGGGCTCGACGTGCACGTCGAGCACGGCCTCGAGCGGGCCGCCCGCGCCGACCTCGTCATCGCGCTCGGCTGGGAGCACGGCGACGTCGACCCGCCGGAGGCCTACGGGCAGGTGCTGCGGGACGCCGTCGCCCGGGGCGCCCGCGTCATGAGCCAGTGCACCGGGGCCTTCGTCGTCGCCGCGTCCGGCGTCGCCGACGGGCGGGTGCTCGCGACGCACTGGCGCTACGCGGACGAGCTCGCGCGCCGGTACCCGGCGGTGCGGGTCGACAGCGACGTGCTCTACGTCGACGACGACCCGCTCTTCTCCAGCGCCGGCTCGGCGGCCGGGATCGACACGTGCGTGCACCTCCTGCGGCGCGAGCACGGCGCCGCCGTGGCGGCGGCGGTGGCGCGCCGCCTCGTGGTGCCGCCCCACCGCGAGGGCGGGCAGGCGCAGTTCGTCGAGGGCCCGGCGCTGCCGCCGGACGACGGCCAGCGCCTGCGCGACGTCCTCGTCTGGGCCTCCGAGCGGCTCGACGAGCCCCTGCCCGTGGAGCGCCTGGCGGCCCGGGCGCTGCAGTCCCCGCGCAGCTTCGCCCGCCACTTCCGCGTGCTCACCGGGACGACGCCGCTCGCGTGGCTCCTCGCGCAGCGGGTCGCCCTCGCCCAGGAGCTCCTCGAGACGACCGACCTCCCCGTCGAGGAGGTGGCCCGCAGGTGCGGCTTCGGCGCGGCGACGACGCTGCGCCAGCACTTCACGCGGCGCCTCGGCACCTCGCCGCAGGCCTACCGGCGGACCTTCCGCGGGACCGGGGAGCCCGCCCTCGTCGCGACCTGAGGAGAGCGGCGGTGCACGGACGACGCCGTCCCCCGCGTCCTCGCCCGACCGCTCCCGGCGCGCGCTCCCCGGCCCGGTGTCAGGAGGTCGGCAACCAGACGCGCAGCGTCGACGGCCCCCGGTTCGAGCGCCGGCTGTACGGCACGAGCGGCACGAGCCGGCGGTCCTCGTCCCCGGGCAGCGGCGCCGGCGCGTCCCCGTAGGCCCAGGAGCGGTCCTCGACCCGGCGGACCGCGACGGGGACCAGCACGCGCCCGTCCTCCTCGACCGGCGGCCGCGAGGCGTCGACGACCGCGAGGCCCACGTCGTCCCCGAGGTCCACGGACTCGAGGCACCACACGACCGGCCCGCGCTCCACCGCGACCTGGCCCCGGAGCGCGTCGACGCGCGGGTCCGGGTGCGTCCAGCGCGCCCGGACGGGGAGGTCGAGCTCGACGACGTCACCTGCGACGAAGTCGCGGCGCTCGACGGCCGTGCCGGGGCCCACCTCGCGCGAGCCGCCGCCCGCGGTCAGGCGGGCGCCGTCGGCCCAGGAGGGGACTCGCAGGGACAGGGACCAGGGGCCGCCCGGCGCCTCGAGCACCTCGACGCGCACGCGGCCGTCCGCTGGGTAGTCCGTCGTCACCGCGAGGACGACGTCGCCGTCCGCCATCGGGGCGCGCACGGTGCACGAGGCGTACTGGTGCAGCTGCACGCCGTCGTCGTCCGTCGTCGCCACGAGGGCCGCCAGCGAGGCGAGGGTCCGCGCCACGTTCGAGGGGCAGCAGGAGACGGCGAACCACGGGGCCCGCAGGGAGGAGGCGGCGCGGGGGACCATGCGGTCGGCCGGCGGCGCCTCGGCGGGCTCCCGCACCTGCAGCGGGTTGGTGTAGTAGAACGAGCGGCCGTCCTCGCCGGTGGAGCCGGCGACGACGTTGTGCAGGGCCCGCTCCACGGCGTCGGCGTGCACGGGGTCTCCGGTGGCCAGCAGGAGCCGCTGGTTGACCATGACGGAGCCGACACCGGCGCACGTCTCGGCGTAGGCCCGGTCCGGCGGCAGCTCGAAGTCGAGACCGAAGGACTCGCCCTCGTGGTGGGACCCCATGCCGCCCGTGAGGTGCGTGCGGCGGGCGAGGGTCGTGAGGGCCTGGCGGCGGACCGCCCCGAGGAGCTCGTCGTCGCCCTCCTCCACGGCGACGTCGACGGCCCCGGCGGCAAGGTAGAGCGCGCGGACGGCGTGGCCGCGCAGCACCGTCGCGTCGCGGACGGGCAGGTCGTCCTGGAAGTACTCGGGCCCGAAGACGCCGTCCCCGAGGACGCCATGACCGCGACGCTCGACGAAGCGCCGTGCTTGCTCCAGGTAGCGCCGGTCGCCCGTCGCCCGCCCCAGCTCGGCCAGGGCGACCTCGACCTCCGGGTGGCCGCACACGCGGCCGTCGCCGTCGGCGCCGAAGACGTCGCACACCAGGTCGGCCGCCCGTCGGGCGACGCCGACCAGCTCGTCGTCGTGCCCGGTGCGCAGCCGCGCCACGGCCGCCTGCACGAGGTGGCCGACGCAGTAGAGCTCGTGGCCCCAGTCCAGGGCGCTCCACCGGGGCGGCTGGCCGGGGCGGCCGAAGGCGGTGCTCAGGTACCCGTCGGGCTCCTGGGCGGCGGCGACCCGGGCCGTGAGGGCCGCGATCTGATCCTCGAGGGCCGGGTCGCCGGTCCGCCCGGACTCCCAGGCGAGCGCCTCGAGGAGCTTGTAGACCTCCGAGTCGCTGAACTCCCGGCCCGCGCGGTCCTGGGGCAGGCGGCCCTCGGCGGCCGCGTCGAAGTTGCCGACCCAGCCCGCGCGCTCGAGCCACTCCGCGCAGTGCTGGAGGACTCCGCGGCTGCCGAGGTCCTGGAGGTCGCCGAGCCCACCGCCCGTCAGGTCCACGACGCCGAGCCCGAGCGGGGAGAGCCGTCCTCGGGACGGTGCGACGGGAGACGCGCCCCGCCGGGCGGTCGCGTTCCCGGGGTCGGTCGGCCGGGTGTCCTGCACGGTCATCGGTGCTCCAGGTGTGTCGGGGAGGCCGGCGTCGCCGGTGGTCACTTGACCGCGCCGACGGTGAGCCCGTCGCGCAGCAGCCGGTACGTCGCGGCGAAGACCGCGAGGATGGGGAGGGACGTCAGAACGGCCAGCGCCATGAGCCCGGGCCAGTCGATGCCGAAGGCCGAGACCTGGGCGGCGAGCAGCGCGCTCAGCGGGTAGGAGCCGGGGGAGAGGAAGAAGTTCACGGCGTAGAGGAACTCGCCCCACGCGAGCAGGAAGATCAGCGTGCCGACGGTGGCCACCCCGTTGCGGGCCACGGGGAGGGCGATGGCCCAGAAGGTCCGCCACATCGACGCCCCGTCGATGGCGCCGGCCTCCTCGAGCTGGTGCGGGACGGCTCGGAAGAAGGGCCGCAGCAGCAGCGTCGCGAAGGGCGTCAGCAGCGCCGCGTCCGCGACGACGACGCCGAGCGTCGAGTCGAGCAGCCCCCACTGGCCGAAGACCTGGAACAAGGGGATGACCTGCGCCGTCTGGGGCATCATCTGGAAGACGATGAGCAGGCCGAGGCCGATGCTCGGCAGCGGCCCGCGGGTCCGCGCCAGGCCGTAGGCCGCCGGCACGGCGAGGACCAGCACGAGCGCCGTGGTGCCGACGGCGATGAGCACGGACTGGCGCAGCGCGTCGAGCAGGGCCCCGTCCAGGGCCTCGACGTAGGCCGTCGTCACGGGTCGGAAGACGAACGCCGTGTCGGCGCCGAAGACGTCGGACGGCCGCTTGAAGGACGTCAGGACGATCCACAGCAGGGGGACGCCGTACAGCAGCGTCAGCAGGATCTTGAGGGCCGTGACGACCGGCCCGGGGCGGGTCCTCATCCCTCGGCCTCCTCTCGGCGGATGCTCCGGGCGTAGACCACCGCGAGCACCAGGACCCCGAGGACCGTCAGCACGGACGTCGCGGCGCCGAGCCCGAAGTCGTAGCGGGCGAAGGCCTGGAGGTAGCCGAGGAACGGCAGCGTGTTGGTCGCCGTGCCGGGGCCGCCGAAGGTCATGACGTAGATGAAGTCGAAGCTGCGGAAGCCGTAGACGATCGTCAGCACGAGCAGCACGAGCGTCGTCGGGCGGACGGCCGGCAGCATGATGTGGCGGATCTCCTGCCACCGCGAAGCCCCGTCGAGGGCGGCGGCCTCGAAGACCTCGATCTCGATCCCGAGCAGCGCGGCCCGGTAGACGAGCGCGTTGAAGGGGACGACGGCGAAGGCGTTGACGAAGGCCACCGACATCAGCGCCCACGACTGGTCGTAGAGGAACGGCACCGGCCCGTCCACGAGGCCGACGGCGGCGAGCACCGTGTTGACGAGGCCGTCGTCGTTGAGCAGAAACTTCCAGACGCTGCCGTTGACGACCGGCGGCAGCGCCCAGACGAAGACCATGACGGCGAGGATCCCGGCGGCCCAGCGGCCACCACCGCGCAGGGCGATCGCGGCGGTCAGCCCGCCGACCATGCCGAGCACCGTCACCACGGTCACGAACACGAGCGTCCGCCACAGCGCCTGCTCGCCGCCCGAGGACAGCGTCTGCGCGAAGTTGTCGAGCCCCACGAACTCCCACGCCCCGCTGAGGTTGCTGCTCCGCACCTCGCTGACGCTCAGGCGGACCAGCTGGACGAGGGGGAAGACGCTGAAGAGCAGCAGGAAGAGGGCGCCGGGGACGAGGAAGAGCAGGCGGGGCTGGCGGCGGCGCGGGCGACGGCCCGGGGGGGGGGGGGGGGGAGGGGGGGGCGGGGGATGGGGGGGGTGGGGTGGGGGGTGTTTTGTTTTGGGACCCACCCCTCCCCCCGCGGCCGCCCGGGGGCGGCCACGGGCGCCTGGGCGGACGAGGTCGTCACCGGCCTCAGCCGCCGAGGGCGGGCTCGATCGCGGACAGCGCCTGCTGCGCGGCGTCGGCGGGGGACTGCTGGCCGCCGAGGGCGGCGCTCCACGCCTGCCCCATGGTCGTCTGGACGTCGGCCACGGCCTCCGGCGGGATCGACGGCGCCGGGTAGGTCGCCCCGAGCTCGGCCACGGACTGCGCGAAGGGGGCGAGCAGCTCGTCGCTCGTGACTGCCTCGTCCTCGCCGGCGTCGGCACGGGCCGGGATGTAGCCGACGTCCTGCGCCAGCTGCACCTGCGCCTCGGGGTCGAGGAACGTGCCGGTGAGGTACTCCCACGCGAGGTCCGGGTCGTCGCTGTTGGCGCCGATCGCCTGCCCCTCGCCACCGAGGTAGACCTGGCCGCCGTCGCCCAGGGGCATCGGCACGACGCCGTACTCGAAGTCGGCGTCCGCGGCCGCGGCCCCGAGCTGCCAGTTGCCGTTCTCGGCGAAGGCGACCCCGCCGCCGGTGAACTCCTGGAAGGGCACCGTCTGGTCCCAGGTCGTGGCCTGCTGCGACAGCCAGCCGTTCTCCACCCAGCCGCGGGCGCGGGCGAGGGCCGCCTCGAGCGGCGCGGCGTCGGGGGACTCGTAGTCGAAGCCCTCGGCGGTCAGCCACGGGTAGGCCTGCCACTCGCCCTGGGACTGGGGGAGGCCCGAGACGGTGATGCCTTGGTACCCGGCCTCCGCGGCGGCGGCCATGGCGGCCTCGAGCTCGTCGGGGGTCGTCGGCGGCTCGACGCCGATCTCGGCGAGGATGTCCGCGTTGTACCAGAGTCCCAGGAGGTTCACGTACCCCTGGACGGCGTAGAGGCTGCCGTCGACCTCGTGGAGCACCGAGTCGGGGAACTGGTCGGCGTCCTCGTAGGAGGCCCACTGCTCGTCGAGCGGCGCCAGGGCGCCGGCGAGGCCGAGGGCCGCCGCCTCGCCGCCGTTGAAGAGGACGACGTCCGGGCCCTCGCCGGCACCCGCGGCGGAGATCACCTTGGAGTTCATCTGGTCGTAGGGGACGTAGACGTTCTCGACCGTGACGCCGTCGTTGGCCGCCTCGAAGCGCTCGGCCATCGCGTCCATCGCGGCGACCTGCTCGTCGACCGTGAAGTAGTGCCAGACCGTGACGACCCCGTCGCCCTCGCCCCCGCTTTCGGCGGTGCCTGCGTCGCCGCCCCCGCACGCGGAGAGCGCGAGCGCGGCGGAGGTGGCCACCGCCCCGGCGGCCAGTCGTGCGCGGCTTCTGGTGGTCGTGCCCATGGGAGCTCCTCGGTCGTCGTCGACTGTCGCTCCCGCCTGGCGCCATGCGGCCCGGCGGGCGGTCCGAGCGAAACGCTGCGAAACCGATTAGCCGACGGTAGGAGACGTCTGCGTCGCCGTCAACGCCGGGTAGGGTCCGATGCTGAGTCGTGATGCGGGTCAGCCTCATGGCAGGGAGGGGGGCGCGGGGATGACCGAGGACGACGGGCCGACGACCGGTGCGAGGTCTGTCACCCTCAAGGACGTCGCCCGCCTCGCCGGGGTCTCGACCGCCACGGCGTCGAAAGCGATGAACGGCCGTGACCGGGTGGGTGCGCAGACGCGGTCGCGCGTCCTCGAGGCGGCGGAGCAGCTGCGCTTCACCCCCAACGCCCTGGCGCGGGCCATGCACGCCGGACGCTCGGGCACGGTGGGCCTCCTCGCCCACGACCTCGACGGGCGCTTCAGCCTGCCGATCCTCATGGGCGCGGAGGACGCCTTCGGCGTCGGCGAGACGTCGGTGCTCCTCTGCGACGCGCGGGAGGACTCGATCCGCGAGCGCCACCACCTGCGGGCGCTCCTCAGCCGTCGGGTCGACGGACTGATCGTCGTCGGGAAGACCACGAACCCGCGGCCGCCCCTGCCTGAGGACGTCCCTGTCCCCGTCGTCTACGCCTACGCGCCGTCGGAGCGCCCCGGTGACCCAGCGGTCGTCCCCGACAACGTCCAGGCGGGTCGGCTGGCCGTGGCGCACCTGCTGGCCTCGGGTCGACGACGCGTCGCGCACGTCTCGGGGGTGCAGGACTACCTCGCGGCGACCGACCGGGCGCGCGGGGCGCGTGACGCGCTGGCTGACGCGGGCCTCGAGCTCCTCGGGCCGGTGCGCTACGGGGCGTGGACGGAGGAGTGGGGCCGCGCGGGCGCACGCGCCGTGCTCGACCAGCACCCGGACGTCGACGCCGTGCTCTGCGCCAGCGACCAGATCGCCCGCGGCGCGCTGGAGGCCCTGCGCGAGGGGGGCGTCCGCGTCCCCGAGGACGTCGCCGTCATGGGCTTCGACGACTGGGCCCCCATGGTCCTGGGCAGCCGGCCGGAGCTCACCAGCGTCGACATGGACTTCGAGGGCATCGGGCGCCGCGCCGCGCAGCTGCTCGAGGACGCCATGGCGGGCCGCCCCGCGCGCGGCACGCTCCTCGTCGAGCCCCGGGTCGTCGTGCGCGGGTCGACGGGGCCGCCGGCGTAGGTCGTCGCCTGCGGAGCCGTGCGGCCGCGGGCCGCGGCAGGGCGGACCGGGAGAGCCGGGGGCGCACGGGCGGAGACCCCGGGGGCGGCTACCGTCGCCCGGTGGATCGTGAGGCCCCCGCCGGCTCGTCGTCGGCGGGCCCGACGAGGCTCGGTGACGTCGCTCGCCTCGCGGGCGTCTCGCCGTCGACGGCGTCGAAGGCCCTCAACGGACGCCCGGACGTCGGCGCGGGCACGCGTGCGAGGGTGCTCGCCGCCGCTCGCCGGCTGTCCTTCCCGACCGGCTCGTCGGTGCCCGCCCCCGAGCCGACCGGCACGGTGGGCCTGCTCACCTCGGACCTCGAAGGCCGCTTCTCCATCCCGGTGCTCATGGGGGCCGAGGACGCCTTCGGCTCCGACCGGGTGGCGGTGCTGCTCTGCGACGCGCGCGGCGACGCCATCCGTGAGCGCCACCACTTGGCCGCCCTGCTGTCGCGCCGGGTCGACGGGCTGATCGTCGTCGGTGCCAGGCCGGACGAGAGGCCGTCGATCGGCCGGGTCCCGGTGCCTGTGGTGTACGCCTACGCCCCCTCGGACGACCCCTCCGACCTCTCCCTCGTGAGCGACGACGAGGGGGCGGGGGCCATGGCCGTCGAGCACCTGCTGTCGTCGGGGCGCCGACGGATCGGCCACGTCACGGGCGACCCCGCGTACGGCGCCGCGCAGGACCGCGCGGCCGGTGCCCTCGCGGCGCTCGAGCGGGCCGGTCTGCCGCCGGCGGGGGGCGGCCCCCTCTTCGGCGCTTGGTCGGAGGAGTGGGGCCGCGACGCCACCCGCGCACTGCTCCGCGCCGAGCCCCGGCTCGACGCCGTCTTCGCAGGCTCGGACCAGGTGGCGCGCGGTGTCCTCGACGTCCTGCGGGAGGCCGGCCGTCGCGTGCCGGAGGACGTCGCCGTCGTCGGCTTCGACAACTGGGAGCCGATCGTCACAGGAACGCGCCCGTCCCTGACGACGGTGGACATGCGGCTCCAGCACCTGGGGCGGGTGGCCGCACAACGGCTCCAGGCGGCGATGACGGGGGACGTGCGCCGCGGTCGCGAGCGGCTGCCGTGCCGGCTGGTGGTCCGCGCCTCGAGCGGCCCCCGAGGCTGAGCCCGCGGGAGAGGTGCCCCGCCACCTGACCCGCCTAGCCTGCCGCGCGTGGCCGACAGCGCACCCGCCCCCGCCTTCGCCCTGCGCGTTGACGACGACCTCGAGCTCGTCCTGCGGGAGGCGTGGACGGCGGTGCCGCTGGCCGAGGTGATCGGGGCGAACCTCGAGCACCTGCGCGCGTGGGAGCCGTGGGCGCAGGGCGAGCAGACGCTCGAGGGCCTCACCGCCTTCACGCGCGTCCAGCTCGCCGCGTGGCTCGAGGGCCGCGCCGTCCCCACCGCCGTGCGCTGGCGCGGCCGGCTCGTCGGGGCCGTCGGCGCGTCGGTCGACACGTGGACGGGGACGGCCGAGCTCGGGTACTGGGTGGCGGCCGACGCGCAGGGGCACGGCGTCGTGACCCGCTCGTGCCGGGCGCTCCTGGACCACCTCGTGCGCGACCGCGGCGTCGGCCGCGTGGAGGCGCGGTGCGTCGTCGCCAACGCGCGCAGCCGCGCCGTCGCCGAGCGGCTCGGGCTGCGCCTCGACGGCGTGCTGCCGGCCGCGATGCCGCTGCGCGGGCGGCGCGAGGACGTGGCCCTGTACGGGCTCCCCGCCGAGCGCTGGAGCGGCTGAGGGGCGGGCCACGGGCGCCGCCCTCCTCGGACCGCCTGCGCGGCAGCACCTCCGGGTCGGCGTGGGCGCGCCCACCCGGACGGCTCCTCCGCCGCGGGGCCGGTCCGGTGGTCCCGCTGGTCCGATCGGGCGAGGAGACCCGTCCGCGGTGATCACCGACGTGAGGTCGGCCGGGAGGGCGGCCGATGCCCGCCCCATGCACGACGACCGGGTCCTCCAGGCAGCGGCGACGGAGGCGGCGCGCGGTGCCGCGGCGTGGCGCTCGGCCGCCGGCGACCCCGAGCTCGACGCGCTGGTCCGCGTGGCCGCCGCCGTGACTGGTTCCTCGTCGGCCTCGGTCAACCTCCTCGACGGCTCCGAGCAGTGCGAGCTCGCGGCCCACGACGTCGTCATCGGCACCACGCCGGCGGCGGAGTCCCTGTGCGCCGTGCGCCTCGCCGAGGGCCGCACCGTCCACGTCCCCGACGCCGCCGAGGAGCCCGCGTACGCGCGCACGCCCTGGGTCGACGGGCGGCGCGCCCGCGTCCGCCTCTACGCCTCCGTGCCGCTCGTGCCGCCGGGCGCTCCCGCGCCGCTGGGCACGCTGTGCGTCTTCGACGACGAGCCGCGGCACCTGACGGCCCGGCAGCTGGCGCGGCTCGAGGACCTCGCGCTCGCGGTGACGGCGCTGCTGGAGCGGCGCCGCGAGGCGCAGGTCAGCGCCCGCCTCGCGCAGGAGGCCGACGAGCAGCGCGACCTCGCCGAGCTCGTCATCGGCGAGCTCGCCGCGCGCAGCGAGGACATCGAGGAGCGCTCGGAGCTCATCGAGGCCGTCCTCGCCACGGTCGACGTCGCGGTCGTCGCCTGCGGTCCCGACGGGCGGCTCACCCTCTTCAACCGCACCGCGCGGCAGTGGCACGGGATGGACGTGGACACCGCCGTCGCCCCCGAGCACCTGGCGGGCCGCTACGCGCTCTTCGAGGCCGACGGGACGACGCCGCTCGCCGCGGAGCGGATCCCCCTCGTCCGCGCCCTCCGCGAGGACGTCGAGGTGGCGGGAGCGGAGATCGTCATCGCCCCGGCGGGCCAGCCGGCGAGGACGGTCTCGGTGTCCGGGCGCGCGATGCACCGCGCCGACGGGACGGCGCTGGGCGCCGTCGTCGTCATGGCGGACGTGACGGCCGACCGCGCGCAGCGGCGGCTCGTCGAGGAGGCCCACCGGCAGGTGCGCGAGCGCGGGGTGCTGCTGGAGCGCGAGGTCGCCAGCCGCCGCGCCGCCCAGGACCAGCTCGCGTCGGCCAACACCGAGCTCCAGCGGCTGCTGCTCGTCGACGGGCTCACCCGCCTCGCCAACCGCCCCTGCCTCGACGACCACCTCGCGCGCCAGTCGAGCGCCCACGCCCGGCGCGGGGCGCCCCTGTCCGTCCTCATGGTCGACGTCGACCACTTCAAGGCCTACAACGACACGCACGGCCACCTCGCCGGCGACGCGTGCCTGCGGCGCGTCGCCGACGTCCTCGCCGACGCCGCCGAGCGCGGCGGGGACCTCGTGGCCCGCTACGGCGGCGAGGAGTTCGCCGTCGTCCTCGGCGACACCGACGCCGCGGGCGCGGCCGTCGTCGCCCGGCGCCTCGTCGAGGCCGTCCGCGCGGCCCAGCTGCCGCACGGCGGCCCGGGCGCCGGGGGGCGCGTCACCATCAGCGTCGGGGCGGCGACGTGGCACCCCGGCGCAGGGCTCCACGGGGCAGGGCACCCGGGCGGTGCGCGCACGCTCGGGCGCGGGGGGTCGGGCCTCGGCGCGGACCTGTCGGCCACCGCGCTCCTCGCGGCCGCGGACGCCGCGCTCTACACCGCCAAGGCGGCGGGTCGCGACACCGCCCGGCACGCCGACGACCTCGTGCCCCCGCCCGTCCCGTCGACGTCCCTGTCGGCCGCGGCACCGGCGACGGCGGGGCCGGCCGCGCGGCCCGTGGCCGGCGCCGCGCACCACGCCGTCGTCCTTCCCGCACCGGAGGAGCCGCCCGCGCCCGGCGGCCGGCCCACCGGCGGCCGCCCGTCCGTCCCCGGACCGCGGCGGCGCTGACGGCCCACCGGCAGCCCCCACCCCCCACCCCGGCAGCCCCCACCCCGGTGACCCTGGCCCCGGCCGCTCGCGCTGAGCGAGGTGCGTCGGCGGGGCGGCCGGGGAAGCCGCTTGCTGCCGGGGCGCCCGCCGCGGTCGACTGCTCCCCGGCGGGCGAGGGACGCGCGCAGGCTGGGGGCGTCGTGAGGACGGTCGGGCGCGGGCTGCCCCGCGCGCTGGCGCCGCTGGGGGTGCCCGCCTACCGCTGGCTGGCGGGCGCCCTCGTGTGCGCCCTGGCGGCCGGCGGGCTGTGGACCCTCGCCGTCGTCTGGCAGGTCATCGCGCTCGGCGGCGGCGCCACGGCCGTCTCGGCGGTGAGCGCCGGCTTCGCCGTCGGCATGCTCGCCACCGCGCTGCTCGGCGGCGTCCTCGCGGACCGCGTGCCCCAGCGCCGGATCCTCCTCGCCGTCGCCGCGGCGGAGCTCGCCGCCACCGCGGCCGCCGCGGCGCTGGCGCTCGCGGGGCTCGTGGAGGTGCCGCACCTCGTGGCCGCCTCGGTGGTCATCGGCGTCGGCCAGGGCCTGTACTACCCCGCCTACTCGGCGCTCCTGCCCTCGCTGCTGCCGGCCGAGCAGCTGCTCCCGGCCAACGGCCTCGAGGGCTTCCTGCGCCCGCTGCTCGTCAACGCCGGGGGGCCGGCGCTCGCGGGCGCCCTCGTGGCCGCCGTCGCGCCGTCGGCGGCCCTGCTGGCGGCGGCGGTCGCCTCGGCGGGGGCGGTCGGCTTCCTCCTCGGCCTGCCGAGCACGCCGCTGCGCCGTGACCTCGCCGCCGAGGCGTCGGCCTCGGGCCGGTCCGCGGTGCGAGCGGTGCTGGCCGACGTCGCCGAGGGCTTCGCCTACCTGCGCCGCACGCCGTGGCTGCTCTCGACCCTGCTCTTCGCCTGCGTCATGGTGCTGCTCGTCATCGGACCGCTGGAGGTGCTCACGCCCTTCGCGATCCGCGACCGCGCCGGCGGCGGGCCGCAGGACCACGCGCTCGTGCTGGCGGCCTTCGGCGTCGCCGGCGCGGTGGCCTCGCTCGTCGTCGCCTCGCGGCGCCTGCCGCGCCGGTACCTCAGCGTGATGATCCTGCTGTGGGGTGCCGGGTGCGCCCCGCTGGCCCTCTTCGGCGTCGCCACGAGCGTGGGGGTGATGGTCGTGGGCGCCGCCCTCGTCGGCGCGACGTTCCAGGCGGCCACCGTCATCTGGGGCACGCTGCTGCAGCGCCGCGTCCCGCCGTCCCTGCTGGGGCGCGTCTCGAGCCTCGACTTCTTCGTGTCGCTGGCGCTCATGCCGGTCTCCATGGCCCTCGCCGGCCCGGTGAGCGCGGCGGTCGGCCTCACGCCCGTCTTCCTCGTGGCCGGCCTGGCCCCGACGGCGCTGGCCGTGGCGGCGATCGTCCTCGCCGGTCTGCGCGCCGACGAGCTCGCGCACCCGCTCGACGGCGCCCCGCCGGCCGCGGACGGCTCCGCGGTGCCCGCGCCCGGAGGGCTGGGCGCCGACCCGGTGCCGCCGACGGCCGGTGGGCGGGCGCCGCGGGGCGACGACTGACCCGGAGGACGACCTGTTCGACGCTCGTGACCGTGCACGGTCACGAGCGTCGAACACCTGCGCGCTGGCGTCTCAGCTCTCGGTCCCGCCCCTGGCGCGCGCCGGCCGGGCGCGCAGGTGCGCGCGCTCACCCTGCGGCCCCATGAGCGCGAGCGCCTCGCAGACGTCGTCGCCCGCGTTCTCCATGGCGTGCGGCGTCCGGGTGTCGAACTCGGCCGCCTCGCCGGGCACGAGCACCATGTCGTGCGGCCCGAGCCGCAGGCGCAGCCGGCCGTCGAGGACGTAGAGCCACTCGTAGCCCTCGTGCGTGCGCTGCTCGGCCCCGACGCCGTAGCCCACCGGCAGCAGCAGCTTCATCGCCTGGATGCCCCCGGGGCGGCGCGTGAGGGGGACGACGGTCATGCCGCCGCGCTCGACGGGGCGGGCGCGGACGCGGGGGTCACCCGTCTCGGGGGCGTCGACGAGGTCGTCCAGCGCCACCCGGTGCGCCCGCGCCAGCGGCAGGAGCAGCTCGAGCGTGGGCCGCCGCTGCCCCGCCTCGAGGCGCGACAGCGTGCTCACGGAGATGCCCGTCTCCGCGGCCAGGTCCGCGAGCGTGCGGTCGCGGCGCTGCCGCAGGGCGCGCAGGCGCGGGCCCACGGCGTCGAGCACGGGGGAGAGGTCGTCGTCGGCCACGCCCCGCATCTTGCCGTTCCGGCAAGGATCGTTGCCACCCGGCTCTCGCGCGCGCACGCTCTCCGGGACGCGGTCGGAGGACGGCCGCACGGACGCGAGGAGGACCTGTGAGCGGGACGAGCGACGTGGGCGGGCAGCCCGTGGGGACGCACGAGGAGCTGCGCGAGCAGTACGACGTCGTCGTGGTCGGCGGCGGTGCGGCCGGACTCGCGGGGGCGCTGACGACGGCGCGGGCGCTGCGCAGCACCCTCGTCGTCGACGCCGGCGAGCCGCGCAACGCGCCCGCCGACGGCGTGCACAACTACCTGGGCCGCGAGGGCGCGGGCCCGCGCGAGCTCGTGGCGATCGGCCGGGCGGAGGTCGAGGCGTACGGGGGCCAGGTGGTCCGGGGCACGGCCGCCACGGCCGAGCGCCTCGAGGACGGCGGCCCCGGCGCGCCGCGCTTCCGCGTCGGCCTGCAGGACGGGCGCACCGTCCTGGCCCGCCGGCTGCTCGTGACGACGGGCGTGGAGGACGTCCTCCCCGACGTCCCGGGCCTCGCCGAGCGCTGGGGCCGCGACCTCCTGCACTGCCCGTTCTGCCACGGCCGGGAGGTCGCCGACCGCGTCGTCGGCGTCCTGTCCGTCAACGCGCACGGCCCCGACCAGGCGCTGATGTGGCGCGGGTGGAGCGAGCGGGTGGTGCTCCTGCAGCACACCGGGGCGGTGCCGACGCCCGAGCAGGCCGAGAGGCTCACCGCCCGGGGCGTCGAGGTCGTCGAGGGCGAGGTCGCGGCGCTCGACGTCGCGGACGACGCGCTCCACGGCGTGCGCCTGGCGGACGGGCGCGCCGTCGCCGTCGACGCGCTCGTCACGATGTCGCTGGCCGTCGCCCGCGGCGGTCTCCTCGGCGACCTCGGCGTCGCCACCGCCGAGCTCGCCATGGGCGAGCTCGTGCTCGGCGAGCACGTCCCGGCCGAGCCGACGGGCGCGACCTCCGTCCCCGGCCTGTGGGTGGCGGGCAACGTCACCACTCCCATGGCGCCGGTGCTCACCGCCGCGAGCGCCGGCATGACCGCGGGCTCGATGATCACCAAGGACCTCGTCGACGACGACACGGCCGTCGCGGTCGCCGCCCACCGCGGCGTCCTCGGGGCCGGCCGGGAGAGGGTGACGGCGTGAGCGCGGGGGAGCAGGACCAGCACGGGCACGGGCACGGCCAGGGGCAGGAGGGCCACGGGCACGGCCCCGGCGGGCAGCAGCGCGCGGCGGGCACCACCGACGCCGGCCGGGCCGTGCTCGAGGACGACGCGCTCGGCGTCGAGGAGCGGTGGGAGGGCTTCTACGTCGCCCGGGGCCGGATCTGGAGCGGTCGGCCCAACGCCCTGCTCGTCGAGGTGGCGGAGCCGCTGGTGCCCGGGCGCGCGCTCGACCTCGGGTGCGGGGAGGGCGGCGACTCGGTGTGGCTCGCCTCGCGCGGCTGGGCGGTGACGTCGGTCGACGTCGCGCCGACGGCGCTGGCCCGCACTCGCGAGGCGGCCGCGGCGGCCGGTGTGGAGGTCACCACGGAGCAGCACGACCTCGAGCGCTCGCTGCCCGCGGGGCCCTTCGACCTCGTGAGCGCCTTCTTCCTCCAGTCGCCGGTGGAGTGGGACCGCGCCGCCGTCCTGCGCCGGGCGTCGGGCCTCCTGGCGCCGGAGGGCCACCTCGTCCTCGTCGACCACGGCTCGGCGCCGTCGTGGAGCTGGCACGGCGGCCACGACTTCCCGACGGCGCAGGAGCTGCACGACGGGCTCGCCCTGCCGCCGGAGGACTTCGAGGCCGTCCGGGTCGACGCGCCGGTGCGCGTGGCGACCGGCCCCGAGGGGCAGGTCGGCGAGGTCACCGACACCGTCGTCGTCGTCCGCCGGCGCGGATGACGCCCGACCGGGGACGCGGAGCCGTGCGGGAGAGGGAGATCCGCACGGCCCCGCGTCCCCGGTCGCCGGGCTGCGACGGCCGGTGCCCGCGGCCACGATGGGGCGCGTGACCTCCACCGCCCCGGCCGTCGAGGTCGTCGACCTCGTCAAGCGCTACCCGAAGCGTGACAGCAACGCCGTCGACGGCGTGAGCTTCGCGGTCCGCCGCGGCGAGGTCTTCGGCCTCCTCGGCCCCAACGGGGCGGGCAAGACGACGACCGTCGGCGTCCTCACCACCCGTGTGCGCGCCACGAGCGGTCGCGCCGTGGTGGCGGGCGCCGACGTCGCCGCGGACCCGCCCGCGGCGCGGGCGCGGCTCGCCGTCGTGCCGCAGCGGCCCAACCTCGACCAGTCGCTGACGGCCCGGCAGAACCTCCTCTTCCACGCGGCCTACCACGGCGTCGGGAAGGGCGAGCGGGTCCGGCGGGCGGACGACCTGCTCGAGCGCTTCGGGCTGGGGGAGCGCGCGGACTCGAAGGTGGACAAGGTCTCCGGCGGGCAGGCGCAGCGGCTGATGATCGCCCGGGCGCTCATGCACGACCCGCAGGTCCTCTTCCTCGACGAGCCCAGCACCGGCCTCGACCCGCAGGCCCGGCTGTTCGTGTGGGAGCGGGTGCGCGACCTCCGCGAGCGCGGGACCACCGTCCTGCTGACGACGCACGACATGGACGAGGCGCAGGAGCTGTGCGACCGCGTCGGCGTCGTCGACCACGGGCGCCTGCTCGACCTCGACACCCCGGCGGCGCTCGTCGCGCGGCACAGCGACGGCGGCACCGTCGAGGTCGTCGTCACGCCCCCCGAGGGGGTGGACGACGTCGCGGGCGCGGTGCGGCAGGCCCTCGAGCGGGTCGACGGCGTCCGCGGGACCGACGAGATGCCCGCGGAGCGCCCGGCGGCGCGCGTGCGGGCCACCGTGGCGGGCGATCCCGCAGCCCTGCTCGCGCCCGTGGCCGAGGCCGTGGCGTCCACCGGCGCCGTCGTCACCGACGTCCGGCTCGGCCGGCCCGACCTCGAGGACGTCTTCATCAGCCTGACCGGGAGGGAGCTGCGGTGACCAGCACGACGGACGGCAGCACGACGGGCGGCGGCACGTCCGCGGGAGGCGGCGACGGCGCCCGCCGCGGCGTCGGCCACCTCGCCCCGGCGCTGGCGATCCTGCGCCGCGACCTCTTCGTCACGTGGCGCGAGCTGCCCGCCTTCCTCGCGCAGGTGCTGCTGCAGCCGGTCTTCCTGCTCTTCGTCTTCGGGCAGGTGCTGGGCTCGCTGGGCTTCCTGCAGGAGGGCTACGCCGCGCTGCTCTTCCCGGGCATCGTCGCGCTGACGGCGTTCCTCACGGCGCTGCAGAACACGGCGCTGCCGCTCGTCATCGACTTCTCCTTCAGCAAGGAGATCGAGGACCGGCTGCTCGCGCCGACGCCGACCACGGCCGTCGCGCTCGAGAAGATCGTCTTCTCGTCGCTGCGGGCCCTCGTCGCCGCGGCGGCGATGTTCCCCCTGGGCGTGTGGATCCTCGGCGAGATCCCCTGGCGCACCGAGGCGCTCGGCTGGGTGGTCCTCTTCGTCGTCCTCGGGGCGCTCACCGGGGCGGCGGCCGGCCTCACCCTCGGCACGCTCGTGCCGCCGAGCAAGATCAACATCGTCTTCGCGCTCGTCCTGACGCCGCTGCTCTTCACCGGCGCCTCGCAGTACCCGTGGGCCTCGCTCGACGTGCTGCGCTGGTTCCAGGTCGTCACGGCCCTCAACCCGCTGACCTACGTCTCCGAGGGACTGCGGGGCTCGCTGCTGCCGGCGACGCCGCACATCCCCGCCTGGGTGTGCGCGCTGGCCCTCGTCGGCTTCCTCGCGCTCTTCACGGCGACGGGGCTCAAGGGCTTCCTGCGCCGCGCGCTCGACTGACCGCTCGGCCCGGTCAGGGGCCAGGACGGGGACCGGGCCGACGCGCCGCGAGTCAGGCGAGCGGCCGCTCCTCCCAGGGCAGGCCCCGGCGCTCGGCCGTGGTGCGCAGGTGCTCGAGCACGAGGCGGGACCCCGGCGGCCACGCCCGCGCGGGGCGCACGTCGACGACGACGCCGCCGCGCGCCAGGGCGAGCCGGATGCTCCGCACGCACGCGGCCATCGCCGGCCCCCGGCCCTCCGGCGGCAGGTGCACGCGGACGGGCGGGGCCTCCGTCGTCCGGCTCGGGGCTGCTGCGCGCACGGCGTCCTCCGGGTGCCTCGTCGAGGCGCGGGCCCCTCGCCCGCGCAGCACCCATCCGACCGCGCGCGGCCGCCCGGCGTCGTCATCCCCCGGTACGGCTCCGCGCGTCCCCCTCGGGGAGGACGCGGCCGGGCACGTCGGCGACGACCCGCCCTCGGGAGGGGGCCGGGGAGGGCGAGCCGGCGACGACTCGCCCTCGGGAGGGGGCCGGGGAGGGCGAGCCGGCGACGACTCGCCCTCGGGAGGGGGCCGAGGAGGGCGAGCCGGCGACGACTCGCCCCCGTGAGGGGGCCGGGGAGGGCGAGCCGGCGACGACTCGCCCCGGTGAGGGGCAGGCTGGGGGCGTGCGCCCCTTCACCCAGGTCGACGTCTTCACCGACGAGCCCGCGCCCGGGCTCGGCAACCCCGTCGCCGTCGTCCACGACGCCGCGGGCCTCGACGACGCGGCGATGCAGCGCTTCGCGCGGTGGACGAACCTCTCCGAGACGACCTTCCTCCTCCCGCCGGAGGACCCGTCCGCCGACTACCGGCTGCGGATCTTCACCCCCGCGCGCGAGCTGCCCTTCGCCGGCCACCCGACGCTCGGCTCCGCGCGCGCCTGGCTCGAGGCGGGAGGGCGGCCGCGCGGCGAGCACGTCGTGCAGGAGTGCGGCGCCGGCCTCGTCCGGGTGCGGCGCGACCCCGACGTCGCCGGGCGGCTGGCCTTCGCCGCCCCGCCGCTCGTGCGCAGCGGTCCCGTCGACGCTGACCTCCTGGACCGGCTCCGGCGCGGCCTCGGCCTGGCGGCGGACGACGTCGTCGACGCCGCCTGGACCGACAACGGCCCCGGCTGGGTGTCGCTGCTCCTGCGCGACGCCGACGCCGTCCTCGCGGTGCGGCCCGACTGGTCGGCCCTCGACGGCCTCGACGTCGGCCTCGTCGGCCCCCACGTCGGCGGCGGTCCGGCGACCGTCGAGGTCCGCGCCTTCGCGATGGCGTCCGTCGCCGCGGAGGACCCGGTGACGGGCAGCCTCAACGCGGGCCTGGCCCAGTGGCTGCAGGCGAGCGGCCGGGTGCCGGCGGCCTACACGGCCGCGCAGGGCACGGCGCTGGGGCGCCGCGGCCGCGTCCACGTGCAGCGCGTGGGCGAGGACGTGTGGGTCGGCGGCGGCACGGTCGTGGGCGTCAGCGGGCGCGCGCTCGTCTGAGGAGCCCGTCCGGGGACGCGCGGAGGTCGTCCGCGCCGAGGGCTCAAGGTCGGGGCCCGACGTGCCGAGGAGGACCCGTGCGCCCGACCAGCCCGGCCCCCCTGCGGGACGCGCGGCGCCTCGTCCGGGCGGGGGCCGCCGTGGGCGTCGTCGCGCTGCTGTCGCTGCTCGCCGCGGCGGGGTGGGGCCTCGCGGGATCCGTCGCCTACTCCGTCCTCGCGGTCGCCGGCCTCGTCGTCCTCGCGGCCTCCGCGCGCCGCCAGCCGGCGGGGCGGGCGCCGTGGGTCCTGCTGGCCGTGGGGGTCGGCGTCCTCGTCTCGGGCCAGCTGTCGCTCATGTGGCTCGTCGACGACTACGCGCCCGAGCGCAGCCCCGAGGTGTGGCTCAGCGGCCTGGCGGAGCGGCCGGGCGCCTTCGCCGTCGGCCTCGTCGCCTACCCGGTGCTCCTCGCCGGCCAGCTCGTGCTGCTGCGCCAGCGCGTGAGCCGCGTCCTGCCGAGCTCGTGGCTCGACGTGACGGCGGCCGCCGCCCTCCTGGCCGCGGCCAGCTGGGCGTTCCTCGTCCCCGCCGCGGGGCGCACCCTGGGCCTCGAGCCGCTGGGCGCCCTCCTGCTCTCGGCGCGGCCGCTGCTCGACCTCCTCCTGCTCGTCCTCGCCGCCTCGACGTGGGGGCTCTCCGGCTGGAGGGCGGACCGGCGGCTGCCGATGCTCGTGCTCGCCTTCGCCGTCCTGGCCGCCAGCGACACCGCGGGCGCGCTGCACGTGGCGGGCGTCGTCGGCGGGCCGGTCGTCGGGGCGGGCGTCGACGTCGGCCGGCTCGTCGCCCTCGGCGTCGCCGCCGCGGCCGCCGCCACGCGGGCGAGCCGCCCCACGGGCGCCCGCGTCGACACCCTCGGCGCCGTCGCCACCTCCGTGCTCGCGCTCGTGCTCTGCGTCGCCCTCCTGGCGCTCGACCAGGTGCGGCCGCTGCCGCCGACGGCCGTCGGCCTCGTGCTGCTGACGCTGCTGCTCGTGGGGGCCAAGCTCCTCGTGGTCATCCGCGAGGTCGTGCGGCTCGCGGGCAGCCGCCAGCAGGCGCTCACCGACGACCTCACCGGTCTGGCGAACCGCCGCGCCTTCGACGGGGCGCTGGCCGCCGCCGGGGACGGCCGGCGGGCTGGCCTGCTGCTCGTGGACCTGGACCGCTTCAAGGAGGTCAACGACCGCCACGGCCACGCGGCGGGCGACGCGCTGCTGCGCCGCACGTCGACGGCGCTGCGGGACGTGGTGCCACGCACGGCCCTCGTGGCGCGCCTCGGCGGCGACGAGTTCGCCGTCCTGCTGCCCGGCGCGGACGTCGGCGCGGCCTCCGAGGCCGCGCGCGCGGTCGTCGCCGCGGTGGGAGCGGCGTCGGGCGCCGGGGCGGGGCCGGACGCGGGAGGGCCGGCCGTCGGCGCCAGCGTCGGCGTGGCGACGACGCCCGACGCGAGCGGGCGGTCCGTCGCCGCCGAGGAGCTGCTGCGCCGCGCGGACGCCGCGATGTTCGTCGCCAAGCGCGCGGGCCGGGAGGGCTCCCCCGAGCGCGCAGGTCCCCGGGACGGCGCCGCCGGCGCGTGGGGCGTCTACGACGAGGCCGCCGACGCCGAGCGCCGCGAGCGCCGGGAGACCCTCGAGGGCCTGCGCGCGGTGCTGTCGGGGGCGCCGGGCGTCGGGGACCTCGAGGTGCACTACCAGCCGCAGCTCGCGGCGTCCGGCGTCGTCGTCGGTGCCGAGGCGCTGGTCCGCTGGCGCCACCCCGACCGGGGCCTGCTGTCGCCGGCCGCCTTCCTCGACCTCGCCGAGGAGCACGGCCTCATGGGCGCGCTCACGTCGAGGGTCCTGCGCCGCGCGGCCGCGGACGCGGCCGGGTGGGCGCGGCGGGGGCACCGCCTGCGGGTCTCCGTCAACGTCTCGACGAGCGTCCTCGTCGACCCCGGGCTCATGCCCCTCGTCGAGGAGGTGCTGGCCCGCACCCCGCTCGCGGCGTCCGACCTCGTGCTCGAGATCACCGAGACGATGCTCATGCGGGACCCGGAGCGGGCCCTGCCGACGGCCCGCCGCCTCGCCGAGCGGGGCGTCGGGCTGAGCATCGACGACTACGGCACCGGCTACGCCTCCATGGGGTACCTCGACGACCTGCCGGCCACCGAGCTCAAGCTCGACCGCGCCTTCACCGCCCGCCTCGGCCGGCGGGAGCGGACCGCCGCCATCGTGCGCACGACCGTCGACCTCGCCCACCGGCTGGGCCTGCGCCTCGTCGCGGAGGGCGTCGAGGACGTCGCGACGCTCCGGGCGCTGCACGACCTCGGCGTCGACGAGACGCAGGGCTACCTCCACAGCCGCCCGCTCGACGCCGCCGCCTTCGGTCGGTGGCTCGACCGGCGCTGCGCCCCCGTGCCGCGCGTCGACGCGCCCGGCCCGGGGGCGCACGCCCCGGGGGCGCACGGCGCGGGCTCCTGCGGCGCCGGCGGCTCCGGGACGGCCGCGCCGGCGGCCGCCACGCGCTGAGGCCGGCGCGCTGCTCCGTCGGGCGCACCGACCAGGAGGTCCCTCAAGACCTCCTCCCGCCCCGTCGAGGGTCCGGTGTGGACCCGATGCCGAGACCGACGACCGCTCCGGGCGGCCCGCGAGCGGGCGCCCGCGCGCGCCGTCGCGGCGCCGTCGTCGCGGCCGCCGCCGGGCTCGTCGCGGTGGCCGCCCTCGGCGCCGCTCCCGGGGGCGGCGCCGCCGCTGCCGTCCTCTACTCGGCCATGGCGGTCGCGGGCGTCGCGCTCGTGCTCCTCGGCGCCGCGCGGCGCAGCACCGGGGGCGCGCCCTGGCTGCTCCTCGGTGCGGGCGCCGCCGCGCTCGTCGGCGGCCAGCTCGCCCTGATGTGGCTCGTGCCCGACTACGACCCCGTGCGCAGCCAGGAGGTCTGGCAGCGGGGCCTGCGCGAGCACCCGGCCGCCTTCGCCGTCGGCCTCGTCGCCTACCCGGTGCTCTACCTCGGCCTCATGCTCCTCCTGCGGGAGCGCGTGGCGCGGGTGCTGCCGAGCGCCTGGCTGGACGGCGCCGTCACGGCCGTCCTCCTCGCCGCGGTGAGCACGGGCTTCCTCGTCCCCGCCGCCGCGCGGGAGCCGGGGATGGACGCCGTCGGCGCGGTGCTGCTGTCGGCTCGGCCGCTGCTGGACCTGCTGCTCGCCGCCTTCGCCGTCGCCGTCTGGTCGCTGTCGGGGTGGCGCGCGGACCGCCGCCTGCCCCTCCTCGCCGCGGCCTTCACGGCCCTGCTCGCCAGCGACGCCGCGGGCGCCCTCCAGGTGGCCGGCCTCCTCGCCGGTGGGGTCGTGGGACCCGCCGTCGACCTGGGCCGGCTGGTGGCGCTGCTCCTCGTGGCCGCAGCGGCGACGAGCCCCGCCGGGCCCCCCTCGTCGTGGCGCTCGGAGAGCTTCGCCGTCGTCGTCACCCCCGTCCTCGGCCTGTCCGTCGGCGTCGCCCTGCTCGTGGCCGACCAGCTGCACCCCCTGCCGCGCCCGGCCGTGCTCCTGCTGCTCGCCGCCGTCGCGCTCGTGGGCGTCAAGCTGCTCCTCGTCATCCGCGAGGTGGTCGCGCTCGCGGGCAGCCACCGCCTCGCGATGACCGACGAGGTCACGGGCCTGGGCAACCGCCGCTCGCTCGAGGCGGGCCTGCGCGCCGGCCTCGAGGCGGGCGACCGTCTCGCGCTGGTGCTGCTGGACCTCGCCCGCTTCGCCGACGTCAACGGCCGCTTCGGCACCGCGACCGGCGACGCTCTGCTGCACCGGGTGGGCGCCCTCGTGGCGGGCGGCCTGCCCGCCCGGGCCCACCTCGCCCGCCTCGGGGGCGACGAGTTCGCCGTCCTCCTGCCCGGCGCCGGCACGGCGACGGCGACGGCGGCGGCGCGGGCGGCGGTCGCGCGCGCCACAGGGGCGGTCGTCGTCGGGGAGCGGGTCGTGGGCGTGGCCGTGGTCGCCGGCGTCGCGACCTCGCCCGGGGTCGACGGGCGCGCCCTGGGCGCCGACGAGCTCCTCCGCCGCGCGGAGGCCGCCCTGCGCAGCGCCAAGCGCGACGGGGGCGCCGACGCGGTCGTCGCCCACGACGACGCCGTCGACGCCGAGCTCCGCGAGCGCCGGGCCCTGGTGGAGGACCTGCGCGCCGGTCTCGCCGGCGGGGACCCCGCGGCCGGCGTCGGCCGGCTCGTCGTGCACTACCAGCCGCAGGTGGCCGCCCGCGGCGAGGTGGCCGGCGTCGAGGCGCTGGTGCGCTGGGAGGACCCGCGGCGCGGGCTCCTGCCGCCGGCCGTCTTCCTCGACCTCGTCGAGGAGCACGGCCTCATGGCCGCGGTGACCACGCGGGTGCTCCAGCAGGCGGTCGAGGACGCGGCCCGCTGGCGCGCGCAGGGGCGCCCGCTGCGCGTCTCGGTCAACCTCTCCACGAGCTGCCTCGTCAACCCAGACCTGCTGCCCCTCGTCGACGAGGTGCTCTCCGCGAGCCGCACGGCGCCGTCCGAGCTCGTCCTCGAGGTGACCGAGACGATGCTCATGCACGACGCCGAGGCGGCCGTCCGGACGGCCCGGTGCCTCGCCGAGCGGGGGCTCGGGCTGAGCATCGACGACTACGGCACCGGGTACGCGTCGATGACGTACCTCACGGACCTGCCCGCCACCGAGCTCAAGCTCGACCGGTCCTTCACCACCCGGCTGCTGCACGACGAGCGCACGGCCGCCGTCGTGCGCACGACCGTCGACCTGGCGCACCGGCTGGGCATGTCGGTGGTGGCCGAGGGGGTGGAGGACGAGCGCACCCTCGCGGCGCTGCGCGAGCTGGGCGTCGACGAGACGCAGGGCTACCTGCACAGCCGCCCGCTGGACCGGGCGGCCCTGGAGCGGTGGTTGGACGCCCCGCCGCCCGCCGCGAGGACCGTCCCGGGGCCCGTCGCGGGGCCGCGCTCGCGCCCCGTGCCGCGCCCGCGCGGGGACGCGGCTCAGACCTCGAGCCGGTAGCCCACGCCCGGCTCGGTGAGCAGGTGCCGCGGCCGGCTCGGGTCGGGCTCGAGCTTGCGGCGCAGCTGCGCGACGTAGACCCGCAGGTAGTGGCCGTCACCGCGCAGGTGCGGGCCGCGGAGCTCGGCGAGCAGCAGCTGCTGGGGGACGACGCGGCCCGGCGCGCGGGCCAGCAGCTCGAGCAGGTGCCACTCCGTGGGCGTCAGGCGCACGGGCGCCCCGTCGCGCAGGACGAGGCGGCGGGCGAGGTCGACGTCGAAGGAGGCCGTGCGCACCACCGGCTCGGCGACCTCCGACGGGCCGCGCCGGACGGCGGCGCGCAGCCGGGCGAGCAGCACGTCCATGCCGAAGGGCTTGGTGACGACGTCGTCGGCGCCGGCGTCGAGCGCCTCGACGGCGTCGTCGCCCGTCGAGCGCGCGGTGAGGACGAGGACGGGCACGGCCGACCAGCCCCGCACGGCGGCGAGCACGTCGAGGCCGTCCATGTCCGGCAGGCCGAGGTCGAGGACGACGACGTCCGGGTGCGCGGAGGCCGCCGCGGCCACGCCCTCCGCGCCCGTCGCCGCCGTCACGACCTCGTACCCCGACGCGCGCAGGGTGATGGCGAGAGCGCGTGCGAGGGCGCGGTCGTCCTCGACGACGAGCGCCCGCGTCACGGGGCGCTCCCCGCCGGCGCCCGCTCCTCGTCGACCGGCGCAGCGCCGGTGGCGGCCGGCGCGGCCCCGGTCAGGGGCAGCCGGAGCACGACGGTGAGGCCGCCGCCGGGCGTGCCCTCGGCCTCGAGGGTGCCGTCGTGGGCCTCGACGAACCCGCGGGCGACGGCGAGCCCGAGCCCGCTGCCCTCCTCGCTGCGGCTGTCGTCGAGGCGGTGGAAGGCGGTGAAGACGGCGTCCACCTGGTCCTCCGGCACGCCGGGGCCGCGGTCGACGACGCGGACGACGAGGTGCCCGCCCGCCCGCCCGGCGGTGACGACGACCGGCGCGGACGACGGCGCGTGCCGGACGGCGTTCTCGAGCACGTTGCCGAGGGCGCGCACGAGCAGGCCCGCGTCGACGTCGAGCAGCGGCAGGTCCTCGGGCACGTCGAGCCGGATCCGCTCCGCGGGCAGGCCGGAGGCGGCGCGGGGCACGAGCTCGTCGAGCGCCGTCGGCCGTCGTCGCAGCGCCAGCGCGCCGGCGTCGAGGCGGCTCATGTCGAGCAGGTCGTCGACGAGCTGCTGCAGCCGGTCGGCGGAGGCCTCGACGTCGGCGAGCAGCGCCGCCTGGTCCTCGGGGCCGAGCTCGACGTCCTCCAGCCGGAGGGCGCTGACCCCCGCCTTGACCCCGGCGAGCGGCGTGCGCAGGTCGTGCGAGACGGCGGCGAGCAGGGCGGTGCGCACCTTCGTCAGCTCCCGCTCGCGCCGGGTCTGGCGGGCGCTCTCGCGCAGGCGGTCCCGCTCGACCACGGTGCCGACCTGGACGGCGACGGCCGTGACGACCCGGGCGTCCTCGCCGCGCAGCGCCGGCCCGCTGAGGGCGAGGAGGAGGTCGTCGCCCGCCGGCACCGTCGTCGTCGCCGCGGCGGGGGTGGCCGGCGCCTCGCCCGCGGCGGCGAGCGTCGCGCACGCGCCGCCGGGACCGCGGGCCAGGACGGCCGCGCCGCGCTGCCCGAAGAGCTCGCGGACCCGCTCCAGCAGCGCCGGCAGGGCGTCCTGGCCGCGCAGGACCGACCCGGCGAGCGCGGAGAGGACGTCGGACTCCGCGCGGGCCCGCAGCGCCTGGGTGGTGCGGCGGGCGGCGAGGTCGACGACGGCGGAGACGGCGAGGGCCACGGCCACGAGCACGCCGATGGCGAGGGCGTTCTGGGGCCGGGCGATCGTCAGCGTGTACAGCGGCGGGGTGAAGAGCACGTTGGCGAGCACCCCGCCGAGGAGGGCGGCGAGCACGGCGGGGCCGAGGCCGCCGAGGATGGCGACGCCGACGGTGAGCGCGAGGAAGAGCAGCAGGTCGATGGCGAGGTCGAGCTGACCGCGCGCGAGGTGCAGGCCCCCGGCGAGGACGAGGGGCCCGAGCGCCGCGAGCGCCCAGCCCCACGCGCGGCGCCGGGGCGCGAGCAGGGCCCGGCGGCCGCGGGCGGTGCGGGCGCGGCCGGCCTGGGCGTGCGTGACGATCTGGACGTCGATGTCGCCGCTGTCGCGGACGACGGCGGCGCCCACGCCGGGGGACAGGGCGGCGGCGACCCGGCCGCGGCGGCTCGCGCCGATGACGACCTGGGTGGCGTTGACCCCGCGCGCGAAGTCGAGCACCGCGGAGGCGACGTCGTCCCCGACCACGGCGTGCCACGTGCCCCCGAGGGACTCCACGAGGCGGCGCTGGCGGGCGAGGCTGTCGGGTGCGGCGCCCGCCAGGCCGTCCTGCGCCGACACGTGCAGGGCCACGAGCTCCCCGCCCGGGCCCCGGCCGGCGATGCGCGCGCCCCGGCGGACGAGCGCCTCGCCCTCCGGGCCGCCGGTGAGGGCGACGACGACGCGCTCGCGGGCGGCCCACGGCGTCGCGATGCCCTGGTCGGCGCGGTAGCGCACGAGGGCGGCGTCGACCCGGTCGGCCACCCACAGCAGGGCCAGCTCGCGCAGCGCCGTGAGGTTGCCGACCCGGAAGTACTGGCTGAGGGCCGCGTCGACCTTCTCGGCGGCGTAGACGTCGCCGTGCGCCATGCGGCGGCGCAGCGCCTGCGGGCTCATGTCGACGAGCTCGACCTGGTCGGCCGCGCGGACCACGGAGTCGGGCACCGTCTCGCGCTGGCGCACGCCCGTGATCGTCGCGACGACGTCGGCGAGGGATTCGAGGTGCTGGACGTTGACCGTCGTCACGACGTCGATCCCGGCGTCGAGCAGCGCCTCGACGTCCTGCCAGCGCTTCTCGTGGCGCGAGCCCGGCGCGTTGGTGTGGGCGAGCTCGTCGACGAGGGCGACCTGCGGGGCGCGGGCGAGGACGGCGTCGAGGTCCATCTCCTCCAGCCGGGCCCCGCGGTGCTCGACGGCGCGGCGCGGCACCACCTCGAGGTCGCCGACCATCTCCGCCGTCCGCGCCCGGCCGTGCGTCTCGACGAGGGCGACGACGACGTCGCCGCCGCGGTCGCGGCGCCGCCGCCCCTCGTCGAGCATCCGGTAGGTCTTGCCGACGCCCGGCGCCGCGCCGAGGTGCACGCGCAGCGAGCCCCTCACCCCGTCCTCCGCACGGGCCGATGGTCCCGCGTCCCCGGGCCCGGCCGCGCCGGGGCTCGCCCGGGGCCCGGACGCAGACTGAGACGCGGGCTCGGGCGCGGGCTCACCGCACGGCCGCCGGCCCGGCGGCGTCCTCCAGCGCGACGTTGAGGGCGAGGACGTCGACGACCGGCTCACCGACGAAGCCGAGCGCCCGGCCGCGGCTCGCGCCCTCGACGAGCGCGCGCACCTCCGCCTCGGGCAGGCCGCGCTCGCGGGCCACGCGCGGCACCTGCAGCGCCGCGTACTCCGGGGACACGTGGGGGTCGAGCCCGGAGCCCGACGCCGTCACCGCGTCCGGCGGCACGGCCGCGGGGTCGACGCCCTCGCGCGCGGCGACGGCCGCGCGCCGCTCCTCGACGAGGGCGAGCAGCTCGGGGCTGCTCGGCCCGAGGTTCGACGCCCCGGAGGCCAGCGGGTCGTAGCCGTCGCCGGCCGCGGACGGGCGGGGGTGGAACCAGGCGTCGCCGCCGGGTCCGTCGGGCACGGCCTGGCCCAGCAGCGCGGAGCCGACGACGGCGCCGTCGACCCGCACGGGCGAGCCGTCCGCCCGCTCGGGCACGAGGCGGCCGGCGAGCAGGACGGCGCCGGGGTAGGCGACGCCGAGCAGCAGCGTCAGGGCGAGCAGGAGGCGCAGGCAGGCGCCGGCGAGGCGCAGCGGCGCGGTGGCGCGTGCGGGCATGTCAGCCGATCCCGGGGAGGAGGGAGAGGAGCAGGTCGAGGGCCTTGATGCCGACGAAGGGCGCCACCACGCCGCCGAGCCCGAAGACGAGCAGGTTGCGGCGCAGGAGCGACGAGGCGTCGGCGGGCCGGTACCGCACGCCGCGCAGGGCGAGCGGGATGAGCGCGACGATGACGAGCGCGTTGAAGACGACGGCCGACAGGACGGCCGACTGCGGCGTCGCGAGGTGCATGACGTCGAGCGCCTCGAGGCCGGGGAAGAGCCCGGCGAAGAGGGCGGGCAGGATCGCGAAGTACTTGGCGACGTCGTTGGCGAGGCTGAAGGTCGTCAGCGCGCCGCGGGTGATGAGCAGCTGCTTGCCGATGGCCACGACCTCGATGAGCTTCGTCGGGTCGGAGTCGAGGTCGACCATGTTGCCGGCCTCCTTGGCGGCCGACGTGCCCGATCCCATCGCCACGCCCACGTCGGCCTGCGCCAGCGCGGGGGCGTCGTTGGTGCCGTCGCCCGTCATGGCCACGAGGTGCCCGCCGGCCTGCTCGGCGCGGATGCGCGCCATCTTGTCCTCGGGCGTCGCCTCGGCGATGACGTCGTCGACCCCGGCCTGCCGGGCGATCGCGGCGGCGGTCACGGGGTTGTCGCCGGTCACCATGACCGTCCGGATGCCCATGCGGCGCAGCTCGGCGAAGCGCGCGGCCATGCCCTCCTTGACGACGTCCTCGAGCTGCACGACGCCGAGGACGCGCGCCGGGGCCCTGTCGGCGCGCTCGGCGACGACGAGCGGGGTGCCGCCGCGGCGGGCGACGTCCTCGACCGCGGCGTCCACCGCCGGCGAGGCGCCGCCGCCCTCGGCGCGCACCCAGGCCAGCACCGAGGCCGCGGCCCCCTTGCGCACGCTGCGCGCGCCGCCCGGCGCCCCCGGCCCGAGGTCGACGCCGCTCATGCGGGTCTGGGCGGTGAAGGGGACCTCGACGAGGTCGCCCTCGGGCGTCGTGGCCCGCGCGCCCGGGGCGTCGTCGCCGGCGTCGACGAGCGCGACGACGGAGCGGCCCTCCGGCGTCTCGTCGGCGACGCTCGCCAGCCGCGCCGCCGCCGCCAGCTCGTCGGCGCCGACCCCCGGCGCGGGCAGGAGGGCGGTCGCCCGGCGGGCGCCGTAGGTGATGGTGCCGGTCTTGTCGAGGAGCAGGACGTCGACGTCGCCGGCCGCCTCGACGGCGCGCCCGGACATCGCGAGCACGTTCCGCTGGACGAGCCGATCCATGCCGGCGATGCCGATGGCCGAGAGCAGCGCCCCGATCGTCGTCGGGATGAGGCAGACGAGCAGGGCCACGAGCACGACGAGCGGCTGCACCTGCCCGGAGTAGGCGCTGAAGGGCTGCAGCGTCACGACGGCGAGGAGGAAGACGAGCGTCAGCGAGGACAGCAGGAGGTCCAGCGCGCGCTCGTTCGGCGTCTTGGCGCGGGAGGAGCCCTCGACGAGGGCGATCATCCGGTCGAGGAAGGACGCGCCGGGCTCGGCGGTGATGCGCACGACGATCCGGTCGGAGAGCACCGTCGTCCCGCCGGTCACCGAGGACCGGTCGCCCCCGGACTCCCGGACGACGGGCGCCGACTCACCGGTGACGGCCGACTCGTCCACCGAGGCGACGCCCTCGACGACGTCCCCGTCGCCGGGGACGACCTGGCCGGCCTCGACGACGACGAGGTCGCCCACGTGCAGCTCGGGGGCGGCCACCTCCTCCTCGGTGCCGTCCGCGCGCAGCCGCCGCGCCGTCGTCGTCGCGCGGGCGCGGCGCAGGCTCTCGGCCTGCGCGCGGCCGCGGCCCTCGGCGACGGCCTCGGCGAGGCCCGCGAAGAGGACGGTCGCCCACAGCCACGCGGCGACGAGGACGGCGAAGACCGAGGGGTCGAGCACCGCGAGCACGGTGGTGGCGACGGAGCCGACCCACACGACCATCATCACGGGGTGGCGCACCTGGTCGCGCGGGTCGAGCTTGCGCGCCGCCGTCGGCAGCGCGGCGAGGAGCTGGCGCGGGGAGAAGGACCCGGCGCCGACGCGGCCGCCGGCCGAGGGCCCGCCGGTCTCGTCGTCGGGGGCGGCGCCCCGCGGCGCCCCGGGAGCGGGCTGGACGGGGGTGGTGGTGCTCACGAGAGGGCCTCCGCGAGGGGCGCCAGCGCGAGGGCCGGCACGAAGGTGAGCCCGGCCACGACGACGACGACCACCGCGAGGAGGACGCCGAAGACGGGGGAGCGGGTGGACAGGGTGCCGGCGCCCGCGGGCACGGCCGTCTGGCGCGCCAGGGAGCCGGCGAGGGCCAGCACGAGGACGACGGGCACGAAGCGGCCGAGCAGCATGACGACGCCGAGGGCGGTGTTCTGGTACGTCGTCGCCGCGCCGAAGCCGGCGAAGGCCGAGCCGTTGTTGTTCGCCGCCGAGGCGTACGCGTAGAGGACCTCCGACAGCCCGTGGGGCCCGGCGTCCTGCACCGACGCCCCGACGAGGGCGGGGACGCCGGCCGTGAGCGCGGCGCCGACGAGCAGGAGCGCCGGCATGGTCAGCACGGACAGGGCCACGAGGACCATCTGCCGGGGGCCGATCTTCTTGCCGAGCAGCTCGGGGGTGCGCCCGACCATGAGGCCGGCGAGGAAGACCGCGACGACGGCGAGCACGAGCATCCCGTAGAGCCCGGAGCCGACCCCGCCCGGCGTCACCTCGCCGAGCATCATGTTCAGCAGGAGGACGCCGCCGCCCGCGGCGGTGTAGGAGTCGTGGAAGCTGTTGACGGCGCCGGTCGACGTCGCCGTGGTCGAGGCCGCGAAGAGGGCCGAGAGCGTCTCGCCGAAGCGGACCTCCTTGCCCTCCATCGCCGCCCCGGCCGCCTGCGGCGCGAGACCGCGGCCCGCCGTCTCGGCCCAGGTGACCGCCGTGACGGCGAGCAGCCACAGCCCGCCCATGACGGCGAGGAGCAGGTGCCCCTGGCGCCGGTCGCCCACGAGGCGGCCGAGCGCCGCCGGCATCGAGAAGGGGATGAGCAGGAGCAGGAAGACCTGCAGGAGGCTCACCCACGCGCTCGGGCCCTCGAACGGGTGCGCGGAGTTGGCGTTGTAGAAGCCGCCGCCGTTGGTGCCGAGCTCCTTGATCGCCTCCTGCGAGGCGACGGGCCCGCCGACGAGCGTCTGCTCGCCGCCGGTCAGCGTCGTCACGGTGGTGGGCTCGGCGAGGTTCTGGACCACGCCGCCGAGGAGCAGGACGAGCGCGGCGACGAGCGACAGGGGGAGCAGGACGCGGACGCACGTGCGCACGAGGTCGGCCCAGAAGCTGCCCAGCCGGTCGGTGCGCGAGCGCGTGAAGCCGCGCACGAGCGCGACGGCGACGCTGACGCCGACGGCGGCGGACAGGAAGTGCTGCACCGCGAGGCCGCCCGCCTGCACGAGGTGCCCCATGGCGGTCTCGCCGCTGTAGGACTGCCAGTTCGTGTTCGTCACGAACGAGACGGCGGTGTTCCACGCCGTCGGGGCCGGCACGCCCGGCAGGCCGAGGGCGAGCGGCAGCGCGGCCTGCACCCGCTGGAGCGCGTAGAGGAGCAGCACCGAGACGGCCGAGAGGACGAGGACCGACCGGGCGTAGACCGGCCAGCGCAGGTCGGCGTCCGGGTCGACGCCCGCCGCGCGGTAGACGGCGCGCTCGAGCGCGAGGTGCCGGGTGCTGATCAGGCAGCGCGCGATCCACGCGCCCAGCGGACCCTGCGCGGCGAGCAGCGCGGCGACGAGGACGGCGACCTGCAGGGCGCCCGCGGCGGCGTCGCTCACGACCGGTCCGCCCGCAGGAGCGCCGCGAGCAGGTAGCCCGCCAGGGCGAGGGCCACGAGCAGGGCGACGACGTGCTCGGCGCTCACGAGCGCCGACCCGCGGTCTCGAGGTGCGAGGTCTCGGGGGCCGCGTCGACGCGGGCCCGGTCGCCGGGAGCGGGCTCGTCGGGACCGGGCGCCAAGGGGGTGCGGTCGAGGGTGAGCGCCTCGAGGCCGTGGACGAGGAGGAGCAGGGCGGCGAAGCCGCCGAGCGTCAGGAGCACGTAGGCCGCATCGGCCACGGGGGACCTCCGGGGAGGACGGGAGCGGGCGCCGGCGCGGGGGGGGGAAGGGGGGAGAAACCCCCCCCCAACCCCGCCCCCCAGACCTCACAC
>NZ_JBBHZG010000002.1:134788-262721 GCF_037482305.1 Pseudokineococcus sp. 5B2Z-1
CGCGTGCGCGCCCCGCCCGGACGGACCCCGGACCGGAGGCCCCCCGGACGGGCCGCTCCGCGGGGTCCCGCTCCCCGCCGTCGGCGCGCCGCCGGTCCCGCTCGCCCGCCGGCCCGCTCGCCGTCAGGCCGGCAGGGCCGCGTCCTCCTCGACGCCCTCGGCCGCCGCGACGAGCCGCGCGTAGGCGCCGCCCGCGGCGAGCAGCTGCGCCGGCGGCCCCTGCTCGACGACGCGCCCGCCGTCGAGGACGGCGACGACGTCGGCGCCGCGGACCGTCGAGAGGCGGTGGGCGATGGTGATGGTCGTGCGGCCCCGGCTCGCCTCGTCGAGCGCCGCCTGCACGGCGCGCTCCGTGCGCACGTCGAGCGCGCTCGTCGCCTCGTCGAGCACGAGCACGCGCGGGTCCCGCAGGAGGGTGCGGGCGATGGCGAGGCGCTGGCGCTCGCCGCCGGAGAACCGGTGCCCGCGGGCGCCGACGAGGGTGTCGTAGCCGTCCGGCAGACCGGCGAGCAGGTCGTGCACCTGGGCGCGCCGCGCGGCGTCCTCGACCTCGGCGTCGCTGGCGCCGGGGCGGGCGCGGCGCAGGTTCTCCCGGACGGTCGTGTGGAGCAGGTACGTCTCCTGCGAGACGACGCCGACGACCTCCGAGAGGGTGGCGAGGCGCAGGTCGCGGACGTCGACGCCGTCGAGCAGCACGCGGCCCTCGGTCGGGTCCTGCAGGCGCGGCACGAGGGAGGCGAGCGTCGACTTGCCCGACCCGGTGGCGCCCACCAGCGCGAGCGAGCCGCCCGCGGGCACGACGAGGTCGACGCCGTGCAGGGCCGGGGTGACGCCGGGGCTCCCGTCGGCGGCGGGGTAGGTGAGGCCGACGCCCTCGAGGCGCACCTCGCCGCGGACGGTCGCCGGGTCGAGCTCGACGGGGCGCTCGGGGTCGTCGACGTCGACGGGGAGGTCGAGGTACTCGAAGATCCGGCTGAACAGCGCCATCGAGGAGGTGACCTGGACGCCGACGTCGAGGAGCCCGAGCATCGGGCGGAAGAGCGCGCCCTGCAGGCCGGTGAAGGCGACGAGCGTGCCGATCGTCATGCCGCCCGACGTCGCCGGCAGGCCCGCCGCGAGGTAGACGGCGGCGGGCACCGCGGCGAAGACGACGGACATCGTGGCCCAGCGCCACCGCCCGGCGAGCTGGCTGCGCACCTCGAGGCCGACGAGGTCCTCCGACGTCGCCCGGAAGAGCGCGCTCTGGCCCTCGCCCGTGCCGAGCGTGCGGCCGAGGGTGGCGCCGCTGACGGACAGCCCCTCCTCCACCTGGGTCTGCAGGTCGGCGAGGCGTCGCTGCCGGGCGGCGGTCACCGACCGGCGCATGAGGGCCACCTGGCGGGTGAGCCAGACCGACGGCGGGACGACGACGAGGGACAGCAGCGACAGGCGCCACGAGAGCACGGCCATGGCGACGGCGGTGCCGACGACCGCCGTGACGTTGGCGGCGAGCGACGTCGCCGTCGACGTGACGACCGACTGCATGCCGCCGATGTCGTTGGTGAGCCGCGACTGCACCTCCCCGCCGCGGGTGCGGGTGAAGAAGCCGAGCGACTGCCGCTGCAGGTGCGCGAAGACGCCGGTGCGCAGCTCGTGCATGACCGCCTGGCCGACGGTCGTCGAGAGCCACGTCTGCCCGACGCCGAGGAGCGCGGTGACGACGGCGACGCCGACCATGCCCGCGACCGCCCACCCGAGCAGCCCGAGGTCCTGCTGCGGGAGCGCGTCGTCGATGACGGTCCGCACGAGGAACGGCGTCGCGAGCGCCACCGCGGAGGAGGTGACGATGAGCGCGACGACGACGGCGACCTGCCACCGGTGCGCGGCGAACAGGCCGGCGACCCGGCGCAGGGAGACGGGGGAGCGCTCGAGCTGGGCGCGGTCGGCCGGGTCGACGCGGCGGCCGCTGCGGCCCCCGCCGTCGGGACGCCCAGCGCCGTCGGAGCGGGTGCGGGGGGAGGGGATCGACGTGGTGGCACGTCCTCTCGGTCGTCGGTGCGCCCCCGGAGGGGGGCGATGTGTGGCCATGTCGCCCCGGGGGACGAGCTCGGCAGGGCGACGTGTGGCCATGTCGCCCCGGGGGACGAGCTCGGCAGGGCGATGTGTGGCCATGTCGCCCCGGCGGGGCGATGTGTGGCCATGTCGCCCCGCCGGAGAGCGGGTCGAGGGCGACATGGCCACACGTCGCCCTCGCGGCGGGGTGGAGGAGGGCGACATGGCCACACATCGCCTTCCCCGGTGATGCGGAGGTTGCCTCACGATGAGGTGAAGGCACCGAGCGGCTCTAGCATTCCCGCCGTGACGGACGACGCCGCGCGGCCCGCCCCGCCCGAGCAGACCGAGCTACCCGAGGTCCCCGAGCTGCTCATGCGGGCGGCGCGGACCCTGCGGCGCCACTGGGTCGCCGTCCTCGAGCCGCACGGCCTCTCGCCGCACCAGGCGCGGGCGCTGCGCGCCGTCGTCGCCGCGGCCGAGGGCCTGCGGGTGTCCGACCTCGCCGCGGCCCTGCGCATCGCCCCCCGCTCGGCCACCGAGGTGGCCGACGGGCTGCAGGCGGCGGGCCTCGTCGTCCGGGCCGCCGACCCCGCCGACCGGCGCGCCGTCGTCCTGCGCGCCACGGACGCCGGGCGCGACCTCGCCGCCGGGGTCGAGCGGGCGCGGGCGGAGGACGCCGAGGCGCTCGTCGCGCGGCTGGACGCCGCGGACCGCGCCGAGCTGGCGCGCCTGCTGCGCCTCGTCGCGGACGACGACGCCGACCGGGCGGCCGGCTGCACGACGACGGCGTAGAGGCCGTCCTCGTGCTGCCACCTCGCCGGCGGCGCCCCTCGAGTGCGGCCGGGACGGGTGGGGCTCAGTCCTCGTCGCGGTCCGCGGGCGGGTGCACCCGGTACGTCGTCTGCACCATGCCGCCGCCGAGGACCGCGGTGCGCAGGTGCTCGAGGTCGACGTCGCCCGGCAGCGGGCCGAAGAGCGTCTCGCCGGTGCCGATGAGGACGGGCACCGTCGAGAGGGTCATCTCCCGGACGACGCCGGCCGCGAGGCACGACTGGACGGCGCGGCCGCCGTCGACGTAGACGCGCCGGTGGCCGTCGCGGGCCAGGGCGGCCAGGGCGTCCTCGAGGTCGCCGTGGACGGTGACGCGCTCGTCCTCCCCACGGGCCATCGACGAGCTGAGCACGTGGACGGGCCTGTCCTGGTAGGGCCAGCTGTCGAAGCCGGCGATGACCTCGTAGGTGCTGCGGCCCATGAGGACGGCGTCGACGCTGGCCACGAAGTCGCGGAAGCCCGCGTCCCCGGCGGCCTCCCCGCGGCTCGTGAGCCACTCGAGGTCGCCGTCGAGGCGCGCGATGAAGCCGTCGACCGACAGCCCGATGTACACGCACCCCTCGACGCCCGTCGTCCCCGCGGCGCCCGCCGCGTCCGTCCCCGCCGCCTCCGTGCTCACGGGCGGGAGTCTGCCCGGCGGCACCGACGACGGCCCGGCGGCGCGCGGGGGCGGCGCGCGGCAGGGTGGTCGGCAGCGCCCGGCGACGCGCCGCTGGCCCCACCCGAGGAGACGCCCCCGTGGACCTTCCCGACGACCTGCTGGACCTGCTCCGCCGCCCCAGCCCCTGCTACGTGACGACGCTCATGCCCGACGGCTCCCCGCAGACGACGCAGACCTGGGTGGACACCGACGGCGAGCACGTCCTCGTCAACACCGTCGTCGGGTACCAGAAGACGCGGAACGTCGAGCGCGACCCGCGGGTCAGCGTCGCGGTGGCCGACCCGGAGAACCCTTTCCGGTACGTCGCCGTGCGCGGCCGCGTCGTGCGGACGACGACCGACGGCGCCGCGGAGCACATCGAGGCGCTGTCGCAGAAGTACACGGGTGGCCCGTACGCCTGGTACGGCGGGCGCGACCAGCAGCGCATCGTGCTCGTGGTCGAGGCCGACCGCGTGCACCGCATGGGCTGATCCGGCTCCGCCGAGTCCTCAGAGCCCCCGGTGCGCGACGCACCGCGCCCGCGGCCCCTCCGGGGAGGGACCGCGGGCGCGGGTGCGGCGGGTGCCGCGGTGGCCGGTCGTCACCGCGAGGGCTGGGTCATCAGAGGAGCTGGGTCACCAGGAGGGCTGGGGCTCCCAGGTGCCGGTCGACCACGAGCGGCGGGAGAAGCTGTCCGCGGACCAGGAGCGGCGCGAGAAGTCGTCGCTGGACCACGAGCGCCGCGAGAAGTCGTCCGTCGACCACGACCGGCGCGACCAGTCGGCGCCCGACCAGCTGCGGCGCGTCCAGTCGGCCGACGCCCACGTGGTGCCGAGCCAGGAGGTGCCCTCCCAGCCGTCGCCGGTCCACGTGGAGCCGCGCCAGGTGCCGCCGTCCCACGCGGTGCCCGCCGAGGAGGCCTGCGCCCAGGCCGCGGCGTCCCACGGCTCGCCGAAGACGTCCTGCTCGCCGGTGAGGACGACGCCGTCGTCGGGGTCGACGACGTGGCTGCCCGCGCGGGCGGCGTCGAGGCTCCCGAGGCCGGTGGACGGCGCGAAGGACTGCTGCACCGCCGGGCCGACGTCGCCGGCGGCGACGAGCGCGTAGGCGCCGTCGACGTCGAGCTCGCCCGCGCCCTGCGTCGGGTCGTCGCTGCCCGGGAGCCGGTCGGCGCTGCGCACGAGCGCGTTCTTGACCTGGTCGGGGGTCAGCGTCGGGTCCGCCTGCAGGAGGAGCGCGGCCGCCCCCGAGACGACGGCCGCCGACTGCGACGTGCCCGTCCCGCGGAAGAGCCGCCCGCTCGCGTCGCCGGTGACGAGGCCCTCGGGGTGCTGGACGTCGGCCAGAGACCCCGGCACCCGCAGGCTGACGACGGACTTGCCCGGCGCCAGGAGGTCGGGCCGGCGCTCGTCGGTGCCGTCGTTCGTCCACGAGCCCACGGTGGTGGCCGCGGGGTCGCTCGAGCCGTGGTGGTCGCTGGACCCGACGGCGAGGACGAAGGGGTCGACGGCGGGCATGGTCAGCCGGGTGGCGCCGTCCTCGCCGTCGTTCCCGGCCGCCGCCACGACGACGATGCCCGCGCGCCAGGCGTTCTCGACGGCGTGCGCCAGCGGGTCGAGGGTCGAGGGCTGCACCGAGTCGAGCCCGTAGGAGAGGTTGAGGACGCGGACGTCGTGGTCGGCGCGGTGGGCGACGACCCAGTCGATCGCCGCGATGACCTGCGTGACGTCGGCCCCGCCGTCGGCCGCGCCGACCTTGAGGGAGACGAGCGTCGCGCCGGGCGCCATGCCGACGAAGCGCCGCGGGTCGGCCTCGCCGCCGGGGACGACGGCGCTGTCGCGGCCGGCGATGATCCCGGCCATGTGCGTCCCGTGGCCGTAGCCGTCGACGTGGCGCGTGCCCTCGGCCTGGGACTCGAAGGACAGGTCGGGGCCGTGGACGAGCTTGCCCGGCGCGCTCATGCCCTCGACGGGCGCGACGCCGGTGTCGAGCAGCGCCACGCCGACGCCGGCGCCCGTGAGGTGCGCGGACGGGTCGCGGGGGTCGGCCTGCGCCCACACCTGCTGGGCGCCCGTGCGGCGGGTGATGGACACCATCGACCCGAGGTCGGCGCCGGCGACCCACGCGCCGGTGCGGCTCGCGTCCTCGTCCTCGCGGGTGTCGTCGTCGCCCCACTGGTCCTCCGACCAGCCGGCGCCCGCGGCGGGCGCCCGCTCCGCGGCGGGCAGCTCGACGGCCGCGGAGGCCGCCGGGGCCGCCGCGACGGAGGCCAGCAGGCAGGCGGCGAGCGCCGTGGGGACCGCGCGGCCGACGGGGCGTCGGGCGGGTCGGTCGCGGGTCGGGTCGGTGGGCGTCATGCGCGGGTCCCTCTCGTCGGGGGCCGGCGCCCGTCGTGGGCGCGGGTCCGGCGGCGGACGCTACGGAGGGGCGCGGGCCCCGGAGGGGGCCGCGGCGGGCCCGCCACCCCGACGGCGCAGCGCCCCGACCCCTCCGGCGCAGCGACCCCCGTCCGGGGCTCCGCACCCCGCCACCCGGTCGGAGCAGGGCCGACCGGGGTACCCGGCCGGTGCCCCCGGCACCCGACCCCTCAGCCGCCGCCGGGCGGTGCCGACGACCGGGGCGAGGGCCGCAGCCGCGCCCTCGTCGGCGAGGCGGAGGTGGGCGACGTGAGCGACCGCGCGCGCAGCGCCTGCATCGCCGTCATGGGCGTGGGCATGGCGGCCGTCGCCGTCGCCCTGCTCCTCGGGCCGCTGCGGGACGTGCGCGCCCCCGGCCAGGAGATGCCCTGGTGGGTGCTCGTGCCCCTCTTCGCCGCGGCCGAGCTCGTCGTCGTCCACGTCCAGGTGCGGCGCGAGTCGCTGTCGATCTCCATGGCCGAGGTGCCGCTCGTCCTCGGGCTCGCCTTCGCCGCGCCGCACGAGCTCGTCGTCGCCAGCCTGCTCGGCTCGCTCGTCGGGCTGCTGCACCGCCGCCAGCTCGGCCTCAAGCTCCTGCTCAACCTGGGCCTGTTCGCCCTCGAGGCGGCGCTGGCCGCGACCGTCTACCACGCGCTCGCCGGCGGGGCGGACCCCGTGAGCGCCCGGGGCGCCGTCGCGGCCCTCGTGACGGTCGTCGCGACGGACCTCGTGAGCGCCGCGCTCCTCACGGCCGTCATCGGCGTCCGCGTCGGCGAGCTCGACGGCGAGGTGCTCCGCGAGGCCGTCACCACGGGGCTCGCCGCGGCGCTCGCGACGGCGAGCGTCGGCCTGCTCGTCGTGCTCCTCGTGCGCACCGAGCCCCTGGGGCTGCTGCCGCTCGTCGTCGTCCTCGTCGTCCTCGCGCTCGCCTCGCGGGCCGTCACCTCCCTCAGCCGCGGCACCGCCCGCCTCGAGCTCCTGCACCGCTTCGCCCGCGCCGTCGAGGCCGAGAGCGGCGTCGACCCCGTCTCCGCCGCCGCGCTGCGCGAGGCGCGCGACGCCCTGGGGGCCGACCGCGCCCTCCTCGTCACCGCGGGGCCGGACGGCGCCGAGGCCGGCCGCCTCGTGCTGGACGACGACGGCGCCGTCCGCCGCGCCGAGCCCGGCCCGGCCGCCTGGTGGGCGCCCGCGCTCGCGGGGCGCGACGTCGTCGCGGGCGGCGGGGTCGACGGCGGGGTCGACGGCCTGGCGGCGCCGCTGCGCGCCGAGGGCCGCGTGGTGGGTGCGCTCGTCCTCGAGGGGCGGCCGCACCACCTCGGCGCCTGGACCGACGACGACCGCGGCCTCATGCGCTCGCTCGCGGGGCACGCGGCCGTACGGCTGCACAACGTGCACCTCCTCGACGCCGTGCGCGCCGAGGCCGACGCCGCCGAGCACCTCGCGCTGCACGACCCCCTCACCGGGCTCGCCAACCGGCGGGGCGCGCTGCGCGCCGTCGAGGCCCGCCTCGCCGAGCGCCCGTGCGCCGCGGTGCTCATGGTCGACGTCGAGGGCTTCACCGACGTCAACGACGCCCTGGGCCACGACACGGGCGACGCCCTGCTGCGCGAGGTGGCGCGCCGGCTCGTCGCCGCCGTCGGCCGGGCCGACCACGTGGCCCGCCTCGGCAACGACGAGCTCGCCGTCCTCCTGCCGGGCGCCACGAGCACCGAGCACGCGCTGCTGCTCGCCCGGGAGGTCCTCGAGCGGGTGCCCGGGCCGTTCCGCCGCGAGCACATGACCCTCGACGTCCGCGTGTGCGCCGGCCTCGCCGTCGCCGTCGAGGCCGGCGTCGACGCGCCGACCCTCCTGCAGCGGGCGGACACGGCGCTGTACGCGGCCAAGCGCGAGCGCACCGGCCTGCGGGTGTGGGACGCCGTCGACGCCGTCGGCAGCACCCGGCGGCTGGCGCTGCTCGGCGACCTGCGCCGCAGCATCGCCGCCGACGAGCTGGCCGTGCACTACCAGCCCAAGGTCGACCCGTGCACGGGCCGGGCCACCGGCGTCGAGGCGCTCGTGCGCTGGCACCACCCCGACCACGGCCGCGTGGGCCCGGACGAGTTCATCCCCCTGGCGGAGCAGAGCGGTCTCATCGCCCCGCTGACGACCCTCGTGCTGCGCACCGCCCTGCGGGACTGCGCGCGCTGGCGGCGGTGCCGTCCGGACCTCACCGTCGCCGTCAACGTCTCGGCGCGCAGCCTGCTCGACCCGGGGCTGCCCGACCAGGTCGCGGCGGCGCTGGCGGAGGCCGGCCTGCCGGGCGGGGCCCTCGTGCTGGAGATCACCGAGACGGCGGTGATGACCGACCTCGACCGGGCCCTGCGCGTCCTTCACGCGCTGCGGCGCCTGGGCGCCCACCTGTCGGTCGACGACTTCGGCACGGGCCAGTCCTCGCTCGCCTACCTCACGCGGCTGCCCGTGGACGAGATGAAGATCGACCGGTCCTTCGTCGCGGCCATGGCCGCCAGCGCCCCCGACGCGGCGGTCGTGCGCACGGCCGTCGACCTCGGCCACGTCCTCGGGCTGTCGGTCGTCGCCGAGGGCGTCGAGGACGCCGGCACGCTCGCCGCGCTCGCCGACCTCGGCTGCGACGCCGTCCAGGGCTACCACCTCGGGCGCCCCATGCCCGCCGAGGAGCTGGCGACGTGGCTCGCCCGGCAGGTGCCCGCGCCGCGCCGGGGGGAGCCGGCCGGCGCCCCGGCGCCCCGACGTCCGTAGCACCCCGACGTCAGCGGCGCCCCGGCGTCAGTAGAACTCGACGACGTCCACCCGGTTGCGCAGCTCGCGGCCGTCGAGGAGCCGGGTGGCGTTGTCGGCGAAGAGCTCGGCGATGCGGTGGTCGAGGCTCGGGCTGCCGGCCGCCGTGTGCGGGCTGACGAGCACGTCGGGCCGGTCCCACAGCGGGCTGCCGGGCTCGAGCGGCTCGCGGGCGACGACGTCGAGGGCCGCGAAGCCGACCGTCCCGTCGTCGAGCGCGGCGACGAGGGCGTCCTCGTCGACGACGGTGCCGCGGCCGACGTTGACGAAGGTCGCGCCCGGGCGCAGGGCGGCGAAGAAGTCCGCGCCCAGCAGGCCCTTGGTGCCCGGCGTGCCGGGGAGGGTGACGACGACGGCGTCCGCGCGGGCCGCGGCGCGCACGAGCCCGTCGGTGGTGACGACCTCGTCGACGCCGTCGACGGGACGCCCGTGGCGGCTCGCGCCGAGCACCGTCGTCCCGAGGGCGTGCAGCAGGCGGGCGACCTCCGCGCCGATCCCGCCGAGCCCGACGACGAGCACGGTCTGCTCGGCGAGCTGGCCCATGAGCCACTTCTCGGCCCACGTGCGCGCGGCCGAGTCCGCCTGCAGCCGGGGGAGGCGCTTGGCGCCGGCGAGCAGGCCCAGGAGGGCGAACTCCGCCAGCGGCGTGCCGTGGACGCCGGCGGACGTCGTGAAGGCCACGCGCTGCAGCTCCTCGTCGGTGAGACGGGCGGCGCGCACCGACTGCCCGCCGCCGGCGGCCATCGTGTGCACCCAGCGCAGGCGCGGGTTGGCGCGCACGGCGCGGGCGAGGGCGGCCGGGTCGTCGTCCGGGACGCCGAAGAGGGCGTCGGCGCCGTCGAGGAGCTCCTCGTAGGCGCGCTGCTGCTCGGGCGTGCGGCGGAAGGCCGGGTCGCCGCCCTGGTCGCCCTCGTACCGCTGCGGCGCGAGCAGCTCGGGGCCGACGACGAGGTCCACCCGCGGCTCCCGCTCGGTGACGATCCGGCGGCTCTCGTCGTCGACGGTCGCGGCGACGGCCACGCGCAGGCGCTCGGGCACGGGTGCTCCTCGGGTGGGGCGGCGGGGGCGGGGGAGGTCGCGGGTGGGCGGGCGAGGCGGCGGGGCGGGGGAGGCGACCGGGGGCGCTGCGCCCCCGTGACGTGTCTACCAGGGGGCCGCCCGGTGGGCCGTCCGCGTGGTCCCCCGCCCCGCGGGGCCGCTCGTGCGCCGGAGTCCTGGGCCGGCGGGCCCCACCGGCCGAGGAGGAGGGGGTGAGGGCTGCCGAGGTGCTGCGGGGCCCGTGGACCGCGTGGGCGGTCCTCGGGCTCGTCGCGCTCGGCGGGGCCGTCGTCGCGCTGCAGCCCGCGGCGCGGGGCCCGGGCGTCGTGCTCGCGCCGGCGGTGGCGGCCGCGCTCGTGCTGGCGGGCGTCGCCCTGCACCGCCCGGCCGGCGCGCGGGTCTGGCTCGTCCAGGCGGGCGTGCTCGCGGCCCTGTCCGTCGGGCAGGTGCTCGACGCCGGCGCCCTGCTCGCCCTGCGCGCCGCCTCCGACGGCGTGACGCACGCCGTCGCCGCGGCCGTCGTCGTCCTCCTCGCCGTGCGCACCGGCCGGCGCGCCGGTCGGGCGGACGCCCTCGAGGTCGGCGTCATCGTCGGCGTCCTCGGCCTCGCCGCCGCCCAGGCGGCCGTGCTGCTCGCGACGTGGTCGCCGACCGCGCGGGCGGCCCTCATGGCGAGCACCGACGTCGTCCTCCTCGCGTCCGTGCTGCGGATGGCGCTCACCCGCCGCGACGCGCGGTCGGTGGCGTCGTGGTGCTGCGTCGCCGCGGCCAGCGCCCTGCTCCTGCACGACGTCCTGCGCCTGGTGGGCGGCGGGCCGGGTGCGGAGGGCGACGTGGCCGGGGGCGGTGCCGGGGCCGCCGCGCTCGTCGTCGGCCTCGGGCTGCTGGGCGCGGCGCAGCTGCACCCCAGCGCCCGCCGCCTCCTCGACGCCGAGCACATGGCCCCCGCCCGCCGGCGCTCGACCGTCGTCCTCGGGCTCCTGCCGCTCGTCCTCGTGCCGGTCGGGCTGCGGCTCGTCGACCTCGCCTTCGGCGGCACCGGGCTGCCGACGTGGGCGCACCTGGTGGTGGGCACGGGCGCGGCCGCCGCCGGCGTCCTGCGCTCGTGGGCGGCGCTGCGCTCCTCCGAGCACCTGGCCGACCACGACCCGCTCACCGACCTGCCGAACCGCCGCGCCCTCGCCCGGGCGCACGCCGAGAGCCCCGGCGGCGACGGGTGGGCTCTGCTCCTCGTGGACCTCGACGACTTCAAGGACGTCAACGACGCCCACGGCCACGACGTCGGCGACCTCCTGCTCCTCGGGGTGCGCGACCGGCTGCTCGCCGCGGTGGGCGAGCGCGGCGTCGTCGCCCGCTTCGGCGGCGACGAGTTCGCCGTGCTCGTGCGGCCGGGGGCGCAGGACGACGTCGCCGAGGCCGTCGTCACCGCGCTGCGCCGCCCGCTCGACGTCGGCGACCTCGTCCTGCGCACCAGCGCCAGCGTGGGTCTCGCCCCGCCCGCGCCGGGGACGTCGCTCGCGGAGCAGCTGACCCGCGCCGACGTCGCCCTCTACGCCGCCAAGGCGGCCGGGCGCGACGTCGTCCGCACCTACCACCCGGACCAGCGGGCCGAGGTGCAGCACCGGTACGCCCTCAGCAGCCAGGTGCGGGCGCTGCTCGCCGGCCGCTCGCCGTCCGTGGGGCGCCTGGAGGTGCACTACCAGCCGCTCGTCGAGCTGGCGACGGGCGAGGTCGTCGGCGCCGAGGCCCTCGTGCGCTGGCGCCACCCCGAGCACGGCCTGCTCGCGCCGGACGCCTTCCTCGGCCACGTCGCGACGAGCGGGCTCGACGCCGAGCTCGACGCGGCCGTGCTCGTCGACGTCCTCGAGCAGCTGGGCCGCTGGCGCGACCAGCGGCGCCGCACCCTGCCGGTGAGCGTCAACCTCACCCGCACGAGCCTGCTGGACCCCGGCCTGCCCGGGCGGGTCCGCGAGGCGCTCGCCCGCGCCGGCGTGCCGGGCTCGCAGCTGCACCTGGAGATCACCGAGCACGAGCCCCTGCCCGACGACGAACGGCTGCTGGAGGTGCTGCGCGACCTGCGCGCGCTCGGCGCCGGCGTCCACCTCGACGACTACGGGCGGGGCTACACCTCGCTCGACTACCTGCAGCGCTTCCCCGTGCAGGTGCTGAAGATCGACCGGTCCCTCGTGGCGGGCGCGGGCGCGGGCGGCGCGCGCCTCGTCGCCGGCCTCGTCGCCATGGCGCGCACCCTGCGGCTCGACCTGCTCGCCGAGGGTGTCGAGACGCAGGAGCAGCGCTCCCGGCTCGTCGAGCAGGGGGTCCGCTACGGCCAGGGGTGGCTCTTCTCGCCGGCGCTGCCCGCCGCCGAGTACGCCGACCGCGTGCTCGGCCCGGGTGCCGCGCCCGAGCCGCCGCCGGACGTGCCCGCGCCGCGGCTGCCGCTCGGGGACGCCGGACGCCCGCGCGCCGGGGTGCCGTCCGCCGACGTGGGAGGCGACGTCCGGCGCGCCGAGGCGCCCCGGGGCTGAGGCCGTCCCGCGGAGGGGTCCGTGGGTGCGGGCGCCCGGCGCGGGGCGGCATGATCGCCCGCAGCCGGGGCTGCGGTGCCCCGCGCGTCGACGAGGAGGCGATCGAGGGTGAGCAGCACCACGGAGGTGCCCCGCACCATGCGGGCCAGCGTCATGACCGGCGTGCGGCAGGTCGAGGTGCAGGAGCGCCCCGTGCCCGCCGTGGCGGACGACGAGGTGCTGGTGCGCGTCGGCTCCGTCGGCGTCTGCGGGTCGGACGTGCACTACTACACCGACGGCCGCATCGGCGACATGGTCGTCACGGGCCCGCTCGTGCTCGGGCACGAGGTCGGCGGCACCGTCGTCGCCGTCGGCCGCGACGTGCCGGAGGAGCGCCTCGGGCAGCGCGTGGCCGTGGAGCCGCAGCGCCCCTGCCGCCGCTGCCGGCAGTGCCACGCGGGCCGGATGAACCTCTGCCCCAACATGGTCTTCTACGCGACGCCGCCGGTCGACGGGGCGTTCTGCGAGTACGTGACGGCGCCCGCCGACTTCGCCCACCCCGTGCCGGACTCGCTGTCCGACGCCGCGGCCGGTCTCCTCGAGCCGCTGTCGGTGGGCATCTGGGCCGCGCACAAGGCGCAGGTGGGCGTCGGCGACCGGGTGCTCGTCGCCGGCGCGGGGCCGATCGGCGCGATGGTCGCCCAGGCGGCCCGCGCCCGCGGGGCCACGGAGGTCGTCGTCACCGACCTCGTCGAGTCCCGCCGCGAGCGGATCCTGCAGTTCGGCGCCACCCGCGCCCTCGACCCCCGCGAGGCGGCCGCCGAGCTCGCCGACCTCGAGGCCGACGCCTTCGTCGACTGCACGGGCGCCACCCCGGCCGTCCAGTCCGGCATCCGCTCGGTGCGCGGCGGCGGCGCCGTCGTCCTCGTCGGCCTCGGCGCCGAGGAGATCGAGCTGCCGGTGCAGCTCATCGCCACCCGCGAGATCACCCTGACGGGCACGTTCCGCTACGTCGACACCTGGCCGCGCGCCATCGAGCTGGCCCGCACCGGCGCCGTAGACCTCGACGCCATGGTGACGGCGCGCTACGACCTCGACTCCGTCGGCGAGGCGCTCGAGGCCGACTCCGACCCGATGAGCATGAAGGCCGTCGTCGACGTCGCGGGGGGGCCGGCGTGAGCGACCAGGTGACCCAGCCGGGGGGTCGTCCTGTGGGCGACGGTGCGGGCGGCGGCGAGCGCGCGGCGAGCGGCGTCCTCGACCGCTTCCGCCTCGACGGGCGCGTCGCGCTCGTCACCGGCGGCTACCGCGGGCTCGGCCGCGCCTTCGCCCAGGCGCTCGCGGAGGCGGGGGCCGACGTCGCCGTCGCCGCGCGCGACGAGGCCCGGAGCGTCGAGGCGGCCGCGGAGATCGCCGAGTCCACGGGTCGGCGCACGCTGGGCCTGCGGATGGACGTCACCGACCGCGCGGAGGTCGAGGCGGGCGTCGCGCGCGTCGCCAGCGAGCTGGGCGGGCTGCAGGTCCTCGTCAACAACGCGGGGACGTGCATCCACGAGCCGGCGCTCGAGGTGAGCGACGACCACTTCCAGGACGTGCTGCAGACCAACGTCCGCGGCGTCTGGCTGCCCTCGCAGGTCGCCGCCCCGCACCTGGCGCAGCAGGGCGCGGACGGCGTGCGCGGCTCGATCGTCAACATCGGGTCGATCAGCGCGATGATCGTCAACCGCCCGCAGATGCAGCCCGTCTACAACGCGAGCAAGGCGGCGGTGCACCAGCTGACGAAGTCGCTCGCGGCCGAGTGGGCGCCGATGGGCGTGCGCGTCAACGCGCTGGCCCCGGGCTACGTCAAGACGGAGATGGCGCCCGTCGACGAGCCGCGCTTCCGGCGCATGTGGATCGAGGACGCCCCCATGCAGCGGTACGCGACGCCCGAGGAGGTCGCCGCGAGCGTCGTCTACCTCGCGAGCGACGCGTCGTCCTTCTGCACCGGCACCGTGCTCGTCACCGACGGCGGGTACACGCTGCACTGACCCGCCCGCCCCCTTCCCCGCACGTCGTCGTCGGGGTGCCGCCCGGGAGTCCTCTCTCACCGCACTTCGTCGTCATGACGTCGTGAGAAGGGCTCCGGCGCGGCGTCATGACGACGAAGTGCGGGGAGGGGTGGGACGTCGTCGTCTGGGTGCGGGCGACCGGGCCCTCAGAGGGCCGTGTAGCCGCCGTCGACCGTGACGCACTGGCCGACGACGTAGCGCGAGCGCGGCGAGGCCAGGTGCGCGACGGCGTGCGCCACGTCCTCCGGCTGCCCGACGTCGCCCGCCGGGATGCGCGAGCGCCAGGCCGCAGCGGTCTCGGGGTCGCCCTCGAGGACGCCGCGGGTCTGGTCCGTGGCCACGTAGCCGGGGGAGACGGCGTTGACCCGGACGCCCAGCGGCGCCCACTCGACGGCGAGGGAGCGCACGAGCCCCTCGACGCCCGCCTTGCTCGCGTTGTAGGCGCTCTGGCGCTGGGGCACGTTGACGACGCGCGCCGACATCGACGCGATGGCGACCACCGTGCCGCCCTCCCCGGCGGCGACGCGGGCGCGGGCGAAGGCCTGGCACACGACGAAGGTGCCGGTGAGGTTCACGCGCAGCACCCGGTCCCACTGCTCCGGCGTCGTCTCCAGCGCGTCGGAGACCAGCGCCGTCCCCGCCGCGTGGACGAGCACCGACGGCGGGGCGAGCCGCTCGGCGACCTCCGCCAGAGCCGCGGCGACGGAGGCCGGGTCGGTGACGTCGGCGCGGACGGCGATCGCGCGGACGCCGTGCTCCGCGGCGATGCGCTCGGCGCTGGTCGGCGCCTCGTCGAGCACGTCGAGCAGCGCCACGTCGGCGCCCCGGGCCGCCAGCTCGGCGGCGCACGCGTAGCCGATGCCCCGGGCGCCGCCTGTCACCAGCGCCGTCGTGCCCGCCTGATCGAGGTTCCCCATGGGGCGCATCGTGCCCCGAGGAGGAAGAGGCGGTGCTGACGGGGAGGAAGAAGTCCTGATCGCGCGGCGTCACCGCAGGTCGGGGGCCCACGGCTCGGCGGCGCGCGGGCTTCGTCCTCCCCGTCGGCGGGTGGGACGCGTCCTCGCGCCCGTGGCAACCTGCGCCCCATGCGCCTGGAGGAGCTCGTCGACCGCGCCGTCTCGCTGCTCGAGGGGCGCGACCGCGTCCTGCTCGGCGTGGCCGGCGCCCCCGCCGCCGGCAAGACGACGCTGGCCCGCGCCGTGGCGGCCGGGGTGGACCTCGTCCTCACCGACCGCGGGGAGCGCGCGCCCGGCGGTCCGCCCGCGGCGGTGCAGGTGCCGATGGACGGCTTCCACCTCGCCGACGTCCAGCTCGAGCGCCTGGGCCTCGCGGACCGCAAGGGCGTGCCGGCGAGCTTCGACGCGGGCGGCTACGTCTCCCTCCTGCGCCGGCTGCGCGCCGCCGACGAGGACGTCGTCTACGCGCCCGCCTTCGAGCGCGACCTCGAGCAGGCCCTCGCCGGGGCGATCGCCGTGCCGCGGGAGGCGCGCCTCGTCGTCACGGAGGGCAACTACCTGCTCCTCGACGAGGCGCCGTGGGACGCCGTCCGCCCCCTGCTCGACGAGGTGTGGTTCGCCGAGGCCGACGAGGAGGAGCGCTCGGCGCGCCTGCTCGCCCGCCACGTCGAGTTCGGCAAGACGCCGGAGGCGGCGCAGGCCTGGATGGCCTCCGTCGACGACCCCGACGCGGCCCTCGCCGCGCGCGGCCGCGCGGTCGCCGACCTCGTCGTGCGCACCGCCGCCGGGGACTGACGCCGGCCCGGTCCGGCGGCCGGCGTCGTCACGCGCCCACCCCGAGGCGAAGGTGGCGCCTCCTTCACGCGGGGACGCCTCCCGCAGGTGGAGGAGGCGTCACCTCCGCGCGGGGTCGCTCAGACCGGGGGCAGGTCGGCCGTCATGACGACGGCGTCGGCGGCGTCGAGCACGACGAGGCGGTCGACGTCCTCGCGCAGCAGCGCCGCGTTGAGCCGGCACTCGACGGGCTCCTCGCTGCCGAGGAAGGAGCCCGAGCCGGCCTCGGCGCCGTCCTCGCCCACGAGCACCACGCGGTAGGCGCCGCCGACGGGCAGGCCCGCGACGTCGAGCACCGTCTCGGTGCCCCAGGTGTGCGCGACGACGGCGAGGTCGGCGTCGACGCCGGCGGGCTCGCCGACGACGGCCACCTGCTCGAGCGCACCGAGCGTCCCGGGCGGCCCCTCCGGCGGGCCCTCGCCGCCCGACGCGAGACCGGCGCCCAGCCCCGCGCCGACGACGACGAGCGCGGCCGCGGCCGCCGCGACGGCCCACGGGGAGCGACGGCGTCGCGCGAGGTCGTCCGTCGCCGGCTCGTCCACGGCGGCGCGGGCGCCGGTGGCGTCCGCGCCGGTCGGGTCGGGTCGGCGTGGGGACGGGACCGGCTCCTGCCACCCCGACCCCCGGGGCGGCAGGGCGGCGACGACGGCGCGCAGGTCCTCGAGCTCCGCGGCCGCCGAGGGGTCCTCGGCGAGCAGCGCCTCGAGCTCCGCCTGCTCGGCGGCGTCGAGGTCGCCTGTCGCCGCGCCGCCGAGCAGCTCGGCCCGGCGGTCCTCGTGCTCCCGCTCAGCCACGCCGGCCACCTCCTCCGCCCCGCTCGTCCTGGTGCTGGTCGTCCTGCTCCTCGAGGGTCGCGCGCAGCGCGCGCAGCCCGTAGTACATCCGCGTCCGCAGCGTCGCCACGGGCACGCCCGTGCGCTCCGCCAGCTCGGCGTACGTGCCGCCCGCCAGGTGCACGTGCGCCACCACCTCGCGGTGCTCCGCGCTCAGCCGGGCCAGGGCCTCGACGACGACGAGCCGGTCCACGGTCGCGCCCTGGGCGTCGGGGACCGCCTCGACCTCCGTCTCCGCGACGACGTCGACGGGCCGGGGCCGCCGCGCGCGCGAGCGGTGCGCGTCGACGACGACGTTGCGGGCGATGGCGAACAGCCACGTGCGCACCGACCCGCGCTCGCCGCCGTACCGCTCCCGCGCGCGCCAGGCGCGCACGAAGACCTCCTGCAGCGCGTCCTCGGCCGCCCCGCGGTCGCCGAGGCTGTTGACCGCGAAGGCGAGCAGGGGGCCGGCGTGCTCGGCGTAGGCGGCGTCGACGTCGAAGGCGGAGCGCTCGGCGGGCGGGTCGACGGCGCGCAGGTGCCGCTCGCGCGCGGGCCACCGGACCACCGGACGCGCCCCCTCCACCGCCTGCAGCACCACCACCGCCTCCTCCGACGCGGCCGCGAGGAGGTCCCGCGGACCGTACCGGTCGGGTGGGAGTACGCCCGGGCGCGCCCGTCCGTTCACGGGCGCCGGCGCCGGGTCCCCGCGTCACCCGCACGGGGAGGGTCCACGTGCCGGGGTCGACGGGGCCCGCGCGAAGGAGGTGGGCCGGGCCGTGAACGCCCCGGCACCGGGCGTCGTACCCCCTGCCGGCAGCCGCGGACCCGCCGGGTCCGCACCACCGAGCAGGGAGGCACCCCATGCGCACGACCACCCGCACCACCCGGGCGCGACTGGCCACGACGACCGCCGTCCTCGCCGGCGCCGGCCTCGTCGCCGTCGGCGCTCTGCCGGCGTCCGCCGCCTCGGCGAGCGAGCCCGACTCCTTCACCAGCGCCTTCACCGTGCAGATGACGCCCGACACGGTCGTCGACAGCGAGGGCCGGGCCACGGGCGGCGACCCGGACGGCAGCGGCACGATGGACCTGCGCGTCAACAGCGACGAGGGCGTCGTCTGCTACGACATCACGACGCGCGGCGTCGAGCCGCCCTACGAGAGCCCCGCCGTGACGGCGACGCACGTCCACGAGGCGCCGGCCGGCCAGCCCGGCCCGCCGCGCCTCGCCTTCCCGAACCCCGAGGGCGACGGCGACGTCCGCACGAGCTCGGGCTGCCTCTCGGTGCCCATGGAGACCGGCATCACGGGCGACGACGGCCAGGACACCGGCGCCGGCTTCTCCCTCACCGAGCTCGAGGCCGACCCGGCCGCCTTCTTCGGCGACACGCACACGTCCACCTACGTGCCGGGCGCCGTGCGCGGCCAGCTCGTGCAGGTGCCGGTCGGTGGCGCGGACACGGGCGCCGGTGGCGTGGCGGAGGGCTCGACGACGGCGGTCGTCGCCGCGGGCGCCGGGCTCGCGGCGGTCGGCGCCGCGGGCGTCGTCCTGCTGCGTCGTCGCTCGCAGGTCGCCGAGGAGGCCCGCGCCGACGGCTGACGTCGGGGACGAGGTCCTCCTGAGCGGTCGCGTCGGGCGGCCACGTCGGGACCCGGAGCGTGACGGAGCGGGCGCTCGGCGGCCTCGGGAGGTGACGCAGCGGCACCGATCCGGTCTCGTCCGGCGATCGACTCCCACGCCGACGCCTCTCGCCCTACTCTGCGTGACACCTGTGCTGGGTGCGCGGGATGGCTGCTCGCCGAGCCACCCGCCGGGGGGCGGGGGGAGCGGTGGGCGTGGTCGACGAGCTGGAGCCGGACGACGTCTGGTCCGAGGTGCGCGTCCTCGGGCCCCTGCGGGCCTGGTCGTGGCGCGGGAGGGGCGAGGTGCTGGGCGAGCGGGCCTGGGGGACCGCCAAGAACGCCGACCTCCTGCGCCTCGTCGCGCTGGCCGAGGGCCGGTCGGTCCCGGACGAGGTCCTGCTCGAGGAGCTGTGGCCGGGGGCCGACGAGAGCCGCGCGCGGGCCAGCCTGCGCACGGCGACCTCCTCGCTGCGCAAGCTGCTGGGGCCCGACGTCCTCGTGCGCACACCGACCGGGATGGCGCTCACGACCGCCTGGGTCGACGCCTCCTCCTTCCGCGTCCTCGCCGCCGAGGTGTCACGGCACCTGCGGGCGGGGCGACCCGTCGACGCCGTCGTCGCGGCGCGCGAGGCGCTCGCCCTGTACCTCGGTGACCTCGTGCCCTCCTCGGGGTCGCCCGCCCTCGCCGAGGCGGCCCGCGCGCTCGCCGACCAGCGCAGGGAGTGCCTGGAGGACGCGGCGGAGGCGGCCGTCCAGGCCGGCTGGGTGCGCGACGCCGTCCAGCTGGCGCGCCAGGCGCGCGACCTGGACCCCCTCTCCGAGCGCGCGTCGCGCTCGCTCATGCTCGGCTGGTGGGGGCTCGGGGAGGCGGCCCTGGCCCTCCGGGAGTACGAGCGGTGCCGCCGGGCGCTGGACGACGAGCTGGGCGCCGTCCCCTCGCCGCAGACCCGCGCCGTCCACCAGCAGGTGCTCGGGGCGCCGCCGTCCCGCGTCCCCGGCACGGCGCTCGTGGGCCGCGCCGACGCCGTCGCCTGGCTGCGGGCCGTGCTCGAGGGCCGCCGCGGCGCGGCGACGACCGGCGCGACGGTGCGCGCGGTCCTCGCCGGCGTCGAGGGCAGCGGGCGCCGGGCCGTGGTCCGCGCGGCGTGCGCCGCCGACGGGATCTCCGTGGTCGAGGTCGAGGACGGGGCCGCCGCGGCCCGCGCCACCGCGGCGGGGCGGGAGGACGTCGTGCTGTGGGAGCCGCGGAGCGGGCGCGACCGCCCGGTGCTCGAGCGGCTCCTCGTGGGCGGAGGGGCCGACGACGCCGCCGACGGGGCCGGCCGGCCGCCGCGGGGACAGCCCCCTCCCGACCACGCCCAGCCCCTCCCCGAGGGGGAGCCCGCCGCCGCCCGGTCCCCGTCGCGCCCGCGGGCGGCGCTCGTCCTCCTGGCCCCGGCGCCCGGTGGCGAGCCGGACGGCGGCGCCGACGCGGTGGCGGGACGGGAGCTCTGGCGGGGGCTGGCCTTCGGGGCGGACGTGCAGGCCCTCGACCTCGCGCCCCTCCTCGAGGACGAGGTCGCCCGGCTCGTCGCCGACCTGGTGGGGGCGGAGGCCGGCCCCGCCCTCGTCGAGGAGCTCGTGCGCCGCACGGGCGGCGCGCCGGGGCGCGTCGTCGCGCAGGTGCGGCAGCTCACGGCGTCCGGGCGCCTCGTGCTCACGCGCTCGGGCCTCGCCCTCGCGCCCGCCTCGTCCGCGGAGGACGACGACGCCCGCCGCACCGCGGCGGCCGCTCTGGCCGTCCTCGACGGCGACCCGCTCGAGGCGCTGCTGCTCGCCGCCGTCCTCGACCGGACGGTGACGCCGGAGCTGCTCGCCCCCCTCCTGGGCGGGACCGACGACCAGCGCTCGCCGCGGACGGCGGTCGACCGGGCGGCCGCGGCCCTCGGGCACCTCGTCGAGCGCAACCTCCTGGAGCCCACGCCCGCGGGGGTGGCCTGGCGCCACCCGCTGCTGCGCGACGCGGTCTACGCCTGGGTGCGCCCGACGGCGCGGGCGCGCCTGCACCGACGTGTGGCCGGCCAGGCGGCCGTCTCGGGCACCGAGCGCGTGCGGCACTGGCTCGGGGCCGGCGAGCCGCGCCTGGCGTGCTCCGCCGCGCTCGTCGCCGCCCAGGACAGCGCGGCGTCCGGCGACCTGCCCGCGGCCCTGCGCCACCTGCTCGCGGTGCGCACCCTCGTCAGCCCCCTCGAGGAGCAGGGCCGCGACGCCGCGGAGCTGCTCGAGCTCATGGGCGACGTCTGCACCGGCCTGCGCCACCTCGAGCAGGCCCAGGAGGCCTACGGCAGCGCCCTCGCGGTCGCCCGACGCCACCTGCTGCCCTCGGTGGACCGGCTGCGGCGCAAGGCGCACGGGGCCGGCGACCCGCTCGCCCTGGGCAGCGGCAACGTGGGCGCCGCGGAGGCGCCCCTCACGGTCCTGGCCGGGCTCGACGGCCTCCGGACGGGGGCTCCCCTCGACCTCGTCGACGTCGTCGACGACGCCGTGGACCGGGCGCGGCGCGCGCAGGACGGCCGGGGGCTCGCCCGAGCCCTCCTGCTGCGCGCCGGGGCGGTCGACCTGCCCCGTCGCCGGTTCCGGGCCCTGCACGAGGACGTCGAGGCGGCCCTCGCCGCCGGGGCCTCGCCGCACGACCAGCTGCGCGCCGGGCTCCTGCGGTGCACCGGCCAGGTGCTCCTGGGCGGGGGCCACCGGGTGGCGGGCGACCTCGCGTCGGTCGCCCGGGCCGTCGCGGAGGCCGGGGACCCGGCGCTGAGGGCGCGGACCACGGCGCTGCGGGCCCTCGCCGCCCACGACGTGGACGCGCCCGAGGCCGACGACCTCCTCGACCGCGTCGAGGAGACGGCGACGACGGGCGCCCTCGGGGAGCTCTCGGTGGAGGCGGCGGCCACGGCCGTCCGCGTCCTCGTGGAGCGAGGCGAGCTGTCCCGCGCGGAGGTCCTGAGCCGGTACCTGCGCTCGCCGTCGGCCCCGCCGCGCCCCCCGCTGCTCGAGCAGCTCGCCGCCGTCGCGGAGGCGGGTCTCGCCGAGGCGACGGGCGACCACCGTCGCGCCGTCGACGGCCTGCTGTCCGTCGTCGAGGAGGGCCGGGCCACGGGGTGCCTGCTCCTCGTGCCCGAGGCCGCCACCCGCCTCGCCGTCCTCGTCGCGCCCGAGGACCTCGACGAGGCGCTGCGGCACTTCGACCTCGCGGACGCGCTCGCCGGTCCGGTGTGGAGCGAGCGCGAGAGCTTCTGGCGCCTCATGGCCCGCGGAGCGGTCCGCGCGGTGCGCGGCGACGTCGACGGCGCGGCGAGGGTGCACCGCCAGGCGGCCCACCTGGCGAGCGCGAACGGGCTCCACGTCCTCGCGGCGCGGGCCCGTGCGGTCACCGCCTGGGGCGTCCCCGGGGGGGCCGCTGCGGGACGGCGTCCGCCCGCCGGGGGTGACGCGGGCGGGCCCCGCTGGTGACGCCCCGGGGCCCGGGGCGCGGCGCGGTGGGCCCCGTCGGCGCCGGGTCGGCGGCATCCCGCACGGGGCGGGACCCGGGACCCTGGCGGGAGCGGTCGTGCCGGGCGACCCTGCAGGCGCCGGGCGCGGGGCCCCCGCCCCGGGCGAGCCCGGCGTGAGAGGGGGCGACGTGGCGCTGACGACACGCGGCCGACGGACCCGAGGGACGTCGGACGGCTCCGCACCGGCGGTCCCGGACGGCGTCCCCGCGCTGCGCGCCGCCCACCTCACCAAGCGCTTCGGCCGCACGACCGCCGTGGCGGACCTGTCGCTGGAGGTCCGCCCGGGTGAGGTGCTGGGCTTCCTGGGGCCCAACGGCGCCGGCAAGTCGACGACGACCCGGATGCTGCTGGGCCTGCTGCGCCCGACGTCCGGGACGGCCGAGGTCTTCGGCGTCCCCGCGGCCGACGTCGAGCGGGCGCACCGGCACCTGGCGTCGGTGCCCGCCGACGTGGCGCTGTGGCCGCAGCTGACGGGCCAGGAGTGCCTCGACCTCCTGGCCGCGGTGGGCCCCGGCACCGACGTCGCCCGCCGGGACGCGCTGGTCGAGCGCTTCGCCCTCGACCCGTCCCGCCGCGCCGGCACGTACTCGACCGGCAACCGGCAGAAGGTGGCGCTCGTGGCGGCCTTCGCGACGCGGGCGCCGCTGCTCGTCCTCGACGAGCCCACCAGCGGCCTCGACCCGCTGATGGAGGGGGAGTTCCGCCGCTGCATCGCCGAGGCCGCGGAGCAGGGGCGGACGGTGCTGCTGAGCTCGCACCTGCTCGCCGAGGTCGAGGCGGTGTGCTCGCGGGTCGCCATCCTGCGCGCCGGCCGCCTCGTCGAGGTCGCCGGGCTCGAGGACATGCGCCGGCTGCGGCGCACGGAGGTCGTCGTCGACCTGGCGTCCCCGGCGCCCGGGCTCGACCGGCTCGCCGACCTCCCGGGGGTGAGCAGGCTGCGGCGCCCCGGCCCGCTGCGGGTCGAGATGTCGCTGAGCGGTCCGCCGGGGCCGGTGCTGCGGGCGCTCGCGGACGCGGACGTGGCCCGCCTGGGGGTCCGCGAGCTGTCGCTCGAGGAGATGTTCTTCGACTACTACGGGGAGGACCGGCGATGACGGCCGTCGGCGACCGCCCGCGGTCGGCGGCGTCGGGGCGGCCCGGGGAGTCGTCGTCCGGTCGGGTCCCTCGGCCCGGACGGGCGGTGACGGCGCTCCTCGCGCGGCAGGCCCGGCGCGGCGCCCTCGTCGTCGCGGCCGTCAGCGCGGGCGCCTGCGCCCTCGTGGTCGTCCAGTACGACAGCCTGGGGCTCGCCGGCTCCGCGGGCGCCCTCGACGTGCTGGCCGAGGACCCGGCCGTGCGGACGCTCTTCGGCCCGCCGGTCGCCCTGGACGACCCCGGCGGGTTCACCGTCTGGCGCGTGGGCTCCTTCCTCCAGGTGCTCGTGGCGCTCTGGGCCGCCCTGGTGGCGACCCGGCTGACGCGCGGCGAGGAGGAGGCGGGCCGCTGGGACCTCCTGCGCGGCGGCCTCCTGCGCGCGCCGTCCCTCGTGGTCCGCGTCCTCGCGGTCGTCGCCGCGGGCGGGGCCGGCGCGGGCGCGGTGACGGCGGCGGCCCTCGTGGCGGCGGGCGCCTCGCCCGGGGGGTCGCTGCTCTTCGGCGCGGTCCTCGCCGGCACCGGGGCGGTCGGCGCGGCGGTCGGGGCGCTGGCGGCCCAGGTCGTGGGCGAGCGGCGCTCGGCGTCCGGGCTCGCCGTCGGCGCCCTGCTCGGCGGGGTGCTCCTGCGGATGGTCGCCGACGGCGTGGAGGCCCTCTCGTCGCTCGCGTGGGCGACCCCCTTCGGCCTGCTGCACCGCGCCGCCCCCTTCGACGCCACCGCCTCCGACGCCGGGCGGACGGCCGCGCTGCTCGTGCTGGCCGCGCTGGCGGCGGCGCCGGGGGTGGCGGCCGTCCGGCTCTCCGGGCGCCGCGACCTCGGCGGCGCGCTCGTGGCCGGGCGCTCCCACCGGTCCCCGCGCTCGCGGCTGCTCCGCAGCCTCCCGGGCGTCCTCGTCCACCGGACCCGGCGGCCGCTGCTCGTCTGGGGCGTCGGTCTCGGCGCCTACTGCGTCGTCGTGGGGTCGACCACCCGGTCGGCGACGGGCCTGCTGCAGGACCAGCCCGTCCTCGCCCGGGCGGCGGCCGAGGCGGGCTTCCCCGGCCTGGGGACGGTCGAGGGCTTCGTGGCGGCCCTGTGCTCGGTCCTCGTCGTGCCGCTGGGCGCGTTCGCGGCGGCCAGGGTGGCCGCCACGGCGGCCGACGAGGCCGCGGGCCGCCTGGCGCTGGTGCACGCGCTGCCCCTCTCGCGGACCCGCTGGGCGGCGACCGAGGCCGTCGTCGTGGCCGTCGCGACGGCCCTCCTCGCGGTGGTCGCCGGCCTGGCCCTCTGGCTCGGCGCCCTCCTCGCCGGCGCGGGCCTGCCCCTGGGCGCCGCCGTGGCCGGGACGACGAGCGTCCTCCCCGTGGCCCTGGTGTGCCTGGGCGCGGCCCTCGCGGCGCTGGGGTGGGCGCCGTCGGCCGTGGTGGCGGTCGGCGTGCTGCCCGCCGCCGGCGGCTTCCTCCTGCTGGCCCTGGCCGACTCCCTCGGCTGGCCCGCCGCCGTCCGCGGGCTCGCGCCGTCGGCGCACCTCGCGGCGGTGCCCGTCGAGCCGTGGGACGCCGTCGGGGCGGCCGGGCTGGTGGCCGTGGCCCTCGTCCTCGCGGTCGCCGGCGGTCGGCGCTACGGGCACCGGGACCTCCGGGGCTGAGACCCGCTGAGCGTCTGGGCCGGGCTCCTCAGGCCGGGTCGACCCGCTCCGCCGCGGCGTCCGCGCCGACCGACCAGGCCCCGGTCCGCGGCCAGACGACCCGCCCGACCACGGCACCGGCGTCCACCGGCCCGAAGTCGCGGCTGTCGACGGAGGCGCCGCGCTCGTCCCCCAGCACGTAGACGCTCCCCTCGGGCACGAGGAGCGGGCCGAGCAGGACGCCGTCCATGGCCTCGTGGTCCACCTGCGGCTCGTCGACGGCGCGCCCGTCGACGTGCAGCACGGCCTCGGAGATCGAGACCTCCTGGCCGCCGACGGCCACGACGCGCTTGACGACGTCCTCCCCGCCCGGGGCCCGCAGCACCACGACGTCGCCGGGGTCGACGCCGGCGAGCCGCGGCGCGAGCTTGTCGAGCAGGACGAGCCCGCCGCCGCGCAGCGACGGCGCCATGCTCGCGCCCTCGACGTGCCGGACCTCGACGACGAACGCCCGCAGGGCGAGCACCGCCGCGGCCACCAGGAGGACCGCGACGAGCGCCCGCCCCGCCCGGGCGGTGCGGCTCACCCGACCGGCTCGCCGTCGTCGTAGACGCCGTCGTCGACGCGCGGGGGCGCGCTCGTCAGCGGGTCGTTGAGCTCGGGGTCCCCCACCGAGAACTGGTGCATCATGTCGTGGTCCTCGTGGGCGAGGTTGTGGCAGTGCACCATGTAGCGCCCGCCCGTCCCGGCGGTGGTCTCGCCGGCGGGGCGGGTCGAGAAGCGCATGAGCAGCTGCACGGTCTCGGCCTCCCCGACGTAGACGACGTCCTTGGGTCCCTGCTCATGGGCGAAGGGCGCCTTCCCGTTGCGGCTGAGCACCCGGAAGTCGACGAGGTGGACGTGCAGCGGGTGGAACCACCCGCCGCCGGTGCGGTTCTCGACCTCCCACAGGCCGACCTCGCCGATCTCCGCGGCGGTGAGGACCCTGCGGTAGTCGCTGTCCTGCACCTCCTCCCAGCTGCGGCCGTTGATCTCGAAGAGGTTCGTCGTGTCGTCGCGCTCGAGCCTCATCCGCAGCTTGTTGGTCGCGTCCTCGGGCCGCAGCAGCATGGGCTCGCTGGGGACGAGGAGGTCGGGCATCGCCGCGAGGGTCCGGCTGCCGGGGCTGTCCGGGGGCAGGTCGCCGTCGGCGACCACGGTGAAGCGCATGACCTTGCCCGTGTGGTCGTAGTCGACGTTGTTCTTGTTGCTGAGGTTGACGAGGTCGATCGACGTCCCCGGCGCGTACCTCGAGAAGTCGACGAGCACCTCGTACCGCTCCGCGCCGGCGTGCCGGTAGGAGGTGACGGGCTGGGCCTTCGGGACGAGGCCGCCGTCGGTCGCGACGACGACGAGGGGCGCGCCGTTGCTGAGCTTGAACCGGTAGGAGCGGCTGATGGAGCTCACGAGGACGCGGAAGCGGTAGATCCTCCGCCTGACCTTCATCACCGGCCACGGCCTGCCGTTGACGAGGACGACGTCGCCCCACAGGCCCGAGTGGCCGTTGTCGTCCCACGCGAGGCGGCCGTCGGCGGCGAACATCGCGTCGGCGACGACGAGCGGCACGTCGTAGTCGCCCTGGGGGAGCAGGGCCTGCTCCGCCGGGTCGGTCATCTGGTACTGCGCGTACAGCCCCCAGTAGGCGTTGTTCGACGTCGTGTGCACCTGGTGGTCGTGGTACCAGAGCGTCCGCGCGGGCTGCCAGTTGGGGTACCAGTAGTCCTTGTAGGAGCCGGGCGGGGTGACGTCGTCGGCGTACCCGTCGTACTGGGGCAGCGACGCCGAGCCGTGCAGGTGGGTCGAGGTCGCGAAGGGGTGGCCGAAGCCGGGGTGGACGGCGGGCAGCTGGTTGCGCACGCGCAGCTTGGCCCGCACGCCCTGGGGCACGCGGATCGTGGGGCCGGGGACCGTGCCGTCGTAGCCGGCGACCGGTGTCGACAGGCCCGGCAGGATCGAGGCGCTCGCCACCCGCTCGGTCACCGTGTAGAGGCGGTAGGGCCCCTCGGCGTCCTCGTGGACGGTGTGGGGCAGCACCGGGGGGCGCGTGAAGGCGGCCGTGTACGGCTTCGGGAAGTTGCGGGGGGCCAGCGTGCTGGCGCTCTTCGCCTCCACCGGGCGGCGGAGGGGGACGGCGAGGCCGGCGGCGCCGAGCGCACCGAGGGCTCCGAGGCCGAGGACCTCGCGGCGGGTGGTCTCCATGGCGTTCTCCTGCGCTGCTCTGCGGTCGGTCGGTGGTGCGGGGGCGCCCGGGGGCGTCGGTCCGCCGCGCCCCGCCCGGGCCTCGGGCGGGGCGCGGCGGGGTCGTCAGCTCGTGACGGTGACGGGGGCGATGGCCTGGCCCCCCAGCGCGGAGACGGCGGTGAGGGTCGTGGCCGCCGGGGCGGTCCGCGGGTCCGGGCCGCCGCCGCGGTAGGTGAAGGCGCCGGTGGCGTCCACGGTGGCGACGCCCACGACGCGGCCCCGCGCCGAGGTCGGCGACGGCTGCCCCGTCGCGTCGGTCGCGCTGCCGAGGACCAGCGCGACCCGCTGGCCGGCGAGGACGCTCGACGTGCCGCTGATGCGCCACTCGCCGCGGGTCCGGTACCGGGCCGTGATGCCGGTCAGCGCGTCCGTCGTCGTCGTCACCCGCGCCGTCGCCGTGCTCGTCGCGCCGTCGGCGCCCGTGGCCGTCAGCTCGAAGAGCAGCGGGGTGGTGCTCTGCGCCACGTAGCCCGGGTTCGGCCCGGGGGCCGCCGGCAGCGGCAGGAGCGGGACGGTGAAGCTCGGCTGCGCCGTCGTGGCCCCCGAGAGGGTCGCCGTCGTCGCGGGGGACAGCGGCTCGAGCGGGGAGGGCGGCACCTGCTGCCACGCGTAGGCCACCGCCCCGGTGGACGCGGTGCCGTCGAGCACCACGCGGGCGCCGCGCCGGGCGCTCTGGTCCGGGCCGACCGCCGCGACCACCGGGGCGGCCGCCGCGTCGACCGTGACGCTCACCGGCAGCGGGACGCTGCGGCGCCCGCCGTCGCCCACGGCGACGACCTCGACGTCGTAGGTCCCGGCGACCTCGGGGGTGAAGGTGGGGGCCACGACGTCGTCGAGCTCCAGCACCGCGCCCTCGGGGGTGCTGAGCGTCGTCCACTCGAAGGCCGTGGCGTCGAGGGAGCCGCTCGCGTCCAGCGTGACGGGCCGGCCGACCACGGGCAGCGAGGGCGTGACCGTGACGACGGCGAGCGGCGGGTCGGCCTCGGAGGCGGGCCCGCCCGCGACGAGGGGCACGGTGGCGCTGCCGCCCTCGCTCGAGGTCACGGTGACGACCGGCGGCGGCGCGTCGACCTCGGCCAGCTCCAGGCGCCCGTCCACGAGCTGCCCCAGACCGGTCGCGGTGAGGACGGCGGTCGGGTCGCTGGAGGAGGCCTCCACGACGAGCCTCTCCCCGTCGTGGGACGCCGTGCCCACGGCGACGACGTCCTGGAGCCGCAGGGTCTCGCTCGCCACGGGCACGTCGCCGGTGTTCTGCACCTGCAGCGTGGTGGCATCCGCCCCGCCGGTGACCGCCGTCCCGGCCGGCACGGCGAAGCGGGCGAAGTAGCGCCCCGCGGTGGTCGTCGCCCCGCCGACGACCGTCTCGACGAGGTCCTCGGCCATGGGCAGGCGGCGCTGGCCGAGCCCCGGCGCCCGGACGGAGATCGCCTCGCCGGTCTCGGACGTGGCGAAGACGTCGACGAGCGTGCGCCCGTCCGGCAGGCGCCGGTAGGTGGCCACCTGGCCGTCCACGCCGCTGTTGCGCGCGAGCCGGCCCTGGACGGTGAAGAGGTCGGTCTGCCCGAGGACCTCCCAGGAGCCGTCCGCCGCCCGGTGCTCGACGCGGAGGACGTTCGTGCCGTAGGGGCTGCCGGTGACGGCGTGCTCGACCGTCGGGTCGCCGACGTAGCCGGCGGGAGGCTCTCCCGGGCCACCTGGGGTCGGGTCGTTCGGCACGAAGGTGTCCCACGTGAGGAAGGGGCCGACCCGGCCCTGCAGCGCCTGGCCGAAGGCCCCGGGCGTCGTCCCGACGTCCTCGGTCATGTTGATCCCGCCGTCCCCGGCCGCCACCGAGAACTCGTCGACGCCGTACGGGTGCGTGATGCGGTACTCGCCGGGAGCGGCGTCCTTGGCGCGGATGCGGATGCGGCCGAAGACCATCTGGTCGCCGTCGACGACCTCCTCGTTGGCCCACGCGCCCTCGAGGTCCATCCCGATGGACACCTCACCGGCCGCGCCGGCCACGACGGCAGCGCCGGCCAGCTGGTAGAAGTGCTCGCCGGGGAAGTTGTCCGGGAAGGACGTCGGGGAGTCCGGGTCCGGCACCTCGTCGGGGAGCGGGCCGCACAGCTGGTCGTCGTTCTGCCAGCAGCCCTCGAGGCGGACGCCGCGGCTGTCGCGGTACCAGGTGGGGAAGCCGTTGTCGGCCGAGGGGCCCACCTGCACGAGGCTGCCCTGCCGGGGCGTCGGCGGCGTGACGACGGCTGCGTCTGCCGCGACGACGGCGCCGGCCACCAGGGCCGTCGTCGCGCCGGCCGCCACGGCGGCCCGGGTGCTGCGTGCTCTCATCCTGCGCTCCTGTCGTCGAGACCCCCGGGCCCCCCGGGAGGTCGTCGCTGCTGGGGCTGCGGCCCGGCCCGACCTCGTCGTCGGCCCCGCCGCGTCTGCTGCGCGCCCGGGACGAGCGTGGTCCGGGGGCGTCAAGCGGACGTCAAGGCGGTGCTCAGCCCGCTGTCAGGTCAGGCCGGACGCAGCCGACGCTGCCGCGGCGTGGGTCGCCGGCGCAGGGGGCGGCTCCGTGCGGGCGAGCCCCGCGGCCAGGCCCGCGGTCACCGCCACCACAATCAGCTCGACGGCGGCCAGGCGCAGGAGCGCCCGGGGTCGTCCCGCCGCCAGGGCGGGCAGGCTCCGGCGCCGGTGGGCGGCCCCGAGGCCCACGAGGAGCGCCAGCGCCAGGGCCTTGGCCATGACGACGAGGCCGTAGCCCGAGCCCTGCAGGTCGCCCCAGGACGGCAGCCGGGTCGTCGCGGCGAGCACCCCGGAGGCGGTGACGGCGGCGCAGCAGACGAGCGCCAGGGCGCTGTAGCGCGGCAGGGCGGCGGCCAGCGCTCCGGTCCGCCGTCGCAGGTGCAGCAGGAGGGCCGCGAGGCCGCCGACCCACGCGGCGGCGGCTCCGACGTGGAGGAGCAGCGCCGTCAGCGCGAGCGCGCGCCCCTCGCCGTGCCCGGCGTGGCCGGCGACGACGGGAGGCACCAGCGCCGCGACGGCCAGGACGAGCGCCAGCGCCTGCGCCGCGGTGCTGGCGCCCCGGCGCGCGGCGACGGCGACGAGCGCGGCGAGCCACGCCGAGGCCAGCAGCGCCCGGCACTGCTGGAGGTCCAGGGCGAGCGGCAGGACGTCGGGGGCCAGCGCCTCGTGCAGCGGCAGGCCGGCGACGTCGGCGAGGAGGAGCGCCGCCGAGGCCAGGGACGCGGCGCACCACGCGAGCGCCCACCGGGAGGCCCCGACGACGACGCGGCGCCGGTCCTCGGGCGTCGCGCCGCCCGGGACGCCCGTCCGCGACGGCAGCAGCAGCACCGCGAGGACGAGCGAGCCCACCGCGCCCAGCGCGGCGACGTCGCTCGCCGCCCGCGCGAGCGGGGCGCCCCACCGCACCGCGGCGCCGGGGTCGGCGAGGGCCCGCGGGGCGGCGCTGCCCCCGAGCGCCGCGGCGACGGCGACGCCCGCGGCGACCGCGAGGGCGGCGAGCACCCCGCCGACGACGAGCGCGGTGCGCCTGCCCGCGACGCGTCCCTCGACGACGTCGGGCGCGACGGCGGTGCCCCGCTCGTCGGGGCGGCGGGCAGTCCGGCGCGGTGCGCCCGCGGTGCGCGCGGTGGTGTCCAGCACGGTCGACCGCCTCCTGGCGCGGCGCACCCCCGGCGCCGTCGACGCCACGGTCGGCGGTGCCCGTCAAGGCGCCGTCAACAGCGCTCGTGGTCACCCGCCGCCGGGTCCGGCAGCCGGGGCGGGCGACGCCGCGGTCGACGTCGGGTGCCCGCCGCCGGCCCCGGTCCCGCCCCCGTGCGGCGCCGTCCGGCCGTCCTCGGCGGGCAGCTCGAGCGGCAGGGGCGCGCCGCCGTCGTAGGCCAGGTCGCCGGCGGCGGCGCCCTCGGGCACCTCGAAGACGAGCACCCCGGACACCTGGGCTCCGGGGGGCAGGTCGTCCGACGGCAGCACCGCGCGGTGGGCCGCCACGGGCTCGACGCCGTCCGCGGCGAGGGCGAAGCCGTCCGCGCCCAGCGGCAGCGCCTCGCCCTCGGGCGCGCGGACGGTCAGCTCGACGGACACGCGCCGCAGCCCCTCGGGCACCGGGTCGGGGTCGGTGCCCATGCCGGGCATCGCGCCCATGGGCGCGGCGGCGGCGATGACGGCGTCGACGCGCGCGACGCCGTCGCCGACCGGCAGCTCGTCGGCGGCGAGGGAGGCGGCGCGGCGCGGCGGGCCCGCGACCAGCGACCACGCGGCACCCGCGAGGACGGCGACGGCCAGGACGAGCGCCATGGCGCGGGCGAGCAGCCGCACCGGACGCGGGACCGGGGCCGGCGCCCCCTCCTGCACCGGCGGCCCGGCACGCCGCGCCTCGCCGGGCCGCCACGCCGAGCGCGGCTCCGACGCGGCGCGAGGTCTCGGTGGGTGCGGCCTCGACGGGCGGGAGCTGCGCAGGCCGCTCACCGGGTGGCCTGCGCGGTGACGGCGAGGTGGTCGACCGCCAGGTCGAACGGCGTCCCGGCGTCGGCGACGAGCCGCACGCGCACGGTGCCGTCCGCCGCGACGGCTCGCGCCGGGACGGGCAGCTCGACCGTCGTCGTGCCCCAGTCCGGCCCGGCCGTCGTCGTGCGCACCGTCTTCCACGCCGCGGCGCGGACGTCGTACCAGCGCACGAGCAGCCGCGTGCTGCGCGCCGAGGAGCGGGCGACGAGCGTGACGTCGACCGACGCCGGCGCCGCGGCGGGCGCGGGCAGCCGCGTCGTCGCCGTCACGTCGACGGTCGCCCGCCGCGCCACCGGCGCCGAGGCGGCGGACAGCACCCCGCCGCCCGGCGCGGCCGTCTCGGCGACGCCGCCGCGCACGCCCGCGGCGGTGGTCGCGGACCAGGCGGCCGTCGTCGCCGGGACGACGGCCCCCGTCCACGGCAGGTCGTAGCGGGCCGCGAGGTCGACCGAGGCGTTGCCCGCGGCGTCGACGGCGACGGCCCGCAGGAGGCGGTCGCGGCCCACGCGCACCGGGCCCGTCGCCACCATGCCGCGGGTGGCCGACGGCGCGCTGCCGTCGAGGGTGTACCGGAGCACCGCGCCGGTCTCCCCGGCGAGGACGACGTCCGTCGCGACGGCGAAGGGGGTCACGGCGTCCGGCGACCCGGGGGTCGCCGTCGGCGGGGGCGGGGGCGTGCGGTCGGCGAGGGCGCGCTGGCCCACCTCGACGACGACGGCCCGCCCGTCCGCGGGGGCGGTGACGGGCGCCGTCGTCAGCACGGTGCCGCCGCTGCGGGGCGCGGTGGCGGCCCAGCCCGTCGGGACGGCGACGCGCACGCGGTAGGACGCCCCGGCGCGCGCCGGGAAGACCGCGCGGCCGCCGGCGTCGGTGACGCCCGTCGCGAGGACGACGCCGGAGCCGTCGAGGAGCGTGGCGGTCCGGTCGGCCAGGGGGTCGTCGCCGACGTCGCGGACGCCGTCGCCGTCGAGGTCGGAGAAGGCGCTGACGGCGACGGTCGCGGGCTCGGTCGCCCCGCGGGTCGCCGGCGTCTCCTCCCCGGCGCGGACGGCGACGAGCTCGGCCGCCGGGTCGGCGCCCGTCCGCACCCACGCCGTCGCGCCGTCCACCTGCGGCAGGCGCGGGACGGCGCGGTAGCGCCCGGGCGGCAGGGCCGTCGAGGCGACGCCCGTCTCGTCGCTCGTGGCGACGGCGACGGCCGCGCCGTCCTCGGCGAGGACGTCGACGTCCCACCCGACGAGCGGGGGCTCGCCCGCGTCCGCGGCGCCGTCGCGGTCGAGGTCGTCGACGAGGCGGGCCGAGAGGACCCCCTCGCCGCTGGCGCCCACGAGCGCCACCTCCACGGCGCCGGCGGGCAGGACGACCTCGCCGTCGGCGCAGGCCAGCGGGACCGCGGCCCCGTCGGCCGTCGTGACGACGGCGCCGGCGCAGGGCCGGGCCAGGCCGGAGCCGGGGGAGAGGGCGCGCACGGTGCTGCCCGCCGGCGCGGTGGCGCCGAGGTCGACGACGGCGCCGCCGTCGTCGGCGCGGGCCCGCACCGGCAGCCCGCCGGGGGTGACGGCCTCGACGAGCACGCCGCTCGCCACGACGTCGCCCGGCCCCTCGGCGCCGTCCCCGTCGAGGTCCTCCACCGGCCGCACGAGCAGGCCGGGGGTGCGGGCGACGCCGATCAGGGCCGTCCCGGAGGCCAGCGGCGCCGGCTGCGGCGTCGTCGTCCGCCACCCGGCGCGGGGGGCGACGACGACGGACGTCCCGGCGGTGGGCAGGCCCGGGAGCGCGGCGGTGCCGTCGGCGCCCGTGGTGGCGCTCACCCGGGCGGTGCCGCTCGTGCCCGTGACCTCCCAGCCGGGCGCCCCGGGCTCGTCGGCGTCGCGGACGCCGTCGCCGTCGCGGTCGGCGAAGACGACCGCGCGGGCCCCGCCGCGGTCGGCCAGGCCGAGGGCGAGGTCGACGACGGCGGCGTCGGCGCGCAGGTCGACGCGCGTGCGCGGCGCCGCGGTCGAGGCCGTCGCGCCGTCCGGGGCGGTCACCTCGACGTCGTAGGCGCCCCGCCGCGGCGACAGCGCCGCCGTGCCGTCGGCTCCCGTGGTGGCGGTGAGCAGCGGGGAGCCCGCGGTGGTGAGCAGCCGCACCCGCGCGCCCGCCAGCGGGCCCTCGCCCGGGTCGCGGACGTCGTCGCCGTCGGCGTCGTCGTAGGCGGTGACGGACAGGGACGTCCGCTCGAGCACCTGCAGCGGCGAGGAGGCGCCGGCCGCGTACGGCGAGTCCGGCGCGGCGAGGGGCGCGGGCACCCGGTCCGCGGCGTCGACCGGGCGCGGGTAGGTGCGCGAGAGCCCCCAGACGCCGGCCGCCGCTCCGTACGTCCCGGGGGAGCGCCAGAGCCGGTCGCCGGGCGTGGTCAGGCGCACGTGCGCGTCCACCGTGCGCCCCGTGGCCACGCCCCCGACGACGCCGACGAGCTCCGTCTCGGCGTCGAACGGCTCCTTCCACCAGGTGGCGCCCTCGAGCGTGAAGCCGGTCTGCCGCGGGCGGTTGCCGCCGAGGACGCGCACCCGGACGGCGTCGCCCGCGTGCCCGCGGACCACCGGGGTCAGCGGGTCGCCCAGCTCGGCGGAGGAGAAGACCTGCGCCCACTCCCGGCTCGTCGCGTCGGCCTCCTCGCCGGCCGCGGCGCCCAGGCGGCGGTGCAGCGGCTCGCTGCGGTAGTTGACGCCCTTCTCGCCGGCGTCCTCGTCGCTGCCGGCCTGGACGTCGCCGCTGTCGCGCTCGCCCCCGTCGGCGACGCCGTCGGCGCCCACCTCGACGTCGACCCGGTCGGGCACCTGGCTGCCGTCGGGCTGCCGCAGGTCGAGGCCGTCGGCGTGGACGAGCACCTGCTCGCGGAAGTCCTCCTGCCCCGGCACCCGGACGTCGACGGTCGTCCCGCTGCGGACCTGCCGGCCGGTCATCGGGTCGTGGTAGGTCGCCCCGGCCGGCTCGACGACGAGCGCGCCCGCGAGCCCGTGCTGGCGGTGGCCGCGCACGTCGCCGTGGTCGAGGAGGTTCACGGGCCCGAGCTCGGTGTCGGCGTACCACTCGTAGGAGGCGGTCTGGCCGATGCCGGCCGTGGAGTCGGCGTTGAACCCGACGGCGGCGCCGTCCGACAGGCGCACGTCGGCGCGCACCAGCTGGGGGTGCAGGGACACGCGGGTGCCCATGGGCGTGCCGGTGCGGGGCTCGAGCGGCATGCCCGGGTCGCCGTCGACGCCGTTGCGCAGCTGCGCGTAGGAGGCGGGCAGCGCGTTCGTCAGGCGCACGCGCACGCAGTCACCGGCGTTCGCGCGCAGCACGAGGGGCTCGGCGGCCTTCCGGCCGGCCTCGACGTCGGCCCGGTCCTCGTCGAGGACGTACATCAGGCCCTCGGGGTCGTGGTCGCCCCACCGGTCGTAGACGAGGTCGCGGGCGATGGCCGTGACGGCGTAGCTGCGCACGGGCGCGCCCTTCGGGCAGGCCGTGCCGGTGCGCTTCGCGAGCGGGGGCGCCTGGCGGGAGGCGGGCACCGGCGCCGTCGTGCCGTTCGCCGCGGCGGGCCGGTTGTCGGGCAGGGGGAGGAGCCCGGCGGTCTGGCGGCCGTGGACGCGGAGGATCCCCCACATGCCGTTCCACAGGTCGTCGATCGAGGAGCCGCCGTAGAGGTAGTCGCCCCGACAGGGCACGTCCGTGCCGGCGCAGTCCAGGCCCGGCATCTCGGCGGTGAAGGCCTCGGAGATGCCGATCGTCTGCGAGGCCACGAGCGGCGACCCCGGGTCGTCGGGCTCCTCGCGCCAGCGCAGGCCGTGCACGGAGAAGACGTGCTGCTCCTCCTGCGACCCCTGCACCAGGCGCATCCGGACGGCGTCCTTCGCGTAGCCCTCGAGCAGCGGCGTGCTGGGGTCGCCGTAGACCCAGGAGCTGAAGCGGTGGGCGGGGTCGACCCGCTTCCCGCTCCTCGTCGTGCGCCGGGCCAGCGGCTCGTTGCGGTAGTTGACGCCGACGGTGCCCGGGTCGTGCTGCGGGAAGTGCTCCGGCGCGGGCGGCGGGTTGACGACGTCGCGCGGGTCCCTCGGGTCACCACCCTTCTTCACGAGCGGCACGAAGTCCTGCACGGCGAGGGCGTGCTCGCGGAAGTCGTCGGCCGAGCCCGCGCCGACGACGTCGACGGACGCCCCGACCGCGCCGCCGCGGCACCGGTCGCCGCACACCGGGCCGTGCGCCGGGTCGTCGACCGGCTGCAGCCACCGGCCGCTGCGGTCGCGCACGTCGGCGCCCGGCGGCTCGACGACGAGGGCGCCGAAGTGCCCGTGCTGCTGGACGATCGCCGGGAAGTGGTGGTCGTGCGTGAAGACGGTGCGCAGCTCGTAGTCGGCGTACCAGCGCTCGTGGATGGTCTGCCCCCACATCCCCGCCGAGTCCGCGGGCGGCGACCACGTCGCCGGGTCGGGGTCCTCCAGGCGGCAGCCGGTGCTCTCCCCGCCGTAGAAGTCGGCCGACGGCCGGCACGTGACGTCGCCGGCGGCCTGGCGCCGCACGAGCTCGGCCTGGTCGGCGCTGAAGGCGGCCTGCTGGTAGTTCCAGCCGTTCGAGCCGCCGTCGGAGGCGGTGACGTCGAACTTCACGAGGTGGATGTGCGCGCCCGCCATGTTGGTCTGGGCGAGCTCGGTGAAGGCGTCGCCGCCCGTCCAGCTCGGCACCATCATCGTCAGCGAGACGTCGATGCAGTCGCCCGCGTTGACGCGCAGGAAGAGCGGCTCGGGCTTGCGGCGTCCGGCGAGGACGTCGGCCACCTGGTCGGTGAGGACCATGAGGCGGCCCTGCGGGTCGTGGTCGCCGGCGCTGTTGTAGACGAGGTCGCGCTGCAGGACCGTGACGTCGTACTCGACGACGCGGGCGCCGTCGGGGCAGGGGTCGGCGTAGGGCGCGCCGCGCTCGGCGGGGGCGCCGCCGTTGGCCCGCCGCGAGACGGCCTGCTCGAGCGCGGTCTTCGCCGGGTCGATGGGCGCGCCGGCCACCAGCCGGGGCGCCGGGCGCTCGGGGGTGCCGTCGGCGCCGCCCTCGGTCACCGAGCCGGGCGGCTGCGGGGCCCGCCAGCCGTAGGTGCCCGGGACCATGCCCGGGTAGCCGGGGTTCTCCGCCGTCGGCGCCGGCAGCGCCGCGCGGTCGGGCAGGGGCACGAGGGGCCGGACGCCGACGCCGTCGGGCGTGCGCGTGGCGCCGTCGAGGAGCACGTCGTGCACCCGCAGCAGCGCCCAGAAGCCCTCGGCGAAGTGGGGGTAGAGGTGGCAGTGGAAGATCGAGTCGCCGAACGTGCCGTTGACGGATCCGGCGCCGCCCAGCAGGTCGGCGGTGTAGGCCTCGCCGGGCCCGAAGCTCTGCGAGTCGATGGTCGCCGACTCCGGGCGCTCGCCCGCGACGTCGCCCGTCCGCGCGTCGCTGCGCGGGTCGGCCAGCCACTGGTGGGCGTGCAGGTGGAAGACGTGCGTCTCCTTGACGCCCGCCAGCCCGAAGCGCAGCTTCGTCGGGTCGCCGGTGTAGGCGTGCGTGACGTTGGAGGTGTAGCAGGAGACGGGCAGGCCGCAGTCCTCGCGCTCCTGGCGCGCCGCGCCCGCGCCCCCCTCCGGCAGCCAGGGGCCGGGCCCGCTGGCGAGCTTGACGAGCGCCGGGTCGCCGTAGGGCCACGACGACAGCCACGTCTCCTCCCCCACGCAGTCGGGGCAGCGGTTGACCTCCCGGTCGTGCAGCGCCTCCACCCCGTAGTTGAAGCCCATGCCGATGCCGCCGATCTCGTCCTGGGCGATCTGGACGCTCTCGCGGAAGGACGGGCCGTTCGGCGGGTGGATGTCGGCGTCGACGTAGAGCTCGCCGCTCTGCTGCCGGACGGCGGCGTACGTGGACCGGGGGTCGCCGGGGGTGCCCGACAGCAGCGCGCCCGAGACGGGGTCGGTCCACGTCGAGCCGGCGGGCTCGACGGCGAGCGCGCCGTAGAGGCCGACGGACGCCGACCCGCCGTCGGCCTCCCCGCCCGCGGGGAGGGCCAGGTCGGAGAAGAGGTAGAGGCCCTCCTGCGCCGGCACGCGCCAGTAGGAGGTGCTCGTCTCGCCGACGCCGACGGTCGGGTCCTCGCCCCAGCCCACGCGGGCGCCGCCGTCGCGGCGGGCGTCCACGACGACGCCCGTCGCCGAGATGCCGACGCGCGGGTCCGCGGGCAGCCCGTGGGAGGCCTCGCGCTGCATCCGGTTGGTGAGGACGACCTCGACGCACTCGCCCTCGTTGGCGCGCAGGACGAGGGGCCGCGGGCGCAGGCGCCGGTTGGCGGCCGGGTCGTCGGCCGGGTCGTCCGCGAGCGGGCGCCACCAGTTCTCCACGGCGGCCCGGTCCTGCTCGAGGACGAAGACGCGGCCGCTGCGCAGCGTGGTGCCCCAGCGGTTGAAGGGGATGTCGACGGTCGCCGCGGCGACCTCGTACGTGCGCTGCTGCTCGCCCGGGCCGCAGGTGGCGACGTCGGGCGCCGTCCGCGCGGCCGACCACGCCGGGGCGACGAGCAGGCCGCTCGCGGCGACGACGGCGGCGGTGACGGCGACCGCCCGGCGGGCCGCGCGACGTCGAGGGCCGGCGAGGGGGGTGCCGGCGGGGTCTGCGGCTGCCGGGCGGCCGCCCCGCTGCCGGCCAGAGCGCGGGGAGGGGCCGGCGGCCAGGACGAGCGGGGTGAGCAGCAGGAGGAGGGCGGCCTGCACCGGCAGCCCGGCGAGGCCGGGGGTGACCTCCGCCGCGGAGGCGGCGGTCGCGAGCCGGAGGGCGACGGCGACGGCCGAGGAGCCGGCTGCGGCGGCGAGGCCGCGCGCGGTCGCGTCGAGGACGCGGGCGCCGGTGGGGCGCACGAGCGCCGCCGCGGCGAGCGCGGCGGCGACGACGAGCGGCACCGCGGGGGCGGCCGTGGCCGTGCCCTCGCCGAGCATGCGCGGCAGCGCCGCGCACGCCAGCGCGAGCACCACCAGGCGCCCCGCCCAGAGCAGCGCGTCGCGTCCGACCGGCGTCTCCCGCCGGACCAGCGTCTCCTGCCGAGCCACGTGCACCCCCTGCGTCGCGGGCGGCCGTCGTCGGCGGGTGGCCGGCGGCGGGCGCGGGCGCACCTGCGGCGCCGGGCGCAGCGTCGCGGGGGGCCGTCAAGGCGGCGTCAAAGCGCACGCCCAGGCGCACGCAGATGTCGGGCTCCGCGCACGGGCGGGGTGCCGCCACCCGATCGGCACGGGGGTCGTCCGAGGAGCGAGACGCACGTCCCGCGGCGCGGCGGGCGCGTCCTACCCTCGTCGCAGGTCATGAGCGCCAGCGCGAAGCCCCGGCTCGCTGGCCGGCAACCCTCCTCCTGCGGCGGGGTGCCCCGGGTGATGACCGGGCCGCCGCCCGTCCGGGCGCCGGCAAGCGCGGGCTCGAGCGAGCCCCCGGCCCTGGGAGCAGCATGTCCTCCTCGCAGACCCCTCCTGCCGACCGCCCCACGCCGTCGACGCCCGTCGACGGCGCCGACGCGGCGGAGCCGGTGACGCACGGCGTCGCCGAGCCCGCCCCGGGCGGCTGGTCCTTCGAGACCCGCCAGATTCACGCGGGCTCGGCGCCCGACCCGAGCACCGGTTCACGGGCGCTGCCGATCCACCAGACGACGTCGTTCGCCTTCCGCGACACCGAGCAGGCGGCGAACCTCTTCGCGCTGTCCGAGCTCGGCAACATCTACACGCGCATCACCAACCCGACGACGGACGCCGTCGAGCGCCGCATCGCCGACCTCGAGGGCGGCGTCGGCGCGCTGCTCGTGGCGTCGGGCCAGTCGGCGGAGACCCTCGCGATCCTCAACGTCGCGGAGGCGGGCGACCACGTCGTCGCGAGCCCCAGCCTCTACGGCGGCACGGTGAACCTCCTCAGGTACACGCTGCCCAAGCTCGGCGTGACGACGACCTTCGTCGAGGACCCCGACGACCTCGACTCCTGGCGCGCCGCGGTGCGGCCGAACACCAAGGTCTTCTACGGCGAGGCCATCCCCAACCCGCGCGGCGACGTCCTCGACGTCGAGGGCGTGGCCGGCGTCGCGCACGAGGTGGGCGTGCCGCTCGTCGTCGACGCGACGGTGGCGACGCCGTACCTGCTGCGGCCGCTGGAGTGGGGCGCGGACGTCGTCGTGCACTCGGCGACGAAGTACCTCGGCGGGCACGGGACGGCCATCGGCGGCGTGGTCGTCGACGGCGGCACCTTCGACTACGCCCAGCACCCCGACCGGTTCCCGGGCTTCAACTCACCCGACGAGAGCTACCACGGGCTCGTCTACGCGCGGGACCTCGGCGTCGGCGGCGCGCTCGGCGCCAACCTCGCCTACGTCCTCAAGGCGCGCGTGCAGCTGCTCCGCGACCTCGGCCCGGCCATCTCGCCGTTCAACGCCTTCCTCCTCGGGCAGGGCATCGAGACGCTCAGCCTGCGGGTGGAGCGCCACGTCGCCAACGCCCAGGCGGTCGCCGAGTGGCTCGAGGCGCGCGACGAGGTCGAGCGCGTCCAGTACGCGGGCCTGCCGTCCAGCCCGTGGCACGCACGGCAGCAGAAGTACGCGCCGCGCGGAGCCGGCGGCGTGCTGTCCTTCGAGATCGCCGGTGGGATCGAGGCGGGCAAGCGGTTCGTCGAGGGGCTCGTGCTGCACAGCCACGTGGCGAACATCGGCGACGTGCGCAGCCTCGTCATCCACCCGGCGTCGACGACGCACAGCCAGCTGTCCCCGGCCGACCAGGAGAGGGCGGGCGTGACGCCGGGCCTCGTGCGGCTGTCGGTGGGACTCGAGCACCTCGACGACATCCTCGCCGACCTCGACCAGGGCTTCACCGCGGCCAAGGGCGCCTGAGCCCCGCGCCTCGCCCCTCCAGGGGAGGGGCGACGTGTGGCCATGTCGTCCCTGGCGACCGCGCCGGTGGGGCGATGTGTGGCCATGTCGCCCTCCAGACCGCGCGGGTGGGGCGATGTGTGGCCATGTCGCCCTGCGGGCGTGGAGGTCGGGCGATGTGTGGCCATGTCGCCCCTGGTGGGGCGTCGCCAACGGCGACATGGCCACACATCGCCCACAGGGGGCAGGCCCGTCGTGGGAAGGCCGCAGCGACGTGCGGTGGAAATGCGGGTGACGGCGAGCGCGGGCGCCGCGCACCATCGCCCGCCATGAGCACCTCGCCCGAGCAGCCCGCCGCCCTGCGCGACGGTGACCTCACCGCCCCCGCGCTCGCCGCCCTCGGCCTGGGCCCGCAGGTGGCGGCGCTGCTGCGGGCGGCGGCGGACGGCGTCCCCGCACGAGCCGCGGGCGGCGCCGACCGGAGGGCCGCCCGCGTCGTCCGGGTCGACCGGGGCCGTGCGCACCTCGCGACGGCGGACGGGGCCGTCGCCGCCGCGACGCGGACCCTCGCGGGGCGCCGGGCCGGGGTCGAGGGCGCGCTCGTCACCGGCGACTGGGTGGTGTGGGCGCGCGACGCCGACGAGGGGCCCGCCGTCGTCGCGCGGCTCGCGCCGGCGACGGCGCTCGTACGGCGCGTGGCCCAGGACGACCTGTCGCAGCAGCAGGAGCTGGCGACGTGGGTGGACGTCGTCGCCGTCGTCGTGCCCCTCGACGTCCCCGTCTCGGCCGGCCGGCTCGAGCGGACGCTGGCCGTGGCGTGGGAGTCGGGCGCGCGGCCGCTCGTCGTCGCGACGAAGGCGGACGTCGTCGCCGACACCGGCGCCGAGCGCGAGCTGCTCGAGCGGTCCGCGGCGGGGGCCGAGGTGCTGCTGACGTCGACGGCGACGGGTGCGGGTCTGGAGAAGCTGCGCGCCGCCGTCGGCGCGGGGACGCTGGCGCTGCTCGGGCCGTCCGGCGCGGGGAAGTCCTCGCTCGTCAACGCGCTCGTGGGCGAGGAGGTGCAGGCGGTCGGCGCCGTCCGCGGCGGGGACGGCCGCGGGCGCCACACGACGACGGCGCGCGAGCTCGTGCCGCTGCCCGGCGGCGGCGTCCTGCTCGACACCCCGGGCGTCCGGGGCCTCGGCCTGTGGGAGACGGCGGACGGCGTCGACCGCGCCTTCGAGGACGTCGCGGCGCTCGCGGCCCGGTGCCGCTTCGCCGACTGCTCGCACTCGGTGGAGCCGGGCTGTGCCGTCACCGCGGCGCTCGAGAGCGGCGAGCTGCCCGAGCGGCGCTGGCGCAGCCACCAGAAGCTGCAGCGGGAGGCGGCCGCGCTCGCCGTCCGCCACGACGAGCGGCTGCGCCGCGAGCAGGCGCGGGCCTTCAGCAAGCGCGTGCGCCTCACCGCCGGCCCGACACGCCACCGCTGAGGGCGGGTCCTGGAAGGAGGGAGCGTCGCGCGAGGCGTCTCCGCCACCGGGCCGAGGGCGACATGGCCACACGTCGCCCCTGGGGGAGCCGCGCCGGGGGCGACATGGCCACACGTCGACCTGCAGCGGCGCGGCCGACGGTGTCGCGGGCCCCGTCCGGACGCACGCGGGGGGGGGGGGGGGGGGGGGGGGGGGGGGGNTCGCCCCTGGGGGAGCCGCGCCGGGGGCGACATGGCCACACGTCGACCTGCAGCGGCGCGGCCGACGGTGTCGCGGGCCCCGTCCGGACGCACGCGGGGGCGGGACGGACGTGCGTCCGTCCCGCCCCCGGCGGTGTCCCTGCGGGCTGCGGCTCAGGGGAGCTGCAGCACCTGCCCGACGTAGATGGCGTTCGGGTCGGAGACGGTCGAGCGGTTCGCGGCGTAGATCGCCTGCCACGTGGTGCCGTTGGCCGCCGCGATGCGCGACAGCGTGTCGCCGCTGCGCACCGTGTACGAACCGCCGGACGGCGCCGGCGTCTCGCCGCCACCGCCACCACCGCCGCCGGGCACGCGGAGCACCTGGCCCACGTAGATGGCGTTGGGGTTGGAGACGCGGTCGCGGTTGGCGTCGTACAGCGCCCGCCACGAGGTGCCGAAGCGGGCGGCGATGGCGCCGAGCGTGTCACCGCTGCGGACGGTGTACGTCGAGCCCGACGGCGCCGGGTCGGACGGCGGCGGGGGCGTGGGGGCCGTCGAGCCGCCGGGGGGCGTCGGCGAGCCGGCCTTCTCGGCCTCGCCGTAGCCGAGCTTGGCGGTGCACGCGGGCCAGGCGCCCCAGCCCTGCACGTCGAGGACCTTCTCGGCGATGGCGAGCTGCTCCTCGCGCGTGGCCAGGTCGGCCCGCGGGGCGTACTGCTGGCCGCCGAAGCCGACCCAGGTCGGCTGGTAGAACTGCACGCCGCCGTAGTAGCCGTTGCCGGTGTTGATGTCCCACCGGCCGCTGCTCTCGCACTGGGCCAGGCGGTCCCAGACGGCGTCGGTCGCGGCCGAGGCGGAGGACGCCGTCGTCAGGCCGACGAGGGGCGCGGCGACCAGGGCGGCCACCGCTCCGAGCCCCACGGGGCGGCCGACGCGGCGGGTGTTCGTCGTCGTGGTCTGTCGCGAGCTGCGGATGATCGAGACCTCTCGCGCGCACGCCGTCGGCACAGCCGTCTCCGCCCCGCGCTGCGTGTGGGGGACGACCGCCGGGCGGAGAGGGCGCGAGCGGCCGCGCTGGTTCGGTGCGCCGCAGCAGGGCGGCGCGTCCGCCGGGCGCGGGTGCGCACCGGGGCGCCGGGACGGCGTCGCCGCCTCCGGTGCCAGGACGCGCGCGACGCTAGGTGACATCACGGGACGATGACAACCCGAGTGCGCGGATCGGCGTCATCGCGCGGGTCGACGAGAGAGGCTGAGGCGCAGCACCTGTCGAAGCACACGGCTGTCATTCGCCCGGCGCGACGTCGACGGGCTCCCCGGTCGCCACCCCTGGGCACCGCCCCGACAGTCACTCGTCGTGACGCCGGAGACGCTCTGCGTCGACGCCCTCGGCCCTCTCGGTGACGCACGACGGCCCCTGCGGGCACACTCGAGGAGCGCCCGCAGGGGCCGTCGCGACGACGAGCCTCAGAGGTCGACGCGCACCACCTGCCCCGCCGGCCCGAGCGCCTGCGTCGTCACGTAGAGGTCGCCGTGCGACACCTCGACCGCGGCGGGCTGCTCCGCCTCGAGCACGGTGGTCGGCTCGTCCGCGCCCGGGGCGAGGGCCACGACGCGACCGCCGAAGAGCTCGGCGGCGTAGAGCGTGCCGTCGTCGCCCACGGCCACGTCGGTGGCCCCCAGCAGTCCGTCGAGGACGGTCGTCATCGCGCCCGTCCTCGGGTCGACGCGCACGACGGAGCCGCGCGCCCCGAAGCTCGGGTCCTCCGGCCCGCCCGGCAGGAGGCTGGCGTAGAGGGCGCCGTCGGGCCCGGTCTCCACGTCGGTCGGGACGGGCTCGAACCAGTAGTCCTGGCCGACGACGCAGTCCGGCAGGCCGCTCGCCGCGGCGACCTCCGCCGGGAGAGGCGAGGGCTGCGCCGGGAGGACGGCCAGGACGCCGACCCGACCGCGGCGGTCGACCGACAGCAGCGCGTTCGCGCCGGCGTCGGCGACGACCGTGCGTCCGCGCCACGACGCCGTCGCGTACGGGTGCGGGTCCACCTCACCGGTGTAGCGGCCCGGGAACTCGGCCGGGAGCTGGGCCAGGCACTCCGCGGACGCGTCCCGCAGCCCGTAGACGACGTCGCCGTCCGGGTTGACCGACCGCTCGTGGGCGGCCAGGTCGGCGAGGACGTGCACGCGCCCCCGCCGGTCGACGCGCTCGAGCAGGCCGACGGCGTCGGGGCTCGGGACGCCGCGCGAGTGCGTGTAGACGACGCCGGACCCGGAGGCCGAGACGCCCTCGACCTCCTCACCCGGGTAGGAGACGAGGTCGGTGCGTCGTCCGTGGCGGTCGATCCGCGTGACCACGCCGGCGAAGGCCTGGCCGACGACGACGTCTCCGCGGGGCGTGACGGCCAGGGTGAGCGGCCCGACGAGCCCGTCGGCGAGGACGGTCGAGCGCGGGGAGCTGTGGGCGCTCGCAGCCGGTGCGCCGATGAGCGCCAGCGCCGCGGCGGCGGCGATGACGGCGCCGCCCGCGAGGGCGCGGCGGCCCCCGGGGCGGGCAGTGGATCTCCGGGTGCTGCTGGTCGACGTGGTGACGGGTCCCGCCGACACGGGTTCGTCCATGGCAGACCTCCTGGGAGGCCCCCGCCCCGGCTCTCGGTGCGGGGTGGCGCGGGGGCTCCTGCGTCCCCGCAGCGCGGGGTCTACTCCGCCCCGCCGCCGCGCCGCAGCCTTTTCGGGCAACACGTGGGATCGGCGGCGACATGCGGTCCGGGTCCTCCCACGATGAGCTGTCCGTCCCCCCGACGCGGGGGCCCGTCACCGGGAGGGGGCGCCGCTCGTCGACGACCGTGGGGGGCGCTCCCCGGGTTGCCGGGCCCTCCGCGGCGCACCAGCGTGAGCCCATGAGCGCACTCACCCGGGGCCTGACCGCCGGAGCCGTCGGCACGACCGTCCTCAACGCCGTCACCTACGCCGACATGGCGCTGCGCGGCCGCTCGGCCAGCGACACCCCCGAGCGCACCGTCGACGCGCTCGCCGAGCGCCTCGGCACCGAGGTGAGCGGCTCGGGCGACGAGCGGGAGAACCGTCGGACGGCGCTCGGCGCGCTCTCCGGCACGGCCACCGGTCTCCTCGTCGGCGTCGTCACGAGCTACGCGCACAAGAAGGGCTACGCCGTGCCGGGCGTGCTCGGCGGCGCGGCGACCGGCGCCCTGGCGATGGCGGCCACCGACGGCACCATGGCGGCCCTCGGCGTCAGCGACCCGCGCGACTGGGAGACCTCCGACTGGGTGGCGGACGCCGTCCCGCACCTCGCCTACGGCCTCGCGACGCACGCGACGGTGCAGGCCCTCTCGCCCCAGCCCGGCGACGCGGTGCGCTCCCCGGCGTCCACGGGCCTGACCTTCCGCTCCTTCCTCCTCGGCGTCGCGACGGGCGGGCGGACGTCGCTCGGCGTCGCCGGCCCCGTCCTCACCGACGCCCGTCCCGAGGGCCCCGGGGTGCTCGCGCGCCTGGGTGCGCTCGGGGCCCTGGTGACCGAGGTCGTCATGGACAAGCAGCCCTCGACGCCGTCGCGCACGGAGCCGGGACCCCTCGGCGGTCGCGTGGCGGCCGGCGGGCTCGCGGGCGCGGCGCTGGCCGCCCGCGACGGCAGCACCCCGACGGCGCCCGCGGCGGCCGGCGCCCTCGGCGCCTTCGCCGGCTCCCACGCGGGCCTCGCGTGGCGGATGTGGGCCGGTCGCAAGGGCTCGCCCTTCTCGGAGGACTGGCAGGCCGCGCTCGTCGAGGACGGCGTCGCCGTCGCGCTCGCGATCGTCGCCTGCCTGCCCGGTCGCCGCGGCCAGCGGACCGCCGTCGTCGGCTGAGGCCCGCCGCTCGGTGGAGGCGGCGTCACCTCCACCCCCGAAGGCGCCCGGAGCGTGAAGGAGGCGTCACCTCCGTCTTCGGGGGCGCCCGGGGTGTGGAGGACGCGTCACCGTCGCGCTCCTCCCGCCCCGCCGCGGCGACGTCCTAGCCTGGTCGGGTCGCGGCCGCGCGGGCGCGACGACGAGGAGGTCGGCGTGGAGGTCGAGGAGACCCGGCTGCCCGGGGTGGGGCTGCGGCACGACCTCAGCACCCGCTCGGGCCGGCGGGTCGGGGTGGTCTCGCAGGTCAACGGGGACCGGGAGCTCGTGGTCTTCGACGACGACGACCCCGACCTCGTGCGCACGTCGGTCCGCCTCACGTCCGAGGAGGGCGCGGCGCTCGCCGACCTGCTCGGGGCGCCCCGCGTCGTCGAGCGCCTCGCGCGGCTGCGCGAGCAGGTGCAGGGGCTGACGACGGCGGGCGTCGTCCTGCCCGAGGGCTCGCCCTTCGCGAGCGGCACCCTCGGCGACACCGAGATCCGCACCCGCACGGGCGCGTCCGTCGTCGCCGTCGTGCGCGACGGCGAGGTGACGCCGTCCCCGACGCCCGACTTCCGCTTCGCCGCGGGCGACAAGGTCGTCGTCGTCGGCACCGACGACGGCGTGGCGGCGGTGCGGCGCCGCCTCGGGGGCTGAGGGCCCGTGGGCACCGCCCAGCTCCTGCTCGAGCTGGGCGCCGTCCTGTTCGGGCTCGGGCTCGTCGGGCGCCTCGCGAGCCGCGCGGGCCTCTCGCCCGTCCCGCTGTACCTCCTCGCCGGGCTGGCCTTCGGCACGGGCGGGCTGCTCCCGCTCGCCGCCCCCGACGGCTTCTTCGAGGTCGGCTCGGAGATCGGCGTCGTGCTGCTGCTCCTCATGCTCGGCCTCGAGTACACCGCCGACGAGCTCTTCGGCCAGCTGCGCCGGCAGGCGCCGGTCGGCGTCGTCGACGTCGTCCTCAACGGCGCACCCGGGGCCGTCGTCGCGCTCGTGCTCGGGTGGGGACCGCTCGGCGCCCTCGCGATGGCGGGGGTCACCGCCGTCAGCTCGTCGGGGATCGTCGCCAAGGTCCTCACCGACCTCGGCCGCCTGGGCAACCGCGAGACGCCCGTCGTCCTCGGCGTCCTCGTCCTCGAGGACCTCGCGATGGCCGTCTACCTGCCGCTGCTCACCGCGCTGCTCGCGGCCTCGGGCGCCGGGCCGATGCTCGTGTCGGTCGCGGTGGCGGCGTCGGTGCTCGTGGTCGTGCTCGTGGTGGCCCGCCGGCACGGCCACCTGCTGAGCCGCCTCCTCGCCTCCGACAGCAGCGAGACCCTCCTGTTGCTCGTCCTCGGGCTCGCGCTGCTCGTCGCGGGGGCGGCCGAGGGCGTGCACGTCTCGGCCGCCGTCGGCGCCTTCCTGCTCGGCATCGCCATCTCCGGGGAGGTGGCGACGTCGGCGCGCCCGCTGCTCGAGCCGCTGCGCGACCTCTTCGCCGCCGTCTTCTTCGTCTTCTTCGGGCTGACGACGGACCCGCGCGTGCTGCCCCAGGCGCTCGCGCCCGTCGCGGTGCTCGTCGTCGCGGGGGTCGCCACGAAGATGGCGACGGGATGGCTCGCGGCCCGCCGCGCCGGCATCGGCCCCGGTGGTCGGATCCGCGCCGGCGCGGCGCTCGTCCCGCGCGGGGAGTTCTCCATCGTCATCGCCGGGCTCGTCGGCAGCGCCGTCGACCCGCTCTTCGCGCCGACCGTCGCCGCCTACGTGCTCGTCATGGCCGTGCTCGGGCCGCTGGCGCCGCGCGTCACCGACCCGCTCGCCCACCGCGCCGCCGTCCGCGCCCGTCGGGCGGCCGCGGGCTGAGGGGCGCCGCGCTCGGCGGCGCCCCCTGCCCAGCGGTTCTCCCGGGCGATGTGTCGACGAAGTGCCCCCGGAGGGTGCCCTCGAGGGGCGATGTGTCGACGAAGTGCCCAGGACAGCGCTTCCGAAGGGCGAACTGTCGACGAAGTGCCCTTGGGACTGCCCTCGAGGGGCGAAGTGACGACGACGTGCGGGGGTTTCCGGACGGGTCAGCCGCGGTGCGGACGACGACGCCGCGCGGCGTCCGCGATCGCCGGCGGCACGTACCCGGCGTCGGCCGCGGCGATCGTGCGCCCGGGCAGGACGATCTCGTCGATGCGGTCGAGGACGTCGTCCGAGAGGCGCACGTCGGCGGCGCCGAGCTGGCTCTCGAGCTGCTCCATGGTCCGCGGGCCGATGATCGGCGACGTCACCGCCGGGTGGGCGAGGGTGAAGCCCAGCGCGAGGTGGATGAGCGACATCCCGGCCTCGTCGGCCAGCTGCGCGAGGGCGTCGGCGGCGTCGAGCTTCGCCTGGTTCTCGGGGGAGGACAGGTCGTAGCGCGCCGGCATCCGCGCGGCGCGGCTGCTCTCGGGCGCGTCCTGGCCCTTGCGGTACTTGCCGGTCAGCCAGCCGCCGGCCAGCGGGCTCCACGGCAGGACGCCCATGCCGAACTGCTCGGCGACGGGCAGGACGTCGGCCTCGACGCCGCGGGCGAGGATCGAGTACGGCGGCTGCTCGGTGACGAAGCGCTCGCGGCCGCGGCGCTCGGCCACCCACTGCGCCTCGACGACCTGGTGCGCGGGGAAGGTCGACGAGCCGGCGTAGAGGATCTTCCCCTCGCGGACGAGGTCGGTGAGCGCGCCGAGCGTCTCGTCGAGCTCGGTCTGCGGCTCGGGCCGGTGCACCTGGTACAGGTCGATGTGGTCGGTCTGCAGACGGCGCAGGCTGTCCTCGACGGCGCGGCGGATCCAGCGGCGCGAGTTGCCGCGGGCGTTGACGTCGTCGCCCATCGGGTTGTGCAGCTTGGTCGCGAGGACGACGTCGTCGCGGCGGCCCTGGAGGGCCTTGCCGACGATCTCCTCGGACTCGCCGTTCGCGTAGATGTCGGCGGTGTCCACGAAGTTGATCCCCGCGTCCAGCGCGCGGTGGATGATCGCGATCGAGTCGTCGTGGTCGGGGTTGCCCCAGGCGCCGAACATCATGGCGCCGAGGCACAGGGGGCTGACCTGGACGCCGGTGCGTCCGAGGGTGCGGTGCTCCACGGGTGGTCCTCTCCGGAGTCGGAGGTCCGCAGCGCGGGGCGCGTCTCGATGACGGGTGCCCGGGGCCACGGGCCGGGTGCGACCGCCACGCTAGGCCGCTCGCTCCGCGCGTGCCGAGTGAGAGGCCCTGGACCTCGAGCCGACCTGCGGCGCAGCCGGTCCCACCGCGCCGACGCCGGCGGGCGGGGCGACGTGAGAGCTCAGCGCGCGGGACGCAGGAGCAGCCGCTGGCCGGGACGCAGCTGGGCGCAGCGGTCGACGTCGGCGTCGACGACGCACCCGATGACGGGGTAGCCGCCGGTCACCGGGTGGTCGGCGAGGAAGAGCACGGGCTCCCCGGACGGCGGCACCTGCAGAGCGCCGCGCACCATCCCCTCGCTCGGCAGCTCGCCGTCGCGGGCGCGCTCGAGCACGGCGCCCTCGAGCCGGACGCCGACCCGGTTGCTCTCGGTCGTCACCGCGTACGCGCCGGTGGTGAGCGCCGCCCACGCGGCGCCCGAGAACCAGTCGCGGCGCGGCCCGGGGCGCACGCCCACGACGACGTCGCCGGCCGCGGGCTCCGGCACCGGCGCGACGTCGACGTCGGGGAAGCGCGACGGCGCCGGCCCCGCGGCCAGCGCGTCCCCGGCCCGCAGCGGTGCCGGTCCGAGGCCGGAGAGCACGTCGGTCGACCGCGAGCCCAGCACCGCGGGCACGTCCACGCCGCCGCGGACGGCGACGTACGTGCGCAGCCCCGCCTCCGGCGCGCCGAGCCGCAGCTCCTCCCCGGCGCGCAGCGCCACGACCGCGTCGTGCGGCGTCCCCGGGCACAGCGCGCCGGCGAGGGCGACGACGACGTCGCGCTCGGCCCGCAGCACCAGCCCGCCGAGCGTCACCTCGAGCGCGGCGGCGCCGACGTCGTTGCCGACGAGCCGGTTGGCCAGGGCGTACGACGCGCGGTCGCACGCGCCCGAGCGCCCGACGCCGAGGGCGGCGAGCCCGGGGCGTCCGGCGTCCTGCACCGTCGTCAGCGGCCCGGGAGCGAGGACGGTCAGCGCCGTCGTCACGAGCCCGCCCGGACAGCCGAGAAGCGGACGCGCGCACCGGGCACGAGCAGAGCGGGCGGGTCACGGTCGAGGTCGAAGACGGGGAGGTCGGTGCGCCCCAGGAGCTGCCACCCGCCGGGCGACTCCCGCGGGTATACGCCCGTGAACTCCCCGGCCAGCGCCACCGACCCGGCGGGCACCCGGATGCGCGGCGACGACCGGCGCGGCACCCGCCACTCGTCCCGCCCCCCGTCGCCGTCCGCGACGAGGTACCCGAACCCCGGCGCGAACCCGCAGAAGGCGACCGTCCACTCCTGCGCGGTGTGCCGCTCGACGACGCCGTCGGCGCCCCAGCCGGTGAGCTCGCCGATCTCCTCGAGGTCCTCGCCGTCGTAGACGACGGGCACCTCGACGAGGTCGCCGCCCGCTCGGGCGCCCCGGACGCCTCGCCGCGGCCGCGCGGCCCGCACCGCCGCCTCGACCGCGGCGGCGTCACTGGTCTCGGGGTCGAGGTGCAGCAGCAGCGTGCGGGCGGCAGGCACGAGGTCGAGCACCCCGGCGGGCCGGTCGTCCTCGAGCGCGGCGTAGAGCGCGAGGACGTCGTCGAGCGCGTCGAGCTCCACGAGCAGCCCCGCGGTCCCGCAGGGCAGGACCCTCACGAGGCCCTCGGCGCCGGGCGCACGGCTGGGGCGACGGCTCGGTCCACAGCGGGGCTCACGGCCGGGCTCACGTCCGGGGCCCTCCGGGCTCGGCGGCGAAGGGCGCGAGCTCGACGCCGGCCTCCTCGAGGGCGCCGCGCACGCGGCGGGCGAGGTCGACGGCGCCGGGGGTGTCGCCGTGCACGCAGATCGACGCCGGGCTGACGGCGAGCGGGCCGCCGTCGACGTCGGTGATCCGCCCCGTCGTCGCCATGTCGACGCACCGCCGGGCTACGGCGTCGGCGTCGTGGAGGACCGCCCCGGGCAGGCGCCGGCTCACGAGCGTGCCCTCGGGCGTGTAGGCGCGGTCGGCGAAGGCCTCCTCGACGACCGTGAGCCCGGCCTCTTCCGCGAGCCGCAGCCACGCGGAGCCGGGGAGCCCGAGCACGGGCAGGGAGGCGTCGTAGGCGACGACGGCCTCGACGACGGCCGCCGCCTGCTCCTCGTGGTGGACGATCGCGTTGTAGAGCGCGCCGTGCGGCTTGACGTAGCGCACCCGGCTGCCGGCGACGCGGGCGAAGGCGTCGAGCGCCCCCACCTGGTAGATCACGTCGTCGGTCAGGGCCTGCGGCTCGACGTCGATGAAGCGGCGCCCGAAGCCCGGCAGGTCCCGGTAGCCGACCTGCGCGCCGATCGCGACGCCCCGCGGCACGGCGGCGTCGCAGACGCGCCGCATGATCGAGGCGTCGCTCGCGTGGAAGCCGCAGGCGACGTTGGCGCTGGTGACGACCTCGAGCAGGGCGTCGTCGTCGCCGAGGGTCCAGCGGCCGAAGCCCTCGCCGAGGTCGGAGTTGAGGTCGAGCGTCGTCATGGGAGCACCTTTCCGTCCGGGGGCCGGGTGCGCGCGGGTCAGCCCGTGAAGAGCCCGACGACGCCGTCGAAGGAGCGCACCGCCAGGAAGATCGTCAGCAGCCAGGCGAGCCCGCCGACGACGAGCAGCCCCCGCGGGTAGCGGTAGCCCTGCAGCAGGTCGGGGCGGCGCCACGCCACCCACAGCATCACGCCGATGGCGAGCGGCAGCAGGAGGCCGTTGAAGGCGCCGGCGAAGACGAGCAGGGTCGCGGGCGCGGCGCCGACGACGACGAAGGCCGTCGTCGTGACGACGATGAAGGCGACGACGAGCAGGGTGCGGGCTCGCTCCGAGGTCCGCGTGCGCGAGGTGATGAAGCTCACCGACGTGTACGAGGCACCGATCACCGAGGTGATGGCGGCGGCCCAGAAGACGACGCCGAAGACGCGCAGCCCCACCTCGCCCGCGGCCTGCTCGAAGGCGGACGCCGGCGGGTTGTCGGCCGCGAGCGTGGCGCCGCCCGCGACGACGCCGAGCACGGCGAGGAAGAGCACGACCCGCATGACGCCGGTGATGACGATGCCCGTCACCGAGCTCCGGGTGATGTCGCCGACCCGCTCCGGGCCGGACACCCCGGAGTCCAGGAGGCGGTGCGCGCCGGCGAAGGTGATGTACCCGCCGATGGTGCCGCCGATGAGCGTGGTGATGGCGAGGAAGCGCACCTCCTCGGGCAGGACGACGTTGCGCAGGGCCTCGCCCACCGGCGGGGAGGACGTCACCGCGATGCCGACCGTCAGCACGATCATCACGAGCCCGAGCACGACGACGATGCGGTCCATCGCCACGCCCGCGCGCTTCGACAGGAAGATGGCGATGGCGATGACGGCGGAGATCGCCCCGCCGACCCGCGGGTCGAGGCCGAGCATCGCGTCCGTGCCGAGCCCGGCGCCGCTGACGTTGCCCACGTTGAAGACAAGGCCGCCGACGAGCACGAACCCGGCCATGACCCAGCCCAGGCCCGGCAGGGTGAGGTTGCCCAGCTCCTGCGCCCGGCGCCCCGAGACGCCGATGACGCGCCAGACGTTCAGCTGCAGCGCGATGTCGACGACGATCGACACGACGATCGCGAAGGCGAACGCCGCGCCGAGCTGCGCGGTGAAGGTCGTCGTCTGGGTGATGAAGCCCGGGCCGATGGACGACGTCGCCATGAGGAACATGGCGCCGAGCAGCGTCGAGCGGGTGCTCGCCCGCATCGACGACGACGGGCGCCCGCCCTCGGGGGCCGTCGCCGGGCCGCCGGGGGCGGGGCGCTCGGTCACGAGCCGCTGCCGGCGACGGCCGTGCCGGCGGCCTCGACGAGGGCCACCGTCTGGTCGACGACGGCCTGTCGGTCGGCCTCGAAGGCGGGGCTCGTCAGCACGCCCGGGTCGTCCGGGTAGACCAGCGAGGAGATGTGCAGGTGCCCGCCCGGCAGCTCGTCCAGGCCGGCCCCGAGCCGCAGCCGGTTCGTGCGGTACATGCTCTCGTTGGACAGGTAGTTGCCGCCGGGCGCGCTCGCCGCGCGCGAGCCGGGCGAGGGGTCGGCGGCGGACCGCAGCGAGCCCGGGTCGGGGAAGGTGCCCGCCGGCCACTCGGTGATGCCGTCGTGGAGCACCACCGGCCACGGGCCCGTGCCGGCGTCGACCATCGCCTGGTACGGCAGGGTCGTCTCGATCCACTGCGGCGACGGCTGCGGCTGCGGCCACAGGGCGGCGGCCGAGATGGGCCCGTACTGGATGGCGCGGTTGTTGTCGGGGAAGCCGCCGCGGAAGCCGCCGGCCCACTGCTCCACGTCCATCCGGCCGCGCCCGGTCTGGCTGATGGTCATGATCATGTCGGCGCGCTGGTCCGGCGGCGGGCCCGCCGGGTCCTCGGGGCCGCCGTCCGGCGTCCCGCCGACGAGCCAGGGGCCGAAGGCGTCCTCGACGATGCCCTGGTCGAAGTCGCTCCAGTTCACCGGCAGCACGACGGCCTGGACGACGACGGGGCCGTCCTCGGTCTCGACGGTCCGCCCGTCGAGCTGCAGCGCCGAGGCGCCGGACGGGTTGGAGTTCCGCAGGCTCGCGTCGAGGCTGTAGGTGTCGAAGCCGCTGACGAGGACGCGGGTCACGTCGTCGCCCTCGGGGAAGGACACGGAGTCGATGCCGCGCGAGGAGTAGGACAGCCCGCGGATCAGCGCCTGCCGCTGCAGGCTGCTCAGCTCGAAGGGGGGCTGCCACTCGCGCAGAGCCCGCGCCATCGTGGTGCGCGCCCAGTAGAGGGGCCGGTCGTCGTAGCGGTCGATGGTGCCGATCTGCGTGCGCCCCTGGGCGCGGTCGACGGCCGTCCGCCACAGGTCGGCGCCGTACTGGTCGACGATCCCGGTCGCGATGTCGAGGCGGCGCGTGAGGCACAGCCGCCGCTGGAACCGGTCGACGAGGCGGTCGAAGCCCGCGGCCTCGATGAAGCGCCGCGAGGCCGCCTCGGTGTCCTCGCCGGGCAGCGGCAGCCCGAGGCGCTGCTCCTCGACGGTCAGGGGGCCGCCCTCGGCGTAGCAGTCCGCGCCGCGCGGGCGTTCGGGCGCGGCGGTGCCGGGAGGTGGCGCGGCCGCGACGGTCGAGGCCGCGACGACGGCGGCCGCCACGGTCGCGACGCCGGCGACGAGCGAGCCGCTGCGGCGAGCGGTCCAGGGGGCGGTCCAGCGGGGGAAGGGCATGGGGAGCGGCCTCTCGTCCTGAGCGCCGGCAGCGTGTCCGTCGGCTCGACGCCGTGACGCTAGGCCCGGGCGAAAGGGACCACAAGCACCACTGCGGCGATACCGGACAGGGCTGGTCGGGCCGACGGGGACGGCGCTCGGACTCCCCGGTGGGGGAGGTGCTGGCGAGTCCTCGGCCGTCGACCGACCCCGTGCCCGGTCAGCCCCGCATCCGGTCGGCGGCCCGCTCGCCGCGCGGCGGCACGGGCACCGAGCGGGTCGCCGCCGCGAGGCCGTGATCGGGCATCTGCACGTACACGGACTCTGCGCGGCCGGGTCCCACGAGGTAGGTCTCGTGGAAGATGCCGACCGCCGCGCCGCCGCGCCGCGCCCGCTGGTTGAAGGCGCGCCAGGCGGGCAGGTGCTCGGCGTCGGAGGCGGACGCGTACTGCTGCAGCAGCTCCCACGAGCGCCAGTACTGCAGGACCATGAGGGTGCGCCCGGACCAGTACGTCCGTGCGTGCAGGAGCCCGCGCTCGGGCTGCTGCGCCAGCTCGCGCAGCATCCGCGGCATGGCGCCGAAGACCGGCAGCCAGGCGCGCACGTCGCGCAGCCGGTTGAAGCGCATGCCGATGACGAAGACGACGACGTCCTGCCCGCCCAGGTCGGCGGTGCGTCGTCCTGCGTGGATCTGCGTGCTGGCCATGGCGATCTCCTCGAGCGGCCGGGGGCCCGGCGCCAGTGTGGACGGCGTCAACATAGGGCAGGATGTGGACGGCGTCCACACCTGCGGGCGCGCCGACGGAGGGAGCAGGTCCTGGAGCGCGCGACGTACCACCACGGCGACCTGCGCAACGCGCTCGTCGGCGCCGCGACGACGGCCGTCCGCGCGGGCGGGCCGGACGGGCTGGCCCTGCGGGAGGTGGCGCGCGAGGTCGGTGTCAGCCCCAACGCCGCCTACCGGCACTTCGCCGGTCGCGCCGACCTGCTCGCGACGGTCGCCGAGCACGCCCGCGGGGCCATGGGCGCCGCGATGGCCGAGCGGCTCGCGGCGGTGCCGCCGGACGACGAAGCGCTGGCCCTCGCCCGGGCCCGGCTCGCCGCCGTGGGCCGGGGGTACGTCGAGTGGGCGGTCGCGGAGCCGGGGCTGTTCGGCGTCGCCTTCGGCGCCCCGCCCGAGGCGGCCAAGGTCGACGGGCCGCCCGGCTGCGTCGGGGGCCCCGACCCGTGGTCGATGCTCCAGGAGCGGCTCGCCGAGCTGGACGCCGCCCGCGGACTCGGGCCCCGCGGGCGCGACGGTGCGGACACGACGGCGTGGGCGGGGGTGCACGGGCTGGCCGTCCTGCTCATCGGACCGCTCGCCGGTCTCGGCCCGGCCGAGCGGGAGGTCGCGCTCGCCCGCGTGCTCGCGACCGTGGGCGCGGGGCTGGCGGCCTAGACCACCGGCGTGATGACGAGCTCGTCCACCCGCACGTGCGCCGGGGCGTCGAGCACGTGCTGGATGGTCGCGGCGACGTCGTCCGGCGTGAGCATCCGCGCCCGCGCCGCGGCGTCGGGGACCTCGGGGCGCAGGTCGAGGAAGTCGGTGGCGACGTCGCCGGGGCACAGGTGGCACGCGCGGACGCCGTGGCGCGCCTCCTCGGCGTTGAGGGTGCGCACGAGCGCGCCGAGCGCCGTCTTGCTCGCCGAGTAGGCCACGCCCGCGCCGTCGCGGTGCGCCCAGCCGGCCACCGACGAGACCACGACGACGACGCCGGCGCTGCGGCGCAGGTCGGGCAGCGCGGCGTCGAGGACGGTGGCGACGGCGCCGAGGTTCGTCGCGACGACGTCGTGGAAGGTGGCGACGTCCTGGTCGGCCCAGCGGCGGCGCGGCGTGTTGGCGCCCGCGGCGAGGACGAGCCCGTCGAGGCGGCCGTGCCGCTCGAGCACCTCGGCTCGCGCGGCGGCCACGGCGCCGACGTCGCGGACGTCGACGGGGAGCGCCGACGCGGCGGGGCCGATCGCGGCGGCGGTCTCCTCGAGGACATCGGGCCGGCGACCGCTGACGACGACGCGCCAGCCCGCCGCGGCCGCCGAGCGCGCTGCCGCGGCGCCCATGCCCGAGCCGCCTCCGGTCACCCACAGCACCCGTCGGTCGTCCACGCGTCCTCCTCCTCGGCGGCGGCCGTGCGGACGCCGTCCCTGCGGGCCATGCTCGCGCGGGTGGCCAGTGACGCGGGGCAGCGGATCACCGTGCACGACGTCGCCGACGCCGGGCTCGGCGACTGGCGCCTGCTCGCGAACGGGCTGCACGCCCGGTTCCGGACGGGCGGCATGCCGGCGGGTCTGGCGCTCGTCGCGGCCGTCGTCGCGGCGGCCGAGGAGCTCGACCACCACCCTGACGTCGACCTGCGGATGACCCACGTCGACGTGCGGTCGGTGAGCCATGACGTCGGCCGCGTCACCCGCCGCGACCTCCGGCTGGCCCGGCGCATCAGCGACATCGCCGCGGACGAGGGCTTCGCCGCCGAACCGCACGCGCTCGCGCAGGTGGAGGTCGCCCTCGACACCGCGGATCTCGCCGCGGTCGGCCCGGTGTGGGCCGCGCTGCTCACGGGCGACGCCGGCGCGCTGGATGGGAACGACGTGGTCGACCGGAGCGGGCGCACCCCGCTGCTGTGGTTCCAGGGCACCGACGCGCACGAGGTCCCGCGCCAGCGCTTCCACCTCGACGTGTGGGTGCCGCACGACGTCGCCCAGGCGCGCGTCGACGCGGCGGTCGCGGCGGGCGCGCGGGTCGTCGACGAGTCCGCGGCGCCGTCGTTCGTCGTGCTCGAGGACCCGGAGGGCAACCGCGCCTGCGTGTGCACGGCGCTCGACCGCTGAGCACCTGCCGCCGGGGAGGACGAAGGGGCGACGCCAGAGCGTCGTCGCAGGTCAGGGGTCCGGCTGCTTCCGAGGTCGCCGGTTCGTCCTCCCCGTCGGCAGCTGTCGGCCCGCTGCGGCGCACCGCTCGGCCAGTTCGGCGAAGGCGCGGGCCAGCTCGGGCGGCCGCTCGACCTCGACGTCGGCGCCGAGGCGCAGCAGCGACGCGGCGAGGCCCGTCCACGACCAGGCGCCCGCGGTGACGCGGCAGCGGTCGTCGTCGAGCGCCTCGACCGCGCCGTCGGCCAGGTACGGGGCGACCTCGGTCGCGGGGGCGTGCACGACGACGCGGCCCTCGCACGGCCACGCGCCGGACCCGCCGGGGTCGCGCGAGCCGCGGAAGAGCGCGGCGACGAAGGCGGCGGGGTCGCCGCCGGGGACCTCGCGCGGGGTGAAGCGCGGCCCGGTCGGGGTGCGCGGCGTCATGCGGTCGAGGCGGTGGGTGCGCCAGTCGCCGCTCCCCGCGCCGTCCCGGGCCGGCGCGGCGGGGTCCCAGCCCAGGAGGTACCAGCGCCCGCCGCGGGACACGACGGCGTGCGGCTCGACCTGGCGGGGCGGGCGGTCGTCGTCCTCGGAGGCCGTGGGGGAGGCGTAGTCGAAGCGGAGCACCTCGCGGGCGCGGACGGCGGCCGTGACGGCGAGCAGCACGCCGGCGTCGACCGGCGCGGCGCTCGTCGGCAGCGGGGCGACCTCGACGGCGTCCACGCGTGCCCGCAGCCGCGCGGGCAGCACCTGTCGCACGGTCGCGAGGGCCCGCTCCGCGGCGTCGCCCGCGCCGACGCCGCTCGCGGAGGCCAGCTGCAGGGCCACCGCGAGGGCCACCGCCTGCTCGTCGTCGAAGAGCAGCGGCGGCAGGTCCGCGCCGGCGCCGAGTCGGTACCCGCCGTCCGGGCCGGTGGTGGACCGCACCGGGTAGCCGAGATCGCGCAGCCGGTCGACGTCGCGGCGGACGGTGCGCGGGCTCACCTCGAGGCGCTCGGCGAGCTGGCTGCCGGGCCAGTCGCGGCGCGCCTGCAGCAGGGACAGCAGCGTGAGGAGCCGTCCGGGGGTGCCGCTCATGACGGCGAGGATGGCCGACGTCGAGGCCAGGAGCTGACCGCAACGCTCGGCAGGGTGCTCCTCGTCACCGGGGCGGACGGCTCCGGTCGAGACGGAGGAGAGACCCATGAGCGTCACCACCACGACCCACCTCAACTTCCGCGGCCAGGCGCGCGAGGCCCTCGAGCACTACGCCGCCGTCTTCGGCGGCGAGCCCGTCGTCGTGACCTACGCCGACCTGCCGCGCCAGCGGGACGAGGACGAGGGCGCGGTGCCCGAGCAGGTGAAGTGGGGGCAGGTCGTCACGCCCGCCGGCTTCGCCGTCATGGCCTACGACGTCCAGCCCGCGCGGCCGTTCGACGCGGGGGTCGACCGGCTCTTCGTCTCCGTGCGGGGGGACGACGCCGAGGAGATCACCCGCTACTTCCACGGGCTGGCCGAGGACGGGCACGTGCGCGACGAGCTGGCCCCGGCCGACTTCTCGCCGCTCTACGGCATGGTCACCGACCGCTTCGGCGTCACCTGGGTGCTCGACGTCGTCGCCCCCTGGGCGGGGTGACGCCCGGGCGGACCAGCGGACGAAGCCCTCCCACCCCTACCTCCGGGCCTACCCCCGGGGGGTAGCCGTACCGTGGAGGTCCACCACCCCGGAGGTCTCCCGTGAGCGATCGAGCGACGAGCCGTCCGCGGCCCGTCGGTCGTGCGGACGGCGCACCGGGCGCCGCCCTGCTGCGGCTGCTGCTCGTGCTCATCGCCGTCCTCGGCGTCGTGGGCATGCACGGGCTCACCTCCGGGCACGGCCACCAGGGGGCGGCGTCCGTCGACCGCGGCGCCCACGTCGCGGTGGCCGGGACGATCGCGGGCCACGACGGCCACGCCGTCGCAGCGGTGGTCGGCGCCGACGCCGCGGGTGACGACGTCCGCCCGTCGGAGCCGAGCCCGGCGAGCGGAGCGGCGGACGTGCTGCTGCACCTGTGCCTCGCCGTCGTCACCGCGGGCGCCGCGCTGGCCGCGGTCGTCGTCCGCCGCGGTCGGTGTCGCGGGCACCCTGCTGGTCGGGCGAGGTGGGTCGCGCCGCGCGTCCCCGTCGTCCCGCACCTCACCGCGCCCTCCTGGGCGCATCCCTCCCGCGCCCAGCTCTGCCTCTGGCGGGTGTGACAGGTCGTCACCGGTGGCACCGCCGTCGGTGACGACCTCGCTCGCCGCACCCCGCCCGGGGCCGCGGCTCCGCACCCGTACCGGAGGACCGCAGCTGTGACGACCCAGAGCAGCACCAGCACGCGCACCACCTGCACCCGCTCCACCGCCCGCCGCGCCGCGGGCGCCCTCGCGCTCGCCGCCGGCCTCGTGCTCGCCGGCTGCGGCGACGACGTCGAGGCGGGCGGCCCCGCGCCGGTGGCCTCGACGGCGCCCAGCGCCTCGGCGGGCTCCTCGGCCACGGCGTCCGCGGCGGACGTCGCCTTCCTCACCGGGATGGTGCCGCACCACCGCCAGGCGACGGAGATGGCCCAGCTCGTCGACGGGCGGACCGAGAACGCCGAGGTCATCGCCCTGGCCGAGCAGATCAAGGGGGAGCAGCAGCCCGAGATCGACGAGATGAGCGCCCTGCTCCAGTCCTACGGCGAGCCGGTGCCGGAAGCGATGTCGGGTGAGGGCATGTCCATGGACGGCATGGACCACGAGGGCATGGACCACGAGGGCACGGACCACGGCGGCGCGTCCGGCATGGAAGGGATGATGAGCCCCGAGGACATGGCCTCCCTCGAAGCCGCGTCCGGCGCCGAGTTCGACCGGATGTGGCTGTCGATGATGGTCGAGCACCACGAGGGCGCCGTGGCCATGTCGGAGACCGCCCTCGCCGACGCGCAGGACCCGCAGGTCCGGGAGCTCGCCCAGCGGATCATCACCGCGCAGGAGGCCGAGATCTCGACCATGGAGGGCCTGCTGGCCCAGGGCTGATGAGACGGTGCTGATCCGACAGGGCTGAGACGGCTCGTCCGACGGCGTCGCCCCGCGGGGGTGGCGTCGTCGGCCGGTCGTGTCAGCCCGGGGCGACGTCGGGCTGCGCCGGCCCGTCGAGGCGCCGCTCCAGGCACACCGACGTCGCGGAGTCGACGTACGGCCCGAACCGGGGGATGGGCCGGAAGCCGTGGCGGGCGTAGAAGCGCAGCGCAGCGACCTGCGCGTCGCCGGTCTCGAGGCGCAGGGCCGTGGCGCCGCGCTCGCGCGCGTGGGCGACGAGCGCCTCGAGCAGCGCGTCGGCGACACCGGAGTCGCGGTGCGCGGGGACGACGTAGAAGCGCTTCAGCTCGCCGTCGCCCGCGTCGTCGAGCTCGACGCCCGCGATGCCGGCGAGGTCGCCGTCGACCCGGGCACCGAGGAGGTGCACGGCGGACGTCGCGAGCTGCTCGGGCGTGTACCCGAAGGTCTCGTCCTCGGTGTAGCCGCCGGTGGCGAGCTCGGTGGTGAGGGCGTCGACGAGCGCGAGCACGGCGGGGTCCCGGACGTCGACGGGCGCGACGTCGACCCTGCTCACGGTGCGGACTCCCCGCGGGTGAGGTCGACGAGCGCCCTCAGGCAGTGCTCGCGCAGCGGCGCGGGGAAGCCGGCGACGAGCCGGTAGAAGACGACGCGGCCGACCTTCCGGTTCGTCACGAGGCCGGCGCCGCGCAGCACGCGCAGCGCGTACCCGACGGCGTCCTCGCTCGCGTCGAGGGCCAGCGCCAGGTCGCCGACGCAGAGCTCCTCGACGGCGTCGAGCGCGTGCAGCACCCGGGCGCGCGTGGGGTCGGCGAGCACGGTGAGCACCTCCGCCATGGCGACGGCGTCCTCGCGCGAGGGCACTCGCGTCTTGGCACGCGCGACGCGGTCGGCGTCGACAGGGTGGGCGTGGTCGGCCACATCTCCTCCGGTGCTCTGTGCGGTGGGCGCTCACTGATACCCGTGCGATCGTCCGGGTGTAGCGTCCGGCCGGCGCTGGTGATGGTCCCAGGAGGTGGCGCGTGCGGGCTGAGCAGGTGACGACCGGGCGTGCGGGCGCCCTGACGCTGCCCATCACCGTCGTGTTCCCGGGTCTCGGCGCCCTCACGACGGGCCGCTCTGCCGCCGAGCTCCGCCGCCGGGGAGGACGAAACTCACGTCGCTGTGCGTCGTCGCAGGTCAGCGGCTCGGCCACCGGTGAGCGGGGTGCTTCGTCCTCCCCGTCGGCGGGTGACCGCCCCGCCGTCGGCCTCGAGGGAGGGGCGCGGCGTGGCTGACGCGGCGACGTCGGGGTGGGCGGGGCTGCTCGCCGTCCTCGTGCTCGGCGCCGTCGGCGTCACGGGCGCCTTCGCCGTGCACCGGCTCACCGCCGTCGCGCCGCGCGGGCTGACGGCGTGGCCGTGGCTGTCGGGCTGGCACCCGCCGGAGCACGCGCTCTCGCGGTACCACGCGCGCTGGTACCCGGTGACGGTCGTCTTCCTCGCCTTCGACGTCGAGATGCTCTTCATGTACCCGTGGGTGCTCGTCGTCGCAGACGTCGGGATCTCGGCCGTCGTGGAGATGTTCGTCTTCCTCGGCGTGCTGCTGCTCGGCGTGCTGTGGGCGCGGCGCGAGGGGGCCTTCTCGTGGCAGTGAGAGACGTCCTCGCCCGGTGGGCCGTGCGCGGGACGGCCGTGCTGCTCGTCGAGGTGCCCGGGGGCTGGGCGGCGCGGGTCGCCGTCGAGCGGGCGATGGCGGAGCGCGGGTGGCGCGCGGCGTCGTCGCCCGCGGACGCCGACGCGCTCGTCGTCTGCGGGACGCCGGGCGAGGGCTGGGGCGAGGTGCTCGAGCGGACGTGGGCGCAGCTGCCGGGGCCGCGGGCGCGGGCGTCGGTGGCCGCGCCGTCCGAGGTGGCGGGGGTGCTCGACGGGCTGGCGGCGTCGCTGCTCGACGACGACGCCCAGCGCGCCGACGCGGCCTCGCGCGACCTCGTCGCCGACGGCGTCGAGCCGGGTGACGACATGCACCCCGCGGGCCTTGACCTCGCTGGCGGGGAGGACGACCTCCGCGACGGCCTGGAGATGGACGTCCTCCGCGTGCCCCTCGGCCCGGTGCTGCCGGACTGGCCCGCCGGGCTCGTGCTGCGGACGGTGCTGTCGGGTGACGTCGTCGTCCGCGCGCGGGTGGAGGTGTTGCCGGGTGCCCCTGCGCACCGAGACATGGCGGACGACGTCGCCCGTCGTCTCCACGCCGCCGCGCAGGTGCTGCGGCTCGCCGGCGCCGACGACCTCGCCGCCCGCGCCGTCCGCCTCCGCGACGCCGCCCTCCCTGCCGGACTTCGTAGCCTTTCGCCGCGCTCCGCCCCCTCTCCCAGCGGACTTCGTAGCCTTTTGACGTCCTCAGGGGCTCCGGGGACGGAAGAAGCGCACGAAGTCCGAGGTGGAGCGGCGCGTCTGCGGGGGCGGATGGAGCGCTCGCGGGTGCTGGCCTGGGCGCTGCGGGAGGCGGACGTCGCGACGTCGAGTCCGACGTCCGGTGCCGAGTCCGACGCCGCGCAGGCCTCAGCGCCAGGAGACCGGCGCGACCTCGGACTCGACGCGCAGCGTCGGACTCGCGACGACGTCCGGACGCTCCTGCTCGGCCTCCTCGACCCCGACGCGCCCGACGACGACCCCCGACGGCGCACCCGCGCGGCGCTCGAGGCACTGCCCGAGCGGCTGGTCGGCGTCGACGTCGTGAGCGCCCGGCTGCTCGTCGCGGCGCTCGACCTGCGGACCGACGCCCTCGACGCCGACGACCTCGCCGCCCTCGCCCCCCGCGACGACGAGGACGACGACAGCGACGACGACGGCAGCGATGAGGACAAGGGCACCGACGAGCACGCGCACCACGGGCACGCCCATGGGTGACGTCGTGCAGGTCGCCGCGCCGTGGGTGCTCCTCGCCGCGGTGCTGCTCGGGGCGGCGGCGCTCGGCGTCACCGCGCTCGACGGCGCGCTCGCCGCACGGGCCGCCGGCCGCCCGGCGTCGATGGGTGCGCAGCACCCCCTCGTCGAGACCGCGCGCCTCCTGCGCCAGCGCCGCCGGACCACGGTCGCGGCCGACACGCTGCTGCGGCACGTCGCGGTGGGCGGGTTCGCCGTCGCGCCGCTGCTCATGGTCGCCGTCGTGCCGCTGGGCGAGTGGGTGCTCGCGGACGCGAGCGTCGGCGTCGTCTGGTTCAACGCCGTCGACGTGCTCGTGTGGGTGCTCGTCTGGCTCGCCGGGTGGGGGCCCAACGCGGCGTGGTCGCTGACCGGCGGGTACCGCTTCCTCGCTCAGGCGACGGCGTACGAGCTGCCGCTGATGTTCGCCCTCACCGCGCCGGCCGTCGCCGCGGGGAGCCTGCGGGTCGGCGACGTGGCCGGCGGCCAACACGACCTGCCCTACGTCGTCTGGATGCCCGTCGCCTTCCTCGTCTACTGCGTCGGCGTCCTCGCCTTCTCGGTGCGCGGGCCGCTCTCCCCGGCGGGCGGGCCGGCCATCAGCGGTGGCGTGCTCGCCGAGCTGTCCGGCGTCGACCGGCTCCTCGTGCTCGCCGGGCGCGCGGGCCTGCTCGTCGCCGGGGCGGCGTTCGCCGTCCCGCTCTTCCTCGGCGGCGGGTCCGGGCCGCTCCTGCCCGGGTGGCTGTGGGTGCTCGTGAAGACGGCGCTGCTCACCGCGGCGCTCGTCGTCGTCCGGCGCCGCCTGCCCGACGTGCGCCCCGAGCGCTTCCTCACCCTCGGCTGGACGGTGCTGCTGCCCGCGGCGCTGCTGCAGCTGCTCGTCGTCAGTGTCGTGGTGGTGGTGCGGTCGTGAGCCTGCTGCGGTCCGTCCTCGAGACGCCGCTGCCCGACCTCGGCGTGCTGCGCGGCGTGGCGGTGACGGCGCTCGGCGTCGTCGCCGTCGTCACCGGAGCCCTGGTCTTCCGGGTGGACTCGATGGCGCGCGCGACGTACCTGCTCGCTGCGTCCTTCGTCGCCGTCGGCGCGGCCGTGGTGGCGCTGCACCTGGACTACATCGGGGTGGTCGTCGTCCTCATGATGCTCATGGAGATGGCGGTCATGGGCGTCTTCATGGTCATGCTCATGGGGATGAACCCGGCGCTCATGCCGATGTCGATGGTCCACAGCAACCGGCGGGCGCTGGTCGCGGCGGGGGCGTCCTTCGCCGTCCTGACCGTGGGGATCCTGCTCGTCGACTGGCCGCAGCGGTCGTCGGCGCCCCCCAGGACCCCGGGGGAGACGACGTACTCCCTCGGCGACGCCCTCATGGGCGACCACATGCTCGTCATGATGGTCGTGAGCCCGGTGATGCTCGCGACGATCGTCGCCGGCGTCGTCCTCGCCCAGGCGCAGGGCCGCTACGAGCGGCTCGGCGACGACCTCAAGGGGGCCCGCCGGTGACCCTCGAGGTGGTCCTCATCCTCGCCGCGGCCCTGTTCTCCGTGGGGCTGTACGGCGCGCTGTCCCAGCAGGTCGTCGTCATGGTGATGATGGGCCTGGAGCTCATGCTCAACGGCGTCGTCCTCGCCGCGGCGGGCTTCTGGTGGTTCACCGCGCCCGAGCCGAGCCTGCAGGTGCTGCTCGTCGTCGTGCTCGCGGCGATGACGGTCGAGATGGCCATGGGTTTCGCCGTCGCGCTGCTGCTGCACCGCACGTCGGGCGCGGACATGACCGACATGGCCGCGGAGCTGAAGCAGTGACGCCGCAGCTAGCCCTCGTGCTGCTGGTCCTCGGGCCCGCGGTCGTCGGCGTCGTGCTGGCGCTCGCCGGGACGACGACCGGCCCTCGCGGCCGCGCCGTCGCCGACCGCGCGGCCTTCCCCGTCGCCGTCGCCACCGGGGCGGCCGCGCTCGGGCTGGCGGCGCTCGTGGCCGCCGGGCGCCCGAGCGCGCAGGCGCCCTTCCTCGCCGGCGCGCCGCTGGGCCTGGGCGTCGACGGCTTGTCGGCCGTCGTCGTCCCCGCCGTCGCGGCGGTCGTGCTGCTCGTGCTCGTCTTCGCCTGGGCCGACGTCCGGGACGGCCGGGCGCGCTTCGCCGGCCTGATGCTCCTCTTCACCGCGGCCGTGTCCCTGACGGCGACGGCGACGACGCTGCCCGCCCTGCTGCTCGCGTGGGAGGTCATGGGCGCGGCGTCGTACGCCCTCGTCGGCTTCTGGTGGCGCGAGGACCGGCGCGTCTCCGCGGGCACGACGGCGTTCGTCACCACCCGCGCGGGCGACCTCGGGCTTTACGTCGCGCTCGCGGGCGCCGTCGGCGGCGGCCTCCTCGGCGGCGGCTCATCGACCGGCATGGGCCTGGCGCTCGCCGACCTCGCCGCCCTCCCGCCCGGCTGGCGCGACGTCGTCGCCGCCGGGGTCCTCGTCGCCGCGCTCGGCAAGGCCGCGCAGCTGCCGTTCTCGTGGTGGCTCTCGCGCGCGATGGAGGGCCCGAGCCCGGTGAGCGCGCTGCTGCACTCCGCGGCGATGGTCGCGATGGGCGGGTACCTGCTGCTGCGCGTCGAGCCGCTGCTCGCCGCGACCGGGTGGGCGGCGACGGCGGCCGCCTGGGTCGGCGCGGTGACGGCGGTGGCGCTCGGCGTCGTCGCGCTCGCGCAGCGCGACCTCAAGCAGCTGCTCGCCGCGTCGACGTCCGCGCAGCTCGGCTTCGTCGTCCTCGCCGCCGGGGTCGGGGCGGTGACGGGCGGGACGGCGCAGCTCGTCGCGCACGCGGCGGTCAAAGCCCTGCTCTTCCTCGTCGCCGGCGCGTGGCTGACGGCGCTCGGCACCAAGCAGCTCGCCGGGCTGCGCGGCGCCGCGGGCATCTGGCCGGTGGTCGGCGGCGCCGCCGCGATGGGCGCGCTCGCGCTGGCGGGCGTTCCGCCGTTCGCGCTGTGGACGACGAAGGACGCCGTCCTGGCCGTCGCCCTCGAGACCTCGCCGGCGCTCTACGCCGTCGGGCTGCTCGGGGCGGCGCTGTCGGCGGCGTACGCGGGCAAGGTCCTCGTCGTGGTCTTCCGCCGGGCGCGGGGCGGCGAGGAGGTCGAGGACGTCGTCGAGCACTGGGACGGCGAGGAGGAGGGCACCCGCGAGGTGCCGCGGCTCGCGCAGGCGCCGCTCGTCGTCCTCGCGCTCGCGGCGCTGGGGCTGGCGGTGCTCGGCCTGCCCCCCGAGGTGCGGCTCCTGGCGGGAGTGCTCGGGCAGGACCCGGCCGCGGCGGGCGCCGGGGGGCTCGAGCTCGTCGTCTCGGGGGTGGTCGCGGTCGCGGCGCTCGCGGCCGTCGTCCTCCTCGTCCGCGCCGAGCGGCTGCCCGAGCCGGCGTGGGTACGCGCGTGGCTGGGGCTGGGGGCGGCGACGAACGCCGTCGTCCGCTGGGTGCTCGCCCTCGCCGAGCAGGCCGCCCGCGCGGACGACGCCCTCGGCCGCGGCGCCGTCGGCCTGGCGCGCGGGGTCGTCGGGACCGCCGGTGCGGCGGGCTCCGCCGACGACCGCCTCGGTGACGGCGTCCGCGCCACCGCCCGCAGCACCACGAGCGTCGCGGCCGTCGTCACGCGGGCTGACGACGGCGTCGACCGCGCCGTCCACGGCGTCGCCGCCGGCACCAAGCGCCTCGGCGGCTTCGCGCGCCGCGCGCAGACGGGGCAGCTGCACGACTACTACGCCCAGCTCGTCGTGGTGCTCGGCGCCGCGGCGGTCGGTCTCGTCCTCTACGTCTCCCTGAGGTGAGCGTGCTCAGCCTGATGATCTTCCTGCCCCTCGTGGCCGCGGTGGTCCTCGCCGTGGCGCGCGGGCTGCCCGACGCCGTCGCCCCGTGGGCGTGGGTCGGCGTCACGCTTGTCGAGGTGCTGCTCGTCGGCGTCCTGTGGGCGCGGTACGAGACCCCCGCGCTCAGTGCATCAGGGGCGGGCGCTCTGGCCTTCGACGAGCAGGTGGAGTGGATCCCCGGCCTGGGGGCGAGCTACCACGTGGGCCTCGACGGGCTCTCGCTGCCGCTCATGGCGCTGACGGCCGTGGTGTTCGCGGCGTGCGCCGTCTACGCGCTGCGGGAGAGCACGCGCCCGCGCAGCCAGGCGGCGCTGTTCTGCTTCCTGCAGACGACGTGCCTCGGCCTGTTCGCCGCGGCCGACCTCATCGTCTTCTTCCTCTTCTTCGACCTGTCGATCGTCGGCATGTACTTCGCCATCGCGGGCTGGGGCCATGGCAACGCGCAGAAGTCGGCCCTGCAGTTCTTCCTCTACACGTTCCTCGGCTCGCTGGCGCTGCTGCTGGGCTTCATCGGCCTGTACGTCGCGTCGGGCACCTTCGACATGGTCGAGCTCGCGGCCGACCCGCCGCTCGTGGGCACGGGCATCACCAGCGGGCTCGTGCTCGCGGCGGTGCTCGTGGGGCTGGCGGTGAAGACGCCGACCGTCCCCTTCCACACCTGGCTGCCGCCCGCGCACACCGACGCGCCCGCCGTCGGGTCGGCGGTGCTCGCCGGGGTGCTGTTGAAGATGGGCACGTACGGCTTCGTGCGGATCGCGATGCCGATGCTCCCCGACGCATGGCGGTCCTTCGCGTGGGTGGTCATCACCGTCGGCGTCGTGTCGGTGGTGTGGGGCGCGCTCGTCGCCTTGGCGCAGACCGACCTCAAGCGGATGGTCGCCTACACGTCGGTGAACCACATGGGCTACGTCGTCGTGGCGGTCGGCGCCGCGGGCGTCGTCGGGGGCAGCGCCGAGCAGGCGCGGGCGCTCGCCGTGACGGGTGCGGTCACGCAGATGGTCAGCCACGGCCTCATCACCGGCGCGCTGTTCCTCCTCGCCGGGATGCTGCACCGCCGCGCCGGCACCTACGAGATGAGCCGCTTCGGCGGGCTCGCCGGCCGGGCGCCGCGGTACTCGGCGATGTTCGCCGTCGCGGCGTTCGCCTCGCTGGGGCTGCCGGGCTTGTCGGGGTTCGTCGCGGAGGTGCAGGTCTTCGCCGGGTCCATCGCGGCGGTGCCGTGGACGGCGGTCGCGCTCGTCGGGATCCTGCTGACGGCGGCGCTCTTCCTGCGGGCGGTGCAGCGGCTGCTGACGGGGGAGCCGGGCGAGCTGACGGCGTCGGTCGGCGACGTGCGGGCGTCCGAGCTCCTGGCGGTCGCGCCGCTGCTCGTGCTCGCGACGCTCATCGGGGTGCTGCCGCGGCCGCTGCTCGAGGTCGTCGAGCCGGCGGCGCAGATGGTCGTCGCGCTGGTGGGGCGCTGACCGGCTGTGGACATGAGCGGCTCGATGAGCATGGGCGCGGACGTCGTCGCCGTCCTGCCCGAGGTGCTGCTGCTCGTCGGGGCGCTGGTGGCGCTCGTCGGTGGGTCGTTCACCCCGCGCGAGCAGCAGTGGCGGGTGCGGCTGGTGGCCGTCGCGGCGCTGCTCGCCTCGGCGGTGGCGGCGGGTGTCGGGCTGGCGTCGCCGGCGGGGCCCGTGTTCTCGGGGACGTACGACGTCGACACGGCGACGGGCGTGGTGCGCCTGGTGGTGGCGGCGTCGACGCTGCTGGTGATCGGGCTGGGCGTCGAGGAGGTGGCGGGGCACCGGCAGGAGAGCGAGATGTACGCGCTGCTGCTGCTGTCGGCGACGGGCGCGGTGGTGCTCGGCGGGGCGGCGGACCTGCTGGTGCTCGTGGTGGCGTTCCTGCTGGGGAGCATCCCGCTGTACGCGCTGGTGGGGCAGGCGCGGACGGGCCCGGCGGTCGAGGGCGCGATGAAGACGTACCTGCTGGGGGCTCTGCTCGGCATCGTGCTGATGGCGGGGGTGACGGTGCTGCTCGGCGTCGGCGGGGGCGAGGCCGGGTACGCGGAGCTGACCGACGCACTGGCGGGGGCGCCGGCCGGGGCGGTCGCGGCGGGCGCGGTGGCCGTGCTGGTCGGGCTGATGTTCAAGGCCGGGGGCGTGCCGGGGCACTTCTGGGTGCCGGACGCCGCGCAGGGCGCGTCGGTGACGGCGGCGGCGTTCCTGACGACGGTGCCGAAGGTCGGCGCGCTGGTCGCGGTCTTCCGACTGGTGGAGGCGATGCCGGCGGCGGTGGACGTCCAGCTCGTCGTCGCGGTGCTCGCGGTGGCGAGCATGACGCTGGGCAACCTGGCTGCGCTGGGGCAGACGGCGGTGCGGCGGCTGCTGGGGTGGTCGACGGTCAGCCAGGTCGGGTACCTGCTGCTGCCGGTGGCCGTGGTGGGGCGCACGGAGCTCGCCGAGCCGGCGCTGCTGTTCTACCTGGCGGCGTACGCGGTGACGAACCTGACGGCGTTCGCGGTGGTGGCGGCGCTGCCAGGGCGGGAGTCGTTGGAGGACTACCGCGGGCTGGCGCGTGCGCACCCGTGGCTGGCGGGGGCTCTGCTGGTCAGTTTGCTCGGGCTGCTGGGGACGCCGCCGACGTCGGTGTTCGTGGGCAAGCTGCTCGTCGCGACCGCGGCGTGGGACGGCGGGGCGGGGTGGCTGGCGGTGGTGCTGGTGGTCAACACCGTGGCCAGCCTCGTGTACTACCTGCGGTGGGCCGCGCTGGTGTTCCGCGGTGGGGAGGTGGCCGCTAAGCCCTCCACGAAGCGAGCGTGGGCCACGAGGGCTGCGGTGGCGGGAGGAGCCGCGAGCGTGGTGCTCGGGCTCGTCGTCGGGCCGGCAGTCTGATGTCGGTCGGTGAGGTGCCGCCGACGGCCTGAGTAGCCCGCAAGGACGTCGCTAGCGCCGAGACCGCCGTCGCCGCCGCCGGCTACTTCCAGGACGACGAAGGCCTTTCTCAGCGACTGCCCCACCCGTCCAGGTGACCCTCGAGCGGAGCGGCTTCGCCGCGCCCGCTGAATCTTCATCACCGTCAAGATCGACCGCTATCCCCGCAGGAAAGCGTGCGTCACTGGAGTCCCGATCAGACGGACTTTCCAAAGGGACTGTCAGCGCGGGAACCATGACCGCCGACGAGTCGCCGCAGCGCGTCTTCGCGGTGTGTATCGACTGGCGAGGGCGCCGGCAGACGTCACGGCCCGTCGCCAGCGGGCCCCGGCGGCGTGCAGAGCTCACGGAGGGCTTCGACCGGCCCCAGGCGGTGGACTAGTCGACGCCCACTCTCGAGGCTGGGCTCGTACCTCTCGCCGAGTCGGTCCGCGAGTCCGCCCAGCCACTCACGGCGGACGAGGGCCGCGGATTCACCCTCCGTCGCCCCCTCCACCGCCACCTCGTAGGCGCCGAGCATTGCGGTCGCGCGAACCGGGTCACCGGGGACCAAGGCGGCTGCGAGTCGAGGAAGGGTGTCGAGGCCGTCCATCAGGCCGCCTTGCGCCAAGTCGTCGCCGACCGAGGCGCTCAAGTCGGCGACGGCGAGGGAGTGCTCACCGAGGAGCAGACGGGCGAAGCCGCGGCTCGACAACAAGGAGGCGAGGTCATCTCGCTCGCCGACAGCCAGGGCCAGCGCGTAACCCTCTTCAGCCGCCTCGAGTGCACGGAGAGGTGATGTGTGCATGACCGACTCGCTGTACTGGTTGAGAAAGGAGGCTTGTCGGGCCAGCCCGAGGGGGCTCGCCAGCTCGACTGCTGCCCCGTACGCGACGGCCGCGCGGTCCAGATCGCCCGCGAGGTAGAGGACTGCACCCTCTGCTTCGTACAGCTCGACCAAGCAATCGACGTCACCAAGCTCGTGCGCGATGGTCCGGGCACGTTCCAGGTCGACACAGGCCTGCGAGTGGTGCTTCTGCCAGCCACGGAGGACGGCGGAGAAGCACAGGCACGACATGAGGCGGCGACGGTCTCTCGTTGCCTCAGCGATCTCGAGGCCGGCGCGCAGCATCTCCTGGGCAGACGCCGTGCCGCTACGCCGCGACCGCAACCTGGCCATGTCGTAGTAGGCGTCGCAGCGGCGGCCGTCGGGGACACCAGGAGTAGTGAGGACGTGCTCCAACCACTCCTCCACCTCGCCGCGAGGGCCGTTGGAAAACCAGAGTCCGAAGGCGCCGACGACGAGATCAGCGTGCAGAGACGCCTCGCCCGCCGACCGAGCCCATCTGACAGCTCGGCGGACATTGGAACGCTCGAGCAGCCAGTGCGGGTAGTCATGCATCAGCCGGGGCAATCGGGCGGGATGCTGCGGGGGATCCAGGAAGGCGCGCAAAGCGAGAGCGTGCCGCATGCTGACCTCATCCGTGGTCGCGGCGTCGAGAAGCCTTGCTGCGTACTCGCGGACGCTCTCCAGGAGCAAGAAGCGCGGAGGCGCGCCGGGCGACCGTTGCTGCTGGACGAGGCTGCAGACGTTCAGCTTCTCGATGTGGGCGAGCGCTGTCGCGGTGTCCATGCCGGTCACGGACGCCGCCCGGGCAAGGGTGAAGCCGCCCCGAAACACCGTCATCCTGGCGAGGAAGTCGACCTCCGCGGCCGGGAGGAGGTCGACGCTCCAGGCGATGTTGGCGCGGAGGCTGCGCTGCCTGTCCGGGTAGTCGCGACCCGCACCCGACAGGAGTCCGTCCGACAGCGCTAGCTCGTCCGCGAGCTCAGCGGCCGTCATGCTGCCCGCGTGGGCGGCGGCGAGTTCGACTGCCAACGGCAAGCCATCGCACCGGGCGCAGATCACGGAGACGCTAGAGATCTCCTCGGCGGTCAGTCTGAGCCGCGGGTCGGTTGCGCGCGCTCTCTCGATGAACAGTTCGACCGCGCCTGCACGTCCTGACGCGACTTCCGTGGGAAGGGGAAGGACAGGGAACCTCGTCTCCGCCTGGAGATGGAGGGCCTGTCGGCTCGTGACCAGGAATCGTGCACCCAGCGTCTCCGCGAGAAGCTGTGACAGCAGGTCCGCCGCGTCGAGCACGTGCTCGAAGTTGTCCCAGACGAGGAGTACGTCTCGTCCGGCGAGGGCGGTGGCCAATGACGATCGCGCGTCCTCCCCGGCGCTCACGCCTAGTGCCTGGCAGGCGACCGTGGCGACGTCCTGACTCCTCTCCGCCTGCGCCGCCGGGATGAAGGCGACACCGTCCCTGAAGCGGTGCTGCACCACTTGCGCGACTTCGAGGGCGAGACGCGTCTTGCCGACCCCGCCTGGGCCGACGAGCGACACGAGACGGGCTCGGGGGCCCTCGAGGAGATGTGCGACGGCAGCGACGTCCTCATCGCGACCGATCGTCCGGTTGGGTGGCATCGGCGCTGGGGTGGGGCGCCAGAGTCGAGGGCGTGTGCCCGCCTCTCGCTGTACCGCCCCCTCTGCCTCCGGCTGCGCTAGGACGCGGTGCTGCGCCCGCTTGAGCCTCGGCGAAGGATCTACACCCAATTCCTCCCGGAGCAGCCTGCGCCCCGCGTCGAAGACCCGCAGCGCCTCGGCCTGACGCCCACACTGGTAGAGGGCGTCCATCAACAGCGCGCGCAGATCCTCGAGGAGAGGGTGAGTCGCCACGAGCCCCTGCAGCTCTGGGAGTACGTCGCGGTCTCGACCGAGCTGGAGGTCGGCTTCGATGCGGTGCTGCAGCGCCAGCAGCCTCGCCGTCTCGAGGCGGTCGCTCTCCGCGTCGGCGAAGGCGGCGGACCCGAGGCCGTGGAGCGCTGGCCCAGCCCAGAAGGACAAGGCTTCTCGTAGGGCAGAGGACGCGGCACCGGCGTCACCGCGGGTGAGCATCGTCCTGCCGCGAGCTGCGAGCGCCTCGAAGTCATGCACGTCGACCTCGACGCCGGCCCCGAGCCGGTAGCCAGCGCCTGAGGTCTGGATGACGTGGCGCCCGAGGAGCTTGCGCACTCCGGACACGTGAACCTGCAAGGTGTTGTGGGCCGACTCCGGCGGCCGTCCACCCCAGAGCGCGTGGATGATCTCCGAGCTGCTGAGAACCTGCGGCGCCCGTAGCGACAAGAGGGCCACAAGGGCCAGCTTTCGAGCACCTTGAAGAGGCTGGAGCCCGTCGTCCCCCTCGACATGGACAGCCCCGAGGAGCCGCACGCGCAGTCTCGCGCTGTGCTCGGTGGGGGCCTGCTGCCCGTGGCTCATAGCTCGTGCGCCCTCCTCGGGCCGTCATGAGTCACTCCAGTCTTGCAGAGGCCCTTGGAGCCCCACGGGCGATGGAGACCAGGCGCCTGCCACCCACCCGCGGCAACGAGATAGATGGGACTTCAGTCGGGTTTCAGTGCGCCGGAAGGCGCCCTCGAGAAGGTACCTGCGCGGCGCCTTCAAGAAGACCGATCTGCTCCTTGTCGGAGCACGCCAGCTTGTAGGAGCCGCTCCGCGGAGGTCCGGGTGCATCCGCGGGCACCCGCCTACACCACTAGACCCATGCCCTCGCTGCCTGATCGAGCAAGCTCGCTTAGGGGCGTCGTCAGGGTCGACACCGAGAGGAAAGAACAATCATGATGACGACCAACCGCGCGTTGCGTGTCGGCGTGCTCGCCGGCCTAACCTTCGCGCTCACCGCCACTTTCGCCACCCCCGCCGCTTCCGCTGTCGAGGTCGCCGCCGTTCCAGCTGCCGTGACCGCGGCTGGGCCGACAGTCCACACCGCCGTCACGGCGCTGGACGGCAGGCTTACCCGGAACCCAGATGACCACGCCTACAGGGATCGGTACGCCGCGACCACGCCGGTCGCCGTCGTGTGCAAGAGCGTCGGGACGACGGGCTACCGGGACCCGACTTGGGCGCTCACGACTGATCATCTCTGGGTGGCTGGCCAGTACCTCGCTCACGCGGGCGGTCAGCGCGGCGTCGCACCCTCCGTCCCCACATGCACCATCCCCCTCAAGGCTCGCGCTCTCGACGACCTCAACTCGAGAAGGTCGAAGAGCATGGGTGACGTCGACGTCGTGGACCGCTACCGCAAGTCCCAGGCTGTCCCCGTCGTGTGCACCGCGCTCGGTGGCCCGACGGGACCCGGCCTCCACACCTGGGCCCGGACCGCGGACAGGAACTGGGTCCCCGCCCGCTACCTGGACCTGAAGCTCGCCAGGGATGGAATGGCGGCTGCGCTGCCGCGGTGCGACAAGGAGGGAGCGCGCAAGGCCGCCGGTGGCGGCTCGAAGCCCAGCGCCCGCCGTGACGGACGTACCTGGACCATCAGTGACAAGGGCGTCGCCTTCGTCGCCGGCGAGGAGGGTTTCGGGCACGCGGGCAGGCACTACAACGACCCCTCGAGTCCCCCCAATTGCACTGTCGGCTACGGGCACCTTGTGCACCGCGGCCCCTGCACCCGCCGCGAGCTGGGCAAGCCCGCTATCAGCAGGGCGGTGGCCCTAGGGCTGCTCCGCTCCGAGCTGATGGGCCGCTACCGCGACCAGACCGGGCAGGTCCTCAGCGGTGTCCCCGTCAACCAGCACGAGTACGACGCCATTGCGAGCATGGTCTACAACATGGGTCCGGGGGCATTGCTGCGATACAGGGGGCGGCCGACGGAGTTCGTCACCGCTCTGCGCTCTGGCCCCCGCGCCTATCCGACGATCCCCGATCGGATGCTCAACTTCTCGACGGTGAGCGGGAAGTTCAGCTGCGGCCTCAACAAGCGGCGTCAGCGCGAGGGCCGCATCTTCTCCTCTGGTGACTATGACGCCAGCAAGGTGACCGTCTGCGTGAGGCGCTGAGCAAGGGCTCACGCCACACCTTCGGGTCGACTCCCTCGCCAGCACATCACTGGAACTGGCGAGGGAGTCGTCGCCTGTGTGGACGCCGATGTCCCTCCGCCGCTAGCCGGGGCCGTCGTCCTCAGCAGCAACAGCCGGCCGCGCCGCTGAAACAACTCGCCTCGGCGGGCGGCGGCCCGCAGGCGCAGCCGCGCGACCGTGGTGGTCATCGCCGAGGCTCGGTCCGGACGGGCAGCAGCCAGTCGACCCCGGCGGAAGGGCTCGCGCGGAGCGACCTCGACGATTAGGAGTGCTGCACGAGCAGAGCACAGTCCGTATCAGCGCCCGCGGAGACGCGTCGTGGTGACGGCCGCGTGGTCGGTAGGGGCGACTTGCCGACGTCGACCTACGTGCGTCGACCTCACGCGGCGCGGCGCCGAGCTCTAGCCCGACAGGTCCCCCTTCGCGCGGCGGCTCTGCTGTGCGGTCGCTCAGGCGCGCGCGTCCTCCGTCGTCTGTCGGTGGGCGTGCGCGTCGGCGTCGCCGAGCCGTCGGATGCCGAAGCCGCCCGTGACCGGCGCGAGGACGGCGATGAATGCGGAGAAGAGGAAGCCGGCCCAGTTGGTGACGGCCCAGGGCAGGAACTCGAAGTTGCCGACGCCGAGGGTGGTGGCGATGAAGACGCCGGAGACGGTCCAGGGCATGAGGACCTCGGTGAGGGTCGCGGAGTCCTCCATGCTGCGGGAGAGGTTGACCGGGTGCAGGCGTCGGCGGGCGAAGGCGCCGCCGAACAGATCGCGCACGAGGAAGTAGGTGATGAGCGCGTTCGACGTCGCGCTGACGATGGCAAAGCCGGAGACGAGCGTCGTCACGACGACGCCGCCGGTGGAGCGCAGGCGGCTGACGACGGGCTCGAGCAGGCTTCGCAGCACCTTGGAGGCTTCGAGGCCGGAGGCGAAGAAGAAGGCCGCGAAGACGAAGAACGTCGCCGTGTACATCGAGTAGAGGCCGCCGCGCTCGACGAGCGTCGTCAGCGCGTCGCTGGCCTCGCCGCCGGTGGGGAGCATGTCGGTGGTGAAGCCGGACGTCGTCGCGGCGAGCACGGTGCCCAGCGATGAGCCCTGCACGATGAGCGCGAGGACGACGGCGACCGTCGAGGACGCGAAGAGCACGACGAGCGGCGGCTTGCGCAGGATCGACCCGGCGAGCACCACGAGCGGCGGCAGCAGCAACCACGGGGTGAGGACGAAGGAGGTGTCGAGCTCGGTGAGGATCGCCTCCACGTCGCCGAGCTGGGCGTCCGAGCCGCCGAGAGAGCGGCCGACGAGCAGGTAGACGACCACGGCGAGGACCGAGGCGGGGATCGTGGTGTAGAGCATGTGCCGGATGTGCTCGTAGAGGTTGGCCCCGGCGGCGATAGCGCTCATGTTGGTGGTGTCCGACAGCGGCGACATCTTGTCGCCGAAGTACGCGCCGGAGACGACGGCGCCAGCGGTGACCGCGAGGGACACGTCCATCGCGGCGGCCACGCCCATGAGCGCGACGCCGATGGTCCCGGCCGAGCCCCACGAGGTCCCCGTGAAGGTGGAGACGACGGCCGTCGTCGCGAAGGCCAGGACGTAGAGGAACGACGGGTCGATGACCCGCAGGCCGTAGGAGACGAGCAGCGGGATGGTCCCGGCCGCCATCCACGAGCCGATGATCACGCCGATCATGAAGAGGATGAGGATGGCGGGCAGGGCCTGCTTGATCTTCTCGCCCATGCCGGTGACGACCTGCTCGAAGCGGGCGCCGCGGGCGACGGCGAAGCCGGCGAACAGGACGCCGGCGAGGACGAGCATGAGCTCGGCCGGGTAGCCGAGTACGCCGATGCCGCCGACGAAGATCGCCAGCGCGATCAGCGCGGGGACGGCGGCGACCTTGGCGCTGGGGCGGCGGGCGTCGCTGCGCGCCTCCTCGGGGCCGGGCGGCTCGTCGCCGCGGTCGTCGTGAGTGGTGTCGAGGGCCTGCGTCATCGGGGCTCCTGCCGATCGGGGATGGAGGTCGGGTCAGCGGGCGAGGGAGTCGAGGGCCTGGGCGAGATCGGCGATCTGGGCGTCGGCGCCCTCGAGGCCGACCGACACGCGGACCATGCCGGCCGAGAAGCCCTGGGCGGTCATGGCGGCCTCGCCGCCGGGCTTGCTGGGTGAGGTGACGAGGCTCTCGTAGCCGCCCCAGCTGGGGCCGATGCGGAACAGGCGCAGGGCGTCGACGAACCGCGCGACGGCCTGCGGGGTGTCCTCGGTGAGGTCGAGGCTGAGCAGGCCGGTGACGCCGGTCAGCTGCTCGCGGCGCAGCTGGTGGTCTGCGGGCAGGTCGGCGTGGGGGTGGTGGACGGCCGCGACCTCGGGGCGGGTCTGCAGGAACTCGACGACGCGGATGGCGTTGCGCTGGTGCTCCGCCATCCGCACCGGCAGGGTCCGCAGGCCGCGGAGGACGAGCGAGGCCTCGAGAGCCGACATCACCGCGCCCTGCAGCTGGAAGCCGGCGTAGAAGAGGTCGCGGACGAACGCGGCCGAGCCGACGACGGCGCCGCCGAGGACGTCGCTGTGACCGCCGACGTACTTGGTGAGGGAGTGCACGACGACGTCGATGCCGTGCTCGAGCGGCTTCTGGAACAGCGGCGTCGCCCACGTGCCGTCGATGACCGTGGTGATGCCGCGGGCGCGGGCGACGTCGGCGACGGCCCGCAGGTCGAGGACCTTCATCCGGTACGTGCCCGGGCTCTCGAGGTGGATGAGCCGCGTGCTCGGGCGCAGGTGCTGCTCCCAGTCCTCGCCCGGCGAGCGGACGAGGGTGTGCTCGACGCCGAGGCGCTCGAGGTGCTGGGCCAGCTGCAGCGTGGGGCCGTAGACGTCGTTGAGGAGGAGGACGTGGTCGCCGGCGCGCAGGAGCGTCGTCCACACCGCGCTGATGGCGCCCATGCCGGAGCCGAAGCACTGGGCGGCCTCGCCGCGCTCGAGCTCGGCCAGGGCGCGGGCGAGGACGGCGACCGTGGGGTTGGCGCCGCGGCTGTAGACGAAGTCCTCGTGCTCGGAGGCCTGGTGCTCGGCGAAGACCGCCATCGACGGCTGCGCGAAGAGGCTCGTCTGGTAGATCGGCGGGGCGACGGCGCCGTGGTGGGTGGCGGGGTCCATGCCGGCGGTGGTGCAGATCTCGGCGTCGGACCTCGTGACGGCGTCGGTGCCCGTCATGGCAGTGCTCCTCCTGGGTCGTGACCTCGTCGTCGTCCCCGGGGGAACGGGCTGAGGGTGTCGACTGCACGGCTGGCCTGTCAACGTTGGCAGAGGCTGGCGCAGGTGCTCGAGTGCGGACTTCGTGGGGCGACACGCCGATGCCGCCCGCGCGAGCGCGGACTTCGTGGGGCGACGCGCCGTCGCCTGGCCCTCGAAGTCCGCCGCCGTCGTCGCCCCGCCGCCTACGCGTGCTCCCGGTGAGCGCCGCGGACCTCTCAGGGAGTGACGACCTCGGTCAGGTGCTCCGACTCGACGACGCCAGCGGGGTTGCGGGCCAGCAGGCGCAGGTCGTGTGCCAGGGCGGTGGCGGCGTCGTCGCTGACGAGTGCGCTGGCAACGAGCAGATCCGTCACGCCGACGCCCAGAGGTCGCGGCTCTCGTCGTCCGTCCGGGAGTCTTCGAGCCATGCCTGCTGCTGGTCCACCGTCAGGGCCGGTGAGTCGCCCATGCCGGCGGCGTACTGCTCCGGACTGACGAAGCGCTGGCGCTCCGTGGGGGGTGGATGCATGCGCAAAACACCGATCGGCTCGCCGTTGCTCGTGACCATGAGCTCCTCGCCCGCAGCCAGATCACGCAGCACCTGGCTGCCGGACCTCCGCAGGTCGCGCCAGCTGATCGAGCGCATGGGCGACGGTAGCGCCGGCGTGAGCGACATCGACTCCTGCCGTCACGCCCCGCCGAGACAGGCGACGACGGGTGCGGACGGACGCTGCCGGGTGGGGGCGCGGGCATCGCTGACACCCTCCTGCTTCTGTGCCACAGTATGGCGGTGGAGCGGGGGCTGAGATGGTTCCGCTCCGCACGGCGTCACCGCATCGGCAAGGCCCACGCCCTCCGGGTCATCGCCTCAGTCGAGCCGCAACGGGTGCCCGCGTCGGACGAGGCGGACGCCCGCTTCGTCTGGATCGGTCCGGACGACCGAGGCGTCGAGCTGGAGATCGTGGCCCTCGACCTCCGTGAAGCCGTGGTGGTGATTGACGTGATGCCCACCTCGCTGCGCAGGAGGCGCCATGAGTGAGCTCGGGGACAGCAGCGCATCCGTCGACGTCCCGGACGTCGAGGAGCTGCGCGACGACCACGGGCGTGTGGTCGACGACGCGTACGTCGATGCGGCGGTGGAGGACGCCCTCGCGCAGGTGCGCGGACGTGGCCGTCCGTCGCTGTCGGCCGCGGGAGAGTCGCCGCTGCTGCGGGTGCGCGTGCCGCGTGAGCTGGACGAGGCGGTGCGAGCCGCCGCCGAGAGAGCCGGCGCCTCGCGTTCGGAGTGGGTGCGGCGCGTCCTCGACGAGGCGGTGCGGCGTGCCGGCTGAGCGGGGCGTCGACGCCCGGCTCACCGGCCTCGTCGGCGGGCCGCGCGCCATCCACGACTCCGTCCGTGACGCCTTCGCGCCGCGCTGACCCAGGTCGGCGCGCCGTTGGAGCTGACGAAGAGCAGCGCGGGGGAGTACCTGACGACCGGGGCGTGGGCGAGGGCCCTGCGCCTCTGGCTGCCCGACGTCGCCGGGTTCCGCTACCGCTGCCGGCACGACGAGGACCTGCTCGCGCATGTGCTCTTCCACGACGGCCCGAACGCCGCCACGCCTCGTGCTCGTGGCGCTCTGCAGGTGGTGCCGGGGAGCACGCTGTCGCTGGAGACGGTCGCCTCGCTCGCGCACGTCATGGCGGTGCTGGGGGAGCACAACGCGACGCTGGCGTGAAGGGTCCGTGACGGCCCCGAGGTCGTGCTGGTCACTCGAACGGTTCCGCCACCGGCCCTGGAGAAGGGCGATGGTCCGAGACACCCGGACGGGTGGTCGTCATCCCTTCTGGTCCGGTTCGTCCTCGACGAGGCCGCGGGCTCGTTAGCGTGCTGACGCTTCAATCTTCACACGACCCACGGGGGAACCTGCATGTCCAGCCCGACCCAGTACCAGCCGCCCGCGGCGGCTCACCACCAGCCGCCGGCCAAGGGGATGGCTATCGCCGCCCTCGTCCTCGGCATCGTCGCCATCCTCGGGTGTCTCATACCGCTCCTCAACGTCTTCAGCCTGCTGCTGGCGCTCGTGGGGCTCGTCCTCGGCATCATCGCCATCCGGAGGGTCGCGAAGGACTCCGCCCGCTTCGGCGGTCGCGGCCAGGCCATCGCGGGCGTCGTCCTGTCCGTGCTCGCGATCCTCGGCTTCATCCTCAGCAACGCGCTCTTCGGCGCCGCTGTCAACAGCGCGTCCGAGGATCCGGACGTCCGAGCGGCCGTCGAGGAGCTCGACCAGGCAGCCGAGGCCGCAGAGCAGGCGGCTCCCGAGGAGACTCCGAGTGCTGCTGCTCCTGCACCGGAGCCTGAGCCCGAGCCGGTCGAGCAGGCGCCCGAGCCCGAGCCGGAGGTCGGTGTCGGCCTCGGCGCGCCGGCGCGCGATGGTGACTTCGAGTTCGTCGTCAACGGCGTCGAGTGCGGTGAGACGAGCATCGGTGACGAGTTCCTCTCGACCGAGGCCCAGGGGCAGTTCTGCATCGTCGCCATGAGCATCACGAACATCGGCGACTCGGCGGGCACCTTCTTCGGCGACAACACCTACCTCCTCAACGAGGCCGGGCAGCAGTTCTCCGCCGACACCGAGGCGGGCATCTACCTCGGTGACGCCGACTCCCTGCTCTCGGAGATCAACCCGGGCAACACCTTGGACGGCCAGGTGGTCTTCGACGTCCCGTCCGACATGACGCCGACCGCCATCGAGCTCCACGACTCCGCCTTCTCCGGTGGTGTCACCGTCCAGCTGCAGTAGGAGCACGAGTGTCTGTCGAGCTGGGCTCGCTGGTCGACCTCGCGAGTCCGCAGGTGGCGGGCCGGCGTCGTCGGTGAGCTCCCCGCTCCCCGCGTGACCTGCAGGGACGCACGAGAGCCCCGGACCACGGGTCCGGGGCTCTCGTGCGTCCCTTCTCTCTTCTCGGGCTCGGGGCGCCGTCGCTTCAGATGAGCGTGCCCGTGAGCCGGAGGACCGCGACGACGGCGTCGGCGCACTGGTCGAGGAAGGCGGGGTTGCGGGGCTGGGCGGAGGCGTTGCCGTTGGGGACGGCCTGCGCGAGGGTCACCTCCTGCGTCTCCGTGAGGACGGCGTGGACGCGCGCCTCCAGGTACTTGATGTCGTCGCTGCTGAACGGGGTCGCGCCGGATCGGACCAGCAGCGCTCGGCGCCACTCCTCCTTGGACTGCCGATGGCTGCTCATGCGGTCGAAGAACTTCTCGCTCAGGCCGACGTAGGCCCACGGGCGGACGATCGACGTCATCGTCAGGGTCCGCTCGGGCCCGGTCCGCGTCGTCGTCTGGTGCAGCTCGGTGCCGGTCAGGACGTACACGCCCGGGACGGCGCGCCAGTCGTCCTCCGGGTCGACGTGCCGCGGGACCTGCTGCATCACGAGCGCCGGATGGTCGCAGGTGATGGTCGCCCGCCCGCGGCCGCTGAGGCGGACGTCGACCTGGAGCGGGACGTCCGCGGGCGTCGGCGCGACCCTGGCGGGTGCGGCCGGCGGCGGCGTCGCCCGCGACGTCGTCACCGGTGTCGTCGTGGGCGCAGCGAGTTTCGTGGCCGCGCCGGAGCCGTCGCCCTCGAGCGACGTCGTCGCGGTGCCGTCCCACGGCGCGAGGTCGGTGAGCAGGTTCCGCAGCTCGGCCTCGACCTTGGTCGGCCGGAAGACGGTCTGGATGGCGCCCAGCGTGTTGACGCCCTCGGGGCTCAGGGCGTCCCGGTCGAACTCCCCGAGCCACCGGACGGGCCGCCGGTGCGGGCCGGAGGGCGGGAAGGAGGCCACGTGGGTGTACCCGCCGATGACTTCGCCGACCAGGTACGACCGCCGCAGCGGAAGCTGCGGGACCACGACGAGGTCACCGACGTCCATCTTGAAGGCGAAGGCGATGAGCTGGCTCGCGTACGTCCGCTCGGCCTGGCTGGTGACCTTGTCGAGCAGCCCGGCGTCTCCGACGGCAGTGAGGTCGCCGTCCTCGAAGGTGGCGAAGTTGACGGCGACGACGCTGTCCTGGCGCCACTCGTCGACGTAGGCGGCCGCCCGACCGGCCCGCACGACCCACAGCTGTGCGCTCATCCCGTGACGCTACTGGCCGGGCGTGCGGAAGTACCGCCGTCGGAGAGGGCCTCGCGCCGCGCGGAGCCCGACTAGAGGCTGCTCCTCGGCACCTCCGCCTCGCGACTCCCGAGCCTGTGGGGTGCTCGCTCTCGACCGGGTGATCTCCGTCGTCGAGCGGGTGCGGCCCGGGCCGACGAGCCGGCGTGCAGGGTTGACGGCGTTGACCGTCGCACCGAGACTGGATTGACGGCGTTGACGACGACAGGGGTGCTCATGACGGACGCAGCCACAGTGCCGGACGTCCTCCCGTCCTCGACGCCGGCGCGCACCACGGGCGCCCAGCGGTCCTTCGTCGAGCAGGTGCTCCGCGAGCTCGTGCTCCGCGACCCCGACGGCGCCGCGCTCGCCCGGGTGGACGCCGCCTCGGCCGCACGGGCCGCGGTCGACCACGTGCTCGACGCGGCCGAGCGGTGGACCGACCACCTCGGGGGGTTCTACGACGTCGACGGGGTGCGACGACTGCTGTCGCGCTCCGGTCGGCTCGTCTCCAAGCAGGCGGTGAGCAAGCGCCGGGGCCTGCTGGCGCTCACCACGGGGTCGGGGCGGGTCGTCTACCCGACCTTCCAGTTCTCCGGCGGCTCGCCGCTGCCCGGGCTGGACGCCGTGCTGCGGGAGGTCCCCGAGCCCCTGGTGTCGCGGTGGACCCTGGCGTCCTGGCTCGTCTCCCCGCAGCCGGACCTGGGGGGCACGACGCCGGTGCAGCTGCTGCGCGAGGGGGCCGAGGACGTGGTGGTCGCCGCGGCCCGCGAATGGGCGCGGGCGCTGGCCGCCTGATGCCGGCGACCGCCCCGCCGGCGTCGCTCGAGGACGTCCCGCGGCACGAGGTGCGCACCGGTGACGCCGTCCACCGCGTCGTCCGGGCGCGCGACGACGTGGGGCGCCCGCGCGAGCCGTTCTTCTTCTCCAGCGCCACGGCGGGCGCCGTCGGGCCGGGCCGCTTCGACCTGACCGCGCCCGCGGGCTCGTGCTACCTCAGCGACCGCCGGGCGGGGGCGTGGCTGGAGGTCTTCCGCGGCACGGGCCTCGTCGACCGGGTCGACGTCGAGCAGCGCCGGATCGTCACCGCCGAGCGCACCGGGGGACCGCTGCTGCTCGCGGCGGACCTCCACGCCTCGGGCGCGCGGGCCCTCGGCGCGACCCTCGACCTCGTGGCGGGCGACGACTACGCATTGCCGCAGCGCTGGGCACGAGCCGTGCGCGCGGCGGGCGCCCCCGGTCTGGTCGCTCCCGTCCGCCACGACCCGACGGCGCGCGCCCTCGGCGTCGTCCTCTTCGGCGCCGCCGGCCCGCGGCAGCGCCTGCGCGGCTGGCGCTCGCGTGTGACGCCGCTCGTCGAGGACACCGAGCTCCTCGCCGAGTTGCGCCCCTACGGCACCGGGGTGCAGGACCGGCCGTACGACGTGTCGGTCGTCGCGCCCGGACGAGGTCGATGATCGACGGCAAGCCCGGCGGGCGCCCGCGCACCGGCTGCCACTGACGGCGGCGCCCCTGCCCGGGGACGCCGTCAGCCGCTTCGGCGCACCTGCGCTTCCCGTGGGCACCGAGCTTCCGCAGGTGGACGCGGGTGCGGTCAGCGCGGCAGTCCATGTGCGGCGCTCGTCGGCGGCTCAGGCCGTCGCACCGAGCACGGCGACGACGACGAGAGCCGCCAGCGCCGCGGCCACGCCCGCCACCCACCGTCGACCGCGCGGCAGGAGGAGCCAGGCGACCGCGGCGGGCACGACAACCCCGGCGAGAGCGCCGGTCCCGTACCCGAGGACGTGCCCCGCCCGAGGCGGGGTGTCCCGCGGGACGCCGAAGCCCTGCACCTCGAACAGCAGCGCGAGACCGCAGCCCACCACCGCGAGCAGCCCCGCCGCGGCCAGGCCCGCGACGAGCGCGATCCTGGCCGCCGCGCCCATCAGGCTGCTCCCGTCGGGTGGACCTCGGAGGGGCGGTGCGCAGCCGTCACTTGACCCGCACCGTGTCGCAGGAGGTGGAGGACTGCCCACCCGGCAGGGCACCGGTCGCGCAGAGCTGGGTCGACGAGGCCGTGAGCCCGAGCTGCTGCGTCGGCACGTGGAGGATCTGGTCGACGACCCCGTCGCGGTTGACGTGCTCCCGCGTGACCTTCGTCTCGACGGGCTCGGCGGACCCCGGGCCCACCACGACCGACCTCGGGTCGACGGTGGTGGCGTCGAAGGTCGCGGACGAGAGCAGAGCCATTTCCGTGACCCCCTTCGACGTCCGGTTCACCGGGTTGACGTCGCTGCCCGGCATGACGTCGATCGGCAGGACCCTGACCGAGGTGAAGGCCGTGAGGCCGCGGTCGTCGGTGACCACCAGCGTGATGGACCGCGCGGGCGCCCCGGTGCGCGGCACGGACACCCGCCGGCCCTGGAGGACGGTGTCCTCCTCGGCGGTGGAGACGTACCAGTCGACGCTGACCACCGTGCCGTCCGGGTCGCTGGACCTCGAGGCGTCCAGGACGAGCTGGTCGCCCACGACACGGACGTCCACGGCGGCGACCGGTCGGGCGTTGACCGGCGGGGCCGCGTACACCGACAGCGCCACCGGCCCGCCCTCCGGGTCCACGTCCGCGCCGTACAGCTGCGCCGTCCACGTGCCGGCCTCCGGGGCGTCGACCACGCCAGACGGCTCAGGTCGGCGATGCACCTGCCGCCGAGCGGGGGGCAGGTCGCCGTAGCGACGGCGGAGGACGGGCGCCTCGCCGGGCCGGCCGTCGTGTTCCGCCGCGGCTCCACCCACGCGCGGTCGATGCCGGTCGTCCCCGTCCTCGCCATCGCCCTCGTCGTCTACGGCGTCTTCTCGCTCGTTGGGGCCTCGGACAACGTGGCGAGCCTCGTGGACGGCCACGGCGGCGCCGTGGCCGCCGCCTCCGCCGTCGTCGCGGTGCTGCTCCTCACCGCCTCCGCCGCGCTCTCGGTGCGGTGGTACGCGCGCCGCGCCCTCTGAGGAGGCGGCTTCCGGCAGCGGGCAAGGGGAGGTGGCAGCACGTGGACGCCGTAGAGCACGACGAGGCGCTGCCACCCGGTGACGTCACGGCGTCGAGAGGCCACCACGCTCGTCGCGCGGACCTGCGGGCGCCGTCCCACCCCACCGGCCTCCCGAGAGCGAGAGCGCTCGGGCCTACGTTGGACCGGTGATCTCCCCGGGCAGCGCCGACCACCTCGCCGACCAGCGAGCGGAGCTGCTGCGCTTCGCGGCGGGCTCGCGGCACGACCTGGGCTTCGGGAACCTCGACGACGTCGGGGGCGTCGACCCCGCGTCCCCGGTCGAGCTGTACGTCACCTGCCGCATGACGCACGTCTTCGCCCTCGGGGCCCTCGCCGACGAGCCGCCCGCGCCCGGCGGCCCCGGCCGTGCGGAGATGCTCGACCTCGTGGCCCACGGGGTGCGGTCGCTGCTCGGCCCGCTGCGGGACGCCGAGCACGGCGGCTGGTTCGCCGTCGTCGCCCCGGGCGGGCCCGTCGACGACTCCAAGCAGGCCTACGCGCACTCCTTCGTCGTCCTCGCCGCGTCCTCCGCCGTCGCGGCCGGGGTCGAGGGGGCCGAGGAGCTGCTCGCCGAGGCGCTCGAGGTCCAGGACCGCCGCTTCTGGGACGAGGCGGCCGGCCTCGTCGTCGAGCGGTGGGACCGGGCGTGGACGCGCGCCGACCCCTACCGCGGGGTCAACGCCGTGATGCACACCGTGGAGGCGTACCTGGCCGCCGCGGACGTCACCGGGGACGAGCGCTGGGCCCTGCGCGCCGGGCGGATGGCGGCCCGCGTCGTCGGGTGGGCGAGCGCCAACGGCTGGCGCATCCCCGAGCACTTCGACGCCGACTGGTCGCCCCTCCTCGAGCACAACCGCGACCGCCCGGCCGACAAGTTCCGCCCGTACGGCGCGACGGTCGGCCACGGGCTGGAGTGGGCGCGGCTGCTCGTGGCGGTCGACGCCACGCTCGGCGAGCGCGCCCCGGCCGGGCTCGTGGACGCCGCCGTGGCCCTGCACGACCGCGCCGTCGCCGACGGCTGGGCGGTCGACGGCGCGGACGGCTTCGTCTACACGACGGACTGGTCGGGGCGACCCGTCGTCCGGAACCGCCTGCACTGGGTGCTCACGGAGGCCGTGGCGGCGGCGACCGTGCTGGGGCGCGCGACCGGCGACGAGCGCTACCCCGCCGAGGCGGCCGCGTGGTGGGCGTACGCCGACCGCTGCCTCGTCGACCACGAGCGGGGCTCGTGGCACCACGAGCTGGACCCGGACAACGTGCCGACGTCGCAGACCTGGGCCGGCAAGCCCGACGCGTATCACGCCTACCAGGCGGCGCTGGTGCCCGAGGTGCCGACGACGCCGTCCTTCGCGACCGCGCTGCGGCGGGGCCTGAGGGCGGGAGCGCCTCAGCGGCAGGTGTAGCCGCCGTCGACGGGCAGGGCGATGCCCGTGACCATCGCCGCGGCGTCGCTGAGGAGGAAGAGGACGGGGCCCGCGACGTCGTCCTCCGTGGCCCAGCGGCCCAGCGGCATCTGCTCGAGGAAGGGGCCGCCGACCTCCGGTCGGCCCCAGTAGAACGCCGACATCTCCGTCATGACGACGGTCGGGTGCACGCCGTTCACGCGGATGCCGTGCCTGCCGAGCTCGAGGGCGCTGACCCGCGTGATGCTGTCGACCGCCGCCTTCGAGGCGGCGTAGGAGACGTGGTTGTCGAGCGCCACGAGGGCGGCCTGGCTCGAGACGTTGACGATCGCGCCGCCCCGCCCGCGCGCCACCATCCCGCGCGAGGCGTGCTTCGTGACGAGCATGACGCTGCGGGCGTTGGCGGCCATGACGGCGTCGAAGACGGCCATGTCCGTCTCCATGGGGGTGGCGATCTCGCCACCGAAGCCGGCGCAGGAGACGACCCCGTCGAGGTCGAGGCCCTCGAGGGCCGCCTGCACCTCCTCCTCCGAGGTGAGGTCGCAGGGCGCTGTGCGGCAGCCCGTCTCCGCGACGAGCGCCTCGAGGTCCGCGGCCTTCCGGGCGCTCGCCACCACGTCGGCGCCGGCGGCGACGAGCCGGCGCACGATGGTCCCGCCGATGCCGCCGGCCGCTCCCGTCACGAGCACCGTCCTGCCGTCGAAGCCGTCCACGTCGTCTCTCCTTGTCCGGGTGCCGGTGCTCGTGCTGCCGCCCTGGGCGGCCGGGGTGGTGGTGCCCGCACCGGTCGCGGCGGGAGGCACGACGACCGGTGCGGGGCAGGGGGCCGGGCGTGCGCCCGGCGGGACGGCAGGCGTCAGGCGGGGGCGCCGTCGACCGCCGTGGCGAGCTCGCGCAGGCGGGGGAGGGCGCGGCCGGTGAGGAGCTGCTCGCGCTCGGCGCTCGTCATCGCGAGGCTGTCCTTCCACAGGGCGCGGCCGGCCATGGCGCCGGAGGCGCCGTGCGCGACGGCCGTGCGCACCTGCTCGACGAAGGTGGCGTGGTCGACGCCCGCCGACAGGACGGCCCACGGGACGCCGTCCGCGGCGGCCGTCACGGCGTCGCAGGCCTCCGCGGAACCGGGGTAGGCCAGCTTGAGCACCTTGGCGCCGCAGGCGACGGCGAGCGCCGCGCCGTCGGCGACGAGGCGCGGGAAGGCCTCGGCGTACTCCTCGGGGGTCTCGTCCTCGAGGCGGTAGGTGAGGAGCTCGACGATGAGGAGCAGCCCCTCGGCCTCGCAGGCCTTCACGAGGTCCCGCATCTCCTCGGCCACGCGCGAGTCCGCGCCCTGTCGGTCGGGGCGCACATACCAGAGCATCTTGGCGACGTCGCCACCGAGGTCGCGCACGGTGCGCGGCGTGACGCCGGGCACGAACTGCGTGTGGCGCAGGCCGTCGACGGTCTCGAAGCCCGAGGCGTCCATGCCGACGACGAGGGCGGTGCCCCGCGCGAGCACGTCCTCGTCGACGAGGGCCGGCAGCGCGACCTCCGGGTCGAGGAGGACGGCGGGGGCGTGGTTGGCGAGGTGGCGGACGAGGTCGCCCTTCGCGTCGGCCAGCTCGGCCTTGCTGATGGCGCCGGGCCCGTCGGGGCTGCCCATGACGGCCTTCATGCCGTTCCGCTGGTCGGCGGCCACGATGAGCATGGCGCCCGAGGCCGTGGTGATCGACGCCATCGCGCGGCGCTCGAGGGTGGTGAGCGGGTTCATCACATCTCCTGTGGGGTGGGGGTCGGGAGCCGGACGCGGGGTCAGCCGGCGGTGGCCGGCGCCAGGCGGGCGTCCGGCAGCAGGCGGGCGGCGAAGAGCGCCGCGCCGTGGGCGGTGTCCTCGGCGCGGGCCGAGACGGTGACGTCGGGCAGGACGCGCGCGCGGGCCTCGGCCACCGAGCGCATGCCCGCCCAGCCGCCGGTGAGCAGGCTCGACGCGGCCGGCGGCACCTCGCGGTCCATCGCCTCGACGAGCAGCGCGACCTCGTCGTTGCCGTGCTCGAGCACCGCGGCGAAGAGCTCGGCGGGGGAGAGGCCGTCGGTACGGACGACGAGGCGCAGGACCCCGTCGTCGTTGCGGGCCCCGTGGACCTCGACGCCGCCCTCGGGCAGCGCGGACCGCCCGCCGAGCGCGAGGACGGCCTCGTCGAGGCGGTCGCGACCAGCGCGGTCGGAGATGCCGGCCATCTGGAGGACGCGCCGCATGAGCAGGCCCGTCTTCACCCCGGCCACGAGGACGTGCTGGCCCGGGACGACGTGGCGGACGCAGTTCACGAGGGCCTGGCCGAGCCTCTCGCGCGCCGCCGCCGACGGCGGCTCGTCGACGACGCGGAGGAGCACCTCGGCGGTGCCCGTGGAGACGTGGTACCGGTCGCCGGGGATGGCGCCGCCGGAGACGGCCGACACGAGGTGGTCGTGCCCGGCGACCGTGAGGGAGGCGCCGGCGAAGGACGCCGGCAGCCAGTCCGCGTCAGCCGTCCCGAGCGGCGTCCCCGCCGGGACGAGCGGCGGCAGGAAGGTCTCGTCGACGCCGACGTGCGCGAGCATCTCCGGCCACGCCAGGCCGGTGTCCTGGTCGAGCAGCCCCGTGCGCGAGGCGAGCGACAGCTCGGCCGCGCGTCGGCCGCCCGCCGCGGCGACGACGAGCTCGGGCACCGAGAGCCACTGCAGCCCGGTGAGGTCGAGGCCACCGTCCCGCAGGTGCAGCACCTTCGCGACCGAGACCTGCACGCCCCAGGGCAGCCCGGTGCGGCCGGCGAACCCGCGGCGCAGGTCCTCGGGCAGCGCCGCGACCTGCTCTGCGCCGCGCGGGTCGAACCAGGCGCACCCCGGCGCGACGACGCGGTCCTCGGCGTCGAGGAGGAAGCCCGTCTCGCCCATGCCCGAGACGGCCAGCGCCTCCACGCGGGAGCCCGGCTCGACGCCCGGCAGGTCGGGGAGCAGGTCGGCGACCTCGGCGAGGAGGTCCGCCAGCGCCGCGAGGAGGTCCTCGGCGCTCAGGTCGGTGGTGCCGCCGGGGCCGGCGCGCCACGGCGTCGGCCGCTGCCGCACGAGCAGCTCGCGGCCCGGGCCGGACGGCGCGGTGGTGTCGGCGTCGACCACGAGCACCTTGAGGCCGGTGCTGCCGAGGTCGAGCCCTGCCACGAGCCTGGTCACGGGGGTGTCCTTCCGAGGGTGGGAGACCCGTCGCGCGGGCGACGGCGGGTGCGGGTGGTGGGGGCCGAGCCGGTCGCTCCGGCGGGGCCGAGCTGTTCGGGGCCGGCTGTTCGGGGGCCAGCTGTTCGGGGGCCAGCTGCCCCGGAGCCCGGCTGCGTCGGCGTCCAGCCGCTCCGGGGCGCGGCGGCCGCGCCCCGGAGCGGGGGTCAGCACTCGGAGGCGTAGAGGGCGTCCTGGCCCTCGGGGGTGTCGAGCGTCTCCGGCGTGATGATCGTGAAGCCGGTCTGGATGACCTCCTCGGTCGGCTCGCCCTTGATGGCGGCGACCGCCTGCTCCACGCCCTGGTAGCCGATCTGGTACGGCTGCTGGGCGATGATCGCCTGGACGGTCCCGTCCTCCAGGGCCTCGACCTGCGCGGGGCCGGCGTCGAAGCCGACGACCTGCACCTGGCCGGCCACGCCCGCCTGCTCGATGCCGGTGGCGGCACCCTCGGCGCTGTAGATGTTCGTGGCGAAGACGGCCACGAGGTCGGGGTAGCGCTGCAGCGTCGACGTGAGGATCTGCGCGGCCCGGGCCGGCTGGTTCTGGGCGTACTGGACGCCGACGTACTCGAAGGACGGGTCCTCCGCGATGGCCTCCTCGAAGCCCTGGACGCGGGCGTCGGAGGTCGAGATGCCGGGCTGGTTGTCGATGACGAGCACCTTGCCGCCGTCCGGGACGAGGCCCTGGATGGCCTCGAAGGCCGCGGCGCCGCCGCCGACGTTGTCGGAGGAGATCTGGGAGACGGCGAAGGAGGGGTCCTCGACCGTCGTGTCGACGAGGACGACGTCGCTGTTCTCGGCGACCTGCTCGAGCGGGCGCTGCAGGGCGCTCACGTCGTTCGGGGCGATGAGGAGGGCGTCGGGGGAGGTGGCCTCGACCGACTGGACGATCGGCTGCTGCAGCGCCGGGTCCCAGCGCTGGCCGCCCTGGACGTCGACGTCGACGCCGCCGAGGTCGGCCGCGGCGGCGCGGACGCCGCACTCCATGGAGATGTAGAAGTTGTCGCCGATGACGCCCTGGATGAACGAGAGGCTGATGTCGCCGCCCCCGTCCTGGCCGGAGGTCGCGTCGGCGGCGACGGGGGCGCTCTCGCCGGTGGTGCAGGCGGCGGCGGCCGTGACGAGCAGCGCGGCGGAGCCGGCGGCGAGCAGGGCGCGGGTCGTGCGGCGGGAGGTGTTCTTCATCGGACGTCCTTCCGGGAGCGGAGCAGGCGGGCGGGGAGGGAGGGGCGGGTGCCGCCGCGGGCGGCGGCGGTGCGTCGGACCTGGTCGGCGTAGACCGCGATCACGAGGAAGGCGCCGACGACCACCTGCTGCCAGTACGGCTCGACCCCGATGATCACGAAGCCGTTGCGCAGGGTCGCCGGGATGAGGAGGCCGACGAGGGTCCCGAAGACGGTGCCGACGCCACCGAAGAGGCTGGTGCCCCCGATGACGACGCCGGCGATGACGTCGAGGTTCGTGAGGGCGTGACCGGCGATGGTCGTCGAGCGGAAGAAGGTGAGGTTGAGCAGGCCCGCGAGGCCGGCGAGCAGGCCGGCCATCGCGTAGACCTTGATGAGCTGGCGGTCCACGCGGATGCCCACGCGCCGGCACGCCTCGGGGTTGGACCCGACGGCCGAGGTGTGCAGGCCGAAGCGGGTGTGGTGGAGCAGGACGATGCCGCCGACCACGACGACCGCGGCCACGACCACCAGGCTGGGGATGCCGGCGAGGGCGCCGAAGCCGAGCGTGTCCACGAGGACGTCGGGGGCGGCGCGCAGGTCGATGCCCCCGGTGAGCACCTGCGCGAGGCCGAGGGCCGCGCCGAAGGTGCCCAGCGTCGTGATCATCGGTGGGACCTTGAGCTTGGCGACGATGACGCCGTTGAGCAGCCCCCAGCCGAGTCCCGAGCCGAGGGCGACCACGGCCCCCACGGCGGCGACGCCCCAGCCCTGCCCGTCCCCGGTGCGCTCCATCGCCATGGACGCGACGACGCCGCTGAAGACGAGGACCGAGCCCATGGACAGGTCGATGCCGCCGGTGACGATGATGAACGTCGTCCCGACGCCGAGGACGGCGAGGATCGAGACGCTGATGGCGATGTTGCGGAAGTTGGCCGGGTCGAGGAAGGCCCCCGGCGCCAGGACGCCGAAGAGCGCGACGATCCCCAGCCACACGAGGACGATCTGGAGCGCCTGCGCGCGCACCGCGGCGCGCAGCCGCTGCTGGACCGGCGGCTTGCCGCCGACGGACTCGGGCGCGGGCGCCACGCGGTCCTCCACCTGGATGCTCATGCCGCGCTCCTCTCGTCGAGGGCGCCCGTCATGGCGCCCACCAGCTCCTCCACGTCCGTGCGCGCCGCCTCGAGGACGGTGACCCTCCGGCCCTGGCGCAGGACGTGCACCCGGTCGGACACCTGGAGCACGTGGGGCATCGAGTGGCTGATGAGGACGACGGCGAGGCCGGTGTCGCGCACGCGCTTGATGAGGTCGAGGACGCCCTTGGTCTGGACGACGCCGAGGGCGGCCGTGGGCTCGTCGAGGAAGATGACCCGGCTCGCCCACGCCGCGGCGCGCGCCACCGCGATGGCCTGCCGCTGGCCTCCCGACATGCCGCCGACCGGGCCGTTGAAGTCCCGCACGGTCGCGCCGAGGTCCTCGAAGGCCTTCTTGCCCGCGTCCCGCATCGGGGTCCGCTGCATGAAGCCGAGCTTCCCGAGCAGCCCCGGCCGCATGAGCTCGCGACCCAGGTACATGTTCTGGATGGGGTCGAGGTGGTTGGCGAGCGCCAGGTCCTGGAAGACCGTCTCGATGCCGCGCACGCGGGCGTCGGTCGGCGTGGTCAGCGTGATGGGGCGGCCCTCGAAGAGGATCTCGCCGCCGTCGGGCTGCTCGGCCCCGGAGAGGATCCGCACGAGCGTCGACTTGCCGGCGCCGTTGTCGCCGACGAGCGAGACGACCTCGCCGGGGCGGACGTCGAAGTCGGCCCCCTGCAGCGCCTGGACCGAGCCGTAGGCGCGGGTGATGCCACGCGCCTCGTAGACGGGGGTGTCGCTCATCGCGGCACCTCCGTGCGTCGGGCGCGGGCGCCCTCGTGGGCGGCCACCGGTCCGGGACGGTGCCCGGCGCCGGCGCACCCCGTCGTCGCGGTGCTCATGCTTCCTCCTGCTCGTGGCGGGACTGCTCGTGTCGGTCTGCGGTGGTCGGGGCCCGGGCGCGGACGGCCGTGGCCGGTGCGCCGGGGTGGAGCGGGTCGGACGGGCGGCGCTGGTCGCCCCTCCAGCGGGCGAGGGCCAGCGGCGGTGCTCGGCGGCGGAGGACCGCCGTCGTGCTCCCGTGCCTAGGGGGAGAGCTCTCCCGAGCCGCGCGGCACGAGACGGGCGGGCACGTGGAGCACTGCCGGCGGCGTCCGGTCGGTGGCGACCTCCGGCGGCGCCCCCTCGCCCGGTGGCCCCTGCATCTGCTCGAGGAGGGCCCGTGCGGCGGCGGCGCCCACGACCTCCGGCGAGTGCTCCACCACCGTGACGGCCGGCGTGAGGCTCTCCGCGAGCGGGAAGTCGCCGAAGGCCACGAGAGCGACGTCCGTGCGCCCGTGCTGGTGCAGCGCGGGGACGACGCCGAGCGTCAGGCGGGTGTTGGTGGAGATGAGCGCCGTTGGCGGCTCGTCGAGCGCGAGCAGCTCGACGAGCACCCGCATGACGTCCTCGGGCCCGGGGACGTCGGAGCGCACGAGGCGCTCGTCGACCTCCAGGCCCGCCTGCGCCATCGCCGCGCGGAAGCCCTCGTGGCGCTGGCGGGTCGTGTCCATGACCGGCCGGTCGGACAGGAGCGCCACACGGCGGTGCCCGTGCGCCAGCAGGTGCGCCGTCGCCTCGTGCGCCAGGGCCGCGTCGTCCACCACGACCGAGCGCGAGCCGGGGAGGTCGCCGACGCGGTCGACGAAGACGACGGGGACGTCGCGGGTGCGCACGTCGGAGAGCGACGTGCGCGCGAGCGGCGCCACGATGAGCCCCGCGCAGCGGCGCTGCACGAAGTCCCGGACCGTGTCGCGCTCGCGCTGCGCGTCGCGGTTGCTCGAGGCGATGAGCACCCGGTAGCCCGCCGCGTCGAGGACGGACTCGACCTCGGCGACGAGCTGGGCGAAGAAGACGTCGCCGACGCTGTCGACGACGACGCCCACCACCCGGTCCCGGCCGGCCTTGAGCGACCGGGCGGCGGGGTCGGGGGAGTAGTCGAGCTCGCGCATCGCCCGCATGACGAGCTCGCGCGTCGCCGTCGCCACCTTGGGGTCCTCGTTGAGGACGCGGGAGGCCGTCTTCAGGCTCACCGCGGCGTGGGCCGCGACGTCCCGCAGGGTCGGACCACTGGTCGTGGGCGCGCTCACGGCTCTCACCTCCTCTCGCGATGACACCGGTGTCATCGGCTGACGCGGGGAACCCTGCCCTGCCGATGACACCGGTGTCAATGGCGGAGTGACATCACTTTCCGGTCTCGCCGGGGTCCGAGGTGGGGCGGGTGGGGCAGATCGACCAGGGGTCGGTCGAGCGGGCCGGTCAGGCGGGGCGAGCGGCGTCCAGCGCGGTGACGACCCGGGCCGCCTGCTCGCCGGGGGCGAGGGCCGCGTCCACCTCGAGGTGCGGAGCGACCGGTGCCCCGAGGTCGAGCCCGGCGACGTAGCCGGCGACGTCGCGGAGCCGCACCAGGTCCCGCTCGGCCCCGCGAGCCATGAGCCGCTCGGCGAGGACGTCGGCCTCGACGCGCAGCCAGACCAGCCGTGCCTCGCCGCCGACGGCCGCGACCTCGGCGGCGAAGCGCTCCCAGGCCTCGGCGTCCCTGCGCTCGGTGGTGAAGGGGGCGACGAGGACGACGGGCCGACCGGCGGCCAGGCAGTCGGCGGCGACGCGCACCAGGACGGCGTACCGCGGTGCGCGCACGAGCGCTGCGAGGCGCGGGTCGTCGTAGTCGACGGCGTCGAGGAGCCGAGCCACGACGTCGACGAGGGGGTTCGTCATCGAGTCCTGGTCCAGGAGAGCGGCCCCCGCGAGCCGGGCGACCTCCGCCGCGGTCGAGGACTTGCCGGCTCCGGGCGCTCCCGTCACGACGGCGACCCAGGGGCGTCGAGCGCCCGCCGTCGAGCCGTCGGAGGTCGGCACGGAGGCGCTCACGGCGCGTGACGGTAGCGGGTGGGCACGGCCGCCTCGGCGGGCGCGCGGTCCTGTCGGGGGACCGGCGCTGTCCAGGTCAGTCGCAGGTGTCGCACTGCCCGCTGCGCGGCAGCTGCGTGAAGCAGCTGGGGCACACGGCGGGCAGCGGCTCCGGCGCGGGAGCCGGCTTGGCGGGCTTCGCCGCCGCGGTGCGCCGTCGGGGCTGCGCCGTGGTGCGGGCCGTGAGGACGGGGTGGCCGCCGTCCTCGGGGAGGTCGCGGGAGAGCGCGCGGTAGCAGGCGAGGCGCGCCTCGGCGGCGTGCTGCTCGACGTCGCGGGGTCGGGTGCCGGTGTTCCGCTCGACCGCGTCGGCGTACCCGCCGCCGACGGCGCCGTCCGTCCCCCGGATGACCAGGGCGTCCAGCGGCGGGTGGTCGTTCGACGGGTCGGCGCAGGCGTCGGCGACGCGGGCGAGGACGTCGCCGATCCAGTTCTGCAGCAACGACCTCGTGGCGACGCCGGAGCGCGCGAAGAGGGCGCGGGCGAGGTCGCCGTAGGTGACGGTGGCGCCGTAGGTGCGGGCGCGGGCGGTGAGGACGGCGAGGGCCGCGCTCGTCCACGCGTCGAGGGCCTCGGGGAAGGGGACGGCCGAGCCGTCGGCCGTCCGGTAGGTGCCCGGCGGGGTGGTCACAGCGGCGGGGGGTGCGGCGGGGGCGGGGCTGTCGACCATGGTGACGACGATAGATCGCGCGCGGGGGGACGCCGTCCGGCTGCCGCGCGCACCGGCTGCTCGCCACCCCCTGCCTCTGCCTCCGTGTCAGCGCCGTGTCAGCGCGGCGCGGCCGGCGTCAGCGTCCTGTCCGCGCGGGCGCCGAGCCTCGGCGGCATGACGACACCAGCCATCGAGGCCACGGGCCTCGCCAAGCGCTACGGCGCCACCACCGCCCTGGACGGCGTCGACCTCGTCGCGGAGCCGGGCACCGTCCTCGGCGTCCTCGGCCCCAACGGGGCCGGCAAGACGACCGCCGTCCGCATCCTCTCCACCCTCCTGCGCCCCGACGCCGGCACCGCGCGCGTCGGGGGCCTCGACGTCGTCGCCGACGCGGCCGCCGTCCGCCGGACCATCGGCCTCACCGGTCAGTACGCCTCGGTCGACGAGGACCTCACCGGCACGCAGAACCTCGTCCTCATCGGCGCGCTGCTCGACCTGTCCCGGCGCGAGGCGCGGAGGCGCGCCGCCGAGCTGCTCGAGTGGTTCGACCTCTCCGACGCCGCGTCCCGGCCCGCGAAGACCTACTCCGGCGGCATGCGCCGGCGCCTCGACCTGGCGGCCAGCCTCGTCGGGCGCCCGTCGGTGATCTTCCTCGACGAGCCGACGACGGGCCTCGACCCGGCCAAGCGGGAGGAGATGTGGGACGTCGTCCGTCGGCTCGTCACCGACGGCGCCACCGTGCTGCTGACGACCCAGTACCTGGAGGAGGCGGACGCCCTCGCCGACGAGGTCAGCGTCGTCGACCACGGGCGCGTCATCGCCCACGACACCCCCACCGGGCTCAAGCGCGTCGTCGGCGGGCAGCGCCTCACGGTCAGGACCGCCGACCAGGCCGACCTGGCGGACGTCGACGCCGTCCTGCGGGGCGTCGCCGCGAGCGGGGGCGAGGTCGCGTCACCGCAGCGGGGCGTGCTGTCCGTGCCCGTCTCCGCCGACGACGCCCTGGCGCGCACCGTCTCCGAGCTCGCGGGGCGCGGCCTCGCCGTCACCGAGCTGTCCCTGCACCTGCCCTCGCTCGACGAGGTCTTCTTCACCCTCACCTCGGCGCGCACGCAGGGGGCGGGCGAGAAGGCCGAGCCGTCCGCCGACCGCTCCCAGCCCCTCCTGGAGGTCTCCCAGTGAGCGCCCTCGCCCTCGACGCCGGCACCACCGCGTCCGCCCCGCGCCCCTTCGCGCTCGTGCGCCACAGCCTCGCCCTGGCCCACCGGGGCCTCGTCAAGACCCGCCGGACGCCCGAGGCGCTCCTCGACGTGACGCTGCAGCCCGTGCTCTTCATGACGGTCTTCGTCTACGTCTTCGGCGGCGCCATCGCGGGGGGCGACCGGCACGCCTACCTGCAGTTCCTCCTGCCCGGCATCCTCGCGCAGACCATCGCCTTCGGGTCGGCCGCCATCGGGGCCAACCTCAACACCGACATCGAGAAGGGCGTCTTCGACCGCTTCCGCTCGCTGCCCATCCCCCGGGCGGCGCCGCTCGTCGGGGCCGTGCTGGCCGACGTCGTGCGCTACGCCGTCGTGGCCGTGGTCACCGTCGCCTTCGGCTCGGCCATCGGCTTCCGCTTCGGGGGGTCGGCCCCGGCGGCCGTCGCCGGGTGCCTGCTGGCCATCGCCTTCGCCCTCTGCCTGTCATGGGTCTCGGTGACGATCGGCATGCTCGTGCGCACCAGCGGTGCGGTGCAGGGCATCACGCTGCCCGTGATGTTCCCGCTGAGCTTCGGCTCCAGCGTCTTCACCGACCCCGCCACGCTGCCGGGCTGGCTGCAGGGCTTCGTCAAGGTCAACCCCCTGACCCAGCTCGTCGACACGATGCGGGCGCTCTTCGGCGGCACCCCCGTCGGGGCCCACCTGTGGTGGACGCTGCTGTCGATGGCGGTGCTGCTCGTCGTCTTCGTGCCGCTCGCGCTGACCGCCTACCGCCGCAAGGCCTGAGGACCGGGCGGGTCAGGCGCCCGCCGCCGGGGAAGTCCCGACCCGGCCGAGCAGCTCGCGCAGCCGGGCGACCGCCGCCGGGCCGTCGAGCTCCTCGACGGCCCGGGCGGCCGTCTCGCCCGGCCCGGGCGCCGCCTCGCCCCGGGCCCGCCACCCGAGGAGGACCTGCAGGCGTGAGCCGAAGCGGGTGGCGAGGGCGAGGAGCTGGCCCGCCGCCGCGTCGTCCCCGCGCAGCGCCTCCCAGCGGGCGACGGCCTCGCCGACGGCCGCCTGGGCCGGGACGTCGCCCGAGGCGAGCGCGGCCGCCACCGCCCGACCGAGGTGGCCGCTCGCCGCGTCGACGTCCTCGGCGTCCAGGGCGAGCAGCGCGGCGGCGGCCTCGAGCGAGGCCACCAGCTGGGGGATGGGCTGGCGCCCGTCCGCGGACAGGTCCGCCACCGCGGACGCCACCAGCGCGCGGGCGTCCTCGAGGTCGCCCCGCGCCCGGGCCCGGGCCACGCGGTCGGCGAGGACGACCAGCGCGACGAACCCGTCGTCGGGGTGGTCCTGGGCGAGCCGGTCGACGTGCTCGCGCAGCACCCGGTCGGCGTCCGGGTCCCCGAGCTCGGCCAGCACCCGCAGCCGCGACAGCCGCGCCTGCCCGGCGTCGCCCGCCGCGCCGACGGCCGCGTAGTCCCGCTCGGCCCGGTCCCACCACACGAGGCCCGCGGCGACGTCACCGCTGCTCTCGAGCCGCTCGGCGACGAAGGCGGCGGCGACGGCCCGCGCGCCGACGTCCCCGGAGCCGTCTGCGACGGCGTGCGCCGCGCGCGCGTCGGCGAGCCCGAGATCCTCCAGCCCGCCGTTCTCCAGCCACCACGCGCGGGTGAACAGGCCCCAGCCCCGCCACCGGGGGTCGTCGACGGCGGCCAGCCGGTCGAGAGCGGCGCGCGGGTCACCGCCCGGGTCGGTGAGGAGGTCGACGAGGAGGTCGGTGGCCGCGGCCGGCCCGGCGCCGAGGAGGTCCGGCCGCCGAGCCGCCCGCCGCAGGCGGCTCGCGAGCACGGCGAGCGACCGGGACGCGGCTCCGGGCCCCCCGCCGCCGACGGCGCTCGGCACTCCGACGGCGCAGACCTCGGCCGCCTGCCGCCAGGCCCGGGCCAGCCCGGCCCCGTCGAGGCTGGCTCGCACCCGCTCGCCGCGCGCCCCGGCGTCGAGGACGCTCGGGCAGGCGGCCAGCGCCGCGAGCCGCTCGAGGACCTCCGCGTGGGCGCCCCGCAGCGTGGCGGCCTCGACGAGCAGGAGGCCCGTCGGGGCGGCGAGCACCCCGTCGCCGTCGTCGGTCGCCCGGCGCAGCGCTGCCACGAGGGCGTCGTGCTCGGAGTCGGCTCGGCGCAGCGCCTCGAGCTGCCCGCGTCCGCGCAGGTCCTCCGCCAGCGCTCCGGCCAGCTCGGCGGCCCACACCGCCAGCCGTCGCTGCGCCGTCCGGCGCTCGTCCGGCGAGCAGCGGGCGTCGGCGTGCTCGCGCACCGTCTCCAGCAGCCGGTACCGCCCGCGCCCCTCGTCGGCCGCCGGCTCCCAGACCACGAGGGACGCATCGACCAGCCCGGCGAGGGCCGCCGGCACGGCCGCCGCGGGCAGCCCGCCCACCGCGCCGGCCGGCCGCTCCGCCGACGGCCACGGGTCGGCGCACACCGCCACGACCGTCGCCGCGGAGGCGCCGGCGGGGAAGACCGCCATGCGCGCGAGCAGCGTCCGCTCGTCGTCGCGCAGCAGGTCCCAGCTCCAGCCGACCAGGGCCTGCAGCGAGCGGTGGCGCTCCGGCAGCCCGCGCGGACCGGGGGAGAGGTCGGCCCGCTGGTCGAGGGCGCTGAGGAGGTCCGCCAGCCCGGTGGTGCGCAGGCGCGCCGCCGCCAGCTCGAGGGCGAGCGGGAGGTGGTCGAGGCGCCGGCCGAGCCGGAGGACCTCGTCGGCGGGCAGGTCGAGGCCGGGGCGGACGGCAGCGGCCCTCCGCGTCAGCAGCTCGGCGGCGGCGTCCGGGTCCAGCGGCGGCAGGAGCCGGACGTGCTCGCCGAGGACGTCGAGCGGCGCGCGACTCGTCGCGAGGACGTGCAGGGAGGCGGGGGCGGCCGCGCAGACCCGCAGCGCGACGTCGGCGACGGCGTCGAGCAGGTGCTCGCAGTTGTCGAGGACGAGCAGCCCGGTGGCGCGGGTCGCCGCTCGGTGGAGCTGCTCCTCGGCGCTCGCGCGCGACGTCCCGTCGGGGCCGGCGAGGTCGGTGCGCGCCCCGCCCAGCGCGCGCAGGACGGCGGGCAGGACGTCGGCGCCGGAGCGCAGCCCCGCCAGCGGCACCTCGCGGACCGGCTCGCCCGCGGCCCGCCGCCGCGCGAGCAGGGAGCCGACGAGCGTGGTCTTGCCCACACCGCCGGGACCCACGAGCGTCACCAGCGCGTGGAGGCGGACCTGCTCGTCGAGGGCTGCGAGGTCGGCATCGCGCCCGAGCAGCGCCTCCGCGACGCGTGGGCCGGCCGCACCGGGGAGCGCCCGCGCCGTCTCCGACGGCCGGGCGGACGCCGCGCCCGGAGCCTCGGCGGCGCCGGGCGCGGGCCGCCCGCTCGGCGGGTCCGCCGTCGCGGCGAGGGCGGCGGCGTGCGCGGCGCGCAGCGCGCCGGACGGCGCCGCGCCGTACGCGTCGACCGCGCGGCGCACCTCCTCGTACCGGGCCAGCGCCTCACCGGGCCGGTCGACGGCCACGAGCGCGCGCAGCAGCGCCGCCGCCAGCGGCTCGTCCAGCGGGGCCCCGGCCACACCCGCCTCCAGGTCGGCGAGGAGCTCGGGCCTCTCCTCCGCCGCTCCGCCGGCCGGCACGGGGCCGGACCCGGTGCCCACCAGGGCGTCGGCCCGCACGAGCAGCAGGTCGCGCCGCACCCCGCGCAGCCGAGCGGCGGCGTCGGCCGGCAGCGCCTCGAGCGCGACGGCGTCCGCCAGCGGGGCCCACCCGCGCCGGGCCGCTGCGGCCGCTCGTGCGACGTCCCCCGTCCGCAGCGCCTCGCGCGCCGCTCGGAGGTCGTCCTCGACGCGCAGGGCGTCGACGTCGACCGCGGCGGCGGGCACCCGGTAGCCGCGCTCGACGGCCTCCAGCGGCAGGCCGGTCGTGCGCCGCGCCCGGGAGACGAGCGCCTGGAGGGCCCCGTGGGCGTCGGCCGGCGGGTAGAGGCCCCAGACGGCGTCGCGCAGCACCGCCGCGGGCAGCGCGCGGCCGCGGGCCAGCAGCAGGGGCACGACCAGGTCCCGCAGGCGCGCGCCGGGGACCTCCCGGTCGTCCACCGCAAGGGGTCCGAGCACGCGGACCCGGCGCACGTCGACCACGGGAGGAGCATCGCGCACGGTCCGGGCGAGGCGGACGCCCGTGGCGCCGGCGCGGCCTACGCCATCAGCGGCAGCCGCCCGACGATCTTGTCGACGCGGTTGCGCGGCCCGACGACGCTGACGGCCAGGTAGTCGAGCTCCTCGCCCTCCGCGGCGCCCACCGCCGCCAGGTACTCGTCGTACACCCGCGTCGACTGCGCCGACGCGGGCATGTCGCTCACGTGGACGCCCTCGGACAGCGCCGCCTTCGCGCGGACGGCGGCGAGGTGCTCGCGGGGGGCCACGAGCACGCTGCACCCCGCCCACGGCAGGCCGGGGTGGGGCGAGCCCGACGCGTCGACGGCGTCCGGCCCCAGCAGTCCCGTGACGGCCGTGGCGGTGGCGCTCGCGACGCACACCGCCGCGTTGACGGCGCGCCCGGGTTCGAGGCCCTCCGCCACGACGACCACCCACTTCAGCCGGGCGGAGCGGGTCGGCTCCCCGGTGCGGACCTCGTCGGGCGCGAAGCCGACGGTCGGGACGACGGACGCCTCGGACGCCGCAGCGGCGTCGTTCATGCTGCTCATGGTCAGGACGCTAAGCCGGTGTCACTTCATCGAGCGGCCGATCCGTACGTCGTCCGCCTAACCTGCCGCCATGGTGGGCATGGACGACGTCGATGCGGCGATCCTGCGGGTCCTGCAGTCAGACGCACGGCGCACGAACCGCGACGTCGCCGCGGCCGTGGGCGTCTCGCCGACCACGGCGCTCGAGCGGACCCGGTCGCTGCGCGAGCGCGGGGTCATCCGCGGCGCGAGCCTCGACGTCGACCTGGCGCGCATCGGGCGCCCGGTCCAGGCGCTCATCGCCGTCCGCGTCCGGCCGCCGTCGCGGGTGCGCATCGAGGGCTTCCGCAGCTGGGTGGCCGCCCTGCCGGAGGTCGTGGGCGTCTTCGTCACCAGCGGCACCGAGGACTTCCTCGTCCACGTCGCGGTGCCCGACAACGACCACCTGTACGCCTTCGTCATCGACCGCCTCACCGAGCGGCCCGAGATCGTCGACGTGCGCACGTCCGTCGTCTACGAGCACGTCCGCGTCGCCGAGGTGGCGCCGGTGCGCGAGCACGCGGGGCCGCGGCGGCGCGCCCGGCGCTGAGAGCCGCGGGTGCGCACCGTCGTCAGGGCCGCGCTCAGCCCGCGGGAGGGCCGTCGACCCGCACGACCGACGGCTCCCCGGCCGCGACGACCACCTCGGCCAGCCGCGCCTCGTCGCGCGACCCGGGCGCGGCGGTGAGCATCAGCGCACCGAGGTCGTCGCCCGGGATCGCGAGGAGGTCGCCGACGAGCGTCACGGGCTCGCCGTCGGAGCGCAGGAAGGTCGCGCTGCTGCCGTACGCCGTCACCGGTCGCGAGTCGCGCCAGAGCCCGTCGAAGAGCGCGCTGCGGGAGCGGATGTCGTCGACGAGCGCGGCGAGCCCGGCGTCACGCGGGTAGCGCAGCGCCGCGTCCTTGAGGCGCGCGGCGAGGATCGCCTCGTGGTCGGTCGCGTCGGCGGCCGACTGCTGGAAGGTGGCGAAGGGACTGCAGAACTGCCGCCAGGCGATGTTCCACTCCCAGCGGTCGCCGGTGGGCTCCCAGTGCTCGAGCGCCAGGAAGGGGCTCGTGACGGCGAGCAGGTTCATCGCGGCGTCGGCGACGAACATCGGGGTGTCCGAGAAGCGCTCCAGCAGGCGGGTCGCCCCGACGCCGAGGTCGGCCGGCACCTGCCCGTCCGCGGCGGCGTACCCGGCGAGGACGCACAGGCGCTCGTAGTCCGCCCGGCTGGCTCCCAGCGCCCGGGCCAGGGCGTCGACGACGGCGGCGGAGGGGTGGCTGCGGCCCTGCTCGAGCCGGCGCACGTAGTCGGCCGACATGCCGGCCAGCTCGCCGAGCTCCTCGCGCCGCAGCCCGCGGACCCGCCGGCCGCCGAGGCCGGCGGTCACCCCGGCGGCGGTCGGGTCGGCGGCCTCCCGCAGCTGGCGCACCGCGGTGCCGAACTCGCGTCCCGTCACGGCGGGAGTGTGCCCCCGCGCGCTGCTCGGGCGGGAGGGCCTCAGGCTCGCGGCCCTTCCGCGGCACGTCGTCGTCGACGAGCTGTGCGGGTCGGCCCTCCTGAGTCACTTCGTCGTCGAAGTGCCCCCGGGGACGAGCTCCCGGCGGCGAAGTGACGACGACGTGCGGGGGAGGGGCGCCTCGGTCGGCCCTGTGTCGACGACGCGCCGTGAGGGGGCGGACCAGGACCTCGTCGGTGTCGTGAGGGTGGGCCGACCTGGCCCAGGTACGTCGTCGCGAGGAGGGCCACGGTGGGCGCACGCCGACGATCGGGTCGGCACCCCACCACGACGCGAGAGCGGGCGATGAGATGAAGGCGATGCGCTTCCACGAGACGGGCGGCCCCGATGTCCTGCGGGCCGAGGAGGTCGAGACGCCGGAGCCCGGTACCGGCCAGATCCGCGTGCGGGTGGCGGCCTCGGCGTACAACGCCGCGGACGGCGGCATGCGCGGCGGCTTCCTGCCCATCCCCGTCGAGCTGCCGCACGTGCCGGGCTACGACGTCTCCGGCACGGTCGACGCCGTCGGTCCGTCCGACGACGGCGGCGACAGCGGCTGGCAGGTCGGCGACGCCGTCGTCGGCTTCCTGCCCATGGAGCGCGACGGCGGGGCCGCCGAGTTCGTCCTCGCCCCCGTCGACGCGCTCGTCGCCGCGCCGACGACCGTCGGGCTCGCCGACGCCGCGGCCCTGCCGTCGGTGGCCCTGACGGCGTGGCAGGCGCTCTTCGACGACGGCGAGCTGACGGCCGGGCAGCGGGTGCTCGTCAACGGCGCGGGCGGCGTCGTCGGCACCTACGCCGTGGCGCTGGCGAAGCGCGCCGGCGTGCACGTCGTCGCGACCGTCAGCCCGCGCAGCCGGGACGCCGTGCTCGCCGCCGGGGCCGACGAGGTGGTCGACCGCACGACGACCGACCTGCTCGACGCGGTGGCCGAGCCCGTCGACGTCCTGCTCAACCTCGCCCCGGTCGAGCCCGAGCGCTTCGCCGCGCTCGTGGCGCTCGTCCGCGACGGCGGGAAGGTCGTCAGCACGACCGCCTTCATGGCCACCCCGGGCGACGAGGCGCGCGGCGTCACGGCCGCCACCGTCTTCGTCCTGCCCGACCGCGACCGCCTGGCCGAGCTCGTGCGGCTGGTCGACGCCGGCGAGCTGCGCGTCCAGGTCGACCGGCGCATTCGCCTCGACGAGCTGCCCGCCCTCCACGCCGAGGGCGCGGCGGGGCGGGTCGCGGGCAAGGTCGTCGTGCTGGTCGGCTGAGGCCGCCCTCCTCGGCCGTCACGGGCCTGCCCGGCGCCGAGACCGACGAAGCGCGTCCTCACCACCGCCGGACGACGCCCTTCGTCGGTCTCGGCGACCTCACCGTCGCCGTGAGCGGTCTGACCCTCAGAGCCGCGTCGCCGTCTCCACGAGCCGGGCGACGGCGAGGGACCGGCTGTGCGGCGGCCAGGCGATGACGGTCGTCACCTCGGGCGCGTCGACGACCGGCACGGCGGTGACGCCCCCGCGCAGGTGCGCGCGGGCGACCTCGGGCACGACGACCGCCGTCCGCCCCAGGGAGACCAGCTGGACGAGCTGGGCGTGGTCGTGGACCTCCGGCCCCGGGCCCTCGGGGTAGGTGCCGTCCACGCGCGGGTAGCGCGGCGGGGGCAGGCCGGGCAGGTCCTCCAGGTCGGCGAGGTGCAGGCTCGTGCGGGTGCTCAGCGGGTGGCCGGCGGGCAGCAGCGCCACCTGCCCCTCCGTGCGCAGCGCCTCGACGTCGAAGCCCTCGACGTCGTCGATGGGCGGGTGCAGCAGCGCGACGTCGACCCGGCCGGTCCGCAGCAGCCGCGCCTGCTGGCCCGGCCCGCACAGGACGACCTCGACGGGGACGGCGCCGGGCTCGGCGGCGTGCGCGTCGAGCAGTTTCGCCAGGAGCTCGTCGGACGCACCGGCTTTGGTCGCGATGGCGATGCCCGGCGTCCCGGTCGGAGCAGGGGCCGCGCGCCGCGTGCGGTGCTCGGCCGCCTCGAGGGCGTCGAGGGCCGCCCGGCCCTCGCGCAGCAGCACCGCGCCGGCCTCCGTGAGCGCCACCGAACGGCTGCTGCGCTCGAGCAGCGGCGTCCCGAGCCGGCGCTCGAGCTGGGCGACCGCCCGCGACAGCGGCGGCTGCGCCATGCCCAGGCGCTCGGCGGCGCGCGAGAAGTGGAGCTCCTCGGCGACGGCGACGAAGTACCGCAGCTCCCGCGACTCCACGGTCGGCACGTTACGCGCGCCCATACCCGTGCGGTATCGCTGGGCCCCGGGCGGTCTTGGACGGCCGTCCCGCCCCGCGCGCACGCTCACGGGCATGAGCGAGACGACGACGGCCCTGGTCACCGGGGCGAACAAGGGCATCGGCTACGAGATCGCGGCCGGCCTCGGCGCCCTCGGGCTCCGCGTGGGCGTCGGGGCGCGGGACGACGCGCGGCGCGAGGACGCCGTCGCGCGGCTGCGCGCGAGCGGGGTGGACGCCTTCGGCGTGCCGCTCGACGTCACGGACGACGCGAGCGTCCGAGCGGCGGCGGAGCTCCTCGAGCGGCAGGAGGGTCGGCTCGACGTCCTGGTCAACAACGCCGGCATCACCGGGTCCCTGCCGCAGCAGCCCTCGGCCGTCGACCTCGACGTCGTCCGGACGGTGGTGGAGACGAACGTCTACGGCGTCATCCGCGTCACGAACGCGGTGCTGCCGCTGCTGCGCCGGGCGCCGTCGCCGCGCGTCGTCCACGTCTCCAGCGGCGTCGGGTCGCTGACCCGGCAGGCGGCCCCCGCGGACGCGGCGGCCCAGGGGCCGGTCGCGGTGGCGTACGCGCCGTCGAAGACCTTCCTCAACGCCGTGATGCTCCAGTACGTGCACGAGCTCGAGGGCACGGGGATCCTCATGAACGCCGCCTGCCCGGGCTTCGTGGCCACCGACCTCAACGGCTTCCGCGGGACGGGGACGCCGCAGGAGGGCGCGCGGACACCGGTCCGGCTCGCCACGCTCCCGGACGGCGGCCCGACCGGCGGCTTCTTCGAGGACGCGGGCGTCGTGCCCTGGTGAGCGGCAGCCGGGCCAGCGGTCACGGCGCCGGGCAGCCCAGGGGTCCGTCGAGGGCCACGGTGAACCAGGTGGCGGGGTCGGCGCGGCGGGGGAGGCCGAGCAGGTCGTAGCGCAGGTGGACGAGGCGGTCCGTCCCGGTCCAGCCGCCGGCCTCGACGGGCGGGGCCGGGCTCCCGCACGCCGTCGACAGGCGGCCCGTCATGCGGATCGGCAGCGACCGCCCGGGCTCGAGGACGACGCCCTCGCCGACGGCGCGCCAGGCCGTCTCGGTGGCGTCGACGGGCACGGAGACCCGGACGTCCTCGAGGACGCGCACGGGCTCGTCCGCGGCGAGCGCCGGGACGACGTCGGTGAGGCGCACCGGGAGCAGGCCCTCGTTCGTCACCGAGACGACGAGGTCCAGCCACCGGCCGTCCGAGGGAGCGACGTGGTACTCCGTGCCGTAGGTGTTCGTCATCTCGGTGACAGCCCCGTCGACGAGGGCCGCGTCGTCGAAGTCGCCCGGGTCGTCGGGCGGCGCGTCGCGGACGACGACCATGCTCGCCCCGTCGCGCGAGACGACCGCGTCCTGCGCCAGGACGACGCCGCCCGCCGCGCCGACGGCGACGAGCAGCCCGGCGATGCCGAGCACGACGCCCCGCGGCCTCCGGCGCCCCCGGCCCGTCGCCCCCTCGTCGAACGTCAGCACCGGCGTCGTCGCCGTCTCACTCGGTCCCACGGGCCACCACCCTCCGTCGCGCCGGTGCCTCCACCGGCCCCGCGCGGAGTGTGGCGCGGGACGGGAGCTCCTGGAGGGCGTTCGGGCGGGCCGACCCGCCGCCCCGGGGCGGGACGGCCGGGAGCGTCCGGTCGGCTCCTACCCTCGAGCGGTGCCCGCCGACCACGAGGACCGCGGCCCCGGCAGCTGGGACCCGGTGCTGCCGCGCCGCCACCCGGTCGCCGTCGTGCGACGGGCGGCCCTCCACGCGGGCCTCGCGCTGCTCGTGCTGATGGTGCTGCCGGTGGGCGAGGGCGTGCGGTCGGCCGCCTCGTGGGCGGTCCTCGCCTGTGCGGTGGTCTTCGCGAGCGGGCTGACGTGGGCGGTCGTCACCAACGGGCGGCTCCGGCGCGGGCGGTAGGACCGCCGCGCCGGCGCGAGGCCGCCGACCTAGCCTGAGCCGGTGCCCGAGCTGCCCGAGGTCGAGCTGGCCCGCTCCACCATCGCGGAGGCGGCCCTCGGTCGGACGATCGTCGACGTCGACGACGCCGACGACTGGGTCTGCCGGCCCCACGTGCCGGGGGAGGTCCGCGACGCCCTCGTCGGGCGGCGCCTGACGGCGGCGCACCGGCGGGGCAAGACGATGTGGTGCGACACGTCCGGCGACGACGGCCGCGGCGAGGACGGCCCGCGGCTCGGCCTCCACCTGGGCATGAGCGGGCGGATCATCGTCCGGACCGGCGACGGCGGCACCGTCCACGGCGGCGACCCCGTCCGCGGCGTCGACGGCACCGACGAGGCCGTGGCCAAGCCCGAGTGGTACCGCTTCACGCTCGTCTTCGAGGACGGCGGCTCGCTGCGGCTCTTCGACAAGCGGCGGCTCGGCCGGGTGCGGCTGGACCCGTCGCTCGACGACCTCGGGCCCGACGCCGGCGAGATCGGTGTCGCCGAGTTCCAGGAGCGCGTCGGGCGGGGGACGGCGCCGCTCAAGGCGCGCCTGCTCGACCAGTCGGCGCTCGCCGGCGTCGGCAACCTCCTCGCCGACGAGACGCTGTGGCAGGCGCGGCAGGACCCGCACCGCCCGGCCGGCGATCTGTCGGACGAGGAGCTCACCGACCTGCACCGGGCGCTGCGCGCCGCGACCCGCGCGGCGATCCGTCACGGCGGCGTCCACACGGGCGAGGTCATCGGCGCCCGGAAGAAGGGGCAGCACTGCCCGCGGTGCGGCGCCGACATGGCGACGGGCCAGGTCGGCGGGCGCACGACGTGGTGGTGCACCGCCGAGCAGCAGGCCTGACGCGCCGGCGGAGCCGGTCGTGTGCAGACTCCTGGCGCGCGGATCGCGAGTGCGGACTTCGAGGGGCGGCGCGCCGTCGGCCTCGGAGCGGTGCGGACTTCGCGGGGCGCCACGCCGTGTGCTGGCCCCCGAAGTCCGCCCTCGTGATCGGAGAGCGGCGCGTCGGCCCTCGATGTCCGCGCCCGTCGTCCAGGAGCCGCGCGCTGGCCCTCGAAGTCCGCGCCCGGCGTCACCGCGCGGCGTCGAGCCGCCGCAGGAGGTCGTCGACCGGGCCGACGGCGAGCATCCCGCTGCCCGCCCCGGCGACCTCGCCGGCGGCGGGGGCCAGGGCCTCGCAGGCCCGTGCGGCCGTGCGGGCGTCGCCGAGGACGAGCGCCGCCTCACCGGCCAGCCCCCACTGCGCCTCGAGCAGGTGGCCCGGCAGCGGGTCTGGCGTGCGGGCGAGCGCCCGCGCCGCGTCGCGCCGCCGCCCGGTCGCGAGCAGCGCCCACGGCCGCAGCCAGGGGCCGTAGGGCCCGGGGTCGAGGTCGGCCCAGCCGCCCGGGGCGAGGTCGTGGTCGCCGCCGCGCACCCGCGCGGCGAGGACGGCCATCGGCAGGAGGCCCGCGACGACGCCGGGCATCGCGTCGCCCGGTGTCGCGGAGGAGGCCTCGCACGCGAGCGCCTCGACGACGTCGGCCGGCCCGCCGACGAGCGACGCGCGGACGGCGCGGTACCAGCGGGTGAAGACGCCGACGAGGGGCGCCTCGGATCGAGCACCGAGGTCGTCGGCGGACGCCGCGGCGGCGTCGGCGCCCGCGACATCCCCCAGCGCGCAGCGCGCCTGCAGGAGGACGAGGTGGCCGAGCACCTCGTGGGCGACGAGGTCGTGCCGCGCGGAGACACGGACCAGCTCGGCCCCGACCTCCGCGCGGCGGCGCGCGAGACCGGCCCGGTCGAAGGTGTGCAGGTGAGCGCCGGTGAGGGCGTGCACGAGCAGGCCCGGGTCGCCGAGGCCCCGCGCCAGGGCCTCGGCCTCGCGGGCGGCCTCCGCGCCGCGGGCCGCGACGACGCCGCCGGCGCCGCGCGTCTCGACCGCGACCGTCGCCAGCAGCCGCCCTCGCAGCGCCGGCGGCGCGCCCGGGCCGAGGTCGGCCAGCGTCCGCTCGGCGAGGACGACGAGGCGCTGCGCCTGGCCCGCGTCGTCGGGGCGCGTCCACAGGGCCGGGACGTCGTGCTCGCCCACGAGCCGCGCGAGGAGTAGGGCGTTCCCGGTGGCCTCGGCGGCGTCCACCAGGGCGGAGCGCTCCCGGCGCGCCGCGACCAGCCCGGGCCCGCCCGTCGTCGCCAGCACGCGCAGGAGCTCGCCCGTCGCGCGCAGGTGCGCCCGGGACGCCCGGCCGACGGCCAGCCCGTACGCCGTCGCCGTCCGGTCCCACGCCGCGGCGCCGTCCGCCGGCGTCGGGCCGCCGGCGGCGTGGTGCAGGACGTCGCGCTCGAGGCGCGCGAGGGCGGGGGAGGGGTCCACGCCGAGGTCGTCCGCGAGCACGGACCGGGCCCGCCGGAGGGCGGCGAGCGCGTCGCCCTGCCGGCCGTCGCGGTAGAGCGCCAGCGCCAGCAGGCGCCAGCCCTCCTCGCGGTGCGGGTGCGCGCGGACGTGGGCCTCGAGGTCGGGCACCGCCGTCCCGGGGGCGCCGGCGTCCACGCGGGCCGCGGCGAGCTGCTCGACGGCGCCCCGGCGGACCTCCTCGAGCCGCGCGGCCTCACCCGCGGCCCAGGGCCGCCCGGCGACGTCGGCGAGCGCCGGGCCGCGCCACGTCGCCAGGGCCGCGGCCAGCCGCTCCTGCGCCCCGGCCGGCGGCAGGCCGCGCGCCGCGGCGACGTCCTCCTCGAAGGCGGTGGCGTCCAGCGCGCGACCGGGCAGGTGCAGGGCGTACCCGGGGCCCTGGGTGCGCAGGACGCGGGCCGGGGCCCGGGGGGTGCGATCCGGCTCGAGGGCGCGGCGCAGGGCCGCGACGAAGGTGCGCACGGCCGCCGTGCGCCCGCGCTCGTCGTCCGGAGCCGCTGCCTCCCAGAGGTCCTCGACGAGGACAGCGACCGGGACGACGGCGCCGCGGGCGACGGCCAGGCGCACGAGCAGCTCGCGGTGGCGCGGCCCGGGCAGCCGCAGCTCACGGCCGCCCGCGTCCCAGGCGGTGGTGGGGCCCAGGACGCCGAGGCGCAGGAGCGCGCTCATCCGCCGCTCATCCGCCGGCCGGAGGCTCGAGGCATGACGGACACGACGACCGACCCGCTCGCGCGCAGCACGGTCCCGGCTCCCACGGACCCCAGCATCCCGGGCTTCGACGTCGTCGACGTCCCCGTCGCGGACGGCGTCACCCTGCACGCCGCGGTCGGCGACTCGGGCACCCCCGTGGTGCTGCTCCACGGCTTCCCGCAGACCCACCTCATGTGGCGGCACGTCACCACTCGCCTCGCCGCCGACCACACCGTCGTCTGCCCCGACCTGCGCGGCTACGGCGCCAGCAGCAAGCCCGCGGCGACGAGCCCCGACACCTACAGCAAGCGGACGATGGCGGCCGACGTCGTCGCCCTCGCCCGAGCGCTCGGGCACGAGCGGTTCGCGCTCGTCGGCCACGACCGGGGGCTCCTCGTGGCGCTGCGGGCCGGGCTGGACCACCCGGACGCCGTCACGCACCTCGGGCTGCTCGACGCCGTCCCGACGCTCGACACGTGGGCCGTGCTGCAGGGCCGCTCGGCGGCCGCGGCCTTCCACCTCTACCTCATGGCCCAGCCGCCCGGGCTGCCCGAGGCCCTCATCGGCGCGAACCCGGACGCCTTCTTCGGCCACTTCCTCGACGCGTGGACCACCGACCCCGCGGCGGTGCCGGACGACGTCCGCGCCGCGTACCTCGCCGCCAGCGCGGCGGCGGTGCCCTCGATCGTCGCGGACTTCCGCGCCACCGCGGGCGTCGACGTCGAGCACGAGCAGGCCGACCGGGACGCCGGTCGGCGCCTGGCCATGCCGGTCAGCGTCGTCCAGCAGGACTGGGGCGCGGCTCTCGGCTACGACGCCGCGGCGGTGTGGCGCCCCTGGGCCGACGACCTCGAGCGCCGTCTCACGGACGCCGGGCACTTCCTGGCGGAGACGGCGCCCGACGAGGTCGTCGCCGACGTCCGGGCGCTGCTGCGGCGCTGAGCGACCGGTCAGGCGTCCGCGCGCGGGTCCGCCAGCACGTCCCGCCACGAGTGCTGCGGCTCGTACCCGAGCAGCCGGCGGGCCTTCTCGATCGAGTAGAAGGTCTCGTCCCGGCCCATCTCCCGACGGACCTCGACGCCGTCGTAGAAGCGCTCGACGACCTCCTGCGTCGTCGCCGCCACCGACATGTCGGCGTTGGCGATGTTGAAGACCTCGAAGCCGAGCCCGTCGGTCTCCAGCGCCTTCAGCGTCGCCTGCCCGAGGTCGCGGGTGTCGATGTAGGCGAAGAGGTTCCGCCGCCGCAGCGCCGGGTCCTCGAGGAAGGCGGGGAACTTCTCCTCGTACTCGTGCGGCTCGATGACGTTGTTGATGCGGAAGCCGTAGACGTCGGCCCCGGTGCGGGCGTGGAAGGAGCGGGAGACGACCTCGCCCGCGACCTTCGACATCGCGTAGGAGTCCTCCGGGACGACGGGGTGCTCCTCGTCGACCGGCACGTACAGCGGCGTGCGCTCGCCCTGGGCGAAGCAGACGCCGTACGTCGTCTCCGAGGAGGCGAAGACGACCTTGCGGATCCCGAGCCGGGTCGCGGCCTCGAGCACGTGGTAGTGCGCCAGGATGTTGGTCTCGAAGGTGGCGGAGTCGGGCGCGATGCCGATGGCGGGCACGGCGGCGAAGTGGACGACGGCGTCGTAGGCCGACCCGCTGCCGCCCTGGACGAGCTCGGGCGCCTCGAGGTCGGCCATCGTCGGCATGCCGGCCATCGCCGAGTACACCTGCCCGGCGTCGGTGAGGTCGACGCGCAGGTCGGTGACGTCGGGGTGGCCGAGCGGGGTGAGGTCGGCGTTGGTGACCTGGTGGCCCTGCGACGCGAGGTAGGGCGCCACGTGGTGACCGGCCTTGCCGCTGCCGCCGGTGAAGAAGATGCGCATGGTCTCCACCCAACCCCCGCGCCCGGTCCAGCGCACGTCCGGCCCCTCGCGCGCGCCGGACGTCGTCCGGGCTCAGGACGGCAGCGGCGCGCTCTCGCCGACCCGCAGCCGGTGGCCGACGACGACGTGCCGCCCCGGGGCGTCGAGCCCGGCGACGCGCTCCAGCAGCAGGTCGAGCGCCCGCTCCGCGAGCGCCGTCGTGTCGGGAGCCACGGAGGTGAGCGTGGTGACGAGGCTCTCGCCGAGCTCGACGGCGTCCCAGCCGACGACGGCCACGTCGCCCGGCACGTCCAGGCCCCGCCGGTGCAGCGCGCGCAGGGCGCCGACGGCGGCCAGGTCGTCGCGGCACAGGAGGGCGTCGAGGCGCATCCCGTCGTCGAGGGCGGCGCCGAGCGCGGCCTCCGCGGCGCGGGCGTCCCCCGAGGCGCGCGCGACGACGAGCGCCGGGTCGGCGGCCAGCCCGGCGCGGGCCAGGCCGTCGCGGTAGCCCTCGAGGCGCAGCCGCGACGTCGGTGACGCCCCGCCGGCCTCCACGCCGAGGAAGGCGACCCGGCGGCGTCCCAGCGCCACGAGGTGCGCGACCGCGTCGCGGGCCGCGGCGACGTTGTCGACGGCCACCTGGTCGGCGCGCGGCGCCGGGTCCTCCCCGAGGACGACCACCGGCGTGCCCCCGCGCACCTCGTCGAGCTCGGCCGCGGTCAGCGCGGAGGGGTGGATGAGCGCCCCGTCGACGAGGCCGGCGTCGCGGTCGCGCAGCACGGCCCGCTCGCCCTCCTCGGTGCCGCCGGTCTCCTCGAGGAGCAGCCGCAGGCCGCGCCCGGCGCAGGCGCGGGCGAGGACGTGCGCGAGCTCGGCGAAGTAGGGGCGCCGCAGGTCGGGGAACGCGAGGGCGACCATGCCCGACCGCCCGGTGGCGAGGCTGCGACCGCGCGCGTCGGGCCGGTACCCGAGCTCGGCCAGGGCGGCGCGGACGCGCTGGCGCATCGCCGGGCTGACGTGCTGGTGGCCGTTCACGACGTTCGAGACGGTCATGACGGACACGCCCGCGTGCTCCGCGACGTCCCGCAGCGTGACCCTCGGCACGGTCGAGAGGCTAGCCGCGGCTCTTCCCACGGGCGTTTGTAGCGCTATAACGTCCCCCGGCATGAGCCTCCTCGAGCAGACCGCCCCCACGTCGCCCGGCGAGGTCCGCGGCCCCGCGGCCCCGCCGCGGGCCAGCGCTCAGGACGGCACGCACCCCCGCCCGCAGATGCTGCGCGCCGCGTGGGCCAGCCTCGACGGCCCGTGGGCCTTCCGCCACGACGACGCCGACGTCGGCCTCGCCGAGGGCTGGCCCGCCGGGCTGCCGGACGCCGGCGAGATCCGGGTCCCGTTCCCGCCCGAGTCGTCGGCCTCCGGCGTCGAGGCCCACGGCTTCCACCCGGTGGTCTGGTACGCCCGCCGGCTCTCCGCCGAGGACCTCGCCCGCGCGGGCGCCGGCGACCCCTCGGAGAGGGTGCTGCTGCACCTCGGCGCCGTCGACCACAGCGCGCGCGTGTGGGTGGACGGCGCCCTCGTCGGCGAGCACGTCGGCGGGCACACGCCCTTCACCGTCGACGTGACGAGCGCGGTGCGCGCCGCGGGCGACGGGGAGCCCCTCGTCGTCGTCCGCGCGGAGGACGACCCGCACGACGCGGCGCAGCCGCGCGGCAAGCAGGACTGGCACGAGGAGCCCCACGGCATCTGGTACCACCGCACGACCGGCATCTGGCAGACGGTCTGGCTCGAGGCCGTCCCGGCCACGAGCGTCGAGCACCTGCGGTGGCTGCCGGCGCCCGGCGCGCTCGGGCGCTCCGCGCTCGACCTCACGGTGCGGCTGCGCGGTCGCGCCCCGGCGGGCTCCCGGGTGCGCGTGGTGCTGCGGCACGACGACGAGGTCCTCGCCGAGACGACGCAGGCCGTGCGGCCCGGCGCCCGCGAGGTGGACCTGCGCGTGCCCGTCGCGGGGCAGCACAACGGGCAGGCGGAGCACGAGCTGACCTGGTCCCCGGAGACGCCGCGCCTGCTCGACGCCGTCGTGGCGCTCGAGGTCGCGGGCGACGGCGACGCCTCGCGGCCGGTCGACGCCGTCTCGAGCTACGTCGGCCTGCGCACCGCCGAGGTCGCGCACGGCGCGTTCCTGCTCAACGGGCACCCGTACGACGTCCGCAGCGTGCTCAACCAGGGGTACTGGCCCGAGTCGCACCTCGCGGCGCCGTCCCCGCAGGCACTGCGACGGGAGGTCGAGCTCATCCGCGAGCTGGGGTTCACCGCCTGCCGGGTGCACCAGAAGGTCGAGGACCCGCGCTTCCTCTTCTGGGCCGACCGGCTCGGGCTGCTCGTCTGGGGGGAGGCGCCCGGGGCCTACGCGTTCTCCGCCCGCGCCGTCCGGCTCCTCGTCGCGGAGTGGGTCGAGGTCGTCGACCGCGACGCCTCGCACCCGTGCGTCGTCACCTGGGTCCCCTTCAACGAGTCCTGGGGCGTCCAGCAGGTGCGGGTCGACCCCGCGCAGCAGGCGTACGTCCGCGGCCTCGTCGACCTCACCCGGGCGCTCGACCCGAGCCGGCCCGTCGTCGGCAACGACGGGTGGGAGCAGCCGGGCACCGACATCGCCACCGTCCACGACTACGAGGGCGACGGCGCCGTCCTCGCCCCCCGGTACGCCGACGCCGCCGCCCGGGACCGGCTGCTGGCGGGGCTCGGGCCGGCGGGCCGGCCGATGCTCGTCGGGGGCGCGGTCGACGCCGGGCAACCGGTGATGCTCACCGAGTTCGGCGGGATCTCCTTCCAGCCGGGCGGCGAGCGCGAGGGCTCCTGGGGGTACACCGCCGCCGAGGACGCCGGGGACTGGACGGCCCGCATCGCCGCGCTCTACGACGCCGTCCGCGCCAGCTCCTTCCTCGCGGGCTCCTGCTACACGCAGCTGACGGACACCGAGCAGGAGACCAACGGCCTGCTCGACGCGCAGCGGCGGCCCAAGGCGCCGGTCGAGGACATCCGCCGGGCGGTGACGGGCGGCGCCGGCTGAGACCACCCGGCTGAGGCTCGCCCCGTGCTCAGACCCCGCCGCGCAGCGCGGTGATCGGCTCGACCGTGGCGGCCTTGACCGCCGGGTACGCGCCGGCGACGAGCCCGATGAGCCCGCCGAGCAGCGCGGAGCCGAAGGCCGTCGGCAGGTCGAGGACGGGCGTCCACGCCTGCACCACCGAGACGCCGACGACGACGAGCACGCCGAGCGAGGCGCCGACCACCCCGCCGAGGAGGCCGAGGACGACCGACTCGACGAGGAACTGGCCCGCGACCTGGCGGCGCGTGGCGCCCACGGCGCGGCGCAGGCCGATCTCGCCGCGCCGCTCCAGCACCGACAGGAGCGTGACGTTGGCGATGCCGAGGCCGCCGACGAGCAGCGCCACCGCCCCGAGGGCGAGGAAGGTCGCGTTGAGGTCGGCCTGGACGGCCTCGCGGGCCCGTGACCGCTCGGGCGGGGCCTCGACGTCGAAGGCGTCGTCGCTGCCCGGGTCCAGCGCCACGGGAGCCTGGCGGGCGACGAGCGGGCCCGCCCCCACCTCGATGCGCACCTGCAGCTCCTCCGGCGCGGCGAGACCGAGGTCGGCGCGCGCGGTGCCGAGGGGCAGGAGCACGGCGTCGACCAGGTCGGTGCGCCGCTGCACGCCGTCGACGACGCCGATGACCGTGTACGGCACCTCGCCGAGGAAGACGGTGGGCTGCCGGTCGACCCGGCCCACCCCGAGGCGCTCGGCGGCCCGGGCCCCGAGCACGACCACCCGGTCGGCTCGGGCGTCGTGGCCGGCGTCGAAGAAGCGACCGGTGACGACGCGGCCGCGGACGGCGTCGAGCAGCCCGGGGGAGGCGGCCAGGACCGGCGGCGAGACGGCGGCCGGCGCCGACGGGTCGTTGACGGGCACGGCGGTGACGGGCGCCCCGCCGAGGTCGACGGCGGCGAGCGCCCCGGCGTCCTCGACGCCGGCCAGCCGCTCGACGCGCTCCTCGGCGTCCCAGGGCAGGCGCCCCGTCGCGCGCTCCTCGCCGGACTGCGTGAAGACGCTGCCGGGGCGGACGACGACCTGGGTGGCGGCGACGGCGTCGAACTGGCGGCCCACCTGCCCGGCGGCCGTCTGCGCCAGCCCCACGGTGACGACGAGCGAGGCGATGCCGAGCACCGTGCCGAGCATCGTCAGCGCCAGGCGGCCCGGGCGGGCGCCGACGCTGGCGACGCCCTCGGCGAGCAGGTCCCGCAGGTCGAAGCCGTCTCCCCGCCGCCACGGACGGCCCCACCACCGCCACCCCCGCCGACGCGGGGGCGGTGGCGGTGGCGGGTCCGCCTCGGCCAGCTCGAGCACGTCCTCGAGTGCCACCGGCGCGGCGCGCCGCCTCACAGCTCCGCCAGCAGGCCGTCGCTGATGCGCACCCGCCGCTGCGCCCGGGCGGACACCACGGGGTCGTGCGTGATGACGACGAGCGTCAGCCCCGAGGCGTGCAGCTCGTCGAAGAGGTCCATCACCGCGGCGGAGCTCACCGAGTCGAGGTTGCCGGTGGGCTCGTCGGCCAGGAGCAGGCTCGGGCCGGTGACGACGGCGCGGGCGACGGCCACGCGCTGGCGCTCGCCGCCGGACAGGGTGGTGGGCGCGGCGTCGACGCGGTGGCCGAGGCCCACCCGCTCCAGCGCGGCGCGGGCCCGCTCGACGCGCTCCGCGCGCGGCACCCCGCTGTAGAGCGTCGCGAGGAGGACGTTCTCGAGCACGCTGCGGTGCGGCAGCAGGTGGAACTGCTGGAAGACGAAGCCGATGCGGCCCCCGCGCAGGCGGGCGCGGTGGCGCTCGGACGTCGTCGACGTCGGCACGCCGTCGAGGAGGTAGTCCCCTCCGGTGGGGCGGTCGAGCAGGCCGAGGACGTGGAGGAGCGTCGACTTGCCCGACCCCGACGGCCCGACGACCGACACGTACTCCCCGGCGCGCACCACGAGGTCCACCCCGTCGAGCGCGTGCACGGGGGGCGGGCCGGGGAAGGTCCGGGTCAGGCCGACGAGCTCGACGACGGGGGCGCTCATCGCCCCACGACGACGAGGTCGCCCTCGTCCAGGCCCGGGCCGGAGACCTCGGCGTAGCCGTCCGCGGCGAGCCCCGTCTCGACGACGACGAGCTCGGTGGCGCCGTCGTCGCCGGCGACCTCGACCCGCGACTCGCCGCCGGGCCCGGCCGTCAGCGCGGCCAGGGGCACGGCGAGCACCTCCCCGCCGGTCGAGCTGACCGGCACGGTGACGCGCACGTTCTGGCCCTGCAGCGCGGTCAGCTGCTCCTCGGTGAGCGCGCCGACGGCGAAGACGACCGTGGAGCGGGCCGTCCCCGGCTCGCCCTCGCCGGAGCCCTCCCCGCCGGAGCTGCCACCGCCCTCGCCCTCGGCGCCCGCCGGCGCGCCACCGGCCTCGTCGTCGGTGACGGCCGACACCTCGACGGGGACCTCCTCGCCGTCGGGGCCCGCGAGCACCGCCGGCATCCCCGGCGCCAGCAGCGCGGCGTCGCTCGTCGACGCCGTGGCCGAGACCTCGAGCGTCGCGCCGGACACCTGCACGACCGCCCCGTCCACGAGGCCCCCGCGGCGCACGGACACCTCGTCCACGCGGCGGGGCAGCGACGGCAGGTACACGACCTCGCCCGCCGGCAGCCCCGTCAGCGCCTCGTCCCGCGCCTGCACCAGGGCATCCTGCGCGCCGTCGCGGGCGCCCTCGGCCGCCGCGACCGCCTGCTGCTCCGCGACCGGCTCGGGGACGGCGAGGGCCTCGCGCCGCTGCGCGCGGGCCAGCTCGAGGGCGTCCGCCGCCGTGGCCACGGCCATGGCGTCGCCGCCCTCGCGTGCGGCGGCCAGCTGGCGCTCGGCCTCGCGGACGCCGTTGTCGGCCTCCACCCGCGTCGACTCGGCAGGGCCCGACCGGGCCTCCTGCAGCGCGGCGCGGGCCGCCGCGAGGTCGGCCTCCGCCTGCTCGAGCGCCGCCTCGGCGTCTTCCACGAGGGCGTCCACCTCCTCGCCCGCCGACGGCGGGGCGTAGCCGGCGCGGTCGAAGAGCGCCCGGACCCCGGCTGCGGTGCCGCTGTCGTAGGTGTCGCCCGGCTCGCCCACGTCGATGCCGAGGGCCGTGAGGGCCTCCTCGAGCTGGACGACGTCGGGCCCCGAGGAGCCCGAGCGCAGGCTGCGGTAGACCGGCAGCTCCCCGGGCAGCACGAGCACGGGGCGGCCCGTCACCTCGAGGAGGACGGCGCCCGCCTCGAGCGTCGCGCCCACCTCGGGCACGGCACCGGTGACGACGGCGGGGCCCGCCTCGCCGCGGTCACCCGTCTCCAGCGCGACGGGCGCCGGGTCGTCGTAGCGGACGTCGCCCCGCAGGACGACGTCGTCGGAGACCACCCGCCGCTCGACGGGCACCGTGATGGGCCCGGCCGCCGGCGGTTCCGCCTCCGCGGCCGCCTCGGCGGGCGACGTCACGGCCCTCCCGGCGAGCAGGCCAGCACCCAGGGCGAGCGCGGCGGTGACGCCGACGACCGCGACCGTGCGGCCGCCCCGGCCCGCGCGGGACCCCTCGCTCACGGCTCCTGGCCCGCGGCCTCGACCATGGCGTCGAGCTCGGCGCGGTGGGCGTCGACGAACTCCTCCTCGACCCGCAGCGAGACCTCCTGGTAGGTCTCGTCGTAGTCGACCTCGTCCTTGCAGCGGTGGTCGGCCAGGGCGGTGGCGATCTCCAGCTGCTGCAGCTCCTCCCACGCCGCCGGGTCCGGCTCCGGAGAGGTCTCGCTCGTCGCGGCGTACAGCTCGTCGCTGCGGGTGCTGATGTCCTCCCAGGCGGCGTCCGGCGTCGCGAAGTCGTAGCCGGCCTCCGCCATGCAGGCCGACCAGTCGCCGTCGAGGGAGGCCACGGCCGGGTCGTCCTGCACGGAGGTGTACATCCGGTCCATCTCCTCCTGCAGCGAGGAGAACGCCGGGTCGCTGAAGGGGTCGACCGTCTCGCCCTCCACCTCGTGCTGCGCCTCGCCGCTGCACCCCGCGGTGGTCCAGTCGTACTCGGCCATCTCGGCCTCGGGGTCGGTCTCCTCCACGACGTCCATGGGCCCGTAGAGCGCCTCGTAGAAGGCGGTCTGCTCGCTCTCGGACATGCCCGCGACGTAGTCCTCGTTGGGGTCGACCCACACCTCCTCCTCGGCGGGCGCGGCCTCCTCCTCCCACGTCGTCATCCCGTAGCCGTGGGTGGCGACGTACTCCTCGGACTCGTAGTCGACGTCCTCCTCGACGGTCATCTCGTCGAAGGCCTGCGAGGTGTCCATCGGCGTGTAGTCGAAGCCCTGCTCCTGCATGCAGGCGGCGGTGATCTCCTCGACCTCGCGCATCTGCGCGGCCATGTCCTCCTCGGACTGCTCGGGGTACATCTGCGCGAAGTACTCGCCGAGCGGGCCGACCTCCCCCTCAGCCTCGGGGTCGGTGCCGGTGCCTCCGCCGCACCCCGCGAGCAGGAGGGCCCCGCCCAGGAGGGCGGCGGCGAGGGCCCGTGAGGCCCTCCCGCGAGCGGGTCCGGTCCGGCGAGAGGACGTCGTCGAGAGCGCCATGAGTACCCCCTGCGCCCGGGCGCAGCAGCGCCCCGGGCCCCCGTCGGCAGCTCGTCGGAGGCGACCTCTGCCCGCAGGGCGGACGCTAGGGGAGCGCAGGCCCTCCGGTCAGGGAGTTGCCGGAACGTGATCCGGCGCAGCGCCGTCGGTGGCGCTGGGGACGCCGGCGGCGTCAGGGGCGCCCAGGCCGGCCCGCGCCCGGGCGGCGTCGACGTCGTCGCCGCGCAGCACCGAGGGCAGCTTCTTCCCGCGGGCGACCTCGTCGACGAGCTTGTCCATCCAGCGGATCTGCTGCATGAGCGGGTCCTCGACGTCCTCGACGCGGACACCGCAGACGAGGCCGGTGATCTCCGCGGTGCGCGGCGTCATCGCCGGCGCCCGCGCGAAGAACGTCTCGAGGTCGACCTCCTCGTCGAGGGCGCGCTGCAGGCCGGCGGCGTCGTAGCCCGTGAGCCAGCAGACGACGAGGTCGACGTCGGCCCGGCTGCGCCCCTTCCGCTCGACCTTGGCGACGTAGTGCGGGTGGATGCTCGCCAGCGGCGCGGCGAAGACGCGGTGCCCGGCCACGGCGGCCCCCTGCTCCTCGGGCGGCCGGCGCTCCCGGTCGCGGGCGCCCAGGGTCGCGCGCGGGGGTGGTCCGCGTCGAGCCCCGGCGCCCCGGTCGGGACGGCTCAGGGCCGGGGCGCCCGGCGCCGCAGCGCCGCGACGACGTCGGCGACGGCGTCGCGCCCCGCGCGGTTGGCGCCGACCGTCGACTGCGCGGGGCCGTAGCCGACGAGGTGCACCCGCGGGTCCCGCACCACCCGCGTGCCGCGGACCTCGACGCCGCCGTCGGCGCTGCACAGGTCCAGCGGCTCGAGGTGGTCGAGCGCGGGGCGGAACCCGGTGGCCCACAGGACGACGTCGACGGACGTGGACGTGCCGTCCGCCTCCCGGACGCCGTGCGGCTCGAGCGCCGTGAACATCGGGCGGCGCCGCAGGACGCCGCGCTCGCGGGCGGCGACGGCGTACGGCGTCCACGAGAGGCCGGTGTAGGAGACGACGCTGCGCGGCGCCCGCCCGGCCTCGGCGTCCTCCGCGACGCGGGCGACGACGTCGCGCCCCGTCTCCGAGGTGAAGGGGCCCTCGCGGAAGACGGGCTCGCGGCGGGCGTACCAGGCGGTCCACGCCACCCGCGAGACCTCCTCGAGCAGCTGGACCGCCGAGAGGCCGCCGCCCACGACGGCGACCCGGTGCCCGCGGAGCTCCTCGGCCGAGACGTACTGGCTCGTGTGGAGCTGGCGCCCCCGAAAGACCTCGGCGCCCGGGTAGCGGGGGAGCAGCGGGTTGGTCCACGTGCCCGTGGCGCTGAGGACGAAGGCGGCCCGCCAGGTCCCGGCGTCGGTGCGGACGAGGAGGTCGCCCTCGGGGTCGTCGTCGACGCGCTCGACGCGCCGCACCCGCACCGGCCGCAGGACCGGGAGCCCCTGGTCGCGCTCGTAGGCCGCGAAGTAGCGGGGGACGGCCGTGCGCGCGGGCTCCTCCGGGTCGATCGGCGGCAGCGGGGCGCCGGGCAGGTCGAAGATGCCGTTGACCGTCGACATCCGCAGGGAGGGCCACCGGTGCTGCCACGCGCCGCCGGGGGCGGCGTCGGCGTCGAGGACGACGGAGGACCGGCCCCCGTCGCCGTCGAGCGCGCTCGTGAAGCCGCGGCGCCGCAGGTGGTGCGCCGCCGACAGCCCGGCCTGCCCGGCGCCCACGACGACGACGGTCGCCGACCGGTCGGCGGCGGAGGCGGGCGGGAGGGGGTCGCGAGGGGCGGGGTCGCTCGGGACGGGGGCGGCCGGGGCCTCGGGCGTCAGCCCCGCGGCAGCGTCAGCACCTCGACGCCGTCCTCGGTGACGGCGACGGTGTGCTCGCTGTGCGCCGTCCGGCATCCGGTGGCGCTGCGGAGGGTCCAGCCGTCGTCGTCCGTCACGAGCTCGTCGGTGTCGGCCATGACCCACGGCTCGAGCGCCAGGAGCAGCCCGGGGCGCAGTCGGTACCCGCGGCCGGGACGGCCGAGGTTCGGCACGTGCGGGTCCTGGTGCATCGTCGAGCCGATGCCGTGGCCGCCGAAGTCGGTGTTGACCGGGTACCCCTCGCCGGTGAGGACCTCGCCGATGGCGTGCGAGACGTCGCCCAGCCGCGCGCCCGGGCCGACCGCGGCGATGCCGGCGTCGAGCGCCCGGCGCGTGACGTCGATGAGCGCGAGGTCCGCCTCGTCGCGCGCCTCCCCGACCACGAAGCTCACGGCCGAGTCGGCGGCGACGCCGTCGACGAGCACGGCGATGTCGAGGGTCAGGAGGTCGCCGTCCTCGAGCGCCTGGTCGCGGGGGAGGCCGTGCAGGACGCCGTCGTTGACCGACGTGCAGATGTAGTGGCCGAAGGGCCCGCGGCCGAAGGACGGCGCGTAGTCGACGTAGCAGGAGACGCCGCCGCCCTCGGCCATGAGCTCCTGCGCCCAGCGGTCGATCTCGAGGAGGTTGGTGCCCACCTGCGTCCGCTCCCGGCAGGTCTGCAGGATGTGCGCCACCAGGGCGCCCGCGGACCGCGCCCGCTCCACCTCGCGGGGGCTGAGGATCTCGATCACGCGTGGCTCCCTCGAGCGGCTGGCGACGGCACCGCAGGAGGCTACCCGCGCGCGCCGCGACCCCCTCCGCCCGCCACCTCCCTCCGGCCTCCCGCGCCCCCCGACGGCGGGTCGTCGTGGCGGCCCGCACCGCCTCCCCCGTGGGAGCGCTCCCGCGCGCGAGCATGGCGTCGGCGGCGTGGCGAGAGGCTCCTCGGGGACCTTGACACCCGCCATGTGACCGTTCACATTGCGGTCATCGAGCCTCGACGGAGAGGACGGAGGGCGCAGGGCGCGGCGACGGCGACGGGGGCCGCGCGCACCGGCGGTGGTACCCAGCAGACCCAGCCCAGGCCAACGGCGGCCGGGAAGGATGTCCATGACGACGACCCCAGGGTGGTCCCGACGGCGCCTGCTGCAGAGCGCCCTCGCGGTCGGAGGGCTGGGCGCCGCGGGCGCCCTCTCCGGCTGCGGGAGCCCGCTCGCGGCCGGGCTCGCCGGCACCCCGCTCAACCCCGGGACGGTGACGTTCTGGAACCTCTTCGGCGGCGGCGACGGCGCCCGGCTCCAGACGATGCTCGACGTCTACGTGCAGGAGCACGGCGGCCCGTCCTCGCTGCAGGCGGCGACCTTCGCCTGGGGCAACCCCTACTACACGAAGGTCTCGCTGGCCACGCTCGGCGACAAGCCGCCGGACGTGGCCGTCGCGCACCTCACGCGCTCGCAGAACCTCGCGAACGCCGACCTCCTGACGCCGATCACCGACGAGATGCTCGCCATGGTCGACCTCTCGCCGTCGGACTTCACGCCGAAGGTCTGGGACGGCCAGAAGGTCGACGGGACCTCCTACGCCATCCCCATCGACACCCACCCCTTCGTCCTCTTCTACAACAAGGACGTCTGCGAGCAGGCGGGTCTCCTCGACGGCTCGGGCACGCTCGCGCCCATCCAGGGCGTGGAGCAGTGGGAGGCGGCGCTCGCGGCGGCGCAGGAGGTGACGGGCGCCTTCGCCGTCAGCTCGGCGAACGTGTCGGAGAACGCGACCCCGTGGCGCCTCTTCCAGACGCTCTACCAGCAGCACGCGGGGGCGACGCCCTTCCTCGGCGACGGCGGGACGCAGCTGACCGTCGACGAGGACGCCGCGCTCGACACCCTCGCCTACATCCGCCGCATGTCCGAGCAGGGATGGCTGCCCCGCGCCATCGACTACGCCGGGTCCCAGACGCAGATGTTCACGGGCGAGGCGGCCTTCTACCTGCAGGGCGAGTGGGAGATCACGACGGCGCAGGGCGTCGAGGGCCTCGACTTCGGGATGGCGCCGATCCCGCAGCTGTACGACCAGCCGGCGGCGCAGGGCGACTCGCACACCTTCGTCCTGCCCCGCATGGACCGGACCCCGGAGCAGATGCAGCTCGCCATGGGCTTCGTCCGGTCGATGCTCGACCAGAGCCTCACGTGGGCGAAGGGCGGGCACATCCCGGCGTACATCCCGACGCTGGAGAGCCAGGAGTACCAGGACCTCACGCCGCAGGCGGACTACGCGCAGGCCGCCGAGTACGTCGTCTACGACGCCCCCGCCTGGTACTCGGGCTCCGGCTCGACCTTCGAGAACACCGTCGGGGCCCAGGTCGGCCTCGTGCAGCAGCAGCGGCTCACCCCGGAGCAGGCCATGGCGGCCATCCGCCAGCAGCTGGCCGTCTACCTCGACACCCCGAGCCCGCTGTGACGGGCCGTCGCCGCGCGGGCGCGGCACCCGCCCCGTCCCCCCGGCCGGTCCTGCAGGAGGTCCCCCGATGACGACCCAGACCCTCAGGCCCCCCGCCGAGGCCACCACGACGGCGCGGCGGACGTCGGACAGGCGGCCGGACAGCCGGCCGGCATGGCTGTTCCTGGCGCCCTTCGGCGTCTTCTACCTGGCCTTCCTCATCGGGCCGACCGTCTACATGTTCGTCGTCAGCTTCTTCAACACGAGCATCGTGCAGCCGGGGCTCGGCACCTTCGCGGGGCTCGGCAACTACGCCGAGATGCTCACCCGCTCGGACTTCTGGTCCGCGATGTGGCACACCCTGCAGTTCACGCTCTACACGGTGCCGCCGCTCGTCGTCCTGTCCTTCGTCTTCGCCGTGCTGGCCAACCGCGTGCAGCGCGGCCAGTGGTTCTTCCGGCTGGCCTTCTTCGTGCCGTTCGTGCTGCCCTCGGCGTCGATCTCGCTCATCTGGATCTTCCTCTTCACGCCGGCGTCCGGCCTCTGGCCCCAGTTCCAGTCGCTCGTCGGCCTGGAGCCCGACGCCGTCCTCGCCGACCCGTCGCTCGCGATGGTGGGCATCGCCGTCGCCACGATCTGGTGGACCATCGGCTTCAACTTCGTGCTCTACCTGGCGGGCCTGCAGGACATCCCGCGGGAGCTGTACGAGGCGGCGTCGGTCGACGGGGCGAGCCCCTGGCACCAGATCCGCTACATCACCATCCCGCTGCTCGGCCGGACGACGACGCTCGTCATCATCCTGCAGATCATCGCGAGCCTGAAGATCTTCGACCAGGTCTACCTGATGACGGCCGGCGGCCCCGGGATCTCGACGCAGGTCGCCCTGGGCCTCATCACCAACACGGCCTTCACCGACTACCGGGTCGGCGCCGCCTCCGCCGCGTCGGTCCTGCTCTTCATCGTCATCGTCGTCATCGCGGTGGCGCGCCAGCTGCTCGACCGCTCCGACCGGGAGGCCTGAGATGGCGACCACGACCGACCGCAGCACCAGGACGCGCGTCGGCGACGGCGTCTCCGCCGCAGCGCCCGCCCGGACGGACCCCACGAAGATCCGGAGCCCGCGGACCTTCAACATCGTCGCCGGGATCGTCCTCGGGGTCTTCGCGTTCCTGTGGCTCATCCCGAGCTTCTGGGCGATCAAGACCTCGCTCGTCTCGAACGAGACGGCGTCCCTCGGGGCCGACGCCATCCTGCGCAGCACCGACCCGACGCTCGCGAGCTACGCCACCCTGCTGCAGTCGGGGCAGATCTGGAACTGGTACCTGGCGAGCTTCGTGACCTCGGCGGGCACGGTGGTGCTCACCGTCCTCTTCGCGTCGATGGCGGCGTACGCGCTCTCCCGGCTGCGCTTCCGCGGCCGGAAGCTCGTGTTCGTGCTCATCCTCGCCGGGATCATGATCCCCGCGCAGGTGCTGATCGTCCCGATCTTCCAGCTGCTCGACAGCTTCTCGCTGCTGAACACCTACTGGGCGGTCATCTTCCCGCAGGTGCCCGCCGTCATCGCCGTCTTCATCTTCAAGCAGTTCTTCGACGGGCTGCCCAAGGAGCTCGACGAGGCGGCGCGAATCGACGGCGCGGGCGTGTGGCGGACCTTGTGGTCGGTCATCATGCCGCTGTCGCGGCCCGTCATCGCGGCGGTCTCGATCCTCACCTTCGTGACGGTGTGGAACAACCTCATCCTGCCGCTGTTCGTGCTCTCCAACCCCGACCTCATGACCATCCCGGTCGGGCTCGCGACGGTGCAGGGCTCCTACGGCCAGCGCTTCGCCGACATCCAGGCGTCCGCCGTGCTCGGTGCGCTGCCCCTCGTGATCCTCTACCTGCTCTTCCAGCGCCGGATCGTCGAGGGCGTCGCGGGGACGGGCCTCAAGGGCTGACGCCGCAGCGCGACGGCGCCCGGGACCAGCCGGCCCCGGGCGCCGTCGCGCGTCCGGCGGCGTCCGGGGCCGTGGTCACCCGACGGCGGCGCCGGAGCGCCGCCGGTGGAGCCGGGCCATGGCGTCGCCGTCGGGCGTCCCGGGCGCCGCGGTCCACACGACGACCCGCAGGTCGGTGCCGCGGGCCTCGAGGACGTCGCAGTCGACCGTCACCCGCCCGACGTCCGGGTGCGTGAACGTCTTGCGCGAGACCGTGTGGACGCCCGCCGGTCGCTGCTCCCACAGGGCGGCGAAGCGCGGCGATCCGGCGCGCAGCTGCGCGACGACGGCGCGCAGGCGCTCGTCGTCCGGGTGGCGCGCGCGCTGGCGGTGCAGCTCCCCGACGAGGTCGCGCTCGAAGGCCGCGTCGTCCGCGGGCGCCCGCTCGCCCCACGGGGCGCCGAGGAACTGCCGGCACGCGGCGTTCTGGCCCACGGGGTCGTCGTCGGAGAGGAAGGCGGTGGCGAGCTCGTTGGCGGCGACGACGTCCCACGCGACGTCGACGACGATGAGCGGGACGTCGTCGAAGCGCTCGACGACGCGCCGCAGGGACGGCGACATGGTGCGGTTCGCCGTGCGTCCCAGCGGGGCGGCGAGCCCGGCCAGCAGGTGCAGGTGCTCGGCCTCGTCGCCCGGCAGGCGCAGGGCCCGCGCGAGCGCGGCGACGACGGAGGCCGACGGCGCCTGCGCCCGCCCCTGCTCGAGGCGCACGAGGTAGTTCACCGAGATGCCCGCCCGGGCCGCGACCTCCTCGCGGCGCAGGCCCGCCGCCCGGCGCGAGCCGCTGCGGGGCAGGCCCACGTCCTCGGGGTCGAGGCGCGAGCGCCACGCGCGCAGGCAGGCGGCCAGGTCCTCGTGCACGCCCGTGATGCTGCCACCGCCCCGGGCCGGGGGCGGGCGGGTCGGTGCCGGACGGGCGGCGGGGGTGGGACCGGCGGTGGTACCCCCGACCGACCCGTTGTGCGCCGTCCGCACCGGGCGCAGCGTGGACGCCATGTCCACCATCCTCATCACCGGTGCCAACAAGGGCCTGGGCCGCGAGTCCGCCCGCCAGCTGCGCGACCTCGGCCACGACGTCTGGGTCGCGGCCCGCGACGAGGGGCGCGGCCGGGAGGCCGCCGACGCCCTCGGCGCCCGCTTCGTCCAGCTCGACGTGACCGACGACGCGAGCGTCGCCGCGGCGGCCGAGCACGTCGCCGCCGCGACCGGCGGCGCCCTCGACGTCCTCGTCAACAACGCCGGCGTCTCCGGCACGTCCGCTCCGACGCCCGACATCACGGCCTCGGACGTGGAGGAGGTCTTCGCCGTCAACGTCCTCGGACCGGTCCGCGTGCTGCACGCCTTCCTGCCGCTCCTGCGGCGCTCGACCGCGGGCGTCGTCGTCAACGTCTCGAGCGGCCTCGGCTCCCACGCCGTCACGTCCGAGCCGGGGCGCGTCGAGAGCTCCTTCCAGGCGCCCGCGTACACGTCCTCCAAGGCGGCCCTCAACATGCTCACGAGCCAGTGGGCCGCCGCCCTGCCCGAGCTGCGGGTCAACTGCGTCGACCCGGGGTACACCGCCACGGAGTTCAACGGCCACAGCGGTCCGCAGACCGTCGAGGAGGGCGCCGAGGCGATCGTGCGCATGGCGACGATCGGCGGCGACGGCCCCACCGGCACCTACACGGACCGGCACGGCCCGCTGGGGTGGTGAAGGAGCCGCTACCGCCGCCGACGGGGAGGACGAACCCGCGGTGACTCAGCGTCGTCGCAGGTCGACGGCTTCCCGGCTGCTCGAGCGACGAGCGCGTCCTCCCCGGCGGCGGTGACCTCGGGCCCGGGCCACCTCGGACGTCCGCGGCGCAGCCGTCCGGGGCGCGGTCCGGCGGGCCGGTGCAGGCGAGTGGCAGGGGCGGGGGGGGGGGGGGGGGGGGGGGGGGGGGGGGGGGCA